>JAVKFT010000015.1:0-172387 GCA_040223655.1 Thalassobaculaceae bacterium | reverse complement strand
CGCGGCAACAACGGCTCGATCCGGCCCCACTCCGCATCGCTCAGCCAGTACAGACCCTTCATACAAGCCTCCTAACGTTGGGAAGCTTGAATCACGGATCCCTCTCAGACGGAATCCCTATTGAGTACGAACCCTAGGGCGTCCGCCACCTCACCCGGGGAGGCGAAGGGCACCAGCTCGACCGCGACACCGAGATGCTCCGCGATCAGCGCCGCCAGGCTCGGCGCCACGCCTTCGGGATCGCCATTGGCCGCCGTGCCGGTGACCAGCAGGATATTGCCGAGGTTGATCCCGGCACGCAGCACGCCGGGGCGGGTGAGGTCCTGGTCGATCGAGACGGCCACGCGACGGCTCCGTTTTGGGGCGGGGATGTTCCATTCTAGGACCGCCCGGCGCCGTTGCCCATCCGGGAACCGGCGGCCGCGCCCGGAGCGGCTTGCCTTAATCGGTGCGCTCCGATAGGTCTTGCCGGTTTTCTCATGACCGGCTTCTCCGGGGATCACCGCATGGCGGATGTCGCGCCCTCGCTGGCCCAGCTTCGGGCCGAGATCGATCGCATCGATGACGAGCTGCTGAGCCTGCTCGACCATCGGGTTGCGATCGGACGGCGCGTGGCGGCGGCGAAAGGCGACGCGTCGGGTCCGTATCTCCGGCCCGGCCGGGAGGCGGCGATCCTGCGCCGGCTCCGGGCCGCCGCCAGCGACGACCTGCCGACCGCCACCCTGGAGCGCATCTGGCGGGAGATCCTGGGCGCCAATCTGGCCCGTCAGGTCGACCCGCTCACCGTTGTCTACGCGCCCGACGGGGCCGAAACGATCCTCGATCTCGCCCGCGACCGGGGCGGTGCCGCGACCCGTCTCGAGCGGGTGGACAGCGCCGAGGCGGCCATCGCGGCCGCCGTCGACGGCCGGGCGACGCTCGCCGTACTGCCCGACATCGCCGACTCCCGCTGGCGCTGGTGGCCGGAACTGATCCAGACCTCTACCGAGTCCGGCCCGGAGCCGCGCGTCATCGCGCGGCTTCCGCTTTTCGGGCCGGCCAGCGTCCCCTGCTACGGCGTCGCACCGCAGGATCCGGACCCGTCCGGCGCCGACGTCACCCTCTACGCGCTCAAGGGCGCGGTGGAGGGCGCGCTCGACACCGCCGAGATCCTGGGCGCCCGCTGGTCGCTGATCGCGGCCGACGGCTATCTGGAGGTCGGCCATATGCCGGCCGGCGCGGCGCCGATCGGCGCCTACGCCCGGCCCGAGACCTCCCAGACCTGACACGCTACCCGTCCGAGGACACCCCGATGCCCAGCGTCGCTCCCAAATCGTCGATTTCCGATCTCACCCCCTACAAGCCGACCAGCTACCCGAAGAGCCTTCAGCGGATCATCCGCCTGAACCTGAACGAAGGGGCGCTCGGCCCCTCGCCCAAGGCGATGGAGGCCCTGGCCGGCGTCGCCTCGAAGATCCACACCTATCCGGCCGTCGCCGCCTCCGGCCTAGCCGAAGCCATCGGCGAGCGGCACGGCATCGACCCGTCGCGCATCGTGCTCGGCTGCGGGTCGGACGAGCTGATCCAGGTCATCACCCAGGCCTATCTCGAGCCGGGCGACGAGGTCATCCACACCCAGTACGGCTTCCTGCTGTTCCCGATGGCGACGAAGGTCGCCGGCGGCGTGCCCGTGTCCGCGCCCGACGACGGTTTCACCGCCAGCGTCGACTCGATCCTGGCGCGGGTGACCGAGCGCACGAAGGTCGTCTTCCTGGCCAACCCGAACAATCCCACCGGAACCCACGTCCCGACCGACGAGGTGCGCCGGCTGCGCGCCGAGCTGCCGGACCATGTGCTGCTGGTGCTGGACGCGGCCTATGCCGAATACGTCCAGCGCAACGACTACACCGCCGGCATCGAGCTGGTGGAAGAGACCGACAACACGGTCATGCTGCGTACCTTCTCCAAAATGTACGGCATGGCGGGCCTGCGCCTCGGCTGGGCCTACTGCCCGGCGGAGATCGCCAACCTTCTGTACACGGTGAAGCCGCCCTACGGCGTCAACACCCCGGCCCTGGTGGCCGGCATCGCCGCGGTGCGCGATCTGGAATTCCAGGAGAAGTCGGTCGCCCACAACAGCGCCTGGCTGCCCTGGCTGCAGGACGAGTTCCGCAAGCTCGGCCTTGAGCCGTATCCCTCCGTCGCCAACTTCTTCATCACCCGCTTCCCGTCGGAGCCGGGCAAGACGGCGGGCGAGGCACGGGAGTTCCTGGCCAAGCGCGGCATCATGGTCCGGAACATGGTCGATTACGGCGAGCACGACTTCATCCGGGTCTCCATCGGCCAGGAGGACGAGAACCGCGCAGTGGTCCAGGGCCTGACCGACTTCCTCAACGGGGCCGCGGCGTGATCGAGTCCGCGTCTACGGGAGAGCCGATCTTCGGGACCCTCGCGGTCATCGGGATCGGCAATCTCGGCTCCTCCGTCGCCCGCGCCGTGCGCAAATACGGCGCGGTCGAACGCGTGGTCGCGGCCGATCTCTCGGCGGAGGCGCTGGAGCGGGCGCGGTCCCTGAACCTGGCCGATGCCTATGTCGAGCAGCCGTCCAAGGCGGTTGCGGAGGCGGATATCGTCGTGCTCTGCACGCCGCTCGGCGCGTTCGGGGCGATCGCCCAGGCCATGGCGCCGCATCTCAAGCCGGGCGCGGTGGTCACCGATGTGGGCTCGGTGAAGGGGGCGGTGATCGCCGCCGCCGGACCGCATATTCCGGACGGCGTCGCCTTCGTCCCCGGCCATCCGATCGCCGGCACCGAGAAATCGGGGCCGGATGCCGGCTCGTCGGACCTGTTCGTCGGCCGCTACTGGATCCTGACCCCAGACGAGACCACGGATCCGGACGCGGTGGCGAAGGTGACCGCGCTGTGGACCCGCTGCGGCGCCATCGTCGAGGAAATGAAGGCCGACTACCACGACAAGGTACTGGCCGTGACCTCGCACCTGCCGCACCTGATCGCCTATACCATCGTCGGCACCGCCTTCGACCTCGAGGGCCAGGAGAAGCAGGACGTGATCCGCTTCTCCGCTGGCGGCTTCCGCGACTTCACCCGCATCGCCGGATCGAGCCCGATCATGTGGCGCGACATCTTCCTAAACAACCGCGAGGCGGTGCTCGAGATGCTGCAGCGGTTCAGCGAGGACCTGACCTATCTGCAGCGCGCGATCCGCTGGGGCGAGGGCGACAAGCTGCAGGAGCTTTTCACCCGCACCCGGGAGGTGCGGCGCGGCGTCATCGAGGCGAAGCAGGACAAGCCGTTCCCCGAAGGCGGCAACGGCAAGTAGGGTCAGGCCCCCAGACCCTCAGCCGGCATCCCGGCGGGGCCGGAACGGCCGGACCAGCAGGCTCCAGAACCCGCTGTCATGGGCGCGTTCGACGCCGATCGCCATCTCCGGCGTGCGCGGGGTCGGGCTCAGCGTGCCGAAGAGCCGGTCCCACAGCGACAGCGTCGTGCCGTAGTTCGAGTCGGTGTCGCGCCGCACCGCGTGGTGATGGACCCAATGAATCGATGGCGTAATGATCACGCGGGACAGCGCCGCCTCCAGCCGGGCGGGCAGGCGCAGGTTGGAATGCTGGAACACCGCGGCGATCAGAACGAGGGTCTCGAAGGCGAGAACCGAGGCGAGCGGGATGTCCAGCAGGACGATGACCGCGCCCCGCACCACCGCCGACATCAGGACTTCGCCCGCGTGGAAGCGGACGGCGGAGGTGGCGTCGAGAAACTCGTCGAGGTGATGGATCTCGTGGAACCGCCACAGGAACGGAACCGTGTGGTTGGCCCGGTGCCAGAAATAGATCCACAGGTCGAGAATCAGCAGATCGACCAGTAGCGACCAGCCGCCGTCCATCCAGGCCGGCCGCCAGTCCAGGGTCATGCCGGCGGCGAGCACGGTGATCGGAATGACGGCCAGGCGCGACAGTCCGATATTGACCGCGAAGAGCCCGGCGTTACGCACGACGCGGGGCCAGCCGCCGCGCCGCGCCACGGCCGGAACGGCGCGCTCCGCCACCAGGATCAGCACGATCCAGGCGGCGACGGCGACCGCTTTGACGAGAGCCAGACGCTCGGGGTCTGAGATGTCCAACATGTCCGGGATATGGCATGGTAGCGGCCTCGGACCAAGCGCCCGAAACGGGATTGTGACCGCAACGCGAGTGTGACTGCCAGGAGATCCGCCGTGCCTCAACGCCTTCCGCTCGTCGGTGTGACCGCCTGCCGCATCATGGGCGAGCACAACGCCAGCCACCGGGTCGGCGAGAAGTACGTCACCGCCATGTCGGAGGTCGCCGGCGTCTGTCCAGTCATCATCCCGGCGCTGCCCGACGGCATGGAGATCGACAGCCTGCTCGACCGGCTCGACGGCGTTTTCCTCACCGGCAGCCCGTCCAATGTGGAGCCGGCGCGGTACGACGGCGGCGACAGCGTGACCCCGGACGATCACGACCCGGCCCGGGACGGGATCACCCTGGCCCTGGCCCGGGCGGCGGTCGCCCGCGGCGTGCCGCTGCTCGGCGTGTGCCGGGGTGCCCAGGAGCTGAACGTGGCGTTCGGCGGAACCCTGCACCAGCAGATCCATACGAATACCGGCGGGCTCGACCACCGCATGCGCCGGGACGTGCCCTACGACTGGAAGTATCGGCCGGCCCATTCCCTGGACCTCGCGCCGCAGGGACGCCTGGCCACCATCGCCGGGCCGGGCCCGCATCTGGTCAACTCCCTGCACGGGCAGGCGATCGACCGGACCGGCGAGCGGGTGACCGTCGAAGCCCGTGCGCCCGACGGCGTGGTCGAGGCGATCTCGATCGCCGACGCGCCGGCTTTCGCGCTCGCCGTCCAATGGCACCCGGAATGGCCGCGCCCGGTGACCGGCATCAATCGGGCGATCTTCGAGGCGTTCGGGACCGCCGCCCGCGGCCATGCGGCCTCGGCCGGCACGGGATCGGCCCGAACCGTTGTGGCCGCGGAGTAGCGGCGGTCGGCGCCTGACGAGACCGGTCGTCCGTCGTCTCCTCATTACGCTTAGGCAACGGCTTCAAAGCGCCCGCCTAGGGCGCGATCGGGGCTGGACCGCGAGGGGGCAAGCCCGCCATAGTCTGCCCGCCGGTCCCCGCCCGTCCGGGAGAGCAGCCGAATCAGGCGCCGCCGCGCATGGTTAAGATCGGGAATTATTCCGGCATGACGAGACGAAAAAAGGTTTTCCATTAATGGAATATGTGATCACTCCGCCGCGCACCGTCGCCGTTCCCGTTGCCGGGAGCGACCAGGGGTTCCCGGTCCGGCGCATCTTCTGCGTCGGCCGTAACTATGCCGCGCATGCCCGCGAGATGGGTCACGATCCGGACCGCGAGCCGCCGTTCTTCTTCATGAAGCCGGCCGACGCGCTGGTGACCGGCGGGGCGGCCATGCCGTATCCGACCATGACCTCGGACGTGCACCACGAGATCGAACTGGTGGTGGCCCTGTCGGGCGGCGGCCGGGACATTCCCGTCGAGGAGGCGAACAGCCTGATCTGGGGCTACGGCGTCGGCCTCGACATGACCCGCCGGGACATCCAGGGCGAGGCGAAGAAGATGGGCCGGCCCTGGGACATGGCGAAGGGTTTCGACCACTCCGCCCCAATCGCCGACCTGCATCCGGTGACGGAGACCGGCATCATCGAGGACGCGGCGATCTGGCTCGACGTCAACGGGACGCGCCGGCAGGAGTCGACGCTGAAGGCGCTGATCTGGTCGATCCCCGAGACCATCAGCTACCTGTCCGGCCTCGTCATGCTCGCACCCGGCGACCTGATCTTCTCCGGCACGCCGGAGGGGGTGAACGCGGTCCAGCGCGGCGACGAGCTGCACGGGCATGTGGACGGCCTGACCGACCTGCATGTGAAGGTCGTCTGACCGGTGCGGGTCGTCACCTGGAACATCAACTCCGTCCGGCTGCGGCTGCCCCTGGTCCTGCGCCTGCTCGAGGAGGTGCAGCCGGACGTGCTCTGCCTGCAGGAGACCAAGGCGATCGTGGACGTCTTCCCGTCCGGCCCGCTCGCCGAGGCCGGCTGGCCGCACCAGATCGTCGCCGGGATGAAGGGCTATAACGGGGTCGCCATCGTTTCGCGGCTGCCGTTCACCGAGACCCTGTCCCGGGAGTTCTGCGGGCGGACCGACGCCCGGCACGTGGCGGCGACCATCGAGGGCGGACCCGAGGTCCATAACTTCTATGTCCCCGCCGGCGGCGACGTGCCCGACCCGGCGGCCAACGACAAGTTCGCCCACAAGCTCGACTTCCTGGCCGAGATGACCCGCTGGATGGCGGCCGACCGCAGTCCCGACAGCCCGATGGTCCTGGTCGGCGACCTCAACATCGCGCCGCTGGAGACCGACGTCTGGTCGCACAAGCAGCTCCTGAACGTGGTCAGCCACACGCCCGTCGAGGTCGAGGCGCTGGACCGGGTGCAGGCCTCGGCCGGCTGGGTCGACGCGGTCCGCAAGATCGTTCCGCCCGAGGAACGTCTCTACACCTGGTGGAGCTATCGGGCGAAGGACTGGTCGGCGGCGGACAAGGGGCGCAGGCTCGACCACGTCTGGGTGACGCCGCCGCTTGACGGTGCCGTCCGCCATGCCGAGGTCATCCGCGACGCCCGCGGCTGGGAGAAGGCCTCCGACCACGCCCCGGTGGTGGTCGACCTGGATCTGTAGGGAGAGCTGTCGGGGGCCGGGGCTGCGCCTCCGCCACCCACCCTCCTTCTCGCCCGTCATGCCGGTGGCGCCCCGGACCAGATCCGGGGGCCGACCGGGATGACGGATTGTGAGCTTTGCTGATTTCAGAAGGATGCGGAGTTCCGGAACGGTCGTATTTCGTACCGACTCCGGAACAGTTTGACCGCGCGCCCAGGGTCGGACCCGGTCGTACAGTCAGACCCGTTCGTACAGGTAGATCCGGCCCGGCTTGACGCCGTCGGGCAGCGGGAGCGGCGAGAAGGCGGCGAGACCGTCGATCGGCTGGTCGCTGACCGCCACGCCGCCCGGCGCCAGCAGCTCGGCCACCAGGGGCGCCGCGCGCTGGGACAGAGCCACGCTCTCCGCCTTGTCGCCGGTGCCGATATCCAGATGCACCAGCACCGCCCGTCCTCCGAGCTGGGCGATGGCCCGCGGCAGGGTGTCGAACAGATCGCCGAGAAACAGCCTGTCGTCCGGCGGGATGCAGTCCGGATGGGCGGCGACCTGCCGGTCGAAGACGTAGATGTCGCGCCCGGCAAGGATCTCCCGTAGGTGGTCGTAGGTGCGCCCGTTGCCGAGCCCGAACTCCAGGGCGACGCCCTCGCGGTCGCGCACGCGGTCGGCGGCGGCGTTCAGGGTGGCTCGCTGGGCCTCCAGGCGCCGGATCATGCTGTCCAGTCTGCTCATCGGCCGCGGATCACCGGTTCAGGGCTTCGCGCAGCTGCACGTTCGTACGCTCCAGGCGGGCGGCCAGCTCGCGCATGATCTCGATGGAGATCTGCGGGAACTCGCTGACAAGGCGGAAGAACAGCTCCTTGGTGATGCGCAGGGCGATCAGCCGGCCGGTGGCCTCGACCGACGCGGTGCGCGGCACGTCGCAGAGAATGGCGATCTCGCCGACCACGTCGCCCTTGCCCAGCTCCGCCACCTCGATCTCGCCCCCGTCGGTCCGGATCCGGACCGAGGCCGTGCCGTCGATGATGATGTAGGCGGCATCGCCGACGTCGCCCTGCTGGAACAGCCGCTGGCCGCCCTGATAGGTCAGCCGCTCCGAAGTGAAGGCGAGCAGCTTCAGCTTCGACGGCTCGATCTTCGCGAAGAGCGGGATCTTGCGGAGCAGGTCCACCTCTTCATTGAGGCTCATGACGACCCTCCTCGCTGGCCGGGGGCCTTTGGTTGAAGGGGGCTTTTGATAGAGGTGGGATGGAACGGCGCATCGTGAAACCCTTCAATTCTGCGCGGCGGCTTCGTGGAACACATGACCTTCCCGGTCGAGCTCGTCGGGAGAGCCGGTCTCGACGATCCGCCCACCGCGCATGACGGCGACGGAGGCGAACAGGCAGGCGACGTCGGGACGGTGGGTCGTCCAGATCACGGTGCGCCCCGCCATGGCCTCCAGGGTCCGGGCGACGAGGCGCCGCTGCGACGCGGCGTCGAACGTGGCCGCGGCGTCGTTCAGGATCAGGACGTCTGGGCGGCGCAGGAGCGCCCGTGCGATGCCGATCTTCTGGCGCTGGACGGCCGAGAGCCGGGCGCCGGCGATGCCCACCTCGAAGTCCAGCCCGACCTCGATCACGGTCGCTCTCAGGTCCAGATCGTCGAGCACGGCGCCGATCACCGCGCCGACGCGGGCCACGCTGTCCGCCTGCCCGTAGGAGATCTTGCCGAACAGGATGTTGTCCTGCAGCGACGCGGCGGCGTTGTAGGCGTCGGCGCTGAAGAACGCGACCGAGTCCTGAAGATCTTCCGGTAGGTCGCGGGCGAAGGCGGCGCGCGCCTCCAGGATCCGGGCCTGAATCTCGTCGTCCAGCATGCCGAGACGGTGGCGCGCCGGGATCAGCTTGAACGGCAGGGACAGGAGCCGGGCCCGGTCCTCCTCGGACACGCCCTCCGCGCCGACCCGCTCGAGACGGGTCAGCAGGGCCTGGAACTCGGGCAGGTCGTCCGGCGAGATGAAGCTGAACTGTCCGAAGAACTCGTGATCCGACGGCAGGTCTGCGAACAGCTCCACCATGGTGGCGGCGACGTCGCGTCCCATCCTCAGAAGGTCGCCGGTCAGGCCGACCTGATCCAGCGTGCGGCGGACATAGGGATGGGCGGCGATCGTGTCCGGCTGGAAGGCGGGACCGACCGGGGTGCCGAACAGCAGGTTCTCCGCCAGGGTGGCGTTGGTGTTGTAGGCGTCGGCGGCGAAGGGCTCGACCAGATCGACCAGCTGCGGATCCTCGGCCAGGCGGTCGGCGAAGGACCGCCGGGCGGCCAGGATGCGCTCAGCGACCTCGGGCCGGGCGTCGGGATCGAGGGTACCGCGCAGGCCGAGGCTGTAGCAGTCGTCGTCGAGCTCGACCAGGGACAGACTCTCGATCAGCCGGACCACCGGATCCGGCCCGTCGCCCCCGGCGTCGGGCTCGATCCAGGACCCGTCCGGATCGTCGGTCGAGTTGCCCGCCTTTCCGGCGTTCTCGAGCGCCGCGCGGGTGTCGGGATCGTCGGCGGCGGGCCCGGTCGGCCGGTGCATGACCCCGAGCAGCAGATTCTCGCGGATGGTCGAGCTGAACACGTAGGTGGCCGGACCGACATAGCCCATGCGCCGGCCGGTGACCGCCTCGGGCAGGGCGTGGAGGTCGGCCTCGCCCACCGTGACCCGGCCGCCGCTCGGATAGGACAGGCGCGCCAGGGTCATGGCCAGGGCCTCGACGCCGCCGCCGCCGGCGCCGAACAGCGCCATGTGGCTGCCCGGCGGCAGGGTCAGGGACACGGCCTCGAACTGCACCTCGCCGTCGTCGTCCAGCAGGCTCAGGTTGCTCGCCCGCAGCTCGCCGTCGAGCGGTGCCGGGCGCTCCGGCTCGGCGAGCTGGGTCTCCGCGTCCATCATGTCCGGCAGGTCGAACTGCTCGATGACCTGCTCGTATTTGATCCGCGCGTCCTCCTTGCGCTGGTAGTAGGCCAGCAGCTCCTTCCACGGCGCCGACAGGTCCTTGTAGGCGGCCAGCACGGCAACCAGCGCGCCCAGGGTCAGGTCGCCCATGATCACCAGATAGCCGCCCAGCGCGTAGAAGAAGAACGGCGTGAGCTGGGCGATGAAGTTGTTGACGAACTTGATGATGAACTTGCGCCGGTAGATCTCGAACCGGATGTCGTAGATGCGGCCGAGCTGGTTGGTGAACCGGGCCAGCATCAGGCGGGCGAGGTTGTTGGCGTGGATCTCCTGCACGCCGGAGATGCTCTCGCCGATCCGATCGGACAGCACGCGCACGGCCCGCACCCGCTCCTTGCCGAGCGCGTTCACCTTCCGCTGCATCTTCGGCACGATATACGCCTGGATGGGCGACAGGGCGACGGCCGCGAGACCGAGAATCGGGTCCTGAACGAACATGAAGAACAGGATGGTGATCAGCGTGCCGCCCTGGAACGCCGGCAGGGAGATGGCGTCGCCGATGAAGCCGCCGAGCGGCTCCACCTCCTGGGTGACCATCGGGATGATCTCGCCCTGGCTGACCCGGCGGAAATGCGGGATCGGGAACCGCAGGATCCGGGAATAGAGCTCGTAGCGCAGCCGGCGCAGCATGAGTTCGCCGAGGCGCCCCCGGTAGACGTTGATCCAGTATTTGAACCCGCCGTTGATGAAGACCAGCAGAAGGAACAGACCGGATAGCGTCCACAGATATTCGAGCTGCTGAAACTCGATCCCGAGGAAGGTCACGGGAAACTCGGTCGATCCCTTGGCGCCGAGCGCGTCGTTGACGATCCGCTTCGGCAGGTCGAGCGAGTAGTACAGGAACGGAAAGGAGATCACCGTCATCACGAGCAGCAGGATCTGCTCGCGCTTGGAGTAGCGCAGAATGAAGCGGAAGATCGTGGATTCCATCGCCGCGCTGACCCGTTCCCTCGGCCTGTTCCGCCCGCTGTGTCCCAGCCCCGATGGGGCCCCGGAGGGCATTCCGGATGCCGCTCCGCCCAATGCCACTTCCGCCGCCGGCGACCGCCCGCGCTCCGGCCCGATACCGCCGCACCGGACGATCTTGCGGCGGATGCGGCGACGGCGCAACGCCCTGGAGCGTCAGAAGGTTACCATTTCGACGGGCGGCGCACTGTGCCATAGTGCGGCGCACACTGGCCTTGCCTAAGCCGACGCGACACTCGGCATGCGATGAGAGCGACGGGGATACCATGACGAAAAAGAAGGTCCCCGCGGCCTCTCTCTCCCGTGCGGATCGGCCGGCCTCCCGCGTCCTGATGTACAGCCATGACACCATGGGCCTCGGGCATCTGCGGCGGTGCCGCGCGATCGCGCACGCGCTGGTAGAGGACAATCCGGACCTGTCGGTTCTGATCCTGTCGGGCTCGCCGATCATCGGCAGCTTCGATTTCCGCACACGGGTCGACTTCGTCCGCATCCCGGGCGTCATCAAACTGCGCAACGGCGACTACACCTCGCTGTCCCTGCATCTCGACATCGAAGAGACAGTTGCCCTGCGCAGCGCCATCATCCGCCACACGGCCGAGGTGTTCGACCCGGACCTGTTCATCGTCGACAAGGAGCCCCTCGGCCTGCGCGGCGAGGTCAAGGACACGCTGGAGCTGTTGCGCCAGCGCGGCACGCCGCTGATCCTCGGCATGCGCGACGTGATGGACGAGCCCGAACTCCTGGAGCAGGAGTGGGAGCGCAAGAAGGTCCTGCCGGCTCTCCAGGATTTCTACGACGAGGTCTGGGTCTACGGGGTCAAGGAGGTCTGCGACCCCTATGACGGCCTCGACATCCCGGCCGAGATCAAGCTGAAGACCCGGTATACCGGCTACCTGCGCCGTTCGGTCGCGCGCGCACCCAGTCCGCCCTCCTCGCTGCCCTTCGGCGAGGACCCCTTCATCCTGGTCACCGCCGGCGGCGGCGGCGACGGCGAGCCCGTGATGGACTGGGTGCTCCGCGCCTATGAGGAGGATCAGCAACTCCCCTATCCGGCGCTTCTGGTGCTGGGTCCGTTCATGCCGCAGGAACAGCAGCACGAGTTCATGGAGCGGGCCGACAAGCTCGACCGGGTCGAGGCGATCACCTTCGACAGCCGGATCGAGACCCTGATGGCGCGCTGCGCCGGGATCGTCGCCATGGGCGGCTACAACACCTTTTGCGAGATCCTGTCCTTCGATAAACGGTCAATCGTTGTCCCGCGGACCGAACCGCGCCTTGAGCAGTACATCCGCGCGCGCCGCGCCGAGGAGCTCGGGCTGCTGCGCATGCTGGTCGATGACGGGGACCGCAACCCGAAGCGGATGGCCGACGCCCTGCGCAAGCTGCCGGGACAAAAGACCCCGTCCGAGGCGAAGGCGCTCGCCATGCTCAACGGCCTCGACCAGGTCGCACGCCTGACCCATCGCTGGATCGACAGCCGCCGCTCGAAGACGGCGGCACGCCGGACGGCCTGACCATGTCGGAGCCTGCTCAGGGTGCTTCCGCCCGACGGCCGGACGGGTCCGGGGCGCCGGTTCCGGGACCGGTGGGAATCGTGGTGAAGGGCTATCCGCGCCTGTCGGAAACCTTCATCGCCCAGGAGATGCTCGGTCTGCAGCGGCGCGGCCTTCCCTTCCGCATCATCTCGCTGCGCCGGCCGACGGACACGGCGACCCATCCGGTGCACGAGGCGATCACCGCGCCGGTCGACTACCTGCCCGAATACCTGCATGAGGACATGGGACGGGTCTGGCGGGGCTGGCGCGCGGCCCGGCGCCTGCCGGGCTACGGCCGGGCGCTGCGGACCTGGCTCAACGACCTGCGCCGCGACCCGACCCCGAACCGCGGGCGCCGCTTCGGCCAGGCCTGCGTGCTGGCGGCCGAACTCGATCCGTCGATCACCCGTCTCTACGCCCATTTCCTGCACACGCCGGCGTCGGTCGCCCGCTACGCGGCGATGATGCGCGGCATCCCGTGGTCGGTGTCGGCCCACGCCAAGGATATTTGGACCACGCCGGACTGGGAGAAGCGGGAGAAGCTGGCGGACACCGCCTGGGCCGTCACCTGCACCGCGATCGGCGCCCGCCACCTCCGGGACCTCGCGCCCACGGCCGAGCGGGTCGACCTGCTCTATCACGGCCTCGACCTGTCCGACTTCCCGTCGCCGGGTTCCCGCTCAAAGCGCGACGGTCGGGATCCGCACGCGCCGGTGACGATCGTCTCCGTCGGCCGCGCCGTGCAGAAGAAGGGATACGACGACGTGCTCGCCGCGCTGAGAGCGCTGCCGTTCGATCTGAACTGGCGCTTCGTCCATATCGGCGGCGGAGCGCTGGCGACGCGGCTCAAGCAGGCGGCGGACATCATGGGCCTGTCCGACCGGATCGAGTGGCGCGGCGCCCAGTCCCGGTCCGGCGTGATCGCCGCTCTCGAGGAAGCCGACATCTTCGTCCTCGCCAGCAAGATCGCGCCAGACGGCGACCGCGACGGGCTGCCCAACGTGCTGATGGAGGCCCAGGCGATGACCCTGCCGGTGGTCGCCACCTCGGTGTCGGCGATCCCGGAGCTGATCGACGACCGGGTCAACGGCCGGCTCGTGAAACCCGGCGACCACGCCGCCCTGGCTGCCGCCCTGGAGGATCTGATCCGCGACCCGGCCGCCCGGCTGCGTCTGGCCGCGGCGGGACGGGCACGGGTGCTCGGGGACTTCTCCGCCGATGCCGGGCTCGACCGCCTGGCCGCGAAGTTCGGCCTCGGCGCCGCGCGGAGGGCCGGGTCCGGCGCCGAGGGCCGGCCCGACGCGGCGTGAGGGTCGCCTTCCACGCCCCGCTGAAGGCACCGGACTCGCCGGTCCCGTCCGGCGACCGGCGGGTCGCGCGCCTGCTGATCGACGCCCTCCGTCTCGCCGGCCATGAGGTCGAGATCGCCGCCCGGCTGCGCAGCCGCGACGGCGCGGGGAGCGTCACCCGTCAGGCCCGCCTCGCCGATCTCGGCACCCGGCTTGCCGCGCGCTACGTCCGTTCGGTGACCGACGGGCGGCGGCCGCGTCCCGATCTCTGGCTCACCTATCACCTCTACTACAAGGCCCCCGACCTGATCGGGCCGCTGGTGGCCGAGGCACTGGGCATCCCCTACGCGGTCGCCGAGGCCTCGGTGGCCCACAAGCGGGCGGGCGGCCCCTGGGACCAGGGCCATCGGGCCACGCTCGCGGCCCTGGCGCGGGCCGGCCTGGTGATCGGCCTGAACCCACGCGACCGCGCCCTGGTGGAGCCCTGCCTGTCCCCGGGCGCGCGCTATCTCGACCTGCCGCCCTTCCTGGAGATCGGTGACCCGCCTCCGAGAGACCCGCTGCCGGACCGACCGCCGGAGCTGCTCGCCGTCGGCATGATGCGGCCGGGCGACAAGCTCGCCTCCTATCGGGTCCTCGGCGCGGCCCTGGCCAGCGTTCCCGGCGACTGGCGGCTGACCGTGGTCGGCGACGGCGCCGCGCGCGAAGCTGTGGAAGCGGCGCTCGCCCCGGTCGCGGACCGGGTCACTTGGCGCGGCGGCCTGGACGCTTCAGCGCTCGACCGGGCCTACCGGGCGGCCGACCTGCTGGTCTGGCCCGCGATCAACGAGGCCTTCGGCATGGCGCTGCTCGAAGCCCAGGCGGCCGGACTGCCGGTCGTGGCCGGAAACGCCGGCGGGGTGGCGTCTATCGTCCGGCACGGCGAGACCGGACTGCTGACGCCAGAGGGCGACGCGGCGGCCTTCGCCGCCGCCGTCGCAGAGCTCGTCTCCGACAGGGCGCGGCGGGAGAATTTCGGAACCCGCGCCGCCAAGGTGGTCCGGCAGGCCCACGGCCTCCCCGCTGCGGCCGAGAAACTGGACGCGGCACTGCGCGCGCTCGTCGGGGAGGACCGCCGATGAGGCTCGCCCTGCTGCGCCATGGCCCGACCGCCTGGAACGCGGAGAAGCGGATGCAGGGCCGCGCCGACCAGCCTCTGTCCGAGCCCGGCGAGGCCGAGGTTCGGTCCTGGGTCCTGCCGCCGGCACTGAAAGAGTTCGACTGGCGCACCAGCCCGCTGATCCGGGCGCGCCGGACGGCGGAGCTGATCGGCGTGGCGGCGGAGATCGAGCCGGCGGCCGTCGAGCTCGATTTCGGCGTCTGGGAGGGCCGCCGCCTCGCCGAGATCCGCGCCGAGGATCCGGCCGGCATCGCGGCGAACGAGGCGCGCGGCCTCGACTTCCGGCCTCCCGGCGGCGAGAGTCCGCGCGACGTCCAGCACCGCCTCGCCCCCCTGCTCGCCCGGCTCGCGGCAGCAGGTCGGGACACCGGTATCGTCACCCACAAAGGGGTGATCCGGGCGCTGTTGGCCCTGGCCACCGGCTGGCCGATGGTCGATAAGCCGCCGGTGAAGCTGTATTGGGACCGGGTGCATCTGTTCGCCCTCGACCCCGACGGCACGCCGCATCTCGACCAGCCCAACGTGACCCTGAAGGCCGACGAATGACCCGACCGACCGTGATGCTCTACGTCCAGAACCTGCTCGGCATCGGCCATCTGCGCCGGGCGGCGGCGGTGGCCCGCGCGCTGGCGAGCGCCGGGGCGGACGTGGCCTTCGTGTCCGGCGGCATGCCGGTCCCGCACCTGCCGCTGGGTGGGGCGCGGATGATCCAGCTGCCGCCGATCCGGACCGAGGACGGCAACTTCAAGGTTCTGGTCGACGAGGCCGACACGCCGATCGACGACGCCTTCCGCGACGCCCGGCGGGACCGGCTTCTGGCCCTGTTCGACGAGCTGCGGCCGGCGGCCCTGATTACCGAGCTGTTCCCGTTTGGCCGTCGGCAGATGCGCTTCGAGTTGATCCCGCTGCTGGAGCGGGCCCGGGCGGCGGCGTGGCGGCCAGCCGTGTTCTCCTCGATGCGGGACATCCTGGTGACCAAGCCGCGCCGCGACCGCAACCAGGAGATCGTCGATACCCTCAATTCGTATTACGACGCCGCCCTGGTCCACGCCGATCCGGCGCTGATCCGCCTGGAGCGGACGTTCCCGATGGCGGCGGACATCCGGGTCGAGCAGCACTACACCGGCTATGTGGTCAACGCGGACGACATCGCGGTGCCCGAGGCCGATCCGGCGGCTTCAGGCGACATTCTTGTCTCCGCCGGCGGCGGGGCGGTCGGCGACCGCTTCATGCCGGCGGTGGCAACGATGATCGCCGACCTGCCCATGGCTGATCGGCGCTGGCACCTGATCACCGGCCACCATATGCCCGCTAAAGCGATTGCCGAGATCGAGGCCGCCGTCCCAGCCGGGGCGACGGTCGAGCGCAGCGTGCCGAACTTGCCGGCGCAGATGGCCGGCGCCGCCCTGTCGATCTCCCAGGCCGGTTACAACACCCTGCTCGAACTGCTGGCAGCGCGGACCCGCGCGGTCGTCGTGCCCTACGAGGGCGGGGTGGAGACCGAGCAGCGGCTGCGCGCCGATCTGCTGGCGGCCGCCGGCGCCCTCGAGGTGGTGCCGGAGGATCGCCTGAACGCCGAGACCCTGGGAGCGGCGATGGAGCGCGCCCAGAGCCGGTCCCGAGAGGCGGTTCCGGCCGTCGATCTGGACGGCGCCAGTAAGACCGCCGCCCATGTGATGGCGCATATCGTGGCGCGCCCGGGGACGGCATGACCGCCCTCGACACCCTGTCGCGCCATCTGGACGCCCGCGAAGCGGCGGGACGGCCGCTCGCGCTGTGGTGGCGCGACGACGACCTGGAGACGCCGTCCGACGCCCTGTCCGTCTGTCTGGCGGCGCTGGACGCGGCCGGGATCGCCGCCGCCTTCGCCGCCGTTCCGGCGGGTCTGACGCCGGCCGCGGTCGCGGCGCTGGGCGGCAGCCGGGTGGTCCTGTTCGTCCACGGCTGGGCGCATGTCAATCACGCCGGGGCGGACGAGAAGAAAAGCGAGTTCGGCGCCAACCGCCCGCTGGCCGACAGGCTGGCGGAGATCGCCCGCGGCTGGGACCGGGTGCGGGAGATCGGCGGCGACCGGGCCGTCCCCTGCTTCGTGCCGCCCTGGAACCGGATCGGCGACGACCTGCTGCCGGCGCTCTCCGGCACCGGGATCGGGGCGCTCTCGGCCTTCGCCTCGCCCAAACGGCGCCCGCCGGCGGCCTCCGTTCCCCGCCTCGACACCCATCTCGATCTGATCGACTGGCGGGGCTCCGGCGCGCCGATTTCCGGCGAGGCGCTCGCCACACGGATTGTTCAACACGACGGGGTGGACGGGCCGGTCGGAATCCTGTCCCATCACCGCGTCACCGGCCCGGGGGCCTGGGCCGACTGGCGGCCCGTGCTGCGGCTTCTGAGCGCCCATCCCACGGTACGGTGGCTGGACCCGGGCGAGGCACTCACGCGGGCCGGAACGAACGAGACGGAACGGAGGATCGGGTGACGACGACGCACCGCTACGAGCGCGGCGCCCTCATGGCGGACTACGCCAGAGGCGGGATCGGACTGACCGTGACCGGGCTGCCCCTGGTGTCGACGCCGCTGGCGACGACGATCACCGTGATTTTCGGCAGCCTCGCCACGCTGTTCGGCGTCTATCTGTGCCGCACCTGGCTGCGGTCGGCCCAGGCGGTGCAGGTGGATGGGGACGGCATCCGCCGCGTCGGGCCGCTCTCGATCTCGATCACCTGGGACGAACTGGACTCGCTGTCGCTGCGATACTTTTCCACTCGGCGCGACCGGACCGGTGGATGGATGGAGATGAAGGTCTCCGGCGGCGGCTCGAAGCTCGCGGTCGAGAGCTCGATCGACGATTTCGAGACCGTAGTGCGCCACTGCATGCTGGTCGCCAAGGCGAACGAGATCGACCTGTCCGAGACCACCCGCGACAACCTGCGGGCCATGGGGCTGCTGCCGCCGACATCCGATACAGACGGCGGCGACGGCGACGGAACCCGGTCGCGCGCGCCCGGCCTCCCGCCGGAGGTGGATAACGGGCCGAAACTGGTGCGCGGCCTGCGCTGGGGAGTTGGACCGGACCGGGAAGGCCGGTAGGCTGGGACGCTGGCCGATAGGGGGGATGTGATCTTGGATCGCACCACGCCACTGCTGCGCGTGAACGACCTGCGGATCGGGTTCGATCTGCCGGAAGGCCGGCTCGTCGCCGTCGACGGGGCGTCGTTCCAGATCCGGCGCGGCGCGACGGTCGCCCTGGTGGGCGAATCCGGCTCGGGCAAGTCGGTGATCAGTCAGGCGATCATGGGCCTGCTGCCGCGCCCGGCGCGGATCCTCGGCGGCTCCATCCTGTTCGCCGACCCGGAGAAGCCCGGCACCATCACCGATATCGTGCGCCTGCCGGTCGACGGCCGCGAGATGCGCGGCATCCGCGGCGGCCGGATCTCCATCATCTTCCAGGAGCCGATGACCTCGCTGTCGCCGCTCCACACGGTCGGCAACCAGATCCGCGAGGCGCTGGAGCTGCACCGCGACGTGTCCGCCCGCGAGGCCACGGAGCTGACCCGCGACATGCTGGCCATGGTCGGCTTCCCCGATCCGGACCGGGCCCTGAAGACCTATCCGTTCGAGCTCTCGGGCGGGCTGCGCCAGCGGGCGATGATCTCCATGGCCCTGGTCTGCCGCCCGGCCCTGCTGATCGCCGACGAGCCCACCACCGCCCTCGACGTCACCATCCAGGCGCAGATCCTGAAGCTGGTGAAGGACCTGCAGTCCGAACTGCACATGGCGATGCTGATGATCACCCACGACCTGGGCGTGGTCGCCAACGTGGCCGAGGAGGTCGTCGTCATGTATCGCGGCCGGATCATGGAGTCCGGTGCGATCGACGACATCTTCCGCCGGCCTCAGCACCCCTACCTGAAGGCGCTGATGGGCGCGGTGCCGCGGTTCGACATGGCGCCGGGCGAGCGGCTGAAGCCGCTGCGCGAGATCAAGACGGAGACCGGCCATCTCCTGGCCGACCGCCCGAAGGTGGAGACGGCGGACAACGCGCCGATGCTCAAGGTCGAGGGGCTGTCGAAGACCTACACGATCCGAAAGGGCGGATGGCTGGCCAGCACCCGCCAGACCGTCCATGCCCTGGAAGACGTGTCGTTCACCGTGCAGCCCGGCGAATGCCTGGGTCTCGTCGGCGAGTCCGGCTGCGGCAAGACCACCCTGTCCAAGGTGATCATGCGGGCGCTGACCCCCGACGCGGGGAAGGTGACCTTCACCGACGAGACCGGGCCGACCGACGTGCTCGCCCTGTCCGGCGACGGCCTGACCTCGTTCCGCCAGAAACTGCAGTTCGTGTTCCAGGACCCGTTCTCGTCGCTCAACCCGCGGATGACGGTGTTCGACATCATCGCCGAACCGCTGGTGATCCACGGCATCGGCACCCAGGCGTGGCGGCGCGAGATGGTAGCCGAGCTGATGCGCCTGGTCGGCCTGGACGTGCGCCACCTGAACCGCTACCCGCACAGCTTCTCCGGCGGCCAGCGCCAGCGTATCGGCATCGCCCGCGCACTCGCCCTGAAACCAAAGATGCTGATCTGCGACGAGCCGGTCTCGGCCCTGGACGTCTCGATCCAGGCCCAGGTGCTCAACCTCCTGACCGACCTCAAGGAGCAGCTCGGCCTCACCTATCTGTTCATCAGCCACAACCTGGCGGTGGTCGACTACGTGGCCGACCGGATCGCCGTGATGTGCGCCGGCCGCATCGTCGAGCTGGCCCCCCGGGAGGCCCTGTTCCGCGATCCGGTGCACCCCTATACCCAGGCGCTGCTGACCGCCGTGCCGGAGCCCGACCTCGACAACCCGCTGGATTTCGACGCGGTGATGGACGGTCGGGCCTCGACCCCGAGCGCCTGGCCCGCGCCCTTCACCGTGACCGAGACCGACCCGCCGCAGTTCGTCGATCTCGGCGACGGGCATTTCGTGCGGGCCGACCCGTCGATCCGACGCGAGAGGCTGGCCTCATGAGAGTTGGCCTCATGAGAGTTGGCCTCATGAAAGTCGGCGTCTTGAAAGTCGGCGTCTTGAAGATGGCCGCCGGGCTCCTCGTCCTGCTGCTCGCTCCGGCCGGGCCGGCGTCGGCCCAGGCCGAGCCGCCGCTGCTGGCGGACCGCGTCGCCGCCGGCGAGCTTCCGGCGATGGCGGACCGGCTGCCGGTCGACCCGATGATCGTCGACCTCAAGGGCCAGGGCCGCGCACTCGGGGAGTATGGCGGAACCCTGAACATGGTGATGGGCCGGGCAAAGGACGCGCGGCAGATGGTGGTCTACGGCTATGCCCGGCTGGTCGGCTACGACCCCGAGACCATGGAGCTGCGCCCCGACATCGCCCGGGACGTGATCGTCGAGGACAACCGCTCCTTCACCTTCGTGCTGCGGGAGGATCACCGCTGGTCCGACGGCACGCCCTTCACCGCCGAGGATTTCCGCTACTTCTGGGAAGACGTCGCCAACAACCCGGAGATCTCGCCCACGGGCCCGCCGATCGAGCTGCTGGTCAACGGCGAACCGCCCCTCGTGGAGATCCTGTCGCCGAACCGAGTGCGCTATTCCTGGTCACAGCCGAATCCCGATTTCCTGCCCCAGCTCGCCGGCGCCCGGCCGCTGTATCTCTACCGGCCCTCGCACCACCTGAAGCGGTTCCACGCCGCCTATGCCGACCCCGACCGGCTGGAGAAGGCGGTCGAGGAGGCGCAGGCGCGGAGCTGGGCGGCGCTGCACAACCGCGAGGACAATCTCTACAAGTTCGACAACCCGGACCTGCCGACCCTGCAGCCCTGGATCGTGCGCACCGCACCGCCGGCCACTCGCTATACCTTCGAGCGCAACCCCTACTACCACCGGATCGACGGACGGGGGCGCCAGCTCCCCTATATCGACGCCGTGGTGTTCCAGATCGCCTCCTCCGGGCTGATTCCGGCCAAGACCGGGGCCGGCGAGGTCGATCTTCAGGCGCGCTACCTGTCGTTCGACGACTATACCTTCCTGCGCCAGGGCGAGGGGCGGGGCGACTACGAGACCTATCTGTGGCGGACCGCCAAAGGCTCCCATCTGGCCCTGTTCCCGAACCTGAACATCGCCGATGCGGAGTGGCGGGAGGTGATGCGCGACGTGCGCTTCCGGCGCGCCCTGTCGCTCGCGATCAACCGGCACGAGCTGAATCAGGTGATCTATTTCGGGCTGGCGGTTCCGGGCAACAACACGATCCTGCCCGCCTCGCCGCTCTACAAGCCGGAATACCGCGAGACCTGGGCGGCGTACGATCCGGCCCGGGCGAACGCCCTGCTGGACGAGATGGGCCTGACCGGGCGCGACGACCGCGGCGTTCGGCTGCTGCCCGACGGCCGGCCGATGGAGATCATCGTCGAGACCGCCGGGGAGAGCACCGAAGAGACCGACCTGCTCGAGCTGATCCACGACACCTGGATGGAGGTCGGCATCAAGCTCTATACCCGCCCGTCGGAGCGCACCGTGTTCCGCAACCGCATCTTCGCCGGCCAGACACAGATGGCGATCTCCTTCGGGCTGGAGAACGGCATCCCCAGCAACGAGTCGAGCCCGTCGGAATTCGCGCCGACCGCGCAGACCCAGTACATGTGGCCGCGCTGGGGCCAGTACTATCAGACCAAGGGCCAGGCGGGGGCGGCGCCGGACATGCCGGAAGCCGCGCGCCTGCTGGTGATGTACGACGACTGGCGCCGGGCGACGACCGCGTCGGAGCGCCGCGCGATCTGGGAGCGGATGCTGGAGATCTGGACCGATCAGGTGTTCTCCATCGGGCTGGTGGCCGGCGTGCTTCAGCCCGTCGTGGTGAGCCTGAACCTGCATAACGTCCCGGTCCAGGCGATCTACAACTGGGAGCCGGGGGCGCATTTCGGCATGCACCGCCCGGACACCTTCTTCTTCGGTGCCGAGCGGCCGCGCACGCCCGACAGCGTCCTGACCGCCGCCGCCCGCGCGCGGCAGTAGAGGGAGAGGGATAGACCGTGCTCGACTATCTCGCCCGCCGGATCCTGATGATGATCCCGACGCTGATCGCCATCAGCGTCATCACCTTCATCATCATCCAGCTCCCGCCCGGCGACTATCTCTCGACCATGATCGCCGAGATGGAGAGCCAGGGCGAGGCGGTGGACCCGGCCAAGATCGAGGCCCTGCGCGCCCATTACGGCCTGGATCAGCCGATGTGGATCCAGTACCTGCAATGGGTCACCGGCCTGCTCCAGGGCGATTTCGGCTACAGCTTCGAGTACCAGCTTCCGGTCAGCGACGTGGTCGGCGACCGGGTGCTGCTGACCATCGTGCTGAACTTCGCGACGATCCTGTTCATCTATCTCGTCTCGTTCCCGATCGGCATCTACTCGGCCACCCACCAGTACAGCGTCGGCGATTACGGCCTGACCTTCATCGGCTTCCTCGGGCTGGCGACGCCGAACTTCCTGCTGGCCCTGATCCTGCTCTACTTCGCCAACGTGTGGTTCGGCACCTCCATCGGCGGGCTGATGGATCCGAGCTACATCGACGAGCCGTGGAGCCTCGCCAAGATCCTGTCGGTGCTGGAGCATCTCTGGGTGCCGGTGGTCGTGATCGGTACCGCCGGGACCGCGGCGATGATCCGGCGGCTGCGCGCCAACCTGCTGGACGAGCTGCAGAAGCAGTACGTGGTCACCGCCCGGGCCAAGGGCCTGCCGCCGTTCCGGGCGCTGATGAAGTATCCGCTGCGCATGGCCATGAACCCGTTCATCTCCGATATCGGCAACATGCTGCCGCAGGTGGTGTCGGGCTCGGCGGTGGTCTCCATGGTGCTGTCGCTGCCGACCACCGGGCCGATGCTGATCGGCGCGCTTCAGAGCCAGGACATGTACCTGGCCGGCTCCTTCCTGATGTTCCTGGCCCTGCTGACCGTCGTCGGCATGCTGGTCTCCGACCTGGCGCTGGCCTGGCTCGACCCGCGGATCCGTCTCGGCGGAGGGACCGATCGATGAAGGCGGAGCCATGAGCGTGACCGACCCGACCCGCCCGAAGCCCCGGCATTTCGTCGATAGCGCCCCGTTCGACCCGAACCGGGACGAGGCGCTGACGCCGGAGCAGGAACGCTACTACATGGCGTCCCAGTGGCGGATGATGTGGTGGAAGCTGAAGCGCCACCGGCTCGCCGTCGTGTCCGGGCTGATCCTTCTGGCGCTCTACGCCTCGGTGCTGATCTCCGAGATGATCGCCCCCTACGCGCTGACCACCCGGCACACCGACCACATTTACGCGCCGCCGCAGTCGGTTCACCTGTTCCGCGACGGCCGCTTCGTCGGACCCTACGTGCTCGGCTACGACTACGAGCTGGACCTACGGACCCTGAAGCGCGAATACACGCCGAACCCGGACAAGGTGCAGCCGATCCGGTTCTTCTGCTCGGGCGATTCCTACGCGTTCTGGGGCCTGGTCGAGGCCGATTTCCACCTGATCTGCCCGGCCGAGGGCGGCACCCTGTTTCTGCTGGGCACCGACAGGCTGGGCCGCGACATGTTCTCGCGCATCGTCTACGGCACCCGGGTCTCGCTGACCGTCGGTCTGATCGGCATCGCCGTCAGTTTCGTGCTCGGCATCGTGATCGGCGGGCTGGCCGGCTACTACGGCGGCTGGGTCGACTCCTTCATCCAGCGCATCATCGAGGTGATCCGCTCCTTCCCGGAGCTGCCGCTGTGGATGGCCCTGTCGGCCGCCCTGCCGGTCACCTGGTCGCCGATCCTGGTCTATTTCGGCATCACCCTGATCCTGGGCCTGCTGGACTGGACCGGCCTCGCCCGGGCGGTGCGCTCGAAACTCCTCAGCTTGCGCGAGGAGGATTTCTGCGTCGCCGCCGAGCTGATGGGGGCGAAGCCGAAGCGCATCATCGGCCGCCATCTGCTGCCGAGCTTCATGAGCCACCTGATCGCCTCGGCCACCCTGTCGATCCCGACCATGATCCTGGGCGAGACGGCGCTCTCTTTCCTCGGCCTCGGCCTGCGCCCGCCGATCACGAGCTGGGGCGTGCTCCTGACCGAGGCGCAGAACATCAACGCTGTGGAACTCTATCCCTGGATCATGACGCCGGTGATCCCGGTGATCCTGGTGGTGCTGTGCTTCAACTTCTTCGGCGACGGCCTGAGAGACGCGGCGGACCCGTACAAGTAGGGGAACACCCCGACCCTCATCTCCGACACTCCCCGGACCTGTTCCGGGGGATCGCATCCGTCTGACCGGGCATCCTGTCGTAGCTGCACGCCGACGGGTGGGCCCCGGTACGAGGCCGGGGAGTGCGCTGGGGAAAGGGACTACCGCCTGCCGGCGACGAACACCTTGGAGAGGTAGGCGTCCCGCACCCCGTCCACCGACAGGTCCGCCGCCGCCAGCAGCGCGGGCACGTCACTCGCGATCCAGTCGGCGTAATACGGCTCGTGGAACTGCTCGGGGAAACTCCGGAGCACCGGGTCCAGGGCCGGCGTGTCGCCGAGCTGCAGGGAATCGGTCAGCACCAGCCGCCCGCCCGGCTTCAGCACCCGCCGGATCTCGGCCAGCACCTCGGCCCGGATCTTCTTCGGCAACTCGTGGAACAGGTAGGTCGCCGTCACCAGATCGACCGACCCGTCGGGCAGCGGAATCGCCTCCGCCTTCGCCCGGTGCCACGTGACCGCGCGATCGGCCAGCCGCCGCTTCGCCCGCTCCAGATAGGTCGGCGACAGGTCCAGCCCGTGCAGGTCCAGACCCGGGGCGGCCTGCGACACCGCCTCCAGCATCGCGCCGGTGCCGGTCGCCAGATCGAGCAGGGTGTAGCCGGTCCCATCAGCCGAGCCCCGCGACCGCAGCCACTCGACCACCGGCACAACGCCCTGGCGGCGCATCGCCTGACCGAGGCCGCCGAACAGGACCTCGACCTGGGTATCGTAGAGCTCCGCCGACTCCTCCGTCAGCCAGCCCCCGGACTGGTAGTGGAAGTTCTGCAGATAGTAGCGCGGATAGTCCCCGGTCCCGGCCTCGGGCACCTCCTTCGACCGGGCGAACGGCTCCTGACCGCGCTTCAGGCGGCGGCGGAGCGCCACCTCCGGCATATCGCGCCAGTAGGCGGCCATCTCCGCCAAGGCACTTGGACGGGGCCGCAGGTCATCGGGCATGGGATACACGCCGTCCCGCACATTCGCCGCGTCCCGGGCCATCAGGCGCAGGGCGCCTCGGCCGAGGGCGGCCTGGATGCGGGCGCCGGCCACGCGGGCGCGCAGCGAAGGACGCGGGGTCGCCTCGGGCTCGATCCGGGCGAACCACGCCCGGGTCGCGGCGTAGTGTCCCAGGAACCAGGCCACGCGGCTCCCCTGGCCGAGACCGTAGCGGGCGAGGGCGGCGGGGCCGGCGCCTTTCGGCTGACGGGCCGGGCTCTGCGGCGGGGCGGAAAAGGAGTTCAGCAGGGTCATAAGGAAGAAATCGGCCGGTCCGCCGGTCAATCAAGACGTCGGTGTGCAGGCCGGGCGCGAATCCCCGCTCCCCCTCCGCGCGAGGCTTGTCGCACCGGCGCCGCTGTGGCACATCCCCGTCCGGTCCGGTGGACCCGCCGCGAAGCTCGCGCCGGTTCGACAATTGGGGAGAGATCCGAATGGCCGATTACCGCACGCTCGATGGCGCCGATGTCGCCGGCAAGCGCGTCCTCCTGCGCCTCGACCTCAACGTGCCGATGAAGGACGGCGCGGTCACCGACGCCACCCGGATCGAGCGCGCCGCGCCGACGGTCGCCGAGCTCGCCGGCAAGGGCGCGAAGGTTGTCGTGGTCTCCCACTACGGCCGGCCCAAAGGCAAGCCGAACGCCGAGATGTCGCTGCGGCCCATCGTCGAGCCGCTGGCCAAGGCCGTCGGTCGCCCCGTGACCTTCGCCGAGGACTGCATCGGCGCCGCCGCCGAGAGCGTGGTCGACGGGCTGGCGGATGGCGAGGTCGCGCTGCTGGAGAACCTCCGCTTCCATGCCGGCGAAGAGGCGAACGACCCCGGTTTCGTCGCCGCGCTCGCCAAGCTGGGCGACCTCTACGTCAACGACGCCTTCTCCGCCGCCCACCGGGCCCACGGCTCGATCGACGGTGTCGCCCGCACGCTGCCGGCGATGGCCGGCCGTCTGATGCAGGCGGAGCTGGAGGCGTTGACCCGCGCGCTGGAGCATCCCGAGCGCCCGGTCGCCGCGGTGGTCGGCGGCGCCAAGGTCAGCACCAAGCTCGACCTGCTGGGCAACCTGGTAGGCCGGGTCGACGTTCTCGCGATCGGCGGCGGGATGGCCAACACCTTCCTGCACGCGGGCGGGGTGGAGATCGGCAAGTCCCTGGCCGAGCGCGACCTGGCCGAGACGGTCAAGGAGATCCAGGCCAAAGCCGACAGCGCCGGCTGCGATATCATCCTGGCCGTCGATGCCGTCGTCGCCGACACCCTGGCGGCCGGCGTGGCGACCGAAACGGTCGATATCCTCGACGTGCCGGCGGACAAGATGATCCTCGATGTCGGCCCGAAGACCGTCGCGGCGATCGCAAAACGCCTCGAGACCTGCAAGACCGTGGTCTGGAACGGCCCGATGGGCGCCTTCGAGACCGAACCGTTCGACGCCGGCACCACCGCGCTCGCGACGGCGGCGGCGGACCTGACCGATCGCGGCCAGATCCTGTCCGTGGCCGGCGGCGGCGATACGGTGGCCGCCCTCGCCCATGCCGGTGTGATCGACCGCTTCTCCTACGTCTCGACCGCCGGCGGCGCCTTCCTGGAATGGCTCGAAGGCAAGGACCTGCCGGGCGTGGCGGTGCTGAAGGCCTGACGCGCCGGAACGCCCTGCCCGACGCCGTCCCTCTCGCCGACGCCGCGCGCCACCCGACGAAAAAACCGGGCAGCGTTGCGTTTCGGTGACACTTCGCCTATCCAACCCCCGTCCGGGCGCGAAATGAACCGGAATTCAGCATTATCTGGAGAGGAAACGTGGGCAACAGCGCGACGACTCCGACACGCATGGATCTAACCTCGCACGGCCTGAGCAATCTGGGCACGCAACACTGGGACCTGGGCCCGGCGCTGCTCACGGAACACGCGATCCGGCGCGGGGAAGTGCGGCTTTCCGCCCACGGCGCCCTTGTCGTCTCGACCGGCGAGCACACCGGCCGCTCGCCGAAGGACCGGTTCATCGTCCGCGACGGCGCCACCGAGAGCACCGTCGACTGGGGCGCGATCAACCAGCCGATCGACCGCGCGGTGTTCGACGAGATGCATGCCCGGATCCGGGCCTATTATCACGGCCGCGACGCCTTCGTGCTGAACTGCTACGCGGGTGCCGATCCGGACTACCGCCTGAACGTGCGGGTGGTCACCGAGACCGCCTGGCAGAACCTGTTCGCCCGCAACATGTTCATCCGCCCGCCGGCCGAAGACCTGCCGGGCTTCGAGCCGGACTTCACCATCCTGCACGCGCCGGGCCTCACCGCCCGCGGCAGCGAGGACGGGGTGCGCTCCTCGACCTTCATCCTGGTGGACTTCGACCGCCGGATGATCCTGATCGGCGGCACCAGCTATGCCGGCGAGATCAAGAAATCGATCTTCGGCGTGCTGAACTACCTGCTGCCCGACCGCGGGGTCATGCCGATGCACTGCTCTGCCAATATCGGGCCGAAGGGCGACAGCGCGATCTTCTTCGGCCTGTCCGGTACCGGCAAGACGACGCTATCGGCCGACGGCAGCCGGACGCTGATCGGCGACGACGAGCACGGCTGGTCGGAGAACGGCATCTTTAACTTCGAGGGCGGCTGCTACGCCAAGGTCATCAAGCTCAGCGAGGAAGCGGAGCCGGAGATCTGGGCCGCGTCGCATCGCTTCGGCACGGTGCTGGAGAACGTGGTGATGGATCCGGTCACCCGGATGCTGAACCTGGACAGCGCGGAGCTGACCGAGAACACCCGCGCCTGCTACCCGATCGACTTCATCCCCAACACCTCCGCCAACGGCATGGCCGGGCACCCGGTGAACGTGGTGATGCTGACCGCCGACGCGTTCGGCGTCCTGCCGCCGATCTCCCGCCTGTCCCCGGACCAGGCGATGTACCACTTCCTGTCGGGCTACACCGCGCGGGTGGCCGGTACCGAGAAGGGCGTGACCGAGCCGCAGGCGACCTTCTCGACCTGTTTCGGCGCCCCGTTCATGCCGCGCCATCCGAGCGTCTACGGCGAGATGCTGCGCGAGCGGATCGCGCGGCACGGTGCGACCTGCTGGCTGGTCAACACCGGCTGGTCCGGCGGCCGGGCCGGCGCCGGGGGCGAGCGCATGAAGATCGCCTATACCCGCGCCATGGTGCGCGCCGCCCTCGACGGCACGCTGGGCGCCGCCCCGGTGCAGGAGGACGGCCAGTTCGGCCTCCTTGTGCCGGAAGCCTGCCCGAACGTGCCGAGCGAGGTCCTGCGTCCGCGCGGCGCCTGGAGCGACGGCGCGGCCTACGACGTGACCGCGGGCGAGCTGCGCGGCCGGTTCGAGGAGAACTTCAAGCCGTTCGAGGCTTTCGTCGACGACAGCGTGAAGGCCGCCGGCGTCCGCAGCGCGGCTTAGAGCAAATCACGACCAGATGGAAACATCCGGTCGTGTGAATTTGCTCTATCGTTAATGAGTTAGACGGCGATTCACGGTTCAGATCGATTCGATCTGAACCGTTCAAGCCCTAGTATCCCCCCGGTTATTCGGGAAAGTCGGTCCGGTGCCAGCGCGCCGGCCCGTTTCCGTTCAGGACGCCGTCCGGCACGGCCGGGCAGCGGCGGGGTTCCGCCGGGACACCCGTCAACCGCCGGGCCGCTCGAACACCGCGTTGACGAACAGGGCGGGCAGATAGCGGCGGGCGATGGGCAGCTTCGGCTGCTGCGGCTGACCCCGCAGCATGGCCAGGTTGGCGTCCTGCTCGAAGACGGTCTCGAACAGCCGGCCCTCGATCTCGAAGGGTGTCCGGGCGAGGTCGATGCCGCCGTCGACCGTGATCTTGTAGGCGGCGTCCAGGCCCGAGCCGGTGGCGCTGTAGTACATGTCGACCGGCGTCAGGTCCGGAAACAGCTCCAGCAACCCGTGGAACGAGAACCGCCAGTAGTCGTTCGGATAGCCGTGGAAGGCCTGCACCCAGGGCACCGCGACGTAGAGGGTTCCGCCGGGGGCGAGCAGGCGGGTGACGTTCTCGGCGGCCTCGAACGGGCGACGCACATGCTCGAGCACGTGCTGGCACAGGATCAGGCCGAAACGGCGGCCGGAGACGGCGGCGTCGAGACGCTCGAACGGCCAGCAGAGATCGCCCACCACGTCGACGCCGTCGCCGTCGGCGATGTCCAGGCCGGTGAAGTCGCGGCCCGCCAACCGGTTGCGCCAGCGGGTCTCCGACCGGTCGACCACATCGACGCGGGAGCCGACCTGAAGCACGGGATCCTGCCCGCGTGCCGCAATGGCCGCCATCTCCCTGGCGCTCGTGGTCGACACCACGTCGATCTTCGGGGCGTCGATCTTCGGGGCCGGCGCCCCGGGTGCGTTCTCTGACATGGCACCATGTCCTGCCCCAGGAGCGCCGGCCGGATCAAGCGTTGCCTGCCCTTCCGGGCTCAGGCGTCGGGTGACGGATCCGCCTTATCCCCAACGAGCCGCTGACCGAGTTCGCCCAGTTTCCTGGCCTCGCTCGCGTAGTCCTCGGCCGCCTTCCTAATCCATTCCTGCTGCATCTCGGCCGCCTTGGCGACGCTCTGGCAGTCGGCCAGCGCATGGCCGAATTCCGCGTCGCAGCGCAGCCGTTCGGCGACGAACCGCGACATCTCCTGGTTCAGTTCGGCCACGCCCTCCACATAGCGGACGAAGGCCTGCGAGGTCGCCTCGACGAGCGGGCCCTGAAAGGCGGCGAAGGACGCCGCATTCTTGTCCGCGGTCTCGCGCCACCCGGAGGCCCCGAGCGTCGCTGCGGTCTGCTTCTCCTGCTTGGTCATGGTGCTTCTCCCGAGAAAAAATACGCACCCCCCAGGGAATTCCGCGACGGCGATCCGGCATCCACCGCACGATCCGACCGACGCTGAACCCGACGCCGGTCAGACTGCGCACCGCACGCCAAGATTGCGTTGATCTGAGTCAAGCGAGGCTGGAGATCCGGTTTTCCGGACCGTCGGACGGCATCGGACGCGCCGACATGCACGATTCGCGACCACGCGCGGTTGCCCGCGCCTGCGAAACGCGCTATGCCGCGTCGCACATATCTCGGGCCGTCGCCGGCCGCCTCAGCCGCCGGCAGCGCGGGATGTCCAGGCCAACGCTTGCGACAGGGGAAATCATGGCTCGCAACAAGATCGCGCTCGTGGGCGCGGGGAATATCGGTGGCACGCTGGCGCTTCTCGCCGGCCTCAAGGATCTCGGCGACGTCGTCCTATTCGACATCGTCGATGGCGTGCCGCAGGGCAAGGCGCTGGACATCGCCGAAGCCTCGCCGGTCGAAGGCTTCGACTCGGTGCTCGCCGGCGCCAGCAGCTACGAGGCCATCGCCGGGGCCGACGTGGTGATCGTCACCGCCGGCATCCCGCGCAAGCCGGGCATGAGCCGCGACGATCTGATCGGCACCAACGCCAAGGTGATGAAGGCGGTCGGCGAGGGCATCAAGGCGAACTGCCCGGACGCGTTCGTGATCTGCATCACCAACCCGCTCGACGTCATGGTCGGCCTCTTGCAGAAGTACAGCGGCCTGCCGAAGAACAAGGTCGTCGGCATGGCCGGCGTGCTCGACAGCGCCCGCTTCCGCTATTTCCTGGCCGAGGAGTTCGGCGTGTCGGTCGAGGACGTCACCGCCTTCGTGCTCGGCGGCCATGGCGACACCATGGTGCCGCTGATCCGCTACTCCACGATCGCCGGCGTCCCGGTTCCCGACCTGATCAAGATGGGCTGGTCGAGCCAGGACAAGATCGACCAGATCGTCCAGCGCACCCGGGACGGCGGCGCCGAGATCGTCGGCCTGCTGAAGACCGGCTCCGCGTTCTACGCGCCGGCCAGCTCGGCGATCGTCATGGCCGAGTCCTACCTGAAGGACAAGAAGCGCGTCCTGCCCTGCGCCGCCTATGTGGACGGCCAGTACGGGCTCGACGGCCTCTATGTCGGCGTGCCGGTCGTGCTCGGCTCGGACGGTGTCGAGAAGATCGTCGAGATCGAACTGAACGACGACGAGAAGGCGATGTTCGACAACTCGGTCAACGCCGTCAAAACCCTCAACGAAGTCGCCGCGGGCCTGCCCGATTGACGGGTAAGCGCGTTCGCACCGTACGGAGCGGGGAACGATGAACATTCATGAGTATCAGGCCAAGTCGCTCTTGGCCAAATACGGCGTCGCCGTGCCGAAGGGCGGGGTGGCCTTCACCCCGGACGAGGCCGTGAAGGTCGCCGAAGAGCTCGGCGGTCCGGTCTGGGTCGTCAAGGCGCAGATCCACGCCGGCGGCCGCGGCAAGGGCGGCGGCGTCAAGGTCGTCAAGTCGATCGACGACGTCCGCGCCGAGGCGGAGCGGATGCTGGGCATGACCCTGGTCACCCACCAGACCGGCCCGGAAGGTAAGGAAGTGAAGCGGGTCTATGTGGAGGACGGCTCCGACATCGCCCGCGAGCTGTACCTCTCGTTCCTGGTCGACCGGTCGACCTCCCGGGTGACCGTGATCGCCTCGACCGAAGGCGGCATGGACATCGAAGAGGTGGCCGAGAAGACGCCGGAGAAGATCCTGACCGTGGCCATCGACCCGGTCACCGGCCTGTCCGGCCACTACGCCCGCCGGATCGCCTTCGCGCTCGGTCTCGAGGGCAAGCAGATCGGCGCGGCGGTCAAGTTCCTCGGCGGCCTGTACGACGCCTTCACCGGCCTCGACGCCTCGCTGATGGAGATCAACCCGCTGGTGGTGACCGGCGCGGGCGACCTCATCGCCCTCGATGCCAAGATGAACTTCGACGACAACGCCCTCTACCGTCACAAGGACGTCGCCGAGATGCGCGACGAGGACGAAGAGGACCCGATGGAGCTCGAAGCGGGCAAGTACGAGCTGAACTACGTCAAGCTCGACGGGTCGATCGGCTGCATGGTCAACGGCGCCGGCCTGGCGATGGCCACCATGGACATCATCAAGCTGTATGGCGGCGAGCCGGCCAACTTCCTCGATGTCGGCGGCGGGGCGACGAAGGAGCGGGTGACCGCAGCCTTCAAGATCATCCTGTCCGACAAGAACGTCGAAGGAATCCTGGTCAACATCTTCGGCGGAATCATGCGCTGCGACGTGATCGCCGAGGGCGTGGTCGCAGCGGCCAAGGAAGTCAGCCTCCACGTGCCCCTGGTGGTGCGCCTGGAGGGCACCAACGTCGAGCTCGGCAAGCAGATCCTGGCCGATAGCGGCCTGCCGATCGTGTCGGCCGACAACCTGGGCGACGCCGCCGAGAAAATCGTCAAAGCCGTGAAGGAGGCCGCGTAATGGCCGTTCTTATCGACGAGAACACGAAGGTCATCTGCCAGGGATTCACCGGCAGCCAGGGCACCTTCCACAGCGAGCAGGCGATCAAGTACGGCACCAAGATGGTCGGCGGTGTGACCCCCGGTAAGGGCGGCCAGACCCATCTCGACCTGCCGGTGTTCGACACGGTCGAGGACGCCGTCAACAAGACCGGCGCCAACGCCAGCGTGATCTACGTGCCGCCGCCCTTCGCCGCGGACTCGATCCTGGAGGCGATCGACGCCGAGCTGCCGCTGGTGATCTGCATCACCGAGGGCATCCCTGTCATGGACATGGTCAAGGTGAAGCGCGCCCTGACCGGCTCCAAGACCCGCCTGATCGGCCCGAACTGCCCGGGCGTGATCACCCCGGACGCCTGCAAGATCGGCATCATGCCGGGCCACATCCACAAGCGCGGCAAGATCGGCATCGTGTCGAAGTCGGGCACGCTGACCTACGAGGCGGTGGCGCAGACCACGGCGGCCGGCCTCGGCCAGTCGACCTGCGTCGGCATCGGCGGCGACCCGGTCAACGGCACCAGCTTCATCGACGTGCTGGAGATGTTCCTGGACGACGACGAGACCCAGGGCATCATCATGATCGGCGAGATCGGCGGGTCGGCCGAAGAGGAAGCCGCCGAGTTCCTGAAGTCCAACAAGAAGAAGAAGCCGGTCGCCGGCTTCATCGCCGGTGTCACCGCGCCTCCGGGCCGGCGGATGGGCCACGCGGGCGCCATCATCGCCGGCGGCAAGGGCGGGGCCGGCGACAAGATCGAGGCCATGAAGTCGGCCGGGATCAAGGTGTCGGACAGCCCGGCGGCGCTGGGCGAGACCATGATCGCGGCGATGAACGGCTGACGACCGCATACGGACGGGGCGGAGCTGGCCACGGCTCCGCCCCGGTCTGCGGCCTCCCCCGGCCTTGATCCGCCGGGAAGTTCGCGAGACGATCGATGCGTCACCGAATGTTAACCATTCATTTGGTGTAGTGGCAGGACGGAGCCGGGCAGACCGGCAGGTGGGGCCGCCGGGCGGAACCGGCTCCACGGCGAGCGCAGAGGCGGTGAACGCAAATGTCCATGGACTATCAGGACTACACCTTTCTGAACGGGGCCAACGCGCCGTTCATGGCGGAGCTATTCGCGCGGTATCTGGAGAACCCGGCCTCGGTCGACGAGAGCTGGCGCGGGTACTTCGACGGGCTGACCGATGACGTCGACGCGGCGACCGCCGATGCGCGCGGGCCGAGCTTCGCCGCCCGGACCACGAAGATCATCGGCGCGGCCGATCCCGACGCCGCCGCCAAGCCCGCCGGCAAGAAGCCCGGCGCGACCGCCCTGTCCGGCGAGGACGTGCGGGCCGCGACGCTCGATTCGCTACGGGCGATCATGCTCATCCGCGCCTACCGGATCCGCGGCCACCTGAAGGCCAAGCTCGATCCGCTCGGCCTCGAGGAGCCGACGCCGCATCCGGAGCTGGACCCGGAGAGCTACGGCTTCACCGACGCCGACTGGGACCGGCCGATCTTCATCAACCACGTCCTCGGCCTCGAGACCGCGACGCTGCGCGAGATCATGGACGTGCTGGAGAAGACCTATTGCGGGTCGATCGGCGTCGAGTTCATGCACATCCAGGACCCGGCCCAGAAGGCCTGGATCCAGGAGCGGATCGAGCAGATCCGCAACCAGACCGACTTCACTCCGCTCGGCAAGCGCACCATCCTGGAGCGGCTGACCGCGGCCGAGAGCTTCGAGAAGTTCCTTGCGGTCAAGTATGTCGGCACCAAGCGGTTCGGCCTCGACGGCGGCGAGACGCTGATCCCGGCGCTGGAGCAGATTCTCAAGCGCGGCAGCCAGCTCGGCCTTGAGGAGGTGGTTCTCGGCATGCCCCACCGCGGCCGGCTCAGCGTGCTCTGCAACTTCATGAGCAAGCCGTTCCGCGCCATCATCTCCGAGTTCCTGGGCAATCCGGCGAACCCGGAGGATGCCGGCGGCTCGGGCGACGTGAAGTATCACATGGGCGTGTCGGCCGACCGCGAGTTCGACGGCGCAAACGTCCACCTGACCCTGAACGCCAACCCGTCGCACCTGGAGATCGTCAACCCGGTGGTGCTCGGCCGCGTGCGCGCCAAGCAGCAGCAGCGCGGCGACAAGGACCACAAGAAGGTCATGGGCATCCTGCTGCACGGCGACGCGGCCTTCGCCGGCCAGGGCGTGGTGGCGGAGACCTTCGATTTCTCCGGCCTGCGCGGCTACAAGACCGGCGGTACGATCCACATCGTCGTGAACAACCAGATCGGCTTCACCACGAGCCCGCACTACTCGCGCTCCTCGCCCTACCCGACCGACGTGGCCAAGATGGTCATGGCGCCGATCTTCCACGTGAACGCCGACGACCCCGAGGCCTCGGTGCACGTGGCGCGGATCGCCGCCGAGTTCCGTCAGGAATTCAACACCGACGTGGTGATCGACCTGATCTGCTACCGCCGGTTCGGTCATAACGAGGGCGACGAGCCGCGGTTCACCCAGCCGCTGATGTACGAGAAGATCACCGGCCACAAGACCACGCGCGAGCTCTACGCCGACCAGCTCGTCTCCGACGGCACCCTGACCCAGGACGAAGCCGACAAGATCCTGTCCGACGAGAACGCCTATCTCGCCGACGAGTTCGAGGCCGGCATGTCCTACAAGCCGAACAAGGCCGACTGGCTGGAAGGCAAGTGGTCGGGCCTGAAGGTCGCCTCCGGCGACGCCCGCCGGGGCAGCACCGGCGTGGACGTGGACGACCTCAAGCGGATCGGCCTGAAGCTCTGCGAGGTGCCCGAGAGCTTCAGCCTCAACAGCAAGCTCAACCGCTTCATCTCGGCGCGCAAGAAGGCCATCGAGAGCGGCAAGGGCATCGACTGGTCGACCGGCGAGGCGCTCGCCTTCGCCACCCTGCTCACCGAAGACTTCCCGGTCCGCCTGTCGGGGCAGGACAGCCAGCGCGGCACCTTCTCCCAGCGCCACTCGGTCTACATCGACCAGAAGACGGAAGAGCGGTACGTGCCGCTGAACAACGTCCAGGACGAGCAGGCCTTCTACGAGGTCATCGACAGCCCGCTCTCGGAGGCGGGCGTGCTCGGCTTCGAATACGGCTACAGCCAGGCCGAACCGAACACCCTGGTCTGCTGGGAGGCGCAGTTCGGCGATTTCGCCAACGGCGCCCAGGTGATCATGGATCAGTTCGTCTCCTCCGGCGAGGCGAAGTGGCTGCGCATGTCGGGCTTGGTGATGCTGCTGCCGCACGGCTACGAGGGCCAGGGCCCGGAACACTCCTCCGCCCGGATCGAGCGCTATCTGCAGCTCTGCGGCGAGGACAACATGCAGGTCGTGAACTGCACCACGCCGGCCAACTACTTCCACGTCCTGCGGCGCCAGCTTCAGCGCGACTTCCGCAAGCCGCTGGTGATCTTCACGCCGAAGTCGCTGCTGCGGCACAAGCTGGCGGTCTCCACCCTCGACGAAATGGGCAAGGACACGTCCTTCCACCGGGTGCTCTACGACAACGAGCAGCTCTGCGACGACAAGGACGTCAAGCGCGTCGTCATCTGCTCGGGCAAGGTCTACTACGACCTCTACGAGGAGCGGGCGAAGCGCGAGATCAAGGACGTGTTCTTCCTGCGTCTCGAGCAGATGTACCCGTTCCCGCGCAAGGCACTGCTCCAGGAACTGTCGCGCTTCCCCCAGGCCGAGGTGGTCTGGTGTCAGGAGGAGCCGGCGAACATGGGGCCCTGGACCTTCGTGGACCGACGCCTCGAGGACGTGCTGATCGAGCTGGACGGCGCCTGCAAGCGGCCGCGCTATGTCGGCCGCCGCGAGGCCGCCTCGCCCGCCACCGGCAACGCCGGCCGCCACGCCCGCGAGCAGGCGGCCCTGGTCGACGAAGCGCTGACCGTGGACGTCGCCAGCAAGGGACGGATGGCCGCCGAATAGCCGCCGAATAGCCGACCGGTTCGCGCCGGGACGGCGAGACGAGATGTAACGCAACACGGCGGACCCCCGGGCGGGTCCGCCGCCGCATGACGGAAAGCAGAAGAGGACCTAGAGCATGGCCACGGAGATCAAGGTTCCGGCACTCGGGGAGTCCGTCTCCGAAGCGACGGTCGCGAAATGGATGAAGGCCAAGGGCGACGCCGTCGCGGCCGACGAGCCGCTGGTCGAGCTCGAGACCGACAAGGTCACGCTCGAGGTCAACGCGCCGGCCGCCGGCGTGCTCACCGAGATCGTCGCCGAGGAAGGGGCCGAGGTCGAGGTCGGCGCCCTGCTCGGCGCCATCGACGAGAGCGCCAGCGCCGCGCCGAAGAAGGAGGAGCCGAAGAAGGAAGCGGCTCCGGCCAAGGACGAGGCACCGAAGGACGAGAAGAAAGCCGAGGCTCCCAAGGAGGCCCCGAAAGAATCCGCCAAGCCGGCGCCGGCCGCCGCGTCGGGCGGCAGCTACGAGGTCAAGACCCTCTCGCCCGCCGTGCGTAAGCTGGTCGACGAGAACGACCTCGACCCGTCCAAGATCAAGCCGACCGGCAAGGACGGCCGTCTGGTCAAGGAAGACGTCCAGAAGGCGATCGAGGCCGGCACCGCCAAGCGTTCCTACAGCGCTGCTCCGGCTGCCGGTGGGGCCGCTCCGTCCGGTCCGCTGCCGCCGCGCCCGGAGGATCCGCGCGAGGAGCGGGTGAAGATGACGCGCCTGCGCCAGGCCATCGCCCGGCGCCTCAAGGACGCCCAGAACACCTCCGCCATGATGACCACCTTCAACGAGGTGGACATGACCAACGTCATGGCGCTGCGCAACGAGTACAAGGAAGGCTTCGAGAAGAAGCACGGCGTGAAGCTCGGCTTCATGAGCTTCTTCGTGAAGGCCTGCCTCGCCGCCCTCCAGGAGCTGCCTGCGGTCAACGCCGAGATCTACGGCGACGAGATCATCTACAAGAACTTCTTCGACATCGGGGTCGCCGTCGGCACGCCGTCGGGCCTGGTCGTGCCGATCGTGCGCGACGCCGACCAGCTCTCCTTCGCGGGTGTCGAGAAGGCCATCAACGAGCTTGGCGTCAAGGCGCGGGACGGCAAGCTGTCCCTGGCTGAGATGCAGGGCGGCACCTTCACGATCTCGAACGGCGGCGTCTACGGCTCGCTGATGTCGACGCCGATCCTCAACCCCCCGCAGTCCGGCATCCTCGGCATGCACAAGATCCAGCCGCGGCCGATGGCCGTCGGCAATTCGGTCGAGATCCGGCCGATGATGTATCTTGCGCTGAGCTACGACCACCGGATCGTCGACGGCCGAGAGGCGGTGACCTTCCTCGTCAAGGTCAAGGACGCGATCGAGGATCCGCGCCGCCTGCTGCTCGACCTGTAAGCCAACCAGCCCGTTTGGAGATCCCATGGCTGACAAGTACGATCTCGTTGTCATCGGCGGTGGGCCGGGTGGCTACGTCGCCGCCATCCGCGCCGCCCAGCTCGGCCTGAAGACCGCCTGCGTCGAGAAGCGCGGCGCCCTCGGCGGCACCTGCCTCAACATCGGCTGCATCCCGTCAAAGGCGCTGCTGAACGCCTCGGAGAAATACGCCGAGGCGGAGCACCATCTCGGCGATTTCGGCATCGAGGTCTCGGCCCCGAAGCTGAACGTCAAGAAGCTCATGGAGAAGAAGACCGAGATCGTCACCGGTCTGACCGACGGCATCGGCTTCCTGTTCAAGAAGAACAAGATCGACTGGCTGCAGGGCACCGGCAAGATCACCGCCCCCGGCAAGGTCGAGGTCACCCCGGCCAAGGGCAAGAAGCAGACGGTCGAGTGCGACCGGATCCTGATCGCCACAGGCTCTGAATCCACCCCGCTGCCGGGCGTGGAGATCGACGAGAAGCAGATCGTCACCTCCACCGGCGCGCTTGAGCTCACGAAGGTGCCGAAGCACCTGATCGTCATCGGCGGCGGCGTAATCGGCCTGGAAATGGGCTCGGTCTGGAAGCGGTTCGGCGCCAAGGTCACCGTTGTCGAGTATCTCGACCGGATCGTGCCGACAATGGACCAGGATGTCGGCAAGCGGTTCCGGCGGGTGCTGGAGAAGCAGGGCATCGAGTTCAGGCTCTCGACCAAGGTCACCGGCGCGAAGACCACCAAGACCCAGGTTACCCTCACCCTCGAGCCCGCCGCCGGCGGCGAGTCCGAGGAGCTGAAGGGCGACGTGGTGCTGGTGTCGATCGGCCGCCGCCCCTATGTGGACGGGCTCGGCCTCGAGGAGCTGGGCGTCGAGCGCGACAAGCGCGGCTTCATCCAGGTCGACGAGGACTATCAGACCAACGTCGAGGGGATCTACGCCATCGGCGATGCGATCCCGGGTCCGATGCTGGCCCACAAGGCCGAGGAGGACGGCGTCGCCGCCGCCGAGATCATGGCGGGTCAGGCCACCCATGTGGACTACAACCTTGTGCCGAACATCGTCTACACGTGGCCGGAAGTGGCCTCGGTCGGCCAGACCGAGGAGCAGCTGAAGGAAGCCGGGATCGAGTACCGCAAGGGCGTCTTCCCGTTCTCCGCCAACAGCCGCGCCCGCGCCAACGCGGACAGCGAGGGCCAGGTGAAGATCCTGGCCGACAAGAAAACCGACCGGGTGCTCGGCGCCCACATCATCGGCCCCGACGCGGGCACGCTGATCCACGAGATCTGCGCGGTGATGGAGTTCGGCGGCTCGTCCGAGGACGTCGCCCGCACCTGCCACGGCCACCCGACCCTGGCCGAGGCGGTCAAGGAAGCGGCCCTCGCCGTCGACGGCCGGCCGATACACATCTGAGATCGGGTACATGGATTGAAGAGGGCGCCGGCGCAAGTCGGCGCCCTTTTTCTTTCTCGGCCACATCTCCCTTCGGACACTCCCCGGACTTGTTCCGGGGCGAGGCCCAGTGTTGCATGAGCTCTACAGGAAGGGCTCGGTCGCGCGGAGCGCTTACCCCGGAACAAGTCCGTGGAGTGTTTGAGGGGATTTGGAAGCCGCCACTACCGCCGATCCCGCGGGTGGGCCGACCGGTGGATATCCATCAGCCGCTTGGCGTCCACATCCGTATAGCGCTGGGTCGTCGATAGCGAGGCGTGGCCGAGCAGCTCCTGGATCGCCCGCAGATCGCCGCCGCCGGCCAGCAGATGGGTGGCGAAGGAATGGCGCAGCGCGTGGGGTGTGGCGCTCTCCGGCAGGCCGAGATAGCCGCGCAAAACCTGCAGCCGCTCCTGCACCCGCCGCGGGCTGAGGCGCTTGCCCTTCACGCCGACGAACAGTGGCCCGTCCGGAGCGAGGGCGAAGGGCACCTTCGCGAGATAGGTCTCAACCGCCTCGCGCACCACGGGCAGCACCGGCACCATCCGCGTCTTGTTGCCCTTGCCGGTGATCGTCAGGGTGTCGGAGAAGGGCGCCGCCGACCGGTCCAGGCCGACCGCCTCGCCGATGCGCAGGCCGCAGCCGTAGAGCAGCGCCACGACGGCGGCATCGCGGGCCGCCACCCAGGGCTCGTCCTCCAGATCGCCGACGCTCTCCAGCGCATCCGCCGCCTCGCCGACGGTCAGCGCCTTCGGCACGGACCGGGGCACCCGCGGCCCCCGCACGCCGCCGACCGCGGCGTTGGACACCGCGCCCCGGCGCTCGAGAAACCGGAAGAACCCGCGCACCACCGACAGCGCCCGCGCCGTCGAGGCCTTGGACAGGCCGGCCATGGCCCGCTCGGCCAGCCAGGCGCGGAAATCGGCTGGACCGAGGCCCGACAGATCGCGCGGCGCGGCGGGGCCGCCAAGATGGCGGGCGAGAAAGGCGAGGAAGGTGCCGAGATCGTGGTCGTAGGCGGCGAGGGAATGCGGCGACATCCGCTTCTCGACCCGGAGCCAGTCCCGCCAGGCGGCGATCAGCGGCACCAGCGCGTCGGTCTCGGTCGCGGTCGCCCCGCTCCGGTCTAGCTCGGCAGGTGAAGCCACTGGCGGATCATGCTCTCGAGCGCGCGGGCGAGGAAACCGAGGAGTTCCGTCCCCTGTCCCGGCTGGAACGCGTCCGGCCGGCGCGACCCGAGAGCCAGCAGCCCGACCGGCGCCTGGCTCGAGGCCCGCAGCCGGCACAGCGCCTGGCTGCGCACCAGACCGGCGGCCGAATGGAACAGCCGGGGGTCGCCGTTGATCTCGGCGCAGAGCAGGACGTCCCGGTTCGGCCCCAGCATACCGTCCACCGCCCCGTTCGGCAGCGCCCTGATCCCGGCCGCATAGGCCTTCGGGATCGGCACGTCGCCGGTCTCCACCCCGATGGTCACCGCATCCACGTCGAGCAGCACGGCGAGATCCGCCGTCACCGTCTGGATCATGGTCTCGAAGCTGGAGGCCCGCAGGATCGCCAGGACCGAATCGTGGACGCGCGCCTGGATCGACTGGTTGTTACGGGCCGTGGTGACCAGGTAGTCCTGGGCGGTCCGCAGCTTGTCGTTCTCCTCGCGCAGGCGCGTCACCATCGCCTGCTGGAAGTCGACGACGTTGCCTTCCGACTGGCCCGGCGGCACCAGGACGGCGAGGAGGTCCGGATGCTCGTTCAGGAACTCCGGATTCTCCCGCAGATACGCAGCGACCCGATCGGCCGTCAGCGCGCGCATCTCGCCCTGACGGGGCTTGCCGGCTGAGGGGGTCGGAACGGGTCCCTTCTCGGTCATGCGGCGTCGCTCTCCGGGGCGAGGATCGACTGGCCGGTCTTGGCCCAGTCCGCCAGGAAGGCGTCCAGGCCCTTGTCGGTCAGCGGATGCTTGTACATCGCCCGCAGCACCGCCGGCGGCAGCGTGGAGACGTCGGCGCCGAGCTTCGCGGCCTCGACCACGTGATGCGGCCCGCGCACCGACGCGACCAAGATCTCGGTGGCGAAGTCGTAGGCGCCGTAGATCTCGACGATCTCGGCGATCAGGCCCATGCCTTCGGAGCCGATATCGTCCAGACGGCCGACGAAGGGTGAGATGAAGGCAGCGCCCGCCTTAGCCGCCAGGAGCGCCTGGGCCGGCGAGAAGCAGAGGGTCACGTTGACCGGCGTGCCCTCGTCGGCAAGCACCTTGCAGGTCTTCAGCCCGTCGACCGTCAGTGGCACCTTGACCGCGATGTTGTCGGCGATGGTCCGCAGATAGCGGCCCTCGCGCAGCATGGCATCGTGCTCGGTCGCGGTGACCTCGGCGGAGACCGGCCCGTCCACCACGTCGCAGATCTCGGCGATCACTTCGGCGATCGGCCGGCCGGACTTGGCGATCAGGGACGGGTTGGTGGTGACCCCGTCGACCATGCCGGTCGACGCCAGGTCGCGGATCTCGGCGACATCGGCGGTGTCGATGAAGAACTTCATTGGGCTCGTCTCCGTGTTCGGCAGTTGGCGGAGGCGTACGCGAGTCGCACGGCTGAGTCTACCCTATCGCCAGGGCTCCGGCCACCGGGCAGCCCGGTTTCACGGACCCGTCACAGGCGCGCGTTGTGGCAAGGCCTCCGGGAGGCCACACTCGCCCGCGTTCCTGACTCCTGCCACCAACCGCCCGCACCGCCCCGTGACCGACCTCCTGCCCCTCGACGAGCCGTTCGACCGCGTCAGCGTGCTGCTGCCGCTGCCGCTCGACGTCGCCTACGACTACAAGGCGGACCCGGCGCTCGACCTGGCACGCGGGGACGTGGTCGAGGTGCCGCTCGGCCAGCGGCGGATGGTCGGCGTGGTCCTCGGGCCCGGCGGCGACGAGACCGTGCCGGAAGCGCGGCTGCGCGCGGTCATCCGGCGGCTGGACACGCCGCGGCTGCCGAAGACGGTGATCGACCTGGTCGAGTGGACCGCCGCCTGGACCCTGGCGCCGCGCGGCGCGGTGGTGCGGATGGCGATCAGCACACCCTCCGCCTTCGAGCCGCCGTCGCCGACGGTGGTGCATACGGCCTGCGCCGAGGCGGACTGGATCGGCCAGGCGCGGCTGACCCCGGCGCGGCGGCGCGTGCTCTCGGTGCTGAGCGACGGCCCGGCCCTCGAGCAGAAGGACCTGGCGCGGGAGGCCGGGGTCGGCCCCTCGGTCATCAAGGCCATGATCGAGGCCGGCATGGTAGAACCGCACACGGTCGCCCCGGCCCCGCCCTTCGAGACACCGGACGGCACGCGGGACGGCCCGGTCCTGAGCGGGGAGCAGCGGACCGCCGCCGAGACGTTGGGCGAGCGGGTCGCCGCGCAGAGCTTCTCCGTCACCGCCGTCGACGGCATCACCGGCTCGGGCAAGACGGAGGTGTATTTCGAGGCGATCGCCGCCGCGCTGGCGGCGGGGCGGCAGGCGCTGGTCCTGCTGCCGGAGATCGCGCTGTCGGCCGAGTGGCTGGAGCGGTTCGAGGATCGTTTCGGTGTCGCACCGGCCGTCTGGCACTCGGATCTGAAGCCGAAGGTCCGGCGCGAAACCTGGCGGGCGGTGGCCGAGGGGAGCGCGCGGGTCCTGGTCGGCGCGCGCTCGGCCCTGTTCCTGCCCTTCGCGGAACTCGGCCTGATCGTCGTCGATGAGGAGCACGAATCGGCCTACAAGCAGGAGGACGGGGTCGCCTACCACGCCCGCGACATGGCGGTGGTCCGGGCCCGGCTGGAGGGCATCGCCATCGCCCTGGTCAGCGCCACCCCGAGCCTGGAGACCGTGGAGAACGTGCGCCAGGGCCGCTACGGCGCGGTGCATCTGACGGCCCGGCCGGGCACCGCCACCCTGCCCGAAGTGTCCCTGATCGATCTGCGGAAGCATGCGCCCGACCGCGGGACGTTTCTCTCGCCGCCGCTGGTGGCGGCGGTGGAGCGGACCCTGGCGGAAGGCGAGCAGGCGATGCTGTTCCTGAACCGGCGGGGCTACGCGCCGCTCACCCTCTGCCGGGCCTGCGGGCACCGCCTGGAATGCCCGAACTGCACCGCCTGGCTGGTGGAGCACCGGCTGCTCGGCCGGCTCGTCTGCCACCACTGCGGTTTCACCGGCCGCCTGCCGAAGCACTGCCCGTCCTGCGAGGTGGAGGACAGTTTCGTCGCCAGTGGGCCGGGGGTCGAGCGGCTGGCCGAGGAGGTTCTGAACCGGTTTCCAGACGCCCGCTTCCAGCTCGCCTCCTCGGACACCCTGACCGGGCCGGACAAGGCAGCCGAGTTCGTGCGGGCGGTCCGGGCGCGGGAGATCGACATCATCATCGGCACCCAGGTTGTCGCCAAGGGCCACAATTTCCCCTGGCTGACCCTGGTCGGCGTGGTCGATGCCGATCTCGGCCTCGCCGGCGGCGATCTGCGGGCCTCGGAGCGGACCTACCAGCTTCTGCACCAGGTGGCGGGGCGCGCCGGTCGGGCCGAGCGGCCGGGCAAGGTCCTGCTGCAGACCCACGCGCCCGAGACCCCTGTGATGCAGGCGCTGGCGGCGGGGAACCGGGACGCGTTCCTCGAGTCCGAGATCGAGCAGCGCAAGGCGGCGGGCATGCCGCCCTACGGGCGCCTGGCCGGGATCGTGATCTCCGCCCCCGACGCCGAGCGGGCTGACGCGGCGGCGCGGACCGTCGCCCAGGAGGCGCCGCGGTTGCAGGGCGTCGACATCTTCGGGCCGGCGCCCGCGCCAATCACCATGCTGCGCGGCCGCCATCGCCGCCGCCTGCTCCTGAAGACCGCCCGGCAGGTGAACATCCAGCAGGTGCTGCGGGATTGGCTGTCACCGATCAAGCTGGAGACGTCGGTGCGGCTCCAGGTCGACGTGGACCCCTACAGCTTCATGTAGGCTGAGCGTCTCCGCGCCCCAACTCCCGAGCACTCCCCGGACCTGTTCCGGGGTGAGACGTCCGATGCGTCGACGGTCGTCCATATCGGCACCGAACGCGCCGCCCCTGGCGTTGCCCCGGCCCAAAGGCCGGGGAGTGAAGAGAGGAGGGGGGAGACGCAGGCGGCGGCCGCCCCTCACCCCTTTTCCGGCATCTCGTCGAGCCTGACCACCGCGCCCTTCAGGTCTTCCGACGGCGCCGGATAGTACCGCATCACCAGCGGGTCGTGTCCCGGCACCACGTGGTCCGGGCTGTCGGCCAGCATCTCCAACGTATTGAAGCCGTTCATCATTTCGCCGAGATTGTAGCAGATGATGAAGGGCGTGCGCTGTTCGATGTTCATGTAGAAATGGGCGCAGTCGGAGGCCAGCACGACCCAGCCGCGCTTGGTCCAGACCCGCACCGCCATCAGGCCCGCGGAGTGGCCGCCCACCTTGTGGATCGATACGCCCGGCGCCAGCTCGGCGTCCCCGTCGTGGAACTGGACCCGCCCGCCATAGACGTTGCGGACCATGTCGGTGACGTGCTCGACATCGAAGGGGCGGCGGATCGGCTCGAAGCACATGCAGCGACCCGTGGCATAGGCCATCTCGCCGTCCTGCAGGTGAAAGGTGGCGTTGGGGAACTGGTCTTGGCCGCCGGCGTGATCGTAATGCAGGTGGGTGATGATCACGTCCTCCACCTTGTCCGGGTCGACGCCGAGCAGCCTGACGCCCTCCGCTGGCGTCCGCTCGAGCGGCACGCCGCGCTCCTTGCTCTCGCGCTCGCCGAAGCCGGTATCGACCACATAGGTCCGGTTCTCGTTGCGAATCACCCAGACGAAATAGTCGAGCGGCATGGGCCGGTCGTGCAGGTCGCTGAAGATCAGGTTCTGCGAGGCCATGCGGTCGGCCTTGTGGGCGTATTTGACGGCGAAGACCTCGTACTGCTCGCGCTCGGACACGGCGTTTCTCCCTGGCATGTTTCTTGTTCTTCGGAACGGCGTTAGGACGGGGGCAGGGACGGGTCGAACTCCTCGCGCAGCAGCGCGAACAGCACGTGGTCCTGCCATTTGCCGTTGATCTTGAGGTAGCGCCGGGCGAGGCCCTCCTCCTCGAACCCGCATTTCCGCAGCACGCCCTGGCTCGCCTCGTTATGGGGCAGGGTGGCCGCCTCGACCCGGTGCAGGGCCAGCCGGTCGAAGGCGAAACAGCAGGCGCCGTGCACCGCCTCGGTCATGAACCCGTTGCGCGAGAACGGCTTGCCCATCCAGTAACCGAACGAGCAGCTCTGGGCGACACCGCGGCGCACATTGGCGATGGTGATGCCGCCGAGCAGGGCGTCGTCGTCGCGGCGGAACAGGAAGAACGAGTAGCTCTGGTCGCGGGTCCAGTCGTCGGCGTAGCGGGCGAGCCGGCGGCGGAAGGCGGCGCGGGTCAGGGCGTCCTCCGGCCAGGTCGGCTCCCACGGCACCAGGAAGTCGCGGCTGAGCGCCCGCAGCTCCGCCCATTCCTGCCAGTCGCCGCGCTGGGGCTGGCGCATGTAGATGCGCGGCAGCAGCAGCGTCGGGTCGGACCGGGACGGCGGAAACAGCGTGAGGACCAAGGAAGCGGCTCCCGACCAAGGGCAGGGCACACATTGTCCACAGGACGCGAGGGGCTGGCAAGCTGGCGAGTGGCGCCCGACGGCGGCTGGCTGCTCGTCACCCCATCCACCTCCAAGATCCACTCCCCGGCCTCGTGCCGGGGCCCACGGATGTGTCGTCCAGCCGCCCGGGGTTGCTGGCCACCCGTTGCGTCGCGCGGCCGGGTTGGCCCCGGCACGCGGCCGGGGAGTGGGCGTTGGAGATAGATGGGGTGAGAGGGAACTTCCCTGCCCCCTCCGTCATCCTGACGCACGTCAGGATCAGGCCCGGAAAGCCGCCGCCACGAGCAGTAGCCACCGCGCCTCCATGACACTGCCCGGCCTCGTGCCGGGGCCCGCGGATGTGTCGTCCAGCCGCCCGGGCTTGCTGGCCTACCGTTTCGTCGCGCGGACCGGTTGGCCCCGGCCTCGTGCCGGGGAGTGCGTGGGGAGCGTTATCGAGGAATGGTGGAAGGGGTGCGCGAACGCCTCGGGACGGCGCTCTACGCCCCCACCTTCTCGCCCATGCCTTCGCGGATCTTGGCGCGGAAGGCATCGATCGGGACCGGCATGCCCTTGCGCTCCGCGTGCCAGAAGGTCCAGCCGTTGCAGGCCGGCGCGCCCTGGACGGCGGCGCCAACGGAGTGGATCGAGCCCCGGTGCTCCGCGCTGATCAGGTGGCCGTCGGCGCGGACCTTCGCGGTCCAGCGGCGGCGCGCGTCGAACAGCACCTCTCCCGGCCGGATCAGCCCTTCCTCGATCAGTCGGCCGAACGGCACCCGGGGCTGCTCGCGCTTGTTGGCGAGCGCCAGGGCCATCGGGTCCTCCGCCGCCTCGGTCTCGGCGATGCGCGCCCTGGCGACGGCGATGTATTTCGCCTCGCGCTCGACGCCGATCCAGCGCCGGCCGAGCCGCTTGGCGACGGCGCCGGTGGTCCCGGTGCCGAAGAACGGGTCGAGGACCACGTCGTCCGGGCGAGTCGAGGCCAGCAGCACCCGGGCGAGCAGGCTCTCCGGCTTCTGGGTCGGATGCGCCTTGTCGCCGTTCTCGTCCTTCAGGCGCTCCGAGCCCGAGCAGATCGGCAGGAACCAGTCCGACCGCATCTGCTGGTCGTCGTTCAGCGCCTTCATGGCATCGTAGTTGAACGTGTATTTCCGCGCGTTCTCGCTGCGCGCCGCCCAGATCATGGTCTCGTGGGCGTTGGTGAATCGCTTACCGCGGAAATTCGGCATCGGGTTGGCCTTGCGCCAGACCACGTCGTTCAGGATCCAGTAGCCCAGATCCTGCAGCGTCGCGCCGACGCGAAAGATATTGTGGTAGCTGCCGATGACCCAGAGCGTACCGGTGTTCTTCAGCACCCGCTGGCATTCCGCAAGCCAGGCGCGGGTGAACGCGTCATAGGCCTCGAAGCCGACGAAGCGGTCCCAGTCGTCGTCGACGCCGGCGACCCGGGTGTTGTTGGGCCGGTAGAGCTCGCCGCCGAGCTGAAGGTTGTAGGGCGGATCGGCGAAGACCAGGTCGACGCTCTCATCCGGCAGTGTGCGCAGCATTTCCACGCAGTCGCCGGTGAGGATTCGCCCCACCGGCAGCTTGGTCTCTCCCACGTTTTCGCCCCCGTCCGTGCCAAGAAGGAGACGCCCAGAATTCCACGGCAGCCGGACTCCGTCAACGCTCAAGACGGATTCGCTAAATAGACTCAATAAGTTATGAGGCATACCCAATATGTAGTGGTAGAGTCGCCTTCTAGAGGCTTGGGTTGCGCCATCGTCAGGTTTGAGTGGACCCTAGTCTTCGTTGCCCGACGGCACCGCGAGGGCGGCACGCACCGGGGCGAAGCTGCGCCGGTGATGCGGGGTGGCGCCGAGCCGCGCCAGCGCCACCTTGTGCTCCGCCGTTCCGTAGCCAGCATTCCGCTCCCAGCCGTAACCCGGATGCTGCCGGGCGAGGGCGGCCATCTCGGCGTCCCGGGCCTGCTTCGCCGCGATGGCGGCCAAGGCGATGGAGAGCGAGCGCGCATCCCCATTCACCACGGCGTCGGCCCGCCACTCCCATTTAGGCAGCCTGTTTCCGTCGACCAGAACGAAGTCGGGCGACCGCCCGAGATCCACCGCGAGGGCCTTCACCGCCCGGCCCATGGCGGCAAGGGCCGCGGCAAGGATGTTCGTGGCGTCGATCTCCTCGACCTCGGCGCGGCCGAGGGCGATACGGGCAAAGGGCCCGGCCGCCGTCAGCGCCGCCGCCCGCCGCTCGGCCGTGAGCACCTTGCTGTCGGCGATCTGCGCCGCGACCTCCGGCGGCAGCCGGTCGAGGTCGATCCAGGCGGCACCGGTGACCACGGGACCGGCGAGCGGCCCGCGGCCCACCTCGTCCACGCCGAACACCACCGCGCCGCGATCCGCACCGGCCCGCCGCTCCAGCTCGTCGGTCGGGTGCGCCGTCACAGATGACCTGGACGGCCCAGACAGATCGGCCGACGGCTCTCGGGATGTGGTTCGGGGTTTAGGTCTGGATTTCGTCCGGGGCGGGTCGGCGGACGCCATTTGGAACGTCTCCGTATATCAACATCTTGCACTCGAAACTTACAGTTCAGTTTCGAAGGACGCTACAGTCGCTACCAAGAACTATAATAAATATCAGTTGGTTACCAGGTTTCTCTGCGGTCCGGGCGTTCCCGGCACTCCCGGGCTCACCCGTCGAACAGCGACATCTGGCGTGCCGGTCCGTCCGGTAGGGCGAATAGGGACGTGTCGAGCTTCGGGGAGCGCCGCCCCAGGCCCGCCTGCTGGCAGGCGCGGCGGAACCGCTGGGCGATCATGTGGGCGTAGGGCCCCTCGCCCGACATCCGCTTGCCCCACTCGGCGCGATAGAGCGCCCCGCCCCGGCTCTGCCGCACCAGGGAAAGCACCCGCTCCGCCCGGTCGGGGAAATGGGCGCGCAGCCACTCCTCCACCAGATCCTTGATCTCCAGCGGCAGCCGCAGCAGCACCCAGGCGGCGTGACTGGCGCCGGCGTCGCGGGCACGGGCGAGAATCGCCTCGATCTCGTCGTCGTTCACTGCCGGCACGATGGGGGCGACCAGCACCCCGGCCGGCACGCCCGCCTCGGCACAGGCGCGGACCGCCGCCAGCCGCTTCTCCGGGGTCGGCGCCCGCGGCTCCATCAGCCGTGACAGCTCTCGGTCCAGGCTGGTGACCGACAGCGACACAGAGGCCAGGCCCTTCGCCGCCATGGGCCCGAGAATGTCCAGGTCGCGGACCACCAGGTCGGACTTGGTGACGATGGTCAGCGGGTGGTCGTGCTCGGCCAGCACCTCCAGGATCCCCCGGGTGATCCTGCGGTCCCGCTCCACCGGCTGGTAGGGATCGGTGTTGGTGCCGAGCGCGATCGGCTGGCAGTCATAGCCGCGCCGCGCCAGTTCCCGGCGCAGAAGGGCCGGCGCATCCGGCTTGGCGAACAGCCGGCTCTCGAAGTCCAGGCCCGGGGACAGGCCGAGATAAGCGTGGGTCGGCCGGGCGAAACAGTAGACGCAGCCGTGCTCGCAGCCGCGGTAGGGATTGATCGACCGGTCGAACGGCACGTCGGGCGACTGGTTCCGGGCGATGACCGTGCGGCTGCTGTCGATGGCGACCGTGGTGCGCAACGGCGGCTCCGCGTCGTCAGGCGTCTCCGGCCGCTGCCAACCGTCGTCGACCCGTTCCTGGGCGTAGCGCTCATAGCGGCCGGAGGAATTGGTGACGGCACCCCGGCCCTTGCGCGGCGCAGCCGGGAGCGCGTCGCAGGGGACCGGGTCAATCGGTGTCTCGATCCGCTTCACCGGCTCCTCGGCTTCGGCGACCTGGCCGAAATCGTCCGCGAACGCATCGTTCGAGGGCGCCTGGGCGAACTCGTCGGCGAAGATCTCGAGCGGATCGACCGCAGTGGAACGGCGACGGGACATGCCGGTCAGCCTACGGCGCCAATTGGAACAAATCAAGAACGCCGATATCTGCGGATGCCTTGGATCAGTCCTTATCCGGCTCGTCGGTCCCGATCCGGTGGCCGTCGTGAGCCCGGTCGGCGGCCTCCCGCACCGCGTCGTCGCGCCGGCGCTCGGCCTTGGTCCGGCCGTGGCGGGCGCGATTCTCCGCGGCCTCGTCCGATCTGACCGCCCGGTCCCGGCGTTTGCGCTCGGTGCGCAGGTTGACGATCTTGGCGTTCACGGGATCAGTTCCTCCCCGCTGAAGGCGTCGGCGCCGATCCATCCGGCCCGCGCCTGTTCCATCATCGCCGGATCGACGAAGCGCGCAAGCCGCTGCGCCAGACCGGACGTCGCCGCGTCGCCCGACGCCAGCGCCGCCGACAGGTCGTTGCGCGCCGCCCAGGCGCAGGCCCAGCTCGTGGTCCGCAGCCAGATCAGCCGGCGATAGGGCAGCACCCAGGGCCGGACCGCCTCGGCCAGGGCCTCCGGAACGGCGGCGCGCCAGGCCCGGTGGAAGGCGACGATATCGGCGCGCGCCGTCTGGCCCCGGACCGCCGAATCCCAGGCGAGCGAGGTCGGCAGCGACGCATGGGCCAGATCGACCGCGGCGCTGTCGTAGAGCGGGCGTTCCACGTCCAGCAGGACCGCGCGACCCGCTCCGATGATGCGGAAGTTGCCCGGATGGGTATCGGCGGCGACCAGGGAGGGGACTGGCCGATCCGGCGCGGCGGCGATCAGGTCGGTGGCCCAGTCCATCTCCTCGCCCAGGATCCGCAGCGCGGCGGCGGGCAACCGATCGCGGACCGGATCGAGCTGGCCCCGGGCCACCGACAGCAGATAGGCGAGCGGCTCCGCCGGGTCCAGGAAGGGCGGCCGCCGGTCGGGCAGCGGCAGGCGGTGGATCGCCGCCAGGGCCGCGCCGAGCGCCGGAAGATCGTCCGGCAGATGCGGTGGCCGACCGTCGATCCGGTCGACCACCAGCGCCCCCCAGGGCACCGCCGACGACACCCGGATCAGCCGGTGCAGCCCCGGCACGGCGCCGCTGGGCGCCATGCGTCGGAACGCCTCGGCGGCGTAGATCAGATTGCGGCGCGGCGACAGGCCGAGATGGCTCATGCGCGGAACGCGAACCAGCAGACCGCCGTCAAGCGGCCAGTGCCGGTGCACCCGTCCCTCGACCGGCGCAGCGGCGATCGCCTCGACCGCCACGCCGAGGGTGCGGGCCAGGGTCTCCCGGGTAGGGTCTGACGAGGGGGAATCGGTTACCATCGCGCGGACTTACCATAGGCTTGAGCGATGCACCTACCCCGTCCCCGCGCCATGCGTACCGATGCCGCCGCCCAGGTGGGAGCGCCGGGATCGCGCCGCATGACCCTCTCCGTGGCGATCGCTGCCGACCGGGACGTCGAGGCGCTGTCCCGGTGCCTCGGCGCACTCGCCGGCGCGGACCGGCGCGGGCTCGACCTGGAGATCTTCGTGGTCGACCGCGAGGCCGGACCCGACATGGCCGCCGTGGCCGCGGCCCATGGGGCGACGCTGATCCAGGAGCCGGGAAGCCGGGGCGCGCGGCTGGCCGCCGGCGCCCGCGCCGCGACCGCCGAGTGGCTGCTGCTGCTGAGGGCCGAGACGCTACTGGACCGAGGATGGGACGCGACCGCCATCGTCTTCGCCGCCGAGGAGCGCAACCGGGAACGGGGTGGATTCTTTCCGCTCGAGGTGATCGGCGACCCGGGCGCCACGCGGCGCATGCGGTTCCGGAACCGCTGGATGGGCCTGCCGTCCGGCGCCCAGGGTCTGGTCATCCGCCGCCGGTTCCTGGTGCATCTCGGCGGGATGGCCGATCTGGACCGCGGCGAGGACCTGGTCCTGGCCCGCGCCCTGGGTCTCGCCCGCATGGTGGTGTTCGACGTCAACGCCCGGGTCCGCGCCGAGGACTGGCCGACCGGCGCCGCCGGCATGCTCTCAGGATTTCTCAGGATCTTCCTGTTCCGCCTGCACGTGCCCGCCCGGTGGCTGCAGCGGCTGGGCGACTGACGGCTGCGCGACTGACGGGGCCACCGACTCGCTTCAGCTCTTGGTCTTCTCCCGCGCCATCTCGTGCTCGCGCAGCCGCGGCATGATCTCGACGAAATTGCAGGGCCGGAAGCGGAAGTCGAGCTGGTAGGCGAAGATCTCGTCCCAGGCGTCCCGGCAGGCCCCGGTGGATCCTGGGACGGCGAAGAGGTAGGTGCCGCGGGCCACGCCGGCGGTCGCCCGGCTCTGCATGGCGGAGGTGCCGATCTTCTGGAAGCTGATCCAGCGGAACGCCTCGCCGAAGCCCTCGATCCGCTTCTCGTAGACCCGCTCGAACGCCTCGGGTGTCACGTCCCGGCCGGTCACCCCGGTGCCGCCCGTGGAGATCACCACGTCGACGCCGTCATCGGCGATCCAGGCCCGGAGCCGCTCGATGATGGCGTCGGCGTCGTCCCGGACGATCGCCCGGTCGGCCAGCACATGGCCGGCGCCGGCCAGCCGTTCCACAAGGGTATCGCCAGACCGGTCGGTCTCCGGCGTCCGGGTGTCGGAGACGGTCAGGATGGCGATGTTGACGGGGATGAAGGGCCGGCTCTCGTCGAACCGGGTCGCCGGGGCGCTGCTGCTGCTACTGCTGCCGGAAGCGGGCATTGCGGATCTTGAATCCTGTCTCATCGTCGATGGCGCGGTAGATCGCCCAGTCGCCGGCCGCGGCCCTGTCCAGGGACGGAGCGGTCTGGCCAAGACGATGTCGGTAGATCCACACGTTTGACAAGACCCGTTCGATGAACTCCCGCGTCTCGCGCGACGGGATCGTCTCGATGAACAGGAGCGGGTCGTTCTTGAAGTCGACCTCGCGCTTCCAGCGCCCGAGATTCCCCGGTCCGGCGTTGTAGGCCACCATCAGGCGGAACAGGTCGCCGTCGACCCGATCCAGCTCGAGCAGATACTGCACGTAGCGCTGGCCGAGCTGCATGTTCAGGCCCGGATCGTAGAGCTCGTGGCGCTCCTCGAGATCGTCGTCCGCATCCATATAGTCGGCGGTGCGCGGCATAAGCTGCATCAGACCGCGCGCGCCACGTCCCGACCGGGCGCGGGGATCGAAGCCGGATTCCTGCCGGATGATGCCGTAGATCAGAGCCCGGTCGACCGAGAACCCGTCAGCCGGCGCCCAGGCCGGCACCGGATAGAGGGCCGCATGGTAGATCCGGCCGGTGGAGACGCGGATGATGCCGGCCAGCCGGATCGCCAGGCCCGGCATGTTGTGGCGGGTAGCGATGGTCATCAGCGGCTCGCGCAGCGACCGGTCGAGCCGCGGGAACAGCTTGCGCCATTCACGCTCGGCCCGGATGCTCTCCCCGACCTGCATCAGAGCGATCGCCCGGCGCGCGCCGTCGAGCGTCAGCAGACGCTGGGCCTTGCGCTCGCTGATCTCCGGAAGCGACCAGTCGAACGGCACTTCGACGCCGAGCGCGCGCCGCCCCAGCAGGCCGTAGAAGGTCAGCGGGTACTGCGCGGCGCGAGCCAGCCAGCGGGTCGAATCCGCCGGCTTGCGGAGCTGCAGCGCGGCGCGCGCAGCCCAGTAGGCGCCGGCGGAGCGCTGCGCCCGGGAGCCGTTCTCCGCCATGGCCAGCGCCGAGAAATGGGTCTCCGCGTCCTCGATCCGGCCAAGGCGCCAGGCGGAGAGACCCGCCGTCCAGTAGGCGGACGGGATTTCATCACCGGCCTCGCCGGCGCTCTTCGAGGCCAGCCGGTAGGCCTCCTCGTTCTTGCCGAATACCAGAAAGCCCCTGGCGATCTTCGCGCGCTGTTCGGCGAATTCGACGGAATCGAAGATCTCCCGCGCCCGCTCGGTATCGAGCTTCCGCAGGGCGCCGGTCGGCCAGCCCTTGCGGATCATGCGGCGGATTTCCCGGCCCATCTGACGGACGGCCGCCTGCTGCGAGTCGCTGCGCTTGCGCGGGGAGACGTAGAAATGAACGTCGCGGACCGCATCCGCGCCATTGCCGCCAAGATACCCCTTCAACGGCGCGCGCGGCGCCTTGGCCGAGGCCGGCTTTCTGCGCAGGGCGAGGCGGTGCAGCCGGGATGCGTCGGGCAGGTCGGCATAGTCGGCCAGCCAGTCGCGCAGTTCCGGCCAGCTCGACCGGTAAGCGGTCGGATGCAGGTAGCGCTGCGCCTTCACATGGCCGAGCAGAATGGTGTTCTGGACCCGTGCGATCAGCTTGTCGGCGCTCTTCCAGTTGCCGGCTTCCTGCTCGGCGAAGATCTCGCGATACAGAGACACGTCGGCCTGGGTCAGCACCCGGGGCAGCGGCTGTGCCGCCTCCAGACGGGAGCCGCCATCCAGGGCCGCCGGGGGAAGAACCGCGGTTTCCTGGGCCTTAACCGGTCCGGCGGACAGGAGCGGCGTGGCGGCGGCCAGGACGGCAGCTGCCAGAAATGCGGTCAGCCGACACGCATTCCGTCGACGGAACGCCGGTGCTTTGTGGCGGGATTGTGGCGGGAACATCCTTCCCAGTTAGACGGATTCGAGTCCCTCGGCAAGACGACTCGCCCCTCTTACACACCCCATTTCTGTGGATAACTGAGGTCAAATCCCCGGATTTACCGCTTTCGGTAATTTATTAACAATATTGGCTACAAAATAGAAACAAGACGCCCGATCTCCGCAATAAATCGTGGTTAAAATTATGCGGTTTCCCGCAATTCATCCAGCCGGCGACGCAAAGCAAGCAAGTCCTTCCACGCGCTCGATTTTTGGCCGGGGGACCGGAGCAGGTAGGCCGGGTGGTAGGTCGCGAGAGCCGGAATCGTCCCGCCGAGGTTCGGCTGTTGCCAGTCGACCCAGGTGCCGCGCAGGCGCGTGATTCCCTCCTTGCGGCCCATCATCGACTTGGCCGACGTCCCGCCGGCGAACAGCAGCAGCTTGGGCGCGGCGAGCTCGATATGGCGTTCCACGAACGGGATGCAGGTCGCGATCTCCGCCTGGGTGGGCGGCCGGTTGCCCGGCGGGCGCCAGGGCAGGATGTTGGTGATGTAGACCGAGCTCTCGCGGGACAGGCCGACACTCGCCAGCATGCGGTCGAGAAGCTGGCCGCTGACGCCGACGAAGGGCTTGCCCTGGCGATCCTCGTCGGCCCCCGGCGCCTCGCCGACGACCATCACGTCGGCCCCGACGGTGCCGTCGGCGAACACCGTGTTGGTGGCCGTGATCTTCAGCCCGCAGCCGTCGAACCCATCGACGACCGCCTTCAGCGCCTCCAGGCTGGTCGCCGCGCGCGCGGCATCCCGGGCCGCATCCGCCGGTCGGTCGAGCTCGGCCGGCGACGCGCGGGGCACGGCGGCGGGACGGGCCGCCGGTTGGGCGATACCGGATGGGGCAGTGCCAGATTGGGCAGTGCCAAATTGGACAGGGGGTGTCCGAGGCGCGGTCGCCCGGTTATCCGCCCGGTTATCCGCCTGGGGCGCCACCTGAGACGCCGCGGCTTTTGGCGGTGGAGACAGTCGGTCGACCGGGTGCGGCAGGATCGCCTCGTCGACGCCCGCATCCACATACCAGGCCAATAGGGCGCGCGCCGCCGGCCGCAGGTCGACCGCCGTCATCCGCCCGGTCCCCGGCGCTCGGCGGTCGGCATCCGGCGGGCGCGTCGAACCGTCGCCGTCCTGGCTGATAGGGGCCATGCCGTCATGGTCTGGTCGTCACAGTCCGGGTCTCCGGGTCTGGTCTCCGGGTCTGGGGCCCTGGTCTCTCGCACATGCGTGTTATATGACAGGTCAAGGCGTCGGCGACCATCACACGGCGCCGCAAAGTCATAATGTGCCATTGCTTCGGAGCGGGAGTACAGAATGGAACGGGAGTCGATGGAATGCGATGTCGTCATTGTCGGTGGCGGCCCGGCGGGGCTGTCCGCGGCGATACGGCTGAAGCAGCTCTGCGCGGAGAGCGATGTCGATCTCTCGGTCGTCGTGCTTGAGAAAGGCGCCGAGGTCGGGGCCCATATCCTATCCGGCGCGGTGATCGAGACCCGCGCCCTTGACGAGTTGATCCCGGACTGGAAGGACAAGGGCGCGCCGCTGAACACGCAGGCGACCGAGGACCAGTTCCTGTTCCTCACCAAGGGATCTTCTTTCCGGCTGCCGACGCCGCCGACCATGAACAACCATGGCAACTACATCGTCAGCCTCGGCAACGTCGCGCGCTGGCTCGGCGAGCAGGCCGAGGCGATGGGCGTGGAGATCTATCCCGGATTTGCCGCCGCCGAAATCCTGTATCACGAGGACGGCAGCGTGAAGGGCGTGGCCACCGGCGACATGGGCATCGGCAAGGACGGCGAGAAGACCGCCGGCTACCAGCCGGGCATGGAACTGCACGCCAAGGTCACCCTGTTCGCGGAAGGCTGCCGCGGCTCCCTCGCCAAGGGGCTGATGGAGAAGTTCGACCTGCGCAAGGACTGCGATCCGCAGACCTACGGGATCGGCATCAAGGAGTTGTGGGAGATCGAGCCGGAGAAGCACCAGCAGGGCAAGATCGTCCACACGATCGGCTGGCCGCTGAGCGGCGACACCTATGGCGGCTCGTTCCTCTATCACCTGGAGGACAACCAGGTCGCCGTCGGGTTCGTGATCGGGCTCGACTACCGGAACCCGCACCTCTCGCCGTTCGAGGAGTTCCAGCGGTTCAAGCAGCATCCCTCGATCCGGCCGATCTTCGAGGGCGGACGCCGGATCTCCTATGGCGCGCGAGCGATCAACGAAGGCGGCTGGCAGTCGGTGCCGAAACTGACCTTCCCGGGCGGCGCCCTTATCGGCTGCGCGGCCGGCTTCCTGAACGTGCCCAAGATCAAGGGCAGCCATAACGCCATGAAGTCCGGCATGACCGCCGCGGAGGCGATCTTCGAGGCGCTCAAGGCCGGAGACGCCCCGCAGGGGATCGAGCCGACCGCCTATCCGGAGATGCTTAAGAAGACCTGGGTCTACGACGAGCTCTACAAGGTCCGGAACATCCGCCCGTCCTTCCGCGCCGGGCTTCTGGCCGGGCTCGCCTATTCGGCCGTCGACACCTATCTGTTCGGCGGCAAGGCGCCGTGGACGCTGCACCACCACGCCGACCACGAGAGCCTGGTCCCGGCCGCCCACGCCCAGCCGATCGACTATCCGAAGCCGGACGGCAAGATCAGCTTCGACCGGCTGTCCTCGGTGTTCCTGTCGAACACCAACCACGAGGAGAACCAGCCGGCGCATCTGACGCTCAAGGACGCGTCGATCCCGGTGGAACATAATCTGCGGCTCTACGACGCCCCCGAACAACGCTATTGTCCGGCCGGCGTTTATGAGATCGTACGCGACGACGATGGTGGGAATCCGCGGTTGCAGATCAACGCCCAGAACTGCGTTCACTGCAAGACGTGCGACATCAAGGATCCCACGCAGAACATCAACTGGGTCGTTCCGGAAGGGGGGGGAGGTCCGGTCTACCCGAACATGTGAGGCAGAGCCTTTGCTCCGAACCACCCGGCGTCAGACTACGATGCACCCTCCCGCGTCGCGCGCCTCCGGATCGCGTCCGACCGGTCCGAGCCTTGCCGTTATGAGCCGGAGCGGCGCATTTAGGCTCGCGCCGGCGCTGCTGGCTCTGGCCGGATTGTCGGCCTGCGCCGCCTCGGAGCGGGGCGTCGCCGAGACTCCCCCGCGGCTGGCAGCCCAGGAGATGACGGTCTCCGGCGCCTTCCTAGCCGGGCGTCATGCCGACCGCATCCGCGACGTCGGCAGCGCCAGCGTCTTCATGGACCGGGTGATCGACGGCGGCGATTCCGGTATCGCCCTGCAGCGCAGGGCATTCCTGCTGCGCCTCGAAGACGGCCGCTACGAGGACGCCGCGCTTCTGGCGCCGCAGATCACCGACACGCTCGAGGCCAACGCGCCGATCGCCAACCTCTTCCTCGCAGTGGAGGCGGCCCGGATCGGTGATTTCGACCGGGCGGCGGCGCTGATCGGGCGCCTGCCGGACAACCGCCTGAACCGCATCCTGAGCCCGTTGCTCGACGGCTGGATCGCCCTCGGCCAGGGCCGCCGCGAAGACGCGGAGCGGGCGATCGAAGGGGTGCAGGAGCTGGATGGCTTCTCGGTGCTGCACGCGCTGCACAGCGCGCTGCTGGCCGATGCGGCTGGCGAGACGGAACGCGCGGCCGAGCGCTACGACGCGGCGGTCTCCGCCACTGCCGACCCGCCGCTCAGGATCCGCCTGATGGCGGCGAACTTCCAGGCGCGGTTTGTCGGGCTCGACGCCGCGATGCGGACGGTCTTGGCCGACGAGTCCGGCGCGGCCGATCCGGCGGACCTGGAAGCCTATCTCTCCCAGGTTGCCCAGACGTCGGCGAGACAGAGCCCGACCGCCGTCGACGGGCTGGCCCAGGCGTTCTTCGATCTGGCCAGCGCGCTGCAGCGCGACAGGCGCTCCGAGCTCGGCATGGTGTTCTCGCGGCTGTCCCTGCGCCTCGACCCGGATTTCGATCTCGCGACGCTGCTGATCGCCGAGATCCTGGACGACCGCGGCCAACACGGCCAGGCGCTGGACCTCTACGACCGGGTGCCGGAAAGCTCCGCCTACCGCCTGATGGCCGAACTGCGCGCCGTCAGCAGCCTCGAGGACAAGGGACGGGCGGAGGAGGCGGTCGACCGGCTGGAGACGCTGGCCCGCTCGCGGCCGACCCTGCTGGAGCCGCTGGTCCGGCTAGGCGACCTGTATCGGTCCCAGGAGGCCTGGCCCGAGGCCGTCGATGCGTATGACCGGGCGTTCCGCCGCGTTCCGGAAGGCGAGACCGCGTCCTGGTCGCTGTACTACTCCCGCGGCATCGCCCTTGAACGGAATGCCCAGTGGGACCTGGCCGAGGCCGACTTCCTGAAGGCGCTGCAGATCCGTCCGGAACAGCCCTACGTGCTCAACTATCTCGGCTACACCTGGATCGATCAGGGACGGCACCTGCCGCGGGCGACCGAGATGATCGAACAGGCGGTGGCCCTGCGGCCGAACGACGGCTACATCGTCGACAGCCTGGGCTGGGCTATGTACCGCCAGGAACGGTTCGCCGAGGCGGTCGTTCATCTGGAACGGGCGGTCGAACTCCGCCCGACCGATCCGACGATCAACGACCATCTCGGCGATGCGTACTGGCGGGTGGGCCGGCTGAAGGAGGCCCGGTTCCAGTGGCGCCGCGCGCTCAGCTTCGAGCCGGAACCCGATCTGGCCAGGACGATCGAGCACAAGCTGGAGGCCGGTTTGCCCGCGGCCCAATCCAACACGGTCAGGACGGCCGACACCAAATCGGATGTCGAAGGCTGACCCGAACGGTGCGGTCCGGCGCCGGGCCGCCCCCGCCAAGATCAACCTCGCCCTGCACGTCGTCGGCCGCCGGGACGACGGCTACCACCTTCTCGACATGCTGGTCGCCTTCGCCGATATCGGCGACCGGGTGAGCTGGGCGCCCGGCGGCGACGGCTGCCGGCTCGTTCTCCGCGACCGCTTTGACCGGCGCCCGGACCCGGTCCCCGACACCACCGCCAACCTGGCGTGGCAGGCCTTGGCCTTGGCCGGCCGGATCGGCGGCGGCGCGCTGGCGGGAACGCTTGAGGTCGAGAAGCACCTGCCGTCAGGCGCCGGGATCGGCGGGGGGTCCAGCGATGCGGCGGCGGTGCTGCGCGCCGTCCTGGGCGACGGGCGAGCGGCCGACGACGGAACCGCCGCCCGGGCCCTGGCCCTCGGCGCCGACCTGCCGGTCTGTCTCGCCGACCGTCCCGCCCGCGTGCGCGGGATCGGCGACCGCATTCTGCCGCTCAGCCTGCCCCGGCCGCTGTCGGTGGTTTTGGTCTGGCCCGGCGCCGGGTTGTCGACCCCCGCCGTCTTCCGGGCGCGGACCGGCGGGTTCGGCGACTCGATCCCCGACACCGCGCTCAGTGGTCTCACGCACGATCCGCTCGGGGCGATCGCCGGTCTGCGCAACGATCTCGAGGCGGCGGCCTGTCGGCTGCTCCCCGCCGTCGCCACCGCCTTGGAGGCGGTACGCGATCGAGACGGCTGCCGGATCGCGCGGATGTCGGGCAGCGGCTCCACCGTCGTCGGGTACTTCGCGGATGACGGCGCCGCAGAGGCGGCGGCACGATCGATCGCCGCCGCCCATCCCCGCTGGTGGGTGCGGGCGACCGTCCTTCGGCCATCGTATCGGCCGGAATATAATCATTAAATCAGCGCGTTAAATGACACGCCCTCAGTTGAGGCGTTGGCGCAGGCTGCGCGACGGCAGGCCTGTTGGCGGCAGGCCGTTATCGCTCTGGAACCGGCCGATGGCGGCCCGGGTGACCGGCCCGGCGATGCCGTCGATCGGTCCTTCGTAATAGCCGAGTGCGGTGAGGCCTTCCTGGATCTCCGCGATATCCGGCGCGCCCGTCGGCGGATCGAGCACGAGCCCGGCGGGGCCGCCCAGCCGCGCGTCGGGCGTTCCACCGGCGGATCGGTCGCGGAGCCAGGCCTGTGCCGCTTCCGCCCCGGCCTTGGCGGCGGTGTACATCATCCGCTCCCGCTCCAGCTCGCCCGGCTCGAAGGTCGCCAGGGCGTAGAACGCATCCGCGACACCGCGATCCGCCGCGCGCTGGAACCATCGTTTCGCTTCCGCATCGGATTGCGGGATGCCCTGTCCGAAGGTGTAGAGGCGGCCGAGATTGTACTGGGCCAGCGCGAATCCCTGTTCGGCGGCGCTGTGGTACCAGAGCAGGGCCCGGGTCTGGTCCTCGGGCACGCCGAGGCCGGTCTCGTACATAACGCCGAGGTTGAACTGGGCGACGTCGAGGCCGTTGATCGCGGCCTCGCGGAACCAGGTGGCCGCTTCCCGCGGCCGCGGTTCCGCCGCCCGCATCATCCCGGCGGCGACCTCGAACTGAGCGGCCGGGTTCCCCGCCTCCGCCCGGCTGAGAGGCGGCGCGGCGGCGCGTGCGGCCCCCTGGCCGGTCGGCGCTGAACCAGAAGGAGCGGAGGCGGCGGGCGAGGTCCGAGCCGGCGCTTCCGCGAGGGCGGGGGCCGGCGGCGGCGAGACCGGGCGGGGATCGACCGCCATCGGCGGGTCGGGCAGCGCAGGCGCCTGATCCGACGCTTCTTGGGATGGGGTGGCTGGCGCCGCACCCGTATCGGACGCGGCGGCGATCGGCGCAGGCTCCGTCAGCGCAGACTCCGCCGGCCCAGAATCAGCGGGCCCAGAATCGGTGGGCGCTGGGTCTGCGGTGGCCGGTGCCGACGCTGCCGGTGAAGGTTCCGCCGGTAAGGGCTCGGCCGGTAAGGGCTCGGGCACGGACGACGCCGACTGTGTCCCGCCCGTGTCGGACGGGGCAGAAGTCCACGCGGAGTCGATCTGCTGCGTCACCCAGTCGCGCGCGCCGGCCAGGGCCGAGTGGACGCTCTGTTCCGCTTCGACCAGCCGGTCGCCGATCGCTCCGAGGGACAGGGTGCCGTCCCGGTGGGCCGTCCAGGCCGCGCCGCCGAGCAGCGCCAGCAGAATCGCGGCGGCGGTGGCCAGGCGGCCCGCACTGGCCACCCGGCGGGGCTTGGTCGGCGCTTCGATCGGATCGCCGGACAGGCCGAGCGCCGTGGTGTCGATCGGATCGGCCGGGAAGTCGTAGGCCGGCGCGATCGGGTCCGGACGGTCGCGCAGGGCGGTCGGATCGTCGTCGGCCTCTACAGCGGTCTGTACCGCGGCCAGGTCGGCGACAGCACTACCGGGGTCCTGCGGCTCGGAATCGGCATCCATCGACCCGGCGTGAACCGGCGCTTTGGACGGCCGCTGGACCATGCCGTCGGCGGAACGCGCGAGGGCGGAAACGTCGATATCGACCTGCGGATGCCAGTCCGACGGCGGCCCGTCGGGCGCGTCCGGCGTTTTATCGGAATGATGTAACGGGCCGAAATCTGTTTTTTCTTCATATAGTTCATCTGCTTCGACGCCGACAGGCCGAAACGCGATCGGCTCCCGAACCGGAGAGCTGCCGGCGCCGCCCGGTCCGGCGTCCGGTCCAGCGTCCGTGCCCCAGATATCGTCCTCCTCCACGAGGACATCCGGGGGATCCATCTCGGGCGCTGCTCCGGAGTCCGCACCCCTATCCGTTCCGGGACCGAACTCGGCCTCGGTGTCGGGCGTCGCATCGGGTTCTTCGATATCCTCGGGCTCGGAAGGCGGCGCGACGGGCCGGAAGCTGATCGGGATGCGGACGGCCGGCTGCCCGGCCGGTGATTCGTCGCCGGGGCCTTCGTCGGAGAGGCGATCTTCGACAGCCGGGGTCGGCGGCGGGAGCCGCTCGGCACCACGTTCGAGGGCGACGACCCGCTCCGCGACGTCCTTCAAGGCGTAGCCGATCGGCCGCAAGCGGGCTTCGAAGAGCTGCTCCCCGTCCTCGATCCGGCTGAAGATGGCCTCGACGGTATCCGCGCTGATGCCGTCCGCCGGCGGGGCCCCCTCGGCGGCCGGCCGCCCGTCCCGATGGGCCGCGACCGGAATCCCGCGATTGGCGGCATCCGACTTGATGGCGTGGTCGATCCACTCGCCGATGGTCATGCCGGACGCAGCGGCCGCCCGGCGCGCGATATCGCGCGTCGCCTGATCGATTCCCTTCACGCTCCAGGCGGTCGAATCCCGGGACACCCTGTCCTCACTACCGGGGTCAATACCCCATCATAGCGTGGTAGCGATCTAAGCGAAAGCGCCGAGCAGAGCGCCATTTACGCGGCGGAACTACCGGGGTTTCCGACCGAACAGGCGGCCGAAGAAGCCGAGCTTGGTCCGACCGGGCAGAACGAAGCTCTCGACCACCCGCATGCGGTCCAGGAGCTGTTCGAGTCGGCGCTCGAGCCCGTCCACGGACTCCGCCGTATCGCCGGGGATCCCGCGCGCGAAGCGGTCCAGATCCATGACGTCGCTCTCCAGCCGGTCGAGCTTGCGCTCCACCGTATCCATGCCGCGGTCGGCCTCCAGGAGGTCGAGCCGGCCGACGAGTTCGGAGATCCGCTCGGTCAGGCCCTGAATCCGCTCCTCCAAATCGCCGACCGCGTCGGGCCGGTCGTCGAGCCGGGTCTCGACCTTGCGGACCCGGTCGCGCAACGCTGCCAGTCCCTCGGAAAACCTCGCATCCTCGCGGCTCAGGATGGTCTCGCGGGCCTGCCGCCAGTTGCCGGGGCCGAAGCTGAAATCCGGTTGATCGCCGGCCCGGCGGCCGAAGCTCCCGCCCGGCTGTCGCCGGTCGCCTTCCGGGGGCAGATCATGGCCGTCGCCGGACGGTGAGCCGGGGGCGCGTCGGTCGGTGACGCGGCGCTCGGTAGAGACGGGTGCAGATCCGGCGTCGCTCCCGGTCGCTGACCGGGTTCCGGTCGGGCCGGCGGCGGAGGCTTCCCGGATGCGGCGGGACAGCCAGACGCCGATCGGCTCACCGCTCTTGCGGGCCTGTTCCTTGGCGATCTCGCGATCCTCGCGCGACACGCCCTTGATGCTCCAGGGTGAAGATCCGGACATCGTCCCAATGCCTCCCACCGACCGAGCGGTCCGCCGGCGGACGGAACTACTACCCGGTACGACTGACCGGTACTATACAGAAACCTGCGGGGATTGGGAGGGGTTTGACCTGGACCTACCGGTCGTCGTCCCGCCGCTCCAGACGGGAGATCCGGTCGGCCAGCCGCTCGACCACCTCCTCCAGCCCGTCCAGCACGTCGAGCAGCCGCGCCTCGCTCCGCTCGAGCCGCTGGTGGACGCCGGCGATGAGCGCCGCGTCATCGACCCTCTCGTCGTTTCCATCGCCGCCGGGCACCAGCGCGCCGCCCCCGGCCTCACCGGTCTCGGAGGGTTGCAGTGGACGGCCCGCCGCCTCCGCCGCCCCGACCCGACGGATCACATGGCTGAGCCACTCGCCCATGGTCGCTTCGTGGTCGGACGCGGCCGATTTCGCGAGATCGCGCGATTCGGGGGTGACCCCTTTCACGCTCCAGGGAAGCTTCGCCTTGTTGCGGGTCGCCACGGGCGGTCTCCGGCTTGGGTCGGACAGCGAGGCGATGATATCGCAACCTGCCCCTTGCTTGAAATGCCGTGCTTTGCGTATCTTCCGCCGCGTCTGGGGCGTAGCCAAGTGGTAAGGCAGCGGTTTTTGGTACCGCCATTCGCAGGTTCGAATCCTGCCGCCCCAGCCAACCTTTCCAGCCAACCCTCCCAGGGGCCTTCCCGGGGGCCTTCCCAGGGGGCCTTCCCAGGGGCTTTTCCCCTAGGGCGCCAGCACGACCAGATCCACCGGCTGCTCCAGCCCCAGCACCGGGCGGCGCTGGCGGATCTCCGGCGCCACCGGGCGCGCGTAATCCTGCGCCAGCGCCCGCTCATAGGTCTTCCGGTCGGTGAGCGCCCGCACCCCCTCGGCCTTGGTGTGCTTCTCCAGCTTCGCCGCCAGATTCACCGCCGCGCCGATCACCGTGTATTCGAGCCGGGTATCGTCGCCGATCGCGCCGAACACCACCGGTCCCGCCGCCACCGCCGCACCGATCGCCGGCGCGACCAGCCCCTCCGCCGCCCGGCGCCGGCGCCATTCCGCGGCCGCCGCCGTCAGCGCATCGACCGCCCGGAGCGCGTCGGCCTCCGGCGTCCCGCCGACCCGGGTGGCGCCGAAGGTCGCCATGATCCCGTCGCCGAGGAACTTGTCGATGCTGCCGCCATGCTCCTGGATCAGCGGCACCACCACGTGCTGGTAGTCGGAGAGCAGGGCCAGCAGCGCGTCCGGCGAAATCTCCGTGGCGATGCCGGAGAAGCCGCGGATGTCGACATAGAGGATCGCCGCCTCGCGCACCTCGCCCCGGCCGAGCTCCACCGTCCGGTCCAGGTCCGTGATCCGGTCCGCCACGTCCCGGGCGAAGAACCGCGACAGCTCCCGGGCCGCGAGGCTCTCCCGCACCGCGCGGGTCAGCAGGCCGCGGGCACGGACGATGGCGATGGCCAGGATGGCGGTGACCACGAGGATCGAGACGATCTTGTCGAACTCCGCCCCGATCAGGATGGCGTTGGTCGTCAGGTACTGCACGTAGTCGCGGGTGACCGGCGCCCCCATGCCATCCAGGAAGACCGCGTAGACCACCATCAGGACCCAGCCGACGGCCGCCGCCACGCCCGAGAGGATCACGTAGGACGGTTCGAACCGCAGGGTGCGGATGGCGATGAAGATGAACAGGTACAGGACCGTCGGCGCCTTCAGATAGAACGCCGCCGGCTGCATGTACTGGACGTGGAAGCTCCAGATCGTGCCGAGCAGCAGCGCTACGTCGGCCACGACCGACAGCGCCAGGAACCACGGCGCGAGCCGGCGGCGATAGGCGAGGTACAGGCGCAGCAGGGTGAACGCGCCATAGGCCCCCAGGACCCAGGGGATGGGGCGCAGCTCCGCTTCGGGGGGGAACGCCTTCGGCGACAGGGCGTACAGGCTGCCGAAACCGACGACCACGGCGAGCTGGATCCAGCCGATCAGGATCTCGCTGGATTCCTGCTGGACGGAGATGGCGGCCCGCACGGGTGCCGGCAGGCCGGCAGGCTCACGACCGGCGACGGCGCCGCCCTGACGGACAGCGGTCTGCGGTTCCGGGCCGCCGGTTCGCGGCGGGTCGGCGGGGGCGGTCGATGGTGGCGGCGACCCTGTCATCACCCGCGATCTAGCCGGACGGCACCGGCTCTGGCGACGCACGTTTCGGTGAGCGCTTCACGCACCAGAGCGATGTCTCGAACGCGCGCGGCGAGACCGGGATCCGGCCGGCCGCAGACGCCGCCACGCTGCCGGCCAGGCGGGTGCGCGCGTAACGGCTTGAGAACAGCGGTTCCAGGCCGCCCGACGCCAGCCACGCCGCCACGACCTGATGCTCGGAATAGGCCCGCCACGCCCAGGTCCGCGGATAGGCATCGGGCAGCAGGATATCGTGGATATGGACCAGCACCCCGGGCTCGAGCCCGGGGAGGATCTGCGAGAACAGGAGATCCACATCGGAACCGGGCAGCGCCAGGTGGCTCGAATCGATGAACAGGATGTCGCCCGGGCCGAGCGCCGGCAGGCTTGCCGGATCGATGTCCTGCAGCGGCCGCTGGCGCAGGCGCACGTCGAGCGCCGAGATATCGGCCCGCGGTGCCGGATCGATGCAGTGGATCTCGGTGCCCGTCTCGCCGTCGGCTGCCGCGCGGGCCAGGAAGCGGGTGGAATGGCCGGATCCAATCTCCAGGATGCGGCGCGGGCGGCCGGCGCGCACGATCGCATAGGCCGCGGCGCCGTCGAGCCCCGGAAACCAGTCCTGGCCCCAGCGCGGCATCGGCGGGGCCGCCCCCTGGAACCGCTCGACGATCTCGGCGAACCGGTCGATCGCCGCCAGCACCTCGGTCATGGACGGCTCGGCGGCGGCGAAGACCGGCTCCAGGGCCGGATAGCCGGCCGGCGGCCGCAGGGACGCGGCATACCGGTGCGGAACGAACACGCCACCCTTGGCCATACCGAGCGTCGTAGCGATCGCTATCAAGCGTTTTTTCAACAGTTTAGGCCTCACTACCGCCGCGTCGGGCTACAGGCGGAATTCCGCACCCTCGCGGGCGACCAGGGTGCCCGGCCGGACCCGGGCGGCCTCCGCACCGATCCGGTCCAGATCGTCGTCCTCGTGCCTCGGGTCGTGGTGAAACAGAACCAGGGTCCCGACATCGGCCAGATCGGCTAGGCGGACCGCCTCTTCCCAGGTCGAGTGGCCCCAGCCGAGATGCGCCGAGAACTCGGCTTCGGTGTACGTGGCGTCGTAGAACGCCAGATCCGCGCCGCGCATCAGGTCGAGCACGTTGGCGTCGTCGGAGCCCGGCACGTGCTCGGTATCGGTGACATAGGCCATGCTGTGTCCAGCATGGGAGATCCGGTAGCCGCAGGCGCCGCCCGGATGGTTCAGCGACCGGGTCTGCACGCTGACCCCCGGCGCCACCTCGAACTCGGCGCCGCAGGAAAAGTCCTCGAACCGCACATCGGCCCGGAATTCGTCCAGCGGGATCGGGAACAGCGGCGGCGACATCATCTTGTGCAGAATCTCCCGCAGCCCAAAGGTCTGCTGCAGCCGCGCGGCGCGGAAGACGATGCTGTTGCCCGGGGTGTAGGCCGGCGCCCAGAACGGCAGGCCGACGATGTGATCGAGGTGGAAGTGGGTCAGGAGAACGTCGACCGGGCCCGGCGGCTCCGGCGACATGGCGTGCCCGAGCTCCCGGATGCCGGTCCCGCCGTCCAGCACGATCCGATGGCCGGCGCAGCGCACCTCGATGCAGGACGTGTTGCCGCCGTATCGAACCGTCCTCGGTCCGGGGCACGGCACGCTGCCGCGGGCGCCCCAGACCTTGACGACCATCGCGTCATCCGCCAACAGACCTCTCCCGTCCCGCGCGTCCGGTCATCACGCCGCCCAAGCTCCCTGACTGCCGGCTGCCGCCCACCTCGCGGCTCCGGTTCCATGGCGTCATTCCATGACGTCGTCCCATGACTTCGGCCATGGCACAGTCCCATAACACAGGCAGGGTGCCGAAAAAACGCGGATGCGGATAGCTCCACTTGCTCGGTTGTCGGCGGACAGCGGATGTCCCACAGTGACGGCTCTCCCCGCCCCAGCGGCTTTCGCCGCCGGTTCCCGGCACCGGCGACCGCGCCACCGCCCCCTCGTCCCGTACCGGATCCCGCCGGCAGATGACCCCACCCGACGCGAAACAGACCAACTGGACCGGAATCCTGTTCGGTTTCCTGCTGGCGACGCTGGCCGCCTTCCAGCAGTTCAAGCTGCCGCCGCTCCTGCCGGCGCTGCTGGCCGAATACGCCTATCCGAAGGTGATGGCCGGCGCGTTCATGTCGATCTACGCGGTGGTCGGCCTCGCCGTGTCCTTCGGCCTCGGCGCCCTGCTGCAGCGGCTGGGAACGGTGCCGATCCTGCTGGCCGCCTTCGCGACCGCGATCGGCGGCAACGTCCTCGCCCTGCTGCAGCCGGAGAGCGCGGTGGTGATGCTGACGGCGCGCGGCCTGGAAGGGCTGGCCTTCGCGGTCTTCGCGATCGCCGGACCGGTCTACACCAACCGGAGCGCCGGACCGCGGCATCTGCCGCTCGCCATCGCTCTGTCGGCGATCTGGATCCCGGTCGGTCAGATTTCCGCCAACCTGCTGGTCCCGCTCGGCCATGTGGTCGACGGCGATATCTGGGGCGGCTGGCGGCTGTCCTGGATCGCCACGGGAGCCGCGACGGCGCTTCTGGCGGCCTGGATGATAAGCATCCGCCTGCGCGGATCCGCCGATCTCGACCTGCGGCGCCCGGCGGGGCAGACCCAGATTCCGCTGACCGGTGACGAGCGCTGGGCCCTGTCGCTGGCGGCGCTGATCTTCACCCTGTGGTCGACCCAGTATTTCGCCTACATGACCTGGCTGCCGCAGTTCCTGGTGGAGGCGCACGGCCTGTCGGAGGATTGGGCCACCGTCGGCTACTCGGTGCCGGTCGTCATCCTGATCGGGGTCGGGCTGCTGACATCGGTCGCGATCCGCCGGGGCTTGCCGCTCGCCCCGATGTTCGTCGCCTCGATCGCGCTGCAGGCGGCGGTGTGGTGGACCATCCCGTACACCACGACACTAACCACCGGGATCGTCTCGCTCGTCGCCTACGGGCTCGGGATCGGGGTGACGCCGGTCTGTCTGTTCGCCCTGCCCAGCACCATTCTCGGCTCCTCCCGGGCCGGCCCGGGCGCCTTCGCGACCCTGATGACCGGGCGCAATCTCGGGGTCCTGATCGGTCCGATCCTGCTGCCGCAGATCCTTCTGGTCATGCAGGTCTGGAACGACGTGACCGGGGTCTTCGCCTTCCTGACGACGCTCTGCGCGCTGGGCGCCCTGCTGCTGGGGCTGGGCCTGGCGCGCATGGGACGGTATCGGCCGGATTAATCGCGCCGAATGAGCGGCGCCTAAGGCACCAGCCGGTAGCCGCCGGTATCCGTCACGAGGATCTCGGCGCGCGAGGGGTCCGGTTCGATCTTCTGGCGCAGGCGGTAGACGTGGGTCTCCAGGGTGTGGGTCGTCACCCCGGCGTTGTAGCCCCAGACCTCGTTCAACAGGGTCTCGCGCTTCACCATGCGGTCGCCGGACCGGTACAGGTACTTCAGGATCGCCGTCTCCTTCTCGGTCAGGCGGATCTTGCGGTTCCGGCTTTCGTCGACCATCAGCTTGGCCGCCGGCTTGAAGGCGTAGGGGCCGATGGAGAACACCGCGTCGTCGCTCTGCTCGTGCTGGCGGAGCTGGGCGCGCATACGGGCCAGGAGCACCGCGACCTTGAACGGCTTGGTCACATAGTCGTTGGCGCCGGCATCGAGGCCGAGAATCGTGTCGGCGTCGCTGTCCTGGGCGGTGAGCATGATGACCGGCGACTTCACCCCGGCTTTGCGCATCAGCCGGCAGAGGTCGCGCCCGTCCATGTCCGGCAGGCCGACATCCAGGAGAATCAGGTCGAAGGTCCCGGCCTTGACCGCCTCCAGACCCTCAGCCCCCGTTCCGGCCTCGCTGGTGTCGAACTCCTCGTGGAGCTGAAGCTGTTCCGCCAGCGTGCCCCGCAGCGCCTCGTCGTCATCGACCAGAAGAACCTTGCGTCCCGTCGTCATCGCCACATCCATCCGCTTATGCCATGCCGCCAATGCCCGGAAGCACCAACAGGTTACCTCATTTCCTCGGCCCGCGCGCCTGTGCCGCGCTATTCGGGCATCCCGTCCGCCACGCCCTCGACGACCACCCCTTTCCAGAACGCCACCCATCCGGCGATGCGGCGGGCCTTGCGCTTCGGCTCCAGGTACCGCCAGGCGGCGTCGCGATCCTCCCGGTCTCCCGCCCGTACGGTGTAGTAGGTGGCAATCCCCCGCCAGGGACAGCCGGTCCGGGTCCCGGTCTCCTCGAGACAGTCGAGACGGACGCTGTCCGGCGGGAAATACGCCACGCCCTCGATGGTGATGACCTCCTCGGCCTCGGCGAGGACTACGCCATTGAACGTTGCTGTCGGCATCAGAACTCCGTGAAGTGACCGTGACCTGCGTCCCGCCCCCGCCGGCGACGCCTCAGAAACCCGGCGCCAGCATCTGCCGGAGCATGGCCTGGCAGAGGGCGTGGTGCGGGTCGCCGAAGGCTTCCAGCGCGGTGAAATGGTTGCCGCCCGGAACGTCGACGGACAGCGCCGGCTGCCCGCCGGCATGCAGGGCGGCGACCAGCTCGTCGCGCTGGCGAAGATATTCCGGCCCCTCGTCCATACCGACCGTCGCGATCAGCGGCGGCAGCCGGGTCGCGCCTTTATCCAGGCCGCGGGCGATGGCGATCGGGCTCAGCCCCGGCACGTCCTCCGCCGCCATGTGAAGGTGCTGGTTCAGGTAGCAGAGCCGGATCGGCTCCAGGTCGTGCAGCCCCGAGACCGAGCAGCCGCCCTTGATGATATCCGGACGCCCGGTCGGGCCGCACAGCATCGCCGTCAGGTGACCGCCCGCCGAGTGTCCCGCCACGTGCAGACGGTCCGGCCGGCCGCCGACCCGGTCGGCATTGCCGTGGATCCATTCGACGGCGGCGGTGACGTCGGCCACCACGTCGGCCATGGCGACCTCCGGGCAGAGCCGGTACTCGACCGAGACGAGGGTGACGTCGGCGGCGACGAAGGTCGGCGCGAGGAAATGGACCAGGGTCTTGTCGCGCGAATGCCAGTAGCCGCCATGGATGAAGGCGAGGATCGGCGCGTCGGGCCGGGCGGCCGGAAACACGTCCAGACGGTGGCGTTCGTGCGGACCGTAGGCGACGTCCAGATCGCAGGAGAGCTGGTTCCGGGCCTCCTCCCCCCGCGCCATCCAGCGCGCGGCGATCTCGGGCGCCTCGGGCACCTTGAGCTGGTTGTTGTACTGGGCGTCCAGCGCCTCCTGGTCATAGGCCCCGAATACCGTCATGCAAGCCTCCCGCTCTCGGGCTTTGCTCGAAGCCCGTGTTGTGTCATTCGCCGGCCGCCACCTGCCGCCTTGACCTGCGGCGCGCACCGATCAATATGCCCGCCATGCCAGATCACCGCGACCCCTCCTCGGAGCCGCCGGCCGGCGCGCCCGCTCCCGGCCCGAGTTCCCGCCACAATTCCGGCCCGACGCCCGCCGTGCGACCCTTCGTGCGGGCGACCGGTCAGCTTGCGGTCGACCGAGCCATCGCGGAACTGCGCCGCGGCGGGGTGATCGCGGTCCGGGCGGGGCGCGAGCTGGACCGGCTGGCCGTGGTCGCCGCCAGCGAGATGTCGACCCGGGAGCTGATGGGCCAGATGTCGGCGATCGCCGGCTCCGAGCCGCGGGTGGTCCTCACGCGCAACCGGGCGGCGGGCCTGGGCTCGCAGACCGACGCACCCGCCGTGTCCTGCTCCCTGCCGCGCGCGCTGGACGTGGACGCGGTCTTCGATCTGGCCGATCCAACCCGCCGGGCGGCCCTTCCCGCCGGCCTCAGCGCCCTGCCCGAGCGGGCCGACACGCCGGCGGCGGCGGCGGTCCGGCTGATCAAGCTGGCCCGGCTGCTGCCGAGCGCCCTGGTCGCGTCGGTGCACGGGGTCCCGACGGCCGCCGTCGCCAACTGGGCGCGGGAGCGCACGCTGCTGGTGGTGGAAAGCGGCGACGTGGAGCGCTACGCGGAGACCAGCGCCCACCGCCTGATCCGTGCGGCCGCCGCCCAGGTTCCGCTGGCCGACGCCGAAGACTGCGAGCTGACCGCCTTCCGGCCGATGGACGGCGGGATGGAGCATGTGGCGATCCGCATCGGCAGCCCGGACCCCGATGCCGGCCCGGTTCTGATCCGCATCCACTCGGCCTGCCTGACCGGCGACCTGCTCGGCAGCCTGCGCTGCGACTGCGGCGATCAGCTCCGCGGCGCGATCCGCGAGATCAAGGCCGACGGTGGCGGCGTCCTGCTCTACCTGGCCCAGGAAGGCCGCGACATCGGCCTGATCAACAAGCTCAGGGCCTATTCGCTGCAGGATCTCGGGGCCGATACGGTGGACGCGAACATCGCCCTCGGCTTCGACGACGATGAGCGGGTGTACTTCCCGGCCGCCGAGATGTTGCGTCAGCTCGGCATCCACAAGGTGCGGCTGATGACCAACAACCCGTCGAAGATCGACCAGCTCGCCGCCTGCGGCGTCGAGGTGACCGAGCGGGTGGCCCATGTCTTCGCCTCGAACCAGCACAACGAGCGCTATCTGGCGACCAAGGCGGCCCGCTCCGGGCACATGATCTAGGCTTTCGAGGGAGTTCGGAGCGCAGGCCGTGAGGCTAAAGATTCCGCCCGCCCCGGCAGTCTCTGCCCGATCCTCCCTCCCGTGCCCCCATTCCCGGCCGGCGCGGTCCGTCGCCATCCGACAACAGGCTGAAATAAGAGAGATTTCAGGGGTCGGACTCCTGGCACGCCGATTGCTTCACTTCGGGAGACGGAGGAGTATGCGATGAGCGTGACGGAAGCGACGGCACAGGCGAACCCGAGCTGGTGGTCTACGAGCGGACCGACCGGGGAGGCGGATCCGTCCGGTCCCGAGACCGGGGGAACGGACGAGTCCCTGGGCTTTGCCGATTTCATCGACATCATCAACCCGCTGCAGCATCTGCCGGTGGTCGGCACCCTGTACCGGGAGCTGACCGGGGACACGATGTCCGAGACCGCCCGGATGGCCGGGGGCGTGGTCTGGGGCGGACCGGCCGGGCTCGTGGGCGCCCTGGCGAACACCATCACCGAGCGCGAGAGCGGCGGCGATCTGGGAGCGACCGCGCTCGCCATGGCCCGAGGGGGTGTAGCGGGAGATGACCCGGCTGCGCCTGCCGCCGATCCCGAAACCGCCCTTGCCGCCGCACCGGCATCCGCCGCCCCCACGCCGCTCGGACCGCCATCGCCCGCCGTCGCCCAGTTCGCCGCCGCGGCTCCCGCGGGCGGTGCCGGTGCCCAGCCGGCGCTCGCCTCCGTCTCTAACCCCGCCGCGGCTTCGGCTGCGGCCCAGGAGTTCTCCGGCAACGCCGCCAGTCGGCTCGACGCGTTCATCCAGCGCGCCAGCGCCGTGCGCACCGCGGATCAGGTTCCCGTCCGCGACGCCGTTCAGTCCCGTGCCGGCGCCGAGCTCACCGCGACCGCCGCCGCCATGAAGTCGGCCCCACCGCGCGCGCCGACCGCCGCTGCAAGCGCCCCGGACCGGTCGGAGGCCCCGGCCCCGCTCAGGCTGGCAAGCGACGGCAATACGGACGTGGCCCACTGGATGATGCGCGCGCTCGACCGCTACGAGACGATGAAGACCACCGAGCAGTCCTGATCCGGTTCATCGGGCGCGGCGCCGCGCGCCGTATCAGCCGTAGTCGCGGGCGCCGAAGATCGCGGTACCGACCCGCACATGGGTGGCACCCATCTCGACCGCCGTCTCGAAATCGCCGCTCATACCCATGGACAGGTTCGCGATGCCGTTGCGCTTGGCGATCTCGCGCAGCATGGCGAAGTGAAGGGCCGGGTTGTCGTCCACGGGCGGGATGCACATCAGCCCGACCACCGGCAAGCCGAGCTCGTCGCGGCACTCGGCGATGAAGGCGTCCGCGTCTCCCGGAGGGATCCCCGCCTTCTGATCCTCCTCGCCCGTGTTCACCTGGATGTAGCAGCCGAGCCGCCGGTCCTGCTTCTCCATCTCCTTGGCGAGCTCGCGGGCCAGTTTCGGCCGGTCCACGGTCTGGATCACGTCGAACAGCGCCACCGCCTCGCGCACCTTGTTGGTCTGCAGCGGACCGATCAGGTGCAGCTCGATATCGGCGTAGCGGGCCCGGAAATCCGGCCATTTTCCCTTGGCCTCCTGCACGCGGTTCTCGCCGAACACCCGCTGGCCGGCGCGCAGGGCCGCCTCGACGCGCTCGAGCGGCTGGACCTTGCCGACCGCGATCAGGGTGACCGACTTAGGGTCCCGCTCGGCCGCCGCCGCCACCTTGGCGATCGCGCGCTGCACGGACTCGATGTTGTCGGCAATCTGACGCACCAGGTGGGGGTCGATCCCCGCCGTGCCGTCCGCGTCCGCGCTCATATCCCGTCCTCCGCGTATCCGTATCGTTCGATCTCCGCCGACAGCCGCGCGGCGATCGGCGCCATCACGCTATCATAGCGCCGCCAGCGGGCGAGCGCTGTGCGGTAGATCGGCTGGGTGACCTGCGCCGCGCTCGGCGTCAGAAGGGCGCCCCGGGTGCGCGCGTGGTCATGGAAGGCGAGCATGGCCGAGTCGAAGGGCAGGTCGAGAAACGCCGCGATCCGCCGGGCCTCCCGCTCCAGATCGGCGACCACATCCTCGTAGCGGACGGTCAATGCGGGCGTCGGGACGGCGGCGACGTAGCTCTCCCACGCGGCGAAGGACGCGGCGTACAGATCCGCCGCCGTTTCCAGCGAGGTCAGCCCGGCCATCCAGTCGTTCAGCGCGAAATCCTGCATAAAACAGGACAGCACCACGTCGCAGGGATGGCGCAGCGCCAGGATGAACCGGGCGCCCGGAAAGACCCGCCGGATCAGCGCGACATGCACCATGTTCAGCGGCATCTTATCGACCGTATAGCGGCGCTCGCCAGGACGGGTATGCCGCGCGAGACGTTCACGGTAGTGCTCGCGAATGTATACGATTTCCGTGTCGGAAAGCGTCGTAAGACCTTCCGGGTAGTGACGGCCTGTGGTGGTGATGTCGGCGATCATCCCGGCGATCAGCGGCCGCTCCTCGACGACATCGATCGCCGGATGGGCGTCGAGCACTTGGTCCAGCAGCGTGGTGCCCGACCGGGGAAAACCGACGACGAAGAGCAGGTCCGCCCCCTCGCGCCCCTGCCCCGGCAGGGGTGGGGCCGCGTGAAGCGCGGTCAGCGCACGAAGCTGGGCGAAGGCCCGCTCCGGATCCCGGCGCGGCTGCGCCGCTGCCATCTGCTGACCGTTGGCCTCGCAGAAAGCCCGGATCGCCGCCTCGGTCCGTCGGGCCGCCTCGAGGCAGCGTGCCCGCTCGAACAGCACAAGATGCCGGGCCGTCGCCGGAACCCGATCCAGCCAGCCCTCCGCGAGGGAGAGCGCCCCGTCCGCATCGCCGCGCCGCCGGGCCACGGCCGCCCGCACAAGACCGGCACCCACCGCCGCCGGACCCGCCGCCAGCGCCCGCCGGGCCCAGAGGTCGGCCGGGTCGAGATCCGCCGCGTTCTCCGCCAGCTCGGCCAGAAGGGTCAGGGCCGACGCATCGCCGGGGGCGGAGAGAACCGCGCGCCGCGCCGCGCCGCGGGCGTCGCCACCGGCACCGGCCATCCGATGGGTCACGGCGAGCTGGCGCAGCAGGGCGGCGTCGTCCGCCTGACGGAGGAGAGCGGTGCGCAGGATCTCCAGCGCGCGGTCGTGCTGGTCGAGCTGCACATGGAGCCCGGCGAGACCGATGACAGCCTCGCGGCCCGCTCCCTGGTCGAGCGCCCGGGAAAGCTGGACGGCGGCCTCTTCGTAGCGCCCGAGCCGTCGGAGTGCCGTCCCCAGATTGACCCGCAGGGCCGGGTCCGGCGCGCCGGCGTCGATGGCCGGCCTGTAGGCGTCGACCGCCGCCTCCGGCAGCCCGCAGGAGAGTGCGGTGTCGCCCATGAGACGGGCGACCGCAGGGTTGCCGCGCACCCGGTCGGGCAGAGTCTGAAGCAGGGCCCAGGCCCCCGGCGGATCGTCCAGGGCCAGGCGGACCTGGGCATGATTGACCACGAGCTGCGGGTCGGCGGGTGCCCGATTGGCGGCGGCCGTGAGAAGCCGGTCGGCGGCGGCAAACCCGCCCGCGCCGGCTTCCAGCATCGCCAGGCGGAACAGGGCCGCGGGCGGCACCGCCGGAGAACGGGTCAGAACATCGTGGAACCGGCGCGCACCGGTCGGATCGCCCGAGGTCAGGGCCCGGTCCAGCGCCGCGCGCACCTTCGGCGGAAGCGGAGCGGCCATGGCGTCAGACCGTCGGCTTGCCGTTTTTGTCGATGTAGCGCAACTCCCGCAGCACCGGTCCATGGGCGTCGATCAGCCTGGCAATGTGCTCCGCACTCAGGTGCCGGCGCCAGCCGCCGACCCGGCCTTCGCGAAAGAAGCTCTGATCGGCCCGCACCCGCTCGCGGAATCCGCCCCGCTTCTCCTGTCGGGAAACCTCGTCGAAGCTGCTGAACCGGATCGCCTTCTTCACCCGCTCAGGGGCGGCCGGGATGTTCAGGAACTTCACGACGCGGGAGAACTCCTTGAACGGGCGCGCCCGCAGGTCCTCGTAGCGCAGCACCAGCGGCGCGAACCCATCGATCCCCTTGGTCCAGCTCAGGTAATGCTCGCCCCAGGGGCCGAGATACTGGACGATCGCCGCCCGGGTCGTGGGCGTGTGCATGGAGTCTCGACACAGACCGTCGACGACCTGATCCATGGTCCCGTCGTAATGGGCGGCGAAGGAAACGGCGACGTCGAACACGTTCCGCACCACGTAGATCGCGCCCATTGTGTGCTCGAGGCTGATCAGTGGCACCTCGCCGACGAAGCCGATGCGGTTGTGGGTCTTCACGATCGACGTTTCCGGGCGCCCGGCGAGCTTGCGCTGGACGAGCGGCCGCAATCGGTCGAGATCCTCATCCGACAGGCCGTCGATCGAGCGGTCGCTGACCGACTGGTACAGGTCGCGCTGGGCGTCGCCGAAGGACACCACGTTCAGATCGTTGATGGAGACCGGCTCGCTGGCGTTGCGGAACAGGTTTTCCAGAAAGATCCGGACCCAGGTATTGCCGGATTTCGGGTAGGAGGCGAGCCAGAGGATTCCGCCGGCCATCGCTCACACCGCGACCGGAAAGACGACCCGGTTCTGGATGAGGGTTTGGATCAGCTGGCGCCCGGCCTCGCCCCGCTGGCCATGGGCTTCAGAGAGCTGCGACAGCCAGAAATCCTCGCGCCCGACGATCCAGGCGAGCATTTCGCGATCGCCGGCGTCGAGCTGGAACGTGGTGCCGCGATGGGTGACCGAGAGGCCGGTCCCGGATTCAGCCACCTCCGGCGCGTAGCGGGAGACGAAGAAATAGCCGTCGGCCTCCCGGTCGGGGAAGCGGTAGTCGGCGACCTTGTCGAAGATCCGGTCCTTCTGGAAATTCGCCACGAAATCGTGGAAAGCCGGGTCCGCCAGCACCTTGTTGACCGTCTGGCCGATGCCTTGGAGGTAGGCGCCGAGCGCCGCCCGGTCCTCGAAATGGGGCAGGCGCTTGCGGAAATACTCCTGGCCCTGCATTTCCCGGGCGATCATCTCCAGCACGGCGACGCCGACAGCCGGCGTCGAGCCGAAGGACAGATGCAGCGACGCTGTGTCGGTGGCGAGGGCGTCGTGATACAGGCCGCGCGGCAGGTACAGGAGGTCGCCGGGCCGGGTCGTCACCTGCTGGACCAGCTTGCCCTTCATCTTGTCATGCTGCTCGGTGGTGAAGTCGCTCGGCCGGCTGCCCGGCACGAAGGTCGCCTCGGGGAACCGCCCCTCGTAGAGATTCCAGGTCTTCTCGCCCTCGATCTGCAGGGCGAAGACGTCCATGCAGTCGAAATGGGAGGCGTAGCCCCGCACCGACTTCCAGGAGCAGTAGGCGTTGCAGGACGTGTTCGCCCCGGTCAGGCGCTCCAGCGCCCGAGAAACCTCGGAAACCTGGGGATCGATGCCCTCCAGGAAGTCGAGAACGAAGGTCGCCCCCTTCTGGAGCAGGGCGGTGACCTTGCCGCGGTCCGGCCGCAGGCCCTGCTCGCCCTGGCGGCCATGGCCGGGGCGGCAGTATTGCGGCGGCGGCAGCACCTTGCCGTCCAGCGCCATCTCGATCGTGTTGGCGTCCCAGAGCTTCGGGCGGGCCAGGAGATCGTTCATCCGCGACCAGGAGAACAGGTCGGACACGTCGTCGACCGATCCGGCCTGGTAGTACGGCGCCTTGTCGAAATACTGGTCGAGGAACCGCTCGCGGTCGATGCCGCGGAACAGGCGGTCAAAGGTAACGTCGGTCATCGGGGCCCTGGGGTCGGTGGCGGATCAGAGGTGACGGGCCCACCGATACCGTATCCGGGCGCAAAAAAGAAGGGAGCCGCCCGAAGGCGGCTCCCCCAAAATCAGACTGTCGTTCGGATTAGAAGGACAGACGGATACCGGTGACCAGGTAGGTCGCTTCCAGCTCGTCGTTACCGGCGGTGCCGGCGTCCGAGAACTCAGCGTAGCCGAGGGTGGCGTTGGCCGACACACCCGGGCCCAGAGCGTACTTACCGGACAGGTGGAAGGTGTCCTGCTCGGAGCTGTTCTCAACTTCGCCGTGGAAGTAGGAGAGGCTCACGCCGAACGGACCGGTCTCGTAGGAGACGCCCAGGTTGTAGGCTTCGCCGTCCGCGTTGCTGTCGTCAGCTTCGGCGTAGGAAGCGCCGATGCCGAAACCGCCAACGCCGAGGGTGATGCCGGCGCTGTAGGCTTCCGGCTCGTTGGTGCCCGAAGCGGACTCGAGGAAGGTGCCGTAGCCCAGGGAGACGCCCAGGGACACGCCCGAGAACTCGCCCGAGTAGTTGGCGCCGATGGCGACCATGTCGGAGACACCGGTGTCGCGGTCAACCGGGCCGTTGTCGTCCTGGTTGGTGTCCGGCGAGTAGGAGGCACCGATCTGGAACCCAGCGAAACGCGGGGTGTAGTAGGTCAGCTTCTCGGAGTCGTTGGCGCGGTTCGGCTCGACATAGGTCGAACCCAGAACGCCGCGGAAGTAACCGGAGCCGGAGACGCTGCTGCCCGAGAGAGCCGCCCAGTCGCCCTGATCGCCGGAGTTGATGCCGATACCGAAATCGCTCGGGGCGTAATGCATCTTGTACATCGCCGAGTTTTCGGAACCGAGGTTGATCTCACCGAAGGAGCCCTTGACGATCAGGTAGGACTCGTCGATCTGATCGGCAGAGTTGCTGTTCGCCTCGAGCTGGACGTTGACACCGAACTCGATGCCGTTGTCCAGGACGGTGGCGCCCTTGAAGTGAATTTCGGAGTCGGACTTGATGTCGAAGCCGTCCACGTCGCGGGTGCTGTTATCCTCGTCCACCGAGGTGTAACCGAACCACTGCTCCATGTAGCCACCAACCCCCACCTGGATCCGCTCAGCGGCCATGGCGGAGGGGGCAGCGATCAGGCCGGCGGCAACGATGGCCGTCGAGCCGAGAAGAACCTTTTTCATTCCCCATCTCCCGAGTTCGAGGTGTTTTGGGTCTACGGCCAAACCGGAAACGACGAAACAGCACGCTCGCGATCCCTGACCGATGGCCAATTGCTACAGGCCTCGACGGATCACCGTCAACTCGGCTGACGCGCCGGAAAGTGCAAAACTGTCTCATTGTGGCGAAATTGTCACAACGCCGTGTGCCGCCGGATACCGTCCCGGGCGGCGGAATCCGAGCGGCGTTTGTGGCGCGCGGTGATTGCGCCGGGAGGCCGGCATGGGTAAACAGAGTGCGGTGATTTAGGGACATAGTAATGTGATGGCCGGTTCTCGATCGAGTTTTGTGACCAGCATAGCCGCGGGTGCGGCAGCGCTCCTCGCGCTCAGCGCGTGCGGATCGGACGTGCCGGTGGAGTATGAGTACCCGACGACCGGGGCCGACGGACTGCCGACCTATCAGCAGCCCGACAGCCTGGCCGGTCCCGGTGGGCTCGACCTGTTCTCCCTCGGCGAAAACGACGGCCAGGGCCAGTCGGGCGGCGGTGGCGTGGCGGTCAACGCCTTCCTATGGCGCGCGTCCCTCGACACCCTCTCCTTCCTGCCGCTGGCATCGGCCGATCCGTTCGGCGGCGTGATCATCACCGACTGGTACAACCCGCCGGAAAGCCCGAACGAGCGCTTCAAGGTCACGGTTTATATATTGGACCGGGCGCTGCGCTCGGACGGCATCCGCGCGAACGTCTTCCGTCAGACCCGCAGCTCCGTCGGCGAGTGGCGCGACGCGGCGGTCGACGAGGGTCTTGGCAAGGATCTCGAGAACACGATCCTCACCCGGGCCCGCCAGATCCGGATCCAGCAGGCATCCCAATAAGCGCGCAGGGTCGGCGCGTCCGGCACGCGCGGCCCACGCCGTCATCGAGAGAGCAGCACATCATGGCGCGGTACAACGTCAAGGAAACCGAGGCCCGGTGGCAGTCGCGCTGGGCGGCGGACGGGTGTTTCGAGGTCGAGGCCGATCCGTCACGGCCGAAATACTACGTCCTGGAAATGTTCCCCTATCCGTCGGGGCGCATCCACATGGGGCATGTGCGCAACTACACCCTCGGCGACGTGGTGGCCCGGTACAAGACGGCGCGCGGGTTCAACGTGATGCACCCGATGGGGTGGGACGCCTTCGGGCTGCCGGCCGAGAACGCGGCGATCGAGCGTGGCGTCCATCCGCAGAAATGGACCCACGAGAACATCGCGGCCATGCGGGACCAGCTCAAGAGCATGGGCCTCAGCTACGACTGGCGCCGCGAGGTCGCGACCTGCGATCCGAGCTATTACCGCCACGAGCAGAAGATGTTCCTGGATTTCGTCAAGGCCGGGCTCGCCTATCGCAAGGAGAGCTGGGTCAACTGGGATCCGGTCGAGAACACTGTGCTCGCAAACGAGCAGGTGATCGACGGCAAGGGCTGGCGCTCGGGCGCGCCGGTGGAGAAGCGCAAGCTGAACCAGTGGTTCCTGAAGATCACCGAGTATGCCGAGGACCTGCTGGGCGCGCTGGACGGGCTGGAGGGGCGCTGGCCCGACAAGGTCCGGCTGATGCAGCACAACTGGATCGGCCGCTCGGAAGGCGCGCGGGTCCGCTTCCAGCTCTCCGGCCGCGACGACAGCCTGGAGGTCTTCACCACCCGTCCGGACACGCTCTTCGGCGCCAGCTTCTGCGCGGTCTCTGCCAACCACCCGCTCGCCGCCGAGATGGCCGAGGGCAATCCGGACCTGCAGGCCTTCATCGCCGAATGCAACCGCATGGGCACCAGCGAGGCCGATATCGAGACGGCCGAGAAGCAAGGCTACCGCACGGCGCTCGAGGTCGAGCACCCGTTCGTCCCGGGCAAGACCCTGCCGGTCTACGTCGCGAATTTCGTGCTGATGGAATACGGTACCGGCGCGATCTTCGGCTGCCCGGCGCACGACCAGCGCGACCTGGATTTCGCTCGGAAATACGATCTTCCGGTGCTGCCCGTCGTTCTGCCGCCGGACGCCGATCCCGCGGCATTCGCCGTCGGTGACGAGGCCTATGTCGGCCCCGGCAGGATCTACAATTCCGAGTTCCTCGACGGCATGGAGATCGAGGCGGCGAAATCGGCGGTCGCCGGCCGCCTGGAGGAGCTCTCCCGCGGCGAGCGCACGACGACCTGGCGTCTGCGCGATTGGGGCGTGTCCCGGCAGCGGTACTGGGGCTGCCCGGTGCCGATGGTCCACTGCGACAGCTGCGGCGTGGTCCCCGTACCCGACGACCAGCTTCCGGTCACCCTGCCGGAGGATGTGGAGTTCGACACTCCGGGCAACCCGCTGGACCGCCACCCGACCTGGAAGCACACGCCCTGCCCGACCTGCGGCGGCAAGGCGACCCGCGAGACCGACACGTTCGATACCTTCTTCGAGTCCTCCTGGTACTTCGCCCGCTTCACCGATCCCCAGGGCGAGACCGCCTTCGACCGGATGTCGGTCGATTACTGGCTGCCGGTCGACCAGTATATCGGCGGCGTCGAGCATGCTGTTCTGCACCTGCTTTATTCCCGGTTCTTCACGCGGGCCCTGCGGGACTGCGGCTATCTCTCCATCGCCGAGCCGTTCAGCGGTCTGGTTACCCAGGGCATGGTCTGCCACGAGACGTACAAGAGCGCCGACGGGCGCTGGCTGTACCCGAGCGAGGTGGTCAAGGGCGACGACGGGAGCTGGACGACGATCGACGGCAACGCCCCGGTCACGGTCGGCCGCGTCGAGAAGATGTCAAAGTCGAAGCGCAACACCGTCGACCCCGCCAACATCATCGACAGCTACGGCGCCGATACCGCCCGCCTGTTCATGCTCTCGGACAGCCCGCCCGAGCGCGATCTGGAATGGACGGAATCCGGTGTCGACGGCGCTTGGCGCTTCATCAACCGGGTCTGGCGCGAGATCACCGAGTGCACCACCGAGCTGCCGCCGGCCGGAGCGGAGAAGCCGGCCGAGCTTTCCGCCGAGGCCGAGGCCGTGTTCCGCGCCTGCCACAAGACGATCCTGGCGGTGAGCGACAGCATCGAGCGGTTCCGCTTCAACAGCGCCGTTGCCCAGGTCCGCGAACTCTCGAACCAGATCTTCGCCCTGTCCGGCACGGGCGCCGGCGAGGCCTGGACCCTGCGCTTCGGCTTCGAGACCCTGGTGCGCCTGCTCGCGCCGATGACCCCGCATCTCTGCGAGGAGCTGTGGCGCCGGCTCGGCCACGACACCATGCTGGCCACCGGCGCCTGGCCCGAGGCCGACCGAAGCCTGGCCGAGGACGAGACCGTCACCATCGCCATTCAGGTCAACGGCAAGCTGCGGGCCACGGTCGAGATGGCGAAGGACAGCCCGAAGGACGCGATGATCGAGCAGGCCCTGGCCCAACCGAACGTGGCGAAGCTGCTGGACGGCAAGGATCCGCGCAAGGTGATCGCCGTGCCGAACAAGATCGTCAACGTGGTGGCGTGATGGCGGCGCGGCGGGCATCGCGGATGCGGGGCGCCGCCGTCGCCGCGCTTCTCGCCTGCGCGGCCCTGACCGGCTGCGGGTTCCAGCCGCTCTACGCCAAGCGCGGTGCCGAAAGCACCGCCTACAACCAGGGCTTCCCCCAGGTCGACGTCGCCCAGATCCCGGACCGGCTCGGGCAGATCCTGCACAACGAGCTGCTGGACCGGATCAACCCGCGCGGCGTCGCCCCGCGGCCGCTCTACCGGCTCGAGGTGGCCGCCAGCGAACGGCGCTCCGACATCGTGATTCTGCGGGATTCCACCGCCACCTTCGCCAAGTTCACCGTCGACGCGCGCTGGCGACTGGTCGATCTGGAAACCGGGGCCGCCGTCACCCAGGGCACCAACCAGCGCACCTCCAGCTTTTCCATCAGCTCGTCCGAATACGCGATCCTGCAGGCGGAGAAAGATGCCCGCCGGCGCGCGGCGACGGAACTGGCGGAGGACATCCGCCTGCGGCTCGCCCTGTTCTTCGACCGCGCGTCGGGGTGAGGCGGCGATGAAGGTGTCGGCCAACGGCGTCGAGCGGTTCATCAAGGCGCCGCCGCCCGGAACCCGCGCCGTTCTGGTCTACGGCCCCGACACCGGCAAGGTGCTCGAGTTCGCCAAGCAGGTCGCGCGGACCGCGGTCGACAATCTCGACGATCCCTTCAACGTCTGCGAACTGGATGCCGACGAAGCCGCCGGCGACCCGGCCCGCCTGTCCGACGAGATGCACGCGCGCTCCCTCATGGGCGGTCGCCGGCTGGTGCGGGTGCGGAACGCCCGCGACACGCTCGCCGACGCGGTCGCCAACGCCCTGGACGGCGATACCGGCGACAGCCTGATGGTCGTCGAGGGCGGTGACCTCAAACCGTCCGGCGGCCTGCGGAAACTGTTCGAGGGCAAGCGGAGCGACCTGGCCGCCCTGCCCTGCTACGCCGACAGCGGCCGCGATCTCGCCGGCATGGTGCGCGACGTCTTTTCCGGCGCCGGCGTCCGCATCGAGCCCGACGCGGAACGCTTCCTCATCGACCACCTCGGCGGCGACCGCATGGCGAGCCGTATGGAGGTCGAGAAGCTTGCCCTTTTGGCGGGTAGAGGGACGGCGATCGATCTTGACATGGTGGTTGAGGCGGTCGGCGACAGCGCCGCCCTGGACATCGACGCCGTCGTCTCCGCCGCCGCCGACGGGCGTCCGGACGGCATCCTGGTCGGCTTAGACCGGGCGTTTCGCCAGGGCGAGGCGTCGGTGCGGATCGTGCGGGTGGCGCTCACCTATTTCCAGCGCCTGCATCTGGCCCGCGCCCGAGTCGAGGAAGGCCGCGGCGCCGCCGACGCGGTCAAGTCCCTGCGGCCCCCCGTGTTCTTCCGTACGGCCGACGCCATGGCCCGACAGCTGACACGCTGGGACAGGCGCAGCCTGGCCTCGGCCCTGGCCCGGCTGGGGGAAGCGGAAATCCGCTGCAAGACCACCGGCTATCCGGACGAGGCCGAATGCGGCCAGGCGCTGATCGACGTGGCCCGGATGGCGGTGATCGCGGGTCGCCGCAGCGGCGCCGGGCGACGCGGCTAGAGCAAATCACGAACAGATGTTTCCATCTGGTCGTGTGAATTTGCTCTATCGTTGGTGAGTTAGAGCGCGACGGATCAGCCTTTCGGGACGAGCGGATCGTCCTCCGGCTCGTCCTCGTCGAAATCCCATTCCATATCGGCCGGGTCGGCATCGTCGGCCGCCGGGGCCTCGGTATCATCGGCGGCGGCCGGTGATCCGGGATCGGATGCCGACTGGGTTCCGGCGGGGTCGTCCAGGTCCATGACCGGCGGCAGCCCCTGCTCGTCGAAACCGTCCGCCTGGCCGACCGGCGCGAAGGTCGACCAGTCCCCGTCGCCCTTTTCACTCTCGCCGGTCCCACTCCCGCCATCCTCATCGGGCTCGGGGGTCAGAAACGCATCGCCGCGCTGGTTGGCATGGGCCGACAGCCGTTCGACGATCAGGTCCAACTGGTCCAGATCGCGGTAGCGGAGCGTGACACTACCGGCGCCGGAACCGGCGTTGTGGTTGATCGCTACCACAAGCCCGGTCCGGTCCGACAGGTCCTGCTCCAGAATACGGGTGTCGGCGTCCTTCTGCTTCGGCGCAGCCGGGGCGGCCGGCGGCGCCTTCTCCTTCTGAACCAGGCGCTCGGTCTCGCGCACGTTCAGCTTGCGCGTCACCACCTCCCGGGCCAGGGCGGCCGGGTCCTCGGCCGACAGCAGCGCCCGGGCGTGCCCGGCGGTGAGCTGGCCGTCCTCCAGCAGGACGCGGACCTCGTCCGGCAGGTTCAGGAGCCGCATCATGTTGGCGACATGGCTGCGGCTCTTGCCGACGGCCCGGGCGATGTCGTCCTGGGAGTGGCTGTATTCCTCGATCAGGCGCCGGTAGCCTTCCGCCTCTTCCAACGGCGAGAGGTCGCGCCGCTGGACGTTCTCGACCAGGGCGATCTCCATCGCCGTGCGGTCGTCGAACTCCCGGATCAGCACCGGGACTTCGTGCAGCTGCGCCATCTGGGCGGCGCGCCACCGCCGCTCGCCGGCGATGATCTGATACGACTCGCCCTCCGGCGACCGGCGCACCAGGATCGGCTGGATCACGCCCTGCTCGCGGATGCTCTCCGCCAGTTCGCGCAGCTCCTCCGGATCGAAGCGCCGGCGGGGCTGGAACGGTCCCGGACCGAGCTGATCGACGGGCAGCGTGCGGGACTGGCGCAGGCGCTCAAGCTGGACCTGCTCGTCGTCGTCCTCGCCGAGCAGGGCGGAGAGGCCGCGACCCAGTTTCTTGCTGCCGCGTTTGCCGGTGTCGTCGCTCATCTCACCTCGGACTCGCTGCTGGGGGGCTCGCTGCTGGGGGACTCGCCGCTCGCCGCACGCGGGGGGCGTCGGACGTCAGGTCGCCGCTGCAATCAGGCGGCCACCGGGCCCGCCGCGAGGGCGGTCTCGCGGCTCAGAACCTCCCGCGCCAGGGAGATATACGCCCGCGCGCCGCTGCAGGCCATGTCGTAGACGATCACCGGCTTGCCGTAGGACGGCGCCTCCGACACCCGGACGTTGCGCGGGATCATGGTGGTGTAGACCACGTCGCCGAAATACTCCCGCACGTCGGCCGCCACCTGATCCGACAGGTTGTTGCGGCGGTCGTACATGGTCAGGACCACGCCCTGGATCTCAAGCCCCGGGTTCAGCGCCTTGCGCACGCGCTCGACGGTGCGGACGAGCTGCGAGAGACCCTCCAGCGCGTAGAACTCGCATTGCAGCGGCACGAGAACCGCATCGGCCGCCACCAGCGCGTTCAGGGTCAGCAGGCCGAGGGACGGCGGGCAGTCGATCAGGATGTAGTCGTAGGGCGATGCCGCCGCATGGCGGACCACCGCCTCGCGCAGCCGGAACTCCCGGTGGTCCATATCGACCAGCTCGATCTCGGCGCCGGACAGGTCGGTCGAGGCCGGGACCACTTCCAGCCCCGGGACCGGCGTCTCGATCGCCGCCTCGGCGATGGTCGCCTCGCCGATCAGGACGGCGTAGGAATCCGCATCCCGTCCCTTGCGCGGCACCCCGAACCCGGTCGACGCGTTGCCCTGGGGGTCGAGATCAATCACCAGCACCTTCTTCCGGCAGGCGGCCATCGCCGTCGCCAGGTTGACCGCCGTCGTCGTCTTTCCGACCCCGCCCTTCTGGTTCACGATGGCCAGAATGCGCGGCGCCACTACCTGGTTGGTCTGTCCCTCAAGCACGGCTCACCTCCTCCAGCTTCAGCACGACCCCCCGAGGATCAGAAATGCTGGGAGCCTTTGTGACAGCCATTTTCCAGGTGTTTTGTGCGGTAGTCAACTCGACGTCTACCCGCTCGCCTTTTAGGAAGAGATAGACCGTTGACGAATCAGCGTATGGCTCGGCGTAGCGCAGCAGTTTCGCTACGGGAGCGAGGGCTCTCGCGGTGATAATACCGGCCCGAATCGGGCGTAGTGATTCGATTCGACACGGCTCAATGGTCGGCGAGGCGCCCGTCACACGGGCCGTTTCCTGCAAAAACGCCACCTTCCGCCGGTCCGATTCCACCAAAATCACATCGTCCCGACCGAGGATCGACAGCACCATGCCCGGAAACCCGGCCCCCGATCCGAAATCGAGAATCGGCCCCGGCAGATCCTTCACGTGCTCCAGAAGCTGCGCCGAGTCGAGGAAATGCCGGCGCCAGAGCTCCGGAAGGGTGGCAGGCGCCACCAGATTGATCCGCGCCTGCCATTTCGTGAGCAGGTCGGCATAGGATTCGAGGGCGACCCGCCGGTCGTCGGTGAGCGATAGTCGGGTCTGAAGCTTGTCTGGGGTCACGCCGCCGTCTTCTTGCCGGTCTTTTTCACGTGACGCAGGAGCGCGACCGTCGCCGCCGGCGTCATCCCCGGCAATCGGCTCGCCTGCCCGAGGGTCCGGGGCCGTTCGCGCCGGAGCAACGCCCGGATCTCCGCCGAAAGCGAGCCGATCGTGTCGGGATCCAGATCGTCCGGAAGAGCCAGAGCCTCGTCACGCCGGTACGCGTGGATGTCGGCCTCCTGTCGGGCAAGATATCCGGCGTACCGCGCCTCGGTCGCGATCTGCTCTGCGACCGTTTCCGGGATTTCGGAGAGCTCCTCGGGCCAGGCCGCCACCAACCGCGCCCAGGAAACGTCCGGATAGGCCATCAGATCCAGTGCCGACCGGCGCTGGCCGTCCTGATTGACCGCGAAACCCAGTCGGCCGAGGGTCTGAGGCGATCCTCCGAGGCCGGCCAGTGTTTCACGTGAAACATCGAGGCACCGCTTGCGATCCGCGAAAGCTCGCCGCCGCGCCGATCCGACAAGCCCCACCCGCTCGCCGAGGGGTGTCAGACGGAGATCCGCGTTGTCCGCCCGCAACCGGAGCCGGTACTCCGCCCGGGAGGTGAACATCCGGTACGGCTCCGGCGCCCCGCGAGACACAAGATCATCGATCATAACGCCGATATAGCCGGTAGCGCGGTCTATATATAGTGAGTCATCCGATCCGCTCGCCGCCAGGGTAGCGTTGGTAGCAGCGACCAGTCCCTGGGCCGCGGCCTCCTCGTAGCCGGTCGTTCCGTTGATCTGACCGGCCAGATAGAGGCCTGGAAGCGCCCGCAGCTCGAGCTGGCCGCTGAGCGCGCGGGGATCCACATAGTCGTATTCGATGGCGTAGCCGTATTGCAGGATGCGCGCCCGCTCCAAACCCGGGATCGACGCCACGACCCGGTCCTGCACGTCGCGGGGCATGGAGGTCGAGATCCCGTTGGGATAGACGGTCGGATCGTCGAGCCCTTCCGGCTCCAGAAAGATCTGGTGGCTCGGCTTGTCGGCGAACCGGACCACCTTGTCCTCGATTGACGGGCAATAGCGCGGGCCGGTGCCGCCGATCTGGCCGCTATACACCGGAGCCCGGTCCAGATTGTCCCGGATCGCGGCGTGGGTGGCCTCGGTCGTATAGGTGATGTGGCAGGGTACCTGGGGGACCGTGATCAGGTCGGTCAGGGTCGAGAACGGCTCCGGCGGGTCGTCCCCGGGCTGCACCTCGAGCCGGGACCAGTCGATGGTCGTCCCGTCGAGCCGGGGCGGCGTGCCGGTCTTGAGCCGACCGAGGGGCAGACCAAGGCGCTCGAGGGTCAGGGCGAGGCCGACGGCCGGCGCGTCTCCGACGCGGCCCGCAGGCCGGCGCTCCTCGCCCAGATGGATCTCGCCCCGCAGGAACGTGCCGGTCGTCAGGATCACACCGCCCGCGAAAAGCTCCCGCCCATCGGCCAGGACGACCCCCCGGCAGCGGCCGTCGCGGACCACCAGATCCTCGACCCCGCCTTCGACCACCTCCAGCGTGTCGTACTCGGCCAGGATATCCTGGATCGCCTGGCGATAGAGCGCCCGATCAGCCTGGGCCCGGGGACCGCGGACGGCAGGGCCCTTCGAGCGGTTCAGCATGCGGAACTGGATACCGGCGCGGTCGATGGCCCGGCCCATGATGCCGTCCAGAGCGTCGATCTCACGCACCAGGTGTCCCTTGCCGAGGCCGCCGATGGCCGGATTGCAGGACATGATTCCAATCGTCTCGCACCGGTGGGTCACCAGAGCTGTGCGCGCGCCGAGCCGCGCCGCGGCCGCGGCCCCTTCGGCGCCGGCATGCCCGCCGCCGACGACGATGATGTCGAAGGAGTTCATGGGGTTCAGATACGCAGCCCCACCGATCCTGTCAAAGGGTGAGCCCGCGATCGGCACCGCCGACCCCCTCCGAGGCGCTGCGTTTCACGTGAAACGGCCGGAGTTTCCGCTCACTTGCCGAGGCAGAATTCCGCGAAGATCCGGTCCAGGATCTCCTCCACATCCACGCGGCCCAGCACGCGTCCGAGGGCGCCGGCGGCAAGACGCAGATCCTCCGCCGCGATTTCCAGCGGCTCCCCAACCGCCAGGGCGTCGAGACTCCGGCCCAGGGCGGCGGCGGCCGCGCCGACGGCCTCGCGATGCCGGGCCCGGGTCAGGGCGACCGACCCCACCCGGTCGACGCGCTCGGCGACCGCCGTCCTCAGCGTTTCGAGAAACCGCTCGGTCCCGGCGCCGCTCCGCACCGAGAGGGCGGTCCACGGATCGGGCACCGTGCCGGCAGCCGCATCCGTCTTCGTCGCCACCGCCAGCGCGTTCGGCCCCAGCAGAGGCGAGACCGCGTCCCGACCGGCCGCTCCCTCTCCGGCATCGGCCAAGACCAGGGTCAGATCCGCCGCCTCGGCTCTGACCAGCGCCCGCCGGACCCCCTCCGCCTCGATCTCGTCCGGGGTCTCGCGGAGGCCGGCCGTGTCCGCTACCGTGACGGCATACCCGCCAATATCCATCTGAACTTCAAGCACATCTCGGGTCGTGCCAGCGGTGGCGCTGACGATGGCCACCTCGCGCTGTGCCAGCCAGTTCAGCAGGGTGGACTTGCCCGCGTTCGGCGCGCCGAGGATCGCGATGCGCAACCCGTCACGCACCCGCTCCGCCCGCCCGCCATCGGCCAGGGCCCGCTCCATATCGCCCCGCAACGTGTCCAGCCGGACCCGAATCTCGTCCTGTAGGCTTTCCGGCAAATCCTCGTCCGGGAAATCAATGAACGCCTCGAGCCGCGCCATCGCGTCGATCAGCGCCACCCGCCAGCCGTCGAGCGCGGCGGCCAAGCCGCCCGTTGCCTGCCGCAACGCCTGGCGGCGCTGGGCGTCGGTCTCCGCATCGACCAGGTCGTGGATCCCCTCGGCGGTGGTCAGGTCGATCCGGTCGTTGAGAAAGGCGCGGCGGGTGAACTCCCCCGGATCGGCCAGCCGCAGCCCCTCGATCAGGGCTAGACGGTCGCAGACGGCGGCAACCACGGCGCGGCCGCCATGGAGGTGCAGCTCGACCACGTCCTCCCCCGTCGCGCTGGCCGGTCCGGGAAACAGCACCACCAGCGCGTCGTCCAGCGTCTCCTTCGTGCAGGAATCCTGCAGGGTCCTGCGGGTCAGCCGGCGCGGCGCCGGGAGCTTTCCGGCCAGGGTCTCCAGCGCGGCCGCGGCGCGCGGACCGGAGATCCGCACGATCGCCAGGGCGGCGCGCCCCGGTGCCGTCGCCGGGGCGAAGATGGTATCCTGGTGCACCGTTTCAGCCCTATCCTGTGGGGCCTCCCTCTTATCAGGCCCGCCGCCATGCCCGCCAGCGATCTCGACACCCCGGTCGGCCGCCTCCGCGCCACCAGCGACGGCGAGGCTTTGATCCGCGTGACCTGGGTCGCCGCCGAAGAGCCCGCTCAGCCTGAGGATGATGGGGACGCCGTTTCACGTGAAACGGTCCGCCAGCTCGACGCCTATTTCCGGGGCGCCCTCACCGAGTTCGACCTGCCGCTGCGGTTCAATGGTGGGTCGGCGTTCGAGCGCAGCGTCTGGGAGGCGATGCGCGCCATCCCCTACGGCCGGACCTGGACCTACGGGGCGCTGGCGGACCGGGTGGGCGGAGTTGCCCGGGCGGTCGGCGGCGCCTGCGGCCGCAATCCGATCCCGGTCGTCGTCCCCTGCCACCGGGTCGTCGGCGCCGCCGGCCGGCTGGTCGGGTTTTCCGGCGGCGACGGGGTCGACAGCAAGCGCCGGCTGCTCGCCCTGGAAGAAGGTCAGGCGTCGCTGTTCTGAGCGATTCCGGTATCGGTGTTCCCACCCGGCAGCCTTTGCTACCGTCGCCGACAGAAGACCGGTTCAAGAAAAATGCAGGGGAGCCCCATGTCCACCGTCACCATCACCGCCGCCGACGGCGGCAGTTTCAGCGCCTATGTCGCCCAGCCCTCCGCCACCCCGGCCGCCGCGGTCGTGGTCATCCAGGAAATCTTCGGCGTAAACAAAGTCATGCGGGATCTCACCGACGCCTACGCCGCCGACGGCTATCTGGCGATCTGCCCGGACCTGTTCTGGCGGATCGAGCCGGGGATCGACATCACCGACCGGACGGAAGCCGAGTGGCAGAAGGCGTTCGATCTGTTCGGCAAGTTCGACGTCGATCTCGGCGTCGAGGACCTGATCGCCACGCTGAAACATGTGCGCGGGATGGAGGGCTGCAACTGCAAGGCCGGATCGGTCGGCTACTGCCTCGGCGGCAAGCTCGCCTATCTGATGGCGACCCGGTCCGACGCCGACGCCAATGTGAGCTTCTACGGGGTCGGTCTCGACGCCCTCACCGGCGAGGCGGAGCGGATCTCCAAGCCGTATCTTTGCCATGTGGCCGAGAAGGATGGGTTCGTGCCGGCGGAGGCCCAGGAGGTCTTCATCCCGGTGCTCGAGGCCAATCCGAACGCGACGGTCCATGTCTACGAGGGCCAGGACCACGCCTTCGCCCGGGTCGGCGGCGAGCATTACGACAAGGCCGCCGCAGACCTGGCCAACGGCCGGACCAGCGCGTTCTTCAAGGCCCATCTGGCCTGAGAGAATCCCTCTGCGGCCAATTCGCGCCGGAGCGGGCACGGCTGTGGTGCCGGCGCGGACGGTTCACGCGGGGCCGAACGTGGCGTAGCCAGACGGCCGCCCACTGAGACCAATACCGACTGAGATCTATATCAGGCGTCCGTCCGCCTCCGCCGGGGGTGCCGGGACAGCAGAACAGGGAACAGGGAGACCAAGCCATGGTTAAAGCCATCCGCATGCACGAACAGGGCGGCCCCGAGGTGATGAAGCTCGAGGACGTCGATCTCGGCAAGCCCGACGCCGGCCAGGTGCAGATCAAGCACTCGGTCATCGGCCTCAACTACATCGACACCTATCACCGTTCCGGCCTGTACCCCCTGCCCCTGCCCTCGGGCATCGGCATGGAAGCCGCCGGCACCATCGAAGCGATCGGCGACGGCGTCACCGATTTCGCCGTGGGCGACCGGGTGGCCTACGCCGCCCCGCCGCCGGGCTCCTATGCCGAGGCCCGCAATCTGGAAGCCACCAAGGTGGTCAAGGTTCCTGACAGCGTGAGCGACAAGCTCGCCGCCGCGATGATGCTGCAGGGCATGACCGTCCAGTACCTGATCCGCCAGATCTACAAGGTCGGCCCGGGCGACACGATCCTGATCCACGCGGCCGCCGGCGGCGTCGGCCTGATCCTCTGCCAGTGGGCGAAGCATCTGGGCGCGACTGTGATCGGGACCGTGAGCTCCGACGAGAAGGCCGCCCTCGCCAAGGCGAACGGCTGCGACCATCCGATCATCTACACCCGCGAGAACTTCGTGGACCGGGTGATCGAGATCACCGATGGCAAGAAGGTCCCCGTCGTCTACGACAGCATCGGCAAGGACACCTGGCCGGCCAGCTTGGACTGCATCGCGCCCACCGGCATGATGGTGAGCTTCGGCCAGGCGTCGGGCCCGATTCCGCCGGTCGATCTCGGCATCTTCGCCGCCAAGGGATCGCTGAAGTTCACCCGGCCGACCCTGATGACCTACACGGCGAACAAGGATCTGCTCGCGGCCTCCGCCAAGGACCTGTTCGACGTGGTCGGCAAGGGTGCGGTGAAGGTTTCCGTCAATCAGGAGTACGCCCTGGCCGATGCGGTCCAGGCGCATATCGACCTGGAAGGCCGCAAGACCACCGGCTCTACCGTTCTGCTCCCGTAACGACGGGCCAAGTGTTTCACGTGAAACACGGACTGCCGGTCGAACACTGATCCCGACCGCCAACGGCCAAGCGCCGTCGGCGGTCGTTTCCTTCCTGCGAGCCCGACAACGGAGCGCCGGCCTTGGACAAGAAGACCTTCGACGCGGTCTGCGGCGGCCTCCCCGCGAGCTTCCACGTCATCCAGTGGGGCGGGTCGACCGTCTGGAAAGTCGGCACAGAAGAGCGGTCCAAGGTCTTCGCCATCGCCGGCTGGGGCGTCGACGACCGGCCCGCCTATACCTTCAAGGTCTCCCCCGTCGCCTTCGAGATGCTGAGCGACGAGCCCGGCCTTCGACCCGCCCCCTATCTGGCGTCGCGCGGGCTCAAATGGATCCAGCAATATGCCCCACCGGGCCTGCCCGACGCGGATCTCCAGGCCTATGTGGCGGAATCCCACTGGCTGGTCAGCCGGGGGCTTCCCCGCAAACTGCGCGATAGCCTCGGCCTGGACTGACGTGGGCGGAACGCGGCGGCGCGGTCAGCCCGCGGCCGCGACCGTGGGTGTCTCGGCATTCGGGTTGATCCCCACCGGCAGCAGAAGCCAGAACCGGCCCGAGGCCGCCATGGCGCCCGCCTTCTCGCCGGCGGCATCGCCGGAGCCCCAGAAGAAATCCCCGCGCACGGGACCGCGGATGGCCCCGCCCGTGTCCTGCGCGACCATGAGGCGCCGCAGCCCCCCGTCATAGTCGATGTCGACCCAGACCGGCACACCGAGCGCATGGCTGGTGCGGTCCACCGCCAGGGAGCGGCCGGCCGTCAGGGCCACGCCCTGGGCGCCGATGGGGCCGTCGCCGGTGAGCTCGCGGAAGAAGATGTAGGACGGGTTGCGGTTCATCACCGCCGCCATCTGATCCGGATTGGCCTCGAGCCACGTCCGGATCGCCTGCATCGACATCTCTTCCTTCGGCACGTGGCCGGCGCTGATCAGATAGCGGCCGATGGGGAAGTAGATGTGGCCGTTATGCCCGTCATAGCCGACGCGGGTGCGGGTACCGTCGTCGAAGCGGATCAGACCGGAGCCCTGGATGTGCAGGAAGAAAGAGTCGATCGGATCGGCCAACCACATCAGCGGTTCGACGTTGTCGAGCAGCGAGCCGGCCTCGATATCCGCTCGGCTGTCGTAGGGCTTCAGGCGGAACCCCTGCATCCGTCCGGCGATGCGCTCGCCCTTCATGCTGTCGCGGAAGTCGCCGAGATCGACCAGGACCAGATCGGACGGCCGGGGGTAGAGCGGCACGTCGAAATCGCCGCCCGCCTCCCGCGCCCCGCGGATCTCCGGCTCGTAGTATCCGGTGAAGAGATCGTTCTCCGGCGCCGCGTCGGAGGCGCGCCAGACCGTGAAATTCTCCTCGAAGACCGCCCGGGCGGCCGCCGTATCGCCCTCCGGCACCCGGTCGAGCGCCTCGCAAACCGGACGCCAGGCACCGATCGTTCCGTAGCGGTTTCCGGGACCGACCGGCCGGGCGTCGTCGCCCCGCATCATCCGGGAACAGGATTTCCGCATCGCCGGAACGGCGGCCGCCACATCGTCCGCCTGCCAGCCTGGCAGATCGCCAAAGGACGCGCGCTCCAGGCGGAGACGTTCGGGCTGTTCCTCAGGCTCGGGCGCCGGGGAACAGGCCGCAAGAAGGGAAAGGACGAAACACGCGGCGAGCGGAAGGGAGGCCTCCCCAAACCGGCGGCGCTTATTCCTCGGGAACACGGGCGGCAACCAGTTCCCAGTTCGGATCCTTGGACCGGACCTCGCGCTCGAAGGTCCAGATATCGGTCAGAACCTCGATCTTGTCCGGATCGCCGTCGATCACCTTGCCGTCGGCATCGCGGGTGGCCTTCACCTGCTCGGTGACGAACTCCATTGTCACCCGCGCCTCGTTCCCATCCAGCTCCGCCTCGGTGATCTCCGCGCTGCGGAAGCTGACGATGGTCGTCTCCTGGGTCTCGTTGGCCTGCTCGCGTTCCTCGATAGCCTGGACGAAACCACCGTAGAGCGGGCCGGAAATCAGGGATTTCAGGGTGTCGACGTCGCCAGCGGCATAGGCCTGGACGATCATCTCGAAGGCGCCGCGGGCGCCGCCCACGAATTCCTTGTCGTCGAACTGCGGGTCGGCGAGCTTGATGCGCATCAGCGTGGCGGTCAGCGGGTCGCGTTCGTCGATGTCGTCGGGAGCCACGACGTCCCGCTCCGGCAGGGCGATGACGTTGTCCTGCTCGCTCTCGTTCGCCGCTTCCGGTGCGGTGAACGGGTCGGGGCGCTGCTTCTCATGGCCGGTGCGCCGGCCGAGCACGCTGCGCAGCTTCAAGATCAGAAAGCCTGCGATCATCGCGTACAGGATGATCTCGAAGAGAGGAAAGCTGCTTCCCATACCTGCCTGCGCCCCTGGCCTGCCTACGCCCTCGGGTGGACTGTGCCGCACCCTCGCGCTATGAGTGCCCGCCCCGGACAGCGACCGCCGCGACGATCGCCGATCCGGTGAAACCGAAGACTGCGGGCAACGTTTACACTCGGGCCGAGACCTTGTCCCGGCGCCTGAGTTTTAGATAAGGCCTCGATATCCGAAGGGCAAGCATGGGCTTAGTCGTTCTTTTCATCCTGATCGGCGTTCCCGCGGGCGAACTCTGGTTGCTGATCGAGGTCGGCACCGAGATCGGCGCGCCGGCGACCATCGCGCTCATCATCCTGACGGCGGTGCTCGGCACGATCCTTTTCAGGGTCCAGGGCCTGGCGACGATCGAGCGGCTTCGCGAGCATGTGGCGCGGCGGGAAACGCCGGTCGGCGAGGTCGTCTCCGGTTTCGGGCTGCTATTCGCCGGTCTGCTATTGCTGATCCCCGGTTTCGCGACCGACGCGCTGGGTTTCCTGCTGTTCATTCCGCCCCTGCGGCGCTGGCTGGCGGGTCTGCTGATCGCCTATATCGTCGCCCGCGGCGGCTCGACCGTGTTTGTCGATTTGCGGGCCGGCGGCACCGGTGGATGGGGCCCGGGACGTCGTGGGGGACGCGGCGACGTGATCGACGGCGAGTACGAGGACCTGTCCGAGGACGGGCCCGGCGGTGGTCGGCCGCGTCCCGACGACCCACATTCCGGTCCGACGCCCGTCATCGACCTGACGCCAGACGACCGATCGTCGCATGACCGATCGTCGGAAGACGGGCCGCCCAACGACCGCACCCGGAGCTGACCGTCCATGTATCTGCTGCGCCACGGCGAGAGTGAATTCAACGTCCACTTCTCAAAGACCCGGATCGACCCGGGCATCGAGGACCCGGCCCTGACCGACACCGGGCGCGCCCAGGCCGCCGAGGCCGCCGGGCACCTGGCCGAGCTTGGGATCCGCCGGGTCGTCGCGAGCCCCTACCGGCGGGCGCTCCAGACCGCGTCCATCGTCGCCGACCGTCTCGGGCTCGGTATCGAGATCGAGCCGCTGGTGCGCGAGCGCTGCTGGTTCGTCTGCGATGTCGGGACCCCGACTTCGCGCTTGCGCGCAGACTGGCCCGCCATCTCCTTCGGCGACCTTCCGGAGCGCTGGTGGCCCGAGGGCGGCGAGAACGAGGAGGAGCTGGGCGTGCGGTGCGTCGCCTTCCGCGACAAGCTCGTCGAGGCTGCGGGCTGGCACGACACGGTCTTCGTCAGCCACTGGGCCTTCATTCGCGGGCTCACCGGTCTGACCGTGCCGAACGGAGCGGTCCTCTCCCTGGACCGGGCGAAAGCGGTCGATCCCCGGATGGAGCTTTCCCAGGCTGAACCTTCGCGGGCGGACCTGCCGCTGGGCGCGACTATTGTTCACACGTCCCAGTCGTGATAGCGAAACCGCCACGTTCCTGTCCGAAACCGGACGTTTGACCCAGGATCCGACCATGTCCGACCTTCCTCCCGCCGCCGAGCCGAAGCAGACGCAGGCCGCCGCGATGCCGCTGCAGATCAACGCGCAGTACATCAAGGACTTCTCCTTCGAGAACCCGCGCGCGCCGTCGAGCCTGCGGCCGCAGAGCTCGCAGCCCCGGATCGACGTGAATGTCGATGTCCAGGCGGCGCGGGTGTCGAAGGACGAGGAGATCTACGAGGTCGTCCTGAAGGTCACGGCGAGCGGCAAGGTCGAGGAAGATCCGCTGTTCCTGGCCGACCTGACCTATGCCGGGCTCTTCGTCCTGCAGCCGATGGAGGAGGAGTCGCTGCATGCGATCCTCCTGGTCGAATGCCCGCGGCTGCTCTTCCCCTTTGCCCGCGCCATCGTCGCCGACGCCACGCGGGACGGCGGCTTCCCGCCGCTGCTAATCCAGCCGGTGGATTTCGCCGCCATGTACCGCCAGAGCAAGGGCGGGACCGCCGGGCCCATAGCATCCGCCTGACTTCGGGCGCCAAACACTGGGCGCCAAACACTGGGCACCGGATCGGATCGACGGATTAGACCCCATCGATCTGACCCTCCCGTGACCTAGTCCTCCCCGGCCCGGCCCCAGAGCGGATCGGAGAGCTTTTCGAGGAAAGCGGCATGGGCCGCGGCTTCATCGGCAGACGGCGCATGCGGCCGGGGCTGGCGGAAGGTCCGCTCGATCCTGTCGATCATGCGCAACCCGCCCTCCGGCCCGCCGGACGCCGCACCGTCCTGCGACGGCGGCGCCATCAGGTCCGGCTGCCGGCCGCCGATCAGCTCCAGGTACACCGAGGCCAGGAGGTCGGCGTCGATCAGCGCCCCGTGCAGATCGCGGTTGGAGTTGTCGATCTCGAAGCGTCGGCAGAGCGCGTCCAGGTTGACCTGGGCACCGGGATATTTCCGGCGGGCCATCGTCACCGTGTCCAAGGCCCGGTCCATCGGGATCGGCGGCCGGCCGACGAGCTGGAGTTCCTTGTTCAGGAACTTCATGTCGAAGCTGGCATTGTGGATCACCAGCGTGGCGTCGCCGAGGAATTCGAGAACCTCCTCCACCAGCACATCGAAGGTCGGATAACCGGAAAGGAACTCGGCCGAGAGCCCGTGGACGCGGAACGCCTCCTCCGGCATGTCCCGCTGCGGGTTGAAATAGTGGTGCAGCGTGCGGCCGGTGGGCACGTGGTTGATCAGCTCGAGGCAGCCGATCTCGACGACCCTGTCGCCGGTGTCGGGGTCCAGGCCCGTCGTCTCCGTATCGAGCACGATCTCGCGCATGCTGTTCCCTTCGCTCTCTCGGATGATCTTCCCGGGTGCCGCCGCAGGCCGACGACCAGCCGCGTGACCGCCCGCATTGCGACCGCGCGTCCAAGGCCGGTCGGAATCACCACGTCCGCCCGGCGCCGCTTTTCGGCATCCGGCATCTGCTTGCTCAGAATACTCGACAGCCGCTCCGGCGTCATCCCGGGCCGGGCGAGCACCCGCTGACGCTGAACGAAGGCCGGGGCGCTGACCACCGCCACCAGATCGCACATCCGGTGGCCGCTGCCCTCCAAAAGCAGCGGGACATCCAGCACCACGATCGGCCGTCGGGCCCGGCGGCTGGCCCGCAGGAACGCCCGGGTGCGTCGGGCGACCATCGGGTGAACGATCGCCTCCAGTCGGCGCAGCGCCGGCGGGTCGCCGAACACCCGCGCGCCGAGCTTGGCCCGGTCGACGGCCCCGCCGCTCACCACACCGGGAAACGCCTTCTCGATCGCGGCGACCCCCTCGCCGCCGGGCCGCATCATCGCATGGACGGCCGCGTCGGAGTCGTGAACCGGCACGCCCAGGCGCCGGAACAGGGTCGCGGTCGTGCTCTTGCCCATGCCGATCGACCCGGTAAGGCCGATCACAATCATGTGATCGCGCCGGTCATTCGGCCAGGACGCCGTGGGTCCGCAGGAAGTCGAGCAGCGGTAGCAGCGGCAGGCCCAGCACGGTGAAGTAGTCGCCCTCAACCCCGGTGAAGAGTTGGGCGCCGAGACCTTCGAGCTGATAGGCGCCGACCGACGCGAAGACGTCCTCACCCACCGTATCGAGATACCGGTCGATATACGCGTCCGACAGCGGCCGCATCCGCATGGTCACACTGTCCATCGCGTGCCAGATCCGGCTGCCGGCTCGGGCGACGACGGCCGCCGTCACCAGCCGGTGGGTCCGGCCGGACAAAGCCTTCAGCGTGGCGTGCGCATGGTCGCGGTCGACCGGCTTCTCGAACCACACGCCGCCGCAGTCGAGCATCTGGTCGGATCCGATGACCAGGGCATTCGGGTGCCGACGCGAGATGGCCACGGCCTTCAGCTCGGCCAGCATCGTCGCGACATCCTCCGTGGTCGCGTTCTCCGCCCGCAGAGAGTCCCGCACCGACCCCTCGTCGACGCCCGGAACGTCAACGGTGAAGGGCACGCCCGCATTGCGCAGCAGCGTCGCCCGGAACCGGCTGCCCGACGCGAGCACAACCGGCATATCCGGGGCCTTGTCGCCCAGAAGCCCTGGGGCGAGCGTGTCAGCCATCGGTCGCCTCCCGCGCTTCCATATGCTGAAGAACGGCCGCCGACGTCTCCTCGATCGACCGGCGGGTGACGTCGATGATCGGCCAGCCGTTGCGGCTGAACATCCGGCGGGCCTCCGCCACTTCCTTGCGGACCTGTTCCATCGCCACGTAGTCGGTTTCCTCGCGTTGCTTGAGCATCAGGACCCGGTTCCGCCGCACCTGGATCAGCCGGGCGGGATCGGTGGTGAACGCGACCACCAGCGGGCGCTTCAGATGAAAGATCTCGTCCGGCGGCGGCACGTCCGGGACGATCGGCACGTTCGCCGTCTTGTAGCCGCGGTTCGCCAGGTAGAGCGAGGTCGGCGTCTTAGAGGTCCGTGACACCCCGACGATGACGATGTCGGCGTCCTCCAGGTCGTGGACCTGCTGGCCGTCGTCATGGGCCAGCGTGTAGTCCATCGCCTCGATGCGGTTGAAATAGGCCGCGTCCATCTCGTGCTGGCGGCCCGGTCGGGGATGGGATTCCCGGCCCATATAGGAGGCCAGCGCCATGACGATCGGATCGAGGACCGGCAGATACGGGACTTCCAGGCGCCGGCACGCCTCCTCCAGGCGCCGCCGCAGATCCGGATCCACCAGGGTGAACAGAACCGGCCCCGGGTTGGTCTCGATGCCGGCGATCACCTTGTCCAGATAGCTGCCGGTGCGGACCAGCGACCACACATGCTCCTTGGCCCGCACGTCCTCGAACTGCACAAGGCAGGCGCGGGCGATCTGATGGTTGGTCTCGCCGGTCGCATCGGAGACCAGGTGCAGGTGCAGCAGGTCGGTACCGCTCATTCGAGACTCCTCCGTCGGCGGCCGAACGATCCACCGGTAGCCTGGGGACAAACCCCTTGGGTTTCTGGATAAGTCGGCGCACGTCCCGGGTCGCCGAAATTGTTCAACGCTGACCTCGATTCACTGCAACGGCCTTTCCGGCGGCGGACAACTCCATCGGTACCCTTGTATAAGACAGGCGCCGATCCGTTTGGGGAGACTGTCCACGTTATCCCCGGGATTCAAGTCCGCAGGTCGGCCCAGCACCGGCGCGAGCCTGACAATCGGAGTTCAGGATTCGCTCCCCACTCCCGGAGCCGGACTCGTGAAAATGACAGGTCTGTGGACGACCGGTGGACGGGATTTGATCCCCGGCTTTCCACCCCCCAACAACTCCTCCCTCCTAATCTAATAAATAGGTTATTAGGGTAGAGAAGTTATCCCGAACCGGACGGAGCAAGGCATGTCGGGCGTCCCCCTCCTGGATACGTTGAACGGGCGAACCGGATCACCGCCGCCGGTCTGGCTGATGCGCCAGGCCGGACGCTATCTGCCGGAGTACAAGGAGACGCGGAAGCAGGCTGGCGGGTTCGTCGATCTCTGCCTGAACCCGGAGCTGGCCTGCGAAGTCACGATGCAGCCGATCCGGCGCTATGGCTTCGACGCGGCCATCCTGTTCTCCGATATCCTGATGGTGCCCTACGGCGTCGGCCGACGGCTTGAGTTCCAGGAAGGCCGGGGTCCGGTTCTCGACCCGATGGAGAGTGCCGCCGACATTCCGCAATTCGACGCGGACGCCTTCAACGCCCGGATCGGAAATGTCTACGAGACCGTGGCTCGGCTGCGCGAGGCGCTGCCCGGGGAGGTCGCCCTGATCGGGTTCGCCGGCAGCCCCTGGACAGTCGCCTCCTACATGGTCGAAGGCGGCAGCAGCCGGGATTACGCGAAGCTGAAGGGCTGGGCCTATGGGCGGCCGGCGGATTTCACCGCGCTGATGACCCTCCTGGTCGACGCGACCGTGGAGTATCTGGACCGCCAGGTCGCCGCCGGCGCCCAGGTGGTCAAGCTCTTCGACAGCTGGGCGGGCGCGGCGCCGGAGAGCGTGTTCCAGCGCGCCGTGATCGAGCCGACGGCGGAAATCGTCCGCCGCCTCAAGGAAAAGCATCCCCAGGTCAAGGTTATCGGCTTCGCCCGCGGCGCCGCGGCGATGACCCGCGACTACGCGGCGGCGACCGGGATCGACGCCCTGGCCCTGGACAGCACCATCCCGCTCGCCATGGCCTGCGCGCTCCAGGCCGAGCTCCCCGTGCAGGGCAATCTCGACCCGATCGCGCTGGTCACCGGCGGCGACGCCCTGAAGGCGGAGACCGACCGGATCCTCGATGCGCTGTCCGGAGGGCCGTTTATCTTCAATCTCGGACATGGCATCGTGCCGCAGACCCCGCCGGAACACGTGACCGCCCTGCTCAAGCAGATCCGGGGCTGACCGGGCGATGGACTGGTATCCGACCGTCAAGGCGCTGCATGTGATCAGCGTCATCGCCTGGATGGCGGGCCTGCTCTATCTGCCGCGCCTCTTCGTCTACCACGCCGGCGTCGCCGCCGGTTCGGAGACCTCCGAGACCTTCAAGGTCATGGAGCGCCGGCTGTACCGGGCGATCATGAACCCGGCGATGATCTCGACCTGGGTCTTCGGGCTGCTGATGCTCTACCTGCTCCCGTCCTGGCTCGAGGACGGCTGGATGCACGCCAAGCTGTTCCTGGTGCTGGTCATGACGGCGTCCCACCATGCCATGGGCCGCTGGCGCAAGGCCTTCGCCGCCGACGAGAACACCCATTCGACCCGGTATTTCCGGATCGCCAACGAAGTCCCCACTCTGATCATGGTTGTGGTGGTATTCCTGGTGATCACGAAACCGTTTTAGCGGCGGGCGACCGGCAAACGCCGTTGACACGCTCCGGCCGGTCGGGTATGGCCTGTTTCCGGTCGCCGGGCGCGACCATTTTCTCCGGAACATTACGTGTCTTGCAGACGGCCCCCGTCACGGTCGGGCTTATGGGTAAAACGAAAACCCCTTGCATCGGGCCTGTTCCGGTCCCTTCCCCGAAGGCAATCCGCAGCAGATGAATCTTCAAGAACTCAAAGCGAAAACCCCCGCCGATCTCCTCGCCTATGCCGAGGAGCTTGAAGTCGAGAACGCGAGCACCCTGCGCAAGCAGGACATGATGTTCGCGATCCTCAAGCAACTGGCGGAGAACGACGTTCCGATCTCGGGCCAGGGCGTGCTTGAGATCCTGCCGGACGGGTTCGGCTTCCTGCGCGCGCCGGAATCCAACTACCTGCCAGGCCCGGACGACATCTACGTTTCGCCGAGCCAGGTGCGCCGCTTCGGCCTGCGCACGGGCGATACGGTCGAGGGTCAGATCCGCGCACCGAAGGACGGCGAGCGGTACTTCGCCCTCCTCAAGGTCAACCAGATCAATTTCGAGGATCCGGAGGCGGTGCGCCATCGGATCAACTTCGACAACCTCACGCCCCTGTTCCCGAACGAGAAGCTCAAGCTCGAGCCCGACTTCAAGCCGGAGAACAAGGATTTCACCGCCCGGGTCATCGACCTGATCGCGCCGCTCGGCAAGGGCCAGCGCGCGCTGATGGTGGCGCCGCCGCGCACCGGTAAAACGGTGATGCTGCAGAACGTTGCCCACGCCATCTCCGAGGGCAATCCGGAGGTCTACCTGATCGTGCTGCTCATCGACGAGCGGCCGGAGGAGGTGACCGACATGGTGCGCTCGGTGAAGGGCGAGGTGATCTCCTCCACCTTCGACGAGCCGGCCTCGCGCCACGTCCAGGTCACCGAGATGGTGATCGAGAAGGCGAAGCGCCTGGTCGAGCACAAGCGCGATGTGGTGATCCTACTGGACTCCATCACCCGCCTGGCCCGCGCCTACAACACCGTGGTTCCCTCCTCGGGCAAGGTGCTGACCGGCGGTGTCGACGCCAACGCCCTGCAGCGCCCGAAGCGCTTCTTCGGCGCCGCCCGCAACATCGAGGAGGGCGGCTCGCTGAGCATCATCGCGACCGCGTTGATCGATACCGGCTCGCGCATGGACGAGGTGATCTTCGAGGAGTTCAAGGGCACCGGTAACTCGGAAGTCATCCTCGACCGCAAGCTTTCCGACAAGCGTACCTTCCCGGCGATCGACATCACCAAGTCGGGCACCCGCAAGGAGGAGCTGCTGGTCGACAAGGCGACCCTGTCGAAGATGTGGGTCCTGCGCCGCATCCTCATGCAGATGGGCACGGTCGACGGCATGGAGTTCCTGCTCGACAAGCTCAAGCACTCCAAGACCAACCAGGACTTCTTCGATCAGATGAATTCCTGACGGCGCCGGATCGCCGGATCGGATGTTGGAACGGGCCGGCCTTCGGGGCCGGCCTTTTCCGTTCAGCACCTACCCTTCCCGTCATCCTGATGCAAGTCAGGACCAAGCCGCTGACGTCAGACGCGCCGACCTGGGCTACGCCAACGCAATGTGAACCGGCTTCGGATGGGTTGAAGCGTTGATCCTGATTTGCATCAGGATGACGGCGCAGCGTGGCAATCGACATCATCCCACTCCATCACCTGCTCCGCCGCCGTCAAAGTCCCAGCCCCAAATTCCGACCTTCACTTTCCACCACTCCCCGGCCTTGTGCCGGGGCGATCCCGTGACCTTGGGCGGGCGGCCGGATGATCTCTCTGAAGCCCGCCGGACGGACGGGCCTACCCCGGCACAAGGCCGGGGAGTGGCAGGAGGTGGTGGGGCTGGGGTCGGGGACCGATCGCGACCCAACATGCCGCCGCACCACCTTGTCGGCCCCCCGCCCCCGTGATAGCTCAAAGGCTTGACCGTTCACCGCCTGCGAAGGGGCGTCGATGGCCCAGTCTACCTCCGCGAACCCGTCTTCCTCCTCGGATGCGTCCTCCTCCTCCGCGACGGCACCGCGGGTCGGGCTGTTCGTCACCTGCCTGGTGGATATGTTCCGCCCCTCGGTCGGGTTCGCCGCGCTGAAGCTGCTGGAGGATGCGGGCTGCACCGTGGTCGTCCCGGCGGAGCAGACCTGCTGCGGCCAGCCGGCGTTCAATTCCGGCGACAACAAGGACGCCCGCGCCGTCGCCGCCCAGGTGATCGAGGCGTTTGAGGGCCTGGACTACGTGGTCGCCCCCTCCGGCTCCTGCGCCGGGATGATCCGCGAGCACTATCCCGAGTTGTTCGCCGACGACCCGGCCATGGCCCAGCGCGCTCAGCACGTCGCCAAACGCACCTATGAACTCACCTCGTTCCTGGTCGACGTGCTCGGCGTCACCACGGTCGACGCGGCGATGAGCGGGACGATCACCTACCACGACAGTTGCTCCGGCCTGCGCGAACTTGAAGTGAAGACCCAGCCGCGGCGCCTGCTGGCGGGGGTCGAGGGCCTGACCATCACGGAACTGCCGGGGGCGGAGGTGTGCTGCGGCTTCGGCGGCACGTTCTGCGTCAAGTATCCGGAAATCTCCGACAAGATGGTCACCAACAAGGCCGAGGAAATCGTCGCCACCGGGGCGGACACTCTGCTGGCGGGCGATCTCGGCTGCCTGCTGAACATGGCCGGAAAGCTGAAGCGGCTGGGGGCCGAGACCAAAGTGCGTCACGTGGCCGAGGTGCTGGCCGGCATGACCGATACGCCGGCGATCGGCGACCCAAAAGAGGAGCGCTGAGCCATGCAGTCGACCAGCCGCCAGTTCAAGGACAACGCCCACCGGGCGCTGAACGACGCGACCCTGCAGCGGGCGCTCGGCAACGTGAAGACCGGGTTCCAGGAGAAGCGCGCCCAGGTCGTCTCCGAGCTGCCGGAATTCGAGGCCCTGCGCGACGCCGGCCGCGACATCAAGAACCACGTGCTTGCCCATCTCGACTTCTACCTCGAACGCTTCGAGGAGAACGTCACCGCCAACGGGGGTCACGTCCACTGGTGCCGGACCCCGGCCGAGGCGCGGGAGACGATCCTGGAGATTTGCCGCCGGCGCGAGGCGAAGACGGTCACCAAGGGCAAGTCCATGGTGGCCGAGGAGATCGGCCTGAACGAGTACCTGGAGGAGCATGGCGTCGAGCCGATCGAGACCGATCTCGGCGAGTACATCATCCAGCTCCGGCACGAGCCGCCGAGCCACATCATCGCGCCGGCGATCCACGTCACCCGCGAGCAGATCGCCGACGATTTCCGCAAGCATCACACGGATCTCGATCCCAACCGCCGCCTGGAAGAGCCGCGCGATTTCACCGACGAGGCGCGGGCGAAGCTGCGCGAACGGTACTTTGCCGCGGATGTGGGCATCACCGGCGCCAACTTCCTGATCGCCGAAACCGGGTCGACCGCCATCGTGACCAACGAGGGCAACGGCGACATGACCCAGCTTCTGGGCAAGGCGCATGTGGTCGTGGCCAGCCTGGAGAAGATCGTCCCGACCCTGGAGGACGCGTCGACCATTCTGCGGCTGCTGGCCCGGTCGGCCACCGGGCAGGAGATGTCGGTCTACACCTCGTTTTCGAGCGGGCCGAAGCGCGACACGGATATGGACGGACCGGAGGAATTCCACGTCGTCCTGCTGGACAACGGCCGCAGCGCCATGCTGGGCACGGAGTTCCAGGACATGCTGCGCTGCATCCGCTGTGCTGCCTGCATGAACCACTGCCCGGTCTACGCGGCGGTGGGTGGTCATGCCTATGGCTGGGTCTATCCCGGACCGATGGGCTCGGTGCTGACCCCGTCGCTGATCGGCGTCGAGGAGGCGGGGCATCTCCCCAACGCCTCCACCTTCTGCGGGCGCTGCGAGAGCGTGTGCCCGATGCGCATCCCGCTCCCGAAAATGATGCGCCACTACCGCCAGCGCGAATTCGAAAAAGGGCTTGCGCCTCAAAAGGCTAGAGCCGGTCTGTCGGTATGGTCATACTTCGCTACCCGGCCTGGTCTCTACCGCCTGGTGACGCGCCTGGCGACCGGTCTTCTCGGCCGGATGGGCAGGGGTAAGGGCCGGTTCAGCAGCCTGCCGCTCGCCGGGGGCTGGACCTCCGTGCGCGACATGCCGGCGCCGGAAGGCCGAACCTTCCACGATCTCTACAAGGAGCGGGCCGCCGCGGGGGGCCGGTCATGAGCGCCCGCGACGACATTCTGGGCTCGATCCGCAAGTCCCTCGGCCGGCCTCCGCTGACCGGCGACGCCGCGGCGCAGCTCCGCGAGCGCCTGGCGCGGCCCCAGCGCAACCTGATCCCCGAGCGCACGGCGGGCCGCGACACCGACGGGCTGACCGAGCTGTTCATGGAGAAGGCGCGGGAGTTCGCCTGCACGGTCGACGAGGTCGACAGTGTGGAGGCCGTGCCCGAGGCGGTGCGCGCCTATCTGTCCCGCGAGAATCTGCCGGCCCGGGTGGTCCAGGCGCCGGTCTTCGCCGGCGATGGGGAGGGCGGCCTCGACTGGTCCGCGACACCGACGCTGGACGTCAAAACCGGGACGGCGGACGGCTCCGAGGATACCAGCGTGACCCCCGTCTTCGCGGCGGTCGCGGAGACCGGAACCCTGATGCTCACCTCCGACGCGACCACGCCGACGGGGCTGAATTTCCTGCCGGAAAACCATATTGCGGTGGTCCGCCGCAGCCAGGTCGTCGGGCCGCTGGAGGATGCCTGGGCCCGGTTCCGGGCGGCCCGGGCGAAGGCCGACGGCGACGGGTTCGGCATGCCACGCACCGTCAACCTGATCACCGGGCCGTCGCGCACCGGCGATATCGAGCAGAAGATCCAAATGGGCGCCCACGGCCCCCGGCGGCTGCACGTCATCGTCGTCTCGGACTGAGACCGGTATGGCGGGCGGGCGCAAATCGAGGCGACCCACCGCCGACGAGCTCGACCTGTTCGGCAAGGTTCTGCGCGACGCCCAGCCGATCGAAAGCGACCGGCACGCCTACCACGCGGTCACGCCCGACCCCGTTCCGGACCCCTCAGCGGTTTCCGACGAGACCCGAACCCTGCAGGATTCTGCAGGGAAGGCCCGCTCCGCCCCGCCGCGGCGCGCTGCAACGGCGCCCGGCATGGTGGCTCCCCCGATCGTGCCGTCGGACCTGCAGCACCACGCCCATGGCGGCGCTCCCGGTATGGACCGGCGCTTGCAACTTCGCCTGAAGCGGGGGCAGATTCCGATCGAGGCGCGCATCGATCTCCACGGTATGAGCCGGGAGAAGGCCCATGTGGCCCTCAACGGGTTCCTCGCCCGACAGGAAGCGCTCGGCCGGCGCTGCGTGCTGGTGATCACCGGCAAGGGCCGCCCGGACTGGCACCGGCCCGCCTGGGGGGCGGACGAGCGGGAGATCGGCGTCATCCGCCGGGCCCTGCCGGGCTGGCTGCGGGATTATCCCAACAAGGAGCGGGTCCTGGCCTTCACCTCGGCCCAGCCGCAAGACGGCGGCAAAGGGGCCTGGTACGTTCTGCTCCGTCGCCGTCGGGATCGGAAGACCCCATGACACCGCTCGGGCGGCGTCTGCGGGAGCTCCGCGAGAAGCGGGGCCTGACCCTGGCGGTGATGGCGGACGGCCTCGGTGTGTCGGCCGCCTATCTGTCGGCGGTAGAGCACGGCAAACGGGCCCGGCCGCGGTCCGGATTTCTCGAGCTGGTGAACGCGTCGCTGAACCTGGATTGGGAAGAGGCCGAGGAACTGCGCCGGCTCTCGGAGATCTCGCGGCCGCGGGTGGTGCTGGATACCGGCGGGCTCAGCCCGAAGGCGACGGAACTGGCCAACCTGCTGGCCGACCGGATCCGCGATCTGGACGACAGCAGGATCGACACCCTCCTGGCCGAACTGCGCGACCCCTAGAGCCCCCCGCATCGGTACTGTCGGAGCGGGCGCTCCGACCGTTCAGCGGGGCCGGAAGATCAGGTGCGGGTTCTCGGTCCCGTCCTGACTGGCGATGAGGCGGCGGAGATCGTCGCGATCCAGCTCGGTCATGCCCCGGTCCTGCAGGTGGATGACCCGCCATGCCGTCTCCGGGAAGATCGTGTCCAGCTCCGAGACGTCGTTGCCGAACTGGGACACGTGGGCGGCGTGGAACTCGACGATGAAGGTGGTCCGGCACGCGGCGATGAGCCGCTCCGCACCGCGCAGGATCCGAAGCTCGAAACCCTCGGCGTCGATCTTGATACAGGTCGGCGGCGCGTCCAGGTCGGCGAAAAGCGTGTCGAGCCGCATGGTCGGGACGATCTGGCTGTTCGGTCCGTAGGCGGGAACCAGGTGGGGCTTGAAGCCGACCTGTTCGGTGTAGAGCTTTGCGCCGAACCGCACGTTGTAGCTCGGGACGACCGTCACGCCGTCGCGATCGCTGGCAGCGATGTCGAGCACTCTGGCGCGCGTGATCCCGTTCAGGGCGAGGTTGCGTTCGATCACCCGGTTCAGCGGCTGCTGGAACTCCATGGTGACGACCGACGCGCCGGCGACGCCGGCGATACAGGCGAAGTAGCCGCTATGGGCGCCGATATCGATGAAGACGGAGCTCTTGTTCAGGATCCTGCACAGGAACGCGACCAGGCCAGGTTCGTGTAGTCTGCCGTCGGGCATCAGGACGCTGAAGAACTGCTGGCTCAACGGGTCGTCCTTGGAGAGGAGAACGTCGCCGACGGGGGTGACGAGCAGGAACTGCTTCTGCACCGGCCGTCGGTACGCCTGCCGCTGACGCCTGCCGTCCGCAAGCCGGTCGGTGAGATTGACGATGTCGCCGATCAGGTCGTTGTCGGCCCCCAAGACCGTGGCAAACCGACGGCACCAGGCGTGCGTGACGGAGGGTTCCGCGCTGAAATGGATGTTCTTCAGCGCTCCGATCATCGTCGTGGGATCGCTCGGCTTAGTCAGCAAGGAGGCAACCTCGGTCCGGCTCAGGCGCAGCGGCCTGTGAGCCGGTCCGGCTGCCTCCGCGGTCTTCTCATGATCCCACGAAGCCGGTTCGTCGTTCATCGTCTCCCCCAGAACGTCATGGCGCCCCATGGGGGCGACGGATCGTTTCTACAGGACGATACGGCCGAGGTCGCCACCCTTCGCCCGGGTCGGTCCCGTCAGAGCGGACTCTGACGGTTCGTCAGCGCGGCCGGAAGATGAGGTGCGGATTGTCGGTCCCGTCCTGACTGGCGATCAGACGGTGGAGGCCGTCGCGGTCCAGCTCGGTCGTGGCCCGGTCCTGCAGGTGCAAGACCCGCCAATCCGCCTCCGGAAAGACCTCGTCGAGCTCCGAGGCGTCATTGCCGAACTGGGACACGTGGGCGGCGTGGAACTCGACGATGAAGGTGGTCCGGCACGCGGCGATGAGTCGCTCCGCACCGCGCAGGATCCGAAGCTCGAAACCCTCGGCGTCGATCTTGATACAAGTCGGCGGCGCGTCCAGATCGGCGAAGAGCGTATCGAGCCGCATGGTCGGGACGATCTGCGTCATCGCTCCGTAGGCCGGAAACGTGGAGGTCCGCAGGATCGTCTGCTCGCTGTAGAGCTTCGCGCCGAAGCCGGCGTTGTAGGCCGGGACGATCGTGGTGCCGTCGCGATCGCTGGCGGCGACTTCGAGGACGTTGGTTCGGCGAAGGCCGTTCAGGGCGAAGTTCCGCTCGATCACCCGGTTCAGCGGCCGCTGGAACTCCATGGTGATGACAGACGCGCCGGTGACGCCGGCGAAGCAGGCCAGGTAGCCGGTGTGGGCGCCGATATCGACGAACACATCCCTGTCCGTCAGGTTTCTGCAGAGATAGGCGACCAGACCCGGCTCGTGCAGCTTGCCGTCGGGCAGCAGTGTCCTGAAGAACTGCTGGCTCAGCGCGTCGTCACGGGCGAACAGCACGTCGCCCATGGGCGTGTTGAACTTGAAGGACTGGGTGACCGGCCTGCGAAAGCTTTCCCGCTGATTCTCGCCCGCTTCCAGACGTCGCGTCAGCGCTACGACATGCTCGGCCGTCCGGTCGCCCGGTTCGCTGATCGCGCCAAGCCTCCGGGACCAGTCCCGGGTAGCCGCGACATCGGCATGCCAGACCAGCGCGACGACGAAGTCCTTCAGCAGACGCGGATCGGCCGGGTCGGCGAGCAAGGCGGTGGCGGTCTTCACATCCATCTGCTCGGGCAGGCGCCGTCCGTCGCGGCGGCGCGCAGCCGGCTGCGGCGCATCCGAAACTGCCGATACCTCACTCACCCCGTACTCCCCTGCACAGTCCCGCGTATCCGGCGGTGCTGATGAGCGTTCTACAGGATGAAGCGGCTGAGGTCGCTATCCTTCGCCAGTTCGCCGACCCGCTCGCGCACCATCGCCGCGTCGACCGTGACGGTCTGGCCGCCTCGGTCGGAGGCGGTGAAACTGACCTCCTCGAGCAGCTTCTCCATCACCGTGTGGAGACGGCGCGCGCCGAGATTCTCGACGGTGCGGTTGATCTCCACCGCCATGTCGGCCAGCGCCTCGATGGCGTCGTCGGCAAAGACGAGGGTGACGTCCTCTGTGCCGAGAAGTGCCTTGTACTGTGTCACCAGGCTGGCTTCCGGTTCGGTGAGGATCCGTCGGAAATCGTCCCGGGTGAGGGCCTTGAGCTCCACCCGGATGGGCAGGCGGCCCTGCAGCTCCGGCAACAGGTCGGACGGCTTGGCGAGGTGGAAGGCGCCGGACGCGATGAACAGGATGAAGTCGGTCTTCACCGGGCCGTGCTTGGTGGTCACGGTGGTGCCCTCGATCAGCGGCAGCAAGTCGCGCTGCACGCCCTCGCGGCTCACGTCGCCGCTGCGGCCTTCCTCCGAACGCGCGATCTTGTCGATCTCGTCCAGGAAGACGATGCCGTTCTGCTCGACCAGGTCGATCGCCTCGCGGGTGACCGCCTCTTCGTCCAGCAGCTTGTCGGCCTCCTCGCGGACCAGGATCTCGTAGCTCTGCGCCACGCTCAACCGCTTGCGCTTCTGCTGGCCGCCGAACGCCTTGCCCAGCATATCGCCGAGGTTCAGCACCCCCATCTGGGAGCCCGGCATGCCCGGAATATCGAAGGTCGGCATGCCGCCGGCCGCCTGGGCGCTCACGTCGATCTCGATCTCACGGTCGGCGAGCTGGCCCTCGCGCAGCATCTTGCGGAACTTCTGCCGGGTATCGGCGCTCGCGCTATCGCCGACCAGCGCGTCGACGACCCGCTCCTCGGCCTGAAGTTCGGCCTTGGCGTGCACCGCCTTGCGCATCCGCTCGCGGGTCATGGAGATGGCGGATTCCAGCAGGTCGCGGACGATCGACTCCACGTCGCGGCCGACATATCCGACCTCGGTGAACTTCGTCGCCTCCACCTTGAGGAATGGCGCGTTGGCGAGCTTCGCGAGCCGCCGGGCGATCTCGGTCTTGCCGACACCGGTCGGGCCGATCATCAGGATGTTCTTGGGCAGGATTTCCTCGCGGAGCCCCTCGTCGAGCTGACGGCGGCGCCAGCGGTTGCGGAGCGCGATGGCCACCGCCCGCTTGGCGTCGTGCTGGCCGATGATGAAACGGTCGAGTTCGGAGACGATCTCGCGGGGGGAAAAATCGGTCATAGGGTTTCGACGACCACGTTGTCGTTGGTGTAGATGCAGATATCGGCAGCGATGGACATGGCGCGCCGCGCGATGGCCTCGGCGTCCATGTCGTCGCGATCGGCCAGGGCCCGGGCGGCGGCCAGCGCGAAGGACCCGCCGGAGCCGATCCCGATCAGCCCGTCTTCCGGCTCCAGCACGTCGCCGGTGCCGGTCAGGACCAGCGAGACGTCGCTGTCGACCACCGCCATCATCGCCTCGAGACGACGCAGGTAGCGGTCGGTCCGCCAGTCCTTGGCGAGCTCGACGCAGGCGCGGGTGAGCTGGCCCGGATGCTGTTCCAGCTTGGCCTCGAGGCGCTCGAACAGGGTGAACGCATCGGCGGTGGCCCCGGCGAACCCGGCGATCACGCTGCCACCGGACAACCGCCGGACCTTGCGGGCTGTCGCCTTCATCACGGTGTTGCCGAAGGTCACCTGGCCGTCGCCGGCGACGACCACGCGATCGCCCTTGCGCACGGCCAGGATCGTCGTGCCGTGCCACTGGGTCGGATCGTCTGACATGAACTCTCGCCTCGTCGGGTGGTTGTGTCGTCGGGTAGCTCTGTCGATACGTGGCCGGCAGAGGTCGTGCCCGGGGTTCGGTGATCCGGCGAATGTAATGTCCCGCCCGTCCGCTTCAAGCAAGCCCGGTTTCCCTAAAGTGGTTCCCCAGAGTGGTTCCCCAGTCCGGTTTCCCCGGTCGGTTTCCCCGGTCGGTTTCCCCAGACTGGTCTCTCCCGGCCCATCCTGCTAAACACCGGCCATTCTCAAGGGAGGGTGACATGACCCGCACGGCGCGCGTCGAGCGCAATACCAACGAGACCCGGATCTCCGCCTCCGTCGATCTGGACGGGACGGGCGCCTACGACGTGGCGACCGGCATCGGCTTTCTCGACCACATGCTCGAACAGCTCTCCCGCCATTCCCTGATCGACCTGACCGTGCGGGCGGAGGGCGACCTGCATATCGACGCGCACCACACGACCGAGGATTCCGGCTACGCGGTCGGCTCCGCGGTGGCTCAGGCGTTGGGCGAGCGGCGCGGGATCGCCCGCTACGGGTCCTGCCTGCTGCCGATGGACGAGGCCCTGACCCGGGTCGCGATCGATCTGTCGGGCCGGCCTTACCTGTCCTGGGACGTGGTGTTTCCGACCCAGAAGGTCGGTGATTACGATACCGAACTGTTCAAGGAATGGTTCCGCGCCTTCGCCCAGGCCTCGGGTGCGACGCTTCATGTGGACAATCTGAAGGGCGAGAACAGCCACCATATCGTCGAGACCTGCTTCAAGGGTCTCGCCCGGGTGCTTCGGGCGGCGGTGGAGATCGATCCGCGCAAGGCCGACGCCGTGCCGTCGACCAAGGGCGCCCTGCGGAGCGATTGACTACTCTATACCAACCAGCTCAGAACATATTGCACAGGCAGAACCGCTACTGCTGCCCAAAAGGCAATCACAAGATCCCGATAGAACTGATCGGCACGGTGGCCCTGGTTCGGCCGGGTGCGAATGCGAAATTTGAACTGGAAATCCATCATCATCTTCTCCGTGATGACCACAAGATGCAGCGTCTCCGATTAAAGGTGACACGATACTTTGCGTTTGCAAGCTTCCAGTTAAGCCGAAAAAGCTGTCGCCTTTTACCTTGATAGAAGACTGACGTTATTAATTTTTTTGACAATATATTAGTCTTGCCCAAGACTAATTATATGCTGGAACCTTATCAGAGGATGTACAGTACCTCGGAGGTGGCCCGAATCGGAGGCCTCTCGACAGCTATGGTTCACTATTTGTTCCGAGAGGGCGTCCTTGTTCCGAAATCGACAGTTAGAAAAAGGAGAGGCGTCTCCAGAAGCTATGCATTCGACGATTTGATACTCGTAATTGCGCTTGGGCAGCTATTAGAACGGGGTGTTCAGGTCGCTCGTTTAAAATCGGCGATCAAAAAGATACAGAACAGGTACGGCAGACGACGAATAGACTATGCGGATATTGATTTCATTGTTACTGATGGGAAGAGCATTTTTTAAGAACACGAGAGCAAATACTAGAAAACCTAAGTGATAATGGCCAGTATGAGTTGGCGTTTATTCTCCCTGTGAAGCAAATTCATGACACTGTCGTCAGCCGTATCAGGATGCTCGGACAAACCTAGCGATACTTTGTAAGCCCTGATATGAACTCCGCCGAATAGCTGGGTGGGTCATATGCAGACCATCGCGATCATCGATTACGGCTCGGGGAACCTGCGCTCGGCGGCGAAGGCGTTCGAGCGCGCCTGCCGGGAGAGCGGGACGGCGGCCGAGATCCGGGTGACCGACGAACTGAACGTCATCGCCGGTGCGGATCGGATCGTCCTGCCCGGCGTCGGCGCCTTCGCCGACTGCCGCGCCGGGGTCGAGCGGGTCGAGGGCCTGCGCGACACGCTTGAGCAGCGGGTGATCCGCGACGCCGTACCGTTCCTCGGCATCTGCGTCGGCATGCAGCTCATGGCCACGGCCGGGTTCGAGCACCTGACCACCGACGGGTTCGCCTGGATCGACGGCGAGGTCCGCCGGATCGAGCCGGCCGACGAGGCGGACGGCCGGCCCCGCAAGGTCCCGCATATGGGCTGGAACGTCCTCACGGTGCGGGGCGGCCACCACCCGGTGCTCGCCGGGCTGGAAGACGGGCATCACGCGTATTTCGTCCATTCCTATGCCATGCGCCTGAACAGCGCCGAGCAGGAGCTGGCGACCGTGGATTATGGCGGCGACATCTGCGCCATGGTCGGCCGGGACAATCTGGTGGGCACCCAGTTCCACCCGGAGAAGAGCCAGGCGACGGGCCTGCGCCTCATCGCAAACTTCATCGGATGGACGCCATGACGGGCGATCAGACCCGGTTCTCGCCGCAGCCGGTCACCGCGGTCGAGCGGATCACCGAGCTGTCGATCGGCGATCTCAACGACCTGTGCGACGCCGCCGAAGCCGCGATCATCGACGGCGGCGGGTTCGGGTGGCTCACGCCGCCGCCGCGGGAGACGCTGGAGGCGTACTGGCGCGGGACCCTGCTGATCCCCGAGCGCGACCTGTTCGTCGGCCGCCTCGACGGGGTCATCGCCGGGTCGTCCCAGCTTCACCGGCCGCCGCGCAACAACGAGGCGCAGGGCTTCGCCTGCAACTTCACCACCTCCTTCGTCGCCCCCTGGGCGCGGGGCCACGGTCTGGCGCGCGATCTGACGGAGATTGCCGAGAACCATGCCCGGGAGCTGGGCTTCGAGGTGATGAATCTGGACGTGCGCGAGACCCAGCGGGCCGCGATCCGGCTCTACGAGGCGTTGGGCTTCGAGAAGTTCGGCGAGCATCCCTACTACGCCCGGACGCGGGACGGCCATGTTCGCGGGCTCTACTACTTCAAGAACCTGTCCATCCCAACAACGGAGCCCGGCGCGTCGTGATCCTCTATCCGGCCATCGACCTCAAGGGGGGCGAATGCGTCCGCCTGCTGCGCGGCGAGATGGATGCCGCCACCGTCTACAACCCGGACCCGGCCAGCCAGGCGCGGGCGTTCCGCGACGCCGGCTGCGGCTGGATCCACGTGGTCGATCTGGACGGCGCCTTCGCCGGCGAGGCGGTGAACGGCGCGGCGGTGCGCTCGATCCTGTCGGCGGTGGACGTGCCGGTGCAGCTCGGCGGCGGCATCCGCAGCCGCGCCCATATCGACGCCTGGCTCGAGGCCGGCGTCAGCCGAGTGATCCTCGGGACCGTGGCGCTGCGCGATCCGGAGCTGGTGATCGCCGCCTGCCGCGACCATCCGGGCCGGGTCGCCGTCGGCATCGACGCGCGGGGCGGCAAGGTCGCGGTCCAGGGCTGGGCCGAGACCTCGGAGATCACCGCGACCGACCTCGCGCTGAAGTTCGAGGATGCCGGCGTCGCGGCCATTATCTTCACCGATATCGACCGCGACGGCGCACTGCAGGGCCCCAACCTCGAGGCGACCGGCGCGCTGGCCCGGGCGCTGTCCACGCCGGTGATCGCCTCCGGCGGCGTCTCCAGCCTCGACGATCTGAAAGCCATTTCGGACCTGGAACGGGATGGTGTGGCCGGTGCCATCGTCGGCCGCGCGCTCTATGACGGCCGGGTCGACGTGGCGGGCGCGATCCGCGCGCTGTCGGGGGAGGGGGGCTGATGCTGAAGGTCCGGGTGATCCCCTGCCTCGACGTTAAGGACGGCCGGGTGGTCAAGGGCGTCAATTTCGTCGATCTGGTGGATGCCGGCGATCCGGTGGAGCAGGCCAAGCTCTACGACGCCGAGGGTGCGGACGAACTCTGCTTCCTCGACATCACCGCCAGCCACGAGAACCGCGATACGATCTTCGACGTGATCGCCCGCACGGCCGAGCAGTGCTTCATGCCGCTCACGGTCGGCGGCGGGGTGCGCACGGTCGAGGATATCCGCAAGCTGCTGCTGGCCGGGGCCGACAAGGTGTCGATCAACACCGCGGCGGTGAACAACCCGGATTTCGTGCGCGAGGCGGCGCACAAGTTCGGCAGCCAGTGCATCACCGTCGCCGTCGATGCCAAGAGCGTCGGGCCCGGACGGTTCGAGGTCTTCACCCATGGCGGCCGGAACGCCACCGGGCTCGATGCTGTTGCGTGGGCGCAACGGATGGCGGAATACGGCGCCGGGGAGATCCTCCTGACCTCCATGGACCGGGACGGCACCAAGCAGGGCTTCGACATTCCGCTCACCCGGGCGATCTCCGATGCCGTTCCGGTGCCGGTGATCGCGTCCGGCGGGGTCGGGACCCTCGATCACCTGGTGGCGGGGGTGCGCGACGGCCATGCCAGCGCCGTGCTCGCCGCGTCGATCTTCCATTTCGGCACCTATCGCATCGGTCAGGCGAAGGAGGCCATGGCGGTCGCCGGACTGCCGATGCGCCAGGGCGACTGAGGGAAGGCCTGAGGGAAGGGATGAGGCCATGAGCGACCATATTCTCGACCGTCTGGCCGCCACCGTCGCGTCGCGCCAGGGCGGCGACCCGGAGGCGAGTTACACCGCCAAGCTGCTGTCGAAGGGCCCGGCCAAGGCGGCTCAGAAGGTCGGCGAGGAGGCGGTCGAGGTGGTGATCGAGGCGGCCCGGGGCGATGCCGCCGCGCTCGCCTCGGAAAGCGCCGACCTGCTCTATCATCTTCTGGTGCTGTGGACGGCGGCCGGCGTGTCGCCGGCGGATGTCTGGGCCAGGCTGGAGGCGCGGGAGGGCACGTCCGGCCTCGAGGAGAAGGCCGCCCGCTCAAAGTCCGCCAGCCCGCAATCCGCCAGCCCGCAATTCGGCAGCGCGCATTCGAAGGGAGACGGTGAATGACCTACGATCCGAACAACATCTTCGCGAAAATCCTGCGCGGCGAGATTCCGAACGACACCGTCTACGAGGACGAGCACGTGCTCGCCTTCCGCGACATCAACCCGCAGACCCCGACCCATGTGCTGGTCATCCCGAAGGGCGCCTACGTCTCCTTCGCCGATTTCTCGCGGAAGGCCGATGCGGCGGAGATCGTCGCCTTCGTGCGCGCCGCCGGGAAGATCGCGGCCGATCTTGGGATCGAGGAGGACGGCTACCGGGTGCTGGCGAACCACGGCCGCGACGCCCACCAGGAAGTGCCGCATTTCCACCTGCACCTGTTCGGCGGCCAGAATCTCGGCCGGATGATCAAGCCGGTCTGATTTGGCCGATCTTGTCTGGCCGGGAACGTGCTGAACGGCAGTCACGCTGAGGCGCCAACATACTGTAAATTTTGACAGGATCGCTCCCCGCCCCCATAGTCGGCGGCGCTCCGGGCGTTATCGGGGTTAACGGGGACGTAAGACTCTTTCTCTAGAGACAGGTGATGTGCAGCGGGGTCCGGGGGAAGCCCCGCATGCGAGCGAGGTTCGCATGCAGCGAGCGAACGATCTCGACTGGGAAGTTGCGGAGTCCGTCCGCAAGCACGCCCTGTATCTGAAGCAGTATACCGGCGGCGCGCAGGCTGACTTCCGACACAAGACCCTACGCGGCGTCATGCTTGCGGGCACCGACCTGCGCCAGAGCCTGTTCCATGGCGGCGATCTGCGCGGCGCGAGCTTCGCCGGCGCAAATCTTCAGTCCACCCAGTTCTCCACCGCCAAGCTCGAGCAGTGCGATTTCGCCGGGGCGAAACTGATCAAGGCGGATCTGCGCGGCGCCAACCTGAAGGGCGCCAAGCTGATGACGGCGGATCTGACCGACGCGGACCTGCGGCCGGCCCGGATCCAGGATCTCAACCGCAACATCGAACAGAACGCGGACCTGTCGAAGGCCAATATCTCCGAGGCCAAGGTCGTGCGCACCAACCTGACCGGCGCCAACCTTTCCGGCATCGTCGCCGTGAACACCGCGTTCCAGAGCGCGGTGATGCGCAACGTCAACCTGAACAAGGCCGATCTGTCGAACAGCTCGTTCAAGGGCTCCGACCTGAGCGGATCGAACCTGCGGGGCGTCAACTTCGCCGACTCCGTGTTGACGGACACCGACCTGACCGGCTCGGATCTGCGGTCGTGCAACTTGGACGGTGCCGACATGGCCGGGGCCGACCTGACCGACTGCCGGATCGCCACCGGGCTCGAGACCATGCAGCCCGATCTGCAGACCAAGGTCGTCCAGCATTTCCTGTGGATCAGCTCGGGCGGCAAGCGCGGCGACCGGGCCTCCTTCAGGGGCCTCGACCTGTCCGGCATCGACTTCTCCGGCGCGGACCTGTCGGCCGCCGATTTCGAGGGGGCCGACCTGTCCGGTGCCAACCTCAAGCAATGTTCCTTCCGCTTCGTCCGCATGGGCGGTGCGAAACTCGACCGGGCCGACCTGACCCGGGCCGACCTGCGCGGCGCCTCGCTCAAGGATGCGGTGCTCGACGGCGCGACCCTGACCCGGGCGCGGCTCATCCCGATGCAGATCCTGAAACCGTCGACGCTGGAGCTCCTGCGCGAGCTGCCCGTCGATCTGTCCGGCGCCAGCCTGGCGGGCGCGGTCGCCCAGTCGGCGGATTTCAGCCAGGCTATCCTCGACGGGGCGGTGTTCCATCACGCCGACCTGACCGGCGCCGTCTTCGCCGAGGCCGTCCTCGGCCGCGTCGATTTCAGCGATGCGGTCGGGCTTTCCGAAGAGACGCGGGCCGCCGTCGGATAGAGCTCCCCCGCCTTCCATAGCCGTTCCGGCACCGCAGACGGGTGCCGGCGCGAGGGAGGTGTGCCGATGGCGGCGCGGGTGACGACGGTGGCGTTTCGCGGCATCGAGACGGTCGAGGTCGACGTTCAGGTTCATGTGGGAGGCGGCGGCTGGGCTGGGGTCGCGCTTGTCGGTCTGGCCGACAAGGCGGTCACCGAGAGCCGGGAACGGGTCGTCGCCGCGCTGTCCGCCCTCGGTCTCTCCCTGCCTTACAAGCGGATCACCGTGAACCTCGCACCGGCCGACCTGCCGAAGGAGGGCGGGCATTTCGACCTGCCCGTGGCGCTCGGCATCCTGGTCGCCATGGGTGCCCTGTCTGCCGAGGACGTGGCCGACCGGATTGTGTTGGGGGAGCTGGCGCTGGATGGGCGGATCTCGCCGGTGGCGGGCGTGCTCCCGGCGGCGGTGGCCGCGGCGGCGGGCGGACGACGCGGGGTGATCTGCCCGGCGGCCTGCGGCGCTGAGGCGCGCTGGGCCGACGGGATCGAGGTGATCGCCGCCCCCGATCTGCTCTCCCTGCTGAACCACCTGCGCGGGGTCCAGGTGCTGCCGGAGCCGCCTCAGGGCCTGGTCGAGGCCGAGCCGCACTATCCCGACCTGAAGGACGTGAAGGGCCAGGAGACCGCCAAGCGGGCGATCGAGGTGGTGGCGGCCGGCAACCACAACCTGCTGATGGTCGGCCCGCCCGGCGCCGGCAAGTCGATGATGGCCGCGCGCCTGCCCGGCCTGTTGCCGCCACTGACCCCGGCCGAGGCGCTGGAGGTGTCGATGATCCGCTCGGTGGCCGGGGTGCTGAAGGAGGGCAGGATCGAGCGCGGCCGGCCGTTTCGCGACCCGCACCACTCCGCCTCCGCTCCGGCGCTGATCGGCGGCGGCATGCGGGCGCGGCCGGGGGAGGTGTCGCTCGCCCATCGCGGCGTGCTGTTCCTCGACGAGCTGGCCGAGTTTCCCCGTCCCGTGCTCGACGCCCTACGCCAGCCGATCGAGACCGGAGAGGCGGTGATTGCCCGGGCCAACCACCACGTGACCTACCCCGCCCGCTTCCAGCTCGTCGCCGCCATGAACCCGTGCCGCTGCGGCCACATGGCCGATCCGGCCCGGGCGTGCTCCCGGGCGCCGCGCTGCGGCGGTGACTACCAGAACCGGCTGTCGGGGCCGCTGCTGGACCGTTTCGATCTGGCAATAGAGGTTCAGGCGGTGTCGGCGGCGGATCTGTCGCTGCCCCCCGCCGCCGAGGACAGCGCCGCCGTTGCCGCCCGGGTCGCCGCCGCCCGCGCCTTACAGACCGAGCGGTACCGACGCCTCGATCCGAGCGGCCGGGTCCGCACCAATGCCGACGCGGACGGCGAGCTGCTGACTGCCGTGGCCGAACCCGACGAGGCGGGACGCGGCCTCATGCGTCGGGCGGCGGAGAAGCTGAACCTGTCGGCCCGCGGCTACCACCGCGTCCTCAAGGTCGCCCGGACCCTCGCCGATCTCGACCGGACCGAGACAGTCGGCCGGGTCCATGTGGCCGAAGCGCTGGCCTATCGGGGGAGCGGGGGATGACCGTTGGAGGCTGGAGCCCTGGCTACAGACGCCCCTCGATCGCGTCCCAGAGCATCGCCGGCACGTCGATATCGTCGAAGCGGCTCAGTTCCTGGATGCCGGTGGGGGACGTCACGTTGATCTCGGTCAGGTAGCGGCCGATCACGTCGATGCCGACAAAGATCTGGCCGCGCTTCTTCAGCTCCGGGCCGATGATCTCGCAGATCTCGTGGTCACGCTTGGTCATCTCGCATTTCACCGCGCGGCCGCCGACATGCATGTTCGAGCGGGCCTCGCCGTCGGCGGGGATGCGGTTGATGGCGCCGACCCCCTTGCCGTCCACCAGGATCACCCGCTTGTCGCCCTGGCGGACCTCCGGCAGGTAGGTCTGCACGATGATCGGCTCGCGGAACATCTGGGTGAAGAGCTCCAGCAGCGAGTTCAGGTTCTCGTCGCCCGGCTTGATGTGGAACACGCCGGCCCCGCCGTTGCCGAACAGCGGCTTGACGATGATGTCCTTGTGCTCGTCGCGGAATGCCTTGATCTCGTCCGGGTCGCTGGTGATCAGGGTCGGCGGCATGACATCGTCGAAATGGGTGACGAACAGCTTCTCCGGCGCGTTGCGCACCTCGGCCGGGTCATTCACCACCAGGGTCTTCGGGTGGATATGCTCCAGCACGTGGGTCGCGGTGATGTAGGACATGTCGAAGGGCGGGTCCTGGCGCATCAGCACCACGTCCACATCGGCCAGGTTCATCGGCGCCCGCTCGCCCAGGGTGAAGTGGTCGCCGGCCACCCGGCGGACGTCCAGCTGGGCGGCGCGGGCGGTGACCTTGCGGTCGCGGAAGCTCAGGTGCTTGGGGAGATAGTGGTACAGCTTGTGGCCGCGCTTCCGCGCCTCGAGCGCCAGCGCGAAGGTGCTGTCGGCGTTGATGTCGACCGGCTCGATCGGGTCCATCTGGATGGCGACCTCGAGGCCCATGGCTGTCTCCCGTCCGTCGTTCTCTGTGGGTGTTGTGGTTGGCTGCGTCCGGCGACGCGCCAGGCGACGCGTCAGGCGCGACAATCGGCCCGCGCGCCCGTCAGTTCAAGCGGGTTTCGATGGAGGCGAGGAACCGCTCCATCTCCGAACGTTCCTCAATCCCGCCGAAGCCCGAGTCCAGGTAGCCGCGCACGGTCTTCGCCGCCCCGACGATGGCGCCGCCCTCGGCCAGGATCGCCGCCTCCTCCATCGCAAGCCCGGCCAGGTCCGGGGCCAGACGGCGCATCCGCTGGAGGACGGCGAGGCCGCCGTCGATGTCATTGATCCGGAGGCGGCGCAGCTTGATGTTGTTTTGCAAGCGCAACAGAACGTGGCGGTCCGGCACCACTTGGTGGTGCTCCGCCTTGAGGTCGTCGCCGGCGCCCATCTGGCGCAGCAGAAGCCGCATCCCGCCGGCGTCCAGCGCTTCGCCCCGGTTGAACGGGTCGATGACGTGGCGCCCACCCGGTCCGTCCACCCGGATCAGGAAATGGGCCGGAAAGCTCAATCCGGCGGCATCCCAGCCGGCCGCCGGGGCCGCGTGGCAGTACAGGATGCCAAGCGCCACCGGCAGGCCGCGCCGGCGCTCGATCACGGCGGCCAGGTCGGCGTTGATCATGTCGTCATAGGTCTCGGCGTCGCCGGCATAGCCGAACTCGACCGCCATGACCGCCTGCAGGACGTCCGGCGGCGGACTTCCCGCATTCTCGGCCAAGCGGGCGGCGATCGCGTCCAGATGGGCGAGGGCGCCGCCGGTTCCGGCCTCCGGGCTCGCGAGCACGGCGAAGGCGAGGGCGGTCCGGGCGATGTCGAGATGCGCCTGCGGATCGGCGGCGCAGGCGGCGGCGGCCCGGTCCAGCAGGGCGCCGGCAGCCTCGGGAGAGAGGAGAGCTTCGGGGATGGCCTTGGGTTTGGCCTTGGGGGTGGGGGCGGACGGCTCCCGTCCGTTCGAGTCCCCGTCGGTCACGACCGCACCCGGACGTAGTCGACAACGCCCCGCACGTATTCGATGTTGCGGGCGTGGCCGATCACCCGGGCCAGCTCCGCCGGGCTGCGGGCGATGCCCATGATGTAGACGGTCTGGTTGACGACCTCGACCGAGAAGTTGATTGAGGCGACCTGGTCGTCGCCCAGCAGCTTCAGCCGCAACTCTGCGGCGATCCGGGTGTCGCGGCCAAAATCGGTCATGCTCGACCGGTCGGTGACCTGAAGCTCGTTGATGACCTCGGCGACGCCGTCGGCGCTCCAGGCGAGCCGGGTGGCGGTCACCCGGTCCTCCGGGTCCTCGACCGCGCCGGTCAGGAGTACGCGGCCCTCGTCCACGGTGAAGGAGACGTCGGCGAACAGGTCGTAGTTGGTCTCGAAGAACTTGGCGTTGAGCTGCAGCCGGATGCGGCCGTCATCGACCGAGCGGGTGAAGCCCTTCTCGGTCTGGGCCGCGGTGACGCCGGCCGCCCCGGCCCCGACCGCCACGCCGGCGGGCGAGCAGCCGGCCAGCGGCAGCGCGAGGGCGGTCAGAAGGCCGGCGGTCAGGCCCAGACGGCGCAGGCCGGCGGTCGGGCCCGGACGGCGCAGGCCGGCGCGCTGCGCGGCGGATCGTGCTTCGAGGGGCATGGTCTCGCTCTCCCGGTCGGTCTCCCTGACTATGTAGGCGTTTCGCGCGGCGCCGTCACCGTATGCCATCACCGTCTCTCGCCTGAAACCGCTCACCGACGGTCCCGGTGCATGTCCCGGTGCAGATCCCGCAGATGGACCGGCAGCCGCCAGGGCCGTACCGCCACGAGATCGAGCCGCCGGGTCAGCCCGGCCAGGCGCGCATCGCCGCCGGCCATCAGGTCGAGCGCCCGGGCGATCCGCAGGCGCTGGCGCGTGGACACGGCGGAGAGCGCGGCGTCCACGCTCGGCCGCGCCTTGACCTCGACCGCGACAAGCACGGCGCCCCGGCGCGCGACCAGGTCGATCTCTCCGGCCGGCGTGCGCAGGCGGCGGGCCAGGATGCGGTAGCCCCGAAGCCGCAACCACACCGCCGCCCAGGTCTCGGCGGCAAGCCCCCAGGAATGGGCCCGGCGTCGCTTCCGTCGGGCGGCTGCCGCGAAGCTGTCACGATCCGATGGTGTCATACGGCGGCTGTCGTCGCGGTTCGGTCGTCGGTGGCGGAACTGGCGGCAGGGCCGCCACGTTTACTTGGCACGTGGTGTCCAGTAGCGTCGGCGGTCTCGGCGGGCCGGCAGTGGCGGACCGAGGTTGGGTTGCGAGTCTGGGGTGCGAGGCGAGAGGTAAGGCGCATGATGGGTTCCGTGATGGGCTCCCGGGGACGGCGGACGGGTCTGGCGGCGGCGCTGACCGTCATGGTTGCGTTCCTTGGGGCGTGTTCTACCACGAACGAACCCGCCGCGCCGAGCGAGCGCGCGGAAGCGGCCCCGCCGCCCAAGCCGGCGGAGGCGCCGCCGCCTTCGACCCTGGAGCTCGGAACCGGTCAATCCGAGCAGGAGCCCGTCGTCATCACCGTTCCCGAGGGCCCGCCCAAGGTTGCCCTGCTTGTTCCGTTGACCGGCCGGGCGGCGGAGGTCGGCAAGGCACTGCGCAACGCCGCCGAGCTCGCGCTCTTCGACATCGCCGACGACCGCTTCACCCTGGCCTTCTACGACACGGCCTCCAGCCCGCAGACGGCGGAGCAGGTCGCCCGCAACGCCATCGCGGAGGGGGCCGATCTCATCGTCGGTCCGCTGTTCTCGGAATCGGCCAAGGCGGTTGGCCCTGTGGCCCGGGCCGCCGGCGTACCGGTCCTCGCCTTCTCCAACGACCGGTCTGCCGCCGGCGACGGGGTCTGGATCCTCGGCCTGCTGCCGGCCGAGCAGGTGGAGCGGGTGATCCGCTATGCGGCCGCCAACGGGTTCGGGCGGATCGGGGTTCTGGCACCCTCCAACGCCTACGGGTTCGCGGTCACGGATGCGGCGCGCCAGTCGGCCGCGCGGGCCGGGGCGTCGATCACCCGGGTCCATTCCTATACGCCCGGCGGGTCGTCCCTGACCGAGACGGTACAGAGCTTCGCCGCCGGGTCCGGCGAGACGTTCCCCTACGACGCGGTGCTTGTGCCCGAGGGCGGGCAGTCGATCCTCAACGTCGCCCCGCTCATGGCCTATTACGATATCGATCCGAATCAGGTGAAATATCTCGGCACCGCCCTGTGGGCGGACGCCGCGCTGAGCCGGGAGCCGACGCTGGTCAACGGCTGGTTCGCCGCGCCGGACCCGGCCGTGCGCAAGGGATTCGTCGACCGCTACCGGGGCGTCTACGGGAGTGCGCCCCATGGCCTCGCGTCCCTGTCCTACGACGCGGTCGGCCTCGCGGCGGTCCTGGCGCGGCAGCCGGCCGACGATCACTTCGCCATCGACAACCTGATCCAGCCCTCCGGATTCAACGGCGCCGACGGCCTGTTCCGCCTGCTGACCGACGGCACCAACCAGCGGGGCCTGGCGGTCCTGCGCCTGACCGAGCGGGGATTCGAAGCGATCGACCCGGCACCCCGGAGCTTCTCGCCGGCGATCAACTGACGGGCATCAGCCAACGGAAGTCAGCTGGTGGAAGTCAGCCGGTAGCGCCGGGGACGGTGTGCTGCAGCAGGTGCCCGGTGACCGCGTCCAGCCGTGCCCTGCCGGCCGGGGTGGCGCGGATGTCGCCGCCGTCGATGTCGAGAAAACCGCCCCGGATCAGGGTGTCCAGGGCCGGCGCCTCGAACAGGGCGGCCGGCTCGGCGCCGAACAGGTGGCGGAACCGCGCGGCGGTCAGCCCCTCCTCGATCCGCAGGCCCATCAGGACCGCTTCCGTCAGCATCTCCTCGGCTGGGATCGGCTCGTCGTCGACCAGCGCGTGGCCGTCTCGCTCAACCCGGTCAAGCCAGATCGCCGGTGCCCGGTGGCCCCGCGTCGCCGTCTTCGCCGCGCCGGGGACGCCGGAGGAGAGCCGGCCATGGGCGCCCGGCCCGACGCCCAGATAGTCCTGATAGCGCCAGTAGACGAGGTTGTGCCGGCAGGCGTGGTCGGCGCGCGCGTGATTCGAGACCTCGTAGGCCGGTAACCCGGCGGCGCCCAGCAGGTCCTGCGTCGCCTCGTAAAGATCGGCGGCGCCGTCCTCGTCCGGCAGGGCGAACTCGCCGCGGGCGTGGCGGGCGTAGAACGGCGTCGTCGGCTCGATCGTGAGCTGGTAGAGCGACAGATGGGACGGGTCGAGCGCGACCGCGCGGCGGAGTTCGGCGATCCAGTCCGCCGTCGACTGGCCCGGACGCGCGTAGATCAGGTCGAAGGAGACGTTGTCGAACTGGGCGCGCACGGCGTCGAGGGCGCCCAGGGCTTCGGCCGCGCTGTGCTCGCGCCCGAGGAACCGCAGCGCGGAATCATCCATCGCCTGCACGCCGAGCGAGACCCGCGTGATGCCCGCCGCCCGGAACGCCACCATCTTGGCCGACTCCACCGAGGTGGGGTTCGCCTCCAGGGTGATCTCTATATCGTTGTTGAAACGGAACAGCTTCCGTGCCGCCTCGATCACGGCGGAGACGGTCTCCGGCTCCATCAGAGAGGGGGTACCGCCGCCGAAGAAGATGCTGACGAGCCGGCGCGGCGAGGCCCGACCGCCGCCGACCCTCGGTGCCAGGGTCTCCAGCTCGCGCACCAGCCGGTCCCGCCAGAGCCCGTGGTCGACGCTGTCGGAGACATGGCTGTTGAAGTCGCAATAGGGGCACTTCGCCCGGCAGAACGGCCAGTGGACGTAGAGGCCGAGCGGCTCCGCGGCGGGACCGTCAGTCGCCAGCGGATCCGTCACCGGTCCCCGCTCCGTCGAAACACCGGGCGACGAGCTGGGCGAAGGCGTCGGCGCGGTGGCTGACCGAATGCTTCCAGTCCGCGTCTCCTTCCCCGAAGGTCTTGGTGTCGCCGTCGGGCACGAACATCGGATCGTAGCCGAACCCCTTGTCCCCCCGCGGCGGCCAGACGGCGGTTCCGTGGACGTATCCTTCCACGCTCTCGCAGTGGCCGTCGGGCCAGGCCAGGGTCAGGGCGCAGGTGAACCAGGCCCGGTCGTCGTCGGACCCGCTCTCCACCATCTTTTCGCGGACCAGCGCCATGGCGACGGAGAAGTCCTTTGACGGGCCAGCCCAGCGGGCGGAATAGATACCGGGATCGCCGTCCAGCGCGGCGACGCAGAAGCCGGAATCGTCTGCCAGCGCAGGCTTCCCGGAGGCCCGGGCGGCGGCCAGCGCCTTCAGTTCCGCATTCGCAATGAAAGTGGTGCCGGTCTCCTCCGGCTCGGGCAGCCCGAGATCGCCGGCCGAGACCACGTCGAGGCCGAAGGGGGCCAGCAGATCGCCGATCTCGCGGACCTTACCGGGGTTGTGGGTGGCGAGAACCAGCGTCCCCGGCGCCAGTTTGCGCGGAGCCATGGCGGCCTCCCTCAGGCGCCGACGGCTGCGCGCTGCAGCCCGGCGAGCTCGTCCGTTCCCTTGCGGGCCAGGCGGAGCAGCTCCAGGAAGGCGGCTTCCTCGAACGGGTCGCCCTCGGCGGTCGCCTGGACCTCCACCAGCCCGCCGCCGGCGGTCAGCACGAAGTTCGCGTCGGCGTCGCAGTCGCTGTCCTCGGCGTAATCGAGGTCAAGGACCGGCACGCCCTTGTAGATGCCGCAGGAGATCGCGGCGACGCGGTCGACCAGCGGATCGCTCTTGACCGCGCCGAACCGCTTCAGCGTGGCGATCGCCTGGTGCAGGGCGACCCAGGAGCCGGTGATCGCGGCCGTCCTCGTACCGCCGTCGGCCTGCAGCACGTCGCAGTCGATCCGGATCTGGCGCTCGCCGAGGGCGGCGAGGTCGGTGACCGCCCGGAGCGACCGGCCGATCAGCCGCTGGATCTCCTGGGTGCGGCCGGACTGCTTGCCGCGCGCCGCCTCGCGGTCCGTTCGGGTGTGGGTGGAGCGGGGCAGCATGCCGTATTCGGCGGTGACCCAGCCCTTGCCGCCGCCCTTCAGCCACGGCGGCACCCGCTCTTCGACGCTCGCCGTGCAGAGCACGTGGGTGTCGCCGAAGCGGGCGAGACAGGATCCCTCGGCGTGCTTGGCGAAGCCGGGCTCCAGGATGACGTCGCGCAACGCGTCGACGGCGCGGCCGGACGGGCGCGGGACCGTGGCGGTCTGGCCGGATGTGGGGGCGGAAGCCATGGCGCGGCCTTTCGTTCGCGGGCGGATGATGGGATGCGCGCGGAAGCTAGCGATCCGCGTCCGGCCCGTCCAGTCTCCCATCCGGGAGCCGGCGGCGAAGCGCCCGTCGTGCGGTGCGTTGACCGGCTCCATGGTGCTGCCTAGATTTTCCGATACCATGTCCGGCATGAACAGAGACACCTTAGACGGCGCGATGCCGTCCACCACGCTGGCGCAGCTCAACGAGCGCTCGCGCCGGATCTTCATGCACGTGGTCGACGCCTATGTGGAGACCGGCGAGCCGGTGGGCTCCCGCACCCTGTCGCGCAAGCAGGGCCTGCTCCTGTCGCCCGCGACCATCCGCAACGTGATGGCCGACCTGGAGGAGGCGGGGCTGCTGTTCTCGCCGCACACCTCCGCCGGCCGGCTGCCGACCGACGCGGGGCTGCGGATGTTCGTCGACGGCCTGCTGGAGGTCGGCGGCGATCTCGGGCCGGAGGAACGCGAGAGCATCGACGGCCAGTGCGCCGCCGCCGGCCGCAGCCTGTCGGAGATGCTGGAGGAGGCGTCATCGGCGCTGGCCGGCCTGACCCGCTGCGCCGGTCTGGTGGTCTCGCCGAAGAACGAGGGGTCGCTGCGGCATATTGAATTCGTCCCGCTCGGCAACCAGCGTGCCCTGGTGGTGCTGGTGAGCGAGACCGGTCTCGTCGAGAACCGGGTGGTCGAGCTGCCCGCCGGTCTGCCGCCCTCCGCCCTGGTCGAAGCAACGAACTACCTGAACACCCGGCTCGGCGGCCGCACCCTCTCCGAGGCGATGGCGCGGATCGAGGATGAGATCGTGCAGCGCCGGGCGGAACTGGACGAGCTGACGTCCCGCGTCGTGCAGGCGGGCCTCGCCACCTGGGGCGGCGGTCCGGGTGCCTCCACGCTGATTCTGCGCGGCCAGTCGGCGCTGCTGCACGATGTCACCGCGCTGGAGGACCTGGAACGGATCCGCGGCCTGTTCGAGCAGCTCGAGGAGAAGGAGAGCACCCTGCGCCTGCTGGACGCGACCGGCGTGGCGGACGGCGTGCAGATCTTTATCGGCGCCGAGAACCAGCTCTTCCGCAACACCGGATGCTCGATGATCATCGCGCCCTACCACGACCAGAAACGGTCGGTGGTCGGCGCCATCGGGGTCATCGGGCCGACGCGCATGAACTACGCCCGGATCATCCCGATGGTGGACTACACCTCGAAGCTGATCAGCCGGTTGCTGGGGTAGCGGCGGGGCCCGCAGCGCGGCTCCGCGGGCCGAGTCCAGCCGGCTCCCGAGCGACTGTCGCGGCGAATCGGGTTTTCAAGCCGGCATGCGCGTCTTACATAGCGGTCGACAAAGAGTCCGACCGATTCATCGCGCGGTCCCGTGACCGCCAGACCACATAACCTCAGGACAACGAGTAGCGACCATGGCGAACGAACAGAACAAGCCCGCCGGCCCGCAACCCGTCAACGATCAGGCCGACGGCACCGAGCGCGCCCCCGACGCGGCGGCCGAGGCGTCGCTGGCCGAGAGTCTCGGTCTGTCCGACGACGGCACCGTCGATACTGGCGGCCCCACCGATGCGCGCGACGTGCGGATCGCCGAGCTCGAGGAGCAGATGGCCCAGCTCAAGGACCAGGCGCTTCGGGCGCTGGCCGATTCCGAGAACCTGCGGCGCCGGACCGACCGCGAGAAGGAGCAGTGGCGGAAATTCGCGTCCGCCGATCTGGCGAAGGACCTGCTGAACGCGGTCGACAACCTGCGCCGGGCCCTGGACGCGGTACCCGAAGATCGCGAGAACCTCGACGACGCGCTGAAGAACGTGATCGTCGGCGTCGAGATGACCGAGAAGGAAGTGCTCAGCGCCTTCGAGAAGCACCAGATCAAGCGTATCGACCCGATGGGCGAGAAGTTCGACTACAACCTCCATCAGGCCATGTTCGAGGTCGAGGACCCGTCCAAGGCGCCGGGTACGGTGGTCCAGGTTTTGGCCCCCGGCTATGTGCTGCACGACCGTCTGCTGCGCGCGGCCATGGTCGGCGTCTCAAAGGGCGGCAAGCCCGACGACCACGAGCGGGTCGACACGACGGCGTAGTTTTCTTCTCTTATTGTTTCCCTCGAGTTGTTTCCCTCGAGGCGGGTCTCTCCCGGTTTTGGCCGGGCCGGCAACCGAATGCGGGTTGAGGTCTAGAGATCGCCCCCAATCCGACGTTGCCACCCCCAAACCCGTCACGCCCCGGCCTTGTGCCGGGGCCGACGCTTGGGTCCATGCGGGTGGGACGGGATTTTCGACGTCTGGCGGGGGCTGGGGATCCGCAGACTTCGAGATCACAATCCCCTTCGCTCGTGCGGACCGATCCGTCGGCCCCGGCACAAGTCCGGGGAGTGTCTGAAGAAACTGGAGCAGGTGTGCCTCGGTTTGACCCGACGGGAAGCGCGTGGCGTGACCCTGTCTTTCGACCAAATTCCTCTCCCCGGGCCGGAAATCGGCGGCGGTCTCGGCTCTGAAGACCCCCCAACCCGACGTTGCCACCCCCAAACCCGTCACTCCCCGGCCTTGTGCCGGGGCCGACGTCGGGGCTCATGCGGGTGGGGAACGTTTCTCCTGGGACGCTGGACGAGCGCCAACCGCCGCTCCCGACGGCGGGAACAGGAACTCCCCGTCCGGATCGTGCGCCCGCATCTTGCGCTTGGCGGTTTCCGGCTGGCCCACCGCGTAGCAGTAGAGGCAGCCGTGCGGGCAGCTGTCATAGGCGCCGATATCGCGGCTCTCGGCGCAGAGACATCCCGGCCGGTTGCCTTTCTCCCGGGCGCCGATCGCCCGCCCCGCGACGTCGGACAGCCGGCCGATATCGATACAGGCCGCTGGGTCCAGGCCGGGGACCAGAAGATCCGGCTGGGCGCAGAGGGACGGGCGGATGCCGCGGTCGGCGGCGATCTCCGCCAGCCGGGCCAGCAGCGCCCGTTTTTCCGAGGCCGGCGGATCGTGCCAGGCGATCCCGGCGTCCCGTTCCAGGCGGCGGAGATTGGCGCCGGTCTTGCGGTAGATCGTGGCGAAGGACAGGACCACCTCGTCGACCGACGCGGCCAGCGCGGCCGCCAGGGCCGTCATGGACCTCAGGTGGAAATCCGCCGGGGTGACGTCGGTGAGCAGCACCGGATCGTAGCGCCAGACCACCGACCGCGCGCCGAAGCGCCGGGCGATCTCGCGGATCTGTGCCACCGCCCGGTCGGTATCGATCACCGACCGCTCCAGCGCCCGGGGATAGCCGGTCACCGTCATCTGCACCATGAAGGGCCGCTTTTCGGCGGCCAGAAGGTCGAGCGTGTCCAGGAACGGCCCGGCGTTGCGGGTCCAGAATACGAAGGCGTCGGCGCGCTCGGGGCCGAGGGGGACGGTGAAGGGGGCGCCGCCATAGGGATTGACGACGCGCGCGTGTCCCGCCGCCAGCCGGTTGCGGAACCAGGCGCCGTAGAAGGCGGGGATATCGGTCTTGTAGCTGGCGGAGACGATCATGGTGGCCGCCACACTGGGAGTCGAATCAGCGCCTGGCAACGCTTGCGTCCGCGAACGGCCCCACTATATACGATCCAATCCTGACATTGTCCCCGATAGGGGGCGCCGAGTGGCGCTTTCGAGGCCAATGGCGCCTGCCGCTGAAGAGAGGATCGCATGAGCAAGGTTATCGGTATCGATCTGGGCACGACGAATTCGTGCGTCGCCGTCATGGACGGCTCCTCCGCAAAAGTCATCGAGAACGCCGAAGGCGCGCGCACGACCCCGTCGATGGTCGCGTTTGCCGAGGGTGGCGAGCGCCTCGTCGGCCAGGCTGCCAAGCGCCAGGCGGTGACGAACCCTGAAAAGACGCTGTTCGCGATCAAGCGGCTGATCGGCCGCCGCGCGGACGACGCCGCGTCGAAGAAATTCAACGAGCTGGTCCCCTACAAGGTCGTCGGCGGTGACAACGGCGACGCGTGGGTCGAGCTTGACGGCACCAAGTACAGCCCGGCGCAGATCTCCGCCATGATCCTCGGCAAGCTGAAGGAGGACGCGGAGGCCTATCTGGGCGAGTCGGTGACCCAGGCGGTCATCACCGTCCCGGCCTACTTCAACGACGCCCAGCGCCAGGCGACCAAGGACGCCGGCAAGATCGCCGGTCTCGAGGTCCTGCGCATCATCAACGAGCCGACGGCCGCGTCGCTGGCCTACGGTCTCGACAAGAAGTCCACCGGCACCATCGTGGTCTACGATCTGGGCGGCGGCACCTTCGACGTGTCCGTGCTGGAGATCGGCGACGGCGTGTTCGAGGTGAAGTCCACCAACGGCGACACGTTCCTCGGCGGTGAGGACTTCGACCAGCGGCTGATCGACTACCTGGCCGACGAGTTCAAGAAGGAGAACGGGATCGACCTGCGCTCCGACCGTCTGGCGCTGCAGCGCCTGAAGGAGGCGGCCGAGAAGGCGAAGATCGAGCTCTCTTCCTCGCAGCAGACCGAGGTCAATCTGCCGTTCATCACGGCCGACCAGTCGGGTCCGAAGCACCTGAACATCAAGGTCACCCGCGCCAAGCTGGAAGCCCTGGTCGACGATCTGGTGCAGCGGACCATCGCGCCCTGCAAGGCGGCGCTGAAGGATGCCGGCCTGTCGGCGGGCGAGATCGACGAGGTGATCCTGGTCGGCGGCATGACCCGCATGCCGAAGATCTTCGAGACGGTGAAGGGCTTCTTCGGCAAGGACCCGAACCGGGGCGTGAACCCGGACGAGGTCGTCGCCTCCGGTGCGGCGATCCAGGCCGGCGTGCTGAAGGGCGAGGTCAAGGACGTCCTGCTGCTGGACGTGACCCCGCTGTCCCTCGGCATCGAGACCCTGGGCGGCGTGTTCACCCGCCTGATCGACCGCAACACGACGATCCCGACCAAGAAGAGCCAGACCTTCTCCACCGCTGAGGACAATCAGACGGCGGTGACGATCCGGGTCTTCCAGGGCGAGCGCGAGATGGCGGCCGACAACAAGATGCTCGGCCAGTTCGATCTCGTCGGCATTCCGCCGGCACCGCGCGGCGTGCCGCAGGTCGAAGTCACCTTCGACATCGACGCCAATGGCATCGTCAACGTGTCGGCCAAGGACAAGGCGACGGGCAAAGAGCAGCAGATCCGCATCCAGGCGTCCGGCGGCCTGTCCGACAGCGACATCGAGCAGATGATCAAGGACGCCGAGTCGAATGCCGCTGAGGATAAGAAGCGTCGCGAGCTGATCGAGGCCCGGAACCAGGCGGACAACGCCATCCACGCCACGGAGAAGACCCTCGCCGACTACGGCGACAAGGTCGATCCGGCCGACAAGGCGGCGGTCGAGTCCGATCTCGCCGCGCTGAAGACGGCGATGGAGGGCGAGGACGTCGAGGACATCCAGGCCAAGCTCCAGGCGCTGCAGCAGTCGTCGATGAAGCTCGGCGAGGCGATGTACAAGGCGCAGCAGGAAGCCGGCGACGCCGGCGCCTCCGAGGCGGGAGCCGAGGGCGGTGCGGGCGAACAGTCCGGTTCCGGTAACGCCGACGACGTGGTCGACGCCGACTTCGAGGAGGTCGACGACCAGGATCGCAACAAGTCGGCCTGATCCCGACCAGATAAACGCGGCGGCCCGGACCCATCCCACTCGGATCGGTACCGGGTCGTGGCGTTTGGTCGGCACAGGGCTTCACAGCTCGACGTGGAGCGACGACACTTACGGCGAATCTGGGGGCGGTGACGATCAATGGCGAAGCGTGACTTTTACGAGGTGTTGGGCGTTGACCGAAGCGCCGACAAGGACACCCTCAAGAAGGCCTATCGCAAGCTGGCGATGCAGTATCACCCGGATCGGAATCCGGGCGACGACGAGGCCGAGCGCAAATTCAAGGAAGTGAACGAGGCCTACGACGTCCTGAAGGACGAGGAAAAGAAGGCCGCCTACGATCGTTTCGGTCACGCAGCGTTCGAGGGCGGTGGTGGCGGTCGTCAGGGCGCCGGCGGTTTCGAGGGCTTCTCCGGCGGCTTCGCGGACATCTTCGAGGAGATGTTCGGCGACTTCATGGGCGGCGGCGGTCGGCGCGGCGCGAGCCCGGGGCGCGGGTCGGATCTGCGCTACAACATGACCGTGTCCCTGGAGGATGCGTTCACCGGCAAGCAGGCCGAGATCCGCGTGCCCACCTCCGTGACCTGCGACGTCTGCGACGGCGCCGGCGCGGAGAAGGGGTCGCGGCCGATCGCGTGCCCGACCTGCGGCGGCCGCGGCAAGACCCGCACCCAGCAGGGCTTCTTCACCATCGAGCGGACCTGTGCCAGCTGCGGCGGCGTCGGACAGGTGATCGAGAACCCGTGCAAGTCGTGCAACGGCTCCGGCCGGCAACGCAAGGAGAAGACCCTGTCGGTGAACATCCCGGCCGGGGTCGAGGACGGAACCCGCATCCGCCTGCAGGGCGAGGGCGAGGCCGGCATGCGCGGCGCGCCGCCGGGCGACCTCTATCTCTTCCTCAACATCCAGCCGCACCCGATCTTCCAGCGGGAGGGTGCCGATATCTACTGCCGGGTGCCGCTGGAGATGGTGACCGCCGCGCTCGGCGGTGCGATCGAGGTTCCGACCATCGAGGGCACGCGCGCCAAGGTCTCGATTCCCGCCGGAACGCAGACCGGGCGCCAGTTCCGGCTTCGCGGCAAGGGAATGTCGGTCCTGCGCTCGCCCTCCCGGGGCGACATGTATGTCGAGGTCGCGGTCGAGACGCCGGTCAACCTGACCGAGCGCCAGCGCGAGCTCCTCGAGGAGTTCCAGAAAGCGAGCGGGGTCGAGAAGACCAGCCCGCAGAGCCACGGCTTCTTCGACAAGGTCAAGGAGCTGTGGGAGGATCTCAAGGACTGAGCCGGATCGGTACTACTGTTTTCGTTTTCAATGTCTTGGACGGTAGTGTCGCCTCTGTGGCGGCGCCGGACCGATCCGGTCAGCCGCGCTCGCGCTCGATGGCGGTCACCATCGCCCGGCCCTCCCGCTCCATGAAGGCGATCGCGGCCGTCGTCGTCGCCATCGCATAGCGGATGGTAAAGCGCTGCCCTTCGGTGAGGTCGGCGCTCGGCAGATTGCGCAGGCGGCGCTGTTCCCTGCGGAGTCCTGCGAGACGCTCGTCGAAAAGACGGTGGACGTCGTCCATGTCGAGGAGATGGGCGAAGAACATCGCCGAGAGAAAGGGCGAGCGCAGCGTCTCCTCGCCAGAGGTGTCCGCGGCGGAGCCGGAAAGGGCGGTCCGGCCCGTTTCGGTCAACCGGAACACCCGCTTCTCCAGCGCCACGTCGGCGGGCCCGACGACCTCCACCTCCCCCCGCGCTACGGCTTTGGCGAGGGCCGGATAGATGGCGCCGAGGCTCGCCTGGGCGAAATGGCCGAACCACTCGCCCACCGCCTTCCGGATTCCGTAGCCGGTGGTCTCTCCGAAACTCAGCACGCCGAGGCAAAGGGTGCGCACGTCCACCTGCAGTCTCCTGATTTCCGTCATATCGAACTGAATTCATATTTAAATACAATTTAATGAGAAAGCCATAGCCTCGGCGCTGGACAAGCCGGACACTAGGGGTCTAAGCCGTCCGCAACGGACACGCACCGCCGCGCGGGAGGGACACGATGGCGCTCAGAGTAGGGATCTTCGGCAGCACCGGGCGGATGGGACGCATGGTGGCGCGCGCCGTCGCGGAAGCCGACGGGATGACCGTCGCCGCGGGGGCCGACCGACCCGGTAGTGCCGACCTCGGCGCCGATCTCGGCCTGCTGGCGGGGCTCGGCTCCCTCGGGGTGGCGGTCACGGACCAGATCGACACGGTCCTCGGTACCGATGTCGCCATCGACTTCACCCTGCCCGACGCCACGCTGGCCCATGCGGGCCGGGCGGCCGCACTCGGGACGCCGCTGGTGATCGGCACCACCGGGTTGAGCGCCGAGCAGGAAGCGGAGCTGGCCCGTCACGCGGAAACTACCGCGATCGTCTACGCTCCGAACATGAGCCAGGGGGTCACCCTGCTGCTGTCGGTCGTCGAGCAGGTCGCCGCAGCGCTGGACGACGCCTGGGACATCGAGATCGTCGAGATGCACCACAACCGCAAGGTCGATGCGCCGTCAGGCACCGCGCTGGGTCTCGGCCGGGCGGCGGCGCGGGGCCGCGGCCGGACGTTCGAGGACGTCTCGGTGCTCTCCCGCGAAGGGGAGACGGGACCGCGGGAGCGCGGTCAGATCGGATTCGCAACGTTAAGGGGCGGGGATGTGGTCGGTGACCACACGGTCATCTTCGCCGGCGCCGGCGAGCGGATCGAGATCGGCCACAAGGCGGGAGGCCGCGAGGTCTTCGCGTCGGGGGCGCTGGCGGCCGCCCGTTGGGTCGCCGGTCGGCAACCCGGCCTCTACACCATGCGCGACGTTCTCGGCCTCGCCTGACTCAAATCAGTTCGGATTGGCAACGGAAAGATGGGGCGGCAGGGCCGCGCGCCTCAGGCCGTCCCGCAGCAGGTCCGCCAGCCCGTCCTTCTCGTCGCGGCCGAGAAACGCGCCGATCTCCAGGCCCTTTCCCCGCGACCGCAGGGTCAGGCGGCTGCGGCCGCGGGGCCGCTCGTCCAGATCGACGCTGAGCCAGGCCGATGGCAGAACGTAGCGGCGGCTGCGCCCGGCCGGGTCGATCTTCACCACCTCCAGCTCGCCGTCGGCCAGCCGGATCGTCTCGTAGGCGCGGGCGGCCCGGTAGTTGAGCCTGAAGGCGGCGTAGACGACGGCCACATCGAGGCCGAGGAAACCGACGACCGGCCAAGCTCCGGCGAGGAAGAAGATCAGGCCGACGGTGAAGGAGATCGCCGCCACCGCCGCCATGAGGATCAGAAAACCGCTCGGCGGCAGAGATCGATGCGGATACAGAACGAGATCCAGCACCGGCCGACGGTCGGCTCCGGACGGGCCCGCATCCTTCGGTCCCGTATCCTCTGGTGTGATCACGCTCTCCATGGCGCTCAGAATATCGGCGGGGACCGGCGCCACGTCAATCGCCCGGAAGCTGAAACGCGGGCCGGATCGTGGCTCGGGGACGCGGGCGATTGCCGCACCCTGGCCGGGCGGCTAAACAGGGGCATGGCCCGCGCGATGACCAAAGCCCAGATCGAGACCTTCTTCGCCACGCTCCAGGCGGAGAACCCGGAGCCCCAGGGCGAACTGGACTGGGTGAACCCGTTCACCCTGCTGGTCGCCGTGGTGCTGTCGGCTCAGGCGACCGACGTCGGCGTGAACAAGGCCACGAAGAACCTGTTCCCGATCGCCGACACGCCGGAGAAGATGCTGGCGCTGGGCGAGGCCGGCGTGAAGGATCACATCAAGACGATCGGGCTGTTCAATTCGAAGGCCAAGAATGTCATTCAGCTCTGCCGCGACCTGATCGAGCACCATGGCGGCGAAGTGCCCCGGGATCGCGAGGCGCTCGAGGCCCTGCCGGGGGTCGGGCGCAAGACCGCCAACGTGGTGCTGAACATCGCGTTCGGCGAACCCACCATCGCCGTCGACACTCACCTGTTCCGGGTCGCCAACCGCACCGGGCTGGCGGCGGGCAGGACCCCGCTGGCGGTGGAGAAGGCGCTGCTGAAGAAAGTGCCGCCGGCCTATCTGCGGCACGCCCATCACTGGCTGATCCTGCACGGGCGCTACATCTGCAAGGCCCGCAAGCCGCGCTGTCCCGACTGCACGGTCCGGTCGGTCTGCAATTTCAAGGACAAGACGCCGACGCCGGACGCGTGAGAAGCCGGCGCGCCGTTTGAGCCATCGCCGCCGGCCGGATCATCCGGCAAGTCAGCTTTCGACCTGGCCGGTCCGGTGCTTCCAAAGATTGTCCAGGCAGGCGGCGGTCTCCGCGGCACGCGGGCTGTGGATGTTGCGCGATTCGACGTGCAGCAGCGCTTTGCGGCCGTCGGCGCGGTACCAGAAGAGATCCAGAACGCAGCCCCCGGCCGAGTATTGCCAGATGATCGCGCCCCCGTCCTGGCGCACGAAGGTCGGCGGGCCGATCAGCTCTTCGATCTTGGAAGGCTCAAGCGCCCGCAGGGTGCTCTCGTCCCGCAGTGCCACCGGTTTGCTTCGGACCACGGTCACCGGAACCGGCGCCGCCCCGCGGGCGACCGGTGCCGTCGGGGCGTCGGTCTTCGGCCCGGTCTCGGGCGCGGGCGTCGTCGTTGCGCAACCGCAAAGACCGACCAGGGCGGCGAGGGCGACGGCGCGGCTGCGCCGACCGGCGATAGGGGCCATGGGCGTTCTACTCTTCGCTCAGGGGACCGATATCGCCTTTGATGACGCCGCCGTGTTCCACCTCCAGCTTGTGGAAACGGACGGTACCTTCGAGGACGCCGGTCGCCTTGACCGACAGGGTGCCGCGGACCGTCAGGTCGCCCTCGAACCGGCCGGCGATCTCCGCCTCTTCGATCGTCACCTTGCCCTTGTACAGACCGGTCTCCGTCACTTCCAGCGACCGGCTGTGTTCCAGGGTCGCCTGCACCGTGCCCTCGACCACCAGGCTGTCGCAGGCCGTGATCTCGCCGGAGAGCGAGATGTCCTTGCCGACAAGGAGGCGCTTGCTCTCCTCGTTGCCGCGGCCGGGGCTCGCGGGCCGGCGCGGCGGCGCCCCGGGAATGTCGGCGGCGGACCGCCGAGGGATCTCGGGCACGAAGCCCTGACCAGGGGTACGCGGGGGGGTCGAAGCGGACATGGCCGAACCTTTCGAGTCGGAAGCGGCGGGCGAGGAGGAAGCGGGGGATACGGGACCGGCTGCGGCGGAGTCCGTCGATCCGGACCCAGGCGACCGGGTGTCGGGCAATCCAGATCCGGGGAGGGTGCCGACCGGAACCACGTCGGCGCCCGAGTCGCTACCGGAGTCGCTGCCCGATTCCGCGCCGTCCGACGAGCCCGCCCCGAAGGCCGGTTCGACGGTGTCGTCTTGCGGCGAGTCGGATGCTCTGCGGCGCCGGAACATGGCTTATCTCCTCACTGAGCGAAGTCGGCTAACCAATTGCCTCGCCGGTATTATCGCGGAACGGTTCGGCGCCGCAACCGTTCATGTTCGTGCACGGCAAAAGCGGTTGCCACGACAGGAGTTGTGAGGTTCACTACGGGAATGGTGGACAGGGCCGCGATCAGCACGCCGCCGAGGAACAGCGACCCCCGATTCGCCTCGCGGAAAGTCCGGAGCGACGCGCGGTCCAGGGTGCGCTGTCCGACCATATCGGCATATTCGCGTCCGAGCAGGTAGCCGTTGAGCCCGTAGAAGATCAGCAGGTTCAGCCCTGGCAGAACGAAATACAGCGGCAGCGCAACGATATTGAGCCCGATGCTGATGGCGGCGAAGCGCAGACCGTCGCCGATCACCTCTCCGAGCGGCACCTGGCGCGGGGCGGGAGCGTCGGGATAGTGCTTCGCCATCACCGCGTCGGCCACCCGGTCGGCGAACAGGCCGCTGACGAGCTGGACCGAGCCGGGGAAGAAGATCAGCGCCAGCACGAAGGTGCCGATGGCGCCGACCCAGACGATCAGGTCGTCGAGCCAGCCGGTGCCGGTCTCCGCCAGCGCCGACAGCGCCACACCGGCCGCCGCCGCCAGGGCGACGATCACCACGAGGCTGGCGGCGATCGCCAGGATCAGGACGGACCGCAGCCGCGTGTCGCCGAGCTGGTCGAGCGTCAGGGAAATGGAACGGAACATCGCCGGTCTCGCATGCTGCGGGCTCGCACGGGCGGCGGGGCGCTGCCCGCCGTCGCGCCAGCCGGTTGAAACCACGAAGTCCGTCGGGATTCAAGCGTCGTGCCCGGCCGCGGTAGCCGTCGGGAGCGCCGCAGGGTTGATCGGTGGCGCCAGGGCTCTAGTGTGCGGGCGAGGCCACCGACATGAACTCCTGTTCCAAGAACTCCTGGAGATCCGAATGACCAAGAGCCTGGATGTCGTCGCCATCGGCAACGCCATTGTCGATGTCATCTCCCGCTGCGATGACGGTTTTCTCGCCGAGCAGACCGTCGAGAAGGGCGCGATGACCCTGATCGACGCGGAACGCTCGGAATCCCTCTACGCCGCCATGGGGCCGGGCGTGGAGAGCTCCGGCGGCTCGGCCGGCAACACCGCGGCCGGACTGGCGGCCCTGGGCAGCCGCACGGGCTATATCGGCAAGGTGCGGGACGACCAGCTCGGGAAGGTGTTCCGCCACGATATCACCGCCCAGGGCGTCCGCTTCGACACCGCGCCCGCGCCGGACGGTCCGCCGACCGCGCGCTGCCTGGTGTTGGTTACCCCCGACGCCCAGCGGTCGATGAGCACCTATCTCGGCGCCTGCGTGAACCTGACGCCGGACGATATCGATGAGGACCTGATCGGCGAGGCGCAAGTGATCTACCTGGAGGGTTATCTCTGGGATCCGCCCGAGGCCAAGAAGGCGTTCATCAAGGCAGCGGAGATCGCCCACAGGAAAGGCGGCAAGGTCGCCCTCTCCCTGTCCGACTCGTTCTGCGTCGACCGGCACCGCGCCGACTTCAAGGAGCTGGTGAAGCACCACGTGGACATCCTGTTCGCCAACGAGGCGGAGTCGCTGTCGCTGTTCGAGACCGACCGGTTCGACGACGTGCTGCAGGCGGTTCGTTTCGAAGTCGAGACGGCGGCGCTGACCCGCAGTGAGAAGGGGGCGGTGGTCGTCCATCGCGACGAGGTCCATGTGCTCGACGCCGAACCGGTCGCCCAGGTGGTCGACACCACCGGCGCCGGCGACCTGTATGCCGCCGGCTTCCTGCACGGCTACACGGCCGGCAAGGACGCGGTGACCTGCGGGCGGATGGGCGGCATCTGCGCGGCCGAGATCATCAGCCATGTGGGCGCCCGGCCCGAGGCCGACCTGAAGAAGCTGGTCGCCGAGAAGCTCGGCTGATCACGTCACTCTGAACGACTTCCTGGACGCCTCCCGGACCCGATCCGGGGGGCTGTCCAGGATCCTGCGATCGGCGGCGGGGGCGCGGTCCTGGATCGCTCACGGCGTTGCCGACCGCGCCCAGGAAGTCGGATAGGGTTTATTTCGAGGAAGGTTCCGGGAGCGCTTTGCCCGGGTCCGGCAGCACCCACATCAGCACCAGCAGCAGCGGCAGGCCCAGCAGGGCGAGCCCGGCGGTGATGGTGAAGAACAGCGCCCAGTCGCCGCCCAGCTCGTCGACGATCAGACCGGCGGACGAGGCGAACCAGATCCGCGCCAGGTTGCCGAGGGAGTTCAGCAGGGCGTATTGCGTCGCCGAGAAGGCGGTGTTGCAGAGCCCGGCGAGGTAGGCGACGAACGCCACCGTGGCGAGCCCGCCGGTGAAGTTGTCGGCGATCACCGCGATGGCGAAGACCTGCATGTCCTGACCGGCCGACGCGAGATAGGCATAGGCGAGATTGGTGGCCGCCGCCGCCAGTCCGCCGGCCAGAAGCGCGCGGAAGACCCCGGCCATCTTGACCAGCACGCCGCCGGCGAACACGCCGAGGCAGACGGCGGCGAGTCCGAAGACCTTGGTCACGTCGGCGATCTCGGTCAGCTCGAAGCCGAGCTCCCGGTAGAACACGCCCGACATGCGCCCGAGCAGGGCGTCGCCGAACTTGAACACGAAGACGAAGACCAGGATCAGCAGCCACCAGTCGCGACGCATGAACTCGGCGAAGGGGTCGACCAGGGCCTGACGCAGCCAGAGGGCGATGCGCGCGCCCAGCGGGGCCCGGCTGTCCGAAGGGATCTCCGGCACCGGATCGCGCGGCTGGGGTTCCGGCGCCATCAGGGTGGCGACGACCGCGATCACCAGCGTGCAGGCGAGAATCAGGTAGGTGGCGTTCCAGCCGAGGCTGGCCGCCAGGTAGAGGCCGCCCGCCCCGCCGACCAGCGTGCCGCCGATATGCCAGCCCCAGATCGCCACGGCCGACCCGGCGCCGAACTCCTCCGGTTTCAGGATATCCACCCGGTAGGCGTCGATGACGATGTCCTGGGTGGCGGAGACGAAGGCGACGAACACGCAGGCGAGAGCCACCATCGAGACATCGGCGGTGGGATCGGTCAGGCCGAGAAAGGCGATGGCGGCGATCAGCAGAAGCTGGGTCAGCAGCGCCCAGCCGCGGCGCCTTCCGAGCCGGTCGGTCAGCCCCGGCAGGCGCAGCCGGTCGACCAGCGGGGCCCAGAGGAAGTTGATGGCGTAGGCCGTCGTCGCGAGGCTGAACAGTCCGACGCTGGACCGAGTGAAGCCGGCATCGGTCAGCCAGATGGACAGGTTGGAATAGACCAGCGGCGCCGGCAGGCCGGAGGCGAAGCCGAAGATCAGGATGATCACCATCCGGCGGTCGAGATAGACCCGGATGCCGTCCGTCCAGGAGGTGCGTTCAGCCGCCATGGGCCTGGGGTATCTGAGTCGCCGCCGGTTGCCCAGCGGGAAACAGCCTGGCGGGACTCAAGCTGGGAGTAACCTGCCGGTGGGAAGTTGGCCGGCCGCTCAGGCCATGGCGTTGGCGTCGAGGGCGTAGCCGGCGGATCGCACGGTGCGGATCATGTCGTCGTCGCTCTCGCTGTTCAGCGCTTTGCGCAGCCGGCGGATATGGACGTCGACCGTGCGCGGCTCGACATACACGTCCGGCCCCCAGACCGTGTCCAGAAGCTGCTCGCGGGAGAACACCCGGCCCGGATGCTCCAGGAAATGGCGCAGCAGGCGGAACTCGGTCGGGCCGAGATGGATGTCGCGCTCGCTGCGCTTCACCCGATGGGCCGCCAGGTCCATGGTCAGGTCGGCGAAGCGCAGGATCTCGTCCTCGGTCGACGGCCGGGCGCGGCGCAGCACGGCGCGCACCCGGGCGACCAGTTCGGCGGGGCTGAAGGGCTTGGTGATGTAGTCGTCCGCGCCGGAATTCAGGCCCCGGACCCGGTCGCCCTCCTCGCCGCGGGCGGTGAGCATGATGATCGGGATGTTCTTCAGGTCGGGCGCGCGGCGCAGGCGCCGGCAGGCCTCGATGCCCGAGAGCAGGGGCAGCATCCAGTCGAGCAGGATCAGGTCGGGCCGGCGTTCGGCGGCGACCAGCATCGCCTCCTCCCCGTCGCCGGCATCGATCACGCGGAACCCCTCGCGCTCCAGGTTGTAGCGGAGCAGGGTGACGATCGGCGCCTCGTCCTCGACGATCAGGATCAGTGGTTTCATGGTGTCGGTCACTCGCTGCTAGGACTGTCCATCGGGCAGCTCCCCCGGCTTCACGACGGCGAAGCTGCTGTTGTCCCCCTTCGGCCGGTCGCCCTTCAGGCGATGGCCGGTCTCCTCGAAATAGACGGTCTCGGCGATGTTGGTGGCGTGATCGCCGATGCGCTCGATGTTCTTGGCCACGAAGAGCAGATGCGCGCAGGCGGTGATGTTGCGCGGATCCTCCATCATGTACGTCAGCAGCTCCCGGAAGAGGCTGGTGTACATCTGGTCGACCTCCTCGTCTCGCTCCCAGGCGAGCATCGCCCGCTCGACGTCGCGCTGCGTATAGGCGTCCAGCACGTCGTTGATGATCCGGTGGGTGAGACGGCCCATGCGGGCGATCCCGTTGATCGGGCCGACCTCGGGAAGCTGGGACAGGGCCGAGGCGCGCTTGGCGACGTTGGTCGCGTAGTCGCCCATGCGCTCCAGGTCGTGGGAGGTCTTCAGCGCCGAGAGGATCTGCCGCAGGTCGTGGGCCACCGGCTGACGCAGGGCGAGCATGCGCAGGGTGAGCGCCTCGATCTGGTCCTCGAGGTCGTCGATCTCCTTGTCCGCCTCGATGCAGCGGGTCGCCAGCGCGTCGTCGCGCCGGGCGATCGCCTGGATGGCGTTGGAGAGCTGCACCTCGACCAGACCGCCCATGCGCGAGATCGCGGACCGCAAGCCGTCCAGTTCCTCGTCGAACGAGGAAACGATATGGCTGTCGGACATGGTTCAAACCTCCGGGTCGTTAGCTTATGGCCCGGCCCCGGTGCGTCCGGGGCCGTCGGCCGTCGTTTCGATGCTAACCGAACCGTCCGGTGATGTATCCCTGCGTGCGGCTGTCTTCGGGGTTGGTGAAGATCGTCTCGGTCTCGCCCACTTCGACCAGATCGCCGAGATGGAAGAACGCGGTGCGCTGGGAGACCCGGGCCGCCTGCTGCATCGAGTGGGTCACGATCACGATCGTGAAGTTCTCCCGGAGCTCATCGATCAGCTCCTCGATACGGGCGGTGGCGATCGGGTCCAGGGCCGAGCAGGGCTCGTCCATCAGGATGACTTCCGGGTTCACCGCGATGGCGCGGGCGATGCAGAGCCGCTGCTGTTGGCCGCCGGACAGGCCGGTGCCGGGCTGGTCGAGCCGGTCGCTGACCTCCTGCCAGAGGCCGGCGCGCTCCAGGCTCTTCTGGACGATCTCGTCGAGTTCGGCCTTGCCGTGGGCGATCCCGTGGATGCGGGGGCCGTAGGCGATGTTGTCGTAGATCGACTTCGGGAACGGGTTCGGCTTCTGGAAGACCATGCCGATCCGGGCGCGGAGCTGCACCACGTCGAGGGACGGATCGTAGATGTCATGCTCGTCGAGCGAGATCCGGCCGGTGACCCGGCAGATGTCGATCACGTCGTTCATGCGGTTCAGACAGCGCAGGAACGTCGACTTGCCGCAGCCCGACGGGCCGATCAGCGCCGTGACCTCGTTCTCGTAGACGTCGAGGTCGACATGCTTCAGCGCATGCTTGTCGCCGTAATAGACGTTGACGTCGCGGGACTGCACCTTGGTGTATCGATTGGCCAATTGATCGGCACTCGGCGGTTTGGATGCGACGGAGACGTCGCCCGTTGGGATGGATGATTCGGACATCTGTATATCTCCTTACCAACGGCGCTCGAAGCGTTTGCGCAACAGGACCGCAAACGCGTTCATGAGAACGAGAAAGCCGAGAAGCACCATGATCGCCGCCGAGGTCTTCTCGACGAAGGCGCGCTCAGGGCTGTCCGCCCAGATGTAGACCTGAACCGGCAGCACGGTGGCCGGGTCGGTGAAGCTCTGGGGGATGTCGACGATGAAGGCCACCATGCCGATCATCAGCAGCGGCGCGGTCTCGCCGAGCGCCTGGGCCATGCCGATGATGGTGCCGGTCAGGATGCCCGGCATGGCCAGGGGCAGCACGTGATGGGTGACCACCTGCAGCCGCGAGGCCCCGAGGCCGAGGGCGGCCTCCCGGATCGACGGCGGCACCGCCTTGAGCGCCGAGCGCGAGGCGATGATGATGGTCGGCAGGGTCATGAGCGCCAGCACCAGGCCGCCGGCGAGCGGCGCCGAGCGTGGCAGGCCGAAGAAGTTCAGGAACACCGCGAGGCCGAGCAGGCCGAAGACGATCGAGGGGACCGCCGCGAGGTTGTTGATGTTGACCTCGATCAGGTCGGTGAACCGGTTCTTCGGCGCGAACTCCTCCAGATAGACCGCCGCCATGACGCCGATCGGGAAGGACACCAGCAGGGTGACCGTCAGGGTCAGGATCGAGCCGATCAGGGCGCCGTAGATGCCGGCCTCCTCGGGCTCTCGGCTGTCGCCCTGGGTGAAGAAGTCGACGTTGAAGGCGGCGTGGATGCGGCCCTGGGAGTCGAGCTGGTCGTACCAGACGATTTCCCGATCGGTCACCCGGCGGTCGCTCTCGGGCAGATCGCGGTCGATATAGCCCTTGGAGAAGGTGTCCATGTCGTCGGACAGCTTGATCGTGACGGTCTGGGTCGTGCCGATCAGGGACGGATCGTCGAGCACCATGCTGCGCAGGGCGATGTCGGCGTTCGGCGAGACCAGACCGTAGAGCTTGCGGCGCTCCCGGCGGTCGCCGGCGGCGTCCGGGAACTCGCGCTTCAGGCTGTCGCGCACCAGGGCCAGATAGTTCGCGCGCTGCAGCGTCTCCATCTCGACCGGTCCGCCGTCGGGGTTCAGCTCCTCGGCGCTGAACTCGATGGTGAGGTCGACATTGTACTGCCAGAAGGCCGAGTAGCCCTTGGAGACGATGCTGCCGAGCAGGATCAGCAGGATCAAGCCGGCGGTGGCGACGCTGCCCAGGCCCAAAAGACGGAACCGGCGTTCCCGCGCGTAGCGTTTGGCGAGATGCGGGCTCACGACCAACGGACGACGGACCGTATCGGTCGGCCCGCCCCCGGCGCCCGGCGGAGAGGAGATCGTATCAGTCATACTTCTCTCGGTATTTGCGGACCACGCTGAGCGCGATCACGTTGAGGGCGAGCGTGATGAAGAACAGGACCAGGCCGAGCGCGAAGGCCGACAGGGTTTTGGCGCTGTCGAACTCCTGGTCTCCGACCAGCAGCGTGACGATCTGCACGGTGACCGTGGTGACCGCCTCCAGCGGATTCACTGTGAGATTTGCCGCCAGGCCCGCGGCCATGACGACGATCATCGTCTCGCCGATGGCGCGGCTGATGGCGAGCAACAGGGCGCCGACGATACCGGGAAGCGCCGCCGGCACGACCACCGAGCGGATGGTTTCCGACTTGGTGGCGCCGAGGCCGTAGGAGCCGTCGCGCAGGGACTGGGGCACGGCGTTGATCACGTCGTCGGACAGCGAGGAGACAAAGGGAATGATCATGATGCCCATGACCACGCCGGCGGCGAGCGCGCTCTCGGAGGAGACGTCGAGGCCGATGCTCTCGCCCGCGTTGCGGAAGGCAGGCGCCACCGTCAGGGCGGCGAAGAAGCCGTAGACCACGGTCGGAATGCCGGCCAGGACCTCGAGCATTGGCTTTGCGAAGGCCCGGAACCGGGGGTCGGCGTACTCCGCCATGTAGATCGCCGACAACAGGCCGATCGGTGCGGCGACGAGCATGGCGATGAAGGTGATCAGCAGGGTGCCGACGAAGAGCGGGATCGCCCCGAAGGCGCCGGACGAGCCGACCTGATCGGCGCGCAGCGCGGTCTGCGGGCTCCAGTTCAGGCCGAACAGGAACTCGTAGAACGGCACCCGGGTGAAGAACAGGAAGCTCTCGAACAGCAGCGACAGGACGATGCCGACGGTGGTCAGGATGGCGATCAGGGAGCTGATGATCAGGATGACATTGATCGTCTTCTCCACGGTGTTCCGGGCCCGCAGGGTCGGGCTGATCCGGGTCCGGGCGAAGGCCAGGCCGCCGGCGCCGACGCCGAAGGCGGCCACGACCATGAGGAGGAATCCGGTATCGCGCAGGCTGCTCAGCCGGGCCGCAGCGGCGATGATGGCCGGGTCGTCAGCGCGCGAGGAGATGTTGCCGGTGGCGACGTTGCGGATGTCGTTCAGCAGAAGGCCGTATTCGGAGTCGGACAGGCCCGTGGTCATCGCCGCCGGCAGGCCGCCCATCACGAGGCCGTCGATGATCTGCGGCTGGATGATCAGCCAGGCGGCCAGCAGCAGGATCGAGGGCAGGCCGATCCAGAGCGCGGTATACGCGCCGTAGTAGCTCGGCAGGGAGTGAAGATCCTTCGGCACGCCGCCTGCGGTCATCACGGCTCTGGCGCGGCCCATGGTGTAGCCGACGGCGGCGAAGCCGAGCAGCGCGAGAACCACGATGAAGGTCTGCATGGGTTGCCGTCCCCTGAGAGCGATCCGGATCCGGCGGGTTCCGCCGACGGTGGGTAAAGGGTCTAACGAAGCAGCGTTTCAGTATTATTGCCGCGGCGCAGAATAACGGGCGGCGGAGAAGAAAGCGGCCGACCCGAGGGTCGGCCGCTGGTCGTCGTGGTCTGGATCAGAGGCTCAGGTTGGTGAGGTTCTCACCGGCCGAGCGATAGCTTTCCAGGTCGTCCGCCGGCAGCGGGATCAGACCCTTGTCGGTCAGGTAGCCTTCCTGGCCGGCGGCCTTCTCGCTGGTGAACTCGGCCACGTACTCCTTCATGCCGGGGATCACGCCGACATGGGCGTTCTTCATGTAGAAGAACAGGGAGCGCGACACCGGGTAGGAGCCGTCGGCGATGGCATCGAAGCTCGGGGAGGAGCCGTCGATGACCGAGCCGTGGACCTTGTCGGCGTTCTGGTCGAGGAAGGAGAAGCCGAAGATGCCCAGGGCGGCCGGGTTGGCCTCGAGCTTCTGGACGATCAGGTTGTCGTTCTCGCCGGCTTCGACGAAGCGGCCGTCCTCACGCATGGAGTCGGAGACCGCGCGGAACTCCTTCTTCTCCATCGCCTCGAGCATCGGGAACTGCTCGGCGCCTTCGCGCATCACCAGCTCCACGAACGCGTCGCGGGTGCCGGAGGTCGGCGGCGGGCCCAGAACCTCGATCTCGGTGTCCGGCAGGTCCGGGTTGATCTCGGACCACATGGTGTAGGGGTTGTCGACCAGCTTGCCGTCGACCGGAACCTGCTTGGCGAGGGCCAGGAAGATGTCCTTGCGGCTCAGGTTGTAGGTCTCGGCGGCCTTGGAGTTGGCCAGCACGATGCCGTCGTAGCCGACCTTGATCTCGGTCACGTCGGTCACGCCGTTGGAGGCGCAGAGCTCGACTTCCGACTGCTTGATCCGACGCGAGGCGTTGGTGAAGTCGGGATGCTCGGTGCCGACGCCCTGGCAGAAGAGCTTCAGGCCGCCACCGGAGCCGGTCGACTCGATGACCGGGGTCTTGAAGCCGGTCGTCTTGCCGAAGTTCTCCGCGACCACCGTGGCGAACGGGAACACGGTCGACGAGCCGACGATGCGAATCTGATCACGGGCCTCGGCCTGAGCCGTCACGGCGACGACGCCGAGTGCGGCGATCGCGACCGCCTTACCGAACGAGAAAGTCATATGAGTCCTCCAGTCTTTCGCTTGGGAGGTTGCGTTTCACCGTCCCCGCAGGCGAGCCACATCAATGACGATGCGCGCTGTCTTCCCCCGGTTTGGCTGTGCGGACAACTAACGCCGAGGTGGAAAGGTTTTAAGACAGGTCTGTGAAACTTTGATTACAGAGCGCGCTGCAATTTTTCCGTCACATTATTTTCATGCGGCGGTAATTCGTTTTGGCGCCCTCCGATCCCCGTCGGCACCTTGAGTCCCGGCGGTTTTCGCGCCCTCCGCTGAACCGTCGGCGGCTCGGGGCAGATAGGCGGTCACCGTCGTGCCTTCGCCGCGGATCGACTCGATGGTGAGCGCGCCGCGGTGCCGGACGACGATGTGCTTGACGATGGCGAGGCCGAGACCCGTCCCGCCCAGCTCCCGCGACCGCGCGGTATCGACCCGGTAGAACCGCTCGGTCAGGCGCGGGATATGTCCGGCGTCGATCCCCTCGCCGCGGTCCCGCACGCGGATGGCGATGGCGCCGTCGCGCTTGCCCGGATAGGCCGCCGGCACGCGGGCGGCGGGCTCGGCGGAGACCTCGACCACGGTGCCGCTGCGGCCGTACTTGATGGCGTTGTCCATCAGGTTCTGCAGCACCTGGGTCAGCTCGTCCGGCTCGCCGATGACCGGCGGCAGGTCGGCCGCCACCTCGACCCGGACCCGCATGTCCTTGCGCCGGGCCTCCAGGTCGAGGGTCGCCTTGACGCCCTCTAGGATGGGGCCGAGCGGGACGCTGGCGGTCGGGGCGCTATGCTCGTTCGTCTCGATCCGGGAGAGCGACAGCAGGTCGTTGACCAGCCGGCTCATCCGGTGGGCCTGCAGGCGCATGATCTCCAGGAACCGGTCGCGGGCTTCGCCGTCGTCGCGGGCCGGACCCTGCAGGGTCTCGATGAAGCCCATGAGGGTGGACAGGGGGGTGCGCAGCTCGTGGCTCACATTGGCGACGAAATCGACCCGCATTTGCTCCGAGCGTCGGACCGCGGTCAGGTCGACGAACAGGAGAAGGGCGGCGACCGGTTTGCCGTCGCCGTCGCGCAGGGGTTCGATCTGGACGGTGAAGGTCCGCTCGGTCGGCGCCGCCATCTCGAACTCGACGGGATCGAAGGCCTGGCCGGCCTGGACCCCGCTGACGGCGGAGAGCACGCTCGGGTTGCGGATCACCGCCGAGAGGTCGCGGCCCTCGATGCGGTCGCCGAACTGGGACATGGCCGCGCGGTTGGCGCTCCGGATCCGCAAGCGGCCGTCGACCACCAGCAGGGGGTCGGGGATCGCCTGGATGACGCGGCTGCGGGTCTCCGCCTCACCTTGGGCGGCGGTCATCCAGTTGGAGAACTGCCGGTCGGCCCGCTCCAGCGACAGGGCGAGATCGGCGGCGGGGCCGGCATCGCCGATCAGCGAGATCGCGCCGCGCCGGTCGGCGAGGGCGGTGGCGAGGTCCGGCGCCTGGGCGCGTTCGTCCAGGTGCTGGCGCAGAACCGTGAGCTCGCGCAGGTGGCGCCGGACCAGCAAGAAGGTCACGAGATAGGTCGTCGCAACCGCGCCCGCCGCGACGGGGAGCGTCAGAGCGCCGGCGATCGCCAGGGCGATGAAGACGGCGTTCGGCACCAGGGTGAGCAGGCCGGCGATCCGGCCGACAGCGTTCCAGGTCGGGCCCGTGGCGCGACCGGCGGGGACACGCCTGCGCGTCCCGTGATTGCCCTGGTCCTGCGTCGTGCGGCGGTCCGCCATGGTTCCTCCGATGCCCCGTCGGGCATCTCTCGGTCGGATGGCGGCGGACGGACCGCCCTGCCGTCAGCCGATCGTCGCCTCGTGCGCCGCGATCGCTGCGGCGTTCACGATATCGGTGACGCTCGCGCCCATCTGGACGATCTGCGCCGGTTTCTGAAGGCCCAGGAGCATCGGTCCGATCACCGATCCGCCGGCGAAGCGCTGGAGGATCTTGTAGGAGATATTGGCCGAGTGCAGGGCCGGCATGATCAGGACGTTCGCCGGTCCGGACAGGCGGCAGAACGGGTAGAGCCGCCGCACCTCCGGATCCAGGGCGACGTCGGCGGACATCTCGCCGTCGTATTCGAAATCGACGTCGCGGCTGTCCAGGATATCCACCGCCTCGCGAATCCGCAGCGCCTTCTCCCGCATCGGATTGCCGAAATTGGAGAAGGACAGGAGCGCCACCCGCGGCTCGTGCCCGAAGGCGCGGGCCGCCGCCGCCGTCTGGCAGGTGATGTCGGCGAGCTGATCCGGCTCGGGCAGCTCGTGGACGTTGGTATCGGCGATGAAGATCGTGCGGCCGCGCGAGATCACCATGGTCACGGCCATGAGCAGCTCGTTCGGCTTGCAGTCGATGACCCGGGTGACGTCGTCGGCGGAGACGCCGAAGCTTCGGGTCAGGCCGGTCACCATGCCGTCCGCGTCGCCCATCGCCACCATGCAGGCGGCGAAGATGTTGCGGTCCTGGTTGACCATCCGCTGGCAGTCCCGATGCATCGCGCCCTTCCTCTGAAGGCGCTTATACAGGAACTCTATGTACTTTTCGTTGAAGGCCGACACCTTCGCGTTCTGGATCTCCAGGCTCTCGGCGCCGGCGATCCCCATGTCGGCGATCTTGGTCTTGATCCGGTCCTCGCGGCCGATCAGAACCGCATGGCCGAAGCCGCCGTTCTGGAACGAGAGGGCGGCGCGGATCGTCTTCTCCTCCTCGCCCTCGGCGAACACCACCCGCTTCTGGGCCTTGCGGATCCGGTCGAAGATGTTCTGCAGGCTGGCCGCCGTCGGGTCCAGGCGGGCGCCGAGCTCCGACTTGTAGGCGTCCATGTCCTCGATCCGCTTGCGCGCCACGCCGGTGTCCATCGCCGCCTGGGCGACGGCGGCGGAGACGTGCACGATCAGCCGCGGGTCGAACGGGGCCGGAATGATGTAGTCGCGGCCGTAGTGCAGGCGCCGGCCGGAATAGGCGGCGTCGACCTCGTCCGGCACGTCCTCGCGCGCGAGCTCGGCCAGCGCGTTGGCGGCGGCGATCTTCATCTCCTGATTGATCTCGGAGGCGCGCACGTCGAGGGCACCCCGGAAGATGTAGGGGAAGCCGAGGACGTTGTTCACCTGATTGGGGTAGTCCGAGCGGCCGGTCGCCATGATCGCGTCGCTGCGCACGGACTGGACGTCCTCGGGCGTGATCTCCGGGTCCGGGTTGGCCATGGCGAAGATGATCGGGTTTTCCGCCATCGAGGCGACCATCTCCTTGGTCACCGCCCCCTTCACCGACAGGCCGAAGAACGCGTCCGCCCCGTCCAGCGCCTCGGCCAGGGTCCGACTGTCGGTCACCGCCGCGTGGGCCGACTTCCACTGGTTCATCCCCTGCTCGCGGCCCTGGTACACGACCCCGCGGGTGTCGCAGATGATGATATTGTTGTGCGGCATGCCCATGGCCTTGAGCAGCTCGACCCCGGCGATGGAGGCGGCGCCGGCGCCGTTCACCACAAGCTTGGTGGTCTTGATGTCGCGGCCGGTCAGGTGCATGGCGTTGATCAGGCCGGCGGCGGAGATGATCGCCGTGCCGTGCTGATCGTCGTGGAACACCGGGATGTCGAGCAGCTCCTTGAGGCGCTGCTCGATGATGAAGCATTCCGGCGCCTTGATGTCCTCGAGGTTGATGCCGCCGAAGCTCGGGCCGAGATAGCGCACCGAGTTGACGAATTCGTCCACGTCCTGGGTGTCGACCTCCAGGTCGATCCCGTCCACATCGGCGAACCGCTTGAACAGGACCGCCTTGCCCTCCATCACCGGTTTGGAGGCGAGCGCGCCGATATTGCCGAGCCCGAGCACCGCCGTGCCGTTGGAGATCACGGCGACGATGTTGCCGCGCGACGTGTAGTCGTAGGCGGTGTTGGGATCCTTCTCGATCTCCAGGCAGGGAACCGCCACGCCCGGCGAATAGGCCAGGGACAGCTCGCGCTGGGTCGTCAGCGGCTTGGTCGGGGTGATCTCGATCTTGCCGGGCCGGCCTGTCGAGTGAAACAGCAGCGCCTCGGTCTCCGAGTCGGTCCGGTTTTCGGTGTCCATCGTTGTTTTTCGCTCCCTGAACCCTGCCGGCCCCGGCCTAGCCGAATCGGCGCCTGCGGCGGTGGCTCCGCCGTTATCGTCGGCCTCGAAGGTAGCGCCGCCGGCGGGCCGGGGGAAGGGTTTGCGCGAAAAACACTCTGTTGCAAATCAGCTTCTTATCGCCGGGTCGCCTGGGGGCCCGGATCGTCCGCCGGCTTCCCTCCCTCGCGACCCGCGCCCCATGCTAGGGTCGGGCTTTCCGCGCGTCCGTCCGCCGATCCGCCAAAACCTTTCGGAGTGCAGTCCCGCCGTGTCCGCCGAGCCGTCACCCGCCGAGCCGTCACCCTCCGACCGCCAGACCCCGGATGCCGTGCTTGAGGCCCGCGCCGCCGGGGCGACGCCGATGTTCCAGCAGTATTTCGAGGTCAAGCGGGCCCACCCGGACGCGCTCCTGTTCTATCGGATGGGCGATTTCTACGAGCTGTTCTTCGAGGACGCGGTGGTCGCCGCTCGGGCGCTGGACATTACGCTAACGCAACGGGGCCAGCATCAAGGGGAGCCGATCCCCATGTGCGGCGTCCCCCACCACAGCTCGGAGAGCTACCTCGCGCGGTTGATCCGCCAGGGCCATCGGGTCGCGGTCTGCGAGCAGACCGAGGATCCGGCGGAGGCGAAGAAGCGCGGCGGCAAGTCGGTGGTCCGGCGGGAGGTGGTCCGCGTGGTGACGCCGGGAACGCTGACCGAGGATACCCTGCTCGACGCCCGCCGGCCGAACTATCTGGCGTCCCTGGCGGAATCCGGTGGCGCGTTCGGCCTGGCCTGGGTCGATCTCTCCACCGGCGATTTCCAGACCCAGCCGGTGGACGCGCGCGGCCTGGAAGCGGCGCTGGCCCGTCTCGCGCCGTCGGAACTGATCCTGTCGGAAAAGCTGTTCGGCGATCCGGCGCTTGAGGCCGGGCTGGGCGAGGTTCGGGACATCAGCCACCCGATGCCCGGCGCCCGGTTCGACAGTGAGAACGGCCGCCGCCGCCTGGAGGCGAGCTACGGGGTGACGGCGCTGGATGCGTTCGGCGCGTTCTCCCGGCCTGAACTCGCGGCGGCCGGGGCCATCGTCGACTATCTGGAGCTGACCCAGAAGGGCAAACGCCCGCGTCTGGCCGCAATCCGCCGCTGGTCGCCCGGCGGGGTGATGGAGATCGACGCCTCGACCCGCCGCAACCTGGAGCTGACCCGAACCCTCTCGGGCGAGCGGCGGGGCAGCCTTCTCGCCACCATCGACCGGACCTTGACCGGCGCCGGGGCCCGGCTCCTGGTCGCCCGGCTGTCGGCGCCGCTGACCGATCCGGCGGAGATCGAGGCCCGGTTGGACGGCGTGTCGTTCTTCCTCGACGCGGAGCGGTCGCGCCGGGACCTGCGGGAGATCCTGGGGCGAATTCCGGACATCGACCGGGCCCTGTCCCGCCTGGCGCTGGACCGGGGCGGGCCGCGCGATCTGGCGGCGATCCGCGACGCGCTCACCGAGGCCGGGCCGGTTCGCGCCGCCCTGTCCCGGGCGCCGCTGTCCACGCCGCCGGCGACCATCGGCCGCGATCTGGACGACCTGGGCGAACATTCGGGGCTCGTCGATCTGCTTGGCCGGGCGTTGGCCTCCGATCTGCCCCTGCTGGCCCGCGACGGCGGGATCGTCGCGGCGGGCTACGCGCCGGAACTGGACCGGCTGCGCGGTCTGCGGGACGAGAGCCGGCGGATGATCGCCGCCCTCCAGGCGAAATACGCCAAAGAGACCGGCGTCGCCGCACTCAAGGTCAAGCACAACAACGTGCTCGGCTACTTCATCGAGGTCTCCGCCGGCAACGGCGACAAGATCATGGGCCGGGACGGGTTCATCCACCGCCAGACCATGGCGAACGCAGTCCGCTTCACCACGGTGGAACTCGGGGAGCTGGAGAAGGAGCTGTCGAGCGCCGCCGACAAGGCGCTCGCCGTGGAACTGGAGATCTTCGCCGAGCTCACCGCGCGGGTGCTGGAAACCGCCGACACCATCGCCATCGCCGCCGCTGCCCTGGCGCGCCTCGACGTGTCGGCGGCCCTCGCGGATCTCGCCGCCGCGCGGGACTGGTGTCGCCCTGCGGTCGATGACGGGCTCGGCTTCGAGGTGACGGGCGGGCGCCATCCGGTGGTTGAGGCGAGCCTGCCGGACGGGCCGGGCGCCTTCGTCGCCAACGCCTGCGCCCTGGTCCCCGACGACCGCGTATGGCTCGTGACCGGCCCGAACATGGCCGGTAAGTCGACCTTCCTGCGCCAGAACGCGCTGATCGCCGTGCTGGCCCAGATCGGCGCCTTCGTGCCGGCGGCCTCGGCGCGGATCGGGGTGGTCGACCGGCTGTTCAGCCGCGTCGGCGCCGCCGACGACCTGGCGCGGGGCCGCTCCACCTTCATGGTCGAGATGGTGGAGACGGCGGCGATCCTGAACCAGGCGGGCGAGCGGGCGCTGGTCATCCTGGACGAGATCGGCCGGGGCACGGCCACGTTCGACGGCCTGTCCATCGCCTGGGCGACGGTCGAGCATCTGCACGAGACCAACCGGTGCCGGGCCCTGTTCGCAACTCATTATCATGAGTTAACGACGCTCTCCAACCGGCTCTCGGCCCTGTCCTGCCACACCATGGCGGTGAAGGAGTGGAAGGACGACATCGTCTTCCTGCACGAGGTGGTGGCCGGGGCGGCGGACCGGTCCTACGGCATCCACGTCGCCAAGCTCGCCGGCCTGCCCGGCGCGGTGATCGGCCGGGCGGAGGAGGTGCTGGATCGGCTCGAAAAGGGCGAGCAGGGCAAGGCAGCCACCACCCTGATCGACGACCTGCCGCTGTTCAGCGCTGCGGTGACGCCGAAGCCGCGCGAAACGGAGGCCGCCGGTCCGCACCCGGTCGAGGCGGCGCTGCGCGACCTGAACCCCGACGAGATGACGCCGCGCCAAGCGCTCGACGCGCTGTATGCGTTGAAGGCCAAGGCGGTCGACGGCTAAGACCGGGCCGTCCTGAGCGTTGCGTCGATCAGTCGGGTGATCGCCGCGCAGTAGGGGGCCGGATCGGCGCCGCCGGCGATGGCGAGCGCCGCCCGGTCGAACGCGGCCGAGAGGCAGTCCGCCAGGGCGTCGAGCTCCGCCGGATCGATCCGCCGGGAGGCCGCCGCAAGCCCGTGCCGAAGGGTCCCGCCGCCCTGATCCCGGTCCAGCGCCGCCATGGCCTCCGGGCCGAGGATCGCCGGGCCGTCCAGCAGCAGCAGCCGGGCCCGGCCGGGTTCCGTCATCGCCGCGAAATAGGCGCCCGCCCCCTCGATCAGCGCCTGGCGCGGAGACCCGTCCGTATCCGCCGCCCGCTCGATCGCCGCGGCGACGGCGGCGGCCTCGGCGGTGACCACCGCGCGGAACAGATCGGCCTTGTCGGCGAAGTGGTGGTAGAGCGCGCCGCGGGTGACCCCGGCGGCGGCGACGATCTCCGGCGTGCCGGTCTCGGCGTATCCCTTGTCGACGAATAGTGCCCGGGCGGCCGCGATCAGCGCCGTGCGCGTGGCGGCGGTCCGGGCCTCGTTCGTGCGGCGCGTGGTTTGTTGCATACATACAGCCTGTATGTTAAAGGTGGCAGATACATACACAGTGTATGTGTTTCGAGGAGGCGCGTAAGCCATGAAATGCACCCAGTTCTACCCGGTCATCATGACCGACGCGGTCGCCGCCACCGCCCGTTTCTACGTCGACCATTTCCGCTTCACGCCGGCCTTCGAGAGCGACTGGTACGTCCATCTGCAGTCGCGCGAGGACCCGGCGGTGAACATCGCCGTCCTGGACGGCCAACACGAGACCGTGCCGGCGGCGGGTCGGGGCCATGTCGCCGGCCTCCTGATCAATTTCGAGGTGGAGGACGTGGACGCCGAATTCGCCAGGGCCGAGGCCGCCGGGCTGCCGATCCTGCTGCCCCTGCGCGACGAGCCGTTCGGCCAGCGCCACTTCATCACCTGCGACCCCAGCGGCGTGCTGATCGACGTGATCAAGCCGATCCCGCCGAGCGCCGACTTCGCGGCGCAATACGCCGCCGACGCGGTCCCCGCCTGATCGATCGCTACCTGATCGATCGCTGCCACGGTGCCGTCAGACGATGTTCCGTTCCTTCAGGGGTCGGGTCTCGAGAATTCTTTCGATCCCGAAACGGCTGAGGTCTAGAGTTCTATACGCCCCGGCGGTGATCAGTTCCATGACCGCCCGACCGGCGGCGGGGGACTGCTGCAGCCCGTGGCCGGAAAACCCGGTGGCGAAGAGCAGGTTTGCGATCTCCGGGTGGCGGCCGATCACCGCATTCTGGTCCAGCGCGTTGTAGTCGTAGGGGCCCGCCCAGGCGCCGGTCAGCTTGACCGCCTCAAAGGCGGGAATCCGCTCGGCGAGGGCCGGCCAGACCACGTCCTCCCACCAGCGCCAGTCGACCTCGATCTCCCAGCTCTCCGGATCCTCGTCCTCGGGCGGGGATATGCCGCAGACGTAGCCCGCCCCCTCCGGCCGCACGAAGACACCGGTCGTCCCGATGGTCAGCGGCAGGGGCGGGCCCTCCAGCGGCTCGCGGCAGGCGATCTGGTAGACCGTGCGAATGCGCGGGCCGACGGGCAGGTCGACACCGGCCAGGCCGGCGACCTTGCCGGAATTGGCGCCGGCGGCGATGACGACCGTACCGCAGGCGATCGCCGTGCCGTCGGCCAGGACCACCCGCTCCACACCCGCCTTGCTGCGCTCAATCGCCGCGACCTCGCCGGTGACGTACTCGGCGCCGAGCGACCGGGCCTTGCGCTTGAAGGCCTGGAGCAGCGTGTTCGGATCGATCCAGCCCTCGCCCCGCTCGCCGAACGCGGCGGCGGCGACCCCGTCGGTGTTGAGACACGGAAACCGGTGGGCGAGCGCGTCCGGCTCCAGCCAGACGATGGTGGCGCCGGCGGCGGTCTGCACCGCGTGGTTCTCGGCCAGGACGGTGCGGCCTTCCGGCGGGGCGAGGAACAGATAGCCGTTCTCCACGAAGCCGAGATCGGGGCGCTCGCCGTCGACCTCCAGCAGATCGCCGGCCCGGCCGACGAAGTCGCGGGCGAACAGGCCGATCTCCACATTCTCGCGGATCGAGAACTGCTGGCGGATGCCGCCGACCGACAGCGGCGTCGAGGCGCGCGCATAGGTGGGATCGCGCTCGACCACCACGGCCCGGCCCTTGAAACCGGTCTCGGCGGCGAGGAAATAGGCGATGGCGGAACCGACGGCGCCGCCGCCCACGACGACCACGTCCGCTACCATATCTGCCGTCCCCTGCATTCAGACCCTCCGCGCGTGCGTTCAGCGGCGAGCCTCGGCCATTCGTGACGCCCGGACAAGGCCCGCGTATAGTCGCGCCTGAACGAAAGGAGGCTTCCGTGGCCGCAACCGCCGAGTCGGATATCTCGGGCGATACCGCCCGCGAACACGCCGCGTCGCAGGTCGAGCTCGCCGTCCTGGGCAAGCGGGTGCCGAACCGCAAGGCGATCTGCGACGTCCCGGCGCTGACGGCGGAGATCGCCGAGATCGCCGACCGGACGGACGATCCCACGGCGCGCCGGGCCGCGATTCTCGATCGGCTCAAGGGGGCGCTGTCCGACGCCGCCGAGGAGATCCGCGGCCGTCTCGAGGCGACCAACGACGGGGCCGCCTGTGTGCGCGGCCGGGCCTGGCTGATGGACCAGGTGATCCGCCTGATCGCCACCCACGCGGCCGAGCGCGAGTTCCCGGCGACCAACCCGACCACCTCCGAGCGCATCGCCGTCACGGCGGTCGGCGGCTACGGGCGCGGCGAACTGGCGCCGCAGTCGGACATCGATCTGCTGTTCCTGCTGCCCTACAAGCAGACCGCCCGCTGCGAGCAGATCGTCGAGTACATGCTCTACCTGCTGTGGGATCTCGGCCTGAAGGTCGGCCATTCGACCCGGTCGGTCGCCGAGTGCATCCGCCAGGCCCATGCCGACATCACCATTCGCACGGCGATGCTGGAATCGCGGTTCCTGTGGGGCGACGACGCGCTGTACGAGGAGATGCGGGAGAAGTTCCTGGCGGATATCGCGGCCGCGTCCCCGCTCGAATTCGTCGAGCAGAAGCTCCAGGAGTCGGACCACCGGCACCAGCGCATGGGCGACAGCCGTTACGTTGTCGAACCGAATATCAAGGACGGCAAGGGCGGTCTGCGCGATCTCCACACGCTCTTCTGGATCTCGAAATACGTCTACCGCATCGACGACGTCTCGGAACTGGTCGACCGGGGGGTGCTGGATCTCGGCGAGGCGCGGCGCTTCGCCCAGGCGCAGAAGCGGCTCTGGACGATCCGATGCCATCTGCATTACCTGACCGGCCGGCCCGAGGAGCGGCTCACCTTCGACGTTCAGCCGGTGATCGCCGAGCGGCTCGGCTATACCGACCGCGCCGGGGCCATGGCGGTCGAACGCTTCATGAAGCACTACTATCTGACGGCCAAGGATGTCGGCGACCTCACCCGCATCTTCTGCGCCGCGATCGAGGCCGAATACAAGCGCCGGCGCCGGCGGTTCCGGCTGCCGAAGATGTTCGGCGAGCAGCGGTTCGGCGATTTCCGCATGGAGGGCGACCGCATCACGCTGGTCGACGACGACGCCTTCGAGCGGGACCCGGTCAACATCATGCGGCTTTTCCACGAAGCGCATTTCCGCGACCTGATGATCCACCCACACGCGCTGCGGGTCATCACCCAGCACCAGCGACTGATCAACGCCGACCTGCGCCGCGATCCCGAGGCGAACCGGCTGTTCCTGGAGATCCTGACCAGCACGAAGGGTCCGGCCCGCATCCTGCGGCGCATGAGCGAGGCCCGCGTGCTCGGCAAGTTCGTGCCGGATTTCGGCCGGGTGGTCGCCCAGATGCAGTTCGACATGTACCACACCTACACCGTGGACGAGCACACGCTGATCTGCCTCGGCGTGCTGCACGCGATCGAGCGGGGCGAGCTGAAAGAGATCGCGCCGATCGCCACCGACGTGGTGCACAAGGTGCTGTCGCGCCGGGCGCTTTACGTCGCCATGTTCCTGCACGACATCGCCAAGGGGCGCGGCGGCAACCACTCGATCCTGGGCGAGCGGGTCGCCCGTCGGGTCTGCCCGCGGCTCGGCATGACCGAGGAGGAGACCGACACGGTCGCCTGGCTGATCCGCTGGCACCTGCTGATGTCCGACACCGCGTTCAAGCGCGACATCCACGACCCGAAGACGGTGGAGGATTTCGCCCGGATCGTTCAGTCGCCCGAACGCCTTCGCCTGCTGCTTGTGCTCACCGTCGCCGATATCCGCGGCGTCGGCCCGCATGTCTGGAACGGCTGGAAGGCGCAGCTTCTGCGCGATCTGTACTACGCCACCGACGAGTTGCTGACCGGCGCCTCCTCGCCCGCCAAGACCGGCGCCCGGGTGGCGGCCGCAAAGAAGAAGGTCGCCGCACAGCTCGCCGGTTGGACGGAGGCGGAGATCGAGGCGCATCTGGCGCTGGGCTACGACCCGTACTGGCTAGGCTTCGATACCGACACGCTGGTCCGCCACGCCTGGCTGGTCCGCCGGGCCCAGGCCTCGGAGGCGCGGTTGGTCGTAGAGCATCGGCTCGATCCGGACCGGGAGGTCACCGAGGTCACGGTCTATGCCGGCGACCACCCGGGCCTGTTCTCGCGGATCGCCGGCGCCATGTCCGCGGTCGGTGCGAACATCGTTGACGCGCGCATCGTCACCCTCGCCGACGGCATGGCGATCGACACGTTCATGATCCAGGACGACAAGCGGCAGATGTTCGACCGTCCGGACCGGCTCGCCCGGCTCGCCTCGGCGATCGAGCGCACCTTGGACGGTACCCTGCGGCTGGAGGATCAGCTCGGGAAGAAGGGCACCCTGACGGCCCGGCGGACCCGGGCGCTGAAGGTGCCGCCGCGGGTGCTGATCGACCAAAAGGCCAGCGTGACCCACACGGTGATCGAGGTGAACGCCCATGACGAGCCGGGCGTGCTGCACCGCATGACCCGGGCACTGGCGCGGGTCGGCGTGCAGATCCATTCCGCTACCGTATCGACCTACGGCGAGCGCTTCGTCGACGTGTTCTACGTCAAGGACGTGTTCGGCCTGAAGATCGACAGCGCGCGCAAGCTGGACGAGATCCGCACGGTGCTGCTGGAGGCGTTGGGGGTCAAGCAGGAGGCGCCGAGTCCGGAAGCCCGGAGTTCCGAGACGCGAGATCCCGAAACGCCGGTGCCGGAGCCAGGTACGCCGAAAGCGTCGGATGCGAAGGTGTCGGGCACCAAGGCATCGGGCTCCAAACCCCCCGCGCCCAAGACCTCGGCAACTAAGGCCTCGGCAGCGAAGGCTTCCGGGTCCAAGACCTCCGGCTCCAAACCCGCCGGGACCAGAACCCCGAAGGCGGAGGCCTCCAGGCCCGAACCGAAGAAAGAGCCCAGGAAAAAGCCGACGCCCTGATCGGCGCCGTCATCGGGTCCGGCTGACCGGGGGCGGCGAGACCTGCCGCTGTCCCGCCGCAACCCGGCCATAGGCGCGCCCCGGCGAATCACGTACATCCTGGAATCATGAACCTCGCGCGCGCCATCGCCACGGTCGGCGGCTACACGATGATCAGCCGGGTGACAGGCTTCGTGCGCGACATGCTGATCGCCGCGGTGGCCGGGGCCGGACCGGCGGCCGACGCGTTCTTCGTCGCCTTCCAGATTCCGAATTTCTTCCGCCGCCTGACCGGCGAGGGGGCGCTGACGGTCGCCTTCGTGCCGATGTTCGCCGGCATGGTGGAGACCAAGGGCAAAGAGGCCGCCGTCGCCTTCGCCGGCCAAGTCCAGTCGGTGCTGCTGGCCGTGCTGCTGGCGCTGGTGGTGGCCGCCGAGCTCGCCATGCCCGGCGTGATCCTGGTGCTCGCGCCGGGTTTCGCCGATGAGGTGCTGCGCTACGAGCTGGCGGTCGAGCTCACCCGGATCACCTTCCCCTATCTGCCGCTGATCTCTCTGGTCGCGCTCTGGGGCGGCATGCTGAACAGCCTCGGCAAGTTCTGGGCGATGGCCGCGGCGCCGATCCTGCTGAACCTGATCCTCATCACCGCCCTGGCGACGGCCGCCGGGGCGCTGGAGACGCCGGGCCACGTGCTGGCCTGGGGCGTGGCGGTCGCCGGCGTCGCCCAGGCGCTGTTCGTCGCCGTTGCCTGCCGCCGCGAGGGCGCCCTGCCGCCGCTGGTCCGGCCCCGGCTCACGCCGCAGGTAAAGAAGCTTCTGGTCCTGATGGCGCCGGCCGCGCTCGGCGCCGGGGTGGTGCAGGTCAACGCCTTTATCGGCATCCTGCTCGCCTCCCTGCTGCCGGCCGGCTCCGTCTCGTACCTGTATTACGCCGACCGGGTGGTCCAGCTTCCCCTCGGCGTGGTCGGCGTGGCGATCGGGACGGCCCTGCTGCCGATGCTGTCGCGCCAGGTGCGCGCCGGATCGACGGAAGAGGCGATCGGCACCCAGAACCGCGCCCTGGAGATCGCCCTGCTGCTGACGGTTCCGGCGGCGGCGGCGCTGGCGGTGATCGCCGATCCGCTGATCACGGTGCTGTTCCAGCGCGGCGCCTTTACCGACGCGGACGGTTACGAGACAGCCATCACCCTCGCGGCCTATGCCGCCGGCCTGCCCGCCTTCGTCCTGATCAAGGTGTTCCAGCCGGGCTTCTTCGCCCGCGAGGACACGGCCACCCCGGTCAAGGTCGCCGCTGCTGCGGTCGCGGCCAACCTCGCCTGCAACGCGGTCCTGCTGCCGCTCTACGAGCAGGTCGGCATCGCCCTGTCGACGGCGCTGTCCTCCTGGCTGAACGCCGGATTGCTGGCGCTGCTGCTGTGGCGGCGGGGGCATTTCGGGGCCGACGGCCGGCTGGCGCGCCGGGCGCCCCGCATCGTGCTGGCGTCGGCGGCGATGGCGGGCGTTCTGTGGGCACTGACCGATCCTCTGCAGCCCTGGCTCGCCGGTGGGACGGTCGAGCGGATCGGCGCGCTGGCGGTGCTGGTGATCGCCGGCCTCGCCGTCTACGCCGCCGCCTGCCTGGTGCTGCGCGCCGCCCATCCCCGTGATCTGGCGGCCCTGCGGCGCGGCGGCTGACCCGGTCCTTTCCGGCGGGGGTGCTTCGCTGCTCGGTGCTCTAGTCCTTGATTTGGCGCCGCCGTCCGGGGATAACGCGGCATCTCTTCGGAACCAGTAGGCACTCCCGCCATGCGACGCATTTTCTCCGGCATCCAGCCGACCGGAAACCTGACCCTGGGCAACTATCTCGGCGCGATCCGGAACTGGGTGGCGTTGCAGGAGGAGAAGACCTACGAGTGCATCTTCTGCGTGGTCGACCAGCACGCGATCACCATTCCTCAGGATCCCGCCGAGCTGAAGCAGGCGACCCGGGAAGTGACGGCCAGCCTGATCGCGGCGGGCATCGACCCCAACGGGAGCATCCTGTTCAACCAGTCCCAGGTCGCCGAGCATGTGCGTCTGGCCTGGGTGCTCGGCTGCGTGGCGCGGGTCGGTTGGCTGAACCGGATGACCCAGTTCAAGGACAAGGCCGGCAAGGACCGCGACAACGCGACCACGGGCCTGTGGTGGTACCCGGTGCTGATGGCCGCCGATATCCTGGCCTACAAGGGAACCCACGTGCCGGTCGGCGACGACCAGAAGCAGCATCTGGAGCTCGCCCGCGACATCGCCCAGGCCTACAACTCCATGTTCGGCGTCGAGTTCTTCCCGCTCCCGGAGCCGCAGATCCTGGGCGCCGCCACCCGGGTGATGAGCCTGCGCGACGGCACCAAGAAGATGAGCAAATCGGACGCCTCCGACATGTCGCGCATCAACATGACCGACGACGCCGACACCATCGCCAACAAGATCAAGAAGGCGAAGACCGACCCGGAGCCGTTGCCGAGCGAGGCGGCCGGTCTGGCCGAGCGGGCCGAGGCGCGCAACCTGGTGACGATCTACGCCGCGCTGGCGGACCGGAGCGTGGACGACGTGCTGGCCGAGTTCGGCGGCCAGGGCTTCGGCAAGTTCAAGCCGGCGCTGGCGGAGCTGGCGGTCGGCGTGCTCGGCCCGATCGGTGCCGAGCTGCAGAAGCTGATGGCCGAGCCGGACCACATCGACGCCATCCTTGCCAAGGGCGGCGACCGGGCCCGGACCCTGGCGAAGCCGGTCGTCGACGAGGTCTACGACACGGTCGGTTTCCTGCGGCCGTAGCCGGCGGCGATACCGGCATAGAGAACCACCCCCGTCGCGGCGAAGGCCGGGGCGGTGGCCAGGGCGATGCCGACGACGCCCCAGATCTGCATGAAGACCGCGTTCAGGGCGACGGTCAGCACCATGTTCACGGCGGCGGCGGTCGGGATCACCCAGCCCAGGCTCAGCACGGCGGCGGCCCGCACCAGGATAACCACGGCGGCGAAGGCCGGCAGCTGGGTCGCGTAGGCGCTCAGCACGTCGGCCACCAGGCGCGTGTCCTCGGCGGTGAAGGCCCCGCGCTGGTACAGCAGGGCGATCACCGGTTCCGAGATCAGCCAGGCGATGGCGACCCCCGGCAGGGCGAGCAGGATCACCGCGATCAGGTGACGGTTCAGCCGCGCCAGCAGGCGCCGCGGGTCGTTCAGCGCGTTTTCGGCATAGGCCGGCAGCACCGAGATCCCGAGCGCGGTGGTCACCACGTGCAGGCCGGCCAGGACGAGCTTCGCCCCGTAGCCGAGGGCGGACGCGGATCCGGGGCCGAGGGAGGCGGCCATGAGCTGATCGATCAGGCTGGCGCCGGACAGCAGCAGGGTCGCCAGCATCAGCGGACCCCAGCGCCGGGCGAGATCCCTGAGGTCGTCCGGCGAAATCGCCAGGCGGGGCCGGTAGCCGAGCCGCCGGGCCGCCCAAAGCACGATCGCCGCCTCCGCCAGCGTCCCCAGCACGGCCCCCCACGCCAGCGCCGTGACGCCGAGCTCCTCCCGGAAGGCGATCAGAAGCACCGTCATCACCAGCGGGGTCAGCGCCGGCGCGATGGCCGGCAGGGCGAACCGCCGCTCCGCCGTCAGCATGGCGCCGCCCGCGTAGGCGAGGCCGCCGAGGATCGCGAACAGGGTCATGATCCACAGCATGTCGGCGGCGAGCACCAGGGCGCGCTCGGAGAACCCGGGCGCGACCAGCGGCAGGTAGAGAGGCGCGGCGGCGGCGGCGAGCACGGCGATGGCCGCGATCGCCAGGGCGACGGTCAGGGTGCCGGAGCCGGCCAGGGCCGAGGCGCGGTCGTCCGTGCCGGCGCGTCGGGCGGCGAGCAGGCCGGGCACCACGGCGATCTGGAAAGAACCAGCGATGAGCTGCACCAGGAAGACTGGCAGCGCCAGCGCGACGAAGAAGGCGTCCACCTCCGGTCCGCGCCCGTAGATCATCGCGATCGCCGCCTCGCGGACGAAGGCGGAGGATTTGGCCAGGACCGACAGGACCGCGATCGTCGCCCCGGCGCGGGCGACGGCCCGGTCGTCCATGCCCGGCATCGGTCGCGGTCCGGCGGGGGGATCGGGAAAGGTCACGGGACGTCGGGCGCGGCGACGATCTCGGGCGGCGCGAAGACCTCGATCGGCCGGTTCAGTCCTTTGACCGGGTGGCTGCCGAGCGCGCCCAGGGGCTCGTCCAGCGCGTCGGCGAAGTCGCGGGACGCCAGTATCCGGGCGCCGAGCGCGCGGGTCAGGCTATCGATCCGGTTGGCTAGGTTCACGGCGGGGCCGATGACGGTGAAGTCGAGCCGCTCGGCGCCGCCGATATTGCCGTAGCCGACCTCGCCGAGATGGAGCGCGACGCCGAAGTCGATCTCCGGTTTGTCGCGGCGGCGGCGCTGGTCGTTGAGCCCGCGCAGCAGGGTGACCGTGTCCCGGGCCGCCGCCAGGGCGAGGCGGCAGGCCTCGGCGTCCCCTTCCGCCTGACCGCGCGCGGGATCCGCCGGGAAAATCGCCAGCATGCCGTCGCCCAGGAACTTCAGAACCTCGCCGCCCCGTTCCTCCACCGCCTGGACCGCCCGCTCGAAATAGGCGTCCAGCATGTCGATGATCTCTTCGCGGCTGAGCTGGTCCGACAGGGTCGTGAAGTCGCGGATGTCGGTGTACCAGACCGCCGCCCGGATTCCCTCGGCGACGCCGCGCACGATCTCCCCGGCGAGGATCCGCTCGCCGGTGTTTTTGCCGAGATAGGTGGTCAGAAGCTGGCGCGTGAGGTCGCGCCGCTCCAGCACCTCCATCCGCAGCGAGAGCGCCGGCATGAACTCCCAGATCTCGCGCAGCTCGTCGGTGTTGAAGCCGCCCGGCCGGTCGGCGGTCCAGGTGGTGAAGTTGATGTTGCCGTCGGAGAAGACCAGCGGCATGGCGACATAGTCGGTGGCCCCTTCCTCCCGCAGATCGTCCAGGATCGGGAAATCGTTCTGCTCGTCCGGCATGTCGAGGCGGCGGCGGATGCCCTGGGCCCCCTCGAAGATCAGCGGCAGGGGGCTCTGCCGGTAGGAGTTGGTCTGCTGCATGCCGCGCAGGACCCGCATCTGCCGCGGCGTGTCGGCGTCCCGGTACCAGATGATCGACGTGCCCGTCGCCTGCGGGTGCAGGGTGGTGATGAAGTACGTCATCCGCATGAGCGGGTAGCCCCGCGCCACCAGGAGTCGTCCGAGATCGCGGGCGAGGAACTGGCGCGAGGTGTAGACCGCCGAGTCCTTCAGAAGCCACTGGAGCGGGGTGACGGAGGGGTCGATCGGCGGCAGGCCGCTGTCGTCGTCGTCGTCGAGCGGTCGGACGAGGCGACGGGCCTCTTCGTTCCGCGGCCCCAGCGCGTTGAATGAAGGCGCGCCCGCCTCCCTAGGTTCGGCGACGGAGACCGCCGGTGCGGGATCGGCATCGGTGTCGTCGGCCGGTGGCTGTCTTGACGTCATTCCTCAGCGCCCCAACTATGCGGCAACCGAAGGCGTCGGCCCAACGGCCAGGCCGTTCGGTCGCGCGACGCCCGATTGGAGATGTGACGAATGTTCATTCAGACCGAAGAGACCCCGAATCCGGCGACGCTGAAGTTTCTGCCGGGACGCACCGTTATGGCCAGCGGCACCGCCGAGTTCAAGTCGGAGGAGGAAGCGGCTGCCGGCTCGCCCCTCGCCGCCGCGCTGTTCGAGGTCGACGGTGTGACCACGGTGTTCCTGGCGGGTGAGTTTATCAGCGTCTCCAAGCGTGACGACAAGGAATGGTACCTGATGAAGCCGGCGGTGCTCGGCGTCATCATGGAGCATTTCGTCGCCGGCAAGCCGATCCTCGCGGAGGGCGGCGTCGAGGCGACCGAGGCCGAGGTGCGTCCGGAAGACGAAGAGGTGGTGTCGCAGATCAAGGAACTGCTCGACACCCGCGTGCGGCCGGCCGTGTCCATGGACGGCGGCGATATCGTCTTCCACGGCTACGAGGACGGCGTGGTCACCCTGACCATGCAGGGCGCCTGCGCCGGCTGCCCGAGCTCGACGGCGACCCTCAAGATGGGCATCGAGAACATGCTCCGCCACTACATTCCCGAGGTGCGCGAAGTCCGCGCCGCCGGCGGCATGCCGGAATACTACTGAGGCGCCGGTCGCGCCTGTGCAAGGGACATAGGTTCCCGGAAGGCGCGATTGACCCGGGGATAGCGCATGGGTTCCGCAGACAGATCGTCCGGAGGCAGACGCTCCGGACCGAAGGCCCGGATCGTCCTGATCGCCGGGCTGCTTCTGATCGGTGCGTTTCAGGTGTCGGCGTTCACCGTCGGCCCGCCGCGCTGGTCGATGCCGCCCCGCGCCGAGGCGCCGGCCGTCCGCGTGGTCACGCCGGCGCCGATGCCCGACGGCGGCCGGGCGTTCACGGTGGCATCCGCCGACACCCTGCTGCGGCTGTACGAGCGGTCCTCCTTCGACCTCGCGGCGGTGCGCGCGGGCGATCAGGACGTGCCGCGCCTCTACCTGACCACGCTGCCGACGGGTTTCGACAGGCTCGAGCAGGTTGGACCCCGCAAGCGGGCGTTCCTGCGCGTCGTGCTGCCGCTGGTGCTGCGGGTGAACGTCGAGATCGGCATCGTGCGGACCCGGGTGGCGGCCCTGGTGGAGCGGATCGAGGCGGGCGAGACCCTGCGGGCGACGGACCGGCGTTGGCTGATCTCGGTGGCCCGGCGATATGGCGTGATCGACGCGGAAGCTGCCCAGGACGGGCAGACCCTCGATGAACGGCTCCTCGACGACCGGGCCCGCGCGGAGCTTCTCCGCCGGATCGACGCGGTGCCGGTTCCCCTGGCGCTGGCCCAGACGATCGTGGAAAGCGGCTGGGGCCGGTCGCGGTTCGCCATGGAGGGCAACGCGCTGTACGGGCAGTGGACCTGGGACAAGTCGCAGGGCATCGCGCCGGCCGGCGCCCCGGACGCCGCCCACGCGGTGCGTGCCTTCGACAGCCTCATCCACTCCGTGCGCGGCTACATGCACAATCTGAACACCCATCCCGCCTATGCCGGTTTCCGCGCCGCCCGCGCCGACGGGGCGGGGTCGGCCGCTCTGGCCCGCACGCTCACCCGCTACAGCGAGCGCGGCGCGGTCTATGGCGAGGAGCTGGTCGAGATCATGGCCCAGAACGACCTTGAGGCGTTCGCCGGCGCCCGGCTCGGGGCGACGGAGATCCGCCGCGGCGGCGCCTGGCAGTCGCTGGAACCGCTGCCCGACAGTTGAGCGCTGCCGGATCGGCCCGCCGGTGCCGCGGCCGGTTCGAGACTCGACCCCAGATTCAGCGCGGGATGTAGAACTGGATGCCGTACCAGCGCCAGCGGCCCTCGGGCCCCGGCATGGTGCAGTTCACCCGCGCCCGTCCGGCCGGAAACGGCTGCGCCAGCCGAACCTCGACCCGGTCGCCGAGAACCTCCGTCTGGGTCCTGCCCTGTCCCGACGCATAGCAGTCGATCCGGCTCGGGTCGCCGATCTCCGAGGCGACGGTGAAGCCGAAGGGCGGCGGATTGTTCGCGGTCACGATGAGGTCTGCGGGCACGCGGTCGCGTACCGGCAGCGGCAGGGCGTTGGCGGTCAGGCGGAACCTATCGATGCCGCCATAGGTCTCGTTCAGCGCGAAGCGGGGCAGGCCGTAGCGGTCGCTGGTGGCATGGACCACTCCGGAATGCTGGCCGAAGGCGGCGAGATAGCCGCGCTCGGCGACAATCCGCTCGATGGCCCGCCCGTATTCGCCATAGGGATAGGCCAGCAGGGTCGGCGGCTCTCCCAGTTCGGCCTCCAGACGCCCGGCCGACCGGTCGAGCTCGATCTTGACCGTGTCGATATCCAGGTCGGGCAGGTGCGGGTGGGATGCGGTCTGGCTGCCGATCGTGGCACCGCCGTCCCGCAGCTCGCGAATCTGGTCCCAGGTCATGTAGCCGGGATTGGCCCGGTCGATCGGATCGGTCGCCACGAACAGGGTGAAGGGAAACCCCGCCTCCTTGAGCCGCGGCCACGCCTCGGCGTAGACCGAGGCGTAGGCATCGTCGATGGTGAGGGCGACGGTGCGGTCTGGCAGATCGGCGCCGGTCCGCATCCGCTCCAGGATCTCCGGCACCGGCAGCACGGTGTAGCCGCCGCTGCGCAGCTCGGCGAGTTGGGCCTCGAACTGGTCGATACGGATATTGGCGCTCGGGTACTCGGCTTCGCCGAAACGGTGATACATGAAGACCACGGCGGATTCCGCGGCGGTCGCCGCCGATCCCGACAAACCGATGGCCGTCACCGCCGGGGCGGCGGAGAGGCCGAGAAGGGCCAGCGCAAGCGCGATGGATCGAACACCTGATTTCATGGGACTAAGATACGCCATGGCAGCCACTTTTCGAAATGCTCCGCTTCGCCGCAACCGTGTGGTCGCGACCGGGTTCGCACGATGAGCGTGCTGCTCGCCCTCGATTGCGCCGCCGGCGCCTGCTCCGTCGCCGTCGTCGAGGCCGGAGACCTGCGCGGCTACGGCCGGATCGACCTCGCCCGCGGTCATGCCGAGGCGCTGATGCCGCTGGTCGACCGGGTTCTGGCCGAGGCCGGATGCGACGCCGCCGATCTCGCCGCCATCGCCGCGACGGTCGGCCCCGGAAGCTTCACCGGGCTGCGAATCGGACTGGCCGCCGCCCGCGGACTGGCCCTGGCGGTCGGCGCCCGCACGGTCCCGGTGACCTCGCTCGAGGCGATCGCCCACGAAGCCTTTCGAGACGAACCGGCCGACGGCGACGCGGAGTCCGGCCTGCCGCTGCTCGTCGGTCTCGACACCAAACGGGGGGATCTCTACGCGCAGTGGTTCGAGCCGTCCGGCCGACCGGTGGGCTACCCTGCGGTCCTGACGGCGGCCGACGCGATCCGCGCAGCGCCGGGATCGTCCGTCCGCCTCGCCGGCGACGGCGCGCCCGCCCTCGCGGCCGCGGCGCAGGAGGCCGGCCTGACGGTGTCGGCCCGCCTCGGACCCACGGCACCCGATGCCCGGTCGGTCGCGGCGATCGGCGAACGCCGCCTGGCACGCGGGGAGGACGGGCCGCTGCGCCCCCTCTACCTGCGGGCCCCGGCGGTCAATCTGTCGGCGTCATGAGTGTGCCCAGGGACAGCGTGCCCAGGGACAGGGGGGCCGGGCGGGCGGACTGTCTGCGGGCGGCGGAGCCTTCCGATGCCGAGGCGATTGCCGCGTTGCAGCGCGCCTCCTTCGACGACCCGTGGAGTGCCGCCTCCGTACGGCGGCTGCTGACCGGCCCGGCCAATCTCTCGCTGGTCGCTGAGCGGGTCGGTCTGGCGGGCTTCCTGGTCGGGCAGTGCGTCGCCGATACCGCCGAGGTGCTGGCCGTCGCCGTCGATGGACGCCGCCGACGGGCGGGATGGGGCGACGCGCTGCTGGCGGGGTTCGAAGCCGTCGCGGCGGCGGCCGGCGCGGAGCGGGTGCTGCTCGACGTGGCCGCCGACAACGCCCCGGCCGAAGCGCTCTACCGGTCGCGGGGCTATGAGACCGTGGCCCGGCGGGACCGCTACTACGCCGCCGGCAGGCCGGCGCCGGTGGATGCTCTGGTTATGGTTAAGATGCTAGCCGATTAAACCGTTATCGAACGGTCGCGACCGGCGCTCATTGCCGCTTGTCCCGCCGCGGATGCGACGGTACGGTCGCGCGACCCGGCCGGCCGGTTATCGACGGGCCGGCCAATGGCCTCGCAGCGACATCTTCGCAGCACCATCGTCGCGGTGGCAGATAGCGGCTTATGAGCGATACGAGCGAACGCCCGACCATCCCGATGCCCGACCCGGAGGCCGGCTTTCCGGCGATCAGATCCGGCGATCTGGAAGTGCGTCTGGCCCGCGATCCCGACGAGATCGACGCGTCGCAGGCGCTGCGCTACCAGGTCTTCTACGAGGAGCGGGCGGCCAAGCCGATCGGCGCCATGGCGAGTCTGCGCCGCGATTTCGATGCCTACGACCCGATTGCCGATCACCTCCTGGTGCTCGACCACGGCAAGGGCGAGGGTGTGGAGGCCGTGGTCGGGACCTACCGGCTGATCCGCAAGACCCGGGCCGACGCCCATGGCGGCTTCTACACCGCCGGGGAGTACGACATCTCCAAGATCCTCGCCTTCGCGGGCGAGACCATGGAGCTCGGCCGATCCTGCGTCGATCTCGAGCATCGCAACCGGCCGACCATGCAGCTTCTATGGCGCGGCATCGCGGCCTACGTCTTCAAGCACGACATCACGCTGATGTTCGGCTGCGCCTCGCTGCCCGGCACCGATCCGGACACCCTGGCCGGCCATCTCAGCTACCTCTATCACAACCACCTGGCGCCGGAGCCGCTGCGGGTCCGGGCGCTCGACCATCTGCATGTGGACATGAACCGGATGCCGGCCGACCAGATCGACGGCAAGCGGGCGCTGGCCGCCCTGCCGCCGCTGATCAAGGGTTACCTGCGGCTCGGCGGTTTCGTGGGCGACGGCGCGGTGGTCGATCCGCAGTTCAACACCACCGACGTATGCGTCATCGTTCAGACCAATGCGGTGACCGAGAAATATTACAAGCACTACGAACGGGAAGCGCGGGGCGGATGACGATGTCGCAGGCGGTGTCCGGGTCGACCTCCATGCGCCGGATCAATCCGGTCTATGTGGATGAAGCCGAGGAGCGCCGCCTGCTGTCGCTCGGCGGCGGCATGATCCGGTCCGAGACCCGCGCGGCGATCCGCCTGGCGGGGTATGTCGGGCTCACGCTGCTGCTGATCCCGGTCCAGGCGGTTGCGCTGCTGCTGCGGCTGCCGCTGGCGGAGCGGCTCCCGCGGATCTACCACCGGCTCTGCGCCCGCATCCTCGGCATCAACGTGGTCGTGCGCGGCCGCCGGGTCCGGGAGCGTCCGGTGCTGTTCGCGGCCAACCACGTCTCCTATCTCGACATCACCGCCCTCGGTGCCGTGTTGCCCGGCAGCTTCATCGCCAAGTCGGAGGTGGCGGGGTGGCCGTTCTTCGGGCTTCTGGCCAAGCTGCAGCGCACGGTCTTCGTCGCGCGCCGCCGCTCCGCCGTAAGCGCGCACAGTGACGACATCTCGCGCCGGCTCGAGCACGGGGACAACCTCATCCTGTTTCCCGAAGGCACAAGCGGCGACGGTACGCGGGTGCTGCCGTTCAAGAGCGCGTTCTTCTCCGTGGCGGAGCGCCGGCCCGGCGACCGGCCGCTGACGGTCCAGCCGGTGTCGATCGCCTATACCCGGCTGAACGGCGTGCCGCTCGGCCGCGGTCTGCGGCCGTTCTTCGCCTGGTACGGCGACATGGCGCTGGTCCCGCACCTCTTCACCGTCGCGGCGCTCGGCCAGCTCACCGTCGTCATCGAGTTCCACCAGCCCCTCAGCCTCGAGACCGCCGGGTCCCGCAAAGCGCTGGCCGCGGAGGTGCAGAGCCGGGTCGCCGAGGGGGTGGCGCGGGCGAATGCCGGGCGCTAGGGTCCGGACTCAATTGATCCAATAGGTGACGATAGCGGCGATGAGTGCGGAGCTGAGGAAGTTTCGAGCGAGCTTGTCGTATCTGGTGGCGATGCGTCGCCAGTCCTTGAGGCGGCACCACAGGCGCTCGACGA
>JAVKFT010000014.1:0-203178 GCA_040223655.1 Thalassobaculaceae bacterium | reverse complement strand
CGCAAGCAGGTGCAGGGCATGCCCTGCACCTGCTTGCCATCCCATCAACAACAAGCCATCAATCGATGCCCGGGCTCTACCAATAGCTGGATGAAACTCGGGGCTCAGGTCAGCTAATAAGAGAATATCGAGGAAGGCGCGGCCCTAGTTGTTAAGGCGTCGCCTAGCCATGCGCCGAGGAACCTGTTGCCTAAGGACGTGCACGAGTCCATTGACCGCTAGAGAGAGCGGTCGGCCTAAAAGAACTTTTCGTCGAGCTTTTCGACCAGTCCTTTGACGTGGCTTTCGGATAGATGGGCATAGCGTCGAACCATCTGGAGGGTCCGGTGGCCGAGGACTTCGGCAATCTCCAACTGGCTGGCGCCGTTCATGGCCAGGTAGCTGGCGGTGCTGTGGCGCAGGTCGTGGAAGCGAAAGTCCACCAGCCCGGCAGCGTCGCGGGCATTCTCCCAGGCCTTGCGGATGTCGATGGGTGATTGGCCGTCGGCACGCGGGAACAGCCACCGCTTCGGCGGCTTGTGCTCCATCTCTTTGTAGAGCGCCTTGGTCGTCTTGACCTGATCCTCCAGCACGTCCTTCAGGTGGCCGACCACCGGCACGGCGCGGGTGTCACCGTTCTTGGTATTGCGGAAGACCGCGCTGCCCCGCTTCAGGTCCAGATCATCGAGCGTGAGCGACACGACTTCGTTCTTGCGAGCCCCGGTCGAGAGCGCAAACACAACGATCGGGTAGAGCTGCGCATTGTCGCTGGCCTTGCAGGCCTCTAGAAGCGCCTTGCGCTCATCGTCATCGAGATAGCGCGTGCGCTCGTTCCTGATTTTCGTAATCGGGGTCACGCCTTCCATCGGGTCACTGGCGGTCCAGCCCCAGGCCTTTGCGTGCTTGAACAGCAAAGCCAGTGTGTCGCGGTAATGCTTCAGCGTCTTGCGGCTCTTTGGGGCAGGTGGCGGTGCCGGCTTGTCCTGGCCGTTGCCGTTCCCATCCACGGTCTTGCGTCGGCCGTCGCCGGCGGCGGCAAGCTCACGCAGCTTCTCGTTGATGGTCTCGGGTTCGATGTAGGATAGGGCATAGTCGCCGAGAGCGTTCTCCCAGTACGTTAGGAAAGTATTTTCCATACGCTGAGTGGTATCAGCCTTATGTGGCAGCACATCACGACGATAGCGCTCACTCACATCCTTGAGTGTCTTCTTGCCCGCCGTTTTGACGACGTTCTTAAACTCGCCCTTGCGGATGTCGGACTCGGTCTGCTGGACCCAGAGCTTCGCGTCGGTCAAACGCTTGAAGGTCTTCTGTTGTTCGGGGAAGCCTTTGATGCGCACGATGGCCCGATAGACCGTACCCTTCTTGCGCTCGCGTTTCTGGATGGTGGCCATGAATACCTCGCCGTCAGGACGGAGACCTGAAGTGTGCCCGAAAGCGTTTGGGCACAGTATGGGCACACTTCTTAGCAAATTTAGCCCATCAGCGCCAACTATTTTCAACAGCGGAAATCTTCTAAACCGTTGAAAAGTATATTGTTATTTGTTGGAAGTTGTTGGCCGAAATTGTGTATCTGATGGCGCATAACCTGAAGGTCGCAGGTTCAAATCCTGCCCCCGCAACCACCTTTGCCGAACCCGCGTACACACCAAGAACGTCCGCCCCTCCGGCGGGCGTCTTGCTGTTCGGGGCTTGCTAAGCCGACTCGATCATTGCCGCTGGTGTGAGCCCCTTGCCGCCCTCGGTCATAAGGGGAGTCCTTGGGATTGTGGAGTGCTCCCGAACGTACCCCCGGCTGAGGCTAGAGTTTCCGGGCCTTGTCAGCATCACGGGCTGGCTGCTCGTGCTGATTTCATGAGCGCTACCGGGGTATCCTAGCGCATCACCGCTCTCGCCGCGCGGACCAGTGTGACTGGGTCCGGATAGAGGTCGCGCTCGACGATCATCGACCGAGCCAGCCGCAAGGCGATCCGCTCCCTCCCGGCGCGCAAGTCGGGGTCGTTGATCGCCTCGAAATCGGCAACGTGAGAGATGCCGACGATGCGGCGGATCATCTTTGCCCCGGCGAACCCGACCGCGTCGCGCCAGACATGATCGAGAAACCGGCGGAGCGCCCCTTTGATCGGCGCAGACTCGGAGAACAGCTCCGCCGGAAACTGACCGCCCTCGTTCTCGCGTTCGCCGAGGTCCAGGAAGCCTGCGGTGAACCGCTCCCATAGCGTCGGGATGGCCTGTTCCAGCCAGTCGGTGACCGGGCGCCGGTCCTCGCCCCGTTCTTCCGCGTGTCCGGCCTGACTGATCCAGGCCAGCAGCAGGTTGCCGATCAGCGCGCCGGCATCGAACCCCATTGGCCCGTACAGCGCCCACTCGAAATCGATCGCCCGGGTATCGGTTTCGGTGACCATGAACGACCCGGTATGCAGGTCGCCGTGGATCAGGCTTTCCGTCGCGGTTCGAAATCGCCGCTTCAATTCGGCGGCGGCGAGCTTCGCGTCGGTGTCGCCACGCAGAGCGCGGACGTCGTCGTCGAGCTGCGGGCTGGTCCACCGGTTGAGCGGCGCCGCGTGATACGGCCCGGTGAAGACGACATCCTCTGTCGTGGCGCAAAGATGGGCGTTCCCGGCGAAGCGGGCGACGAGCGCCTTCTTGGTCTCGGTGTCGAGGGCGAAGTCGGATCCGCGATACAGGCTGAAAGACAGGAAGTCGCCGGCCTGATCTGCCAGGTTCGGGTAGATCTTGCCGGCGACCAACCCCTCGCGCAGCACGATATGCGGTGCCAGAAGCTCCAACACGGCGAGGCCGAGCGCCGGTTCGTAGGCCAGGACCTCCGGCACCCTTCCCGGCGCAAACGTCGCCATTTGGCGAAGGGCGGCCACCTCGTAGTCGATCCGCGAGACCGGGAATTTCCAGTCCTCGACCACCCGGATCCAGGGCAGCGCCTGCTTGGCAGCGACCCCGCCGGACGGTCCCTCGACCAGGAAGACCCGGTTCATGTTGCCATCGCTGACTTCGCGCGCAGACCAGGCGCTCGGCGCGCCGCCCAGCACTGCGGTCAATTCCGAATTCCCGGCCAGGACTGCCAGGACCGTATCGCTTTCCAGAACTCGATACCCGTCGGGGACCGGGAAATCCGTGACCACCTGCTGCCTTCCTCAATACTCTTCCAAGCGCCAGCGTATCCGGCTATGCCGGTACACGAGCGCAAACAAGGTCGCTCCAACAGGATGCCGAGACAAGACGTTGGTCGCCCCCGCTCTCTCGGTCGTGATACCGACCCGCAACGCCGCGACGAGGCTGCCGGCCTGTCTGGCCGCCGTGGCCGGAGGTGCGGGACACTTCTCGGCGATCCAGATCGTGGTCGCCGACTGCGGGTCCAGCGACGCCACCGTCTCCGTCGCGCGGGCCGCGGGTGCCGAGATCGTGCAGTCCGTGGCGGGGCGGGGGCCGCAGTTGAGGGCGGCGGTTGCCGCCAGCCGCGGCGAATGGCTGCTGGCGTTACACGCCGACACGGTGCTCGGACCCGACTGGGGGGCGGTGGCCGCCGCATTCGCCTCCGACCCGACCAACCGGGACCGGGCCGGGTATGGGCGTCTGGTCTTCGACGATCCGTCGCCTTGGGCGCAGCGCATCGCGGCGTCGGCCGGATGGCGGTCCCGTCGCTTCGGCCTGCCCTATGGCGACCAGGGTCTGTTGCTGGCGGTCGACTTCTACCGGAAGGTCGGCGGTTATCCGGACTGGCGCCTGATGGAAGATGTGGCGCTTGCCGACCGGATCGGCCGGCACCGTCTGGTCGCCTTGGATTTCGACGCGGTCACGTCGGCCGACCGTTATCGGCGTGACGGCTGGTTGCGCCGACCGCTGCGCAACCTCGCCTGTCTTGCATTGTTCCGGCTGGGCATGGAGCCCGACCGTATTTCCAGATTTTACGAAGGTGGGGCGCGTTCCCGATGATGATCCCGTTCGAGGCTCCCACCCTGGTTGTCTTCACCCGCGCGCCGATCCTGGGCACGGTGAAAACCCGACTGGCCGAGAGTATTGGTGCCGCCACAGCCCTGGCGGTGCACCGATCCTGCCTCGCCCGGGCCGTGGCGCTCGCATCTGCAGATCCGCAATGGGTCGGGTGCCTTGCCGTGGCACCCGACACGGCGGCACCGGGGCCGGATGGCGAGCCGCCCTCCTGGGCCGGCGGCCTCCCGTCGTTTCCGCAAGGGGACGGTGATCTCGGCGAGCGCATGATGCGGATGCTGACCCGGGCCTCTGGCTCCGCGCCAGTCGTGCTGATGGGGAGCGATATCCCCGGGGCCGCGCCGAAGCACATTGCCCGCGCCTTCGCTGCCCTTCGCGACGACAGGCTGGTCTTCGGGCCGAGCGAGGATGGTGGCTTTTGGCTGGTCGGTGCCGCTGTGCCACCGCCGCCCGATCTGTTCGCGGACGTCCGCTGGTCGACTGCCCATGCGCTCTCGGACGTCACCGCGCGATTGCCGCAGGACGGTTGGCGGACGGTGGACACGCTCTGGGACGTCGACGAGCCGGCTGATTATGCCCGGTACCTGGCGATGGCCGCGCCCGACACCACCATTGGCGATTTGAAACCGCCGCCGGAGCCGAGCGCTGCCACCGACTGAGGACTGTCGACTGAGGACCGTTTGCGGCGTGGGTCGCGCGGGGCCTCAACAGGCCCGCTTGCCAGATGCCGGGCGGCCGGCGGCGAAGGAAACTTGCTGACGGGAACGATACGTCTAGGCGGGGTCCGCAGGCATGAGCGGGCGGCTTGTCTTTCCGCAGCTCTCGTCGCGTGTCGTTCCGCCGGGCTCGCAGGGGAAGTCCAGCCAGAACGTGCTGCCCGAGCCGACGTCGCTGTCGACGCCGATCACACCGCCCAGACGATCCGCGAGCTTCTTGGAGACCGCGAGGCCGATACCGACCCCTTCTGCGGGCGTCATGGAATCGTTATGCAGCCGAGTGAACGGGTCGAAGATGACGCTCTGATCGTCCGGGGCGATTCCGCAACCGGCGTCGGTCACCGATAGCCGGATGCGGTGTCTCGACGGAATCTCGGCCGCCAGGGTGATCCGGCCGCCGTCGGGGGAGTATTTGATGGCGTTTGAGAGGAGGTTGATCAGGATCTGGCTCAGCCGCATACGATCCGAGCAGACGCGGGGCAGGCATGGCGGCATCGGCTGCCGCTCGATCGAGAGGCCCTTTCTGCTGGCGAGCGGCAGGATGAAGGTTTCGACATGGTCGAAGATGTCGGCGATGCTGATCTCTTCCTCATCGATCTCGACGCTACCGGCCTCGATCTGTGACAGATCGAGTACGTCGTTGATCAGCGAGAGGAGGTGCTGACCGCTCTCCAGGATGTCGTCCAGGTATTCCCGGTCCTTCTCGGTCAGCCGGTCTGCCGCCATCAGCTTCAGCAGTTCGCTGTAGCCGATCACGGCGTTCAGCGGCGTTCTGAGCTCATGGCTCATGCTGGCCAGGAATTCTGACTTGGCCGCGTTCGAGGCGTTGGCCAGCTCCTTGGACACCTGAAGCTCGTTGATCAGATCTTCCTGCGCGGTGATATCGATATTGGTTCCAATCAGAACCGGCGTTCCGGAGCTCTCGCTCTTCAGGATCTCGGAGCGCGCCTTGATGACCCGCGTCTCGCCGGAGGGGGTGACGATCCGGAAATTTCCGACGAACTTCTCTCCCGTCTCGATGCAGGTCTGCAGTTTGGCGACCATCTCGTCACGGTCGTCCGGGTGCAGGCGATCGGACCAGTCCGATGCCGTATGGCTGAGACTCTTCGGTTCCGTCCCGAAGATCTGCGACATCTGCGGGTTCCAGGTCAGGCGCCCCGTGTCCAGATCGAGCTCCCAGACGCCGATCTCGGACGCCTCCGTCGCCATCCGGGCCATCAGGCTGAGCTTTTCCTGCCGCGCCGAATTCTTCTTCAGCTCGGTGACGTCGAACCCTGTCGTGAAGAAATACTCACCGAACGGAACACTCGTCATGCGCATATGCTGATCGATGTCCTGAAAGTACGTCTCCCAGGAATACGGCTGTCCCGTCTCGAAGATGCGGGTGACGATCGGCATGAAGTGTTCGGTGGCCGTGGTGAAGATCTCGTCCGCGGTCTTTCCCACGACACTCGCGCGGGCCATCCCCCATGACCGTTCGCCCGCCGGGTTCAGGTCGACCAGTCGCCAGGTCTGTATATGGCCGGCGTCGTCCCGGACCAGCTTCCAGAAATGAACCTCCTCCACCATGTTGTCGAAGAGGGTCCGGTACTGCTCCTCGGAGACGGATCGGGGATTGGGAAGCTGCGTCCGATCTGAGACACCATTCTCCAGCGCCTTGAGGCGCTCGACCAGTTCCTCGCGGGAAAGACGGTCGTACTCGACCATATCGGATGCTCACTACCAGCTTCGAACAAATAGCCTAAATTCGAAGATATTTCGGAAGTGTTAACCGTTGCGATCCGACGCCGATCGTCCCGTGCCGCGGGGAACCGGGTTGCTCACTCGGACGGGGGCTGCAGATAGGTGACCGCGCTCAGGATGACATCGACGTCCCGCCCGCTCGCCGCGAAGGGAATGAAGACGCGCTCGAGCGCTGCGAAATCCAAGCGGAACTGGGTGGGCGACCGCCCGTAGCGATAGCTGGGCAGGCCGGTCTCCACGACCTCGATCCGATGGCGGATGAGAAGCTGGTCCTCGGCGTTCGGCCAGACCTCGTCGAGATAGGATCCGGTGAAATCGCGCCCGATGGCGTCGACCACACCCATGCCCATCAGCCTCACACGGAACCGGTAGGGGTTTCGCTCTACGTCGGTCAGAACCAGGCTGGGCAGGGATTTCGGGATGTCCAGCGGATCGAAATCCGCCCGTGCGGGGAGCCGGTCGCCCGGATGAATCGATATCCAGTAGGCCAGGACGTCACGCACCGCGTCGCTTTGGGCGCGTTTCAGAAAGTCCTCGGCCCCGACCAGGCTCGGATGCGTCGACATGGCTTCATCCCCGGCGGGTCGCAACGTGACTCGGCAACCGTTCTCCATCCTCAGCCTAGTGTGCCTCAAGGGTCTCCGAAACCGCTTCGATCCTCCGCCGGGGCAGGAAGCCGGCCTCGCGGCGGTGACTGCGGGATGCGGTTGACCCTGCCCTGCCGCGCGCCATGTCTCGACCTGTCAGACAGAGGCGGATCCCCATGAAACTGCTCCCCATCGTCGCGTTCGCGCTCTTCACGGCGCCGTCGGCTCTCGCCGGAGACGTGCAACCGGTCGGCGGGTTCGAGATCGACCGGACCGAAGTCTCAATCGGCGCGTTCCGGGAGTTCGTGGCGGCGACCAAGACCGTCACGGCGGCCGAGCGCGCCGGCGGCGGCGAGGTCTACGAAGCCGGCTGGGTGCGGAAGCCCGGCTGGACCTGGGAGACGCCGTTCGGCCGGCCGGCCCGGGATGACGAACCCGCCGTGCATGTCACCTATGCCGAGGCCCAGGCCTATTGCGCCTGGCGCGGCAAGCGCCTGCCGAGCGACGCCGAATGGATGGAAGCCGCCTATACGGAGCGGCGCGCCGATCCGCCGGCCCCGTTCGAGACCGGGACGGTCTACCCCTACCCGACCGGTGAGAGCCCGAGGGGGGCGAACTGTCTCGATGAGTGCGGCCCGGGGCCGGCGATCGACTATTCGGCGGTCCTGACGCGCGGCATCGGTCCTGCGCCCGTCGGCACCACGGCGGCCGGGGTCAACGGCCTGTACGACATGGGTGCCAATGTCTGGGAATGGGTCGACGGCGAGGATGGCGACCGCAAGATCACCCGGGGCGGCTCGTGGTGGTACGGGGCGCGGCAAATGGCGCGCACCGCCGTGGCCTCGAAACCGGCCGATACCGCTGTCGTGTATATCGGCTTCCGGTGCGCACGGTGAGCTATCCGGACTGATCCGGTCTCCCGTCAGAATCCGAGAATCTGTCTGATGGCTTTCGGCGCGCGCAGGACGGGGGTTATCAGCCGGCCCAGACTTCGCCGACCCTCCACGAGATACCGGAGACCGAGGATCGCGCCGATCAGGATCGAGAGAGCCGTGATGGGGGCGCTGATCGCCAGGACCGACATGGCCGACATGGCCTGACCGACGGAGCAGCCGAGCGCGATGACGCCGCCGCTGCCCATCAGCATGGCACCTGTCAGCTGACGGCGGAGCTCGCCCGGATCGTCGCAGGCCTCCCACCGGAACTGACGTTTCGTCGCGGCGCCGACGAAAGCGCCGAAGAGAACGCCCAGGACGGAGCCGATCGAGAAACCGCCTTCGACGCGCGTCGCGGTCATGGCCTGGAGGATCGTCTCGCCGAGCGGCATGGTGAAGGTGTGTGACTCGACCGGAATGGGGTCGAAGGACTGGCGCGCGATATAGGTCGTCCCCCACCAGGCGGACGTGATCGCCAGGCCGACCATCACCGACCAGAAGACGGCCGACCGGTTCCGCAGAAACCGCCGGTTTGAGACGGCGCAGGCAAGTAGGGCCGCGGCGATCAGCAGGGCCGTTGCAAGCGGCGGGATGCCGGTGGTGCCCTGCACCCAGAAAGCGATTCCGCTGTCTTCGAGCGACGCGCCGGTGACGCGGGGGAAAAGCCACAGCCGAAGCTGGGACAGCGGGCCGACGGCTGTCATATAGGCGGTGATCCCGATGGCCACGACGATCATGGCGGACCGGAAATCCCCCCCGCCGACGCGCACAAGAGCGCCGAACCCGCAGTTGCCGGCGATGGCCATCCCGACCCCGAACATCAACCCGCCGATCACGGATGCGGCGATACTGGCTTCGAAGCGCAGGTAGACGCTGGTCTCGATAGCCGCCTGGTCGAGGGCCGCCAGGGTGAAGGTGGCGGCGATCGCGACGCCCAAAGCCAGGGGCCACATCAGCAGGCGCTCGCGGGTCCCGCCGTAGAGCGCATCCTCGATCGCGCCGAGGGTACAGAACCGCGCGAGCCGCGCCGCCAGACCCAGAACGGTGCCGCCGGCAAACCCGATGAGCGTGACCCATGCCGCGTCTGATAGTTCAAACATCCTGGAAGTCTGGCCGAGGGTGGCTGTGTTGTCGATGCCGGCGATCGATCCGAGCGGCCGTGTCCCGGACCGCCGAAAAGGAGACCCGTGGCGCCGCCCCGAGAGCCGGCTGCGAGAGGCCGCGTCAGGCCGTCTCTTGGGCCTCGTCCTTGCAGAACATGTCGTAGAGCAGCTCCAGCATCCGGATCGCGCGTTCGTCCTTGAGGCTGTAGTAGATCGTCTTGCCCTCGCGCCGGTGATTGACGAGGCCCTCCAGGCGGAGGCGGGCAAGCTGCTGGGAGACGGCGGCCTGACGTGACGCCAGCAGTTCCTCCAATTCGGTGACCGACTTCTCGCCGGTGGCCAGACGGCAGAGGATCATGAGGCGCCCTTCATGGGCGAGCGCCTTCATGAACTCGGTCGCGCGGGTCGCATTCTCGATCATCACGTCGATATCGGCGTCGGAGACGCTGTCATCGAGAACGGGGAGGGGCATTGGGTCACTCCATGGCCAAAGTCCCTAAAAATCTAGGAAGTCCTGGACCTTTTCAATAGCCTGGCGTGCGCATTCGTCGTCGAGATCGGCGCCGGGCGCCCCTGAGATCCCGATTCCGCCGACCAGTGTGCCGGCCGCGGTGATCGGCACGCCGCCGCCCAGGACAAGCGCGTTGGTGATGTCCGGAAGGCCGGCCATGACCGGGCTCTCGGCGACCAGAGTGTTGAGTTCCAGTGTCGAGGTCCGAAAGCTGACCGCCGTCCACGCCTTGCGGACCGCGGTGTCGACCGTGTGCGCGCCGGCAAATCGATCGCGGAGCATCACCTGCGTCAGGCCCGACCGGTCGACGACGGCGATGGCGACCTGATAGCCGGCTTCGCGGCATATCTGCAGCGCCTCCTGGGCCAACTCAAGGGCGACCTCGGGCTTCAGTGAGTCGAGAGAGACCAGGGCTTCGGCGTTCTGGGCTCGTGCGGAATGGGGCGCCGTCAGCGCAAACGCGGCGGCCAGCAGGGCGAAGCCCGCGATCAGCATTTTCATGATCCATCTCCCTTCGACGTCGCGTCGTCGCGCGACGTTCTGTTCAGCAATTGGGCCAGCATCGGCCAGAAGAAGTGCTCGCCCGGATACCCTTCGATCCGTCCAACCTCACGCCCGTCTCGCAGCAGGATGAAGGTGGGGGTGAAGTGGACCTGACCCTTGAGTGCGATGTCGTCCGGCCAGGTGCCGAAGAGGTCCTGGCGCCGCAACGGCGCGCGTCTGCCCTCTTCGGTGCGGGCATAGACCCCGCCGATTTCGGTGTTCCAGGCCTCGCACCACTCGCAGGCGGTCTGCTCGACCATCAGCAGTTCCGTGTCCGCCGCGGCCGAGCGCATCCCGAAAACGAGCGCCGGCAGCAGCAGGATCAGCGTGCCGAACAACAGGGACTTGCTTTGTCGGAGCGTGCGATGGAACATAAAAACAAATTCTAATGTGAGAATGTGTTCGCCGCAAGAACGGTCGAACCGGGTGAGAAACGCGCTGACGGGGAAGGGTACATGGGCTTCGATATCGGGATTGGCGGAGCGTTCGCGGCCGGCCTCGCCTCGTTCCTGACCCCCTGCATTCTGCCGATCGTGCCGTTCTACCTCTGCTACATGGCCGGGGTGTCGATGGCGGACATGCCCGGCGAGACGGAGACGACGGGAGGCGTGCGCTGGCGCGTGGTCCTGTCCGCCGTCCTGTTCTCGGCCGGCGTGGTGACCATCTTCGTCGGTCTCGGCGCCAGCGCATCGGTGTTCGGCCAGCAGGTTCGCGAGCACTTCGATGTGCTGCGCTACCTCGCCGCCGCTGTGATCGGCCTCATGGGGCTGCATTTCCTTGGCATTCTCAAGATTCCCCTGCTGTACCGCCAGGCGCGCGCCGACGTGGCCGCGCCGGCGGGACTGTTCGGTGCCTACCTGGTGGGGCTCGCCTTCGCGTTCGGGTGGACGCCCTGCGTCGGACCGATCCTGGCGGTGATCCTGTTCAGCGCCGGCGCGACCGAGACGGTGGGGCAGGGCGCGCTTCTGTTGCTGGCCTATGGGGTCGGCATGACGCTGCCGTTTGTGATCGCCGCCCTTTTCTTCGGTCCCTTCACCCGCTGGATGCGGAGAATCAGGCGCTATCTGGGCGCGATCGAGAAGGGGATCGGCGCCACGCTCGTCGTATTCGCCCTGCTGATCGCGACCAACACCGTCGGCGTCATCGCTCAATGGATGCTCGACACGTTCCCGGCCTTTGGGGCCCTCGGATGAGGAGAAGGAAAATGATTCGCGTTATTCTGGGAGTGCTCGCCGCCGTGATGATGACCGCGGCCGCCCATGCGGAGGTCGGCGAGGACGGTCTCCACAAAAAGGAATGGTTCGCCGTCACCTTCAAGGATGTCGCCGAGGACATCGCCGACGCCAAGGATCAGGGCAAACGTCTGGCCATGATCTTCGAGCAGCGCGGTTGCATCTACTGCCGCCAGCTCCATGAAGGACCGTTGTCCGACCCCGAGGTGGTCGAGTTCATCAGAGAGAACTTCGTGGTCGTCCAGTACAACCTGTTCGGCGACGAGGAGGTCACCGACCTCGACGGCACCGCGCTGCCGGAGAAGGAGATGGCCAAGCGCTGGGGCGTGGTCTTCACGCCGACCATTCTGTTCATGCCCGAGGACGTTCCGGAGGCCGACTCGGCGGCCGCGGCCTCCGTGGCGACGATGCCGGGCGCTTTCGGGAAGTGGACCACGCTCAACATGTTCGCCTGGGTTCGCGAGAAGGGCTACGCGGGGGACGAGCACTTCCAGAAGTATCACGCCCGGCGGTTCATGGAGCAGTCCAAGGCTCAATGATGGGCGTCTTCACTCAGGCGGTCCGGCCCGCCCGATGCGATCACGAATTCATAAATCTGAATTTGTTGTTGCGTTCTTGTGACGATCGGGCTCATGCTTGCCATAACGCCCGACGCAGAGCGGGCAGCGACAAGGGAGGAAATTCGGGATGAAGCTGGTAGCCGCTACTGCGCTCGCGCTGCTGATGGGCCTGTCCGCCGCTTCGGCGCAGATGGTCAAGCCGGGCGATGTGACGATCGTCGATGGCGCTCTGTCCCAGTCCCTCACGGGGCAGCCCGGCGACCCGGTTGAGGGCCGCAAGTGGTTCATGGGCCGCAAGCTCGGCAACTGTCTGGCGTGTCACGTCAACGGCGACCTCGCCGACCAGCCGTATCACGGCGAGGTGGGGCCGCCGCTGGACGGCGTCGCCGGGCGTTGGTCCGAAGCTGAACTGCGGGCGATCGTCGTCAACTCGAAGGCCGCCCTCTACGAAGACACCATCATGCCGGCCTTCTACCGCGACACGGGCATGAACCGCGTTGCCGACAAGTTCGCAGGCAAGACGATCCTCACCGCCCAACAGGTCGAGGACGTGGTCGCCTATCTGATGACCCTGAAGGAAGACTGAGACGCGACGCGCAGACCGTCGCGACCGAACCAAGAACGCTCTAGATGGAGGAAACCCGATGCAGATGACCAGGCGTGACCTGTTCGCGCTCGCGGCCGGACTGGCCGCCGCCGGCCTGATCCGAATGCCGGCTCACGCGGACGAGGCCAAGGTCGAGGCGGCGATCAAGGAGTTCGCCGGCGGCATGCCCGAGACCGGAGGTGTCGAACTGGGCGCCCCCGAGATCGCGGAGAACGGCAACACGGTTCCCATCGAGGTGGCCGCCGCCGGCGCCACGTCGATCATGATCCTGGCCGCCGGAAACCCGAACCCGGGTGTCGGCACGTTCCACTTCACCGCCATGAGCGCCGAAAGCCGCGCCTCGACCCGCATCCGTCTTGCGCAGACCCAGGACGTGGTGGCTGTCGCGAAGATGGCCGACGGGTCGACGAAGATGGCCCGCCGCGAAGTCAAGGTGACAATCGGCGGCTGCGGCGGCTGAGGACAAGGGAGAGAAACGATGGCTAAGATCAAACCTCGCGTGAAGGTGCCCGGCAAGGCGACTGCCGGCGAAGCCGTCACGATCAAGACCCTCATCAGCCACCCTATGGAGTCGGGCCAACGCAAGGACCGCAAGACCGGCGAGCTGATTCCGCGGAAGATCATCAACAAGTTCGTTGCGACCTATAACGGCGAGACGGCCTTCTCGATGGATCTGGAGCCGGCGATCTCGGCGAACCCCTACATCGAGTTCTCGGTGAAGCTGGCCGAGTCCGGGACCATGCGCTTCGAATGGACCGACGACGACGGGTCCGTCTACGACATCGAGAAAAAAATCGAGGTCGCATAAGCGGCCGGACCCGCAACGACGGGCTAGGGAGGACCACGATGAACAGAATGATCGCCTTCGGGGCCGCCGCGGTGGTGGCGCTCTCCATCGGCCAGGCGACGGCCGACGAGCAGGCGGAGCTGGTGATCGACGGCCAGGACTTCGTCACCAAGCTCGACGCGCCTGACGACTCGCCGCTGCCTGAGATCCTTTCTGGCTGGCGGTTCCGCAGCTCGGAAACCCAGGCGCTCCAGACCGACGATTTCGAGAACCCAGCGATGATCTTCGCGGAATACGGCGAGGATCTCTGGGAAACGGCGGATGGCGAGGCGGGCAAGTCCTGCGCCGACTGCCATGGCGACGCCTCCGAAAGCATGAAGGGGCTCCGCGCGACGATGCCGCGATGGCATGACGGCAAGGACACGCTGTTCACGCTCGAGGATCACATCAACTGGTCCCGCGAGGAGCATCAGAAGGCGAAGCCCTGGAAATGGGAGAGCCAGGAGATGCTGGCGATGACGGCCTATATCGGCCTGCAATCCCGAGGTATGCCGGTGGTGGTAAAGACCGACGGCAAGGCGGCCCCGTGGTTCGAGAAGGGCAAGGAACTCTACTACACCCGTGTCGGGCAGCTCGACATGGCCTGCGCCCACTGTCACGAGAACAACTACGGCAACATGATCCGCGCCGACCATCTCAGCCAGGGCCAGATCAACGGCTTCCCAGTCTATCGCCTGAAGTGGCAGGGAATGGGCTCGATCCATCGCCGGTTCAAGGGCTGCATGGATAACATCCGGGCCACCCCCTACAAGCGGGGCTCCGACGAGTTCACCGCCCTCGAGCTCTACCTCGCCTCGCGCGGGCAGGGGCTGTCGGTGGAGACGCCGTCGCTCAGGAACTGACGCGATCCGGCGCCCGGCGACGCCCGGGCGCCGGCACGACTATTCGGTTCATCGGTTTCCGCGAACGTCGTGCCTGCACGGCGACAGGAACACTGCGCCCGGATCTGGGCCGCCAAACGGAGTTGATGAGATCATGCTGTCGCGCCGCGATTTCATGCAGGCCGCTTTCGCCACGTCGGCGATCGTCGGGGCCAGCGGGTTCGGAAACTGGGCGCAGCTCGCAGCCCAGCAGCGCCTGACCCAGGAGCAGCTGCTGGACTTCGAGACGACCGGCAACGTCACGTTGATTCATTTCACGGACTGCCATGCCCAGCTCAAGCCGGTGTGGTTCCGCGAGCCGTCGGTCAATCTGGGCGTCGGTGAGGTTGCGGGAAAGCCGCCGCACATCTCCGGCGAGGCGTTCCTCTCGGCGTACGGGATCAAGCCCGGCTCGCCGGAGGCCTACGCCTTGTCGTCCGAGGATTTCGTCGCCCTGGCCCGGGAGTATGGGCGGCTCGGCGGGATGGACCGGGTGGCGACCGTGCTCAAGGCGATCCGGGCCGACCGGCCGGACGCGCTCTTTCTCGACGGCGGCGACACCTGGCAGGGCTCTCTGACCGCGCTGCGGACCCGGGGCCAGGACATGGTCGACATCATGAACGCCATGGCACCGGACGCGATGACGTCCCATTGGGAGTTCACCTACGGGATCGAGCGGGTCACCGAGATCGTCGACGGCCTGCCGTTCCCGTTCCTCGGCGCCAACATCTTCGACAACGAGTGGGACGAGCCCGCCTATGACAGCCACGCCATGTTCGAGCGCGGCGGCGTGAAGATCGCGGTGATCGGCCAGGCCTTCCCCTATCTGCCGATAGCCAACCCGCGCTGGATGTTCCCGAACCTGTCCTTCGGCATCCGCGAGGAACGGATGCGCCAGGTCGTCGACGAGGTGCGGGCCGACGGGGCGGACCTCGTGGTGCTGCTCTCCCACAACGGCTTCGACGTCGACCGCAAGATGGCCAGCCAGATCGACGGGATCGACGTCATCCTCGCCGGCCACACCCATGACGCCCTGCCCGAGCCGGTGCAGGTCGGCAACACGCTGGTCGTCGCATCGGGCTCCCATTCGAAATTCGTCTCCCGCCTCGACCTCGACGTTCGGGACGGTGGCGTCAAGGGGTTCAACTACCGTCTGATCCCGGTGTTCTCCGATGTGATCGCGCCGGACCCGGAGATGACCGCGCTCGTCGACGCCCAGCGCGCGCCGTTCAAGGCGGAGTTGGAGGAGGTGATCGGCACGACCGACTCCCTGCTCTACCGCCGCGGAAACTTCAACGGCACCTGGGACGACCTGATCTGCCAGGCGCTGCTCGAGGAGCGGAAGGCCGATATCGCGCTCTCTCCCGGCTTCCGCTGGGGCCCGAGCCTGCTGCCGGGCGATCCGATCACCCGCGAGGACATCCACGCGGCGACGGCCATGACCTATCCCAACGCCTATCGCAGCGAGATGACCGGCGAACTGCTCCACACCATCCTGGAGGACGTCGCCGACAACCTGTTCAACCCGGACCCCTACTACCAGCAGGGCGGCGACATGGTCCGGGTCGGGGGCATGGGCTACACGATCGACATCTCCAAGCCGATCGGCTCCCGCATCACCGACATGACCCTGCTGAGAACCGGCGAGGCCATTGATCCCGTCAAGACCTACGTGGTCTCCGGCTGGGCATCGGTGAACGAGGATACGGAAGGTCCGCCGATCTACGACCTCGTCGAGAAGTACGTTGCCCGCAAGGGCACCATCGATATCGCCCCGAACACCGCCGTCAAGACGGTGGGATGACCGTCGGAACCGGAGAGTGGAGATGACCGAGACAACACGCACATCCCGCAGAAACTTTCTCAAGGGCGGTCTGATCGCCGGCGGAGCGATGGCCGCCGGGCCGGCGCTGGCGTCGGGGGATCCGGCGATCCTGGAGGTTCAGCCCTGGGCCAATCAGCTTGGAGAGGGAGTTGACGCGCGCCCCTACGGCGTACCGTCCCCCTTCGAGAATCATGTCCGGCGGCGCAATGTGGAGTGGCTTACCGCGGACCCGGTGAGCTCGGTGAATTTCACGCCGCTGCACGAACTCGATGGCGTCATCACCCCGAACGGCCTCTGCTTCGAACGCCATCACGGCGGCATCGCGGAAGTCGATCCGGCCAAGTACCGGCTCATGATCAACGGGCTCGTCGACAGGGAGCTTGTGTTCACCCTCGACGACCTGAAGCGCTTCCCCCGGGTGAACCGGGCCTACTTCCTGGAATGCGCCGCGAACAGCGGCATGGAATGGCGCGGCGCCCAACTCAACGGGTGCCAGTTCACCCACGGCATGATCCACAACGTCCTCTACACCGGTGTGCCGCTGAAGGCGATCCTCGCCGAGGCGGGGGTGAAGACGAACGGAAAGTGGATCCTGCCCGAGGGCGCGGACGCCGCCGCGATGACCCGGTCGATACCGATCGAGAAGGCTCTGGACGACTGCCTCGTCGCCTTCGCGATGAACGGCGAGGCCCTGCGCCCAGAGCAGGGCTATCCCGTGCGCCTCGTCGTGCCGGGCTGGGAAGGCAACATGTGGATCAAGTGGCTGCGCCGGATCGAGGTCGGCGACATGCCATGGCACCACCGCGAGGAGACGTCGAAATACACCGACCTCTTCGCCGACGGTAAGGCCCGCCGGTTCACCTGGGAGATGGACGCCAAGTCGGTCATTACCAACCCGAGCCCGCAGGCGCCGATCCTGCACGGCAAGGGCCCGACGGTCCTCACCGGTGTGGCGTGGTCCGGCCGCGGTACCATCAAGGAGGTCCACGTCACCCTCGACGGCGGCCGGAACTGGCACCAGGCGCGGATCGACGGTCCGTCCTGGGACAAGTCGATCCACCGCTTCTACTTCGATTTCGAGTGGGATGGCAGCCCGCTGCTGCTGCAGTCCCGCGCGGTCGACAGCACCGGCTATGTCCAGCCGACCAAGAACGAGCTGCGCGCGGTGCGCGGCGAGAATTCGATCTACCACAACAACGGCATCCAGACCTGGCATGTCCGCGCCAACGGGGAGGCCGAGAATGTCGAGATCTCTTAAAATCGCGGCGGCCGCCGCCCTGCTATCCGTCTTCTCGACCGCGGCGCTCGCCGATGGTCTGGGGCTCGGCCGACCGGCCACGCCGGAGGAGGTGGCCGCCTGGGACATCGATGTCCGTCCCGACGGCGCCGGTCTTCCCGAGGGTTCCGGCAACGTGTTCGACGGCGAAGAGGTCTATGCCGAGCGCTGCGCGGTGTGCCACGGTGATTTCGGCGAGGCCGTCGGCCGGTGGCCGGTCCTTGCCGGCGGTCAGGATACGTTGGCCAGCGCCAGGCCGGTGAAGACGGTGGGGTCCTACTGGCCCTATCTCTCGACGGTGTGGGACTACGTGCACCGGGCGATGCCGTTCGGCGACGCCCAGTCGCTGACCGACGACGAGACTTACGCCCTCACCGCCTACATCCTCTACCTTAACGACCTGGTCGACGACGAGTTCGAGCTGAGCCGCGACAACTTCACCGAGGTCGTGATGCCGAACGCGGACGGCTTCTTCCCCGACGACCGGGCGGAAACCGCCGTCTGGGCGAAGCGCGAGCCCTGCATGACCGACTGCAAGCCGAGCGTGGAGATCACGGGCCGGGCGCGCGTCCTCGACGTGACGCCGGACGATCCGACCTCGAAGGTCCGGACCGGCGCGGCGACGGCCGAGAAGGCGGTGGCGACGCAGGCCGACGAGCCGGCGGAGGGTGCTGCGACCCAGGTCGCCGCCGCGGCGGCGCCGGACCCCGAGCTCGTGGCGGCCGGCAAGTCGGTCTTCAGGAAATGCCAGGCCTGCCATGCCGTAGGCGACGGCGCGCGGCACAAGATCGGCCCGCACCTGAACGATATCTTCGGTCGCACGGCCGGGACGGCGGATGGATTCACCAAGTACTCAGCCGACATGGTGAAGGCCGGCGAGGACGGTCTGGTCTGGAACGAGGAGACCCTGGGCGAGTTTCTCGCCAAGCCGAGGGATGTGATCAAACGCACCAAGATGGCGTTCGCCGGTCTGAAGAAGGACGAGGACGTCGACGCCATTATCGCCTACCTGCGGGCCATGCCCGAATAGAACGGAGCGACGGCGATGTTCAGGATGGCGGCCCGCAGCATGTTCGGCATCGGTCTGGTGGCTGTGCTGTCGGTCGCCGCGCCTGATGCGAGGTCGCAGTCGGCTCCGATCGGCGACGCCGCCAGGGGCGAGACACTGTTCCGGGCCTGCGTGAGCTGTCATCGGGTCGGCAAGAGCGCCCGCAACGCGGTTGGTCCGCATCTGAACGGCGTCTTCGGCCGCAAGGCCGGGACGGTCGACGGTTTCAGGTATTCCGAGGGCCTTGTGCGCGCGGGAGCCGACGGGCTGGTCTGGTCGGCCGAGATGCTCGATGCCTATCTCGAGAACCCGAAGAGTCTGGTGTCGCGGACCAGAATGAACTTCCAGGGAATGGCGGTCCAAGAGGATCGCGCCGACGTGATCGCGTATCTGCGCCGGTTCTCCGACCGGCCGAGCGACATTCCCGAGTCGGCCCCGACGATGGCGGCCACCGACCATGATTTCGATCCGACCATCCTGGCGATCGTAGGCGATCCCGACTATGGCGAGTACCTCTCGGGCGAATGCGTGACCTGCCACCAGACAAGCGGCGCCGCCGAGGGCATTCCGTCGATTACGGGATGGCCACGCGACGACTTCGTGATCGCGATGCACGCCTACAAGACAGAGGTCCGGCCCCACCCGGTCATGCGGATGATCGCCGGTCGGCTCTCGGACGACGAGATTGCCGGTCTGGCAGCGTATTTCGAAGGCCTCGACGAGCAATAAAGGGGCCGCAAAGAGGGAGAGAATGCCATGTCTATGAGCAGAAGAACCATCCTCAAGGGGGCCGCCGTGAGCGCCGCGGTCGCCGCCGCTCCGATGATCATGGGCGCCGGTCACGGCACTCCCCGCGTCGTGGTCGTCGGCGGCGGTGCCGGCGGCGCCACCGTGGCCCGATACCTCGCCAAGGACAGCAAGGGAGCGGTCCACGTCACCCTGATCGAGCCGACCCGGACCTACTACACCTGCTTCTTCTCCAACCTGTATCTCGGCGGGTTCAGGACCATGGACTCGCTTGGCCACAGCTACGGAAAACTGGCGAGCGAGTACGGTATCAACGTCGTTCACGATTGGGCTGTCGGAGTCGACCGTGACAAGAAAACTGTGGCGCTCGCGGGCGGCGGCGCCGTGCCCTACGACCGTCTGGTGCTCTCGCCCGGTATCGATTTCGTCGACGGCTCGGTGCCGGGTTGGGATCTCTCAGCCCAGAACCGGATGCCGCACGCCTACAAGGCCGGCTCGCAGACCGAGTTGCTGAAGGCGCAGGTCGAGGGTATGCGCGAGGGGGGCGTGTTCGTCATGGTCGCCCCGCCGAACCCGTTCCGGTGCCCGCCCGGCCCCTACGAGCGTGTGTCGATGGTCGCCCATGTTCTCAAGGAGAAGAACCCCACGGCCAAGATCCTCATTTTCGATCCGAAGGAGAAGTTCTCTAAACAGGGACTCTTCCAGGAAGGTTGGGAGCGGCACTACCCGGGCATGGTCACTTGGCTCGATGCAGGGTTCACGGGTCCGCTGGAGGAAGTCCGTCCGGAGGCCATGGAGGTGGTTGTGGGCGGCGAGACCACCAAGGCCGACGTGGTCAACGTGATCCCGGCGATGAAGGCCGGGCGTATCGCCGATATCGCAGGGCTGACCAACGACGGCGGCTGGGCGCCGATCGTGCCGGCGACCATGCAGAGCCGTGCCGACGAGAACATCTACGTGCTCGGAGACGCGGCGCATCAGGGCGACATGCCGAAGTCGGGTTTCGCGGCGAACAGTCAAGCCAAAGTGGCCGCCAATGCCATCCGCGGCGCGCTGACCGGGTCGAAGGTGTTCCCGGCGAAGTTCACCAATACCTGCTGGTCGCTGATCGACACCGATGACGGTGTGAAGGTGGGCGCCGCCTACGAGGCAACCGAGGAGAAAATCGCCTCGACATCGAGCTTCATCAGCAAGACTGGCGAGGATGCTGCCCTGCGCAAGCAGACCTATGAAGAGAGCATCGGCTGGTACGCCGGCATCACCACGGACATGTTCGGCTGAGCCGGGCCGGCGGCGGCACGATGAGGTCCGGCTTCCTTGCGCTTGTCCTGTTCACGAGTTCGGCCGGCGGCCTGATCGTCGAGATCGTCGCCGGCCGGCTGATCGCACCCTATGTCGGGATGTCGCTCTATACCTGGACCGCGATCATCGCCGTTGTGCTGGCCGGCCTGTCCGTCGGCCATTGGATCGGTGGCCGGCTGGCCTCCGCCACGGTGGATCGGCCCCTCGGCCTGCGGCGTCTGGCGATCTCTCTGGCCTTGGCCAGCGTCACGACGCTCCTCGCTCTGGTTGCCCTGAGCGACCTGTCCCTGGCGCTCGTCTCCAGCGGGCTCGGTCAGGTCACGGTTGTGATCGTTCTGACGACGACCCTGTTTCTGCTGCCGAGCCTTTTCGTCGGGATCGTCGCGCCGATCGTGACCAAGCTCGCGGTCGACAGCGACCCCGGCCGCGTCGGCGCGGTTCTCGGGCAGATGTTCGCCGTCGGGACCTTCGGCAGCATCGCCGGGACCCTCTTGGCCGGGTTCGTCTTCATCTCGTGGATCGGATCAAGCGGGACTCTGATCGCCGTGGCCGGTGTCTACGCGCTGCTCGCCGCTGTCTGCGCGCTGCTCTCCGGTCAGCGGGGCGGGGCGGTCATCGTCGTGGCCCTGGTCGCCTCGACGGGCGTGCTGGCGACGGTCGGCGGGGTCCGCGGAGCCTTCGCGGCCCGGTGTACGGTCGAGAGCGACTACTTCTGCATTCAGATCGACGACTTCGCTCCGGTCGTCGGCCGGCCGAGCGCCCTGATGGCGCTCGACAACCTGGTGCATTCGATCAACGATCGGGACGACCCGAGCCTGCTCTTCAGCCCCTATATCCACTTCGTCGACGAATACGCCCGACGGCGCTTCCCGCTGGACCGTCCGGACACGCGGTTTCACGCCTTCTTCATCGGCGGCGGCGGTTACACGCTTCCGCGCAGCTGGGCGGCTACCGTCGACGGCGCCCGCATGACCGTCGCCGAGATCGACCCGGCGGTGACGCGGGCCGCGGCCGATCACATGTGGCTGACCGCCGACGACCCGAAGATCGAGATCGTCCACCGGGATGCCCGGGCGCTGCTGCAGTCGCTGCCGCCCGAACCGGCCTTCGACGTGATTTTCGGCGACGCGTTCCACGATATCTCGATTCCGTCGCACCTCGTCTCGCTGGAATTCCATGCCGAGGTCGCCCGTCGCCTGAAGCCGGACGGGTTCTACGTGGTGAATGCGGTCGATAGGCGAGTGGCGCCGAGATTCGTGGCGGCCCTCGCGAACACCCTGGCGCTGGATTTCCCGGTGGTCGAGATCTGGGACGAGGTGACGCCCGGCGATGCCGGGGAAGACCTGCGGCGGACCTACCTGATCGTGGCCGCTTTCCGCCCGGCCGACGATCGGACCATGCCGTCTGCCTTCGGTCTTCGTCGGACCTGGCGGCAGATTCCGCGAGAGGATATCGGCGAGACCGAGATCGTGCTGACCGATGACTTCGCCCCGATTGAAAGGCTGCTGTCGTCGGTACTGTTCTCCGAAATTCCCGGCCGTAACTGAACGAGCCGCTTCACGAGCCCTGTTGTTCCGTCCTCTTGGGACCAAAGACTTCCCGGTCGCGGGGCATGACCCTCTGGTCATGACGCAACCGGATGGCGGGCGCTCTTGGAGTATGGATGTGGTTTGTGTTCGGAACTCGTGACGCAGGATACGTCAAGACAACTAGAAAATCAGCGTGCGAAAAGTATGAAGAAAATAAAAATGTAAAATATTTTTATTTTGGCATTCACTCTATAAAATCCAAATCAGCGCCCTCATAAATTACAGTGCCATTGTTCGCGGGAAGTCGACTCTTGATACTCCAGCACTTTTTCGAGTCATAGTGAGATAGAGTCGGGTTGGCATCCCGGAAATCGCGCAGGTACTGTAAGAAATTGTTGCATGAGGCGATTTCACGGCGGAAGCCCGGGTCATCTTTGCGTTTTTCCATCAGCTGCCATACGTCGACCGCGTCTTGCAGGGTTTTTCCAGGGTTGGATCTGACCCACTCCATGAAATCGGAGTGACAGACGAACCGTTTCCCGATGTTTTCTTTGAAAAACCGACGGAAGTTGGGGCCGAATGAAACCTCCTGGGTGAGGATCGTATGCGGCTCCAGTGCCTCATTCGACCAATCGAAATCGGATTTGCGAGCCGGGGCCGGACGCGGCTTGCTGAAATCCCCTTCGAGGGCCCGTTCGACCCGCGACCGCAGGTCCGCTTTTCGGCCGGCTTTCGGGATGCCGAGACGATCGCAGAAGCGGTGCAATTCGACGACCGGCCAATACCAGCCCCTGAACTCGGCGCTGCTTCTGACCGCTTCAACCGGCGGCCGCTCTTTCATCTTCTTCATAAAGACACCCGGATCCGCCGGCTTTGACCGGATCTAGTGTCGTGAGACGGGCGGTCAATTCCAGGGCCCGCCCGCCTCAGGCTCAGCGCGAGGTGAACGATGCCGAGCGACTGAAGCGCTTGCCGCCCTGGCGTCCTGCATCCCATCGATTGCACGAAAGGCGAGCGCAACCGGGAATGCGACCGATCGTCAGGCGGCTCTGATCCGCGTCAGGAAGTTGCGCATCTCAGATTGAAGTCTCGCCGAGCTCTGCGACAGCTCCTTGGATGCGGCCAGCACATGGTCGGCGGATTCTCCCGCCTGCCCGGTCGCGTCGCTGACGGCCGCGATGTTGGTGGTCACTTCTCCCGTGCCTCGCGATGCCTGCTCAACATTCTGCGCGATCTCCTGAGTCGATGCGCTCTGCTCCTCGACCGCGCTTGAGATCGCCGATGCGGTGCCGTCCATCTCCGCGATGAGTTTCGCGATCTCTCTGATTGCCGACGCGGAATCCCCCGTCTGCTTCTGCATATTCGAGATCTGAGCGGCGATCTCGTCGGTCGCTTTGCTGGTCTGTTCCGCCAGGCTCTTCACTTCACTCGCAACGACCGCGAAGCCCTTGCCGGCGTCACCGGCACGCGCCGCCTCGATGGTCGCGTTCAAAGCCAGCAGGTTGGTTTGCTGAGCAATCTGGGTGATGAGTTCGATGACTGCGCCGATGTTTTCCGACGCGGCGACCAGCTCCTCCACACCCCTCTGCGTGGTATCGGCCCGCTCGACAGCCGAGCGCGCCATCTTGCTGGAGTCGGAGACCTGTCGGCTGATCTCGGATATCGAACTGCCGAGTTCCTCCGCCGCTGCGGCAACGGTCTGTACATTCGTATTCGCTTCTTCGGCTGCCGCGGCGACGGTGGCGGACCGCTCACCGGTCTGCCGCGCGATCGAGTTCATGCGTTCCGCCGTCGACTGCAACTCGCCCGATGCAGTTGACACCCCATCCACGATTTGGCCGATCGTCGCTTCGAAGCTGTCAGCCAACTCCTGCATTGCTCGGCGCTTGTCTTCCTCTGATTTCTGCTTCTGGGCTTCGGCATCGGCTTCGAGTTCTTTATTGCGGATCGCGTTATCTTTGAACACCTGAACCGCTGCGGCCATCGCGCCGATCTCGTCGGCGCGATCGCGCGCCGGGATGTCGATGTGAAGCTGTCCGTCGGCCAGGGCACGCATCGTCCCGGTCATCGAGACCAGGGGATTGACGATCGACCGGTTCATGAGGCTTGCGAAGATGAGCGCCGCGAACAGAACCAGAACACCGATCACCAGCGACAGCAACTGTCCGTTCGCCAAAGCGGTGTCGATCTTCGTTCGATCAAAACCAACCGCGGCAACACCGATTGTCTGACCCGCGAAGTCCGAGATCGGCAGCAAGGTGACCGCATGTTGAATGCCCGCCACATCGATCGCCGGCAGCACCCGAGCCTGGAGCGTCTCGAACGTCTCTTCCATCTGCCCGAGATCGAAGAAGACTTGCTCAGGAAAGGTGCTTGCGAACTTCTCGAAGCCGCTGTCGCGCATGATGTACAGGGCCGCTTTCGCATCCGCGTTCTGGCCGAAGTTGTCGAAGAATGGCTGTCCGAAAGACAATCCGAATTCGACGGAGCCGACCTGCGATCCGTCATGCATCACGGGCACCACGCCACGCATTCCGAGGCCGGCGACCCCGCGCTCGAGCCCGGAAATCGACTGTCCCGTGTTGTTGACCTCGACGACGGTATGTCTGAACGAGGAGAGGTCGTCGCCGAATTTCTCGGGCCTGTGAACCCTCAGGAACGACGTCGCAGGTGCTAGATGGAACTGAAACTGCCGGGCACCGTGCTCGTTCTTCATCTTCTCGAAAGAGGGTACGAAGAACGCCGCCAAGCGATCGCGATCGCGATCGGCGAAGGTCTCCTGGACGACAGTGTTCTCGGAGACGCTGGTTGCCATGGAGAGGGCACGCCTGGCTTCTGCAGCGATCGCGTCCGAAAGCTGCGCCCGAAGACTGGACAGCTTCTGCTCCAAGGCTTGATCGGTCATCGAGGACGTCGACCAGAGATTCGCCGCGGTCGTGACGCCGACCGCTGCAACGACACTTATCGCCATGGCCATAGCCAATCGCGCACTTATTTTCCGTGTGGGATGAAAGCCGACCATGGGAGCGTCTCCTCTGCACCATTGGTCGGCAGTTGTGTCAAAAAATCACTAATAACTGTTTAACGTAACCTTCCCAAACCTACCGTTGGATCAGCATTGTCGGGAATGTTTACTTTTCGAGACCGAGGAGAGCGGTTGAGAAGAACGGCTTGCCGACCACCAAGACCGATTGACTGACGTGCTTCTCAGGGACGCCTAGAGAACGAAGGCGCGGAACTTTGCCGTGGTGGTTTCTTGGGCAACGTCGGCGAGGACGTCGCTGTGAAGATCCGGTTTGGTCTCAGAGGGGGCGTGAAACAGTTGCAGCACCAACAGGATCTCCACCTCCGGCCCATGATGCCGTAGCGGCACGATCAGCCGTTCGACCGTCAGGTGCGACTTCTCAGGGTGGAGGTAGTCCGTCACCGAGTAGATCGGCCGTCGTCTCTGGAGGCAGGCCCTCATCAAGGCCAGGATCGCCTCGAGGTAGGTGCCCGAGCTCAGCTCCAGGATCGACATGCCTGTCGTGTCCCGCCCGTAGCGCTCGACTAGGCGCGTGCCGACCAATCGGACGACGAAGTCAGCACCACCGCTGATCACATCGACCATGAACAGATCCGGCGCCAGATGAGGGATATCGAGCAGAGGATCCAGATCGGCTCTCGCCGGAACCTGACAGGGGCTCCGGGCGCGCCAATAGTCAAGCATCTCGCGGATTCTGGGGTCGGTCGCCGACAGGTCTTCCAGCGGCTCGATAAGCACCGTCGATGGCTCTTTCCTCGCCATGCGTTCCGCCCGCCCACTCGCCGATGAAGCAGCCTACGACTTGCCTAGTGATTAATCTTAGGTCATTTGCTCGAATAAACGAATCCAAATGACTACCAGCGTACTTGGTCTGCGCACGACCGAGCGGACAGCCAGACTAGGCTTTCCTGGGGGGATGAGGTCGTTGCTTCGGGTATGTTGAAAGTTGCACGTATCCGCCCGTCACCTTGCCGAGTATCTGGCGCCGACGGCGCTGCTCTGAAGTGCTCTACAGCCGACGTCTGACGGTCCTGGCTTTGATCCTGTGCATACTCGGTCTATCGGTCAGGTCAGACTTGCGGCGATCAACCGGCGGGTCGAATGCATTTGCTAGCCAAGGCGCGGTTCTGGCTTGGCCGACCAGTCCGCCATGCACTAGCGTTGACGGGGTCAGCCGGTCGAAGCGTTTCATCCGGCGCCGCGTTCGGATCGCCTACCCAGACCATCTCTGTCCGCAACGGGCCGCTGCCGGCCCTCTTTCTGGAGACCTGAGCTGACAGCGCAACGGGAGATCCTGCTCTTCAATCCGAATGCGACCGAGGCGGCGACCGCGCGGATGGCCGCGATCGCCCGCGAGACGCTCGGAAACGGCTGGACCGTTCGGGAGGCGACCAACCCCGACGCGCCGCCGATCATCGTCGATCCCCCCGGCCTGATCTACGCATCGCGGACGACGCTCGCGCTGTTCGACGCTGGGCTCGACCCCGGTCGGGGGGTGATCGTCTCGGCCTTTCTCGATCCGGCCCGCGCGGCCCTGGCGGACCGTCTGCCGGTGCCGGTCGTCGGCATCGCAGAGGCGGCGATGGCAGAGGCCGCGGGGCACGGCCGGTTTGCGATCCTGGCCACCACGCCCGGTCTCTCGGAGCAGATCATGGAGCTCGTGTCCGGCTACGGCCACATGGGGGCGTGCCTCGGCGTCGTCGGGATCGAGGAGGACCCCCATGCGGTCATGGGCGATCCGATCCGGCTGGATGCGGCGTTGCGGGCGCTGATGGCCCGGGCCGTCGACACGCTCGGGGCGGAGGCGGTCATCGTCGGCGGCGGACCGCTCGCCGATGCCGCCCGAAATCTGGTCGCGGTGTCCCCGGTGCCGGTGATCGAGCCCGTGCCCGCCGCGGCGCGACGCATGGCGCGGCTGCTCGGGGAGCCGCTGGGATGACCGGTCTGCCCCGCGATCTAAAGGGATATGGGGGCACGCCGCCCGATCCCCGCTGGCCGGGGGACGCGCGGCTGGCGGTCTCCTTCGTGGTCAATGTGGAGGAGGGGGCCGAACTGTCGGTCGGCCTCGGGGACGAGCGGAACGAGGCGGTCTACGAGATCGTCGAGGAGGTCGAGGGCAGCGTCGACCACGCCAAGGACACCCATTTCGACTACGGCACGCGAGCCGGCTACTGGCGGATCATGGAGCTGTTCGACCGGTACGGTGCGGTCGCGCAGATGAACTGCTGCGCCCGGGCGCTGACGCTCTCGCCGTGGCTGGCGCAGGACGCGGTCGAGCGCGGTCACGAGATCGCCTGCCACTCCTGGCGCTGGGAGCGACACGCCAACATGCCCGAGGATCACGAGCGGCGCGTGATCGCACGCTGTGTGGAGGAGATCCGGGCAGCCGCCGGAGTCCGGCCGGTCGGCTGGCATACCCGCTCGGCGCCGAGCGCCAATACCCGGCGGCTGCTGGTGGAGGAGGGCGGCTTTCTCTACGACAGCGACCACTACGGCGACGACCTGCCGTTCACGGTCGAGGTCGACGGGCGCCCGCATGTGGTGCTGCCCTACGCCTTCGACACCAACGACATGCGGTTCCAGCGCGCCGGCGGGTTTCATTTCGCCGGCGACTTCGCACGCTACTGCATCGATGCGATCGACTGGCTGTGGCAGGAGGGCCGTGCGGCGCCGAAGATGATGACGATCGGCCTGCACCTGCGGATCATCGGCCGGCCCGGCCGCATCGCCGGGCTCGAGCAGGTCCTCGCCCATATCGCCGCCAAGGGTGGGATCTGGATCGCCCGACGGGACGAGATCGCCCGGCACTGGCGCCGGCTGGAAGGCCTGCCGGAGTTTCCGGAGGCCGGATAGCGGGCGGCGCCCCATCCTCCGTCACTGCCGCTACTGTCACATCACAATTTCCGGAACTTCCGTCGGGTCTCTCCCGTTGCAGGGGCATGCGGCGACACGCCGTGTCACCCAAGTCTGTGAGGGATGAGAACATGCTCAAGAAAATGCTCGCCACGACGGCGCTGGTTGCGCTGATGGCTGGACCGGCGATGGTCGCGTCGACTTCCGACGCCGCCGCCGACGAGATGCGCAGCACGATGACCATGCAGAACTACGGCACCCTCGACTCCGAGGCGACCAACGGGTACCTGGCCTCGAACCTGATGGGCCGTTCGGTCTACACCTCCACCGCTGACGACGCGGAGCGCGTCGGCGAGATCGATGACGCCCTGATCGGCCAGGACGGCTCGATCAAGGCCGTGATCATCGGCGTCGGCGGGTTCCTCGGCATGGGCGAGAAGGACGTGGCCGTGGACTTCGATCGTCTGAGCCTGGAGAAGGAGCCGGACGGCGAGGGCTTCATCCTGGTCAGCAAGGTTTCCAAGCAGGAGCTTGAGGACGCCGCCGGCTTCGAGCGCGAGGAGCGCGACGGCTCGACCATGAGGTCCACGGCGAAGAACGTGCCGGCGGGCTCGACGGTCGCCGAGGTCGACAAGGAGGCCACCACCACGGCCAGGTCCCCGGAAGACAACCGGGCGGCCTTCATGGACGGCAAGACCAAGATGAGTGCCGAGAAGCTCGAGGCCGAGACCCTCAACGGCGCCTGGGCCTATGACACCAACTTCAACCATATCGGTGAAGTGGGCGAGGTTCTGCTGACCGCCGACGGCAAGATCGACGCCATGGTGATCGATGTCGGCGGCTTCCTGGGCCTCGGCGAGAAGCCCGTGGCGATGGCCTTCAAGGAAGTCGGCCTGTATCGCGACGGCGACGGTGACGTCTTCGTGGCGGTTCCGTACTCGCAGGACCAGCTCGACTCCTCTACCGCCTACGACGAGGCCGCTTACACGGACAACTCCGACAGGATGCTGATGACCCCGACGCCGACCAACTGATCGGCCTGGACAGTCACGACGGGGAGGCCGCCATCACGCGGGCCTCTTCGCGTTTCGGCTACTCGATCATGAATTGGACCGGGGCGAGCACGATCTGGGGGAAGGCGGTGATAATGGCGATCCCCAGGAGCATCAGGAAGAAGAACGGGGCGGCCGATCGCGTGACCTTCAGGATGTCCCGTCCCGTCATCCCCTGTAGCACGAACAGGTTGAAGCCGACCGGCGGCGTGATCTGCGCCATCTCCACCACGATCACGGTGAAGATGCCGAACCACAGCAGGTCGATCCCGGCCTTGTCCACCATCGGCAGGACCACGGCGGCGGTGAGCACCATCATCGACACGCCGTCGAGGAAGCAGCCGAGGAAGATGTAGAGCACCGTCAGTAGCACGATCAGCATGACCGGCGACAGGTTCCAGGCATCGACATAGCCGGCCAGCACCCGCGGCACGCCCGTGAAGCCCATGGCGATCGACAGGAACGCGGCCCCCGCCAGGATGAAGGCGATCATGCAGGAGGTCCGCACCGCGCCCATAAGGCTTTCCATGAACGAGGACCAGGAGAGAGAGCCGGTTGCCGCCGCCAGGACGAGCGCGCCCAGAACGCCGATGGTCGCGGCCTCGGTCGGGGTCGCGAAACCGCCGTAGATCGATCCGAGCACCACGAACATAAGGGCGATGACGGGGAACAGATAGCGCGAGGCGTAGAGCTTCTGGACGAAGCTGAGCCCGGTGTCCTGCTTCGGGGCGAGCGCCGGGTTGAGCTTGGCCCGCAGCGCTACGTAGGCCATGAAGATGAGGATGATCATGACGCCCGGCACGATCCCCGCGATGAACAGCCGGGAGATCGAGACCTGGGCGACCACGCCGTAGACGATCAGCATGATCGACGGCGGGATCAGCAGTCCCAGGGTGCCGGACCCCGCCAGGGTGCCGATGGCCAGGTTCTCGTCGTACCCACGCTTCTTCAGCTCCGGCATGCTCATCCGGCCGACGGTGGCGCAGGTCACGGCACTGGACCCGGCGACCGCCGCCATCACGCCGCAGCCGACGATGTTCACGTGCAGGAGGCCTCCGGGAAGCCGCGACAGCCAGGGCGCGAGGCCGTTGAACATGTCCGAGGACAGCCGGGTCCGGAACAGGATCTCGCCCATCCAGACGAACAGCGGCAGTGCCGTCAGCGCCCAGTTCCAGCTCGCGTCCCACACGTTGCTGGCGAGCAGCGAGCCCGCCGGGGCGGGCGAGAAGAAATGCAGCGTCACGAAGCCGACCGCGATCAGGGTCGGCGCCACCCAGACGCCGGTCGCGAGCAGCGCCAGCATCAGGAAGAATACGATCGTCGCGATCAGTCCCGCGTCCATCAGATGTGGTCCTCCACACGCTCGGGCTGCTGGCTCTCGTCATTCTCGACATAGCTGGGCACCAGCCCGGCGGCGACGCGGACGAACTCGTCGAGCAGCGCGATCAGCAGCACCAGGGAGCCCAACGCCATGCCGGAGCGTGGGATCCAGAAGGGGATCGCCAACAGGCCCGGGCTGATGTCGTCGAAGACGAAGGAGAAATAGACGTAGTCGAAGGACCACCAGGTCATCAGGCCCATGACCACGGCGAAGACGGCCATGCTCCAGAGGTGGATCAGCCGGTCGAGCAGTCCGGTCGCGAGCCGCGTCAGCAGCGTCACCCGGATATGGGCGCCCTGCTTGAAGGTGTAGGCGAGGCCGAAGAAGGTCGATGCGGCAAGGCAGAAACCGGCGGTCTCGGTCGAGTCCACGAGAACGAGCTTCGGAAAGAACCGCCCGACCACCTGGGCGATGATCGTCACCGCGATGCCGACGAGAAAGAGTGCGGAAAGATAACCGCTCCACAGGAAGAGCCGGTCCAGCACGGTCCGGATGAGCATGGCGTCGACCTTGTCTGAACGAAGGTGGGTCCGGGGTGGGGAAGGCGGCCGGCCGGAACGTGCCCGGCCGGCCGCGGGCTCATCGCCCGGCGGTCACTGCAGCGCGAGATAGCGGTCGAGCACGGCCTGCGCCTCCGGGCTCGCGTCCTTGCGCCACGTCTCCATCATGGCGCCGCCGATCTCCTTCATCTTCTCGATGACCGGCGCCGGGGCGGTGGCGGTGGTCATGCCGTTTTCCTGAAGGGTCTTGATCTGGGCGGCGGTGGTGGCGGCGCTCATCTCCCAGCCCCGCAGCTCGGCCGCTTCGGCGGCGGCGAGCAGGCCGGCCTGATCCTCCGGCGACAGGGCGTCGAAGTAGCTCTGTCCGACGACCACCGCGTTCTTCGAGAAGATCGCGCCGGCATAGGTGAAGTCGGAAGTGTTGTCCCAGGCCTGGATGTCGATGCCGGTCTGCGGGCTGGTGAACAGCGCCTCGATCAGCCCCGTCGAGAAGGCCTGCGGGATCTCGGCGAACGGCAGGATGGTCGCGTCGAAGCCCAGCATCTCGCCCATCTGCTGGGTCGCGGTGGAATAGATCCGCAGCTTCTTGCCCGAGAAGTCCTCGACCGAGGTCACCGGGAACTTGGTGTAGAAGCCCTGACCCGGCCACGGCGTGTAGTAGAGGATCTTCAGGCCCTGCTCGGCGAAGATCTCGTCGAAATAGCCCTTCTGGATGTCCTTGAGCATCCAGGCCTCGGAATAGGTCGCCGCGATGAACGGCAGACCGGCCAGGATGTACATCGGGTCCTCGTTGCCGTAGACGCCGAGCCGGATCTCGCCGATGGGGATCTGGCCGCGCTGCAGGGCGGTCTTGATCGCGTCGAGCTTGATCAGCGTGTCGTTCGGGCTGAGCTCGATGTTGATGCTCGTGCTCTCTTTCACATCCTCGATGAACTCCATGATGTTCTGGGTGTGAAAGTTGCTCTCCGGATAGCCGGACGCCATGATCCAATCGACCGCCTTGGCCGGCGTTGCGCCGATCGATGCGGCGCCGACGGCCATCACCGCGCCGAGCGCGGCCGAGGCGAAGGTGTTACGCGTGAAGCCCATGAAGTGTTCTCCTTTCGAGTCCCCCTGAGCGCCGGCGGGACCGGCGCGTCGACGCCCGGCGTCGCGGTTCCGCAGGGCAAGACCCGGGGGACCGCGAGGCGGGGCTGGTATGCTGCGCTGCAAAATGGAGACCAGATCCGAAACCGGCCCGGAGCCGCGGTTCGGCGGCGTTGCGGAGGGTTCGGCACCGCACGGGCGGCGATATTTCGAGCAATATCGTGCTCAATTCGCAGGCAGAACGCCGACGGGCAGGGCTAGGCGAGGCCCATCAGCCGGTCGATCTCGCCCGCGTCCGGACCCCGGGGCGGACCCTTGAAGACCACGCGGCCCCGGTTCATCACGGAGACCTCGTCGGCCAGCGCCTTGGCGAAATCCAGGTACTGTTCCACGAGCAGGATCGCCATCTCGCCGCGGTCCCGCAGGATCTCGATGGCGCGGCCGATATCCTTGATGATCGATGGCTGGATGCCTTCGGTCGGCTCGTCCAGGATCAGCAGCGACGGCTTGGTGACCAGCGCCCGGGCGATGGCCAACTGCTGCTGCTGGCCGCCGGAGAGGTCGCCGCCGCGCCGGTCGAGCATCGATTTGAGCACGGGGAACAGCTCGAAGATCTCGTCCGGCACCTTGCGCTCCCGCGCGGGCAGGCAGGCGTATCCCGTCTGCAGGTTCTCGCGCACGGTGAGCAGCGGAAAGATCTCGCGGCCCTGGGGCACGTAGGCGATGCCGGCCCGCGCACGCTCGAAGGAGGGGAGGGCCGCCAGATCGCCGCCCTTCCAGGTCAGCGTGCCGCCGCTCACCGGGTGGTGGCCAACCACGCCGCGCAGCAGGCTGGTCTTGCCGACGCCGTTGCGCCCCAAAACGCAGGTCACCTTTCCGACCTCGGCCTCGAGATCGATGCCCCACAGAATCTGGGCGGCGCCGTAGTGCAGGGTGAGATCCTTGATCTTCAGCATGCCCCGTCCCTCACCGCCCGAGATACACGTCGATCACGCGCTCGTTCGCGCTGACCCGGTCGAGCGATCCCTCGGCGAGCACCGAGCCCTCGTGCAGCACCGTGACCATCACGTCGAGATCGCGCACGAAGGACATATCGTGTTCGATCACGACGACCGAGTGGTCGCGGGCGATCTCCCTGAGCAGCGTGGCGGTCTGAACCGTCTCCGCGTCGGTCATGCCGGCCACCGGTTCGTCGACCAGCAGCAGCGACGGATCCTGGGCCAGCAGCATGCCGATCTCGAGCCACTGCTTCTGGCCGTGGCTGAGCTCGGCTGCCAGCGTGCCGGCGCGGTCCGAGAGGCGGATCGTGTCGAGCACCCGGTCGATCTTCTCCGCCTCGTCCTCGCTGGCCCGGGCGAACAGGGTGTCGAACACGCCGCGCTTGCCTGCGAGCGAGAGGACGATGTTGTCGCGCACCGTGTGGCTCTCGAAGACGGTGGGGCGCTGGAACTTCCGGCCGATGCCGAGCTGGGCGATCGACGCCTCGTCCAACCGGGTCAGGTCATGGTGCCCGGCGAACAGGGCGCTGCCGGCGTCGGGCCGGGTCTTGCCGGTGATAACGTCCATCATCGTGGTCTTGCCGGCGCCGTTCGGGCCGATGATGGCGCGCATCTCCCCGGGCGCGACCACGAAGGACAGGTTGTTCAGCGCCTTGAACCCGTCGAACGAGACGCTGATGCCGTCGAGATAGAGGACCGTGCGGGTGAGGAGGTCATGGTTCATGCCCGCTCCTCCGCTTCTGCGGCGGTCCGCGCCTCGGTTTCGGCGGGCGCCTTCTTGCGGCGCCACCGGGACAGCAGTCCGAGAATCCCTTTCGGCATGAACAGGGTGACGACCACGAACAGCCCGCCGAGCGCGAACAGCCAGATCTCGGGCAGGGCCCCGGTGAAGTAGCTCTTGCCGAGATTGACGCCGATGCCGCCGATCACCGCGCCGACCAGCGTGCCGCGCCCGCCGACCGCGACCCAGACCACCGCCTCGATCGAGTTTGCCGGCGCGAACTCGCCGGGATTGATGATGCCGACCTGCGGCACGTAGAGCGCGCCCGCGACGCCCGCCATCATGGCCGACACCGTAAAGACGAAGAGCTTGTAGTGCTCCACCCGATAACCGATGAAGCGGGTCCGGCTCTCGGCGTCGCGCACGGCTATCAGCACCTTGCCCAGGCGGGAGAGGACGATCGCCCGGCAGACCAGAAAGGCGGCCGCCAGCGTCGCGACGGACAGCAGGTAGAGCCCGATCCGCGTGCTGTCGGCCTGCAGGTTGAAGCCGAGCACATCCTTGAAGTCGGTGAGGCCGTTGTTCCCCCCGAAGCCCATCTCGTTGCGGAAGAACGCCAGCATCAGCGCGAAGGTCATCGCCTGAGTGATGATCGAGAGGTAGACGCCGGTAACCCGCGAGCGGAAGGCGAGATAGCCGAACACGAAGGCGAGCAGCCCCGGGACCGCCACGACCATCAGCAGCGCGAACCAGAACTGGTCGAAGCCGTACCAGTACCAGGGCAGCTCCTGCCAGTTCAGGAACACCATGAAGTCCGGCAGGACCGGGTTGCCGTAGACGCCGCGGGGTCCGATCTCGCGCATCAGATGCATGCCCATCGCATACCCGCCGAGGGCGAAGAACGCGCCGTGCCCGAGCGACAGGATCCCGCAATAACCCCAGACCAGATCGATGGAGAGGGCCAGCATCGCGAAGCACAGGTACTTGCCGAACACGACCACCGACGCCGTCGACACGTGGAAGGCGGACGTCTCGGGTATGAACTGGTTCGCCACGGGGACGTAGATCGCGGCCGCCGCCAGACAGGCCAGCAGGATCAGCCCCGAGGTGCCGGTCAGGCGCAGGAAACGGTCGGTCAACATCATTCCACCGCCCGGCCCTTGAGCGCGAACAGGCCGCGCGGGCGTTTCTGAATGAACAGGATGATGAAGACCAGCACCAGGATCTTGCCGAGCACGGCGCCGGTATAGGGCTCCAGGAACTTGTTCAGGACGCCAAGAGAGAGTGCGCCGACCAGCGTGCCCCACAGGTTGCCGACACCGCCGAACACCACGACCAGGAAGCTGTCGATGATGTAGGACTGGCCGAGATTGGGGCTCACATTGTCGATCTGGGAAAGCGCCACGCCCGCGACCCCGGCGATCCCGGAGCCGAGACCGAAGGTGAGCGCGTCGGTCCAGTTCGTGCGGATGCCCATGGAACTCGCCATCCGGCGGTTCTGGGTGACGGCGCGCATCTGCAGGCCGAAGGAGGTGTGCCGCAGCACCAGGATCAGAACGGCGAACACGATCAGCGCGAAGACGATGATCCAGACCCGCCCGTAGGTGAGCGTCAGCCCGCCGAGCTCGAAGGCGCCGCTCATCCAGCTCGGCGCGCCGACCTCCTGGTTGGTCGGGCCGAACAGGCTGCGCACCGCCTGCTGCAGGATCAGCGACAGCCCCCAGGTGGCGAGCAGGGTCTCCAGCGGGCGGCCGTAGAGGAAGCGGATGATGCCGCGCTCGATCGCCATGCCGACCAGCCCGGCGGTGGCGAAGGCCAGCGGCAGGGCGATCAGCAGCGAGGCGTCGAACAGGCCCGGCGCGTGGTTCCGGATGATCTCCTGCACGACGAAGGTCACATAGGCGCCGATCATCACCATCTCGCCATGGGCCATGTTGATCACGCCCATCACGCCGAAGGTGATGGCAAGCCCGATGGCCGCGAGCAGCAGGACCGAGCCGAGCGAGAGCCCGTACCAGACGTTCTGGGCCGCCGACCACATGGCCAGGTCGCGTTCGACCGCCGTCACCGCCTCGTCGAGAACCTGGCGGAGGGAGTCGCTGGCGCCGTCGGTCGCGGCGAGGAGGATGGAGCGCGCCTCCTGGTCGCTCTTGGCGGCGATGGTGGCGACCGCGTCGATCTTCGCCGCGTCGTCCGCGCCGCTGTTCAGCGTGGCGGCGGCCCGCGCCCGTTCCATCACGAACCGCACGCCCGCGTCGGCCTCGACCTCGATCGCCGCGGTCAGCGGGTCGATCGCTTCCGGGTCGCGGCTTTTGAGCACGGTCTCCGCCGCCGCCCGCCGGATGTCCGGATCGGGGCTGCGCAGGGTCAGGGTGCCGATGGCCGCCCGGACGGCCCGCCGCAGGCTGTTGTTCACCCGGACCTTGGCCACCTCGCGTCGGCCGGCCTCGCCCGCGGCCTCGCCGGTGAGCGGGTCCGACAGCAGGTATCCCTTGCCGCCGCGTGTGGCGATGAAGACGGCGTTGTCGGAGCGTCGGTAGAAGAGGTCGCCCTCGCCGAGGGCCTCGAGGATCGGGGCGGCCGCCGGGTCGCCGGTGGCGGCGAGCGCCTCGACCACCCGGGCGGTTTCGGCGAAATCCGCCCCGGCCAACCGGGAGAGAAGATCCTGGAGGGGAGCGTCCTGGGCTTGTGCTGGCCCGCCGATCCAGGCGGTTGCCAGTACAAGCACAAGCGCGATCCGGCGCAGAAGATCCGGAAACGGGCTCATGGGGATGGGGGCTGCCATCGGGGCACACTCGTCGATCGCCAGGGAAGCGGAACCGGGAAGCGGAACCGGGGATGCGGAACCGGGGCCCGTCCGCCAGACGGGCCCCGGCCGTCAGGTGCGGCGGCTCAGTTGCCCTGGCCCCCGCACTTGCCGGTGGCGACGTTGAAGTTGCCGCAGCTCATGGGCTTGCGCCAATCGGCGATCAGGTCCTTGGAGTCCGGCAGGAAGTCGGACCACGCGTCGCCGACCACCAGGCCCGGGGTTTCGAACACGGTCTCGAACTGCCCGTCGTCCTGGATCTCGCCGATCAGGACCGGCTTGGTGATGTGGTGGTTCGGCATCATCGCCGAGTAGCCGCCGGTCAGGTTCGGCACGGAGACGCCGACGATGCTGTCGATAACCGCATCCGCGTCGACGGTGCCGGCCTTCTCGACCGCCTTCACCCACATGTTGAAGCCGATGTAGTGGGCCTCCATCGGGTCGTTGGTCACCCGGTCGGTGTCGCCGATGAACTCGTGCCAGGCGGCGATGAAGTCGTCGTTTTCCGGGGTCGGGGCGGACATGAAGTAGTTCCAAGCCGCCAGGTGGCCGACCAGCGGCCCGGTATCGATGCCGGCCAGTTCCTCCTCGCCGACGGAGAAGGCCACGACCGGGATGTCCTCGGCCTTGATCCCCTGGTTCGCCAGCTCCTTGTAGAACGGAACGTTGGCGTCGCCGTTGATGGTGGAGACGACCGCGGTCTTCTTGCCGGCGGACCCGAACGACTTGATGTCGGCGACGATGGTCTGCCAGTCGGAGTGACCGAACGGCGTGTAGTTGATCATGATGTCCTCGGCCGCGACCCCGCTGTCGAGCAGGTAGGTCTCGAGGATCTTGTTGGTGGTGCGCGGGTAGACGTAGTCGGTGCCGGCCAGCACCCACCGCTCCACGCCTTCGACCTCGGCCAGGTAGTCGACCGCCGGGATCGCCTGCTGGTTCGGTGCGGCGCCGGTGTAGAACACGTTGCGCTGGCTTTCCTCGCCCTCGTACTGGACCGGGTAGAACAGCAGGCTGTTCAGTTCCTCGAAGACCGGCAGCACGGACTTGCGGGACACCGATGTCCAGCACCCGAACACGGCCGCCACACCCTCGCCGGTGATCAGTTCGCGCGCCTTCTCGGCGAAGAGCGGCCAGTCGGAGGCCGGATCGACCACGACCGGTTCGAGCTGCTTGCCGAGCAGGCCGCCCTTGGCGTTCTGCTGCTCGATAAGCATCAGCATGGCGTCCTTCAGCGTGGTCTCGCTGATCGCCATGGTGCCGGACAGCGAGTGAAGGATACCGACCTTGATCGTCTCCTGCGCTTGGACCGATGTGGACAGCATGGCGCCTGCAATCAGACCGAGCGCCGCCCCCTTGATGGTGTTTGTGATTCCCATGGATGAGCCCCCATATGAGCGGACCGGACGATCCGCGATGGGGATGTTGCGGTGCACAAGCCGTGCCGAAGACTCTTGTTTGATGGTATATATTATAATATATATTTTGATGTATGTGTTTAAATTCTTTTGTCATGTTTTTTGATGCCGGAGCCGATCAATCCGTGCTCGCTCTTCGGGTATGCCGCCCATTTCTTGTGCAACTGTCGGGCGTGCCGACTCCCGGCTTGGCGCGCTTGAGGGGCCGGTTCCGCCATCGGCCGTCATGGCGGGGAAGAGGTAGACCGCCGCCGTCCGGTAGAGGATCTGAGGGAGGGGCGAGGGCGCGGCAACCCGCCGCGCTACTCAAGCCGGCGGGTAGCAATAGTTCATGGCTCAGCCCTAACAGAAGCAGAGAGTCAAATGTTCAAGACAGTTTCGGCAGCGTTGGTGGCAATGCTGGTTTTCGCGGGTCAGGCGTCGGCCGCCGACCATGTCGTTGAGATGCTGAACCGCGGGTCCAACGGCCAGCCGATGCAGTTCGAGCCCGCTTTTCTGAAGATCGAGCCAGGCGACACGGTGACGTTCAAGTCGGTGCGCCCGGGCCACAACGTGGTCTCGATCGATCAGATGCTGCCCGAGGGAGCGGAACCGTTCAGGAGCCAGATCTCGAAGGACTTCACGATCACCTTCGATCAGGCCGGCATCTACGGTTACAAATGCCTCCCGCATTTCGGCATGGGCATGGTTGGCGTGATTCAGGTCGGTGACGATACGTCCAACCTGGAAGCCGCCAAGGGCGTCCGGGCGCCGGGCCGCGCCGCGGCGCTCTTCGAGGAGCTACTCGGCCAGGTTTCCGGCTGATCTTTCCTTCTCGCAAACTTCGACGACGAAGCCCGCCATCTCCTGGCGGGCTTCGCGTATGGGCACGGACCTGCCGATCGGGCCGCAGCCCGATACCTGCAGGATTCGACCTGGCGCCCGGAATCCGATTCCCAGCGCCGCCCAGGACAACCGCCCGCTGAGGCGTTTGCCGGCCCGTCGATCGTGTTGCGGCTTCGAGAGCTAGCTGGTTAACGCCTTGGATGGCACATCCTGTGCGCGCAGAGCGGTAGCACCGCTACTGCGTGAGGGAATGATGAGCACAGGGAATGCCGGATCTATCCTTCTTGCCGGAGGCAGCGACAAAGACGTCACACGCATCCTCGATGCCGCCCCCTGGCTGACGCCCGAGACCATAGAACTCGTTGCCTCGTCCGACCAGGCCGTCGAGCGCCTCAGGGACCCGTCGAACCCGATCGCGCTGTTCCTCGTCGAGCGCGATCTGGCGCCCCGAGCCGGTGCCGCCATGATCGAGTTCGTTCGCAAGGACAGGCAGAGCCCCTATCCGGGCCTGGCCATGGGCCTGGTCGGCGACGGCATCACCGAAACCGATCTCCGGCGAACGACCCGGCTCGGCTGTCCGCTGACACTGAACCGCCCGTTCGACCGCAAGACACTCGGCGCGGTCCTCCGGTCCTGGCCCACCAACCGGTCGGATTTCATCGTCTCCGGCGGCTATGTGGGGCCGGAGCGCAGGCTGCGGACGGACAAGGCGGCACCCGACCGGCGCACGCCTGACGGGGCGGAGCAGGTCGTGGCATCGACCGTGCCCCGCTACGACATCGCGTCGGACACGGTCCGTTTCCGCTTCAAGCGGTTCCCGGCCCAGAGCCCCGAGATCGGGCCGGCGCTCGCCCTCCGCAACGGGCTGCAGCGCCGGACGGTCCTCCCGGCTTTCGAGCATATCGGGCAAAAGAAGGAGGAGGGGCTGTCGCTCATGGACCATCAGGCCAAGGCGATGGAGACGAGCTGGAATGCCCTCCAGGCCACGCTGGCGCCCCCGAAACTGCGCGATCTGAACGTCCAGGCGGCCCAATCCGCCCGCCTGTCGGTTCAGCGCGGCCTCACGCTTATCGCCGCGATCACCGGGTCCCTGACCCGCTACAGCGCCGGCAGCCATGGGCTCGGTCCACGCCTCGTGTCGTTCCTGCGGCTTCATCTGGATGGGGTCGAGGCCGCGCTGAAGCACCGGATCGACGACGACGGTGGCGAGACCGGGAGAACGATCATCTCGACGCTGAAGCGGGCCGAGCGCGCCTTCACCGCCGAGCAGACCCTCCGGGCGAGCTAGGCGGGCGCGCGATGGGACCGTACCCGGAGCGGGGAAGGAGAGACGGTCGTCGGGCTCGGCCTCGGCAGGCCCGACCCGCCTAGAGCCGCTCCCAGAGCTGCTCCTCCTGTTCGATCTCGGCCTCCTCGTCGCGCCAGAAGTCCTTGCGGGACACGATCCCGACAAGGCGCCCGCCCTCGACGACCGGGAGGTGGCGGTATCCGCCCTCCTGCATCAGGCGCAGGGCCTCGATCGCCAAGGTCTCGGGCGTGATCGTGACCGGGTCCGGGGTCATCACGTCGGCGACCGGCGTCTTCTCCGGCGACCGGCCGGCGGCCACGACCCGTCCGATCATATCCGTTCCCGTGAAGACGCCCACAAGACTGTCCCGGTCCACGACCAGGACCGATCGGACCTTTCGGTCTGCCATCTGCCGGGCGGCGGTCAGGACGCTCTCGGCTCCGGCGATGGTCAGCAGCTCCTGATTCTTCACCACGTCCGGGATTACTCGTCGCAGCATCGCACTCTCCTCCTCCGCGTCCGCCGTTTCTCCTCCTCTCGGTCGATCGGATGGGCAGCGGTTAGAATAATATTACGATTTTTTGATGGAAAAGTTTTGATCCGCGTCAAACCGGACGGGCGAGATCTTGTTCTGATTGCGCAGATAGGTCGCCGCGTGGTGTTGGCCTGTGAACACCCTGGCGTCGATGAAGGGCGTTCTGGATCATCAGGCTGTCCGGCTAGAGCGCGATCGGTTCAGATCGAATCGATCTGAACCGTGAATCGCCCTCTAACTCATTAACGATAGAGCAAATTCACACGACCAGATGTTTCCATCTGATCGTGATTTGCTCTAGGGCGCCGAAAAGCAGACTGTGCGGGAACACACATACAAGATTATTAATTCAGTATATGCACTCAATAATTGTTTTCAGTCCGGATTGATTGGTTACACCACAGCCAAGCCGATCTCGCGGGAATACGTGAAACCATCGAGCCGGGGAGGCGAGAGACGATGGAGTACACCGAACAGCAGAAGAGTGCGTTTCCGAGAGTTCTTGCCGCGAAGGAGAACTGGAAAGATCGGCTTTCAGAAATGCCCGGGGTGACCGGTGTGGGGGTCTGCCTGCGCCAGGAGGACGGGCGCACGACCGAAGACTTGGCCGTGTTGATCGCCTGCAGCAGCGCCGCCCGCGCGTCTATCACAGCGGCCCTTCCCAATGACATCGACGGCCATCCGATTGAAATTCTGGAAACTGGCGACGATGGCGTTGGCGGCGATCCGGAACTTCCAGAACCTGACGCCGCCGCGGCACGCGTAGACCCCATCATCGGAGGCGTGCAGATACAGGCAGCCGACAAACCGGGTGTCGGAACTCTCGGAGTCGTGGCCAAGGCTTCGTCTACCAGTGTCATGCTGACGAATTCCCATGTCGTCTACGAGACCGTCGGCATCGAAATCGATCAGCCGGCCCCTGTAACCATTGGCAGCAGAATCTGCGGGAAAGTCACAAGAGCGACGAAGCAGAACGTCTCTTACGGTGGGTCCCAGTACTACGTTGACGCCGCGATCGCCGAACGCCATGGCTTCAGGGCCAGAAGTTTCAGCCCCTTCGTCATTACCGGAGGGATCACGGTGTCAGGTAGTGCTACGGCTGTTTTGGGCGAGGCAGTATCGAAGACGGGGATCGGCAGCGGCGTGACTCAAGGGACAGTCTACGCCGTCAACTTCGACGACACTTCCCTCAATCGGAAGAATATTGTCTTGGTTCAATCCACGACATCCGGTGGGAAATTCAGCGAGGCTGGGGACTCAGGCTCGGTCATCCTGAACAGCTCCAATCAGGTTGTCGCATTGCTGTACGGCGATGCGGAGCTCGGGAGCGGAGCGAAGGTGACCACGGCCTGCGCGGTCGGCGCCGTCGAGAGTGCCATGGGTGTTTCGTTCACCTGACGACGATCCTGCTTCTGGATTCGCCAGGCAAAATCATCGGGCCTCGTCGACGTCGAGAGTGAGCAGGTTGTCGCTGATCCGACGGTAGTATTCGTCCGGGTCGTAGGGGGTGACGTCGAGCTGGAGGTCGCCGGCGCCGAACCGGCCGATCGCCTGCAGCAGCCGCACCTCCGCCGTCCGTACCGCGCCGTGGGCCTGGAGCAGTGCCGTCTGCGCGGCGATGTAGCGCTCGTTCACGTCCAGGGCGTCGAGCAGGCTGATACGGCCCTCCTCCAGGCGTCGGCGCAGGGCATCGACCGAGAAGGTGGCGGCATCCAGCCGGCTCTCCGCCGCCGAGACCTGGCGCTGGCTGAACGCGAGCTGGCTCCAGGCCGTGCTGGTCTCCTGCCTGACCCGCTCTTCGATCGCCTTCAGGGACAGCCGCTCCGCATTGGCCGTCTGCTTCGCCTGACGGATCGCCGAGAACTCGGTCCCCGCCTGGAACAGCGGGACGGAGACGGAAAGCTCGACGGCGCCGTAGGTGCTCTCGCCGGCCGTCCCGATCGCGCTGTCGGTCGGGGCGGTGAAGACGTCCTCCCGGTTGACGCTGCCCGAGACGTCGACGGTCGGCAGACGGCCCGCCTTGGCCACCCGGACCGCTTCCTCGGCGGCGCGCACCGCGGCCTTGGCGCTCAGCACTTCGGGATTGTCGGCCAGCGCGGAGGCGACGGCGTCTCCCTCGGTTTGCGGCATGTCCAGAAATTCGGGATAGTCCCCGACCTCCGCCGGCGCCGACCCGACGAACCGGCGGAAGCGGGCCTCGGCGTCGTCGACCACCTGCTGCTGGGCGGCGATATCGCTCAGCGTCTCCCCGATATGGATCCGCGTATCGGCGATATCGAACGCGGTGCGCTGCCCGCTCTCGACCAGGGTTTCCAGCCGGTCGAGGAAGTCCTGCAGCTCGAAGAGATTGTCCTGCTGCGCGGTGAGCAACCGCCGGTTCACCAGAACGTCCACATAGGCGATGGCGGTGTCGGCCAGAACGCGCTGTTCGGTGGTCATGAGGTCGGCCCGGGCGCCGCCGGACTGTTCCCGCGCCTGCCGCAGTTCGGCGTCGCGGCTACCGCCGTTGTACAGCGTGTAGCTCACGGTCAGGCTGCCGCTGGTCTCGCTGGTCCCGCCATGGGCGGTGGTACCGGCATCGGCCTTGGTGCTCTCGACGCTCTGCGTCGCCGTACCGGTGAGCGTGACGGTCGGGAGCCAGGCCCCCTGGGCCGTGAAAACGTTCTCGTCGGTGGAGCGGGTCCGGGCCCGTTCCGCCGCAAGCTCGGGGCTAAAGGTGTAGGCCGCCTCGAGCGCCTCCCTCAGGCTCTGCGCCGTGGCGGCGGGAGGCACCGACCAGACGGCGACGCTCACGAGAAATGCGGATGCCCACCTCATCGCAAACCGGCCTCTCGCCGGACCCTCGGCGGCGCGGTCATCAGCGCGCGTTCCTCGAAGACATCGTGATGGATCTCATCGGGGTGCCGGGCCTCATCGGGTCATCTCGGCGAGCATGGCTGCCTTTTCCTCCGGATCGAGCTCTGCGAGCTCCGCTTCCAGGACGAGGTCAAGCATAGCCTCGACCGTCCTCGCGTTAAACAGCGCTCGCATCGATATCTCGACGTCGAACGCCTCGCGCAGACGGGCGGCGACCTGGACGAGCAGCAAGGAATGTCCGCCGAGCTCGAAGAAGTCCTGGGTGACCCCGACCTCCTCGAGGCGCAGAACCTCCTGCCAGATCGCCGCGATCTCCCGTTCTTCGTCGGTGCGCGGCGGAACAGGGGCCGCCGAGGCAGCAGGTGCCGCATCCGTGGCGATTAGCTTGCGGCGGTCCAGCTTACCGTTCGCGCTCACCGGCAGGGTCTCGTGGAAGGCGAAGGAACCGGGGACCATTGCCTCGGGAAGCCGGGAGCGCAGGACCTCGACGGCCCGGGCGCGGATCGAGGCGCGATCGGCGCTGTCTGGGACCGCCAGGTGGGCCACAAGGTGCTGGCCCGTGTCGTCGGAGACCGCGACCACGGCGGCTTCGCGCACCCCGTCCACGGTCCGGAGACTTGCCTCGATCTCGCCGAGCTCGATGCGCATGCCGCGCAGTTTGACCTGGAAGTCCCGGCGCCCGAGATAGGCGAGCTCGCCTGCCGCGTCGAGGCGCGCCATATCGCCCGTCCGATACAGTCGGGCACCCGGAACCGGGCTCGACGGGTCGGGGACGAACCGCTCGGCCGTCAGGGCCGGCCGGCCGAGATAGCCGCGGGCCAGATTGGCACCCGCGATGTGGATCTCGCCGGCGGCGCCCGGCGGGACCGGGAGGAGGTGGCGGTCGAGCAGGTGCAGGCGGGTATTCGCGATCGGCCGCCCGATCGGCACGTCGATGGCCGTCTCGGCCCGGTCGCAGTCGTGGAAACTGACGTCGATCGCGGCCTCGGCCGGTCCGTAGAGGTTGTGCAGCCGGGCGCCGAGACGGGCATGGGCCAGGTCGCGGTCGGCGCCGGACAGGGCCTCGCCGCTGCAGAAGAGCCGCGTCAGGCTTCGGCACCGCTCCACATCCTCGGCCGCCAGGAACGCGCGGAGCATTGACGGGACGAAATGGCAGACCGTGACGCCTTGGGCGGCGATCAGGTCGCGCAGGTATTCGGGATCCCGGTGCCCGCCCGGCGCCGCCAGCACCATGACCGCTCCCTGGGTCAGCGGCCAGACCAGCTCCCACACCGACACATCGAAGGTGACCGGAGTCTTGTGCAGCACGCGGTCCGCCGGGCCGATCGGATAGGCCCGCTGCATCCACGCAATCCGGTTGGCGAGCCCGCCCCAGGTGTTCACCACCGCCTTGGGGCGGCCGGTCGATCCGGAGGTGAAGATCGCGTAGGCGGCGGCGTCCGGCGCCGGGGATGGAACGGGCCCGGCGCCCGACGGCGTCCGAGCCAGGTCGTCCCGGTCCAGCCTCAAAACCGGGGCGGTGGTGTCGGGAACCCGGTCCGCGAGATCCGCGCTCGTCACGGTGAGGGTGACGCCGGCCTCCGCCATCAGGGCGGCCAGCCGGGCAGGCGGATCGTCGGGGTCGAGCGGCAGATAGACCGCGCCCGCGCGCATCGCCCCCAGAACCGCCAGCGGCAGCAGCGCCTCCCGCTTCAGCACCAGGGCGACGACATCCTCCGCGCCAACACCTTTGGCTACGAGCGTCTCGGCCAGCGCGCCGGCGGCCGACCAGAGCGCGCCGTAGGACACGGGCTCGCTGTCGCCGACCAGCGCGGGCAGGGTCGGATCCTGGCCGGCGATCCGTGCGAGCAGGTCCAACGTGCCAATCTCGGGCGTGCCGATCTCGGGCGTGCCGATCTCGGGGGCGTCGGTGGCGTTGAACCGCTCCGAAAGGAACGCGAGATGCGACGTCCCGGCGACGCCGATCTGCCCGAGGCACCGGTCCTCGTCCGCCGTGACGGCATCGATGGCCGCCTCGAAGGAGTCGCCGAGCGCCCGCGCCCTGTCTTCGTCGATCCGGTTCGGGTTGTGGACCACCAGCATGGTGGCGGGCGCTCCGAGCTGGACGCCGACATTGAGGTCGAAATTGGTCTGGTCAATGAACCGGTAGTCCCGAACCGTCAGGTCGGCGAAGTGGTCCGGTGCGGCGCTCATGCTGGTGCCTTCCAGGACCAGGATGTGATCGAACAGCGGCCGGTCGGACGGAACCGGCGACAGCGGCCGGATCTGTGCCATCGGCACATGGGCATGGGCGTTCACGGCGGCCACGGTCTCCGCCACGTCCGCGAGCCAGGCGCCGAGTGTCCGCTGCGGCGGCAGGTCGATCGCGAGGGGGATGGTGTTCAGGAACAGGCCGACCGCGGTCTCCACGCCGGGCATGTCGTCCGGTCGACCCGCAGCGGTGAGGCCGAAGACGACGCGGTCGACATCGGTGTGGCGTGCGACGACCAGCGCCCAAGCGGCGGCGAGCAACACCGCTTCCGTAACGCTGTGCCGCTCAGACGCACGGCGGAGCCTCTCGGTTCGTTCCGGGCCGAGCTCCCGCGCCTGCTCGACCAGCGGAGAGTCGGTCGTGGGCAGGGCGTCGTCGGGCGGAAGCAGCGGCGTCGCGGCGTCCACCGCGCGCATCCGGTCGCGCCAGAACGCGGCGTCCTGCTGCCCGTCCCGCCGCGCCATCCAGTCGACATAATCCTGGAACGGCCGGGGTTTCGGCAGGTCGGCGGCACGGCCGCTGGCTTCGGCGGCGTAGAGCGCGGCGAGTTCGTCGATCGACAGCGCCATCGACCAGCCGTCCATCAGCACATGGTGGCGGGTCCAGACCAGAAGGTGCTCGTCGGGCCCGATGCGGATCAGCGTCACCCGCATGAGCGGGGCGGTTTCCAGATCGAACCGCTGCCCGAGATCCGCCGCCAGAAAGTCCGCCTCGTTCCGCGCCCGCGCGTCCTCCGGCAGGGTCGACCAGTCGCGTTCGTCGAACGGGATCGGCGCGGTCGCCTTCACGACCTGAAGCGGCCGATCCAGCCCTTCTGTGGCGAAAGCGGTGCGCAGGGCGGTATGCCGTCGGACGATGCCGTCGAACGCGCGGCGTAGCGCCTGCGGGTCTAGCGGCCCGATCAGCCGGCAGGTCAGCTGCCCGACAAAGGTGCCGGCCGCACCCGCGCGGCTGTACAGGAGCATCGCCTCCTGCATCGGCGTCAGGCCATAGACCGCCTCCGCTCCGTCGAACACCGTCATTCCGTCTCCAGCTCCCCGGCGATGGCCGCGATACGGTCGAGATGATCGCGGGCGATCCGGTCGATCGTCTCCGCGTCGTGCAGCGCGTCGGAATAGGTCCAGTCGAAACGCAGACACCCGTCGGCGATCTCGCCGTCGATCTCCAGCAGGCAGGGGCGCCGGAGGTCCGGGGCCCGTGTCCGCCCGACGGGGCCGGGGGCGACCGCGAACAGGGCGCCTTCGGGTGTGACCAGGTCGGTCCTGCCCAGGAAATTGAACAGGACCTCGCCGTCCGGCGCCGACGTCCCGAGGAGCCCGTAGCCGAAGCCCTCGTCGGGCACGGCGGCGATCTGGTCCAGGACCGCCCGTCGCGCGGCGGCCGGATCGCCCTCGGGCAGGTGCAGGACGACCGGGTGGATCGTGGTGAACCAGCCGACGGTCCGGTCGGACGACATGCCGACCAGGTCGTCGTTCCGGCCGTGGCGCTCTCGGTCGATGCGGATGACGCTGTTGCCCGACCAGGCCGCCAGGGTCTCCGCGAGGCAGGTGGTCAGCACCGCGTCCAGGCCGCAGCCAAAGGCCGACGGCGCGCGGCGGGCCAGCAGGTCGGTCGTTTCCGGGTCCAGCGCTACGGAGAGCGTCGCGAAGTCGCCTTCGCTGTTCGGAGCACCAGGCCGATCGCAGGGCAGGGGGCGGATGTCGGCCGCCGTCCGATCACGCCAGAAATCGGCGGAGAGCCGGACGGCCGGCAGCCGGCGGACCGCCGCGGCCCAGGTGGCGAACGATCCGGCCTCGTCGGGCCAGATTACGTCGTCGGCCTCGCCGAGCGCCCGATAGGCGGTCTCCAGGTCCGCCATGACGATCCTCCACGAGGCGGCGTCGATCGCCAGGTGGTGGACGACGGCGAGCAGCAGGTCCCCGGCCGCCTCGCCGCGCCGGATCAGGGCGAGCCGCGCGTGCCGCCCGTTGGCCGGATCGAGTCCCGCATGCAGAGTCTCCCAGGCGCCGGCCTCGATAGCCGCGTGGGCGGGTTCGGGCACTCTGGACAGGTCGTACAGAAGCGGTGGGTCGATCTCCGCCGGGCTCGGAACCTGCCGCCACCCGTCCGGGCTGTGCTCGAAGCGCAGCCGAAGCGCCTCGTGGCGCGCGACGACCGCCGCGAACGCCTGCTCCAGCCGGGCGAGATCGAGCGCTTCGCGGGCGCGCACCCGCAGGGTCTGATTGTAGCGGGCGGGGATGCCGTCGGCCCGGCCGATCAGCCAGGCCTGCACCGGTGTGACCGGGACCGGCTCTGTCGGCGCTAGCGCCGGGCGGCTCGGGGCCTCCGGTTCCGGAGGCGCGATCCGGGGCGCCGCCGCCGTCAGCGTTGCGATGGTGGGATGCTTCAGCAGCAGTCTCGGGCTGGCATCGAGACCGATCTGGCGCATGCGGGTCGCCGCCCTTAGAGCGACCAGGGAGTCGCCGCCGAGCCGGAAGAAGTCGTCGTCGATGCCGACGCGGTCCAGCGTCAGCAACTCGGCCCAGATCCGTGCCACGGCGGTCTCCGTTGCGTCGCGCGGGCTGCGGTACCCGTCGCTTGCGATATCCGCGTCGACCTCCGGCAAGGCGGCGCGGTCGAGTTTGCCCGTGGCCCCCCGTGGTAGGGCGGTCAGGGTCACCCAGGCCTGAGGCGTCATCCAGTCCGGCAGCCCGGCGCAGAGTCCCGTGCGTGCCGCTTCCGGAACGGCGGTTCCTTCACGCGGGACGAGGTAGGCGGTCAGCCGGCCGTTTCGGATCGCGACCGCCGCTTCGCGGATCGCCGGTGCTGCCTGCAGGTGGCCCTCGATCTCCTCCAGCTCGACGCGATAGCCGCGCAGCTTCACCTGATTGTCTGCGCGGCCCTGATAGCGGATGCGCCCGTCGGCGGTCAGAGTGCCGCGGTCGCCGACGAGAAACAGGCGGCGCCCACCGTCGAGAGCAAACGGGTCCGGCACGAAGCGGGCGGCGGTCTCGCCGGGTCGGCCGCGATAGCCTCGCGCGACGCCGGCACCGCCGACGCAGATCGTGCCGGGGACGCCCGGTGGGACGGGACGGAGCCAGCGGTCGACCACCCGGACGACCGCTCCAGGAATGGCCTTGCCGATGGTCACCTCGCCGTCCGGTGCGGTGTCGAGGCGGGCCGCCGTACACCAGACGGTCGCTTCGGTCGGTCCGTACTCGTTCTCCAGACGGGTCCGCGGGAGACAGGCGCGGTGGCGCTCCACCAGTGGGGCCGGGCAGGCCTCCCCGGCGACGATGACCAGGGTCAGGCTCTCCAGGTCGCCCGGTGCCGCGGCGTCCAGCACCGCGTCGTAGAGTCCGGGCAGCATCAGGGTATGGGTGATCGCCCGCTCCCGGATCAGGCGGGCGAGCGCACCCGCGTCGCCGGCCTCGGCATCCGTCGGCAGGTGTACGGTCCCGCCTGTCGCGAGCGTCCAATGGAGCCCGGCGACGGAACTGTCGAACCCGAGCGGCGACACCACGAGGAACCGGTCCGGGTCGGCGCCGTAGTGCCGGGAGCGGGCCGCCGTCGTGGCCGCCAGCGCCGCGTGGGTGACGTCGATCCCCTTGGGCGTGCCGGTGGAGCCGCTGGTGAACAGCAGGTAGGCGAGATCGCCTGGGTCCGCCGGGACGGGTGGGTCCGCCGGCTCGTCCTGGATGCCGGTAACCGTGGCGATCGGATCGGCGACGGCGAGCATGGCGTCGATCCGGGCCTGCGGCAGGGCCGGGTCGCAGGGCAGGTAGGGCCGGCCCGCCTGCCAGGCGCCGAGCATCGCGGCGACGGCATCCGGTCCGCGCGGCAGTCGGATCGCGACCGGCCGATCGGCGTCGCCCCGCGGGGCCGGAACCGTCGAGGCGACCGATCCCGCGCGCGCCCAGAGGGCTTCGTAGGACAGGGTGCGCTCGCCCTGGACGACTGCCGGGTGTTCCGCACGGGTGCCGACCTGCCGGGCGATGGCGGCGGGGAGCCGGTCGGGTTCGGGGAGGTCGGGGCCGGTGCCGAGTGCGATTAGCGTGGCGGTCGTCTCCCCGTCGAGCCAGTCCAGGCGATGGACGGGACGGTCCGGGTCGTCTTCGGCCGCCTCGGCCAGCGTCGCGGCCAACCGGGCGAGGAGTGTCGCCTGCCGCGTATCCGCCAGAGCCGGGTCGGCCAGCAGCGTCATCCGCCGGGATGCCGGGTCGATCCGCAGGATCATCGGCGGCGCGCCCGGTTCCGGGTCCAGCCAGTCGACCGTCGTCGTCGCGTTTCCGGAAACTTGGCCGGGGAGCGGGCCGGGCATCAGATGGACCCCCACCACCACCGGTGGCGGTCCGTCGCCGCCGATTCCTGCTTCCAGCAGGTGCTGCCAGTCGGTCGCCTGATCGATCGCCGCCTCTGCGGCGGTCCACCAAGCTCGGTAGGGGTCGTTCAGGCGCTTCTGGGAGACGATGGGCAGCCAGCGGGCCAGCGGGCCGATCGCGCCTGACAGTTCTTCCAGGTCGCGGCCGTCGCTGCGCCAGGCGACCGCCGTGCGATCGCTGTCGGCGCAGCGCGCCGCGAAGATCTGCGCCACGGCCAGGGCCTGGGCCGGCGTCGGAGACCCATCGGCCCACGCTTTGGGCCACGGCGCGTCAACGCTGCGCCAAACCGTTCCGGGGCCGCCGGACCAGCCGAGGGGGGCTGCAAGATCCCGCGTCGAGTCCGCGACGCCGCGCCAGTGGGCAAGGCCGGGTGCCGCGTCCGGGTCGTCGGCGAGGCCGGCCGACCACTCGGCGATGTCGGGGTACTGGAGCGGTGCCTCGTCCGTGTCCGACCCGAGAAGCCGCTCGGCCAGCAGACACAGGCTGTCGCCATCGACGGCATGGGCCGCCCCGCTGATCTGGAGCCAGGCCGCCTCCCCATCGAGCAGTAGGCGGACGGCGACGGGCGGCGCCTCGGTCGGATCCGCGAGGCGGAGCGACGGGTCGCCGGGGGACGGCGGGCGCGGTGGTTCGGCAACCCGGTCGACCGCGACGCGGGCATCGACCGTGTCGTGCACGACCTGAAGGGGCAGACGGGACCAGGCGGGCGCGACGCACACGGTCCGGAGGATTTCCAGATCGGCGACGCAGTCCGCCCACCGACGGGCCAAAGCGTCCGCATCCGGTCGTGTAGAAAGCCGGATTGTGGCCGAGAGTCGCGGCACCGCGTCGGTCCGGTCGGCGAACAGGCGGACCTGCTGGGGGGAAAGCCTGAACCCGGTCTCGTCCGGGTTCGCGTCCGCTTCATTCATGATACGGCTCGGCCATCGCCACTAGAACGCGCCGGCTCCCGCTGAAGGGTTGGCGTCCGTGGGCGACGGACATGTTGTCCACGAGCAGGATATCGCCGTCCTGCCACGTGAAATGCCGCTCCTCGGCATGATAGGCGTCGAGAACCTCCCGCACGGTGTCGGTCGGGATCTCGGCCCCGTCGCCGAACGTCGTGGCATAGGGCATGCGGTCGGTGCCGAGTTCCGCCTCCAGGGCGTCACGGTCCGGCCCGGCATAGCTGCTGACGTGGAAGAAGGCGGCGTGGTTGAACCAGACCGGCTCGCCCGATACCGGGTGTCGACGGATCGCCGGCCTGGTCTGTCGGGTCGCGAGCCGGTCGTCCGGCCCCCAGGAGAAGGCGATGTCGTTGGCGGCGCAGAAGTGCTCGACGGCGACCCGGTCGTCGGTCTGGAACACCTCCTGCCAGGGCAGGCCGAAGCCGTCGTTGAAGCGCCGGATCAGGGTGAAGCCGCTACGCTCGAAGCGCTCGACCGTCTCCTTCGATAGTCTGCCGAACACGCTTGCGACATTGGCGAGCGGCGTCTCGCCGCCGCCGGCCGCCGCGGTCTCGCAGGCGAAATAGAGCTTCATCGGCCACTCGCGCCAATAGGTGCCCTCGTTGTGCAACTCGATCCGGCGGTCCGCGGGATAGGAGGTGGAGGTGTAGAGCTTGTTGCCCAGCGCCTCGCGCGGGGTCGTGCGATCCCGGTAGTCGAGCAGCGTGTTGTCGCTGGTTGCCGCGACAAAGTCGGAGAGCTGCGCTGCCGACTGCCGGTCGAACCCGCGGAACAGCAGGGCCTTGTGGCGGGCGAGCAGATCCCGGGACAGAGACTTGGACATCGCCGCCCAGCCGGGGAGGTCGAGGCCCGGGACCTTCGGCGTCACCATCGCCGGCCACCAACCCTCCTCGCCCATGGTGCGGCAGTCGATCAGATCGGCCGCTGATGTGCCGACGGCACGGCGTTTGACGGCGCCTGGTGCGATTTTCATGGCTCGGTCCTTTCTGTCCCGGTGCGCAGGGGCCTCGGCCGGCGGGCCGCGGCGAGGCGATCGCGCTGCCGTCCCTGGAACCGGCCGGCCCGCGCGCTCTCCCGGTCCATTCTGATCTCGGCGCACAGCGCCGTCATCTCCGTCATCGGAGTCTCCGGGGAGGCGAGACTGCGTTCGAGGACCGCCTGGAAAGCCTCCGCCAGGGTCGCCATGGTCTCAGGTCGGTACGCGCCGCGCGCGAACTCGAGATGGCCGATCAGACCGTCGCCGTCCGGCTCGAGGATCAGGGCGATGGGGAACCGGGCCGGGCGGTCCTCCGGGTGGATCACCTCGAGCTCCAGCTCGTCGTCCAGTCGCGTCGGCGCGCTGTGGGTGAGGAGGGTGAACCACACGTGGAACGGGGGCGGCTCGGAAGACCCCCGGCCGAGCGCCTCCAGAACGTGTTCGAACGGCGTCACGCCATGGGCATGAGCCTCGGCGACCGTGTGCGCGGTCGCGGCGACCAGGGAGGCAAAATCGCCATTCGCCGGCACCCGCGTCCGGAGCACCGCCGGATTGACGAAATAGCCGACCATCGCGTCCGAGCCCGGCTCGGTCCTGCCGGCCAGCGGCGTCCCGACCGATAGGTCATCCGCCCCGCCGAGACCGTGGATCGCGGCCTGCAGACCCCCGAGCAGCCAGACGAAGGGCGTTGTCCCGTGCGCGACGGCGGCGGTGCGGATCGCCGTCGCCCGGTCCGCCGGCAGCGCCACGGTCACGACGCCGCCCTCGTACTCGCCCGCGGCGTCGGTTTCCGCATCGCGCGCCAGCGGCGGCGAGGATGGAAGGCCGGCAAGCCGGGTACGCCAGTAGGCGACCTCGTCGTCCCGGTCAGGATGGCCAATGCGCGCCGCGCAGATGTCGGCGAACTGCGGCGACGGGGCAGGGCCGGCGGGCCGCCCCTCGCGCATGTCGCGGTAGAGGGTCACCAGATCCTCCAGCAGCAGGCCGATGGACCAGTCGTCCACGACGATGTGATGGACGGCGAGCAGAAGCGTGTGACGCTCGGGCCCGCTGCGAACCAGCATCGCGCGCCAGAGAGGTCCGGCCTCCAGATCGAAGGGGGCGGCGAAGAAGGCGCGCATGCGGGCGTCATCGCCCCCAGGCCCGTCCACGATCTCGATCCCGGACGACCCGCCCGGTGTGTCAATCACCTGCCGCGGCTCCCCGTCGACGGCGACAAACCGGGTCCGCAGTGCCTCGTGCCGGTCTGCCAGCGCCGTCAGTGCGGCGGCCAGCGCGTCCGCGTCGAGCGGGCCGGTCAGCCGGTAGGCGGCATTGACCGCGAAGTTCGACCGGTCGGGCGCCATCTGTTCGGCGATCCACAGGCGGCGCTGGCCGGGAAGGATCGGCAGCGGGGACGACCGGTCCGCGACGGCGATGTCCGCCGGTGCCGCATCGCCGCCCTCGCCGATCGTCTCCCTCAGCCCCGCGAGGGTCGGCGCGGCGAGAAACTCGGCCAGGCTGACCTCCTTGCCGGCCGCCCGGCGGACCCGGGACAGCAGCTGAAGGGCCAGCAGGGACGACCCGCCGAGTTCGAAGAAATTGTCGTCGGTGCCGGAATCGTCGACGCCGAGGACGTCGCTCCAGAGCCGGTCGATCGATGCCGCCTCCGGCGCGGCGCTGACGTCAGGATTGGGTCCGTCGCTCGGCGTTACCCGGCGGGTCGCGGCGGCGCACCACCGCTCCCATCGAGGGGCGAACGGTGTCGCCGAGACAAGGACCTGCCCGCGCAGTCCGCAGAGCGCGGCGCCGAGAACGCGGCCGAAGGCCCGTAGCGCGGCGCCGCGGTCCAGCTCGCCGGGCGCCGCTCGCGTGTCGCTCTCCGCCACCGCGTCCAGCGCGACGCTCAGCCAGGGCCGCCCGCACCGCGCCTGATCGGTGGCGACGGCGTCAAGGACCGCGTTTGCCCCGGCATAGGCGCCGTAGCCGATCCCGCCGAGCCAGGTCGAGATCGACGACACCAGAAGACAGAAGTCGTGGTCGACCCCGGAAAGCGCTTGGACCAGCGCGCCGGCGCCGTCGATCTTGGCCGGGGCGTGAACGGCGGCGGCACTGGTATGATCGCCCGACAGCGGCCCGAACCCCTCGGGGTCCAGCGTGCCGGCGGCATGGATCACGCCGGCGATCCGCCCGTGCCGCTCAACGATCAGGCGCAGAGCCTCCCTCAGCGAGGTGGCATCGCCCGCGTCCCCCATCAGATGATGGACAGTGCCGTCCGTAGCGCCCGTTGGGCCGCCGCTTCTGGACAGGAGATAGACATCGACCGGCGCATCGCCGGCCTGGGCGGCGACCGCTTCGGCGAGGAGCCCGCCCACTCGGCCGTGGCCGCCGGTGATCAGGACCGGGCCGTCGATGCGCGGTGCGGTGGCGTCCGGGCGCGCGAGCGGCTCGACCGCCGGATGCCAGCGCCTGCCGGCCCGATAAGCGACGACCGGGGCGCCCTGGATGTTGGAGAGGTCGCCGGCGAGCAGGTCGGCCGCCGCCATAGGATCGTCCGCATCCGCGAGAAGACAGCCGATACCGGGGTGCTCAAGCGGCAGGCAGCGAAGCGCGCCGATGGCGGCGGCCCCGTCGATCGCGACGGGCTCGGTCCCGATCACGTCGAACAGGCCGGCCGCGAGCCAGGCGACCGTCATCTGCGCTGTTCTTGGTACCCCATCCAGCCGTCGGGCGATGGCGGCGATCCGTCCGGCGGTCCCGGCGTCGGTTCGCGTCAGGACGAGCCCGCGGACATCCGGTCCGATACGGTCCGCGAGGTCGGCACTGGAAACCGCATGCACCACCGCACCCCGGCGTTCGAGTGCCGAGGCGATCGCCGAAGCATCGCCGCCGTCGGCATCCTCGACCAACCAGATGCCCTCGAGCGGACCCGGTGCGGCAGTCACGCCAGCGGCGCGCCGCCAGGACGGCACCAGGACCTCCGGCAGGTCCGGCGCGGGCTCGGCCGCCGGTGCGGGGTCGAGCCAGTGCCGCGCTTCCTCGAACGGGTATGGCGGCAGATCGGCGACGGTGGCGCTCCCGGGCGGGTCGAGCGGCTTCCAGTCGATCCCAGTGCCGGCGGCCCAGGCCTCGCCGAGCGTTTCCAGGAGCACGTCGACATCGTCGCGCGGATCCTGCGGATGGCGCATGAGGGCGACGGTCGCTGTGGCCTCGGCCATCGAGGGACTCTGCCGGGCGAGGGTGGACAGAACCCGGCCGGGACCGGATTCGATCAGGATCGGGTTCGGGTATCCCAGCGCCGTCTCGATGCCGGCGGCGAAGCGCACGGGCGCACGAAGCTGGCGGCACCAGTAGTCCGGGTCCGTGGCCTCGGCGTCGCTCATCAGCGTGCCGGTGAGGTTGGACAGGACGGGAGTCCGGGGCGGGTGCAGGTCGATCGCCGCGACGGTCTGGCGGAACGCGTCGAGCATCGGGTCCATCATGCTCGAATGGAAGGCATGCGAGGTTGCGAGCGGATGGCAGTCGATCCCGGCGGCGTTGAGGGCGGCCTCGATCCGGTCGACGGCCTCGGTCGGTCCCGAGACGACCGTGCTTTCCGGCGCATTGAGGGCGGCCACGTCGACACCGTCACCGAGGTACGAGGCGAGCGCGTCCCGGTCGGCCACGGCGGCGAGCATCCGGCCGCGGCGCAGGGACTGCATCAGCGCGCCGCGGCGGGCGACCAGCCGCAGCCCGTCGGCAAAATCGAAGACGCCGGCGATGCAGGCGGCGGCGTATTCGCCGAGGCTGTGTCCGATCAGCAGGTCGGGGACGATGCGGAAGCTTTCGAGCAGCCGGGCACAGGCGACATCCGTCGCAAAGACCAGCGGCTGGGTCAGCCCCGTCTGCGCCAAGTCGTCGTCGCTGCCGTCGAACAGGACCGACCGCAGGTCGCGGCCCAGCACGGGCAGAAGTTCGGCGGCGGCTTCGTCGATGGTCTCGCGATAGACCGCGAACCCGTCATACAGCCCCCGGCCCATGGCCGGATACTGTGCGCCCTGGCCGGGCAGCATCAGGATCCGGGTCGGCGGTCCCGCCACGGGCGGCCGCCGCTTCACCGGGGCGTCGGCGGAGAACGGGGTGCTGTCCGGTGCGCCGATCTGGAAGGCGCGGACCGGCAGTCCCGCCTCGGTGCGCCGCAGGGTGAAGGCGGCGTCGTCAAGGTCGCCGACATCGAAGGACCGATCGCCCGGAGTCCCGGCGGCGGGCGCTCTGATCGCCCTCAGGCTCTCGATCCGCCGATCCAGCGCCGTCGGGTCGGCGGCCGCCGCAAGGTAGAGTCGGCGGCTCCGCCGGCGCGCGGGGCGCGGCCGGGTGGGCGGGGCCTCCAGCACGACATGAGCATTGCTCCCGCCGACGCCGAACGAACTGATCCCGGCAATGGCCGTCGGCCCCAGGGGGAGGGACGCCCGGCTGACGGTGAAGCCGCGGTCGGTCAGCTTCAGCTCGGGATTGGGAGCCTCGAAATTGATCTGGGGCGGGAGCACGCCCGACCGAAGGGCCAGCGCCGCCTTGATCAGCCCGGCGGCGCCCGCCACCGTGTCGGTGTGGCCGATATTCGCTTTCACCGACCCGAGGGGGCACGGAGCGGCACGCCGCGACGCGGAGAACACCGCGCCAAGTGCCCCGATCTCGACCGCATCGCCGAGCGCGGTGCCCGTTCCGTGCGCCTCGATAAAGGACAGATCGCCCGCTTCGACCCCGGCGACGGCCATCGCCTCGGCGACGACCCCGATCTGTCCGGCCTCGCTGGGAGCCGTGAAACCAAGCTTGTCGGCCCCGTCGTTGTTGACCGCCGTTCCGCGGATCACCGCATGGATACGGTCGCCGTCGGCGAGCGCTTCCTCAAGACGCCGAAGCGCCAGCACCGCCGTGCCGTCGCTGAACACGGTGCCGGCGGCGCGTGCGTCGAAGGGCCGGCAATGCCCGTCCGGGGACTCGATGCCGTCCGGCTCGTAGAGGTAGCCGGCTCGGCGCGGCAGGCGCAGCGAACAGGCGCCGGCGAGGGCGAGGTCGCTCTCGCCGAGCATGAGGTTCTGGCAGGCGAGATGGACCCCGACCAGGGAGGTGGAGCAGGCGGTCTGCACAGTCACGGCCGCGCCTTTGAGGCCGAGCTTGTAGGCGATCCTCGTCGCGGCGAAGTCCTTGTCGTTGGCGACGTAGGACAGGAACTGGCGGCCCGGCTCCCCGGCGGCGTGTTCCAGGTCGCGCCAGAAATGGCCGTTCGCGCCGGTGCCGGCATAGACGCTGACAGGACCCGGCAGCGACGCCGGCGAATAGCCGGCATCCGCGAGCGCGTGGTAGGCGGTCTCCAGCAACAGCCGCTGCTGCGGATCGATCCGCCGGGCTTCCGCAGGTGTGACGTGGAAGAACGCAGCGTCGAACCGGTCTGCCTTATCGAGAAATCCGGCTACGGGAACATAGGCTGGGTCGTCGAGCACGCGCGGCGCGACGCCATCGGCCGCCATCTCCTCGCGTCCGAACCGGGTGAGACACTCCTCACCTGCCAGAAGCCGGTGCCAGAAGGTTCGGAAATCGGGGCACCCCGGCAAGCGGCACGCCATGCCGACGATCGCGATTTCCATAGGCACTCCGTCGAGTTGCTCGTCGGCCGGACTCTAGACGGTGGCTACCGGCCCGGCAACCGCCATGCCGGTGGGAAGAATCGTCTATAGATAGAAAATAGGCGTTTTGCTGTTCATCGACCCTGGGCGCGTGCGATCTGTCCTGGTTACTTGCTTCGCGTCGCGCCGATCAACCATACTCCGGGCGACCGCCGTCGGAGAACCGACCTGCATGGGGCTAGGAATGCTCAGACTCGTACTGGCGACGAACGTGCCCTATACCCGGTTTCACGGCGGCGCCAATCGCTCCAACAAGGCGCTCGCGGAAGCCCTGACGGCCCGCGGCCATCGCGTATCGGTGGTCACGCCGGCGCTGTCGAGTCCGCCGCAGGAGAGTCTGGAGGACTGGCGCAGGGCCCGTCTGGCGGAGGGGCTGGACCTCACGTCCACGCCCGAGGGCGACCGCTTCGATCTCAACGGCGTTTCCGTGCTCGCGGTCGGCGACCAGGGGCGGATGCTGCCGGCCTTTGCCGACACGATCGCGCGAGAGCGGCCGGACTGGGTGCTGGTCGCCAGCGAGGACCCGAGCCAGGCCCTGCTTGCCGCCGCTCTGGAGGCGGCGCCCGAGCGGGTGGTGTATCTCGCGCTGACCCCACAGCTTTTCCCGTTCGGACCGGAGAGCCTCTACCCGGGGGAGGCGAGAGCGGAGTTGGTGCGCCGCTGCCGCTTCCGTCTGGTGCTCAGCCGGGCGGCTGCTGACTACGTCGCGCGGTGGGCCGGTGTGTCCGCCGAGATCTACGCGCCGCCGCATTTTGGTCGCGGCCCGTTCCCACTCCTCGGCGACCCGTCGGGGGCTGCCCTGCTGATCAATGCCAGTCAGGTGAAGGGCCTTCCGATTTTCTGCGATCTGGCCCGGACTTTTCCCGACCGGCGGTTCTGGGCCCTGCCGGGCTACGCGACGACCAAAGCGGATCGGGCTGCCATCGCAGCCTTACCCAACATGGAACTGCGGGCGAACCGGCCGTCCCTGGACGATGTCCTGACGGAGGTGAGCGTCGTGCTGATGCCGAGCCTCTGGTTCGAGAGTTTCGGCATGGCGGCGGTGGACAGCATGCTCCGGGGTATCCCGGTGCTGGCGGGCGATCACGGCGCGCTTCCCGAAGCCCTGCTCGGCACCCGCGCGCCGTTGCCGGTCCGGCCGATCGACGGATATCGGGACAGCCTGGAGGACAATCTGCTCCTCCAACCGGTCGTGCCCGAACAGGATGTCGCGCCCTGGCGGGACGCCCTTGCCGCGCTCTGGAGCGATCCGGACGGCTATGCGGCGGTCTCGCAGTCGGTGCGCCATGCCGCCGAGGCGTTTGTCGACAGCGGGTCGGTCGAACCGGTCGAGCGTCTCCTGCAGGACGCACTGTCGGGAACGGCGCCGCCTGCCGACCCGGCTCTGAAGCCCGGTGCCGGGGAGACGTCGACCGGCAATGCCCCGAACGAGAGCCCGAATCCGACCCTGTCGCCCGCCCAGAAGGCCGAGATGCTCCGGCGCGCCCGGGAACGGCGGAGCGGCGCGGGCCGGCAAAGCGGGGCGGTCCGGCGCAGCATTCCGGCGGTGGCGCGGGACGGCGATCTACCACTGTCGCCCGGTCAGCGGCGCCTCTATTTCCTCCAGCGGCTCGAGCCCGATGGCGGCGCCTACAACACGGCCTTCGCCCTGCGTCTGAGCGGATCGCTCGACGAGTCCGCGCTCGCCCGGGCCCTGGACGCGCTTGCGGAGCGCCACGAGGCGCTGCGGACTGTGATCGTCGAACGCGAGGGCGAGCCGGTCCAGCGTATCCTCGCCGACTGCGTCTTCCCGCTGGAGATCTTCGAGGCGCCAGAAGAGGCGACGGCGCTGGAGAGGTTGCGAGAGCGGGCCGCCGAGCCGTTCGATCTGACCGCGGCAGCCCCGGCGCGGGCGCATCTGGCCCGTCTGGCGGAGACCGAGCACCTGCTGCTGATCTCGATCCACCATATCGCCACGGATGCGTGGTCCACCGACATTCTCGTGGCGGATCTCGCGGCACTCTATACTGGTTTCGCCGAGGGAGCACCGGCGTCCCTGCCGGCGCCGGGCGCGGCGTTCGTCGACTATGCGGCCTGGCTGGCGAGCGACGCCGGGCCGGGAACGGTGCATGAGGACTACTGGGTCGACCGTCTGAGCGACGCGCCGACAGCGATCGCCCTCCCGAGCGACCGCCCGCGCCCTGCCATCCGTCGACAGGTCGGGCACAGCCTGCCGATCCGCTTCGGCGGCGAACTGGTGGACGGCCTCGGCCGCGTCGCGCGCGCCCAGGGGGCGACGCTGTTCATGACGATGCTGGCGGCCTGGGCTGCGGTGCTGCATCGCCTGGGCGGCGACGACGACATGGTCATCGGGATCCCGGTGGCCAATCGGGACCGCGCGGAGATCGAGCGGACGGTCGGGTTCTTCGTGAACACCCTGCCGCTGCGCCTGGATGTCTCGGGCAATCCTCGGTTCGAGGATCTGGTGGCGGATGTGCGCGAGCGTTTCGTCGCCGGTCTGGAGCATGCGGACGCCCCGTTCGAGCGGATCGTCGAGCGGCTGAACGTTCCCCGGTCGCGCAGCCACGGCCCGCTGGTGCAGGTTCTGTTCGGTCTGCACAACGCGGGCACGGATGTGCCGACGCTTTCGGGCGTGGCGGTCTCGGCGGTCCCGGTCCACAACGGAACCGCGAAATTCGATCTCAACGTCGAGCTGGCCGAGGCCGGTGGAACCGTCGAGGGATCGGTCGAGTTCGACGCCGACCTTTTCGATGCGGCGACCGTTGAGCGGATGGTCGAGGCCTGGACCACGGTCCTGGCGGCCTTCGCCGCCGATCCCCGGACCCGCATCGGCGCGTGCCCGCTCCTGTCGCCCGAGCGCTTGCGCAGCCTGCATGGCGCCCTCAATCCGCCGCCGACACCTCTGGCGCCGTCGGACTCGATCGCCGCGCGTCTTCGCACCGCGGCGGCTCGGAGCTCGGACGCTGAGGCCCTGCGGATCGGGGCCACGTCCATGACTCACGGGGAGCTTGACCGTTGGACGGACCGGCTGGCGGCTGGCCTGGTCGGGCGCGGGGTCGGTCCGGACGTCGCGGTCGCCTTCGCCACCGAACGCGGGGTCGACCGGATCGCGTCGATGCTCGCGATCCTGAAGGCGGGCGGGGCCTGCGTGCCGCTCGACCTGGCGCTTCCGGCCGACCGGCTGCGCCACATCGTGTCCAATTCGGGCGCGCCCTTCATCCTGACCCATGCGGCCGCGCGCGACCGGGCGGCGGCGCTCGGCGGGCCGCTGGTCGACATCGACACGCTTGGGGGTACCGCAGAGGTCCCCCTGCCGGACGCGATCCCGCATGACGCGGTCGCCTATGTGCTCTACACCTCGGGATCCACCGGGGAGCCGAAGGGCGTTGCCTACCCGCATGGGGCCGAGCTGAACCTGATGCTCTGGTTCAATGAGCGGTTTGCGGAACCGGCCCGCTCGATGCAGTTCGCCTCCATCGGCTTCGATGCGAGCTTCAACGAGAGCCTGTCGACCCTGATGGTGGGCGGCACCCTCAATCTGCTGACCGAGTCCGAGCGGGCCGACGTCCTGGCGGCGGTCGACGCCTATCTGGATCAGGAGATCGAGCGCGCCGTGGTCTCGGTCGTGCTCCTCAACCTTCTGGCCGAACGTATCCTGGCGCGCCCGCCGGAGCGGCTCGCGCTCAGGGAGATCATCGCCACCGGGGAGCAGCTCAAGATCACGCCGGCGGTGGAGCGCTTGCTGGCGTCTTACCCTCAGATCCGGCTGTTCAACGACTACGGTCCGACGGAAAGCAACGTGATCACCGCGCTCGACGTGACCGCGCGAGACGATCATTTCGGCGCCCTCCCGCCGATCGGCCGGCCGGTGCGGTCCTCGCGATGCTACGTGCTCGACCGCTATCTCCACCCCGTTCCCGAGGGAATGCCGGGGGAGCTCTACCTCGCCGGCACCGCGCTGGCCCGTGGCTACAACGGCCGGCCGGCGATGACGGCTGCCGCCTTCCTTCCCGACCCGTTCGCCGCGGTTGCCGGAGAGCGGATGTACCGCAGCGGCGATATCGCGCGACTGCGCGCCGACGGCGAGCTCGAGCTGATCGGGCGGGCCGACGACCAGCTTAAGATCCGGGGCTTCCGGGTCGAACCGGCCGAGGTCGAGATCGCCCTGCGCGCCGAGCCGTCGGTCGGCGATTGCCTGGTCATCGCCCGGACGTTCCCCGGCGACGACCGGCGCCTCGTGGCCTACGTCGTGCCGAAATCCTCGACTACGCCGGAACCGGGAGCGCTCCGGGATGCGCTGGCCGACCGGCTGCCGGACTACATGGTGCCGGCGCATATCGTTGTGATCGACGCGTTCGAGCTGAACACGAACGGCAAGATCGATCGCACCCGCCTGCCGATGCCGGAGACGGAGCGCGAGCCGGGCGACGGGCTGGCGGCGCCGAGAACCGAGATCGAGGCAACCCTGCTCCGCCTCTGGCAGGAGGTGCTGGACGTTCGCGCCATCGATATCCGCGACGATTTCTTCTCGCTCGGCGGGCACTCGCTTCTGATCATCCGGATCATCGCCCGCCTGCGCGAGGAGTTGGGGGTCGATCTGCCGCTCGCCGCATTCCTCGACGGGCCGACGATCGAGCAGCTGGGCGTGACCGTCACGGCCCTCCTGGCCGACGGAGAGGAGGACGATCTCGAACGCCTGCTCGCCGAGATCGAGGGGGAGGACGGCGAGAGCGCCGATGAGGCGACTGTTGAGGAGAACGGAGAGGGGCCGGCAACGCTGGAGCCGGAGCCGCTGCGGCAGGCGCTGCTGAGCCACGCGCCGGACGCGCAGGGCGGCGTGGCGGTCGCGGCGATCGGCGTGCCGTCGAGCAATCGCCCGGAGGCGCTCGCGGCCTGCCTGACTTCCTATCTGGAGAACTGTTCGACCTATGGCCGACGGCCGGACGTCGTCGTCTGCGGCACCCAGCGCGACGGGCAGACGGACGCGGCCTATCGCCGGATGCTCGCCGACATCGCGCGGCGTTACGGCTCCGACATCTCCTATGCCGGGGCGCCCGAAACCGCGCGGTTCGCCGACCGGCTGGCGGAGGCCGCCGATGTCGATCCGGCGGTGGTCCGTTTCGCCCTGTCCGACAGCGAGGACGTGGGCCTGCCCTATGGCGTGAACCGCAACGCGTTGCTGCTGCACAACGCCGGCCGGCCCTTCGTCAGCGTCGATGACGACACCCGCGGCGCGTTTCGACGCTACGGGGAGGGGGACTCCGGCCTCGCCGTGACGTCCGAGCCGGGCGTGTCCGAGATCCGGGTGCTGGCCTCGCGCGACGAGGCGCTGGCCGAGGTGGAGGCGGAGACGGTCGACTGGCTCGAACGCCACGGCGCGGCTCTGGGCGCTGAGGCGGCGGCGCTGCTGTCGGCCGACCCGGACCGCCCGATCGACACCCATCTGGCCGGACGGGACGCGTTCGGGCCGTTGAGTCGCGGCGACGGGCGGATCGTCCTGACCAGCCAGGGGTGGGTGGGGGATTCCGGCTGGGCCGGCACCGGGGAGGCCCGCTGGCTGACCGGCGCGTCCTTCGAGTGGAACACCCGGACCGCCGAGCGCTACGCGACGGCGGTCGCCAGCCGGGAGATCGTCCGCGGGGTGCGGCGCCTGACCCTGAGCCGCGGCGGCGACTTCTTCTGCCTGTCGGCGGGGTTCGATGCGCGGCGCCCCCTGGTCCCGTTCCTGCCCGTGCAGCGCCGGGAGGACGCGCTGTTCGGCTGGCTCGCGACGCTGGCGGACGAAGCCGCCCTCGTCGCCCATCTCCCGGGCATGGTGCAGCACGACCGGGCCGGCGGTGCCGCGCCGACTCTGTTGGACACCGTCGATCTTGCCGCCTTGGTGAAGGCCGCGCTCGCGCCCGAGACCGGGCTGCCGGACCAGCCGGGCGCGCGCCTGGAGGCGCTCGGTGGGAAACTCGTCGCGGCCTGCGCCGCCTCGCCGGACCGGTTCAACGCCTGGATCCGGGAGCGCGCACTCGCCGACATGCAGCGGGATCTCGAGGCGGTCGAGGCCCGGATCGCTGCCTGTCCGCCGGACCGCGCGTTCTGGGCCCGCGACGCCGAACTGGCGGTCCAGCTTGCCCGGCGCAAACTGCTGGAACCTGACAGCCATCTGCCGCGCTCGCTCGGCCTCCGGCTCGATCATGACGCCCGCGTCGAGCGGCTGCGCCGCGTGCTGGCGCGTTACGGCGCGTTGATGGAGGCCTGGCCGACCCTGATGGCGTCGGCGGCCGAACTGCGGGCGGCCGGAGCCGGCCTGGCCCCGGCGCTCGCCCCCGAACCGGTGGCGCAGTGACCGAGCCGGGCGATCCCCTTTCCGATCGAATCCGGGCGCTCTCGCCGGAGAAACGCCGGGCTCTGGAACAGGCCCTGGTCGCGCGGCGGGCAAAGGCGCGTCCAGCCGAACGCGCCGCCCCGGCGGCGGTGTCCGGACTGTCCAGCGCGCAGCAGCGGATGTGGTTTCTCGACCGGCGCGATCCCGGGCGGGCCGCTTACAACGTACCGGTCGCCGTTCGGCTCCTCGGACCGCTCGACCCGGACCTCCTCCACCGCGCCCTGATCCGGATCGTGGAGCGGCATGGCATTCTGAGGACGACCTATCGCGAACGTGACGGTGCGGTCGAGGCTGTGACCGGACCGGCGAATCCGACCTGGCGGGTCGTCGATGTCTCGGATCGGGACAGGGCTTCGGCCCTTCACGAGGTCGACGAGCTGGCCGCCGCCGACGGGCTCGCGCCCGTCGATCCGACGCGGGAGGTCCTGCGCACCACGCTGTACCGTGTCGGCGGCGAAGAATGGATCCTGCACCTCGTCGCCCATCACATCGCGGTCGACGGCTGGTCCACGGTCGTTCTGCTCCGGGACGTCGACCGGTGCTACCGCGACCTCGCCGCCGGCAGCGATACGGCGGCATCGCCGTCCGGGTTTTCCTATGCGGACTACGTCCGGGAGGAGGCGGCCCTGCTCGCGGGCCCACGGGCGGCGGAGGCGGCGGAGTACTGGCGCGGAGTCCTTGCCGGCGCGCCGGACGGGGTTGCGATGGCGGCGACCGCCGCGCCGGACGCGCCGGCGGCGGATGTCGGCACGCTGCCCTTCGGTATAGACGAGCCGCTGTACTCGGCGTTCAAGACCTTCTGCCGCACCCGGAAGATCACGGTCTTCGTCGGTTTCCTCGCCGCCCTGAAGCTCACGCTGGGACGCTACACCCGAGCCACCGACATCGTCGTCGGCACCGAGGCGTCGGTGCGCAACCGCGCCGAATACGCCGACATGATCGGCCTGTTCGTCAACCAACTCGCTCTCAGGACCGACCTGTCCGGTCAGCCCGGTCTGGCCGAGGCGTGCCGGCGGGTCTCCGCCACCGTGCGAGGGGCCTTCGCCCATCAGGAGCTGCCCTTCGACCGCGTGGTGCGCGCGCTGAACCGCCAGGGCGAGCGACAGCCGCTGTTCAACACCGTGCTCAGCCTGCGCACCACCGAACCGGCATCGCCCGAGTCCGACGGTGCCGGCGGCGTACGCTTCGAGGCTTTGCCCGATGGCGGTCCGAAGACCTTCGCGCCGAAATTCGATCTCGTCTTCTCCATGGTGGATGATGGCCGGCGCGTCGGCGGCGCGATCGAGTTCGACCGGCGCTACTTCACCCAGGAGGCGCTCACCGGCTTCGCCGACGCGTTGACCCGGGTGATCGAGGAGGGGGTTCGCGATCCGGAACGCCCCATCGACCGCATCGCCATCGGCGGCGAGAGCGTCGAGCGGGCTGAGAGGGGCGCGTGGAACGACACCGACCGACCGATCGCGGCGCCCCTCGGTCTGCATCGCGCGTTCGAGCGCGCCCACGACCGCGACCCGGACCGTCCCGCCCTGATTCACGGCGACACGGTCTGGAGCTATGGGCGCCTGGAGCGCCGGTCGAACGGCCTTGCCGGTCTCCTGATTGCCGAGGGGGCCGGCGCCGAGCGGGTCGTCGCCTGCTGTCTCGCGCGGGGGCCCGACCTGGTGGCGTCCGTGCTGGCGGTGCTCAAGGCCGGCGGTGCGGTCTTGGTGCTCGATCCGCTTTACGCCTCGGAGCGGTGGCGGACGATCCTCGACGATGCCCGGCCGGTCGCCATACTCGCCGATACAGAAGGGGCGGCGGTCCTGCCCGCGACCCAGGCGCCGGTGGTCCGCGTCGACGGCGTGCCTGAAGCAGAGGGCGCGCGGCCCGGTCTACCCGTCGACGGCGACCAGCTCGCGTATGTGATCTACACGTCGGGGTCGACCGGCACGCCGAAAGGGGTGATGGGACATCATCGCGGGCTGGCGGCCCTGAGCGCGGCGCAGGCGCACGCCTTCGGCCTCGGGCCGGCCGATCGCGTGATGCAGTTCTCGGCGATCACCTTCGACGCCTTCATCTGGGAACTGGCGCTGGTCTGGAATGCCGGGGCGACGCTGGTCCTCCACCCCGACGGCACGCCCCAGCCCGACGACAGGTTCGTCTCCGTCCTCCGCGACGCGCGGGTCGGAATGCTCACCATTCCGCCCTCGGTGCTGGACTCCCTCCCCGCGGCGGGCCTGCCGGACCTCGCAACCCTCGTGGTCGCCGGCGAGGCATGCCCCGCCGCCGTGACCCGGCGTTTCGCCACCGGGCGGAAGATGATCAACGCCTACGGCCCGACCGAGACCACGGTGTGGGCCAGCGGCGAATCTTGCGTCGCGGGCGCGGCGCCGGCGATCGGGCGGCCCGTCGCCAATATGCGCATGCACGTGGTCGACGCGGCGATGAATCCGCTGCCGGTCGGCGCCGTCGGAGAGATCGCGCTCGGCGGCCCGGCGGTCACCAGAGGCTATGTCGGCCAGCCCGCGCTGACGGCGGTGCGGTTTCGCCCGGATCCGTTCGCCGAGACGCCCGGGGATCGACTGTATCTGACGGGCGATCTCGGCTGCCGATTGCCGGACGGCCGCGTCCGCTACATTGGCCGTGCCGACGATCAGGTGAAGATCCGCGGCTTCCGGGTCGAACCGGGCGAAGCGCAGGCGGTGCTGGCGGGCCATCCGGGCGTGGGCCAGGTGGTGGTGTCGGCAGCCCAACAGGACGGACGCAACCGGCTTGTCGCCTGGTGGACGGCGCGCGGCGGCAATTGCGACGATGCCGACCTCCGCGCCTTCGCGGCCGAGAGGCTGCCGAGTTACCTGCGGCCGACCGCCTATGTCCGTTTGGAGGCGTTCCCGCTGACCCCGCACGGCAAGATCGACCGCAGGGCCCTCGTGCTGCCAGACGGCGATCTGAGCCAGCGGACCGTGGATGCCGACCCGCCGCATCCGGGGATGGAGAGTCGGCTGGCCGCGGTCTGGGCGGCCGCGCTCGGGGTGGATCGCGTCGGGCGGGACGAGAATTTCTTCGAGCTGGGCGGCGACTCGATCCTGAGCGTGCAGGTCGTCTCCCGCGCCCGCGCCGCCGGCCTCGAGTTCACGGCAGTGCAGCTCTTCTCCCATCCGACCGTGGCCGGCCTCGCGCCCCTGGTCCAGAACGTCGGCGCTCAAACGGCGGCGGCGGAGAGGGTGGGGGCGGAAACGTTTTGGGGCAGCGATCTGCCGCTCTCCTCCCTGCAGGAGGGGCTCCTGTTCCACTGCCTGCGCGACCCGACCGTCCCGCTCTACGTTCAGCGGTTCGAGCTCGCCCTCGACGGGCCGCTCGACGTCGATGCGCTGGAGCGCGCCTGGAACCGTCTGATCGCCCGGCACGAAGCGCTGCGCACGACGATCCTGTGGCGCCGCGTTGAACGGCCGGTGCAACGGGTCGCGCCGTCCGCGTCTCTCTCGATCCGGCGGGTCGACCTGACGGGCCTGGACGAGGGGAGCCGGGCGGCGGCCCTTTCGGAGTTGCGCGACGTGGAGAGCGGAACCGGTTTCGACCTTGAGGTGGCGCCGCTGCTCCGTTGCACCGCGGTCCGGCTCGGCGAGCGGGAGTGGCGGGTGTTCTGGGCCTGCCATCACCTGATCGTCGACGGCTGGTCGTTCGCGGTGATCGAGCGGGACCTGTTCGCGCTCTACGACGCCGAGCGGGCGACCGGCACCGCCCCGTCTTCGGAAGCTCCACAGTTCCGCGACTATCTTGGCTGGCTCGCCCGGCAGGACACCGAGGCGGCCAAAGCGTGGTGGGCCGACCGTCTGCGCGATTTCGACACGCCGATGCTGTTGTCCGACCGTCTGGCCGAGGAACCGGGAGGGGAGATCGAGGCCGAGGCCGGCGAAGAAGCGGCCGACGGCCTCTGGGGCGACGTGTCCGAGGTGCTGGATCCGGCCGCAGACCGGCGGTTGCGTGCCCTTGCCGCTGAGCGGGGGCTGACCCTCAACACGCTGGTTCAGGCGGCCTGGGCCCTGGTACTGTCGCGGCATCTGCGGCGGCGCGACGTGCTCTACGGGATGATCGTGGCCGGCAGACCGGCGGATCTCCCCGGTGTCGAGGAGATCGTCGGCCTCTTCATCAACACCCTGCCCTGTCGGTTGGCGGTGAGGCCGGGCGAGCGGGTCGCCGACTTTCTGGCCGGGGTTCAGCGATCGGTCGCCGAGATGCAGGCGCGCAGCTTCCTGTCGCTGGCGGAGCTGCAGCGGCTATGCGCGGTGCCGTCCGGCGAGGCGCCGTTCGACGCCCTGCTGGTGGTTCAGAGCCTCCCGCCGGGCGGGAACCCGCCCGCCGGTCTGTCCGTCTCCTCCGAGCCCGTGGCCGCGCGGACGGATTATCCCCTGACGATCATCGTCGAGGCGGCGGGCAGGACGGCGCTACGGTTCGTTCATGACCGGCGCCGCCTCGGCCGCGACCGGACCGCCGCTCTCGCCGCCGGCTTGCGGGCCGCGCTGGAGGCGCTCCCGGACGCGGCGGGTGGGTCGGTCGGTACCTGGCCGTCCTTGCCGAAAGCGGCACTTGACACGGTGATCGCGCGATACGGCTCCGGCCCGGCGGCACCGGCGAATACGCCGACCCTGCTCGACCTCGTGTCGGCCCGCGCGGCGCAACACCCGGACAGGGTCGCGCTGGTCCTGGAGGGGGCGACGCGCAGCTACGGCGAACTCGAGACGAACAGCAACCGGTTGGCCCAGTGGCTGCGCGGCCGGGGGGTGGGTCCGGAAACGATCGTCGCGCTGTATCTCGACCGCTCGTTCGACCTGATCGAGGCGATGTTGGCGGTGATGAAGGCGGGGGGCGCTTTCCTGCCGCTCGGCCTCGAAGTGCCGCGCGCCCGACTGGCGCAGATGATCAAGGAGGCGGCGCCGCGCCTGATCCTGACGCAGACAGGGATCGCGGATAGCCTGCCGGACGGAACGGCGGAGCCGGTGGCGCTCGACGCGCCGGTGCGACCCTGGGCCGACTCCCCCGACCGGCGGCCGGACTCCGGCGTCGGGCCCGGGAACGCCGTCTACGTGTTCTACACCTCCGGCTCGACAGGCCGGCCGAAAGGCGTGGTTAACACGCTGGCTGGCGTCACCAATCGGGTGCTGTGGGGCCAGCGGGCGTACCCGCTCGGCGCCGACGACCGGGTCATGCAGAAGACGCCCTACAATTTCGACGTCTCCTTCTGGGAGTGGATCTGGCCGCTGACGGTCGGCGCGCGGCTGGTGATTGCGCGTCCGGACGGCCACCGCGACCCGGATTACCTGGCGGATCTTGCCGGGCGCGAGGGGGTGACCCTGATGCATTTCGTACCGTCCATGCTTCAGGTCTTCCTGGAAAACCCGGAGCGGTCCCGCCGCTGCACCGCGCTGACGCGGATCGTGTGCAGCGGGGAGGGGATCGGCGCCGACCTTCGGAACCGATGCCGGACACTGACCGGGATCGACATCCTCAACCTCTACGGGCCCACCGAGGCGGCGATCGAGGTGTCGCACTGGATGTGCCGGCAGGACGAGACCGGGGCCGCTGTGCCGATGGGACGGCCGATCGACGGCGTCGACCTGCGGGTGGCCGATCCGCATGGCCATCCCTGCGCGCCCGGCGTGCCCGGCGAGCTGCTGATCGGTGGCGTGGCGACCGCGCGCGGCTATATCGGCCGACCCGGCCTGACGGCGGAGCGTTTTCGGCCGGACCCGACGCCCTCCCAATCCGGCGGTCATCCCGGGGCTCGCGTCTACCACACCGGCGATCTGGCGGCCTGGAGACCGGACGGCGCCCTCGATTATCTCGGCCGGGTCGACTGGCAGGTGAAGATCCGTGGCCAGCGAGTGGAGCTGGCGGAAATCGATAGCGTGCTGCGGCGCTGCGCGGGCGTGCGCGACGCCGCCGTGCTGTACCGCAAGACCGAAGACGGCGACGGGCGGCTGGTCGCCTACTTGGTCGGAGATGTGGAGCGGCCGGAGATCGATGCGGCGCTGGCCGACCGTCTGCCGGCGGTCATGCACCCCGCCGACTTCGTGATGCTGGACGCGCTGCCGACGACGGCAAGCGGCAAGCTCGACCGTGCCGCCCTTCCGGATCCCGGCCGCACCGCCGCCACCGGTCCCGGCAAAGGCGGGGCGCCCACCGAAGGGGTGGCGCGGTCGGTGGCGGAGGTCTTCGGCGACGTTCTCGGCCGCGCCGGTATCGGCGTCGACGATCATTTCTCGACCGATCTCGGCGGCCATTCCCTGCAGGTTTTGCGCGTGGTGGGCCGGCTGGAGAGGCAATGGCCCGGCCGCCTCAGCCTGTCCGATTTCCTGCGCGACCCGACCGTCGCCGGGGTGAGCCGGCGGCTGGCGGGCTCGGGGACAGACGACGGGCGCTCGCCCCTGCTGGTACCCCTGCGCGCCGAGGGAGACAGGCCGCCGCTTTTCGTCGTCCATCCCGCGCTCGGCGCGGTGATCTGCTACCTGGAGCTCGCCCGCCATCTCCCCGCCGACCGCCCGGTCTACGCCATCCAGGCGCCGGAACTGGCCGGATACGGGGACGGCGGCGAACTTGTCGGCGTGGCCGCGCGCTACCGTGCCGCGGCGCGCGGTGTCCAGCCGGACGGTCCGCTGGCCATCGCGGGGTATTCCTATGGCGGGTTGGTGGCGTTCGAGATGGCGCGCCAGGAAGAGCGGGCGGGTGTTGCGCCGAGCCTGCTGGCCGTTCTGGACACGCTGGCGCCTGCCGCCGAGCCCTCGGGCGATGCGGGTCCCGGAGAAGCGGCGCTGTTGGCCGAGCTGGCGACGGTACTTGAGCGCTATGCCGGTGGCGCGCCGACGATTACGGCAGACGACGTATTGGCGGTCCCGGAGGCAGAGCGTCTGGACCATGTCCGCCGCCGGCTTCTTGACGGCGGCGTGCTGGGCGGGCTGGCAGAGAGCTTGGACCTGGAGGCGACGCTGGCGGCCACGCAGGGCGCCGGCCGGGCCAGGGCGGGATACCGACCCGGCCCCTACGGCGGCCCCCTCCACCTCCTGCGCTGCGAGAAGCCGAGCGCGGAGGATCGCAAAGGCGTCGAGCCCTCAACGCTCGCGGATCCGGCGCTTGGCTGGGGGCGCTGGGTCGGCGGCGAGATCGACGTCGATCGGGTACCCGGCGACCATGTCGATCTGCTGCGCGGCGATAATGCCGCGGCGGTGGCGCGCTGGCTGGCCGGCTGTCTCGGCCCTTGAGCCCGGGACCGGTCGAGACTCAGGAGAAGGTCGCCAGCGGCGCCCCGAGCGCGCCCCGGTCCACCGCGATGCCGAGACCGCTGCCGTCCGGCAGCGTGCCGCGTCCTTTCCGTGAGCGGGGCATATGGCCGGCGACGTGCTCGTTGGTCCAGTCGTTGAAGAACGAGACGTGCATCAGGCTCTCCGGCGGCGAGCTTGCGGCCATATGGGCGATGGCGGCGGACACCACATCGCCGCCCCACATGTCCTCGATGCAATAGCTCATCCCGAGCGCGTGCGCGGCGTTGCGCATGGCGACCGCCGCGCCGATGCCGCCGACCCGGCCGAGCTTGATGTTGACGGTGCCGGCGCCGGCCTCTGTCTTCGCGCGGAACAGGTCGCCGAGCGTCACCACGCTCTCGTCGAGAACCAGGGGCAGGGCGGTGCGGCGGCCGATCAGTGCGCAGTCGGACAGGTCCCGGCAGGGCTGCTCGACGAACACGTCCAGCCCCGCCATCTCCCGCACGGCGATGGACGCCTGGGTGAGGGTCCAGCCGCCGTTGGCGTCGGCGATCAGCAGAAGGTCGTCGTTGCCCGCTTCCGCTTTGACCGCGGCGGCCGCGTCGACTCGCGCCGCGTCGGCATGGGGATCGTCGCCGACCTTGAGCTGAAACCGGCGGATGCCGGCATCCGCGCGTCGGCGCACGAAGGCCGCCATCGCCTCCGGCTCGCCCAGCGGGACCGCCTCGTAGAGCGGGAAGTCGCTGTTCAGAATGCCGCCGAGCAGGGCCGCGACCGGGCGGTCCACGGACTTGCCGAAGACGTCCCAGCAGGCCATCTCCAGCGCGCTCTTGGCGTTGGCCTGTCCCATGAGGGCGGCGTCCATCAGCCGAGCCGCCAGCGCCGGGTTCGACGGATCCGCGCCGACCAGCGCCGGCGCCAGCTCGCCGAGGGCCGCGCGCGTGGTGGCGGCGGAGGTGGGCAGATAGGTGCCGCCCAGCGTCGCCGTCTCGCCCCAGCCCTCCAGGCCGCACGCGGTGGCGATCCGGACCAGGGTCGAGGGTTGCCGCCGGGCCGCCCGACCCTTCGACATGACATATTCGCCGTGAACATAGGTCAGGTCGTAGGCGTAGAGATCGATCGACTGGATCTTCACGGGGCTCCGCCCTCCCACGCCGCGCCGCTTGCGGGCTCGCCTACTCCGGCTTGCCCGCGCCCTGCTGCAGGGCTTGAGCCAGTTCCGGCGACATCGCCAGGTCGACTTCGCTCTTGCCGGGGCGCAGGAACTCGATCAGCAGCACGACGCGCCGCGTGGTGTCGTCGTTCCAGGCCTCGTGTTCGATCATGTCGTTGAAGGCCATGAACCGGCCGGGCGTCCAATGATAGGTTTCCCGGCCGACCCGGATCCCGCATTTCTCCGGCACGATCAGCGCCAGATGGCCGACATAGAGCGCGTGCGAATAGCCGATATGAGGCTCGATGCGCGCACCGGGCTGGAGAACCGAGAACCCGGCGCTCCGCAGGCCGGGAATGCTGTCGAGCAGGTGCGTCGTCTTCGGGCAGCGGGCGCAGTTCTCGTCGAACCGTTCGCCGAGAAGGTAGAAGCCGAACGCGTCCCAGCCCTGGCCGTACAGGTGCCGCTCCGGCCAGGGAATGAGCTCCCGCGTTTCAAGGTCCTCCATCTCCTGGAGGATGTCGCGCCATCCGGCTTCCAGGCGCGACGTGAACTCGAACTGGCTGGTGTCGATGAACATCGCTGCATTCCTCCCGACCATCGCTGTCGTGATTAGCATGGGAACGCGTCGAAAGACCACGACCTAAGGTCGAGCGTTGCCATCGGGTCGTGTTCCGCGGCGACCGCCGCGATCCAACCGGGTGCCGGCTTGAACAGCCTGAAGTGCCACGCGCTGGCATCGCCCGCTTCAGCGGAGAGCAGGTGAGGCGGGTCGGCTCCGATTGCGACCGAGAAGCTGTCGAGCGGATGCGACAAGCCCTGACCCAGGGCCTTCACGAACGCCTCCTTGAGCACCCAGGTCCGATAGAACCGGTCCAGCGCGTCGCCGGCTTCGCCGATGGCCGCGGCCTCCTCCGGCGTGAAGAACCGGGTGGCCACGGCGGCGAAGTCGCTGATCCGCCGGACCCGCTCCATGTCGACGCCGAAGCGAGCGGACGCGCCGAGGCCGATCAGCCCCAGTTCCTCGGAATGCGAGCTCGAGAACCCGAGTCCGGTTGCGTCGGGCACCGCCAGGAAGGGTCTGCCGAATTCCGGCTCGGCAGAGAATCGCAGGTGCTCGGCCGGGGTGCCGACCTCTTTTGCGATGATCTGGCGAAGCGCCGCGCGGCGGATGATGAAGCGGCGCCGGTCGCGCGGGAACCGGAACCGTTCGGCCCTGTCGATCTCGTCGTCGCTGAGCAGTTTCAATAAATGATTTACAACCGAAGGTGATCGGTTCAGGTTGACGGTCCGGAGTCTGATGGTTGCCGTCATTCACCGTGGCCCGGATCAAACTGCTGCATTTTTTCCCGCGGTGTAGTAGCCTCCCGGCGATACGAGCAGGGTCCGGGCACCGCAGGCTGTGTTAGACTACAGACGTGAGACAGTCGAACGGCGCCGATACCCGGAATAGTGCAGTGGACCGTCACTCTCTTGGCTGTACCCATTGATGGTGGCCCGGAAACCTTAGGAGAGCAGCATGGCAGAAGCAATTCAGACTGCGGCGTCCGCAGCCAAGGAAGCGACCAAGGCGGCGAAGGCCCATATCGCGGCGATCGATCCGACGGCGGATGTCATCGCCGCAGCGAAGGATCACCCGTCGGCCCGGAACCTGATCTCGGCGGTGCAGACCCACGGCATGGCCCTGGTCGATGCGACCGATGCGCTGGTCGAGGCGGTCGATTTCGACAAGATGGCTGCATCCCACGCTGCCGGTTCGACCGCCGGCAACGCCCATATCGACATGGCGAAGCTGAGCAACGCGACCAGCGGCTTCAAGAAAGCGGCCGACCTGAGCGCGGTCGTCTCCGCGGTCAACGACATGGCGGCGGACTCCTCCCTGATCGAGGAAATGAAGGCCGGGTTCAAGGCCAACGGGCTCGAAGGCGGTTATGACGAGGTCCGCGGCGCGCTGAAGAGCGTGCAGGTCGACCAGATCGGCGTCGTCAAGCACCTCGAGGACGTGATCGCCAAGGCGAAGTCCGAGGCGAGCGACGATGCCGCGGCCCTTGCGCATGTGCGCGAAGAGCTGGAGGCGGTCGACGTCAAGCTGAAGTCCGAACTCGGCGACCTCATGTCGGCGATCGACGGCTTTCTGGCGAAGCTGGCCGCCTGACCGGCGAGCCTCGCGACCGGCTGGGACGGCCTTCACTGGCGGCGGGCGGACCCGCCGCCGACGCACGTCGGATGTGGGTTCTGGTCGGAGGCCGGCCCTGATCGACTTTGGCGGGCGGGCCGGATGAGGCCGGCCGGCCGGTTCGGCCCGATGGTGCCGGTCGCCAACGAACGTCGGCTGGTGCGGGACCGGCCTCTGCGATTGTCTGCGCGGGGGAAGTATTGCGCCCATCGTGCCCATCGCATCGTCTTGTGCTGACACACCCGGAGAACCGATGACCGCCGTCGACTGGTTGAGGGCCGCGGCGATCCGATCGCCCGACCGCACGGCATTCGTCGACCTCGACGGCGAGGCTCGTCAGGTCCGGTCTCTGACCTGGGGTGAGGTCGACCGTGGGGCCCGGCTGGTCGCGGGCTTTCTGCGGGAACGGGTCGAGCCAGGCGACCGGGTGGTGCTGGCCTTCGCCGCCGGCGCGGCCTTCGCCCAGGCGCTGTTCGGCTGCTTCTACGCCGGGGTTATCGCGGTGCCCTGCGCCCCGCCGCTCCGGGCCCGGGCGGGCGGCCGCGCGCTGGGGACCCTGACCGATTGCGCCACCGGACTGCTTCTGACCACCGAGGACATGCGGGATGCCGTGGCCCGCAGTCTGGCCCAGATGGACGACGCGCCGGACTGCATCGCGCTCGAGACGGTGCTGTCGGCGGAGAGCGCGACCGTGGCACCCCTGCATACGCCGAAGCCCGACGATGTGGCGCTGCTGCAGTACACGTCCGGCTCCACCAGCCGGGCGCGCGGTGTGACGATCACCCACGGAAACATCGTCGCCAACCTCACCATGCTCTTGGACTGGTCGGACGCGGGGCCGGAGTCGAACTTCCTGTCCTGGCTGCCGCTGTTCCACGATATGGGGTTGGTGGTGGGATACCTGATGCCGCTGGCCTCCGGCGGGACCAGTCATCTGATTACCCCGGCGACCTTCGCCAAGAAGCCCTCCGTCTGGCTCGCCGCCGCCTCGCGGTTCCGCGCGACCCATAGCGCCGCGCCGAACTTCGCGTTCGATCTCTGCGCCCGCCAGGTCCCCGAGGCCGAGACCGCCGGTCTCGATCTCTCCTCGCTGCATTGGGTGCTCAACGCCGCCGAGACCATCCGGCGGGCGACAAACGATGCGTTTCTGGCGCGCTACGAACCGCTCGGTTTCTGGCCGGGAGCCCTCGCGCACTACTACGGTCTCGCCGAGGCCACGGTCTGCGTGACCGGCCACAGGCCCGGCCGTGGGCCGCTCTATCTCGGCGTCTCGGGCGCCGCCCTGGAGCAGGGCCGGGTTGTCGACGCGGACCCGTCCGATCCCGACCTCCGCTGGATCGCCGGTGTCGGATGGACCGACGCCGCGTCCAGCGTGGTCGTGGTCGATCCGCAGACGGCGGCCGAGGTCGGCGACGACCGGATCGGCGAGATCTGGGCCAGCGGTCCGAGCATGGCGCGGGGCTACTGGAACGATCCCGACTCGACCGCCGCCACCTTCGGCTGGCGTGTGCCGGGCAGCGACAGGTCGTTTTTCCGGACCGGCGATCTCGGGTTCCGGCGCGGCGGGGAGCTGTACATCACCGGCCGCCTGAAGGAACTGATCATCGTCGGCGGCCGCAACGTCTACCCGGTCGATATCGAGGCGACCGTCCAGGACCTGGACCCGATGCTGGTGCGCGATCGGGGCGCCGCCTTCCCGGTGGAGCGCGACGGGACCGAGGCGGTGGCGCTCGTGCAGGAACTGCGCCGCGAGGGCGATGTCGATGTGGACGATCTCCTGCGCCGGTCGGTGCGGGCCATCGCGGACGCTCACGAGGTCGAAGTCGCGGCGGTGGTGCTGATCCGCCAGGGCACGCTGCCGCTGACCAGCAGCGGCAAGGTCCAGCGGGGAGAGGCGCGTCGCCGCATGATCGAAGGCGAGTTGAAGGAAATCGCCGCCTACCGGCGCCGAGAGCGGCCGTCGGCGTCGGAAGGGGCGGCCTCTCCGCGTGCCGTCGAAAGCGGTGCGGTCGTCGGCGCCATCGTGGCCGCCGTCTGCGAGGAGATCGCGGCCGCGCTTGATCTGGCTGCCGACGACATCGACCCGGCCGAGCCGCTGACGAGCTACGGCTTCGGCTCCCTGGTCGCCGCCCGGCTGGCCGAGCGGGTCGGCGAGCGGTTCGGTCTCGATGTGGAGCCGACCCAGTTCTACGACACGCCGACGGTGGAGGCGGTGGCCGCATGGATCTCTGAGCAGGGCGGCGCCGAGCGCCTGTCCGCCCAGCCCAAAGCGGAAGCCGACGCGGCGGACGCTGCCCCGGCGCCGGACGAGGACGACGCCGTCGCGATCGTCGGGATGGCGTGCCGCCTGCCCGGCGCAGCGGATCTCGAGTCGTTCTGGGCCATGCTGCTGGCGGGCGACGAGGGGGTCGGCGATCCCCCTTCGGACCGGCGCGAGCTGATCGCGCAGCTCGCCGCGTCCCCGGATGTCCCGGCGCGAGCCGGCTACATCGAGGACTGCGCCGCGTTCGATCCGGCGTTCTTCCGGATGGGAAAGCGGGAGGCGGATCTGCTGGACCCCCAGCACCGGCTTCTGCTCGAGACCACTTGGCACGCCCTCGAACATGCGGGTCGGCGCCCGGAGGACCTGCGCGGCGCGCCCGTCGGCGTCTTCGTGGGCATCAGCACGTCGGACTACGGTGAACTCCTGAGGGATCAGGACACCGCGTCCGATCCGCATTTCCCGACCGGCAACGCCCACAACATGGCGGCCAACCGGCTCTCCTACCTGTTCGATTGGCGCGGCCCGAGCTTCGGCGTGGATACCGCCTGCTCGTCCTCCCTGGTCGCGGCCCATCTGGCGGTGCAGAGCCTGCGGCGGGGCGAGTGCGCCCTGGCGGTGGTCGGCGGCGTGAACCTGATCCTGACCGCGCGCCTTACCCGCGCCTTCCACGCGGCGGGCATGCTGTCGGCCGACGGCCGGTGCAAGACCTTCGACGCCGCCGCCGACGGCTACGTTCGGGGCGAGGGGTGCGGGGTGCTCGTCCTCAAGCCGATGGCGGCGGCGCGGCGCGACGGCGACCGGATCATCGCCGCGATCCGGGGCAGCGCCGTCAACCAGGACGGCCTGAGCAACGGCATCACCGCGCCGAACGGGCCGGCGCAGCAGGCGGTCATCCGGGCGGCTCTCGCGGATGCGCGTGTCGATGCCGGCTCGGTCGGCTATGTCGAGACCCATGGAACCGGAACCGACCTGGGCGACCCAATCGAGATCGGTGCCCTGGCCGAGGTCCTGTCAGCGGAGGAGGGACGGCCCGACCCAGTGCCCGCCCCGCTGCTCGGCGCGCTCAAAAGCAATATCGGTCACCTGGAAGCCGCGGCCGGCGTGGCAGGGCTGATCAAGGCGGCCCTCGTCGTCTCGCGCGGAGAGGTCCCCCCCAACCGCAATTTCGACACCCCGAACCCGAAGATCGCGCGGTCGCTCGACCGCCTGAGTCTGCCCGTGCGGCGGCAGACCTGGGACGCGAGTGGACGCGGCCGGGTCGCCGGTGTCAGCAGTTTCGGCTTCGGCGGCGCCAACGCCCATATCGTCCTCGCCGATGTGGGGAGTATCCAAGGTCAAGATGACCGCGAGCCGCCAGAGACCCAGCCTGCCGAACTGCTGTGTATGAGCGCCGGATCGCAGGACGGCCTGCGCGCCCTGGCCCAGGCCTGGCGCGAGGCTTTCGCCCGCCGGCCGGAGGTGACCGCCGCCACTTGGGCGGTCGCGGCGGCCCGCCACCGGGGGCAGCTTCCCTGGCGCCTCGCCGTTGCCGGCCGGACGGTCGCCGAGTTCGACGCCGCGCTGGCGGACTGGCTCGCCGGGCGCGGGGACGCCCTGTCGGGCAAGGCCCCGAAACGGGGCCCTCTGCGGGTCGGCATCGCCTTCGTCCCGTCGAAAGGGCGCGCGGCAGCCGACGAGACCGCCGGGTTCCGGCAGGTCGCCGGCACGGTCGAGGAGCTCGGCCTCGCCGGCCGGGGCGGCACCGGACCGGCGGATCGGCTCGCCCGCATGCTGGGCCTGTCGCGGCTGCTGAAAGCATGGGGCGTGCGCCCATGTGCGGTGTCCGGCACAGGCCCCGGTGGCTGGGCCGCGGCGGCCGCCGCCGGCCTGATCTCGCCGCACGAGGCCCTGCGCGGCGTGGTCGACGGAATCGCCGCGCCGCCGGTCGGCGGAACCGCCGACGATGTCGTTGCCGTCGACGGTGGGCGCGATCCCGCCTCTGCGCTGAAACGCGGCGGCTGCGACCATGTGATCGACCTGGACGAGACCGCCGATCCGGCGTCTGTGCTGCGGACGATCGGCGCGGCGTGGATCGCGGGTGCCGGTGTCGACCCCGCCCGCGGCGTCGACAAGCGGCGGCAGCCGGCGGTCGATCTTCCGCTGATGCGGTTCGACCGGCGGATCTGCTGGTATGACGCGCCCGGCGAAGAGCAAGGGTGGCTGCGGTCCGCGCTCGGCGCGCTGGGAGCGGCACAGGCGCCGATCGCGACCCTGGGGCCGGCGCTTCGTCAGCTCACCGCCATCGGCGAGGTGCGTCACGCCGCCACCGCGCCGCCACCGGCGCCGGCCGCGCCGGATGTGCAGGACACCCTGACGGAGCTGATCGCCGATCTGCTCGGCCGGGGACGCGAGGAAATCGACGTCCACGAGCGCTTCGTGGAGATGGGCGCGGATTCCATCGTGCTGACCCGCGCGCTGCGCCGGATCGAGGAGCGGTTCGGGGTCAAGCTGACGGTCCGGCAGCTGTTCGAGACGACCCCCGACATCGCCAGCCTCGCCGCCTATCTGGCCTCGAGTGCGGCCGCGGGCGACGCCGCCGAGCCGACGGATAGTGCGGCGCAGCCGGCGCCTTCGTCTCCCGTCGACCCCCTTCCCACTGCGCCACCCTCCGACGATCTGCGCGCGCTCCTTCGACGCACCGATGAGACGATGCGGGCGCTGATCGCCCAGCAGGAAGAGCTTCGCCGACGGATCGAGAGCGGACCCGTCGCCGCGTCGACACCGCCGCGCCCGGTGACCGAGACGGCGACGGAGACGGGGACACCGGCGGCGAGTGCGCTGCCGCTCTGGCGTCCGGCAAAGGATCCGGCGACGACGGAGGAGCGGACCCGCGCCCTCGACCGCCTGATCCCGCGCTACACGAAAATGACGGCCGGCTCCAAGCGCCTGACGGCGGCGTTCCGGCCGAGGCTCTCCGACAACAGGGCGTCGGCCGGGTTCCGGTTCTCGACCAAGGAAATGGTGTATCCGTTGGTCGGGGAGCGGGCGTCGGGCGCCTATCTCTGGGATGTCGACGGCAACCGCTACGTCGATATCTCGATGGGGTTCGGCGCCTATCTGTTCGGGCACGCGCCGGATTTCGTCGAGACCGCGCTGCGCGAGGAGATCGAGCGAGGTTTCGCCCTCGGGCCCCAGGCGCGGCTGGCGGGCGAGGTGTCCGAGCTTGTCTGCGATCTGACCGGCGCTGACCGCGTCGCCTTCGCCACGACGGGAACCGAGGCGGTGATGACGGCGCTGCGCCTGGCGCGGACCGTGACCGGCCGAAAGCGGATCGCGATCTTCGAAGGCGCCTATCACGGGCATTTCGACGGTGTCCTCGCCACGTCGGGCGGTGACGGACCGGTGCCCATGGCGCCCGGCGTGACGCCGTCCATGGTCGCCGACGTGCTGGTGCTTCCCTATGGCGACGACGCGGCGCTCGAGACGCTCCGCCAGCACGCGGGCGACCTGGCGGCGATCCTGGTGGAACCGGTGCAGAGTCGGCGTCCGGAGCTCCAGCCCGGCGATTTCCTCCGCGCACTACGCCGGATCGCGGACGCCGCCGGATCGGTCCTGATCTTCGATGAGATGATCACCGGCTTCCGGATCGGGTCCGGCGGGGCACAGGCCCATTTCGGCGTGCGCGCCGACCTGGCGACCTACGGCAAGATCCTGGGCGGCGGTCTGCCGATCGGGGCCATCGCCGGGGCGGCTCCGCTGCTCGACGCTTTGGACGGCGGGCAGTGGCAGTACGGTGACGATTCCTTCCCGGCCGCCGAGACGACCTTCTTCGCGGGCACCTACAACAAGCACCCGCTGGTCATGGCGTCGGCCCGCGCCATGCTTCGCCGCATCGCCGATCTCGGCGACGGGCTCTACACCGACCTCAACGACCGGTCGGCCCGACTGGCGAACCGGCTCGATCGGGTGTTCGCCGATGCGGGTGCGGAGCTTCGTATCGCCCGGTTCGGCTCGCTCTTCCGGTTCAGCCATGGCGACAATGTCGACGCGTTTCTCTACGCGCTGCGGTCGCGCGGGGTGTTCGTCTGGGAGGGGCGCAACTGTTTCCTGTCCACGGCCCATGGCGACGCCGAAATCGACGCGGTGGTCGACGCCGTCGCCGGGGCCCTGGAGGATGCGGGTGTCGGCCGGTCCGGACCGCGCCCCGCCAGCGATGCCGCGACGCAGGTCGCGGCGTTCCACCTTAGCCGGGGCCAGCGCCAGCTCTGCCTGCTCGGCCAGCTTCGGCCCGAGGCGGGCCGCGCCTATCACGAGACCGCCGCGCTGGAGATTCCGGACGGACTCGACATGCACGCTTTGCGGACGGCTATGGCCGCCGTCGCCGAACGTCATCCGGCGCTGCGGACCGTGATCGACATCGAGGCTGGCGAGCAACGGGTTCTGGATGAGTCGATCGCAGTACCCGGACCGACCGAGCATTCCCTGGCCGACGGCGAGGACGAGCGGGCGGCGATGGTCGATGCGGTGGCGGCGCTGTTCCCGGCAGACGCGCCCCCGGTGCGGCTGCGGGCGATTGTCCGTCCTGACGGGTCGGCATTGCTGCTGCTCGTCGCGCATCACGTGGTCGCGGACGGTCAGTCCCTCGCCATCGTCCTGACCGATCTCGCGGCGGCCTATGCGTCGGTCCGCGCCGGTACCCGGACCTCGCTCCCGTCGGGGCCGAGCTTCGCGTCCTTCCTGGCGCGCCAGGCGGAACGCGCGGATCTTCGGGCCCGCAACCTGGACGCCTGGACGCGGCATCTGGGGACGCCGCCGACCCTCGATCTGCCGCTCGACCGGCCGCGTCCCGCCGAGGCCAGCCATGCGGGGGCCGCCGTGCGAGCGGATTTGCCGGAGCATCTGCACGGCGCGGTCGCCGCGGCCGCCCGTCGGCTCTCGCTGACGCCGGTGATGGTCTATTTCGGCGCCTATCTGCTGCTCCTGCACCGGCTGAGCGGGCAGGGCCGGCTGATCGCCGGGCTGCCGAGCGACTGCCGGGTGGCCGAGGAGGACAGCTCGGTGGTCGGAGACTGCGCGCAGATGCTGCCGATCGCGAGCCGGCTCGCGCCCGGGGATACGGTGGCCGGGTTCCTCCTCGCGCTCCGGGGAACCATGCTGGATGCCTACGAGCGGCAGGATTTCGATTTCGCCGAGCTGCTTGACGTCCTCGATCTTCCGGCGGACCGGTCGCGCACGCCGCTGATCTCCGCTGCCTTCAACCTGGATCAGAGCGATGCGGTGCCGACCGGGTTCGGGGACGGGGTGCGGGTGATCCAGCCGCCCGTCGTCGGCGTCAAGTTCGAGCTCTGGCTCAACCTGACCCGGATAGGGGAGCGCTTGAGCGCCCGCCTCGAGCACGCGCGGGACCTGTTCGACGAGGCGACCGCCGAGCGGTGGCTGTCCCTCTATGCCGAGGTGCTGTCCGCAATCACCGAGGATGCCGACCGCCGGGTGGCCGATCTGCCGGGCTGGCAGAGGTCGCGCTCGGTCCCGGTCCAGCCAGGGGCGGTGGACATGGTGCCGGCCTGGATCGCCCGGATCGCCGCTGCCGCCGGCGACCGTGTGGCGGCCGAGGGGTCGGACGGCACCCTCTCTTACGACACGCTGGTACGGCGCATGGACGGGATCGCCGGGGCGCTGGCCATGCGCGGCGTCGGTCCCGAGATCCCCGTCGGAATCTGCATGGCGCCCGGCGTCGGCATGCTGTCGGCGCTTCTGGGGGTTCTGCGGGCCGGTGGATGCTACGTACCGCTCGACCCCGACCAGCCGCCGCGGCGGCTGGCGGCGATGGCGGCGGCGGGCGGATGCGCCCTGATCGTCACCGACGAGGCCAACGCGGAGCGCGCCGCCGCGCTGGGGCCGCCCACGGTGAGAATATCGGCCCTGGACACGGAGATGGCCGCACCGCCGTCGTTGCCGGCGCATCCGGACCCGGAACAGCTCGCCTACATCATGCACACGTCCGGCTCGACCGGGGCGCCGAAATCCGTGGGCATTCCGCACCGGGCGCTGACCAACCTTCTGGCGACGATGGCGACGGCGCCCGGACTCGGAGAGGCCGACCGTCTCTTGTCCGTCACGCCGCTGGGTTTCGATATCGCCGCGCTCGAGCTGTATCTGCCGCTCGTGACCGGCGCGCGTCTCACAATTCTGCCGAGCGAGGCGCGCCGCGACCCGGCGGCCATCTCCGCTGCAATCGTGGAGAGCGGTGCGACGGCGATGCAGGCGACCCCGGCCACCTGGCGTCTGCTGATGGATAGCGGCTGGCGCCCGCCGGCGGGGTTCAAGCTGCTCTGCGGCGGCGAAGCGCTGCCCGCCGCCTTGGCGGACCGCCTGACCGGCACCGGCGCGGTGCTGTGGAATCTCTACGGCCCGACGGAGACGACGATCTGGTCGATGCGGGCCGCAGTTTCGGATCCGGCGTCGATCACCTTGGGGGACCCGGTGGGCGGCACCGCCATCCATCTGGTCGACGGTACCGTGGATCTCGTACCGGATGGGGCGGTCGGGGAGATCGCCATCGGCGGTGTCGGGCTCGCGCGGGGCTATGGCGGACAGCCCGGGCTGACCGCGGACCGGTTTCGGCCGGACCCGTATTCCGGCGTGCCGGGCGCCCGGCTCTACCTGACAGGCGATCTTGCGCGGACCGGGCCCGACGGCGGTCTGGTCTATCTCGGACGGCGGGACGACCAGACCAAGATCCGGGGGCATCGGGTCGAGATCGGCGAGATCGTTGCCGCGATGGAGCGGCTGGCCGCGGTCGATGCGACGGCCGTGGTGATCGAGACAGGGTCCGACGGCGGCGCCGAGCCGGTCGGCTTCGTGGTGCCGGCGGGTGGTGGGGCGCCGTCCGTCGAAGACCTGCGCGCCGGGCTGAGCGAGACGCTGCCGCTCTACATGGTGCCGACGCGCTTCCATCTGGTCGACGCGCTGCCGCTGAACGCCAACGGCAAGGTCGACCGGGCGGCCCTGTCGTCCATGACCGGTCGCCGGGCGCCGTCAGAGACCCGCTTCGCACCGCCCGCCGGCGGGACGGAAGGCGCGATCGCCGAGGTCTGGGGCGAGGTGCTGGGGCTGACGCGCGTCGGCGCCGAGGACGGCTTCTTCGAGCTTGGCGGGACGTCCCTTGCGCTGGCGCGGGTTCATGACAGGCTTCAGCAGCGGCTCGGCTGGCGGTTCCCCCTGGCGCTATGCGTGAGCCGGCCGACGGTTCGGGCGCTCGCCGCCGCACTCGACGGCGAAGACAGGTCGGCAAAGCAGACGGTGGCCGCCGTGGCGGCCGCTGAAGACAGGGCGAGGCGCCGGCGCGCGACCCTGGAAACCTTGAGGCGCTCGTCGGACGGGCCGAAAAAAGCGGAGGGCTAGACCGTCATGGCAACGATCGATGCGGAGACCCGGTCCGGAACAGACTCCATGGCGATCGAGGAGCGAACGACGCTCCCGACGGCGGAGGAGTTCCGTCGGGAGTACATGGCGCGGAGCCGGCCGCTCGTGATCCGGGGCGGGATCCGGGAGTGGCCGGCCTTCCGGGACTGGACGCCCGAGTTCCTCGCCGGGAAGGTCGGCGGCAACGAGGTCAACGTTCAGCAGTCGCCGACCGGGATCTTCGGGCTCGACCCGGAGAAGGGCGGTCCGCGCTACGAGGAGATCAAGACGACCCTGGGCGAGTACGTGCGCACCATGATGGGCGCCGAGGATGACGGGGTCCGCTATTACGTCCAGCGGGTGAACATCCCGGACCGCCTGCCGGAGCTGATGGAGGACTTCTCGGTTCCCGACTATGTCGATGCGGCGAAGGTCTATCTGATCAACCTGTGGCTCGGGCCGGCGGGGAACGTCACCACCCTGCACTACGACACGCCGAACAACTTCCTCGCCCAGGTGCGCGGCCGCAAGCGTCTCAAGATGTTCTCGCCGTGGCAGGCCCGCCGGCTCTACCCGTGCCGGAGCAAGGCCTACAACATGAGCCAGGTGAACATCGACGCGCCAGACCTTGAGCGGTTTCCCCGATTCCGGGATGTGCCGATGTACGAGGTCGAGATCGAGGAGGGCGATCTCCTCTTCATCCCGACCTACTGGTGGCATCAGGTGTACAGCCTGACCGCGGGGATCAGCGTCAATATCTGGTGGATTCCGATGTGGCGCCAGTTGATCGGCCCGCAGCTTTGGGACAACGTGCCCGACATCGCCCGCGAGTTGTTGAACCGCGCCGGACCGCGCTAGAGATCGGTCGGCTGTGAGGTAGGAAAGCCATGGACGAGGAAGACGACAACACGATCTATGCCGTCGTGGTTAACCACGAGGAGCAGTACTCGATCTGGCCGACGTTCCGCGAGATCCCGCTCGGCTGGCGTGCCGTCGGCAAGGAGGGACCGAAGGCCGACTGCCTCGCCTATATCGAAGAGGTGTGGACGGACATGCGGCCGCTTTCCCTGCGCAAGAAGATGGAAGGCTCGGCGTCCTGAATTCTCCCGCCGCCCAACGCCCCGCCGCCCAACGCCCCGTCGCGCCCGCCGGGGGATGGCTGTTGCCGCCGCGCCGCGCCGAACCGATCAACTCCCGTGTTTTCTGCTGGCCCTATGCGGGGCTCGGCGCGTCGCTTTTCGTGGCCTGGAGTCGCCAGGCGCCGCCGGGACTCGGGATCTACGGCATCCAGCCGCCCGGCCGCGAGAGCAGGATGTCAGAACCGCCGCTGCGCCGGGTCGGCGACATGGTCTCTCGCCTGGCCGACGCGATGGCGGGGGAGCCGGGCCTGCTGGATGCGCCCTACGCGCTGCTCGGCTGCAGTTTCGGGGGGATCGCCTCCTTCGAACTCGCCCGCACGCTCGTGGCCCGGGGCCTGCCGGCGCCGGCGGCCTTCATCGTTGTCGCGTGCCGTCCGCCGCACCGCGTGCATCCGGTCGGCCCGTTCAGCACGCTTGACGACGACGCGCTGGCGGACCGTCTCGACCGGGACTACGGCGGCGTTCCGGAGATCCTGCGCCAGCAGCCGGACCTGCTGCGCCTCTTCCTGCCGACCTTGCGGGCGGATCTGGAAGCCATGGAGCACTATGTGCCGCCGGACGCTTCGACCGCCCTCGACTGTCCGGTCCTGGCGATCGGCGGTGCGGCCGACGATCAGGTGCCGGGATCCGTTCTGGAGGAGTGGACACGGTATGGCGGCGACGGATCTGCCGCCTGGACACTTGCCGGGCGGCATTTCCTGGTGCGGGACGATCCGGCCGCCGCGCTTGCGGCGGTGCTTGACGGGTTGGGTCCGTGGCTGCCCTGAGGCTCGGTCTAATTTCGCCGCTCTGGCCGCCGCGCGGCGGTGGCGGCGAGATCTACCTCCAGCGGATCGGAACCGCCTTGGCCGCCCTCGGCGTCCCGGTCGCCGCGTGCGTCGGGGTCGCCCAGCCGGACCCGGCCGCCGGCGTCGAGATCGCGGCGGCGTCACTGGACGTAGACCCGGACGACCCGCAGGCCTGCGCCCGCTGGTTTCCTGAAATCGAGCGCTGGCTCGATGCGTGGCGACCGACCCACGTGCTGGTCAACGCGCCGTTTTCCCGCGTGAGCCATGGCCATGCCGAGCCGGTCTATGCGATGGCGCGCCGCCAGGGCTGCCGAACCGGCGCGGTCCATCTCGATCTCGACCGCGGCGTCGTCGAGGGGCTGGCCGAAGCCTACGCCGCGACCGGGGACTGGGACCGGGCGGCCGAGGAGGGGGAGCGCCGGCTGGCAGCGCTCGCGGACGCGGCCTGCGCGGCCATCTTCGCCGAGATCGGCTCGCCGCTGGTGTTCGATTGCGATTTCATCCTGTCCTGCTCTGCCTGGTCGGACCGGTTCGTCGACCCCCTGGGCGGCGTGCCGAGAGTCGTCCTGCATCCGCCCATTGGTAACTCGATGGCCGGCGACACGAGCGCGCGGATGAGCCTGGTGGATTTCGGATTCGTCAACCCGAGGCCGCACAAGGGCGGCCGGTCGCTGGCCGAGATCGTCCGTCGGGCGCCCGAGTCCTGGCGGTTCCGGGCCCTCGAGGGCGGGCACGGCGGCGCGTTCGAGGGGTTCGCCCGCGACATCAGGGGCGCGGAAACCCGCATCGAGCTCATCCGCCGGGTCGAGGACATGCGCGGGTTCTACGACGGGATCGGCGCGCTTCTGATGGCCAGTCTCTACGAGGGCTACGGCATGGTCGCGGTCGAGGCGATGATCCGGGGCACCCCCGTCGTCGCCCGCGACTATCCGGCGATCCGCGAGGCGGTGGGCGACGGCGCGGCGATCGTCCCGTTCGACGCCACGGCCGACGAGTGGATCGAGATGATGGCGGCGGTGCGCGGGAACCCCAGCCGGTGGCGGGCGGCCGCGGCGCGGCGGACCGCGGAGATCGCGGACCGGGAAGTTTCCGAAATTCAACACTTCCGCGCGTTTCTGGCCGAGGTCTGAGCCGATACCCTGCGCCGCCGGGCGATCCGCGCCTTTCCGGCTTCCGCGGTAAACCACTGACGAGGCAAGTGACTCGGTTTCTCCGAGGCGGTATCCTTTCCCGGACCCTTTCCCGTTCGGGATGCGGGCCGCCTGGACATGCAGGGAGCGAGCGTGGCGCAGACCGATCAAGCGTCCGGAGACGCCGGCGGAGCCCGTGGCCCGTCCCCCGTCGGAGCGGCGGCCAGCGCCGGCCCGCAGCGGCTGCAGACGGCGATCCGGATCACCACGCCGGCCTCCTGGGTGATCGGCGCCGTCTTCGCGTTCATCACGGTCGCCGTGATCGTCTGGGGCGTCCTGGGGGAACTGTCGACGCGGGTCGGCGGTCTCGGGATCGTCCTCACCGAAGGCGGAGAGGTTTTCGAGCTCCGGAGCGCTGCCGCCGGCACGGTCACCGACATGCCGGTCGCGGTCGGCGACACCGTGACGAAAGGTCAACTGGTCGCCCGCATCGGCCAACCCGGGCGCGACAGCGAACTTCAGGCGGCCTGGCAGAAGATCGAGCGCCAGCAGCAGGCCTATACCGACCGGGAGCGGGAAGTCCGTGAGGATATCGCCAACCGTCGCACCGAGACCGAGCGCCAGATCGCGGTCCTGCGCCAGAAGGAGGCGACGCTCACCCAGCGGATCGCCTATCTGGCGGATCTTCTGAAGGTCCTGGTCGAGGATCGGAAGCAGCAGCTCGTCACCGAGGCGCAGGTGCAGCAGACCCGGAGCGAGCTCGCCGATACGCAGGTCCGGCTCAGCGAGACCCGTGTCGAGATCAGCCAGGCCAACCTCAAGTTTCTCGAGTTCGAGGATCAGCGGCAGGACGAGCTCAGCGCGCTCCGCGACGAGCTGGAAGACGCGAACGGCCGGCTGGAGACCCTGCGTCTGACCCAGCAGGAGGAGACCGTCGTGACCGCCACGGAGGCCGGCGAGGTCGTCAGCGTGGAGGCACGGGTGGGCGACGTCCTGGCCGCCGGGGCGCCGATCGCCAGGATAGACGGCGAGGGGGGCGCCCTGCACGTGGTCGGGTTCTTCGAGGCGGCGGACGGCAAGAAGATCGCGCCGGGAATGGACGTGTCGGTCTCGCCGAGCACGGCGGAACGGGCGCTCTGGGGAACCATCAACGCGACGGTCAAGCGCGTCTCCCAGTTCCCGGAGACCCTGGCCTCGGTCAACAACCTGCTCGCCAATCAACAGCTCGCCGAACAGATATTCTCGTCGGGGCCGCCGATTCTGGTCGAGGTGGAGCTCCGGACAAACCCGAACACGCCGAGCGGTCTGGACTGGTCGTCCGGCGACGGGCCGCCGTACCGCATCACCCACGGCACCATGTCGGCGGTTTCCGTGGTCGTGCGCAGAGAGGCACCGGCCAATCTCGTGATCCCGGTGTTCTGGCGCTGGGTCGGGCATGGCAGCTAAGGGCAAAGCGACGCGTGTCGTCACCCGGACGATGCTGCAGATGGACCCCGCGGAGTCGGGGGCGGCCTCCCTGGCCGTGGTCCTGGCCTTCCTCGGCCGTCACGAACCCATCACGGCGCTGCGCGAAGCCACCGGCACCTCGCGGGACGGCACCCGCTTCGAAAACCTGGTTCACGGCTGCGAACAGTACGGGTTGAGTGCCGACGCGTCGGATGCGGATGCGGACGCCGCCCTGTCGGCGCCCGTGCCGGCGATCGTGACCTGGGAGCAGAACCAGTACGTGGTGCTGGAAGGGACGAAGGGCGACACGGTCTTTCTCAATGATCCGGCGACCGGGCGGCGCTCGCTCAGCCGCGAGGAATTCGCCCGATCCTACGCCGGCAAGCTGCTGGTCGTGGCACCGGGGCCCGGCTTCACCAAGGGGGGCCATCCGCCCTCCCTGCTGCGCAGCATGCGGGGCCTGCTGCCGGGATCGCGCGATGCGTTCGCGCTGGTCGCGCTCTTCGGGGTAATGCTGGTGCTGCCGGGGCTTCTGCTCCCGGCCTTCCTGAAGGGGCTTGTGGACGATGTGCTGACGCGCGGGCTGGCCGGATGGCTGCTGCCGCTCGCGATCGGTCTGGCGTTGACCAGCGTGTTCAACGGCGTGCTCACCTGGCTGCAGCGCTATTTCATCCTGCGCCTGCAGATGAAGCTGGCGATCACCCAGACGGCGCTCCTGATCTGGCATCTGCTGCGGGCGCCGGCGGTCTTCTTCACCCAGCGCCAGGCGGGGGATCTGGTCACCCGGGTCGATGCCTGCAACCGCGTCGCCGAGGTGATGGGCAACCAGCTCAGCCTCAACGTCGTCAACGCGCTGGTCGTCGTGTTCTACGCCGCGGTCATGGTGTTCCTGAGCTGGCAGCTTACCCTGCTGGCGGTCGCGGCCATGGTGCTGAACTTCGCGGCGATCATCCTGGCCCAGGCACCCAGGGTCGGCCTCGCCACCGATCTCCAGGGTGTGCAGGCGAAGGCGAACAGCTCGCTCCTCGGCGCGATCGAGGGGATCGAGACGATCAAGGCGACAGGCGTGGAGAGCGACGTCTTCGCCAACTGGGCCGGGCATTACGGCCGCGTCTCCAACGCCCAGCAGCGGCTCAACGCGCTCGGTGCCTTGCTCGACACCGTCCCGGAATTCATCAACAATCTCGTGCTCGCCGCCTTCCTCGGGTTCGGCGGCCTGTTGATCATGGACGGAGACCTGACGGTCGGCGGATTGGTCGCGTTCCAGGCGGTTCTCACCCGGTTCGTGCAGCCGGTGATCGCGCTGGTCATGTTCTCCGGCAAGATCCAGGAGACGGTCGCCGACGTGATCCGCATCGACGATGCGATGCAGACCAAGCCCGATCCGCTGATGGCGAAGGTCGAAGCGCTGGCGCCGGCCGTGCCGGGTGACGGTGCGGAGGCGCCGACCCTGTCCGGAAAGCTCGAACTGCGCGACATCTCCTTCGCCTACGGACCGCTGGACCCGCCGCTCATTGATGGGTTCAGCCTGACCGTGGCGCCCGGCGAACGCGTGGCGCTTGTCGGCGGCAGCGGCAGCGGGAAGTCCACCATCGCCCGCCTCGTCACCGGTCTTTATCAGGCGCGGGCCGGCCAGATCCTGTTCGACGGGTATCCGATCGAGGAGATCCCGCGCGACCGCTTCGTGGCCTCGGTCGCCTATATCCAGCAGGACATCCACATGTTCCGCGGCTCCATTCACGACAACATCACCATGTGGGACGATACGATCGACCCGGGGGACGTCTACCACGCGGCGGTCGATGCCCAGATCCACGACGTGATCGCCGGCCGGTCGGGCGGCTATGAGAGCTTGGTGGAGGAGGGCGGCGCCAACTTCTCCGGCGGCCAGCGTCAGCGCATCGAGATCGCCCGGGGCCTGGCCCGCAATCCGTCCATCGTCGTGCTGGACGAGGCGACCGCCGCCCTCGACCCGCTGACCGAGCAGATCATCGACGAGCGGCTGCGGGCTCGCGGCTGCACCTGCCTCATCATCGCCCACCGCCTCAGCACGATCCGCGATGCCGACGAGATCGTCGTGCTCGACCGGGGGCGGGTGGTGGAGCGCGGCACCCATGACGAGCTGATGGCCGGCGGCGGTCACTACGCCAAACTGGTGGCGGCAGGATGACGGGCGCGACCGACAACGCTCAGTCCCAGGACCGCTCCTGGGCCGCGACCATCGCCGAGGCGCTGGGCGTCGCCGACCGGTCCCGCCGGGTCACCGGGCGGGACACCGTCGATCTGGCGGACACCGGCAAGGCCGTGTTGGTGCTGCGCGGCACGCTCAACCTGTTCGTCGTGGACCCGAACGGCCGCCGCCACGGTCTCGCGCAGGCGGAGGCCGGCGAGGTGGTTTTCGGCCTGGGCCCGGTCGCAGAAGGTGGAGCGGTCGTTGGCGTCCCCGGAGCCGGGACCGAGCTGCTTGAGCTCGGCGTGTCGGAACTGGTCGGCGGAATGGAGGCGGTGCGCCAGACCCTGGAACCCGGTCTGGAACCGGCGCTGGAGTCCTGGGTGTCCCGTCTGCTGGACGCCGTCCTGACCGGACCGCCGCCCACCGCCGACCGCGTGATCCATGCGGGCGACAGTGTCGAGGCGACTGACGGGGCATCGATCGTCGAGGCCGGCGACGATGTGGTGTGGGTTCGCCCGACAGGCGGCGGGATGACCTATCTCGGGGCGGTCGAGGTTCCGGACTCCGCGGCCGTGCCGCTCGGCCCCGGGGCCTGGGCGCAGCCGGATGCCGGTGCGGGGCTGCGGGCCGTCTCGACGCGGGAGTGGCTGGCCGGTGCCTGGACAGACGATCTCGCCCGCTTTCATCACGCCGTCCTGACAACGTTCCTGCGGGATCTGATCGCGGACCGCGAGGCGGTATGGCGACGGCTTGGCGATCGGCGCGCCTCCGAGACCCAGGCCTTCGACGGCTCGATCGGCGCCCTGGCCGCCGTCGGGGGCGGCGCCGCTGTCCCTGCGGTCGGGGTCGGAGTCGATCCGCTGCTGGCCGCCGCCTCCATGGTGGCCGAGGCGAGCGGCGTGACGATCGAGCTGCCGAAGGGCGGCCTCGACGTCCTGGCCCGGACCTCGGACCCGCTGGCGATGCTCGCCGAGTCCTCGGGTTTTCACAGCATCCCGATCCTGCTCGAAGGCGACTGGTGGCGGAGCGACCAGGGACCGATACTCGCCTATCTCGGGACCGAGCGCCGCCCGGTCGCGCTGATGCCGTCGGCGCCGGGGCGCTACGAGGCCGTCGATCCAGCGACCCAGCGCCGCTTCAGGGTCACCAAGACGAACGCGTCGGATTTTGCCCGGGACGCGCGGAGTTTCGTGCGCCTGCTGCCGAGCCGCCCGGTGTCGTTCAGGGAGGTGTTGGCGGGCGGGCTGCATGGCCTTCAGTCGGACGGTTGGCGCCTGCTGCTGGCGATGCTGCTGTCGGGATCGGTCGCCTTCGCCACGCCCCTGTTGATCGAGCAGATCATCGGCACCGCCGTGCCCGAGGCCGATCGCACCGCCCTTGTCGTCCTGGTCGGCGCGATGGTCGCCGTCGCGGTGGCGGGGGCCGGCTTCTCGATCGTCCAAAGCCTGTCGCTCCTGCGGATCGAGGGGCGGGCGAGTTCGCGCACCCAGCTCGCGGTGTTCGCCCGGCTGCTCCGGCTGCCGACCGAGTTTTTCCGGCGCTACACCGACGGCGACCTGTCGGTGCGGGTCCGCGGCGTCGAAGAGATGCGTCAGCTCCTGAGCGACAACACGCTTTTCATCATCATGGCGTCGGTGAACGGCCTGTTTTCGTTCGCGCTGATGCTCTACTACGAGGTGGTTCTGGCGCTGACGGTCGCCGGTGTCGCCATCCTCGTCGGCCTCCTGAATTACTATTTTGGCGGCCGCGTCACCCGGCTTCATCGATCCATTCTGAACATCCGCGGCGATGTGGAAGCGGACGTCATCCAGTATCTGGACGGCATCACCGAGCTGCGCACCAACAACGCGGAGCGTCAGGCGTTCGCCCGCTGGTCGGCGAAATTCGCGGACGGCCAGGCCCGCAGCTACGAGGCGGGGTTGCTGTCCAACGCCGGGCAGACCACGAACGCCGTGTTCTCCTTCGTCGCCGTGCTGGCGATCGTCGTTGCCATCGGCCTGGTCTCCGACCAGCTCTTCGCCATCTTCGAGGTCGATTTCAGCTGGTCGAGCCTGGCCGCGACCGGCCTTGAGGGCACGATCAACCCGGCCGAGTTCATGGCCTTCTACGCCGCGTTCGGTCAGTTCAGTCTGGCGGTCAATCAGATCGTCCAATCCGGCCTCAACCTAACGGCCCTGGCGCCCACCTATGACCGCTTGCGCCCGCTGCTTGAGGCGGAGGAGGAGCATCAGGAGGGCGACCTGGACCCGGGCGTCTTGCGCGGCGATATCGACGTCCGCGAGGTGCAGTTCCGCTATGTGCCCGAGCAGCCCCTGGTGCTGAAGGGCGTCAGCCTCTCGGCCAAGGCCGGGCAGTTCGTCGCGGTGGTCGGGCCCTCGGGTGCCGGGAAATCGTCGCTGATGCGTCTGCTGCTCGGCTTCGACAATCCGGAGGCGGGTTCGGTCTTCCTGGACGGCCAGGATCTGCGGCACCTGAACAAGCGGGCCGTCCGACGCAACTTCGGCGTGGTGCTCCAGACCGTGAAGGTGATGACCGGCACGATCTTCGAGAACATCACGAGCGGCACCGACATGAGCGAGGAGGACGCCTGGTGGGCCGCCGAGCAGGTCGGCTTCGCCGAGGACATCCGCCGCATGCCGGACGGTCTCCACACGATGCTGAGCGATGGCGGGTCGACCCTGTCGGGTGGGCAGTGCCAGCGGCTGATGCTGGCCCGCGCGGTCATCCGCCGGCCCCGCATCATGCTACTCGACGAGGCGACCAGCGCCCTCGACAACGAGGTCCAGTCGATCGTCACCGAGGCGCTGGATAAGCTGAACTGCACGCGGATCGTGATCGCCCACCGCCTCTCCACGATCGCCAATGCCGATCTGATCTACGTGATCGATGCCGGCCGCGTCGTCGAACACGGCACCTACGACGACCTGATGGCGCTGGACGGCGTGTTCGCGCAGCTGGCCCGGAGACAGCTCAGCGGTTCCGGCGGCGGGTAGTGCCGCTCCGCCGCTGGGTCCGACTCCGGCCGGGCAATACCGAAGCTCGTCTTCAGCGATGAACCGGGCTCTCCTCGACGGCCGCGAGCGTTAAGGTCGGGAGCGGAGCCTGGGGATCCAGTACGGGGTCCGCGCCCGGTAGGAATGCCAGCGATCTCCGAACGATCGGGCGAACCTGCGCTCCTTCAGCAGCGGGCCGAGCAGGCAGTAGGCCGACAGCGTGACCGCCACGGCGAGCTGGTCGGGTGTCCAGACTGGGACGCACCATGTGGTCAATGCGAAGGACGCGTAGATCGGCTGGCGGATATAGCGGAACGTGCCCGTGGTCGGCATCGGCGGGTAGGGCGGTCTCACGCCGCGCAGCAGGGATACCCATCCGAGCAGGCCGCTCTGCACTTCCGCGCCGGCGTCCCAGGATGCCTTGATCAGCAGCAGCCAGGAGAGCGCGTACATCCCTGCTACCGCTGCGAGGAGCCAGCCCTCGGCCCGCCACCAGACCACGCCGGAGGGCGACCAGAACGCGAACAGGAGCAGGAGTTGGACCGACGCGACGATGGCGAATGTCGTCGTTGAGAGTGTCGGCCCCGTGCCCGACGGCGCCAGCCGCGCGAGAACCCGGCGCCCGATGCTGGAGAGCAGAAGGGAGTGCAGGACGGGAAACTGAAGGAGCAGCGCGGCGTTGCCAACGTAGGACCAGGGCGCGGTCAGGCCGCCGAACGACCGCGACATGCCGAACCACATCGCCACGATCATCGCGACGACCGCGGCCGCGAAGAGGCCGTGGCATGCGCCCCCATAAACGAGGGCAAGAAGAAGGTCGCGCCGACGCTCCCGCACGCTCCGCTCCGCCGGCGATGCACGCATGACGCGGGAGAGGGGCGGAAAGCGCCGTGCCAGCGTTGTCACCGACGCCCTCGGTCTCTCTGTGGGCGGGACTGGGGTTGCTTGGTCCGTCATCTGAACCAAGTTAGCGCTCCAGGTGGCAAAGACATGTCCTGCGGCACCGTGTCGCCGGCCGGAAACAAGGGCTTAGGGAGACTGTTTTTCATGGCGCAGATGCGTGTGGCCGTTATCGGCGCGGGCCTTACCGGCCTCACATGTGCTTCCCGACTGATGCGCGCCGGCATGGATGTCCGGGTGTTCGACAAGGGGCGTGGGCTCGGCGGCCGCCTCGCGTCCCGGCGCCTGGAGAACGGCCTGCGCTTCGACCACGGCGCCACGTATGTCGAGACGGACGACCCAGCCTTTCTCAGAACCCTCGAATTCGTCTGCGCGCGCGGCGCGGGCACCAGGACCGCCTGGGAGTCGGGCGAAGCGAAGTATGTCGGACTGCCCGGCATGTCCTCGCTGGTGAGGCCGCTTGCCGAGGGTCTGCCGGTAACCCGCCGCGCGCAGGTGACAGCCATTGACTGGGTTCAGGGCGAATGGCGGATCTCGTTCGAGGCGGACACGGTGGAGGAGCGGGTCGATCTCGTGATCCTGACCGTGCCCGCGCCGCAGGCGGCCAAGCTGGTTTCCGCCTATCCGACGCTGACCTCCGCTCTCGAGGCGGTGGATTTCGACCCGTGCTGGGCGCTGCTGGCTGCCTTCGACGGCGCCACGACCCATTCCGGCGGCGACGCGGCCCTGCCCGAGACCTTGTCGAAACTCTCGGTCGAGTCCGACAAGCCCGGGCGCGGTTCCGGGGCGACCTGTCTCGTCGCCCATGCCAGCCCGGACTGGTCGCGAGAGTATCTGGAGGACGACCGCCAGGCCGTGGCGGAGCGTCTTCTGGCGGAAGTCCGCCGCGCATGCGCCGGCGCGTCCGCGACGCCGAGCTATCTCTCGGCCCACCGCTGGCGCTACGCGCGGACGAGCACCAGCCTGGCCCGGCCGTATCTGACGTCTCCGGATGGCAGGCTGTTCGTCGGAGGCGACTGGTGCCTCGGTAACTCCGCGGAGCATGCCCACGCGAGCGGTTCGGCCATGGCGAACGCGGTGCTCGAGGCTGTCTCCGTGCGCCGCCGCGCGTCCTAGACGGAGGCCGAGCAATGCTGCTGGCGGTCGCCGCCTTCGCCGGGTTCTTTTCCGTGGGTTTCGGCGCCTATGCCGAACACGGCCTTCGGCCACGGGTCAGTTCCGAGACGTTCCGCTTCCTCATGACCGCCGTGCGTTACAATCAGGTGCATGCGCTGGCCGCGGCCGTCGCCGGGGCGCTACTGCTCGGTGCGCCGGAGGTCGACGGCGTGCTTCTGCAACTGGCGGGATGGGGCTTCGTGCTGGGTATGGGGCTCTTCAGCGGCAGCATCTATCTCTCGGCACTCCTCGACCGTGCGGGGCTCACGAAGCTCGCGCCGGTGGGCGGAACGGTTCTGATGCTGGCATGGCTGTGCCTTGCCGGTGTCGGAGTCACGTCTGCCTTGTAGCGCGTGCCGTGTCCGGAGCGGCCCGATGGTCGATCCGAGCCGGCATTTCCCGCGTATTGAGAGCATCCAGGTAATGAGGAGAGGACGATGAACGCGATCTCGCCGACCGACAGGAACGTGCTGGGCCATTCTATGAAGCCCTGCTCTCACGACCCGATGACCGGGTTCGTGCGCGACGGATGCTGCAGAGATCACCCGCGGGACCAGGGCCGGCATCTGATCTGCGCGGTCATGACGGAGGGCTTCCTCGCCTTCACTCAAGCGCAGGGCAACGATCTCACGACGCCCTATCCGGCCTATGGCTTTCCCGGTCTGCGAGCGGGCGACCGGTGGTGCGTGTGCGTCGATCGCTGGATCGAGGCGCGCAACGCCGGTGTAGCACCCCTGGTCGACCTGAACGCGACCCATGAATCCGTGCTCGAGTTCGTCCCTCTGGCCGAGCTGACGGCGCGGTCTGCCGCCGGCGCCCGGATCGTGCGGTCGATGGTCTCGGCGAACGGCTTCGCCTTGCCGAGCTGACCCTCGTTCTCGCCCATAGGCCGGGGCGGAGTGCCTGCCAACCGAGGAGCCTCAGGTGTCGCTGGACTACGAACCGACACGGTCCGCCGGACTGGAACGGCTTGAGAGGTTCGTCGGCCAGACGGGCCGGGCCTACGCGGCGCGCCGGAACTACGATCTCGGACCGGGCCGCCACGCTGCCGTGTCCGGGTTGTCGCCCTATATCCGCCACCGGCTCGTCACCGAAGACGAGGTCGTCCGGCGGGTGCTCGACGAGCACGCGCCGGAAGCGGCGGAGAAGTTCATTCAGGAGGTTTTCTGGCGGACCTACTGGAAAGGCTGGCTCGAAATGCGGCCGTCGGTCTGGTCCGGCTACTGCGCGGCGGTGACGCGCGAGCAGGCGCGGGTCGCCTCAGACGAGGAGCGCGCACGGCGGGTTTCGGAAGCTGCGGATGGTCGGACCGGGATCGACTGCTTCGACGCGTGGGCCCGGGAACTCAACGACACCGGATACCTGCACAACCACGCCCGTATGTGGTTCGCGAGCATCTGGATCTTCACCCTGCGGCTGCCCTGGGAGCTGGGGGCCGATTTCTTCCTGTCGCGGCTCCTCGACGGCGACCCTGCCGCTAATACCCTGTCCTGGCGCTGGGTGGCGGGCCTCCAGACCCGCGACAAGACCTACCTGGCGACGCCCGAAAACATCGAGAGGTTCACCGAGGGTCGGTTCCGTCCGGCCCCGGGCCAGTTGGCCGAAGCGGCGGAACCAATCGAAGGCCCCGCCACCCCCGCGCCGCAGCCCCTGTCGGAGCCGCCATCCGTTCCGCAACAGGGCCGCGTCGGCGTTCTGGTCCATCGTGAGGATCTGTCGCCGACCTGGCTGATCGACCGCGTTCAGGCCGGCGCCGTCGCGCTGCTTCGGTCGCCGATAGGACATGCGGAGGATGAGACGTTGCCCGCGCGGTTCACTGAAGGTGCCCTTACGGATACGCGGACGCGCCTGATTGCCCTCGGCTACGATGTCGACGATGTCGGACGGCCGGACGATGCGTTCGCCGACCCGCTCGCCTGGGCCGCCGCCCGAGACATTCGGACGATCGTCGCGGCCCACGCGCCGGCCGGCCCCTGCCGGGATTTTCTGGATGACCTGACATCACGGGCGCGCGTGGCCGACGTGACGGTAGTCGCCCTGCGGCGGGACTGGGACAGCGCCGCTTGGCCGTATGCGACGAAAGGCTTTTTCGCGTTCAAGCGGCATATCCCGACATTGCTCGACCGCCTGTTGGGGTGAGAGTGCCGGATCTTTAGTCGATGGCGCGGGCGGACGTGGTGCCCGCCCGCGCCTGGTGATTACGGCATGATCACGCTGTCGATGACATGGATGATGCCGTTGGACGCTTTCACATCCGGGGTGACGACGGTGGCGCCATCGACCATGACGGCGTCCCCGGTGGCGTCGATCGGAATGGACGTACCCTCGACCGACTCAACCTCGAGCTTCTTGCCGAGAATGGAGGCCGCCGGCGCTTCGCCAGGAACGACGTGATAGGTCAGGATCGCCACGAGCTGATCTTTGTTCTCGGGCTTCAGGAGATCCTCGACCGTACCGGCGGGCAGCTTGGCAAAAGCTTCGTCCGTGGGCGCGAACACCGTGAACGGTCCGTCGCCCTTGAGGACGTCGACCAGACCGGCGGCCTTGACCGCCGCGACCAGCGTGTTGAACGAGCCCGCTGCGACGGCCGTATCGACGATGTCGCCCTGGCTCGCCCGCGAGTCGGACGGCATCGCGCCGAGAGAGACGACGACGGCGGCAGCCACAGCAAACTTCTTCAGAATTCCAAACATAAACCGCTCCGGGTTTGTTGCAGACGCCCCGTCTACGCTTTTTTCTTCGGTCGGGATCAGTATTAAATTTTTCTGTTAGAGTATTGACCTAGTTTCTGTCTGAACCACGCGCACAGTTTTGCCTTAATCGGGTCACAATCGCGCCAAGGGACCGAACCGTGACCTGCCGACAGCCCACCGGGTCGTCCGACGTATCTTGCGGCCGGGCGGTTGCCGGGAGTCCTTCGCGGTCCATTTCACGGGAATGATCAGAACCCAGCGCAAGCGGGGACACCCGCCCCATCACCGTGCCGTCGTGACCGGCGCATCAAGCGGTATCGGCGCCGCCTTCGCCCGTCACCTGGCCCGGTCGGGAGACGTGTTGCTCGTGGCCCGGTCGCGCGACCGGCTGACTGGTCTGGCAGAGGAACTCGGTGCCGGGAGCGACCGGGCGGTCCCGATCTGCGTCGCCGACCTGACCACCGAGACGGGCACGGAAGACGCGATACGGGCAGCCCGGGATTTCGGAGCCGACCTCCTCGTGAACAACGCCGGCATGGGCAGCCTGGCGCCGGTTCTCGACACCGATCCGGAGACGCTTGTGGCGACCACCCGCCTGAATGTCGAGGCGCCGATGGTCCTGTCCCGGGCTCTGGTGCCCGATCTCGTCGCCCGGGCCCGGGCGACCGGGGGACGCGCCGGGCTGATCAACGTCGCGAGTTCGGCGGCCTTCGCCCCGGTGCCCGGGATGGCGACCTACGCCGCCACCAAGGCGTTCCTGCTGTCCTTCACCGAGGCGCTCGCGGTCGAGCTGCGCCGCGAGCCGATCGACGTGATGGCACTGTGCCCTGGCGCCACCCGAAGCGAGTTCGGCGCCCGGGCCGGGTTCGCTGGCGGGCAGCTCCCCGGTGCCACCGATCCGGAGACAGTCGTTGACGAGGCGCTCTCGGCGCTCGGCCGGCGCACGACGCTGCTCACCGGGCCGGAGCGGATTGCCCTTGATCCGGTGGCGCTCGGTCGCTCGGGTGTCGGCGGGGCTATCGGGATTGTCTCGCGGCTGTTGAGCCGCCGGTGAGACCCGGTCCGGGCTCGCGAAGGCCTAGGTGGCGTTGCGGGCGAAGGCGCGCAGTGTCGCCGCCGCGCCCGTCTTGGCGCCGCTGAGCACGGAGAGCACCTGGGTGCGGTCCAGGGCGCCGTCGATCCCGAGTTCGCTGCCGAGCTGCTCGGGGGTCGCCTCGACGAAACCCATCGCCCAGTCGCCGAAACTCCGCTCATCGACCTCCAGATCGGTGATGATCGCGATATCGGCGTGGCGCGTGTCGTCGGCAATCCGCTGATACAGGGATTCGACGGTGTCCGCGTCGCCCTCCAGGACCTGAATGAAGACGCCCGCTGAATACAGAAGCATTCCGGTGATGCCCGCGCTGCCGTTGTTGCGGCGCGAGGACGAGAGAATGTTCTCGATATCGCTGTCGTTCAGCCCGAATTTCGCATCCGAGACGTAGAGAAGTTGCCGGATACGGTCCGCCATCTGTTCCTCCAAAGCCCTTGTGGGCGTGCCGTCGCTTGATCGAGGCGGCACTATAGAGATCGCGCAAGACGCTTCCCACCGTCGTTTGATACTCAACGGTAATTTGCCGCACGGCGCGTGCGGTCTTGGGCGCGAACCTGCTGCGGTCGCCCGCTCGCCGGCCGGGCGGTGATCTGATCGGAGCGATGGCCTATGCTCGCAGCCACGCCGATCCAAAGCGCTGGGAGGAAGAGATGGATGACTGGAAGCCGAGTTTCGATCTGAGCGGCCGCGTGGTGCTCGTCACCGGCGGATCGCGCGGCCTGGGCCTGGCGATGGCGCGCGCCCTGGCGGCGAGCGGGGCGACGGTCGTGCTGAACGGGCGCTCCGCCGGTCCCCTGGAGGAGGAGCGCGACGCCATCCGGGCCGCCGGCTATTCCGCTGATATCGAGGCGTTCGCCGTCGACGATGCCGCGGCGGCCGTCGCGGGCATCCACGCCGTCGCCAAGCGCCATGGCGGGCTCTACGGCCTTGTAAACAATGCCGGTCATCAGCGCCGCCATCCCATCGAAGAGATGAGCGACGAGGCGTTCGAGGACGTCGTGTCCGTGCATCTGACCGCCGCCTTCAGGCTGATGCGCGAGGCCGTCTCGATCATGCGCGCAGCACCGGGCGGCCCGGTCGGACGGCTGGTGTTCACCAGTTCCGTCACCGCGAGCCACGGTCGTCGGAACATCTACCCCTATGCGGCGGCGAAATCCGGCCTCGAGGCGATGGCGCGGGTCGGTGCGGCCGAGTTCGGCGGCGAGGGCATTACCTGCAACGCCATCGAGCCGGGTTATTTCCTGACGGAAATCAACAAGCCGCTGCTGGAGGACAAGGCGTTCACCGACTGGGTGACGGGTCGCACGCCCGCCGGGCGCTGGGCCGATCCGGCCGAGCTCGGGGGCGCGGTGACCTTCCTGATGTCGCCGGCGGCCTCCTATGTGAACGGCCATGTGCTGGTGGTCGATGGCGGTATGACGGCGGTGCTCTAGGATCGGGACGCGGATCGGACCTCATGAACACGCCCAGCACCGCTCAGGTCCTGCCGACCTTCTTGATCGCGGAGGAGGGGGTCGGGGACTATCGGGCGAATCCGGATTTCATCCAGCGCTTCCGGGCCAACTGGCCGAGCATCGAGGCCCTGGGGTTCGACGCACGGTTCCGCCGCATGCGGGAGTACTATCTGGCCTATTGTGAGGGCGGTTTCCGGGGCGGTTTCATCGACGTGCGCCAGATCTCCCTGGTCCGCCAACCGGAGGGCGGGGCGAGCGCAGGAACAGGGCGCAGGCCGCAGCACAGATCGCCAGAGCCATGAAGACCTGAAGCGACACCAGGTAGCTGCCGGTCCAGTCGCGCAGCGCACCGGACAGCACCGGCCCGACTGCCTGACCGGTGACCTGGACGGACAGGGCGACGCCGCGTATCGCGCCGAAGCTCCGTCGCCCGAACGTATCTGCCCAGGCGATCGGCGGCACGGTGAGCAGACCGCCGATACCGCATCCTAACAGGGCCGACGCCAGATAGGCCGCCGCCGGTCCCTCCACGGTCGACATCAGCCAGCTCCCGGCGGCCAGGAAGGCACCGACGGCGACCAGGACGGTGCGGATCCCGAACGGCCGGACAAGCGGGCCGACGAGGAACCCGATCAGCCCGGAAGTGGCGGAGAAAGTGCTCACCACGAACGCGGCGGTGGTCGGGTCGAGACCCCGTTCGACCAGATGCGGCGCCTGGTGCAGGCTCACCCCGGCCTGGACCGGATAGGCCAGGAAGGTGAACAGCAGAAGCAGCCAGAACGCCGGCTCGCGCATCGCCTCGGCCCGGGAGTAGGCGGGTTGCCGGGCGTCGTCGTCGCCGTCCGCTGTGCTCGTCGCGTCGCCCTCGGCCGCGTCGCCGTCCGGCCGCTGGCCCAGGTCCTCCGGCCGTCGCGCGAGCAGGAGGACTGTGGGCAGGAAGCCCACGGTCAGGACGGTGGACCCGACGGCGATCCAGCCCCACCGCCAGTCCCCGCCGAGATACATGGCGCTATGGGCGATCAGCGGCATCGCCGTCAGGCCGACCATGAGCCACAGCGTCGAGATCGACGTGGCGATCGGCCGCCGGCGGACGAACCAGTTGTTGATCGCCCCGTAGATGCCGAGATCGAAGGGGCCGGCGAAGTTCATGCGGGCGATGCAGAACAGGACGTAGAAGGCGGTCAGCGTCTCGATCCCGGCAAGCGCGATGCAGCAGAGCCCGGTGATCGCGACGGCCCAGCCGAGAAGACTGCGCGCGCCGTGGCGGTCCACCAGCGGCCCCAGGGCGGGGGAGACGACCGCGGCCAGCAACCCGCCGACCGAGACCGCCGCCGAAATCGCCGTCCGGGACCATCCCAGCTCTCGCGTCATCGGGTCGACGAAGATCGACAGGGTGGCGACCGCCGGACCCTGGCGGGCGAAGCTGACGCAGCACACGACGCCGAGGACGACCCAGCCGTAGAAGAAGGGCAGGCGGCCGGCGAGCTGCTCGGCGAGGGGTTTCACTGCCCGCGCCGCCCGACCGGCGGGCGGATGCTGCCGCGCGTTGCCACGGTCACCCTGGCTTGGCCGCTCCGGGTACCCGGCTCTGGCGTCCCCGCATGTAGTTGGCCGCCGGGACCTCGTTGATGACCACCGTCACCCCGTCGAGCGGCGCTGCGATGGTGTCCGTGACCGCGTCGGTCAGGCGTTCGCTCAGGGTCCGGCGCGTCTCCGCGTCGTAGCCTTCCATCAGGGTGACCGTGATAACCGGCATCGTGATCTCCGTACTGAATACGCTCTTGGCACGCCTTGGCGCGGGGCCCGGGCGATTGGCGGGCGCCCGGCACTGTTTCGAGACCCTGTCCCGATTGCGGCCGGCGCACAATCCACCTTTCGCCTGCCGCGCGCCCGCTGAGGATCGTCGGCGACGCGCCGGGGCTCCAATCGGCGGGCGGCGACGCCTATGATGGCGGAGGTCGTCCGGCCGGACGGTCCCGCTATCGCCTCTGGTTGCCCGCGTGCTGAGAGAGTTCACCCCCAAGCAATGGCTGACGTTGCTGTGCGTTCAGCTCTGCACGATCCTGTTCGGTGTCACCGTCACGAGCGTCGCGGTGATCCTGCCGCAGATCAAAGGCGCGCTTTCCGCCACCCAGGATCAGGTCGCGTGGATCCTCACCCTGAACCTCGTCGCCACGGCGGCCACGACGCCGCTGACCGGGTGGCTGGCCTCCAAGCTCGGATGGCGCCGCCTGATGGTTGGCTCGGTGCTGGGATTCACCGCCGCCTCGGTGGCCTGCGGCATGGCGACGTCGCTCGAGACCCTCCTTGTCTTCCGGGTGATCCAGGGGGCTCTCGGCGCGCCGATCTTTCCCATGGGCCAGGCCATCATTCTCGCCAAGTTCGAGCGCCGCTTCCACCCGATGGCGATCATGATGTGGGGGGTCGGTGGCGTCATGGGGCCGATCCTGGGGCCGACCTTCGGCGGTCTGGTGGCGGATGTCCTCGACTGGCGCTGGTCGTTCTTCATGATCCTGCCCTTCGGGTTGGTGGCCTGCATCCCGACCATCCTGGCCCTCGGCGACGAGGAGCGGGGCACCGCCCGGCGGTTCGACTTCGTCGGCTTCGTCCTCATCGCCATCGCCATCGGGGCGCTGCAGCTCTTGTTCGACCGGGGCCAGCGCCTGGACTGGTTCGCGTCGCCCGAGATCGTCATCGAATGCGCGCTGGCGATCGGCTGCTTTTACTTCTTCCTCGTCCATTCCGGCATGGCGACGGCGCCGCTCTTCGACGGGGCGACCTTCCGGGACAGGAACTTTGTCCTCGGCATCGCCTTCGCGCTGGTGATGGGGATGCTGCAGTTCACGCCCATGGTCCTGTTCCCGCCGCTGCTCCAGGACCTGCGGGGCTATCCGGAATCCATCGTCGGCTACCTGATCGCCATGCGCGGGGTCGGCAATTTCCTGAGCTTCATCATTGTGGCGCCGCTGACCCGGTGGAACCCGCAGGCGACCCTTGCCGCCGGTCTGCTGATCCAGGCGGTCGCCGCCGCCTGGATGGGGGTGCTCGACATGAACATGAGATTCGATCAGGTTCTATGGAGCAACCTGCTGCACGGTTTCGGCTTCGGACTCGCCTACACGCCGATGACGGTGCTCGCGTTCTCCACGCTTGCGCCGCGGCTGCTGACCCAGGGCAATGCGATCTTCAGCCTGCTCCGGATGCTGGGGAGCAGCCTGTTCATCGCCGTCACGCTGATCGTCTTCGTGCGCTCCTCCGCCGAGGCGCATGCCAGTCTGGCGGCCATGATCACCCTGTTCGACGCCCGCAACCTGTCGCTCTGGATCGAGCGGTTCGGCGATTTCGGCGCGCCGCTGCTGCAGTGGCGGCTGGGCGAGGAGGTGCGTCGCCAAGCGGCGATGATCGGCTACATCAACGCGTTCAATCTCCTGGCCATCGTCCCGGCGCTCATAGCGCCGGTCGTGCTGTTCTTCCGGCTCAGACGGTGAAACGCTCGTCGGCGGCGGCTGCTTTCAGAAACGGATATCGAACACGCAGATGTCGGCGTTGCCGCGTCGGGCGTTCGCATGATCGACCCGGGCGTCGGCGCTGACCAGGCGCTGGAACATGCGGGTGAACACGGCGCAGTGCCAGGCGCAGTCCGGCATCGCCAGCGGATTGTTCTCGATCTCGATCGACGGGACCGGTCCGGTCCGCACCGTGCAGGTGCCCGAGCCGACGAAGGTCCAGGCATTGCGCTCGATCGCTTTGAGCAGCAGTCGGCAGGCCGGGCGTGTGGGCAGCAGGGCGAAGATCCAGCGCACCGGCCGGGGAATGCGGTTGGCGATCACATAATCCGCCGTCCGCCGTCCGGCCTCCCAGGCGATCTTCGAGGCGCGATCCGACGGGAACGTGCGCCAGAGCGCGTCGAACAGCCCGGACGCCACCGTCTCGTCCACCATCTCGCGGGGTGGCGCGACGAGAAGGTCGAGCACGCCGGAGGCGCCGAACACGCGCCGCGCCCCGTCGAGCCCGTCCGCGTCCCGTAACGCGCCGGCGAGTTGAATCACCGCATTGGGGCCGACCATGCTCCGGGACGGCACGTAGGCGGGAAGGGCGGTCATCGCCTAAACCCGGCCGGCTCCGACGAGGCCGTCATCCGCAAGCTGTTCGCTGCCCCCGCCGCAGGCCTTGGCGTCGGCGGCGGAGAGCCGGCGGGCGCGGGCGCGCGCCGCCCGGTCGGCGGTGGCTTCCCAGTCGTCCATTTGGGCGGGCGCGATGGTGCGGGTCCGGTCGAAGTTGAAGTTCACGCCCTTCTTAGACTGCGGGCCCCAGTAGTTGTTCTTTCCGAGATCGTAGAAGGTGCGCTGGAATCCGGCCTTCAGGAACGCCTTGAGGCAGCCGAGCAGGTACCGGCGCCGGAAGCCGCTGCCGCGCCAGGGGTAGTGGAACAGGGCCTTGCGCGAGTAGAAGCGCCGGTAGTTGTGCATCACCCGATCGAGCAGGGTCGCCCGGTCCATGGCCTCCGGCGCCATGATCGGGGTGACGAAGTTGTATTTCGAGAAGTCGAAGACCTCGACCTTGTCCTTGATCTCGGCGAACAGCGGCGTGAACGGCCAGGGCGTGTACATCGCCCAGTTGGCGAGGTCCGGCTGCCAGTCCCAGGCCATCCGGAAGGTCTCCTCCAGGGTCTCTGGAGTCTCATTGTCCAGGCCGACGATGAACTGCGCCTCGACGAAGATATCGGCCTCCCGCAGCAGGCGGATCGCCTCCTTGTTCTCGGCGACCTTGGTCTCCTTGTTGAAACGGTCGAGCTTGAGCTGTGCCGCCGCTTCGGTGCCGAGCGACACGTGGACGAGACCGGCCTTGCGGTAGAAAGAGAGCAGCTCGCGGTCGCGATAGATGTCGGTCACCCGGGTGTTGATCCCCCATTTGACCTTCTCGTTGAGGCCGCGGTCGATCAGCTCCTGGCAGAAGGCGATGAACTTCTTGCGGTTGATGGTGGGTTCCTCGTCGGCAAGGATGAAGAACCCGACCTCATGGTCCCGCACCAGCGTCTCGATCTCGTCGACGACCTTCTTCGGGTCGCGCACTCGGTAGTCTCTCCAGAACTTCCACTGGGAGCAGAAGGAGCAGGTGAAGGGACAGCCGCGAGCCATGTTCGGGATCGCGACGCGCACGCCGAGCGGGACGTAGATGTATTTCGACCACTCGAGCAGCGACCAGTCCGGGTTGATGGCGTCCAGGTCCTTCACCGTCGGGGCGGCCTCCGTCGCGACCAGCTGGTCGCCGTCGGCATAGGCGAGGCCGGGGATGGTCGCCCGGTCGGTCGGCCAGCGTCCGGCATCGATGCACTGGACCAGTTCGCGGAAGATCTCCTCGCCCTCGCCGCGGACGATGACGTCGATCCAGGGCGCTTCCGAGAGAACCTGCTTGTACATGAAGGTCGCGTGGATGCCGCCCAGGACGCGCACCGCGTCCGGCACTTCCTCCTCGGCGATCTTCAGGACCTGCTCGGCGACGTAGATCGACGGGGTGATTGCCGTGCACCCGACCACGTCGGGCGCCAGCGACCGCAACTTTGCGCGCAGGTCGTCGTCGCTCAGGTGATTGGTCATCGCGTCGATGAAATGGATGTCGTCGTAGCCGGCGCTCCGCAGATGGCCGGCCAGATACGCGACCCAGGCCGGCGGCCAGTTGCCCGCGATTTCCGCGCCACCCGAGTGATAGTTTGGATGAATCAGTACGATACGCATGGCCGCCTCCCGATGTGTCAGGAGAGCTTGACGATCTTTAGGTCAATAAGAATTGACATGAATCAAACGGGCGCCGGATGTCGTCGGCTTGTGCACCCTTAGCGTGGTCCCGAGAGCGCCTGCACTTCCGGTCCGACATGGGTGCGCAGCCAGGACTGGATGACGGCCGCGATCTCCATCAGCTCGTCCTGCAGGGCGGTGTTGCGTCGCCAGATCATGCCGACCGTGCGCGACGGAGCGCGTTTGCGGATCGGGCGGACCGCCACGCCGGTCCCGGGCCGAACCTCGGAGCGCACGTAGAGGTTCGGCAGAAAGGCGATGCCCATCCCGGCCGCCACCATCTGCCGGATCGCGTCCAGGCTCGTCCCCTCATAGTCGGTGAGCGCCGTGGCCTGACTCTGCTCGCAGAGCTGGACGACCTGGTCGCGGAGCCGGTGTCCCGGTTCCAGCACCAACACATCCTGACCGCGAAGGTCGCCCCGCTCCAACGACCGCCGGGCGGCGAGGGGGTGATCGTCGGCCATCGCCACATCGAGCTGCTCCTGGAACAGTGGCTCGACCCGGAGGTCGGTTTCCTTGACGGGGATCGGCACGATCAGCGCGTCGAACTGCCCGGCCCGGAGGCCGGCGAGCAGCGGGTCCTGCAGCCCGTCCCGGACATAGAGCTTCATGGCCGGATACCGGCTGTGAAGCTCCGGAATGATCGGCGGCAGCAGATAGGGGCCCACGGTTGGCAGCGATCCGATACGGATGGTGCCGGTGAACTTACGCTGGGCGTGGCCCGCGGATTCCACCAGCTCGTCGACGTCGCGCAGGATGATCCGCGCCCGCTCCACGATCTCCTTGCCGACCGCGGTCAGCAGGACATGGCTGCGCGTCCGTTCCAGAAGCTGGACCCCCAGCCGCTCCTCCAGATCCTTGATCTGCCCGCTCAGCGCCGGCTGGCTGACATGGATACGGGCGGCCGCGCGCCGGAAATGCAGCTCGTCCGCGACAGCCACCAGGGCCCTGAGTTGTCTAAAACTGATCATCGCCGCACATGATCGGATTTCTCGATCGAACTTTCAAGAAACTTTGATTTGAAGGATCAGTATCCCGCGCCATTTCGATGCAGGCGAAGGAGCATGCGAGGCGCGGGGCGACGTATGTACACGGATTTGGCTGTCTTCAGCGGGACGGACACGGTCGAGGAGACCGTGGCCGCGATCCGTCTGCTCTGCCTCCCGCGCGGCCGCGTCCGGATCTTCGTGCCGGAAGGCCAGCGGGATCTCGATCGGGAGCGGGCGCTGATGGCCAAGACCGCGGGCGCCGGCGTGCATATCAGCCTGGACTCCGTCGATCCGAAAAGCGCCGGGGAGCGGGTGGCGACCGAGATCGCGCCGGGATGCGAGACCATCGTCGTGGTCCGCCCGAGCGGCGCGTCGCTCAGCCTGGGCGTTCTCGAACGCCTGCTGCTGAAACATGCACCTGTTCCGGTATGGTTCTGGAACACTCCCGGGGGCTCGGATCTGACGATCGTGGCGGCCGTCGACCCGGATGATTACGACCGCCGGCGCGATGGGCTGAACATGGAGAGTGTCGATCTCGCAACGGATCTGGCCCTTAGAGGAGGCGGCTCCGTGGTCCTCGTGAATGCTTGGCAACTGGATGACGAGTACGATATGCGGCAGAACCCGTTCGTTGGCACCGGAGATGATAAGATCGAAACGGCCCGGCGCGCGCTGCAGGCCGCCCGGGCGTCCTGGCTGGACACGCTCGCGGCCCGCTGTCGTCGGCGCGGCGTTGCCGTCGAGGCCGACCTGCGGGAGGGGCCGAGAGAGGCGGTCATTCCGGCCGTGGTCGAAGAGAGGAACGCGTCGGTGCTTGTCGTCGGGACCATGAAGCGGCGGGGCTTCGCGGCGATGGTCCGGCCCAATACCGCCACGGCCCTGGCCGACGGCTTTTCGGGCAGCCTGACCGTCGTGCCGCCGGGGCGTGCGGAGACGGAGTCCGGTGGGGGCAGTGTCAGTCGGATCGCAGCGGGGGTGGCCTTCGCATGACGTCGGAACACAAGACACTCAAGGGCGGTTTCGACGCCTGGGTCTTTGCGACCATCGCTCTGTCGCTGGCGGGGTTCGCCGCGGCCTTGAGCTGGATTCCCAGGGTTTCGGCCGGCGATTTTCCGTCGGTTTCCTGGATGTGGGTCGAGGGACTCGGCGTCGATTTCGCCTTCCGGATCGATGGGCTGGCGCTTCTCTTCGTCCTGCTGATCACCGGGATCGGGGTCCTGGTCCTCGCCTACGCGGCGGCCTACGCGTCCAAGGCGGACAAGCGGCGGCGGCTCTGCCTGCTGCTGTTCGCCTTCCTGGTGGCAATGCTCGGTCTGGTGACGGCCGACGACCTGATCACCCTGTTCGTCTTCTGGGAGGCGACAACGGTGATCAGCTACCTGCTGATCGGGTTCGATCACGAGAAGGCGTCGGCGCGCCGGTCGGCGCTGCAGGGGCTTCTGGTGACCGGGGCGGGGGGGCTCGCGCTCCTGGCCGGCCTGGTGATCCTGGGCATGGAGGCCGGGACCTTCAGGCTGTCTGACCTGCCGGCGGCGCTGGCGGCGACGGATCTTTCCGATCTGACGGTGTCGCTGGTCCTGATCCTGGCCGGCTGTTTCACCAAATCGGCCCAGTTTCCGTTTCATTTCTGGTTGCCGAACGCGATGGCCGCGCCGACGCCGGTCAGTGCCTATCTGCATTCGGCGACCATGGTGAAGGCCGGCATTTACCTGCTGGCGCGCCTCCATCCGGTCTATGCCGATCACGAGATCTGGTTCCCCGTCCTGACCACCTTCGGCGCGGTGACGGCGGTCTGGGCGTCGATCCAGGCGCTTCGCCAGACCGACCTGAAGCTGATGCTGGCCCACACGACGGTGATGGCGCTCGGCACGCTGACGATGTTCCTCGCCTCAAGCTCGCCGATCGCGGTGGTGGCCGCGGCGACCTTCATCCTGGTGCACGCCCTGTACAAGGCGACCCTGTTCCTGACGGTCGGCGTGATCGACAAGCGGACCGGGACCCGCGACCGGCGGCTGCTCTCCGGCCTTGGGAGCGTGTTGCCGCTGACCGCCGTCGCGGCCTTCACCGGCGCCTTTTCCATGGCCGGCTTCCCGCCGTTCCTGGGCTTTATCGGCAAGGAGCTGAAATACGAGGGCGCGCTGGCCATCGCCGAAGAGCCGGGCCTGGTGATCGTCGCCGCCGTTGCGGCCAATGCGATGATGGTCGCGGTCGCGCTGGTGGTGTCGATCCGGACCTTCCTCGGCAAGCCGCCGGAACGGGATGCCGGCATCACGCCGCCGCGGGCCATGATCGCCGTCCCGCTTCTGCTCGGCGTCAGCGGCCTGGTGTTCGGTCTGGCACCGTCCCTGATCGGGCAGACCATCGTCGTTCCGGCGGCGTCGGCCATTCTCGGCATGCCGGCCGACATCAAGCTGGCGCTCTGGCACGGTATAAACGTGCCGCTGATGCTGAGCATCCTGACGGTCGCGCTCGGCGTCGCCGTGTATTTCGGCCTCGGCCGTCTCACCGTGATGATGGACGGGATCGGGGCCCGCGTGCCGATCTCCGGCGACCGGGTCTATGACGTCGTCCTGAAGGGGACCCTCGACGGCGCCGGTCGGCTGACCGCGACGATCCAGGGCGGGCGCCTGCCGGTTTATGTGGGGCTTTCCTTTGCCGTGGTGGGGCTGGCGCTGATGGTCGGCGCCCTGGGCGACGATGCGGCCATCTGGTCCGAGGTCCGCCTCGAGCAGCTTCTGCCTTGGGAGATCGCCAGTCTGGCGTTGATGGCGGTGGGGGCCGCCCTGGCCACCGCCGCGCGCCGCCGGCTGACCGCGCTCTGCGGCCTTGCCGGTGTCGGCGTCGGGACGACCCTGGTCTTCCTGATGCATGGCGCGGTCGACGTGGCGGTGACCCAGTTCATGGTCGAAGCGTTGATCGTCGTCTTCGTCGCGGCCGTGATTCCGAAGATCCCGCCGTTCGAGAGCGTGCGTCGCACGGCGCCGCAGCGGTGGCTGCGCGGGATCCTCGCGGCCTTCGTCGGATTGGCAACGACCCTCGCCCTGCTGCGTCTCGCGCCGCCGGTGGACCGCACGATCACGGACTTCTACGAGCAGATGTCGGTGCCCGAAGCGTTCGGCCGCAACGTCGTGAACGTGATCCTCGTCGACTTCCGCGCCCTCGACACGCTCGGCGAGGTCGCCGTGGTCGTCGTCGCGGCCCTGGGTGCCTTCGCGTTGCTGCGCGGGCGCCGCTTCTCCCGGAGTCCAGAATGAGCACGCTGATCCTGCGCACCGCGACGCGGATGCTGACGGCGCTTCTGCTGTTGGTGTCGGTCTATCTGCTGTGGCGCGGCCATAACGAGCCGGGCGGCGGTTTCGTCGGCGGCCTGACCGCGGCGGCGGCCTTCATCCTGGTTGCCATATCCGACGGCTGGCGCGCGGCCCGGCGGTCCCTGGGCGTCGATGCGCGGGTGATCGCGCTCGCCGGGCTCGGGCTGGCGGCCGGTGCCGGCTTGATCGCCGGGCTCCAGGGCCTGCCCCTGCTGACCGGCCTTTGGTGGAAGGAGTCGGGGCTCCCGCTCGGCACGCCGCTGCTCTTCGATATCGGTGTCTATCTGGCGGTGATGGGCAGCGTGCTCACCGTCGCCTTCGCAATCGAGCGGGAGGTCTAGCGCCTTGGAACCCTATCTCGCCGTCGCGGTGGGCCTGGTGGTCGCCGCCGCCGTCTACCTGATGACGGACCGCCACATGGTCCGGATGCTGTTCGGCGTGGCGCTGCTGGGCACCGCTGTGAACCTCATCGTCTTCATTTCCGGAGACGTGCTCCAGAGCCTGCCGCCGCTCATCGCGTCCGACGCCGCGGCGCCGGAGGGCGAGGTCGCCAACGCGCTGCCCCAGGCACTGGTGCTCACGGCGATCGTGATCGGTTTCGGGCTGTTCTCCTTCGCCCTGGCGCTGGTGTTCAAGACGGCCCAGCGGTTCGGCACCGCCGATGTGGGCGACCTCGGTGTGGCCGAACCCCTGGGCACCAGCGGCCCGTCACCTGATGGCCCGTCCGCCACGCCCGAGGCGACCGCAGAGAGGAAGAACGCGGCATGAGCTGGCTGGTCGTAGCCCCCATTCTTCTGCCGCTGCTCGGCTCGATCCTGGCGGCCCTGCTCGGGCGCCGGCGTGTCCTGGCGCGGGGCGCGGTGGTGGTCATCTGCGCTCTGATGACGGCGAGCGCCATCGCGCTGCTGGCCGAGGTCTGGCGCAACGGGATGGTCGTCATGGCCGTTGGCGACTGGGCGGCGCCGTTCGGCATCGTCCTCGCCGCCGACCATCTGTCGGCGGTGCTGACGGTCATCACCGGCATCACCGGCCTCGCCGTGGCGATCTACGCCATCGCCGATATCGACCGGCTGCGCGAGGCGCGCGGCTATCACGCGCTCTTTCTGGTCCTGCTCGCCGGGGTGAACGGCGCTTTCCTGACCGGCGACCTGTTCAATCTCTACGTCTGGTTCGAGGTGATGCTGATCGCCTCCTTCGGGATGATCGCGCTCGGCCGCACCCGGGCGGAGCTCGACGGCGCGGTGCGCTACCTGATGCTGAACATCGTCGCGACGCTGATGTTCCTGATGGCGATCGCCCTGCTGTTCGGCTCGACCGGTACCCTGAACCTGGCCCATCTCCATCTCGTGGTGTCGTCGGGGCAGGCGGAGGGCGCGGTCCTGGCGGCCGCCCTGCTGCTGGCGGTGGCGTTCGGCATGAAGGCGGCGGTGTTTCCGCTGTTCTTCTGGCTGCCGGCGTCCTACCACACGCCGGCCTTCGCGGTGTCCGCGGTCTTCGCGGGCCTGCTGACCAAAGTCGGCGTCTACGCCCTGATCCGGGTGTTCACTCTGGTGTTCGCCGGGCAGGAGACGCTGGTGCAGACGCTGTTCTGGCCTGTCGCGGCGGCGACCATGGTGATCGGCGTGCTCGGCGCGGCGTGCCAGAGCGAGATCCGGCGGATCCTGTCGTTCCACATCGTCAGCCAGATCGGCTACATGCTGGTCGGCCTGGCGCTGCTCACCCCGGTCGCCCTGACCGCGGCGGTGTTCTACCTGATCCACCATATCGTGGTGAAAGCGAACCTGTTCCTGGTCGCTGGCGTCATCCATCGCTACTGCAGGACCAACGATCTCGCGCGGACCGGCGGCCTGGTCCGCCGGGCGCCCTGGCTCGCCGTCCTGTTCCTCGTGCCGGCGCTGTCGCTGGCCGGCATCCCCCCGCTCTCCGGCTTCTGGGCGAAGCTGCTGGTGGTCAAGGCGAGCGTGGATGCCGCCGATCTGGCCATGGCCGCCATCGCCCTGGTCGTCGGACTGTTCACGGTGTTCTCGATGATCAAGATCTGGAGCGAGGCTTTCTGGAAGGCGCCGCCGGAAGGGGCGGTCGATGGCACGGCCTCGGCGCGCGACATCCGCGTGCTGTGCGCGCCGATCGCGATGCTGGCGGTGCTGACGATCTGCGTCGGCCTCGGAGCCGGACCCGCCCTTGAGCTGGCGGAGCGGGCGTCGGCCGAACTGCTCGACCCGCAGGGCTACGCGCTCGCCATTCTCGGCGGCTCCGAGGTGCTTGCCGGGATCGCGGGAGACCGGCCATGAGGATTGCGCTTCTCGCCATCGTCCTGGCCTTCGCCTGGGGCGCTCTCATGGGACAGCTCGACCTGGCGACGCTCGTCATCGGGTTCGGGCTCGGTCTCTTGAGCCTGTGGATCGTCGCGCCGCTGTTCGGCCCGGCCGGCCGGCGCGACCTGCGGCGGCTGCCCGCCGCCGTCCGTCTGATCGCGCTGTTCCTCTACGAGCTGGTGGTCTCCGGGTTCCGCGTGGCCTGGGACGTCATCACCCCCGGCAGCAAGGCGACCCCCGGCATCGTTGAGGTGCCACTGGACGTGCGCAGCGGGCACGAGATCACGATCCTGGCCAACCTGATCTCGCTGACGCCGGGCACCCTCAGTCTCGATGTCAGCGACGACCGGAGCACGCTCTATGTCCATTCCATGTACACGGATGACCCGGACGCCCTGGTCGCCGACATCAAGTCCAGTTTCGAGAGCCTGATCATCGAGGTGTGCGGATGATGCCCGAGAGCCTAGACCCCATTCTTGCCGGCAGTCTGATCGCCGGGGGACTCCTCGCGCTGTCGGCCGTGATCTCGCTCTATCGCGTGGTCTTCGGCCCGACGCCCGCCGACCGGGTGATCGCCGTCGATCTGCTGACGATGCTGCTTGTCGGCCTCGTCGTGGTCGTCGCCGTCACGAACGGCGTGTTCGCCATTCTCGACGTGGCGCTGGCCGTCGCCATCCTGGCATTCCTGGCGACGATCGGCTTCGCCCGCTATCTGCTGCGATCCCATGTGGCCGATGCGGATGCGGCAGCCGCGGAGAAGGCGCAATGATCGACCTTGCTTCCCAGGCGGGCGACTGGGCCGTCGCCGCCCTTCTCGTGCTCGGCGCCCTGTTCTTCCTGGTGGCGGCGGTCGGCGTTGTGAAGCTGCCGGACGCCCTGACCCGCATGCATGCCGCGACCAAGGCCGGAACGCTCGGCGCCGGCCTGATGTTGCTGGCGGCCAGCGTCGCCTCCGGCGATCTGGGGGTCGCCGTGCGGGCTGGCGCGATCTTTCTGTTCCTGCTCGTGACGGCGCCGATCGGCGCCCATGTCATCGGCCGGACCGTGTGGCGGCGCCAGCAGGTGCGCCGGCTGATGACCCGAGAGCTTCCGAAGACCTGACATCTGGCCTCGCAGCGTTTGGCCTCGCGGGATCTCCAAAAAATCAGGCCCGCTCCGGATGGAGCGGGCCAGGTTGCCGCGGGTAGGGAAGTCTTGAACCGCGGATTTCGCGATCAGCCGACGATGAGGACGCTGAGGCCGTCGTCGCGCGTCAGCTTCTTGGTCGTCGCGGTGAGCCGCTTGTCGGCGAACAGACGCCGCCGGTCGGAGCCGAGGACGGCCGCCTTGGCGCCGGTCTCCCGGATGATGCCGTGGAAAGTGTCGTTGGCCGATCCGGCCATCACATGGGCGACCGCCTGACGGCCGAAGCGGTGGGCGTAGGACAGCGCCTTGTCCATCATGTCCGACACCGCCGCCTCGCGCTCGGGCCAACCGTCTTCGACCGCGTGGACCAGATGCAGCCGCGCGTCCGGCCAGAGGCCCATCCGCACGAAGCTGCGGAAGGCATTGGCCGCCGCCAGGGAGCCGTCCAGACCCACGACAACCTCCTGCGTGGGCGTGTAGGCCTCGCCGATCGCCAGGATCGGACCGGCACCGCGCAGCAGCACCTCGCTGAGCCGAGTCTCGGCATCCGAGATGAGACCGTAGGAGAACCACCCGTCGACCGGCAGCACGATGAGATCCGAGAAGTGGGCTTCGTTGGAGATCACCTCGACCGGCTCATCCTCGATCAGGCGCACGTCGACCGGCACGTCTGCGGCGCGGCATCCCTCGGCGAAGGTGTCCAGGGCCGCGATCGCCCGGGTCCGGGAGACGCGGAAGCGGCGGTCGCGCATCTGCTTCGCGTAGGAGATCGCCCCGATGGGGACCGCCGTACCGGGGTCGAGGCGGGCCATGTCGATGATCGACAGGCCGGTGATGGCGGCGCCGTGGGTGCGATGGAGATCGATCGCGAGCTCGATCTTCGCCGGCAGGGCCGGCGTGCCGGTGATGCCGACCAGGACGTTGGCGATGGTCGAGCGTTCGGCGACGGGCAGGGGTGGCAGATCCGGTTCGCGCCGGATGTGCCCAAGTTCAGTCGCCTCTTGTGATGCCGCCATTTCCAACCCTCCTGGATGATTGTTCCAACGGTTGAAGTGGAACCGGGACGGGCGCTCGGAAAATCGGAAACCCTGATAACCCTGATCCCGACACCCGATCAGCGATGCGGCGAAGGCGCCCCCCATTGTCGGCCCCGGATTTCGCTTTGCGAAAACAATGAGCGACAGGAGTCGTTTGCAATCGGAAAAATTGATCGAAAATAGTTTTTACGGTCTCAAATTCGATCATCGTGACTTGAACCCCGCAGGCCCCTCGATCGCGGCATCTGCAATGGCGGGCAATTGCCAAACCCCGGACTGGGTCCACATCAGAGAAACGGTCGTCGGGGGGCGTGCGTTGAGGCAGGCCCCCGTTATTCCAGAGCGGGACGCGGCGCCCGGATTACGGTAGACCGGCTGTCCGACCCGCTTCTTCCGGCAGAGGCTCGACCCTTTGATCTACAGGCGACTGTTCAAGAGACGCGGCGATGGCGATCCGTCGCCGGTTGGTGCGGCGGTCGCCGGAGGGCGGGATCCGGCCCTGTCGCGGGCGTTCCGCCGGGCGCAGCGTGACGGCCTGGCTCTGGCAGTCTGGGCGCGGGTCGCCGTCATGGCGGCGGTCTGCCTCTGGCTCTCTCTGCAGTTCTGGCGGATGGAGGTTCTCTGGACCGTCGGTCTCTGCATCGTCTTCGCCGCCTCGGGGCTGCTGCAGTGGCGCCTCGTCTTCCGCCACCCCGAACGCCGTTGGGTGCTCTTCGCGTTCGCCGTCGTCGATGTTCTGATCGTGACGGCGGCGACCGTGGTGCCGAACCCGCTCCTCGAGACGGCGCCGCCCTGGCCGCTCATGCTGAAGCTGGGCAGTTTCGTGTTCTTCTTCCTGCTGGTGGCGATCACGGGACTGCTGACGTCGCCGGCCCTGACGCTCTGGACGGGGGCCTGGGTCGCGCTGGTCTGGCTCGCCGCCACCGAGTGGATCGCGACGACCGAGGGCGCGTTCCGGCTCCGGGATCTTGAGAACCGGCCGACCTTCAACTCGCCCGAAGCCTACGAGATATACACCGACCTGTTCTTCGTCGACGTCGTGCAGAGCCGGCAGAGCGCGGTCGCCATCCTCATCTTCGCCGGGATCGTCGCGGCGATCGTCGCGCGCGCCCGCGGACTGGTCGAGCGCGAGGCGCGGGCCGCGTCCCAGAGGACCATGCTGGCGCGCTATTTCTCGCCCAACGTCGTCGATGAGATCGCCCGCTCCGGGGGGACCATGTCGCAGGCGCGGGCGCTGGACGCCGCGGTTCTGTTCGTCGATGTCCGGGGCTTCACGACCATCGCCGACAGGCAGTCGCCGGAAGAGACCATCGCCCTCCTACGCGACCTGCACAAGCTGATCGCCGACGCCGTCTTCGCCGAGCAGGGGACGCTCGACAAGTTCATGGGCGACGGCGCCATGGCTCTGTTCGGGGCGCCCAAGCCGGCGTCCGACGATGCGCGCTCGGCACTTCGGGCGGCGCGCCGGCTGCTGGCGGCGGTGACCGACTGGAACACGGCGCGCAGCGAAGACGGCCGCGAGCCGATCGGCATCGGCATCGGCATCCACTACGGCCCGATCGTCACCGGGAACGCGGGCGCCGACCGCCGCCTGGATTTCACCGCGATAGGTACCACGGTCAATCTGGCGGATCGCCTGGAGCGGCTGACCCGCAAGATCGACACGGATCTGGTCGTCAGCGAGGCGACCTGCGAGCGGATCCGCGAGACGGGCGGGACGGCGGAGATCGCCGAACTGGAGACGCTCGCGCCGCATGCGGTGAAGGGCCTGACGCAGCCGGTGCCGATCCGCATACTCCCGCGACCGTAGCCGTGCGACCGCAGCCGAAGGTTCACCTGCCCGTTGCGGTGTCCAAGGCGGTCAGGCGACCTTCAGCGTCGCCCCGTCCTCCTTCGGCGCGGGTGCGGGGACCAGGGCGCGGACCAGGTCGGCCATATCCAGAACGCCGACGACCTCGCCGTTGCGCAGCACCCTGAAGCGGGCCGTCGTGTCGCCCTTGGACTTGGCGATCACGTCCTCCAGCGTGTCCTCCGCATCGACATCGCCGCCGATGCCGGACAGGTCGCCGCCGCCGCTGCGCATCACCGAGCGGACCCGCAGGACCCGGGCGCGGTTGATGTCGGTGATGAACTTCTCGACATAAGCGTCCGCCGGCTCCAGCAGGATGCGCTGGGGCTCGTCCTGCTGGACGATGTAACCGTCCTTCAGGACGACGAGCTTGTCGGCGAGTTTGAGCGCCTCGTCCAGGTCGTGGGTGATGAACACCACCGTCTTGTGCAGTTCCTCCTGCAGTTCCAGCAGCAGGTTCTGCATGTCGCTCCGGATCAGCGGGTCGAGCGCGGAGTACGCCTCGTCCATGAGCATGATCGGGGCGTTGGAGGTGAGGGCCCGGGCGAGACCCACACGCTGCTGCATGCCGCCGGAGAGCTGGTTGGGGTGCTGGTTCGCCTGGCCGTCGAGCCCGACGCGATCGAGCCACTTATGCGCCTCCGCCTCCCAGTCCGCTTGGGAGACGCCGCGCACCGCCAGCGGCATGCCGGCATTCTCCAGCACGGTGCGGTGGGGCAGCAGGGCGAACTTCTGGAACACCATCGACATGGTGGTCTGCCGAAGCTCGCGGAGCCGGGCCTCGCCGAAGTCGAGGATGTTCTCGCCGTCGACCTCGATCTCGCCGGCGGTCGGGCGGATCAGCAGGTTCAGGTGGCGGATCAGTGTCGATTTGCCCGACCCCGACAGACCCATGATCACCGTGACCTTGCCGTCGGGAATATCGATGTTGATGTCGTTCAGGCCGAGCACGTGGTTGTGCCGGTTCAGCAGGTCCGCCTTGGACACGCCCTGTCGGACATGGGCCATCGCGCCGTCCGGGTCGTCGCCGAAGATCTTGTAGAGGTGTTTCAGCGCGACCCGCGTTTCGGGTGTCTTGTTCTCGGTCATTTCAGAACCTCCTCAGTGCTGCCGGCTCAGTGTTGCTGGGCCGAGTTGATGCGGGCGAGTGCGGCCTTGGTGACCCTGTCGAGGATCACAGCCAGCAGCACGATGCCGAGACCGGCGACGAGCCCGACGCCCAGTTCGAGGTTCCGGATACCCTGCAGGACAAGAACGCCCAGTCCGGGCGCGGAGACGAGCGAGGCGATCACCACCATCGCGAGGGACATCATGATCGTCTGGTTCACGCCGGCCATGATGTTCGGCAGTGCGAGCGGGATCTGCACGCTGAAGAGTTTCTGGCGCTGGGTCATCCCGAAGGCGTCCGCCGCCTCGATCACGTCCTGATCGACCAGGCGGATGCCGAGATCGGTGAGCCGGATCACGGGCACGATCGCGTAGAGGATGATGGCGATCCCGAACAGCTTCGACTCGGTGACGCTGAACAGGAAGATCAGCGGGATGAGATAGACGAAGGGCGGCAGCGTCTGGAGCATGTCCAGCACCGGCACCGTCGCCCGCCGCATGGTCTCGCTGCGCGACATGAGGATGCCGATGGGCACGCCGATCAGCACGCAGAGGAAGGCGCAGACGAAGATGATGGAGAGGGTCTGGAGCGCGTAGTCGTACTGATCGATGAAGGCCAGGCCGCCGAAGCTGACCGCCACGAACGCGACCAGGCTGGCAGAGCGCGACACCGCCCAGACGATCGCCAGCATCGCCGGGATGACGATCCACCACGGGGTGGCGAGCATGGCGTAGAGCGCGCCGTCCAGCATCCAGCTCAGAGGCTGGGTGAGGGGATCGAGGACGACCTTCAGGCTGTCCTTGATGTTGAGGAACCCGTCCTCCAGCCCCTTGGTCACGTCGCGGGACTGGGGCATCGCCGAGCAGGCGTCGTTCAGGGCGTCCAGCGAGGGGAACGGGGTGTTCCAGAGCGAGCCCTGTGCCTCGGCCCCGTCGCCGGCGTTCTGCGAGACAAGGTCGGACATGGACAGGGGGGCGGAGCTGGCCGAGGAGTCGCACCAGTCCTCAAGCCCCAGAGCTTGGAATAGACCGTCATAGGTCGCCACGGAAATAGCCTTTCCCGCCGCTCGCGCGGCGTCGCGTCGTTTCTCGTCGAACGAAAAAACGGGGCCGCGGCAGGCGCGGCCCCGTCGTCAATGTCGGATCGGGTATCAGCTCGCGTCGAGGACCGAAGCGAGGTTCTCACGCGCCTCGGCGTTGAGCCAGGAGGCCCATTCGTCCTTGTAGGTCGTGAGATAGTAGACGGCCGCCTCTTCAGCCGACGCGTTGTTCTCGTCCTTCCAGGCCAGAACAGCGCTCATGGTGTCGGTCTCGAAGCTCACGTTCCCCATCAGCTCGGCGATCGCCGGCTCGCGTTCCTTGAAGTCGGCGGTGACGGAGGTCAGCACCGGCGCGGCCGGGAAGTCTGAGACGCCGGGATCGGACGTGTCCGCGTTTTGGTTGGCGGCGTGAACCGCTTCCTTGTACTCGCCGAGATCGACGCGGGTCATCTCGTACTTGCCGAGCGGAACCGTCGGACCCCAGTAGTAGCCGAACCAGGGCTCTTGGTTCTCGTAGGCCGCCGCCATGGAGGTGGACAGCGTCTCGCCCGAGCCATGGTCGAACACGTCGATGCCCGAGGCTTCGAGGTCCAGCGCCTGGATCAGGTTGTCGTTGACGATGCGGCAGCCCCAGCCGCTCGGGCAGTTGTTGAACCGGCTGCCGACGAGCGCGGGATTCGCCATGATCCCTTCGATCGTCTTCAGCTCCGGGTGCTGTTCGGCGAGATAGGTCGGGATCCACCAGCCCTCCACGCCACCCGGCGTCAGAACCTTGGCGACCCGCTCGATCTTGCCCTGGCTTTCGAGGCGCGCGTAGGCGTCGCCGGTGGAGTTGAGCCAGAGTTCGGTGACGATGTCGGGCTCGCCGTTTTCGGCGACCGAGGTCACGGCCGGCACGGTGTCGGAGGGAACAACCGTCACCTCGCAGCCGTAGCCCTGCTCCATGATGAATTTCGACACGTTGGTGACGACGGAGGCCGACGCCCAGTTCATCTCGGTGATCGACACTTCACCGCAGTCGGCGCTCGCCGCGGCGGGTGCCATGAGAACACCGGTCGCGAGTCCAATTGCCAACTTCCTCATTCAAGTCTCCTGCAGTCGGTTCCGGCCTCTGCCCGCGGATTGGCAGGTCATCGCTCGCAAGACCGCGCCCGCTCGGGGAGCCGCAGACCAGGGCCGTTGGGTATGTCGGGGCGCCGGAAGCGGCCATCAGGGGCCACTGGCGCAACGAGGTCGCCTCATCGCGAGAGGCGACAGATCGCAGTGGGGGTAAAGATCCGCGCCATTGCGATCCGGCGGCGCCCGACCGCCGCCACGACCTCCCACCTGAGGTCGATCACACTGGTTTCAACCGGTGCTGCCACATTTTTGGCGAAAAGGAGGCCGGGTCAGGCCGTGCGGTACTCTTCCTTAAGACGCCGCTTGTACAGCTTTCCCGTCGCCGATCGCGGCAGGGATGTGCGGAAATCGATGCTGCGGGGGCACTTGATGCTGGACAGGCGACGGCGGCAGAGGTCCATCAGCGCCTCCCTGAGCGTGTCGTCGCCCTCGACCGAAGCCAGGGGCTGGACCACCGCCTTCACCTCTTCGCCGAAATCCTCGTTCGGTACGCCGAAGACGGCGGCGTCAAGCACAGAGGGGTGGCTCAGGAGCACGTCCTCGATCTCCTGCGGGTAGATGTTCACGCCGCCGGAGATGATCATGAAGGACTTGCGGTCGGTGAGGTATAGATAGCCCTCTTCGTCGAGCCGGCCGATGTCGCCAAGGGTCGTCCAGCCCCTGGCGTTGGCGCTGGCGGCGGTCTTCTCCGGGTCGTTGTGGTAGGCGAACCTGTGCCCGGCCTCGAAATAGACCTCGCCCTCCTCGCCGGTCGCCAGTTCCTCGCCGTCCTCGCCGCAGATGTGGATCACGCCGAGCTTCGCCCGGCCCACGGAGCCCGGATGCTTCAGCCATTCCGGCGTCGTGATCGCGGTGAAGCCGTTGTTCTCGGTCCCGGCGTAGTACTCGTGGATGATCGGTCCCCACCAGTCGATCATCCGCTGCTTGATCTCGACCGGGCAGGGGGCCGCCGCGTGGACGGCCATGACCATCGACGACATGTCGTACCGCAGCCGCTCGTCGTCCGGCAGCTTGAGCATCCGGATGAACATGGTGGGGACCCACTGGCTGTGGGTGATCTTCTCGTGCTCGATCAGCTTCAGGGCCCGCTCGGCGTCGAAGCGCTCCATGATGTAGGCGGAGCCGCCCATCTTTAGCGTGACCATCGTGTGCCTGAGCGGGGCCGCGTGGTAGAGCGGCGCCGGGCACAGGTAACGGGTGTCGTGGGCGTAGCCGAACAGGGAGGTGAGCAGGTCGATCAGCATCGACCGCCCGCCCGGCCTGTCGTCGGGCAGCGGCCAGAGAATGCCCTTCGGACGTCCCGTGGTGCCGGACGAATACAGCATGTCCAGGCCCTGGGCCTCGTCCGCGATGGGCGTCGTCGGCTGCGCGGCGGCCGCCTCGCTCCAGCTCTGCGATCCGGGCGGCATCCGGCCGACGATCATCGTCTCGCAGCTTGGGCCGTCCGCGCCGTCCAGTTCGGCGACCAGCTCCAGGTAGCGGTCCGAGGCGATCAGAAGCTTGGCGCCGCAGTCCCTGACGATATAGGCGATCTCGTCGGCGGTGAGGTGGGTGCTGATCGTCGTGTAGTAGACCCCCGTGCGGTCGGCGGCGAAGCAGATCTCCAGGAACTCCCGCCGGTTCTCCATCAGGATCGCAATGTGGTCCCGCGCGGCAATGCCGTGCCGGCGCAGCAGGTGGGCGCCCTGGTTGGCCCGGGCCTCGAGCTCCGCGAAGGTCACCGACTCGCCGGTTCCGCACATCCGGAAGGCGAGACGCTCCGGATCGTCGGCGAAGGTGCGCGGCTGGTAGGGGTAGGCGGTGCTGGCCATCGTCGTCGTCCGCTGCGGTGTCAAAACTGGATCAGCGTCTTGCCGAAATGGCCGCCGGCCCGAAGGTGGGCGAGCGCCTCCTTCAACTCCGTGAACCCGAATGTCTCCCCGAGCACGGGCCGGATCTCATGCTGGGCCATGGCCGCCAGCATCGCCTCGTAGCCGTCCCGGTGGCCGACGGTCACGCCCTGGAGGCGGACCTGGCGCGCGACGATCAGGCCGAGGGAGGTCTCGATGTCCAGGCCGGTGAGCACGCCGATCATCGACAGGGTGCCGCCGGGTCGCACGGCGCGCAGGGACAGGGGCAGGGTCTTGGCGCCGCCCAGTTCGACGATGTTGTCGTAGCCGCCGCGGTCCGCCGTGATCTCCCGGGTCGCCCGGGCCCAGTCTTCGACCTCGCGGTAGTTGACGGTCGCGTCGGCGCCCATCGATCGCACCCGCTCAAGCTTCTCGTCGCTCGAGGAAATCACCGTGACGTGGGCGCCCGCGTGTTTCGCGAAAGCGAGGGCGAAGAGTGCGACGCCGCCGGTACCCTGGATCAGCACCCGGTCGCCGGGGCGGGTCCGGCCGTGGGTGACGATCGCGCTCCACGCGGTCAGGGCGGCGCAGGGCAGGGTCGCGGCCTCGGCATCGGACAGGTAGTCGGGGACGCGCACGACCCCCTCCTGGGAGAGGCAGATGAACTCTGCCATGACGCCGTCGAGCGGTCCGCCCAGGGCCGACGCGAACCGGTCGGGTGTCGGGTCGCCCGAGGTCCAGCGCTGGAAATAGGTCGGGGTGACGCGGTCACCCACGGCCACACGAGTGACGCCGTCGCCGACCGTCACAACCTCGCCGACACCGTCGGAGACGGGAATCAGGGGCAGGGTCCCCGTCGCCCGGCCGTAGCCCCGATCGGGCACGATCAGATCCCGCGCGTTCAGGGACGCCATGCGCATGCGGATCAGAACCTCTCCGGGCCCGGGGGCGGGTTGCGGCCGTTCTCCGAGCGTCAGATTGTCGAACCCCCAGTCGCCTTCGATCTGGTAAACGCGCATCGTTCAGGCCTCGGTTGTGGTCGTGGTCTGTCGGGACAGCTTGGCGACCTGCTGTTTCAGCAGGGCGTTCGCGCCGTCGGCCAGGGCCGCCGTCTGCAACGCGCCCAGGTGGCGCGCCAGGCAGTGCTCCGGGCGCAGTCCTTCGGCGCCCATGGCGTGAAGCAGGGCGGGCAGGTGCCGTTGCCCGGTCTCGACCGCCGCGATCTTGGCCTGGGCCGCGGCCAGCCTGGCGTCCTCGCCCCGATCGACCAGACCGGTCGCCTCCGCGGTCAGGGCGCGGGCGGCCGCCAGGTCGGTTTCCGCCTCGGCCAGCACCGCGCGCCAGGCCTGGTGATCCTCAAGCTTGCGTCCGAACACCTCGCGGCGCGCCCCGTAGGCGGCGGCGGTCGCGATCCCGGCTTTCAGCATCCCGCAGCACATGGCGGCGACGTAGACGCGCGCGCCGTTGATTTCCTCGATGATCGCCCGAAAGGCCTTCCCGGGCGGCAGGATCATGGCGTCATCCGCGACCGCGGTGTCGGTCAGCACGAACCCGCCGGTTCCGATGCTGGTCTGGGAGAAGCCGGACTCGATTGCATGTCGCCTGACCCCGTCGCCGTCCAGATCGACGAGAAAGGCGCCGAGGCCCGCCAGCCCCGCCGCCCTGTCGGTCTGGGCGAAAACGATGCAGAGACCGGGGTGGCGGCCGTTGATGATCCAGCTTTTCTCGCCATTCAGGATCCAGCCGTCGCCGGACCGCTCGGCCGTCGTCGCCAGGGCGGCGAGATCGGATCCCGCGCCAGGCTCTGTCAGCGCTGTACAGGCGCTTTTCCGTCCGGCCAGGAGGTCTGGCAGGTAGCGCTCGCGGATGCGGTCGGCCGCGCTGAGGGACAGGCGAAGGGCGACGTTGTGGGTGTTGACCACGGACATGGCGAACCCGAAATCCGCGGCGGCGAGTATCTCGCACGCGGCGGCCTTGCCGGCGAAACCGTAAGACCCGCCGCCGTGTTCCGACGGCAGCTCGATGCCGAACAGGCCGAGGCGCCCGGCCTCCGCGTTCTCCTCCGGACCGGGGGATGCGCCCAGCGACCATGCCGCCGCCGCCGGGGCGACGCGGGACCGCGCGAATTCCCCGACGCCGTCGAGCCACTCTTGTCTGCCCGCAGCGGTCATGCGTTACGCCACCCGTTTCCTCGCGGTCGGCTTTCGGATCGCGCGCCTGCGCACCCGCCGACTCTTGCATACGCGACGGTAGAGCAAAGAGCGGGTATCGGCCAAGCGGGGTCGTGACAGCGGTTGGGGGGCTGTGGCGGGAAAGGGGGAGGCGCTTGGAAAGCCTCGACCATGCCGAGAAGTGAAATAAAGCCGTCTTGACCGCTTTTCGCCGGAGGCGGTAGGCTTTTAAAACAAAATACAAAAACGAGACTGCGCGCTCGAATACTGCAAGCGATCGTGCGGCCTCAAATATAAAAATAATAAAAAGACGTTCGTAAAAATAGAACCGTCAAACCTTACGTAAGGGAGGAAGTCCATGGCAAAAGGTGATACGCACGACCGGCAGGTTCATGAGATCGCGGGGCAAAAGATCCGTCGCCGCGACGTGATGAAGGCCGGCCTCACCGGCGCGACGCTCGCCGCGGTTGCGGGGCTGTCGAGCACGGCGAAGGCGCAGAGCCCCGAATTCCGCTTCCGCATGCAGTCGTTCCTGGGCCCCGGCACGACGGAATGGGAAGTGCTTGTCCCGCGTTACATCGAGCGGGTGCGCGAACTGTCCGGCGGCCGGATCGAGATCCAGGCCTTCCCGCCGGGCGCGGTGGTACCGACCTTCGAGATGCTCGACGCGGTCAGCAAGGGCGTGGTCGATATCGGCTACGCGGCTCAGGTCTACTGGCGCGGCAAGATCCCCTTCACGCTCTGGACCTGGGGCGTGCCCTTCGCGTTCTCCGCGCTGGATCACTACGACTACCTCTGGCACGAGACGGATCTGCTGGGCCTCGTGCGCGACGAGTTCGCCAAGGAGAACGTCCACTTCCTCGGCCCGGTCTACTCGGACGAGTGGGGCGCGACCATGTCGCGCGAGAAGATGACCCGGCTGTCTGACTTCAACGGCGTGAAGATCCGCAGCTTCGGCCTCGGCGCCGAGATCTGGAAGTCGCAGGGCGCCTCGATCGTGACGGTGCCGGGCGAGGAGCAGTACACGGCCATGTCCCAGGGCGTCATCGACGCGTCGAACTGGGGCTCACCGGACGGCTTCAAGGCGGTGAAGCTGCATGAGGTCGCGAAATTCTACCTCGGCCCGTCGCTCATCAAGTTCGACATGGAAGACCAGTTCATGAACATGCGGGCGTACAACAGCCTGCCCGACGACCTGAAGGCCGTCATGAACCTGTCGACCCGCCTCTACGCCGTCGAGCGTGCCGCGACTTCGACCTACAACTCGGCGATCGCGGTCGGCGAGATGAAGGCGGCGGGCGTGGAGTTCAACGCCCTGCCGGAAGAGGACGTCGCGGAGATGCGCCGTATCTCGGCCGCCGCGCTGGAGCAGCTCCGGGGCGATGACCCGGGCACCAAGGCGGTGCTGGACATCATCTTCAAGACGCGGGACCAGCTGAACGAGCGTCCGTCGAACATCTGATCGCCGCTCTTCGGTCGAAACGGTGGGGCGTCCGCGTCAGGACGCCCCAATCGTTCATCAGCAAAAGGATTCAGGGATGTTCATGGTGCGGTCCGCCGTCCGGGCGATCGAATCCCTCAATAGCTTGATCGGCAGGGCCACGGCCGTGGGGCTGCTGCTCCTGATCGCGCTGGTGGTCTGGGAAGTGTTCCTGCGGTACGTGGTCAACGCGCCCACGACCTGGGGCAACGAACTCATCACCTATCTGTTCGCCGGATACATCCTGCTCGGCGGCGGCTACACGCTGCTGCACCGCGACCATGTCGCGATGGACATCATCTATTCGCAGCTCTCCCCCCGGAAGAAGTCTATCCTCGACGTCCTTACGGCGGGTTTCGTGCTCATCTACTGCCTGGTCCTGCTGCAGCAGACGGGGATCATGACCTACGAGGCCTGGGAGGCCGGGCAGCGCGCGGGAACCGACTGGGGACCGCCGCTCTATCCGGTCTACGCGGCGATGCCGATCGGCGCAGGTCTGCTGCTGTTGCAGGCGATCGCCAAGCTGTTCCGAGATCTCTACACGACGTTCACCGGCGAGGAACTGCTCCCCGATCCGGCAGCCAACAAGCATGGGGAGGCTGCGCTGTGAGCATCGAGCTTGTCACGCTTCTGCTCTTCGGATCGTTCATCCTGCTGATGCTGGCGGGTGTTCCGCTGGTCTTCGCGCTCGGCGGATCGGCGGTGGTCGGGACCTATTTCCTGTGGGGACCCAACGCCCTCTACGCCGTCGGCATCCGGACCTTCAGTCAGGCGACCAGCTTCGTCCTGATCGCAATCCCGATGTTCATCTTCATGGGATCGATGCTCGAGAGATCGGGGATAGCCCGAGATCTATACGACATGATGCAGAAGTGGCTCGGCGGCCTGAACGGCGGGCTCGCGGTCGGGACCGTGCTGGTCTGCACGATCTTCGCCGCGCTGGTCGGGGTGAGCGGGGCCGCCACGGTCACCATGGCCCTGGTCGCGCTGCCGTCCATGCTCGGGCACAACTACAGCAAGAGCCTCAGCCTCGGCTGCATCGCCGGCGGCGGAGCGCTCGGCGTGCTGATCCCGCCGAGCGTCGTCATGATCGTGCTCGGCCTCTACACCAACACCTCGGTCGGGATGCTGTTCCTGGGCGGGATTACCGCGGGACTGGTCATCGTCGCGCTGTTCACGGCGTACATCCTGATCGTCTGCGCGTTCCGTCCCGAACTGGGGCCGGCGGTGCCGAAGGTCGAACGCGCCTCGCTCGCGGAGCGTCTGGCCTCGCTGAAATCCGTGCTGCTCCCGATCACGCTGATCGTCGTGGTCCTCGGCAGCATCGTGGGCGGTCTGGCCACGCCCAGCGAGGCGGCGGGGCTCGGCGCGCTCGGTGCCATCCTCTGCGCCTACGCCAAAAAGGCCCTGAACTGGCAGGCGCTGTTCGAGTCCTGCAAGATCACGCTGCGGCTGAGTTGCATGGTGATCTGGATCATCTTCGCCGCCTCGATTTTCACGTCGCTCTACGCGGCCCTGGGGGCGGATCAGCTCGTGCGCGACGCGCTGTCCTGGCTACCCGGCGGGAAGTGGGGCGTGCTGATCGGCATGCAGATCATCTGGATCATCATGGGATGCTTCCTCGATCCCATCGGCATCATGATCCTGACGGCGCCGCTGTTCTTCCCGATCGCCACCAGCCTAGGCTTCGACCCGGTGTGGCTGGGCGTCCTGTTCGTCGTCAACATGGAGATGGCGTTCCTCACGCCGCCCTTCGGCTTCAACCTCTTCTACCTGCGCAGCGTGGTCCCGAAGGGAGTGAGCATGGGCGACATCTACCTCTCGGTTGCGCCGTTCGTCGCCCTCCAGGCGCTGGCACTGGTGCTGATGATCATCTTCCCGGAGCTGATCACCTGGCTGCCCTACACGCTGCTGCGCTGATCGGTCGCTGCGGCCGCGAACCCGCCGGCATCGGCCCCAGCGGCAGCCCTCTGCCGGTGCCGGCCTCGCAGGTCCGGGACCGTCGAAGTCGTCGGGCCGGGCCTGCGGTCGCCACCTTGTGCCGGCTCTCATATCCGTTAGAGTGACCGCTCAACTTGAGCAGGCCGTTATTCCCCATCGGATGGACCCCGAGTTCTGATCGGACCATCCCGGCGTCATCACGTGGCCGGTCCTGGCCGATGGCGCGGAATGACCGGCCGAACGCGACAATAACGCAAAGGAGACGCTCACAATGCGCAAGCTGCTTACCACCGCGCTGACCGCCGCCGTCATCGGCATCTCGGCGCCCGCGGCGGCGGAGACCTGGGACATGCCGACGCCGTATCCGGACGGCAACTTCCAGACCAAGAACGTCTACTGGTTCGTCGACCGGGTGAAGGAGCTCTCCGGCGGTGAGCTGGAGATCAACGTCCACAGTGCCGCGTCGCTGTTCAAGATGCCCGAGATCAAGCGCGCCGTCCGCTCGCAGCAGGCCCCGATCGGCGAGGTCCTGATGAGCGTGCACGGCAACGAGAACGCGCTGTGGGAGGTCGACGGAATCCCGTTCCTCGCCGCCGGCTACGACAACGCCTGGAACCTGTGGCAGGCCCAGAAGCCCCTGATCGCCGAGCTGATGGCCGAAGAAGGTCTGATGCCGCTCTATGCCGTGGCCTGGCCGGGCCAGGGTCTGTACGCCCAGGAGGAGGTCGCCGATCTCAGCGGCATGGAAGGCGTGAAGTTCCGCGCCTACAATGCCGCTACCTCCCGGATGGCCGAGCTCATGGGCGCAGTCCCGACCACGGTGCAGTATGCCGAGGTTCCGCAGGCGTTTTCGACCGGCCTGGTCTCGGCGATGCTGACTTCCGCAGCGACCGGCGTCGACGTCAAGTCGTGGGACTTCCTGAACGTCTACTACGACACCAAGGCGATGCACCCGAAGAACATGGTGTTCGTGAACAAGCGGGCGTTCGACGCGCTGGACGAGAGCGTTCAGAAGGCGCTGCTGCAGGCCGCAGAGGAGGCCGAGAAGCGGGGCTGGGAAGAGTCCGAGAAGGTCGCGGCCGACACGGTCAAGACCCTCGCCGATAACGGCATGAAGGTGCCGGAGGCGGGTGCGGCGCTGGTCGACGGTCTGAAGGGCGTCGGCGAGACGATGACCGGCGAGTGGCTGGAGCGCGCCGGCGACAAGGGCCAGGCGCTGGTCGACGCTTACCGCGCGATGTAACCGCTTGAACCGTCCCCCGGTACCGCCGGGGGACGGTCTATCCGCGCGACAGAGGCCGCGCGACAGAGGAAACGCCAATGCTGTTACGCCGTGTGCTCGATGCTCTCTATCTGGCCAGTGCCGCGCTCGCCGCGATCCTTCTGGCGGGGATCGGGGTGCTGATCCTGGCCCAGATCGTCGGCCGGTTCTTCGGAATCATCGTGCCGTCGGCCAACGAGATCTCCGGGTTCTTCCTGGCGACCTCGACCTTCCTGGCGCTGGCCTACAGCTTCAGGGCCGGCAGCCATATCCGGGTGACGCTGGTGGTGTCGCACCTGCCGAAGCAGCTTCACAACGCGTCGGTCGTTCTCGCGCTGTCCGTCGCCACGGTCCTGAGCGGCTATTTCACCTTCTACGCCTATAACCTCGCCGCCGAGAGTCTGCGCTACGGCGACCTGTCTGACGGTCTGATCGGCGTTCCCCTCTGGATACCGCAGAGCAGCATGGCCTTCGGGCTGGTGATGATGACGATCGCCTGCCTCGATGAGCTGGTCCGGGTCCTGCGCGGCCGCGAGCCCAGTTTCGAGGAAAACACCGAGTCCGTCCTGGAGTGACGCCCGCTTCCGTTCCGGACTGACACCGCTCCTGCCGCCTCCCGCCCGTTCCGGCCCCGCCAAGCCCCGAGGATTTCCCAGACGTGGATATCGCCACCGCCTCCATCATTCTCGCAATCGGCCTCCTCGTGCTGCTGGCGGCCGGTCTATGGGTCGCGATCGCCCTGCTGATCGTCGGCCTCGCCGCGATGAGCATGTTCTCCAGCGCGCCGGCCGGCGCCATCATGGCGACAACGGTGTGGGGATCGATCTCGACCTGGACGCTTACCGCCCTGCCGCTGTTCGTCTGGATGGGAGAGATCCTGTTCCGGACACGATTGTCGGAGGACATGTTCGGTGGGCTGGCGCCCTGGCTCACCCGGCTGCCGGGACGGCTGATGCACGTCAACATTCTCGGCTGCGCAGTCTTCGCGGCCGTCTCCGGTTCCTCCGCCGCGACGGCGATGACGATCGGCAAGATGTCGGTGCCTGAGTTGAGCCAGCGCGGCTACGACGAGAAGCAGATCATCGGCTCGCTCGCCGGCTCCGCCACCCTGGGCCTGCTGATCCCGCCGTCGATCATCCTGATCGTCTACGGGGTCGCCGCCGAGGAATCGATCATCCGCCTGTTCATCGCCGGCATCATCCCGGGGATCCTGCTCGCCGGGATGTTCATGGGCTATGTCGCCTTCTGGTCGATGATGAACCCGGAGAAGGTGCCGGCGATGTCCGAGCGCTACACGCTCTGGCAGCGGGTCGTCGCCTCCCGTCGGCTGCTTCCGGTCATCCTGCTTATCGGCTTCGTCATAGGCTCGATCTACGCCGGGCTGGCGACGGCGACTGAGGCGGCCTGCCTCGGGGTCGTCGGCGCCCTCGCGCTCTCGGCCCTGTCCCGGACATTGAGCTGGTCGACCTTCGTCGACAGCCTGATCGGCGCGACCAAGACGAGCTGCATGATCTGCTTCATCCTGGCCGGTGCCGCCTTCCTGTCGACGGCCATGGGCTTCACCGGCATCCCGCGCGGTCTCGCCGAGTGGATCCGGGACATGCAGCTGTCGCCCTATGCGCTTCTGGCCGCGCTCACCCTGTTCTTCATCGTGCTCGGCTGCTTCCTCGACGGGATCTCGGTGGTGGTGCTGACGGTGGCGGTCATCCTGCCGATGATCGAGGCTGCCGGGATCGACAAGCTGTGGTTCGGAATCTACGTGGTCCTGGTGGTCGAAATGTCCCAGATCACACCGCCGGTGGGCTTCAACCTCTTCGTCATCCAGGGGCTCACCGGGCGGAACATCCTCTACGTGGCCAAGGCCGCGCTGCCGTTCTTCCTGCTGATGTGCGTGGCGGTCGTGCTGCTCATCGCCTTCCCGGATCTCGTCACCTGGCTGCCGGAAGTCGCCACCGCGCGAAACTGATAGGCCGGGCGCCGGGCGGCGCGGCTCAGCTCCGGGCGTCTGCCGCCTGCAGGACCGGGCCGTCCAGGAACGCCATCAGGTCGCCGAAATACCCGCGCGACCGGGCCGGGCGGTCGGGGTCGGAGGTGATCGCGACCGCGAGGCCGCGTCCGGGATGCGCGGCGATCACCTGCCCGCCATAGCCGCGGGCGATCATGTACCCCGTCTCGGACAGGAACCACCCGTAGCCGTAGCCGAGCCCGGACCAGGGCGAGCGGGTGCGGGGCCGGGCGGAGGCGTCGACCCACCCGCTCGGGATCACCTGGGTGCCGGCGAACCGGCCGCCGTCGCGTACGGTGGCCGCGATCCGGAGCATCGCCGCTGGCGTGAGGGCCATCTGGTTGCCGCCGAGATAGAAGCCCTGCGGATCGCGGGTCCAGGCGGGGATCGCGATGCCCAGAGGGTCGGCCAGGCGGGTGCGCGCCTGGGTCAGCAGGCTCTCGCCGGCGGCGACGGCCAGCGCCGCACCCAGCACATGGGTCGATCCGGTGGAGTAGATCATCCGGCCGCCCGGACGCGCCACCATCTCCTGGCGCAGGACGTAGGCGATCCAGTTGGTGGAACCGACCCACGCCCCGTAGGCCCGCCCGGAGGTCGCGGCGAGCCCGGCCCGCATGGTCACAAGGTCCTCCAGCGTCAGATCCTCGACGCCCGGCGTGGCGTTCGGCGGCACGATATCGGGGGCGACGTCGATCAGGCGGGCGCGGACGTCCGGCACGTCTCCTCTGCCGATGGCGATGCCGAGGAGTAGAGCGACAATGCTCTTCGAGACGGATTTCACGTTTGCCACCCGCTCGGCCCCGGGACCGCGCAGGGTCTCTGCGAGGATCAGGTCGTCCCCCTGCTGGACCAGAACGGTGTGCAGCCTCGGGAACGCGCGGGCGGCCTGCCCGAGATCGGCGGTGCGCGCGCGTGCGCTCCGCATTCCGGCGAGGACGAAGGGGGCGCCGAGCGCTGCGGCGGCACCCAGCGCGACGTGCCGTCGGGTCGGTGCGGTCGTCCCCCGGCTCATCCCGACAGCATCCGCGCAAGCTGGCCCCGGCCTCGGGGCAGGGCGCCCAGCCCGCCCGCAAGCCCGGCGGCGACGGCGGTGATCACGCCCAAAGCCGCCGGCAGCACCAGGGCGACGAGGCCGGGCGCCCAGTCGACCCGCAGCGCCCCATCGGCGATCCACCAACTCGCCAGCAGGCCGGCGGAACCGCCGACGGCGGCTGCGGCAAGACCTGTGGCAGCAGCCTCGCACAGCCGGGCAATGGCAATCTCGCGCCGGGTGGCACCGACCACGGAGAGGGCCACCGCCTCACGACGGCGGGAATCGACATCCGCTGAGACGGTGGCCGCGAGGGAGAGCGAGCCGGCGAGCAGCAGGATTGCGGCGATCATCAGGGTGCCCAGGATCGCGCCCTCGACCACCTCCGCGGCATCGGAGACCAGGCGCCGGACGTCGATCACGGTGACGTTGGGGGCCTCCCGCGACAGCGCCGAGACGAACCCGTCTAGGGATTCTCCGGTCACGCCCTGCAGCGACACGATCCAGCCGTGCGGGGCATTCCGGAAGGGCGTCGGGCTGGCCACCACGAGGAACTCCGGCCGCATGGTCCGGTGATACTCCTTGCGGATGTTCGCCACCTCGGAGGTGAAGACCCGGCCGAGGACGCTGTAAGTGAGCGCATCGCCGGGTTTCAGGTCGAACGCCTCCATGACGTCCTCCTCCGCCGAGACCAGGGGCGGGCCGTCGTAGTCCGCCGGCCACCATTCCCCGGCCAGCAATTCGGAACCGGTCGGCTCGGCGGCCCAGGAGAAGCTGCGGTCACCCTCGATCACCCAGTCCTTGTCCGGGTTGACCAGTGCCTCCTCGACCGGTCTGCCGTTCACCTCGAGCAGGCGGGTGCGCATGAACGGCGTGGCCTGAAGCCCGCCAAGCTCCGGCGTCTCCGCCACCTGGGCCCGGATTCGCTCGACCTGGGGCGCCTGCACGTCGAGCAGAACGAGATCCGGGGCTCTGGTCGGGATCTGGGTCTCGAAGGCGGTCTGCAGGGAATGCTGAACGGCGACCACGCCGGTGATGCCGGCGATCCCGATGCCGAGGGCGACGGTTCGCAACATCACGGCCCGCGGTGCTGTGAAGCCTTGACGGACGGCCAGGGCCAGGAAGCCGTCGGCGGGCAGCCGGAAGGCCGCGCGGGCGATCAGGAGCCCGAGACCCGCGAGCAGGCCCGCGACCACGGTAAGGCCGAGGGCCGCCGCGACGGCCATGCCCGGGTTCGGCAGCCCGGCGATCGCCAGGACGAGGGACGCGGCGAGCAGGCCTCCTGCAACCAGACCGTCGCGGGGCGAGAGGCCGATGCCGGGGACATCGTCGCGCATCGCCCGCAGCGGCGGTACGCGGGTGATACCCGAAAGCCCGGCGACGAGCGCGCCCGCCAGGCCGAGCGCGAGGGTGACGGCGACGAGCAGCACCTCGCCGACCAGGGCTTCCGGTTCCCAGAGCAGGTGAAGCCGGGTGGTCAGCATGTCGAGCAGCAGCGCCGCGCCGATCGAGGCGATCGTCAGGCCGATCGCAAGGGCGAGGGCGCCGGCGACCGCGACCAGTACTGCATGCAGCGCCACGACCATCGACGTGGTGGCGCCGGAGAGCCGGTACTGGGCGATGGTTCGGTGGCGCCGCCCGATCCACATCGCGACCGCCGCCCAGGCGCCCGTCAGGCCGATGGCGAAGGCCGCGAGGCCGGAAACGCCGAGGAAGGTCGTGGTCCGGTTCGTCACCTCGCGGACCCGTTCCGCCGCCTCGCTCGGGGTCTGAAGCTCCCAGCCGCGCGCTGGTTCGGCCGACCGGACCGCTGCCAGCGCCGCTTCCGGTTCGGTTCCGCCGGTGAAGCGGACCCGTGTCCGGTATTCGGTGAGCGACCCCCGCCCGGTGAGGCCCGTCTCCTCCAACCGGTCGCGGGCGATCAGGACGCGCGGCCCGACCAGGAACGTGCCCGCCGAGAGCCGGTCGGGCTCCCGGAGCAGGCGGTCTCGGATCTCGAAAGAACTCTCGCCGAGCCGGATGGTGTCGCCGATCTCCAAACCGAGCTGCGCCAGAAGGCTCGGCTCGACAACCGCGCCCGCGATCCCGTCCCGCTCGGCGAGAGCGGCCTGAATGTCGGTTCCGCGGGCCATCTCAACCGCGCCATAGAGCGGGTAGGCCGCATCGACGGCCTTGAGCTCGACCGTCAGGCGTCGCGGCGCGTCGGCCGGACCCGCTGCCGCGGTCGAACGCAGTTCGACGACCCGCGAGGATCGGCCGAGGCTGGAAAGCGCCGTCTCGGTGCCGCCGTCCAGCGGGGCGTTCACCACCGTCACCGCGACGTCGCCGCCAAGGATCCGGGTCGCGTTGTCGCGCATGGCGTCGGCCAGGCCGTCGCTCAGCAGCCAGATCAGGCCGAGCATCGCGCTGGCGATCACCACGCAGGTCATAAACAGCCGCAGGCCCAGGATCCCGAATCCGAGTTCCGCTCTGACCAGGCCAAACAGAACAGCCCAGCGCGCGGGAGCGTTGCCGGCCCGTCCGTCCGCCGCGCTGCCGCCGATTGTTTCCGCGCTCATCTCAGGTCACCACCCGGCCGCCTTCGATGACCAGGGTCCGGTCGCAGCGGTCCGCCAGGGCCGGATCGTGGGTCACGAGGAGCAGGGCGGTGCCGGAGCCTCGGGCCAGATCGAACATCGTCCGGATGACCGTCTCGCCGGTGCGCTGATCCAGGTTGCCGGTCGGCTCGTCCGCGAGCACCAGTCGGGGCGCGGCGACGAAGGCCCGCGCTACGGCAACCCGCTGCTGCTCGCCGCCAGAGAGGGCGGAAGGCCGGTGGGTCAGCCGGTGGCCGAGGCCGACCCGTTCCAGCATGCGCTCGGCCTTCGCCTGCGCGTCCGGATCGCCGGCCAGGGTCAACGGCAGGGCCGCGTTCTGCAGCGCGGTCATCGACGGCACCAGATGGTAGGCCTGGAAGACGATGCCGATATCGCGGCGGCGCAGCAGGGTCCGACCCCGCTCGGTTTCCGCCGTCATGTCGGTCTCGAGCACCCGCGCCTGCCCGCCGGACAGGGGTTCGAGCCCGCCGATCACGGCGATCAGCGACGACTTTCCGGACCCGGACGGTCCGGTCACGGCGACGATCTCGCCGGGCGAGACGCTGAGGTCGATCCCGCTCAGCACCTCGATCTCGCCGTCGGGCGTCGGGTAGCTGAGCCGGGCCTGGGAAAGCCGAATGACAGGAGGGGCGCTGAGATCCATGGGACTCCAGAGGGTATCGACGGACATCGAGTCGCGGACTGACCCAACATATCTAGGGCGACCGGGCCGGGATTAAATGGAGGCGGTCCGGCGCGTCCGGCGATGCGCGCTCAGGAATCCAGGCAGGCGAAGAGGCGCCCGAGCCTGACGATATCGGCGGCGATCCGTGCGGCGCGGCGGCCGACCTCGGCGGAGGGACGGGCCGGATCCCGGTCGAGCGGGTTCGGGAGAACGGCGGCGAGGCGGGCCGCCTCGGTGCGGGACAGAGCGCTTGCCGGCTTGCCGAAATGGTGCTGCGCCGCCGCTTCGATGCCGTAGATACCGTCCCCCCACTCGACCACGTTGAGGTAGAGCTCAACGATCCGCCGCTTCGGCAGCAGCAGTTCCAGCCCCAGGGCTAGGGGGATCTCCACCGCCTTTCGAAGCGCGGTCCGCGACGGCGGCAGAAACAGATTGCGGGCGGTCTGCATGGTGATGGTACTGGCGCCGCGGCTCGGCCGGCCGGTCTCGCGCAGCTCCTCCAGGACGATCGACATCTGCCGCCAGTCGATGCCGTCATGGGCGCAGAACGTCTGGTCCTCGGAGACGATCACCGCCTGCGCCGCGACGCGGGCGATGTCCGGGAAATCGACCCAGCGGTAGTCCGCCGGCGCGTCGCGCGCGAGCATGAGCGGCGTGCCTGGCGGCGGCACGGCCCGGTAGGCGAGGATCGCTAGAACCGGCAGCAGGATCAGCAGAACCAGGACCGCCCCGAGCGCCCGCAGGAACCTGCTCCTTAGGCGAGGTCGCCGTGTTGTCCTCGCCGAACCAGATGTGCGCTTAGTCGGCTTTCGGGCCATAACCTCGGTCCCTGATCGTTCCTGGCATCAAGTCTAACCGCGGCGCCAGCGCGGGCCGAGCGGCGGCGTGGGAGCGCGCTCAGTTCGCCGCCGTCACCGCGTCCGCAAGCAGGCGTTTCCCGATGTAGAGCGGCCGGTGGTCGTTCGCGGTGAGCACCACTTCGACGCGGCTCTCGCCCTGTGGCAGGTCGGCGAGGTGGAACCACGGGCCGTAGACGCGGGCCCGTTTCTCGCCGTTCACATAGACATGGGCGTGACCTTCACCGGGCACATGCGGACCGCTCGCGCGGTCCGGAGCGAAACGGAATCCAGTGGTGGCGATGTGCAGGGTCCACCCGGAGACCCGGTCCCGCTCCAGCGTGAGCCCGAGTGTCGGCGCATCCGCCCCGTCGGGCAGGACCAGAGGGGTCCCGTGATCGCCGTGGCCGGCCGACATGCCGGCTGCGTGCCCGTGGTGGGCCGGATCGGCGTGATCGTGACCATCGAGGGTGATGCCGTTCCCCGCAGCGACGGCGAAGCCCGCGCCGAAGCCGAAGGCGAGACCGATCAGCAGCATCGGGATGGAGCGATCCAAGGACACCTCCCGCCGGCCTAGGAGGCCGGCATCCTTCGTTGTTCGGAACCGGGCGGATCAGGCGGATTCAACGCGCCCCGACGCCGGCGCGGCGCGGGACCAGAAATAGCCGGCCAGGCCGCCCGTCATGACCCACGCCGCGAGACCGACCCCGTAGGCCCGGGCGGCGAACAGGGCGCCCAGCTCCGTCGGCGCCGATCCGGTGAAGACGTCGGGATGCGGCGCGCCAACCGCGTGCGGGGTCAGCAGCAGGGCGACGGCGACGCCCCAGCCGAGCCAGGTTCGGGCGAAGGCGATCAACCAGATCGCCAGCCCGGCCGCGAACGCGGTGGCGAACCACCAGATCTGGCGCGCGGTGAGATCGGCCGATGCCGAGCCTGGAACCTCCGGCGGCAGGCCGAAGCCGGGCGCCAGATGCACGGCGACAAAGCCGGCAATACCCCAGACCAGGCCACGCCGCGCGTCGATGCTGGCGCCGCGCTGCTGTGCCAGGGACATCAGGGCGACGAGGACGAGTGCGTATCCGGAATAGATGAGCATCGTGAAGAAGATGCTGAGCCCATCGCGCACCGCCTCGATCCCGCCAGTGTCCTGATGGGCGGACGGTTTCGGGTCGGCCCCGAAATGGGCGAGGGCGCCGGCTTCGTAGAGCTCGGCATGGAGCAGAACCGGCTGCACGAAATAGAGCTGCAGCAGCGCCGCGATCAGACCGGCGCCGGCGCCGGCGAGCAGGCCGCTGGTCAGGATGCGGGTGAACACCGGGATCGGATCCGGCCGGTCAGTGGCAGGGGAAGCCCGTGGAATGCCGGACGTCGTGGGCCGCGCCGTGCAGGGCGCCGCTCTGCGCGTGCCCGGCCACGAAGATCACAGCCAGCCCCAGAAACGCGGCCAGCAACGCCGGCGCGGCCAACGCGGCCGACTGCCGCCGGGCGGTGGGGTGGGCCGTCGTCTGGGGTGTCGTCTGGGGCGTCAAGGTCGGCGTCATCACGGGTCCTTCCTGCCGGCGGCGGCGCGGCGCGGGAGGTGCGTCGGTCGGCCGATCTTTTTGTGACCCGGTGAGTTGGGCGGGTTCCCGGCGTTGTGTCAAGTGGCTGCCCAGCGAACGACAGAGGGCGAGCGGGGAACCATGAGCGTCCGGCGGCGTTGCATCCCCGACAGCGTCCCGCACGCTCCCCGAAACCCCGACGGTCAAAGTCTCCCGATGCCGCACCGCGCTTCGCTCATCGTCAATCCGCAGGCCGGAAGCCTGCTGGACAGCTCGATCACGCCGGAGGATCTCGCCCGGCAGGTCGCCGATGTCGGCATCGACGTCGAGCTGCTGACGGGCGACCCGTCTGAGCTCGACGGTCTGGTGGACAGGGCCATCGCGTCCGATCGCGATATGATCCTGGTGGCCGGCGGCGACGGGACCGTGAACAGCGCGGCGCGCCGGATCGCCGGGACCGACAAGACGCTCGGCATCGTGCCGGCGGGGACGCTCAATCATCTGTCCCAGGACCTAGGCATTCCGCAGAATTTCCGGGGGGCGATCGAGGTGTTGGCGTCCGGCGAGGCGGTGCAGATCGATATCGGCGAGGTCAACGGCCATACGTTCCTGTGCAGCTCGGTGATCGGCTTCGCTTCCCGGCTGGCCCGCCAGCGCGAGCACTGGCGCGGCCGTCTCAACCCACTGCGCTGGGCCCGCGTGCTGGCCCATATGGCGGGTACCATGGATCGCGACCCGGCGGTGGAGGTCGCTCTCGACGACCCGGAACACGGGACGTTGAAGACCCGCCATCTGACCGTCGCCGTCGGCGACTATGTGGACCGGCCCGGGCGGCTGTTCGTGCGCACCCATCTGGACGGTGGCGAACTCGGCCTCTACGCAATCCCGCGCCCGTCTGCCGGTAAGGTGCTGAAACTGTTCATGGCGGCTCTGGCGGGGCGGTGGCGCTCGGACCCGGAGATCACGGCGAGACGGGTCCAGGCCGCGACCGTCACGAGCGGGCAGGCCCAGATCCGCGTTCTTAACGACGGGGAGATCCTGCTCCTCGATCAGCCGGTGGAATATCGCATCCGCCGACGGGCCCTCCGGGTGATCCGGGCCGCCGATGCCGTTCATGCCGCCGCAGCCGAACCCCGGCCGCAGCCTGCGGAGGTCGCATGACCCGGCTGGTTCATCTCTCTGACCTGCATTTCGGGCGGACCGATCTCACGCTGATCGACCCGCTTCGGCGCGAGATCGAGCGGGCCCGTCCGGACATCGTGATCGTCAGCGGCGACCTGACCCTCAAGGCACGCAACGGCGAGTTCTCGGACGCGGCCGCGTTCATCCGTGACCTGCCGGCGCCGTGCTTCGTGGTGCCCGGCAACCATGACATTCCCTACTACCACGCGCTGCTGGAGCGGTTCGCCGATCCCTACCGACGCTGGCGCCGTCACATCGGCGATGAGCTCGAGCCGACCTGGATCGGCGACCGGGTCGCGATCGTCGGCATCAATACGGTCCGCCGCGCGCAGTGGCGCATGAACTGGGCGGACGGCAAGATCGGCCGGCAGCAGATGGCGCGCCTCGACCGCCGCCTCAACGCCCTGCCGAAAGGTCGGGTGCGCATCGTGGTCGGCCACCATCCGTTCCTGGCGCCCCGGCCGGAGCTGCAGAAACGGGTGGTCCGCCGTGCCGATCAGGCGTTGGATCTGTTCAGGCGGCACCGGGTCCGCCTCGTCCTGGCCGGACACCTTCACCTGCCGTTCATCCGCGAGCTTCCGGGCAGCCTTCCGTCCCTGCCGATGCATGTCGTGCATGGCGGGACGACCATCTCCACGCGCCTGCGCGGCGAGCCGAACGCGTTCAACATCATCGACGTGGAGGCGGACGACCGGATCCAGGTGGATACCCGGATCTGGACGGAGGACGGCTGGCGAGCGGACGACCGCAGCTGACGGTCCGACCCGGAGCCCGCGTGCGAATGGAGAACATAGGGACGCGCGGACCAGGCGCCCGCCGGGGTAGGACGGCTCGGGCGCGGGTCTGCGCCAGACGGGGCGGAGCCGGCGCGGTCCGACGCACGCCGCACCTGCCGGCTCCGACCCCGTCGCCTTTCGTCTGGAGCCTCGACGTCACGGAATTGCCATCGATCTGTCGCGAGAGCGTTGCGTGACTGCCTCGGATCTGAAGTCCGCCTAACATATTAACCCAACGCAAAGGGTGGACACTGCGCGCTCCTCTCATGCTGGAGCGTGATCCATGAAAACCTTCATTCGCCTGGCGGCAAGTGCGCTGGTGGCCCTCGGGCTTGCCGGAACGCCGACGCTCGCCCAGGACCGCCCCGACTTGGTCGTGGCGGTCAACGACATCCCAGATACGCTGGAGCCCGCCGAGGGCATGGGCAACATCCATGTCCGCGTCATCTACTCCATGTTCGACAGCCTGATTCGCCGTGACTTCCTGGATGGCGGCGAAGGCCGCGGATCGACACTCGTCCCGGGTCTGGCGGAGAGCTGGACGCGGGTCGATCCTACGACCATCGAATTCAAGCTGCGCGAAGGGGTGAAGTTTCACAACGGCGACGAACTGACCGCCGATGACGTGGTCTTCACCTTCACCAAGGGCCGGATGATCGGCGAGCAGCCGGTTGTCGCCACCGGCAAGCGGTTCATGAACACCATCAGCCATGCCGAGAAGGTCGACCGCTATACCGTGCGGATCGTCTCCAAGGTGCCGGACCTCATGCTCGAACAGCGCATGGCCGGCTACGCGAGCTGGATCGTCAACGCCCGGGAATACGTGCTGAAGGGCAAGGACGCCTACATGCGCGCACCGGTCGGGACCGGCCCGTACAAAATCGCCGAATTCGTTGACGGCGAGTACATCAAGCTCGATGCCCATGACGACTATTTCGGTGGCAAGCCGACCGCCGCGTCGATCACCTTCCGGGTCGTCCCGGAGACCTCCGCCCGCATCGCCGGCCTGGTGAGCGGCGAGTTCGACATCATCGTCAACGTGCCGCCGGACCAGGTCTCGGTGCTGGAAGGCTATGACGACATCCAGGTCGAGCAGACCGTCCTCGACAACACCCATGTGCTGGTCTTCTACCAGGACACGCCGTTCATGCAGGACAAGCGGGTGCGTCAGGCGCTGTCGCTGGCGATCGACCGTGATCTCCTGCGCAAGGCGCTGTGGGGCGACAAGAACTACACCCCGAACAGCCATCAGCTGCCGTCCTACGTGATGTACATGGAGGACTACCCGAGCTTCGAGTTCAACCCGGACAAGGCCCGCGCACTGGTCGAGGCGTCGGACTACAACGGCGAGGAGATCGTCTACCGCCTGCCGCTGAACTACTACCTGAATAGCCTCGAGGCGGCTCAGGCCATGCAGCAGATGTGGAAGGATGTAGGCCTCAACGTGAAAGTCGAGCCGGTGGAGAACTGGTCGCAGGTGACCAAGGCCGAGGGCACGCATATGCGGCCGTGGTCGAACACCCACCGCATGCCCGACCCGCTCGGCTCCTTCGTCCCGCAGTGGGGCGATCTCGGTCCGGTCCAGAACAACAAGGACTTCCCGGATCGTGTCTGGAAGGCGCCGGCCCGGTTCAACGAGCTGCACCGTCAGATCGAGTCCGAGACCGACATGGAGGCCCGCAAGGCGGCCTACCGGGAGGCATTGGACATCTGGATGGAGGAGGCGCCGGGCACGATGCTCTATAACCCGCTCGAGACCTACGCCCTGAAGAAGTCCATCAAGTGGAAGCCCTACTCGCTCTACTACATGGATTTCCGTCCGGACAACCTGGCCGTCGGGGTCGGGGGCTGATCAGCGGGACGGCGCGGCACGGTGCCTGACCGTGTCGCGCCGGCCGGCGCAGCGATACCCGCAGGTCCTCAGATGAGCACCCTTCTCGACATCCGAAACCTGACCGTCCGGATCGATCTTCCGGGCGGTCCGGTGTTTCCCGTGCGCGACGTGTCCCTGTCCATCGGCCCCGGCGAGACCGTCGGCCTGGTGGGCGAGAGCGGCTGCGGCAAGACCCTTACCTGCCTGTCCGTCATGGGGCTGCAGGGGCGCCGGGTCGCCACGGAGGGCGGCGGTATCGCCTTCCAGGGGGCGGTGCTCGATCCGCGCAGCCGCGAGGACCGGCGGCGCCGGGCGCGGGGCATGGGCATGATCTTTCAGAATCCGATGACCGGGCTGAACCCGGTGCGCACGATCGGCTGGCAGGTGGCTGAGGCCTATCGGATCCGCACCGGCGCCGACCGGCGGACCGGTGCCGCGCGCGCGGTGGAGCTGCTCGACCTTGTCGGCATTCCGGAGCCCCGGCGCCGGGCCCGCGACTATCCCCATCAGATCTCCGGCGGCCAGCAGCAGCGCGCCATGATCGCCATGGCCATCGCCGGCAATCCCTCCCTGCTCGTGGCGGACGAACCGACGACCGCATTGGACGTCACCGTGCAGGCCCAGATCCTCGACCTGCTGTCCCGCCTGCAGCGCGAGATCGGCATGGGCATCCTGTTCGTCACCCACGACCTCGGTCTGGTCGCCGAGGTCGCCGATCGTGTGGCCGTGATGTATGCCGGCCGGGTGGCGGAGATCGCCGCCGCCGGCGAGCTTTTCTCCCGACCGCGTCATCCCTACACAAAGGGTCTCCTGAACTCCCTGCCGTTCCTCGATGACGAGATCGACCGGCTTAAGCCGATCGACGGGACCGTGCCGCCTCTGACCGCGTTACCGACGGGGTGCGCCTTCGCGCCGCGCTGTCCGCGGGCGGTCGGGATCTGCCGCCGTGCCGTGCCTGAAACCGAAGGCCAGGACGGCGGTCTGGTCGCCTGTCACCGGCCCCTGCTGGCGGAGACCGAAGCCGCATGACCGCGCTCGCGAACGACTTCCCGGCGACACCGGGCGCCGCCGATACGGCAACCGACGCGCCGGTCGAGGAGCCCCGACAGCGGCGGCCTCTGCTCAAGGTCGACGGCCTCGCCAAGGCCTTTCCGGCCCCGCGCGACGGGCTGTTCGGTCCGCGCCGCCGGCTCACCGCCGTCGCCGACGTCTCTTTCGACCTGATCGCCGGCGAGACGCTGGCGGTAGTCGGGGAGAGCGGTTGCGGCAAGTCGACGGTCGGCAATCTGGTTCTGAACCTGCTCCGCCCAAGCGCCGGGTCGATCCTGTTCGAAGGCGAGGACCTGACCGCCGGCTCCGATGCCCGCTGGCGGGCGCGGCGCCGCGATCTGCAGCTCATCTTCCAGGACAGCCGAAGCGCCCTCGATCCGCGCCTGCGCATCGATCAGCAGGTCGCCGAGGGGCTCGAGATCCACGGTATCGGGGACCGGGCGGAACGCGCCCGGCGGGTCGCGGAGATGCTGGAGGCGGTCGGCCTCGGCGGCGAGTTCGCGGCGCGCTATCCCCACGAGCTGTCCGGCGGCCAGCAGCAGCGCGCCGTCATCGCCCGCGCCCTTGTGCTGGAGCCGAAGCTGGTGGTCTGCGACGAGCCGGTCGCCGCCCTGGACGTCTCGGTCCAGGCCCAGGTGGTGAACCTGCTGCGCGATCTGCAGGGCCGCTTCGGGCTCGCCTATCTGTTCATCTCCCACGATCTCAGCGTCGTGCGCCACGTCGCCGACCGGGTCGCGGTGATGTATCTTGGCCGCTTCGTCGAGCTCGCGGACCGCGACGCTCTGTTTGCCGCACCTGCCCATCCCTACGCGCGGGCCCTGATCGGCGCGGTGCCGGCGGCGCGCTCGCGCCACGGCCGCCGGGTCCAGCCGCTCAGCCTGGAAGGCGAACCGCCGAGCCCGCTCGATCCCCCCGCCGGCTGCGCCCTGCATCCGCGCTGCCCGTTCGCCACCGATCGCTGCCGGAAGGAGCGGCCGGCGCTGCGACCTCTGGCCGACGGCCGGTCCGTTGCCTGCCACCACGCGGAGACGCTGCCATGATCCTGCGCTTCGCCGCCATCAAGGTGCTGCGCGCCCTGTTCACCCTGTGGCTCGTGGTGACCTTCGTCTTCGTCGTCCTGCGGCTCACCGGGGACCCGACTCAGCAGCTTCTGCCGGACGACATCGGCCCGGAGATCCGCGAGTACTACCGGGCGGCCTGGGGGCTCGACCGGCCGCTCTGGGAGCAGTACCTGCGCTACTTCCAGGCCGCCTTTCAGGGCGATTTCGGGGTGTCGTTTCGCAACAGCCAGCCGGCGCTCGACCTGATCTGGCAGCGGGTGCCGAAGACCGTCGAGCTTGGGCTGGCGACCTTCGCTACCGCCATCCTGCTCGGCATTCCGCTCGGCGTCCTCGCCGCCATCTGGCGCGACAGTTGGATCGACCGTTTGACCATGTCCTTCGCCGTCTTCGGGTTCTCCATGCCGAACTTCTTTCTCGGCATCCTGCTCATCCTGCTGTTCGCGCTGAATCTGCGCCTTCTGCCGAGTTCCGGATACGGGACCTGGCAGCACATGGTCATGCCCGTCTTCACCCTGGCGACCGCCTTCGCCGGTGCGATCGCCCGCTTCACCCGGTCGGCCATGCTCGACGTTCTGTCCCGCGATTATATGCGTACCGCGGAAGCCGAAGGCGCGTCGCTCTGGCGCCGGGTCTGGCTGCACGCCTTTCCGAACGCGGCGATCCCGGTGGTGACGATCATCGGCTTCAGCCTCGGCGGTATGATCGGCGGCGCGGTCGTGACCGAGAACGTCTTCGCGTGGCCCGGGGTCGGCCGGCTGCTGACCAGTTCGGTCGCGGACCGCGATCTCGCCATCGTCCAGGGCATCGTCGTGATGGTCGCGATCACCATGGTGAGCGCCAACCTCCTGGTCGACCTCGCCTATGGTTGGCTCGATCCCCGGGTCCGGGTCGGCGGTGGGGAGCGCGGACGATGACCGCCGAGGTTCACGGCCCGGTCACCGCGTCGAGATCCGCCGGCAAGGCGGCGAAGGCCTGGCGCATGCCGATGCTGGTCCGCTGCGCCGCCGTCTTCCTCGCGGTCGTGGCGGTGATCGCCGCCTTCGCGCCACTGCTGGCGCCGCACGGATACGAGGACACCAACCTTCTCTATCGCCTCAAGCCGCCCGCCTGGTCGGCCCAGGCGGCCGAGGGGCACCCGCTCGGCACGGACAAGCTCGGCCGCGACCTGCTCTCTCGCCTGCTGATCGCCACCCAGGTGTCGATTGCGCTCGCGCTGCTCGGCACGCTGATCGGCGCGGTGCTGGGCACGCTGCTGGGTATTCTCGCCGCCCATAAGGGCGGGATCGTCGACGAGATCGTCATGATGCTGGTCGACTGGCAGGCGGCGATGCCGTTTCTGATCATCGCGCTGGCGATCCTCGCGTTCCTCGGCAACAACTTCTACCTGTTCCTGGCCCTCATGGGACTGGCCGGGTGGGAGACCTATGCCCGTCTGACCCGGGGCCTGGTGCTGGCGGCGCGGGAACAGGGCTACGCGGTGGCGGTGCGGGCACTCGGTGCACGGCCGGTACGGCTCTACGCGCGGCATATCCTGCCCAACGTCATCGGGCCGCTGATCGTTCAGCTGACCCTGAACTTCCCGCAGACTATCCTTTTGGAGACCTCGCTGAGCTTCCTTGGCCTCGGCATCCAGCCGCCGCTGACCTCGCTCGGCCAGATGCTGGGAGAGGGCCGCGACTACCTGCTGACTGCTTGGTGGCTGGCGGTGCTGCCCGGTGCGATGATCTTCACCACGACGCTGTCGATGAGCCTGCTCGGGGACTGGCTGCGCACCCGCCTGGACCCGACCCAGCGGTAGGGTTGCCTCAGCCGTCGACGGCCCGGCGTCCGAGATCCGGGTCGTTGACCAGCAGGCCGTCGGCCCCGGCGGCGAGAAGCGCGCGCAGGCCGGCCATGTGGCAGTCGCCGACCGCCCGTCCCGTTCCGGCCCCGCCGGTGGTCACCCAGACCGTGCAGCCCCGGCGCTTCAGGTCGCCGACGGTCAGCGCGTCGGCCATGCTCTCCCACAGGCGCACCAGGGTCATGCCCTGTTCGAGGTAGGGGCCAAGCGGGCTGTCGCTGCCATTGAGGGCCAGCAGGCGGGCGGTGGGAAGGCGGTCCCGCGCCACCGGCACGAGGTCGGGACTGCGAAGGCCGACGATCAGAGCGGCGGGATCGAGCCCCGTCGCCTCGGCCGCGCCGGCGATGGCGTCGATCACGGCGGGCGCCGTCTCCTTCACGTCGAGCATGAGCGGGATCCGGCCGCGGGCCGCCGTCATCAGCGTTGTGAGGCGGGGTAGCGAGGCGCCGGCAGCCTGGGCCAGGGCGTCGAGTCGATCGGAGGGTGTGGCGGTGATCGTCTCGGACCGGCCGGCGATCCGCGACAGGTCCGGGTCGTGCGAGACGACCGGGACACCGTCGCCGGCGATCCGCACGTCACCCTCGACTGCGTCCGCACCGGCGGCCACGGCCCGGTCGAGCGCCGCCGGACTGTTCTGCGTCTCGGCGGCGGAATGGCCGCGATGGGCGACGACCCAGGCGGTGTCCGGCATCAGGCCACCGCGTCGAGCGCGTTGACCCGACCGGCAAAGGCGCGCAGCCGGTCCAGGCTGTCCGCCAGGAGGGCGCGGGCATGTCCCTGGAGCTCCAGGATCGCGTAGCTGCCGGGCTGTACCTCCGAGACGTCGGCCAGGGCGTCCAGGTCCATGCAGCCGGTGCCGAGCGGGGCGTGCATGTCGCCGACGCCGAAATACATCCAGTCGGACTGGGCGGTGATCGACGGAAGGGCCGGGACGCCGCTCGCCTCGCTGATGTGGATGTGTCCGGTCACCGGCGCCATGGCCTGCGCACCGGCAAGGGTATCCAACCCGAGCAGGCCGGCGCCCTGGTTGGCGTGGCTGTAGTCGAGACAACCGGTGACGCCCGGATGGCCGAGGGTGCGAAGCTGATCGGCCAGGGCGGCCGGGTCCAGGGAGTAGCTGGTCAGCCTGCCGGCGATGACCGCCGGGTTCGGGCTGATGTTCTCCAGGGCGATCCGCACGCCGGCCGCGGCCGCATGGTCGCCGAGCTGGGCAAGCTCGTCCCGCTCGAAGGCCAGCAGACCGTCCGGGTCTGCCGCCCAGGCGTCCGGGGCCGCGCGGCCGGCATGGATGACCACGATCGCCGCGCCGATCTCCGCCGCCAGATCGACGGAAACGCGGGCCGCCGCCCGGTGCAGCGCGATGTTGTCCCGGTCCATGAGGTCGATGGGGATCGGCGCGTGCAGCGTCACCGCGAGCGGTCGCTCGGCGCAGATCCGGCGCAATTCGGCGACGCGGCCGGGCAGCAGGCGCGCGTCGGCGACGACACCGAGCGCCGACGCGTACATCTCCACCACGTCGGCCCCCAGGGCCACCAGCGCGTTTGTCTGGGTCCGGACGGCGTCCAGATCCCCTCTGATATCGCCAAGGTTGGCGCCGATACCGACGATGCGGTCATTCCGCTGCATGCCGTTCACCCCGTGTCTGAGCCGAGACGGTTGTCGCACGGATGCATGACCTGCGGATGACGGTGGAACGGTTTCCCGGGAGCGGGCCGCCGGTCAGTCGGGCGCGCGTTGCCTCGCCGCGCGGTCGTAGGCGAAGTACTGGCGGTGGGTGGCGATATGGTCGGCGACGTACATGGCGTCGTGCCACACGCCCCAGATGAAGGACGAGCCCCGGCGCGACAGCCAGGGAAGCCCCATGAAGTAGAGACCCGCCTCCTCGGAGACGCCGCGCTTGTGCTTCGGCCGGCCCTCGGCGTCGAACACGTCGACCTTCAGCCAGGAGAAGTCATAGGCGTATCCGGTGGCCCACAGGATCGTGCCGATCCCGGCCCTGCGGAGATCGAGTTCGAGGATCGGGTCGGTGACGCAGGCCGGGTCGGGCGGGATGATCCGCGCCTCCGGCTCCTCCGGCAGGTCGAGCCCGTTGCGCGCCACATAGGCGTCGGCCTCGTCCAGTTCCGAGATCAGCGCGCGGTCGCCGTAGGCGAGGTTGTCCCGCAGGTCGGCGGCGAAGCGGACCACGCCGTCCGCAAAGCCCTCCGTCAGGCCGACCAGCGTCATGCCGCGGTCCGCCATCCGCCGGAAGTCGACCGTGAAACCGCCATAAGCGCCGCTGACCGCGATGGTCACGTGCCGGGTTTCGGGATCCGGGGTCTCCACGTCCCAGCGGCCGAGCACGCCGAGCCACCAGCAGTAGTCCCGCTCGCGGTAGCGCCGGGGATAGCGGCTGTGCGGACCGACGGAGAGATAGACGTCGCGTCCGGCCCGAAGCAGCTCGTCGGCGATCTGGGTGCCGGACGATCCGGCGCCGACCACCAGCACGCCGCCCTCCGGGAGCTGGTCTGGATTGCGGTATTCGGCAGAATGCATCTGCAGGACACCGGCATCTCCGGGCACGAGCGGCGGGATGACGGGCTTCTGGAACGGGCCGGTGGCGGCGACCACATAGGCCGCGTCGATCGGGCCGTCGGACGTCTCCACCCGGAAGCCTGGCCGGTCCGGATGGCGCGCGACCGACGTCACCTCGACGCCGCAGCGGATCGGCGCGCCGATCTTCTCGACATACTCGGCGAAATACGCGGCAACCCGTTCCTTGCCGGGAAATCCGTCCGGATCGACATCGTCGAACTCCAGCCCCGGAAACCGGTCGTGCCAGGCCGGACCGTTGGCGACCAGGGAGTCCCATCGGCCCGAGCGCCAGCGTTCGGCGATCCGGCCACGCTCCAGCACGAGGTGGGGCACGCCGAGCCGGCCCAGATGCTCGCTCATGGCGATCCCGGCCTGACCGCCGCCGACGACGAGCGTCTCCACCTGTTCGACCGTCATGATACTCTCCCCCGGACCGATGCCAACGCGCCACCAAACTCAAGCAGGTTCCGGCGCTGCCGAAAAGCGCGCCGATGCCGCGCCTGAGGTGTCAGTCGAGGGTGGGTCCCTCGCGGGGATCGATCGGGACCCTGTCGGCGATCCCGCTCATGTCCTCGAGCAGGGCCGCGGCGGCGAGCAGGCCGGCATCGTCGTGCGGTCTGCCAACGAGCTGAAGGCCGACCGGCCGGCCGTCCTCGGTGAAGCCCGCCGGCAGGGACAGGGACGGGCAGCCGGTGAGCGTGATCGAGGACGTGGTCATCGACGCGGCGATGTAGTTGTCGAATTTCACCCCGTCGACGCCATCGATGCGGGTCTTGTCAACGTCGTAGGGCGGCAGCACCGTCACTGGGAGCATCAGAAGGTCATAGGTCTCGAAGAAGGCCGCGACCCGGCGGTAGAACGCGGCCCGCTCGCGCTCGGCCCAGGCGATCTCCTCTGGCGTCAGGGCGAGGCCCTTTTCGGTGTTCCAGATGATGTCCGGCTTAATCATCTCGCGGTGGGTCTTCAGCCGCTCGCCATGGTTCACGACGAAGATCATCGCCCGCAGGATCTGAAAGGCCTCTCCGATCCCGCCCATCTCCGGACAGGCTTTCTCGACCGGCAGGCCGAGGCCTTCGAACCGGCGCGCGGCGTCTGCGAGAACCCCGCGTACCGCCTTCGATACAGGCGCCGCGCCACCGAGATCGGGGGAGAAGGCGACCCGCTTCGGCCACCAGCCCTTCCGGTCGGCGAGGGCGGCGTCGACCGTGCCGACGAAGCTGCGCTCCGGCGCCGGGCGGGTCATCGGATCGCGCGGGCACTGGCCGGCCATGGCGTCGAGGAACAGGGCGAGGTCCGGCACGTTGCGGGCCATCGGCCCTTCGACCGAACTTGGGCTGTACAGGTTGTTTACGGTCCCACGCGTGACACGGCCGGGCGAGGGGCGCAGGCCGACAACGGATGTATGCGCCGCCGGGCCGCGAAGCGAGCCGCCATGGTCTGAGCCATGGGCCAGCCAGACTTCGCCGGTCGCCAGCGCCACCGCCGCCCCGCCCGACGAGCCGCCGGGGGTGAGCGAGGTGTTCCACGGGTTGCGCGTCTTCCCGAAGACCGCGTTGTAGGTGTTGCCGCCGGCGCCGAACTCCGGCGTGTTTGACTTGGCGATGACGAGGCCGCCCCGGTCCTCCAACCGCTCGACCAGCGGGTGCGAGGCTTCCGGAACGTGGTCGGCGAAGATCGGCGAGGCGTAGGTCGTGCGCACGCCCTCGACGTCCATCAGGTCCTTGATCGCAATGGGCAGACCGGCGAGCCAGCCGGGGCCGCCCCTGCCGCGACGGCTATCGAGCCGCTTGGCGGCCGCGCGGGCGCGATCCAGGCAGAGGGTGGGGAGGGCGTTGACAGCGGGCTCGACCGCGGCGATGCGGGCGGCGGCGGCCTCGATGAGATCCAGCGGCGAGACGTCCCCCGCTTCCAGCAGACGCACCGCCTCGCGCGCCGTCAGTCTGGTCAGTTCCGCAGCGTCGGCCATCGATACCCCCTTTTCGTGAAGCGATCACTCAAGCAAGGGGCGGCGGGGCGGTAAAGATGCGAAATCGGCAGGACTGGGCGCGGGTCCGCCGGCGCCGGAACGCGTCTTGTCCGTCACCGACCCGGCTCCTATCGTCATGCGATATACCAAGAAACCCGCGAGGAAACCGCCGTGACCGCTCCCGAAAGACTGCGCGCTCTGCTGGCCGAGCCCGGCTTCATCGTCATGCCCGCCGCCTGGGACGGGCTCAGCGCGAAGATGGCCGCCGAGGCCGGGTTCAAGACCGCGTTCCTCTCCGGGTCCTGTGTCGCCGCCAGCCGGTTGGGCGGCCCGGACCTCGACCTTGTCTCCTTTGGCGAGATGTTCGACTCCTTCAACATGGTGCATGGCGCGGCGCCGGAGACGCTGGTTCTGGCCGACGGCGACCACGGCTACGGCAACGCCATGAACGTGCAGCGGACCGTGCGCGCCTACGGTCGCGCCGGGGCCGCCGCCGTGCTGATCGAGGACAAGATCACGCCGCGCGCCCTGACTGCCGCCGGCAAGCCTTGCCTGCCGCGCGAGGAGGCCCGGATGAAGATCCGCGCCGCGGTCGAGGCGGCCAAGGAATCGGGCATCCTGGTCCTGGCCCGTACCGACTGCCGACCGACCCAGGGCATCGACGAGGCGGTGGCGCGGATCGAGATGTATGTGGAGGAGGGGGCCGACATCCTGTTCCTCGACTCCCCTGCGGACGAGGACGAGATCCGCCGCGCGATCGAGGCGGCGGGCGGCCTGCCGTCCTTCGTGGTGCTGTCGCCGGGTGCGCCGCGCGCGACCCCGACCCAGGAAGAGGCGGCGAGCCTCGGGTTCAAAATCGGGACCTTCCCGACCGGCATGCTCTCGCCCGCCATGGCGGGCATGAAGGCTGGGCTGGCAGCGTTGGCGGCCGGCCGGTCGGAGGCCGACGAGGCGCTGTCGCCGGCCGAGTTTCGGGACACGCTCGGCTACGGCCTCTACGATAGCGAAGCCAAGCCGTTCATCGTCCCGGAGTGATGTCCGCCCGCGCCGGTATCCGCTGAGGCGTTGGGCCTCAGCGGATAAACGGGCCTCAGCGGATGAACCGGTCGACGTAATCGGCGCCCAGGCCGACCTCCTCGAAGTGCTTGCGGCACATTTCGATCTTGGTGAACACGTCCTCGTAGCCGAGCGGCTTGCCCCAGGGGTCGCAGTAGGACATCACGCCGTTGACCTGGAAGTAGGTGATCATCTCCTCGACATCGTCGGGGACCACGAGCGTGTGGGTCTCGCCGGGCGGCTCGTAGACGTAGCCGCCTTCTTCGGCCACCCAGTCGTGCTCCAGGTAGTACCACCGGCCCTTCAGTACGAAACCGTGCACGGCATTCGGGTGGCGGTGACGCGACAGGACGCCGGACTTGGTCACCTTCAGCAGGTTCATCCAGTAACCCTGGGAGGCGTTCAGGCAGAGAGGCCGGAAATAGACGTTTTCGGCCTGCTTGACCCAGAGCCGGTCGTCGGTCGGGATCGCGTTCGGGACGACGATCTCCTCCTGGGCATCCTTCGGGAAGGGAAGCTGGTAGGGGACCATTGCGTCCTTGTCGGCGGCTTCCAGAGGCATGGCTGTCTCTCCTTTTTCGATGATTTCCGTCACATGGCCGCGTAGCCGCCATCCACATTGAGGATGGTGCCGGTGATGAAGGAGGCGGCGTCACTCGCCAAGAACAGGGCGGGACCGGCAAGCTCCTCCGGCTCGCCCCAGCGGCCGAGCGGCGTGCGCCCGGTGATTGCGGCGTTGCGGGATTCGTCGGCGCGCAAGTTGGCGGTGAGCGGCGTGGCGATCCAGCCCGGCGCAAGGGCGTTTACCCGGATCCCGTCCGTGGCGTAGGCGATCGCCAGCGATTTGGTGAGCTGTGCCACCCCGCCCTTCGAGGCGGAATAGCCCGGCACCAGACCGCCACCGAAATAGCTCAGCATCGACGCGATGTTGATGATGCAGCCGCCGGCTTCCGCCAGTTTCGGGCGGCATGCGGCGCACATCCGCATGGTGCCGTTCAGGTTGATGTCCACGACCTGGGAGAAGACGTCCGGGTCCAACTCGTCGCCGCGGCGGATCACGCCGGCGGCGTTGACCAGAACCGCGAGCGGCCCCTGACTGTCGGCGAGATCCGACACCGCGGCCGCCTCGGCCACATCCAGGTTCTCGAACGACAGGTTCGCTTCCGCCTTCGGCAGGGTGCCGAGGCCGGCGGCGGTGACCCGATAGCCGGCGGCGGCGAATCCCCGCGCGATCGCAAGACCGATCCCGCTGGTGCCCCCGGTGACGAGCGCCGTGCGGCCGGCGGTGGAGGGAGCGGGGGCCGGTGCGGTGGTTGACATGGTTGGATTGTCCATATTATGGAATAAGTTCTATTATCTGATAATTCGCATGCCGCCAGGGGCGTGTCAACGCGGTGTCTGACCGTTGGGGAGAGCGATCGGTGGAGCACAGACCCGTCCCGGGCGCCCAGAGTTTCTCGCGCAGCATGGCCGTGTTGCAGCTCGTGGCCGACCTCGGCGCCGCGCCGACGGTCGGCGATCTCATGGGGAAGGCAGGTCTGACTCGCCCGACCCTATACCGTATCCTCGCCTCCCTGGAGGCGGAGGGGCTGATCCGTCAGGGCGCGGACAAGCGCTACCGGCTCGGCAGCCGCCTGATCGGCCTCGCCCACACCGCGCTTGCCCAGCAGGACATCCGCTCGCTCGCCCGCGAGCCGCTGTCGGCGCTGCGCGACGAGACCGGGGAGACCGTCCATCTGGCGGTGCGGACCCGCGACGAGATGGTCTATGTGGAGAAGGTGGAGAGCGCCGAGCTCGTCCGCATGGCCTCGACCGTCGGCACCCGCGTCCCGTTCCATACGAGTTCCGTCGGCAAGGCGTTTCTCGCCGCGCTCCCGGAGGACGACGCCGAGGCCCTGATCGGCCGGCTCGACCTCTCGCCTGTGACCGGAAGCTCGGTGACCGACCCCGGCATCCTGCGCGCGCGGATCGCCTCGGCCCGCCGTCTCGGCTACAGCTCGGACGAGGAGGAGAATGAGACCGGCATCGTGTGTTTCGGCGCCGCCATCCGCGACGGCGACGGACCGGTCGCGAGCGTCAGCGTCTCGGTGCCGACTTTCCGTCTGAAGGAGGATCGCGGCGTCTACTGGCGGCCGCTGCTGACGACGTGCGCCGCCATCTCCCGCCAACTGGGCGGGTAAGGGCAGGTATCGCCGACTTCCCAAATTCAGTCGACGGCCCAGCCCAACCCACTCCACACTCCCCAGCCCTCTCACAATCCCCGGCACAAGGCCGGGGAGTGGGATTGTTTGGTTTTCCGGCTATTCCGCTGAGGCGATCGCCCGCCAGATCCGCTCCGGGGTTGCCGGCATCTGGATATGGTCGATCCCCAGCGGCGACAACGCATCGACCACGGCGTTGATGACCGCGGGCGGGGCGGCGATGCAGCCGGCCTGGCCTACGCCTTTGACGCCGAGCGGGTTCGCCTCGGTCGGATCGCCGGCGAAGGTGACCTCGAACATGGGCAGGTCGACCGAGCGGGGCAGGTAGTAGTCCATCAACGATCCGGTGACGAGCTGGCCGCTGGAGGGGTCGTAGACGATCTGTTCGCCGAGCGCCTGTCCGATACCCTGGACCATCCCGCCGTGGAGCTGCCCCTCGGTGAGCTGCCGATCGACGATCCGGCCGTAATCGTCCACGGCGATGTAGCGCAGCAGGGCGACATGGCCGGTCTCCGGGTCGATCTCCACCTCGGCGACGTGACAGCCGCCGGGGAAGGTGAAGGGGACGTCCTGGCGGAACACGGCCGTGTCCAGGCCGCTCTCCCCCGTTTCCGGAGAGGCGTCGGCGCTGCGGGCCGCCGCCGCCACATTCAGAAGGGAGACGGATCTCTCGTCGCCGGCGGTGAACCGGCCCCCGGCGAAGGTCAGCTCCTCCGCCTCGGCTTGCAGGAGCCGGGCGGCAAGCGGCCGGGCCTTTTCGAGCATGGCGTCGATGGCCAGGATCATCGTTCCGGCGCCCATATGCATCGACCGTGCCCCGCCATGGCCGAAGCCCCGGCGCGTCGCTTTGGTGTCGGCTTGGACGAAGCGGAAGGTTTCGGCGGGCAGGCCGAGACGCTCGGCGGCGAGGCGGGTGAAAACCGTCTCATGCCCCTGGCCGTTGGATTCCGTGCCGGTGGCGATCTCGACGGCGCCGTCCGCCGTGAAGCGGATCTCCACCTCCTCCTGGGGTGCGCCGCGCGAGCTTTCGAGGAAGCAGGCGATGCCGAGGCCCCTCAGCTTCCCGTCCTTGGCGGCCACCGCGCGGCGACCGTCGAAGGCGGGCCGGTCTGCCAGGGCGACGGCGTCCTCCAGGTTGCCTTTGAACCGCCCGCAATCCAGCGCGGCGCCGAGGGCCTTGGGGTAGGGGAAGGTGTCGACGATGTTGCGTCGGCGCAGATCGACGGGGTCGAAGCCGCAGCGCCGGGCGGCGGCGTCGATCAGCCGCTCGATCACGAAATTGGCTTCCGGCTTGCCGGCGCCGCGATAGGCGTCGACCGGCGCGGTATTGGTGAAGACGCCGCGGCTGCGCATATGGATCGCCGGGATACGGTAGACGCCGCCCATGGCCGTCGAGGCCGCGTTGGTCGCCGCGTTCGGGCCGCCGCTGGAGAGATAGGCGCCCATGTCCGCGACCATGTCGACGTCGAGGGCCAGGAACGTCCCGTCGGCATCGAGCGCGAGGCGGGCGGTGGATCGGACGGCGCGGCCGTGCACGGCGCCGGCGAGTTCCTCCCCGGTTTCCGCCAGCCAGCGCACCGGGCGGTCGGTCTTCCGCGCAGCCCAGAGAACGGCGACCCATTCGCCGAACAGGAAGTTCTTGAGACCGAAGCCGCCGCCGACATCCCGGGCGAACAGCCGGAAGCGGTCGATCGGCAGGCCGAAGACCGGGCCGGCCAGATCGCCGAGGATGCCGTGCAGCCCCTGGCCGGTCAGTTCCAGGGTGAAGTCTTCCGTTTCGCGGTCGTAAGAGCCCACGGCCGCGCGCGGCTCGAGCGGGAAGGCGGAGACGCGCTGGTTGTCGAGTTCGAGATCGACCACATGGGCGGCGTCAGCCATGGCCGCCCGGACGGCCTGGGCGTCGCCTTTGGAGAACCGGTAGGCGCGGTTGCCCGGCGCCTGCTCCCAGATCAGCGGCGCGTCCTCGGCCTCGGCGGCGGCCACATCGGGGACCAGGGGCAGGTCGGCGTAGTCGACCTTCACCGTGTCCGCCGCATCGGCGGCGGCGGCGCTGCTCTCCGCCACCACCATCGCGACCGGCTCGCCCAGATAGCGGACCCGCTCGACTGCGAGGGCGTGGTGGGGCGGGACGATGATCGGTTCCTCGGTGGCGGCGACCACGCTGCATGGCATCGGGCCGAGCCCGTCCCGCCGCAGATCCTCTCCGGTCCAGACACCGACGACCCCCGGCATGTCCCGGGCGACCTCAGCATCGATCTCCAGGATCAGGCCATGGGCATGATCGGCGCGCACGAAGCGGACATGCAGCTCGCCGGGCTGCCGGCCGTCGTCGGTATAGCGGCCGCGGCCCGTCAGGAAACGGCGGTCTTCGAGGCGGTGGAGCGGTTCGGTCGATGCGGAAGTCGGCACAGTCGGTTCCCGGAATGGAGAGCAGGGCAGGGCGGGCGGTACCCGCAATGGGGTGGCGGACGATAGCAGGACTCGGCGGCTGCATGCGACGCTTGCCGCGTCCGGCGGCGTTGCGCATCGTCCACCGCCGCACTACACCCGACGCACCCCCACCCTTGCGGAGAGACCATGTCCCGCGACGTTCAAGACCTGGATCCGGCCCGTCTCGAGACCGCCCGCCGGACCGCCGAGGCCGCGGGCCGACTCGCGCGCCGGTTCTTCGAGAACCGCGAGGCGCTGCTGATCGAAGCCAAGGGCCCCCAGGACCTGGTGAGCGCCGCCGATCGGGAGGTCGAGTCCCTGATCCGCCAGGAGATCGCCCGCGACTTTCCCGAAGACCGGGTGCTCGGCGAGGAGTTCGGCGACGGGGGCGGTGAGCGAGACGGAGAAGGGGACGTGGGCGGCGCGACCGGCTGGGTCGTTGACCCGATCGACGGCACCCAGAACTTCCTGCGCGGCATTCCTCAGTTCGTCGTGTCCATAGCCTACCGGGCCGATGGGGAAACCCGCGTTGGCGTGATCCACGATCCAAACGCGGGCGAGACCTTCTGGGCGTGCGCCGGCGGCGGGGCATTTCGGGACGACAGACCTATCGGCGTGTCCGCGGCCGCGAGTCTGGAGGAGGCGGTGATCGGCGTCGGCCACTCGCCGCGCCATGCGCCGCAAACGTTCAACCGGACGATCACCGCGCTGATCGATGCCGGCGCCCAGACCCGCAACTACTGCTGTGCGGCGATCCAACTCGCCTACGTGGCCGACGGTCGGCTCGATGCGACCTGGGATCCCTATCTGCTCGACTGGGACGTGGCGGCCGGCCTGCTGATCGTCAGCGAGGCGGGTGGCGCCAGCGAGCCCTTCGTTCCTGGGCGGCGAGGGCCGCACGCCGATACGCTGATCGCCGGAACGCCGGCCCTGCTCGACCAGTTCCGCACCCGCACCTGGATGTTCGACGACTGAGGAAGCGCCCGGCCGGCTTGGGTTCGTCTGCCCGATAACGCGGGTTGCGGGAAAATGACTGGCGGTTCATTCTTCGGCGATCGTCTCAGGAGGGAACGTACCGACATGACCGCTGGATCGACGGCCCCCAACGGGCAGCCCGCCAAAGCCCGCGACGCCGGCACCCTGGATGCGGTGATCATCGGCGCCGGCTTCTCCGGCATGTATCAGCTCCATCTGCTGCGCGACCGCCTCGGCCTGAAGGCGCGCGTGATCGAGCGCGGCGACGGTGTGGGCGGGACCTGGTACTGGAACCGCTATCCCGGAGCGCGCTGCGATTCCGAGAGCCATTCCTACAGCTATTACTTCTCGGACGAGCTTCTGAAGGAGTGGGAGTGGTCGGAGCGCTATCCGCAGCAGCCGGAGATCGTGCGCTACCTTAACTTCGTGGCCGACAAGCTCGACCTCAAGCGCGATATCCAGTTCGAGACCACGGTCACCGCCGCGCGCTACGACGAGGCGGCCAATCTCTGGCGGGTCGAGACCGATGCCGGCGAGACCGTCTCCGCGAAGTACCTGATCACCGCCGTCGGCTGCCTGTCCTCGGCGAACGTGCCGGACATTCCCGGCCGCGATACGTTCAAGGGCGACTGGTACCACACCGGTCAGTGGCCCCATGAGGGCGTGGACTTCACCGGCAAGCGCGTCGGACAGATCGGTACCGGCTCCACCGGCATCCAGGCGGTCCCGGTGATCGCCGAGACCGCGGAGCATCTGATGGTGTTCCAGCGGACGGCCAACTACTCGATCCCGGCGAACAACCATCCGCTGTCCGCCGAATTCAAGAAGTGGGCGCGGGAGAACATCGACGAGATCCGCAGGACCATGCACAGCTCGACGAACGGGCATCCGTTCCTGATCGAGGACCGCAAGGTGTTCGACGTCTCCGCCGAGGAGCGCCGCAAGATCTACGAGAAAGCCTGGGAGATCGGGGGGCTGCGCTTCCGCGCCGTGTTCCAGGATATCCTCTTCGACAAGGCGGCGAACGACACCGCGGCCGACTTCCTGAAGAGCAAGATCGGCGAGATCGTCAAGGACCCGCAGAAGGCGAGGGACCTGGCAGCGATCGACCACCCCTTCGCCACCAAGCGGCCGCCGATCGACACCGGCTATTTCGAGGCCTTCAACCGCGACAATGTCAGCCTGGTGAACCTGCGCGAGACGCCGATCGTCGAGATCACCGAGACGGGCATCAGAACGACCGAGCGCGACTACGAGCTGGACATCATCGTCTTCGCCACCGGGTTCGACGCCATGACCGGGTCGCTGCTCAAGCTCGGCATCGTCGGCCGTGACGGGGTGTCCTTGAACAAGGCTTGGGAGGCGGGACCTCGCACCTACCTCGGTATCCAGACGGCCGGCTTCCCGAACATGTTCACGATCACCGGGCCGGGCAGCCCGTCGGTGCTCTGCAACATGCCGGTGGCCATCGAGCAGCATGTGGAGTGGGTCACCGATTGCATCGATAGGATGGAGAAGCAGGGCATCGACCGGATCGAGCCGACGGAGGAAGCGGTCGCGGGCTGGGTGGACCACGTCAACGAGGTCGCCAACGCCACCCTGCTGCCCCAGGCCGGGCACTCCTGGTATCTGGGCGCGAACGTGCCCGGCAAACCAAGGGTCTTCATGCCCTATGCCGGCGGTATGAACCGGTTCCGCGAGATCTGCGACGATGTTGCGGCGAAGGGATACGAGGGCTTCGTGCTGACCCGAGACCGCGCGGACAGCCGGGCCGACGCGGTCAGCGCCTGAGGTGCCGCAGGCGCGTCACCCGTCGCTGAACAGGCCCCGGCGCAGCATCTTCATATAGGCCTTAATGACATGCTCCGGCACCGGTCCGGCATGGCCGTTACCGTCGCGGGCGTAGCGCATCGCGATGTAGGCGCGGGAGGCCAGCAGCATGTAGATCACCGCTTCCAGCTCGTCCTCGTCGAACCCTTGGATCTCGCCGCGGGATACGGCGCGGCCGAGGGCGCCCTTGTAGCCCTCGACCAGCACCCGGATGTGCTCGGCATGGGCTTCGGGCGCGAACACCTCGGCCTCGTACAGGATTCGGTAGAACCTCGGATGGGTGTCGAGATACCCAAAGAAGGCCCGAAGCCGAGCCTCCTCGCGCGCCGGCCCCGTCAGGTCGCGGGGCATGGCGGAAGCGATATGATCGAGCATCTGCCGGCCCATATAGGGTAGCAGGCGGTTCAGGACGTCCTGCCGCGATTCGAAGTAGTTGTAGAAGGTTCCCTGAGCGACGCCCGCGAGCTGGGTGATCTTCGAGATCGACGCGTCGGCATAGCCGTCCGTGCCGACCACCTGTGCGGCAGCCTCCAGAAGCAGTCGATAGGTCTCGCGCGCCTTCTCCTCGCGCGACATCCGCCGCGGTTGGCCTGGGCGTAGGGAAAACGTGTCCGCCATCGAGGACCGGATACTCCTAATGCACTGTTAGTCCACGAACATGTTAGCAGAACTGCGGGCGGAGTTGGGTTGTGTTTCTGGCGTGCCGCACCGCTTGCCGTTGCGGCGACCGTGCGGGCACGAGGTGTCAGGTGCCGGGGGGGTCGAGCCGCACCGCCTCGTCCGTCGCCCAGACCGGTCCGGTGGCCGACCTGTCGAAGGCGGCCGTCTCCTCGTCGCTCGCCCTGTCGGCCCGGTAGAGCTTCTCGTCGGCGAAGGCGCTGTGGGCATGGCGGCTCTCGTTGCCGACGCCGCCCTTCCGGTTGGCGGCGTCCCATAAGGTGGCCGCCAGGATGGCCTCGGCGGCGGTCGGGGCGGCAACGAAGACGGTCTCGGCCGTGCGCCTGCCGAGCCAGCGCGGGTCTTCCGCATGGGCCACGGGGGTGAACTTCCAGACGATCCGGTCGGTCATTGTCTTCCTCTCGGTCCGGTGCTGCTCAGATCTCTCACCGGGAAACGACCGAGGCCCCCGGCCGGTTCCTCAGCCGAAAGCCCTGCCGCCCGATGGCGTTCGCCGCACGACCAAAGAGAAAGGGCGGCGTCTTTCGGACGCCGCCCCCCTCGGAATGTTGCGTGACCTGTCTCGATCAGTCGAGGTCGAAGCGGTCCGCGTTCATGACCTTGGTCCAGGCCTTCACGAAGTCCTTCGCGAACTTCTCCTTGGCGTCCGCCTGGGCGTAGACCTCGGCGATGGCACGAAGCTGGGAGTTCGAGCCGAACACCAGGTCCGCGCGCGAGGCCTTCCACTTCAGGTCGCCGCTGGTGCGGTCCCGGCCCTCGAACTCGGTCTCGTCCTCGTTCGCGGCAGTCCAGACGGTGCGCATGTTCAGCAGGTTGACGAAGAAGTCGTTCGTCAGCGTGCCGGGCTTGTCCGTCATGACGCCGAGGTCGGACCCGCCGTAGTTGGCGTTCAGGGCCCGCATGCCGCCCACGAGCACCGTCATCTCCGGGGCGCTGAGGCCCAGAAGGTGAGCGCGGTCGACCATGAGCTCCTCATCGGCGACGCTGTACTTCTGCGGGTGGTAGTTGCGGAACCCGTCGGCGATCGGCTCGAGCGGCTCGAACGCCTCGGCGTCGGTCTGCTCCTGGCTGGCGTCGGTCCGGCCCGGCGCGAACGGCACCGTGATATCGTGGCCGGCCTTCTTGGCCGCCTCTTCGACCGCCGCCCCGCCGGCCAGGACGATCAGGTCGGCGAGGGAGATCTTCTTGCCGCCGGACTGAGCGTCGTTGAACGCCTTCTGAACACCCTCGAGCTTCTCGAGCACGGAGGAGAGCTTGACCGGCTCGAACGCCTCCCAGTCCTTCTGCGGGGCAAGACGGATACGGGCACCGTTGGCGCCGCCACGCTTGTCCGACCCACGGAAAGTGGCGGCCGAGTTCCAGGCGGTGGCGATCAGGTCGGCCGCCGGGATGCCAGAGGACAGGATCTTCGCCTTCAGGTCGGCCACGTCCTTGTCGTCGACCAGCGGGTGATCGACGTCCGGAACCGGGTCCTGCCAGATGAGCTCCTCGGACGGAACCTCCGGGCCGAGGTAGCGGACGCGCGGGCCCATGTCGCGGTGGGTCAGCTTGAACCAGGCGCGGGCGAAGGCGTCGGCGAACTCGTCCGGATTGGCGTGGAAGCGCCGCGAGATCTTCTCGTAGGCCGGGTCCATGCGCATCGCCATGTCGGCGGTGGACATCATGGTCGGGACCTTCTTCGAGGGATCGTGCGCGTCCGGCGCCATGTCCTTTTCGGCGACGTTCTTCGGGGCCCACTGGTTGGCGCCGGCGGGGCTCTTCGTCAGCTCCCACTCGTAGCCGAACAGCATGTCGAAGTAGCCCATGTCCCACTGGGTCGGGTTGGGGGTCCAGGGACCTTCCAGGCCGGACGTGGTGGTGTGGGCGCCCATGCCGGACTCGAAGCTGTTCTTCCAGCCGAGGCCCTGATCGACGATGTCGCCGCCTTCGGGCTCGACGCCGACCAGCCCGGCGTCACCGGCACCGTGGCACTAGCCGAAGGTGTGGCCGCCGGCCACCAGAGCGACGGTCTCCTCATCGTTCATGGCCATGCGCGCGAAGGTCTCGCGGATATCCTTGGCCGAGGCGAGCGGATCCGGGTTGCCGTCGGGGCCTTCCGGGTTGACGTAGATGAGGCCCATCTGCACCGCGGCGAGCGGGTTCTCGAGGATCCGATCGCCGGAGTAGCGGCTGTTCTCCTTGTCGGAGGTGGCCAGCCACTCGGTCTCGCGACCCCAGTAGATGTCCTCTTCCGGCTCGAAGACGTCCTCGCGGCCGCCGCCAAAGCCGAAGGTCTTGAAGCCCATCGACTCGAGCGCGACGTTGCCGGCCAGGATCATCAGGTCGGCCCAGGAGATCTGGTTGCCGTACTTCTGCTTGATCGGCCACAGCAGGCGGCGTGCCTTGTCCAGGTTGCCGTTGTCGGGCCAGCTGTTGAGCGGAGCGAAGCGCTGGGTGCCCGAGGAGGCGCCGCCGCGGCCGTCGCCCGTGCGGTAGGTGCCGGCGCTGTGCCAGGCCATGCGGATGAACAGTCCGCCGTAGTGACCGTAGTCGGCCGGCCACCAGTCCTGGGAGTCGGTCATCAGCGCCGTCAGGTCCTTCTTCAGCGCGTTGTAGTCGATCGCGTTGAAGGCTTCCTTGTAGCTGAAGTCCTCGCCCAGCGGGTCGGACATGGGCGCGTTCTGATGCAGGATCTTCAGGTTGATCTGGTTCGGCCACCAGTCACGGTTGGTGACTGCCGACGCCAGCGTGTGCCCGTGCATAAAAGGGCAACCGCCTGACTTGTTACTGCCGTCCATCTGTACCTCCCAGCATGACTATTCGATCTGGTCTCTCCGCGCGGCCCGGAACGGGGCCGCCGGTCGGAATTCGGTCGCGAGACCGGCGGGATATCGGAGCCCGGGGAGAGACCGACGGGTATGCCCGTCAGAGCCTCTTATCCTAGAGCCCATACGCCGGCCCGTCACCGCTAATTTAGAACCTATCAAAACTGATCAATTAGTTTGATCTTCATTTTCCGATGGGATCGATAGGCGGTGCGTATCGCCTGACGATGCCCGCCAAGGCGTGTCTTGTCTGGCCGGTTCCGCCGCGCGACCCTCGACCCCGGCCGGGCTGTCCGATCACCGGCCGTCTCCGGAAAGGACCCGCTACCGACAAGGAAGGTGCAGCCATGGGATTTGCCATCGACCGGATCGATCACGTCGTCATCAACTGCAGCGATCTCGAGGCGACCGTCGCCTGGTACCAGCGTGTTCTGGGCATGGAGCGGGAGGAGTTCGACTACGGCGAGCACGTCCACGTCGCCCTGAAATACGGCGGTCAGAAGTTCAACGTGCGCCCGACGGGCACCGAGCACTGGTGGAGCGTCGACAATGACGTGCCCGGAACATTGGACATTTGTCTCGTCACCCTCTCGCCGATCGGCGACGTGATCGATCATCTGGCCGCCTGCGACGTGGAGATCGCCAAGGGGCCGGTGCCGCAGACCGGTGCCCGGGGGGCGATGACGTCTGTGTATTTCTACGACCCCGACCGGAACCTGATCGAGGTCGCCACATATGCCTGACCCCCTGGATGGGCGGGACAAACCGTCGCAGGAATACTGGTGTGCTCTCGGCCGCCGCGCGTGCCGATACCAAGGCTTCGGCTGAGAGTTTCATGAATATCAAGCAATTGGCTTGCGTCGCGGACCGCGCTTTTTCATTCTCCGAGGGAGTGTTTTGATTTTTTCGACCGGCATGGATTATTTTTGGATCGGACGTATTTCAAGGAACCGCGCAGGAACACGGGCGTTTGATTGTCGTGAAACTGAGCGAGACGGAGAATGATCTTGTTGCCAAACAGGGATGATGCCGTGCCGACGCTACTGGATGTCATCACGATCGAGGATCTCTCGGCCTATGTGGACGGCCAGGCGGACAGCGACCTGGTCGAGGCGGTCGATGAACTGAACGGTCAGGACGATCGGTGTGCCGAGACCGTCACTGCCTTTGCCGCACAGACCGCGCTGATGCATCGGGCGTTCGATCCGATCGCCAGAGAGCCGGTTCCGGATCGCCTCATTGCTCTCGTGCGCGGCCATGCCGCCGGCGCCGGCGAGGACTGACCGGACCGACGGCGGTCAGCGTATCGGGGTCAGACTTTAAACGGAGCGGCCATCCGCCTATTGACCTGCCCGCCGAAACAGCCGGGTGGTTTGCAAATCGACCTTGATCAGGCCGGTGTCTCTTGAGATGCCGGTTTTTCTTTGGGTGATCCCCGTTTTCAGGCGCCGGCTGCTCGGCCGACGCTCGAAGATCGAAATCATACAAGATTGTCCGGCACCGCCCAGGAGCGGCGCGCGAAAAAGCGCGACTCCTCGAGCGGATAGGGGGCGACGAAGGACGGCCAGTCGCTTGGCGCGCTCTCTTCGCCGGCGGCATTCCAAAGATCCAGCAGCCTTTTCGGGGGAAGCGTCGTATCGTGGCCGTCGAAGACGGCGCCCAGATGCCGGCGCCAGAGACGGTCCTCGAATGCCCGGACCGCGTCGCCGTCTCTCCAGATCACACCGGCCTCGGTATCCCACCGGAGGCTCCGGCCGTTCAGGTTGGCCGAGCTGACGATCGCTTCAAGGTGGTCGACGACGCAGACCTTCGAGTGGATGTAGATCACGGGATGCGAGCCGATCGTCCGGCGGTCGTCCCGGCTGTCCCGGCGCCTTCTGTTGATCAGCGAGAATGCCGCGAACCGATCGCCGAACGCGCCGACAAGCCGGTCCAGGCCGCGGAGTTGAAGCCACTCCCCATGGCGCTGCGCCGGGTCCCGGGCGTCATCGAACAGCACCTCCTGAGGGGCCGACGGGATCAGCAGAACCAGGCGCAGGTCAGGCGAGCGCCGGGCCGCCTCGCACAACGCGCGGACGATCTCCGGCGACCGCAGGAACTGGGTTTCGATGTAGATGAAGGACTCCGCCCGGCCGATCGCCTCCACATGGGCCCGCTCGATTTCGAGGATGGCGGGGCGCGGCCCGAACTCGACCAGCGACCCCCGCTGCCGCGACAGGGTTCGGATGAACCGCAGGCCGCTTGCGCTTTCCGTCGGCTGACGCCGCGGGGCGTCCTTGGTCGTCAGCGGATCCGGGGGGGGACGTCAGCGGGTCCGGGGGCGCGGGAAGATCGCGCACGAAGCGGCGCAGGCGCCGGACGCGCCGGCGGAACGGACGCACCTCCCGGTTCCAGCAGTCCACGAAATGGGAGCGCGCGTCGGCGCACACCGGACCGGTGATGAGAAGGCTAAGGTCGTGCCAAGTGTCGTCGGCTGGCCGATCATGGGTGGCGTCGTCGAAGCGCCGCTCGTCGATGTCGAGTCCGCCGATCACCAGATACTCGCCGTCGATGATTGCCAGCTTCTGGTGATAGGTGGCCGGGCGAAGCCGGGGAGGGCCGGAGCGGGCGAGGACATCCCATCTACCGCTTCCGAGCAGCGGCGCCAGCCCCGGCGCATCCTGCAGAAGGGCGGCGCGCGACATCCCCCGGGCGGCGGCGAGCCTCCGAACGCGGAGCCAGACCACTGGCCACAGCATGTACCGCAGTGCGCGGCCGACCCGCGCCTCATGCAGGGCGGCGATGATCTGTGGCGTTCGTTTCCTTTCCGAGTGCGCCCGGTCCTCGCTCGAGGACGGCGTTGAGGATGCGGCGAGGAACCCCCGGACGGCGGCCCAGGTCAGGGTGTGGAGATGGGTCGCGACCGTCGGTTCGAAATCGGTCAGCAGAATGCGGACGTCGACGCCCCGTGCGGCGACGGCGGCGATCAGATCGCCCCAGTTGGTGATCCCGGCGCGACGCAACTCTCCGGACCGGATCCGAGTTTTCGGGTCGAGCAGCCGGAAGCCGAGCAGCACCTCGGTCCGGGCAGCGTAGATTCTCTCTTCGAGAGCTGGATAGGCCTCGCTCGCCTCCAGCAGGGGAGTGACGTGATGGTCGCCAGCAGAAGGCATCGCCTCCGCAGATCGCCGGGACATGGCGCCGTTTTCCATCTGCTCCCAGGTGTCGAGCTGTTTCATCGGTCGGGTGACGGAGTGCGCGGACGGTGGCGGTGATCCGGGAATCAGCGCTGCGTCTCGAGTGCGGCGATCTCTTGTGTCTGCTCTGCCCACGCGGACCGGATCGGTGTCAGATCGACCGCCTCGCGCAGCATGGCCACCTCGTCCCGGATTTCCTCGGCTTCAAAGCCCTCTTCGCCGAGACCGGTCGCGAGGTGGACAGCCGATCGCAGGGTCTCGGGCGCGTAGGTCTGGGCCAGGATCGCGCCGCCGAGCATTGCGGGCGGCAGGGCGACGAGAGTGGCGAAAGCAATGGCGCCGGCGATAACGACGGAGCGGATGCGCATCCGTTCACCCTCCCGCCGCGAGGAGGAGGACTTCCGCCCAGAGGCCCGTCAGGAGGGCGCAGCTAACTGTGACGATGGCGCGCTGGATGAGCGTGTTCTCTGACGTCGCGGTCCGTGCCGAAGCCGTTTTCATATCAATTCCTCCTGTCGCAGAGCCGTCGGGCGTGGGGGCGGTCGGTATCGGATCAGGCGGCGCCGATCTGGTTGGCCGGCAAACCCGAGTACGAGCGCAGGGCGGAGGTGTAGGCGGGCGAGGTCGTCAGGTGCGATCCGCCGACATGCAGATCCCGCAGGCGCATCCTGGCCCGGGCCACACGGGACTTCACGGTCCCGACGGCGACGTCGAGCATGTCGGCGATTTCCGGATACGGAACGTTTTCGAGGCCGGCCAGGATCAGCAGCTCCTGATCGGCGCCGTCCAGGTTGGAGAAGGCGGCCAGGAATTCCTTCAGCTCCACCGTGTCCTGCTGCGCGCCCGGGATCGGCATCTCGTACTGGCCGGAATCGATCTCTTCGGATCCGGCAACCGGGCGGGGGCGCCGGCACTCGGAGATGAAGTGGTTGCGCATGATGGTGAACATCCAGGCCTTGAGGTTCGACCCTTCCTGGAAGCTGTCGATCCGCTTGAGGGCGCGCTCGACCGTGTCCTGAACCAGGTCGTCGGCACGGGCGGTGTCCCGGGTGAGGGAGCGCGCGAAGCGGCGCAGGGTGGGGAGCAGTTCCTCGATCTCTTTGGCCAGGGTGGGCGTCATGTCGATCACCTGAATTCGTTTCGGTGATTAGCAATAAAGTTCTTTCCGCCGTTCGGATCAATAAAAAGCGCTGTCTACTCTAGAGCATTTGGCCGCATTTGGGCGCTTTGTATAAAGGGTGCCTTCGCATCAACATGAACAATCTGTAGCAATGACGTTGGATATACCTGTTGAGACCACTTATCAATTTGAGCGTATGGCTTGTTTTGATTGTTTTGAGCGGGAGGCTTGTTTTGATGCGCCGGCGTAGGACACGCATCTGACGGTGAATGCGCTGATTGAGTAAGTGACGCAGATTGAGTATATGAAAGGCGAACCGGCGCGGCTAACGCGCTACAAGCTGACGCTATTCGGTGTTAGAGGTCGTCTTCGATTGAGAAGCGAGGCCGATTGCGCAGTGCCAGCAATCGACCGACGTAGACGGTCACGCCTGAGCCAGGCACCTTGGAGACCCACATGGGTGAAGCGCAGAAGGCAGCTCGTCGCACGGAGCGGTTGCAGCTCATGCTGGACGACGAAGAACTGACAAGGATCGACGATTGGCGGTTCGACAACCGCATTCCCACGCGGGCGGCGGCCATCCGGGAACTCATCCGGCGCGGCATGCTCTACGAGGATGCGGTGGACCACGATGTGGAATTGCCGGACGCGAGGGACATGAAGTCGACGGAGTTCCGGGCCGTTCCTGCCGAAGAGTAGGCGGCCTCCAAATCCGACAGACATCGGACTTGAAAAGACAATGCCCAGCTCCGAGAGCTGGGCATCGTGTTTTGGCACTACCGTTCAGCGTGCCGGGACTGTGACGGTGGTCACATGGGCTTTCGACCGCGGATCGCTCCGGCGATGGCGCTGACGACCAGCAGGACCAGGAAGACCACGAACAGGATCTGGGCGATATCGGCCGACGCGGCGGCGACGCCACCGAAACCGAACACACCGGCGATGATCGCCAGCACGAGAAACATCAGACTCCAACCAAGCATTTACGCCTCCATCTTTCAGTCGGCGCTGGCGACCGTGCGGGTCCAACGCCTGTGATGAAGTGAAAACGTGACGCCGCCTTTTCGGTTCCGCTGTCCTACCCGACTTTTTTCGAGGAGGTCCTTCAGGCCAGGTTCAAGGCTTGGGGCGCCCGAGCGGCAGCTCCTGCGGCGGCAGCGCGCCCTGCTTCGACGCGTCGAGGCCGAGCCTGATCAGAAGCCGGATGGCGCTCGACCGCGACGTGACCCGGTGGATGAACCGCCAGTCCTCGATTTCGACGAGCTCGTCGTCATTCAGCATGATCTGCAGCCGTTCGGTCCGCTTTCCGCGGGTCTGTGGTCCTTCCGTCATGGTGTCTATCCTGGTCCTTCTCAGTGTTCGCGCACGCCAAGCGGGTGGGACGGGAAAGATCCGCTTACCGGCCTGTCCGCATCCTGATACCGCTGTGTCTGGGGCGGCGCTTCATCATGGGTTAATGTATAGGCGTTTTTTTCCCGCGATTATTCCATGGGGCCGGGTTTCATGGCGGTTGACCACGCCGGTAAGCAGTTGAATACGATGACGGATTACCTGTTCAGGAAACTGGCGGGCCTGATTCCCGTGACCGACGGGATGCGCGCCGCATTCACCATCGTCTGTACGGACAAAGTCCATTTTGCCAAGGGCGACTACATCGTCGAGCCCGGCGAAAAGTTCAGCCGGGTCTACCTCCTGATCGACGGCTGGGCGTCCCGCTCAAAGCTCACCGGCAACGGGGCGCGACAGATCATCAACTTCGCGATCCCGGGCGATATCCTCTGCTTCAACGCGGCACTGTTCGACACCGCCGAGGTCTTCGTGCAGGCCCATACGGCGTTGGAGGCGTTCGCAATTCCGATCCGCCCCTTCGCCGATCTCCTGAACAATCAGCCTCAACTCGCCGTCGCGCTCGCCTGGACCGCCGCCCAGGAGGAGGGGGTCGTCTCCGAACGGCTGCTCTCCCTCGGCCGTCGAAGCGCCCGTCAGCGTGCCGCCCATCTGCTCTGCGAGGTGCATCGCCGGCTTCAGGTCGTCGATCTGGTCAAGGGGGAGGCACAGTTTCAGCTCCCGTTGACCCAGGAGGATCTGGCCGACTCGCTGGGGATCAGCATGATCCACACGAACCGTATCCTGCGGGATCTGGTGCGCGGCGGCCTGATCGCGATGGACCGGCAGTCCGTGTGGCTGCTCGACCTGGACCGGCTACGCGCGATCAGCGAGTTCAACGACGACTATCTGCATTTCGCGGAAGAGTCCGGGGAGACCGGCAAGCCGCAGGACCGATCGGGTCGAGCGGAGACCAGGGACAAGGGTGCCGCCTGACGGATCGGGACGCATCGGGCGGAAATCTGCGACACGCCAAAAGAAAACCGCCGCGTAGGGGAACGCGGCGGTTTCCGGGGGGAGTCGGGAATTCAGACTCGGGCCTGGGTTCAGTCGGCGGCGTCCTCTGCGGCGCGCTGGACGTCGTTGACCGCCTCGTCGGCAGCCTCGCCGGCCTGTTCCAGCGGGCCGTCGTTCTGGTCGCAGGCGGCCAAGCCGAGGGTCAGGAAACCGGCCAGCAGGGCGGTCAAGGCAAACGTCTTCATAACAACCTCCAAACTCAGTGGGCGCAGGGCAGGCTTGCGGGGTTTGCGATAGGGAAAGCCTGCGTGTGTTCGCATCGATAACGCCGCGGCGCGAGACCGGTTCCTGGAAAACGACCGAAGGAGGAGTCCGCAGGCATCGGCGCCGAAGGGCCTTAAGCGTTAAAACCGCGGCGCCGTTTTCGGCTACAGGTTATCGCCGGACAGGCTTAATCTGGGACGGGTAACCCAGCGTCCCATGATGCGATCGGGCCCCGGTCAGACTTCGCCGAAGGACGCGGTACGCGATGAAACGGCAAAAGAAGGCGGCGGCAGGTGCCGCCGGTTTCCCGGTCACCGAGTTCGTGATCGGGAAGGATGTGATCGACGCGCTCCCCGACGCCGTGGTCGTGGTGGACGGCGGACAGACCATCGTTCAGGCGAACCGCGCCACGGAGAGGATGTTCGGCTGGTCGCCCGAAGAGCTGATCGGCCGCGATCTGAGCACCCTCATTCCCGAGCGGTTCCGCTCCGGCCATGTCGATGCCGTGCGACGGTTCCAGGCCGGCGACCTTCGCGCGCTGGAGATGACATCCCGGTCGGAGATCTGCGGCTTGAAGCGCGACGGCGAAGAGGTCTTCATCGAAGGCACGCTGCTCAAGACCGATATTCCCGCCGCCGGCGGCGGCCAGGAAGTTCATATGGCGGTCATCCTGCGCGACGTGTCGGTGCGCAAGCAGGCCGAGCAGCAGCTCAGGCTTGCTCTCGCCGAGACCATGGCGTCGAGCCGGGCGAAATCGAACTTCCTGGCGACGATGAGCCACGAGCTTCGCACACCGCTCAACGCCATCATCGGCTTCTCGGAGCTGATCGAAAACGAGACCTTCGGTCCGGTCGGCGACCCGCATTACGGGGAGTACATCCGCGACATCAAGGAAAGCGGGGAGCACCTGCTCGAGATCGTGTCGTCGGTGCTCAGGGCCGCCCGGCTGGAGGCCGACCGGATGGAGCCTCAGCCCCGCTGGGTCGCGCTGAAGTCCCTGATCGAGGCGGCAGGCCGCCAGATCTTGCCGGCCCTCGAGATGCGCAGGCAGGCCCTTGCCGTCGATATCGACGAAACGGTCGAGATCCATGCCGATCCGCTGCTCGTCCGGCAGATCTTCATCAATCTGCTGTCCAATGCCTGCAAGTTCTCGCCCGAGGGTGGCCGGATCGCCGTGTTGCAGGAGGAACTGGGCGAGAGATTCGCGATCACGGTGCTCGACCGCGGCAAGGGGATCGCGCCCGACAGCGTGGCGACGCTGGGCCATCCCTTCGTCCAGGCGCCCGAGCGGGACGGGACGGCGGGTGGCATGGGGCTGGGGCTCTATATCGCTCGCTCGTATCTCGCTCTGCATGGTGCCGCCCTGTCGATATCGAGCGCGCCCGGCTCCGGGACGCGGGTGCGGACCTGCTGGCCTGGCAGCCGTCGCCGCACCGCCAACCCGGCTGCGGGCGCAAAGCTCCCCGACCCACCCGCGGGCGGGTCGGCGGGCAAGGGGGCGGCTTGCGACGAAACCGCTCTCGGAGCATGTCTTCCATGCCTGCTGGCGGACCCCGGCCAGCACTGTTCGCGGTCGACGCTGGATCCGGCCACGGGACGCGTCCGCCCGACCAACCCGGCCGGCGGCGCAAAGCTCTGACGACGGCGGCGGCACCGCTGCTTCCTTGCCCCTCGCTACGCCGCTGCTGCGCCGCTTCGGGGAGCGCCTGCAAGGAACCGCGTGTATCGCCTCACGTTAGCTCCGTACCGCTCGCGCGGCGGTAGCGTCCTCCTCGGCTGCCGCCCGCATCACCAGCACGGAGTGTCGACCGATGACCCGAACAGGCCCCTGTCTCGCCATTCTGCTGGCCGGCACCTCTGTGCTCGCGCTGCCTGTTGCCGCGTCGGAGACGCAGACGGGTCGATCGACGGAGGCGTCGATTCCGACACCGGCCGTGGTCGCGGCTCTGCCGCGCGCCGAAGAGCGGGCCTTGGAAACGCGTACCGCGCCCGCCGGGCTCGCCGCCAGAATCGAAGTGTCGGTCATGGGAGGCAGGTTCGAGAGCGACCTTGCTGACCTGTCCGCCGGCGCGGCCCAGGCCGCTCGCATGGCATACGCCCAGGGCCTGTTCCGCCCGATCTGGACAGAGGTCGGGGCCGAGGCGCTGATCGACCTGGCCCGGCGCATGCCCGAAGTCGGACTTGCCGCCGATGCCGGTTTCGCCGGGAGCGTTGAAAGGATCGTCGAGCGGCGGTTTTCCGATGGGGACGGCGACCGGCGGGCATCGGCGGATCTGGATCTGACCAGCGTCTGGCTGCGTCTCGCAGCCGCCGTCAGCGGTGGTCTCGCGGATGAGGGCAGGGCCGCCACCCGGTCCGAGGACCGTCCGGCCAGATCGACGCTGACCGTCGCGTTGCACCGTGCCGGGAAAGGCGACCCGGCCGGGGCGCTGGCGCCGTTCGAGCCGCCCCACCCGCAATACGCCGGCTTGAAAGACGCGCTGCGGACCTATCGCGGTATCGAGGCGGAGGGCGGGTGGCCGGTGATCCCCGCCGGCCCGCTGCTGCATGAGGGCGATGGCGGCCCGCGGGTGACCGCGCTGAGGGCGCGCCTGCAGGCCGAGGGATATGTCGTGGCGGCGGATGTCGAGCCGCCGATGCCCGGCGTCGGGCCGGCCGCGCTTGTGACCGAGCCGTCGCCTTTCGGGATTGCCATGGTCGGGACGGCGCTGGCCGACCCCCGCGCCTTCCGAGCGCCTCTGGCCGAGGCGGTGAAGGCGTTTCAGCGCCGGCACGGGCTCGACGCCGACGGTGTCGTCGGTCCTGCGACCCTTAGGGCCCTGAACGAGACCGTCGCATCGAAGGTCGACCGGATCGCCCGGAACCTGGACCGGTGGCGCCGTCAGGGCGACATGGGACGCCGGTTCGTTTGGGCGAACATCCCGTCCTTCTCGGCCGAAGGATGGAACGCCGGCCGCCGCGAAATCCGGATGAAGACGATCGTCGGCAAGCCGTCGCGCGAGACCCCGGTCTTTTCCGACCGGATCGAATACACGGTCGCCAACCCGAAATGGTACGTGCCGGTCAGCATCGCCCGGCGCGACAAGCGCCCGAAGCTGATCGAAGACAGCACCTATGCCGACCGGAAGGGCTTCTCGGTGTACGAGCGCTCGACCGGGCTGCGGGTCGAGGCTGCGTCTGTGAACTGGAAAGATCCGACATCGGTCACGCGCTACCGCATGGTGCAGGCCCCGGGGCCGGAGAACGCGCTCGGCGCGCTGAAGATCATCTTCCCCAACCGGCACTCGGTCTATCTGCACGGCACTCCGAGCGTATCGCTGTTCAACCAGTCGAGCCGGGCCTTCAGCTCCGGGTGCATCCGTCTGGAGCGACCGGTCGCGATGGCCGCCTGGCTCGCGTCGCATGACACCCGGGCAAGTGCGCCGAAGATCCGCGAGGCGATCGACTCGGGGGAGAACCGACACATCCCGCTCGGCGTTCCCGTCCCCGTCCACCTGACCTACATGACCGTCACGGTCCAGGGCGGCGTGCCCTTCTTCTGGCGCGATATCTACGAGCGCGACGGCGGACGGCGCGACATCGACATGGACCTGCCCGATCGGCGTCAGCAGGAACTCCGCGTCGCGCTTGACACCGCCGGGGCGGTGCCGGACCACTGACGCCTATGAAATATGGCCGTGGATTTTCCTTCAAGGGCCGGAGGCTGCTGGCGCCCGTCCTGCTGATGCTGAGCCTTGCGGCGACTGTCGGCGCGCCGGCACATGCCGAGGGACGGTCCGTCACCCTGGATGGCCGCGCGCCGCCTTATGCGATCTGGCACCGCCTTGTCATGCCCGGACAGGACATCGCGCTCGGTGTGCCGGCCGGGCAGTCCGCGATGGTCGATGGCGACGCGGTAGGCGATATCTGGACCGCGCCCGAGAAGCCCGGACACCATCGGCTCGAAGTCGAGGACGCCACCGGCCGGACCGTGCAGACCGTAAGCCTGTTCGTTCTCAAGCCGCGGCGGGCCATCAACGAGCGGGGCTATCTGGAGGGCTACCGGATCGGTCGCTACCCGCGAAACCCGCCTAAAGGGTTCATCCGCCTCGGGCCGGAGGACATGAACATCCCGATCTCGCCGTCCTTCACCATCGGTCAGTTCATCTGCAAGCAGCAGCCGGGTCGCTACCCGAAGTTCCTGCTGGTGACGGAAGCGAACATCCATCGCCTTGAGGTGCTGCTGGCGGCGCTGCGGCGCGAGGGCGTCACGGAGGCCAGGAGCTTCGTCATCATGAGCGGGTTCCGGACCCCGTTCTACAACGCGGCGATCGGTTCGGCCCGGCTTTCCCGCCATCTCTACGGCGACGCGTCGGACATCTATGTCGATGTCGACCCGCGGGACGGCGTGATGGACGACCTTAACCGCGACGGCCGCATCACCAAGGCGGATGCCGATTTCCTGTACGATTTCGCGGTCCGGCGGTTCGCCGAACGCCCGGACGTGCCGGCCGGCGGCCTGGGATCATACGGCGCGAACGCGGTCCACGGTCCCTTCGTGCACAGCGACGGGCGCGGCGGCAAGGCCCGCTGGGGACGCTGACCGGCCGGCGTCCGGAGCGTGGCCGAACGATCTTTGTGCTCGACTCCGGGGGCCGGGAGTGATCGAACCTCCATGACCGGGTGGGCAGGGCGGTCTGTCTGCCCGCCGGGAGCGTCGTCGCCCTGCAGCTTTGCCCGGGCGGCCGCGATCTGAAGAGGCAAACGGTCTGAGGACCCCGGGAGACGATCCGTCGGCCGATACCGCGGCGGCGGGTGTCTCGTCTCCCCGCCGAAAGTAGGGGAAATATCGTGTTTCGGGTGATCCTGCCGTCGATCCTGTTCTATGCGCAGGCGGCGGTGCATATCGGTTCCGCCGCCTATCAGGCGAAGCGTGGGCGTCTGAGCAATGAGCGGCTCGTGCAGGGCAGCCACGCCCTGCGCCGCTCGCTGGAGTCGGTCGGCGTCCGGTTCGAGGTGTCCGGCGTCGAAAACGTGGATTGGAGCGGCGGCCCTTTCGTCTTCGCTGCCAATCATATGAGTGCGCTGGAAACCCAGATCTTGCCGTCGGTTCTCAGCCCGGCCGGCCCCTGCACCTTCGTCGTCAAGTCGTCGCTCATGCGCTATCCGGTCTTCGGGTCCGTGCTCAAGGCGTTCGACCCCATCGTGGTGCAGCGAGCCGACGCCAAGGCCGATCTGCGCCAGGTTCTCCAGGAGGGCGGCCGGCGCCTGGCCGAGGGCAGGTCGGTCATCGTCTTTCCCCAGGCGCACCGGACGGAAGCCTTCGACCGCCGTGGGTTCAACACCATCGGCGTGCGTCTGGCCCGGTCTGCGGGCGTGCCGGTCGTTCCCGTCGCCCTGCACACCACCACCTGGACCCAGGGGCGCTGGATCTCGGATATCGGCTGGATCGTACCGAAACGCCCGGCCCGGTTCGCCGTGGGCGCCCCGATCCCGGTCGGCACCGAAAGCCGCGAGGCCCAGGAGCATCTGGTCTCCTTCATCGAGGCCCGGCTAGCGGATTGGGCCCTGCCGAGCGCCGGCTCCGCCTGACCGACCAGCATGGCGCTTGGGCGGTTTCGGTTTACCGCGTCCGCCGGTTAGCATGCGGGCGCCAAGTGGCAGAGCCGGGCGAGACTGGAGAGACCGATGACCGTGCAGACCGTCGCAACCACCCCCTTTAACGGGCAGAAGCCCGGGACGTCGGGGCTTCGGGCGAAGACCCGGGTCTTTATGCAGCCGCGCTACCTCGAGAATTTCGTCCAGGCGGTGTTCGATACGGTCGGGCCTCTCGACGGCAAGACCCTGACCGTGGGCGGCGACGGCCGCTATTTCAACGACCGGGCCATCCAGACCATCCTCAAGATGGCGGCGGCGAACGGGGCGGCGCGGGTCGTGGTCGGCCGCGACGGTCTGCTGTCGACCCCGGCGGCCTCCGCGGTGATCCGGCACCGGAAGACCGATGGCGGTCTGATCCTGTCGGCCAGCCACAACCCGGGTGGCGAGGATGGGGATTTCGGCATCAAGTACAACATCCCCGCCGGCGGTCCGGCGCCGGAGAGCATCACCGGCGCGATCCATGCCCGCACGGCGGAGATCGCCGAGTACCGCATCGCCGAGGCGCCGGATATCGACCTGTCGCGCGAGGGGGAAACGCAGCTCGCCGGGATGGCCGTGGACGTCATCGATCCGGTCGCGATCTATGCCGAGCTGATGCGCAGCCTCTTCGATTTCGACGCGATCCGCACCCTGTTCGCCGGCGGCTTCCGGATGCGGTTCGACGCCATGCACGCGGTCACCGGCCCCTATGCCAGGGCGATCCTGGAAGGCGAACTCGGGGCGCCGGACGGAACCGTGGTCAACGCCGTGCCGTTGCCGGATTTCGGCGGCGGCCATCCGGACCCGAACCCGGTCTACGCGGCGGCGCTGATGGAGGAGATGTTCTCCGACGGCGCCCCCGATTTCGGCGCGGCCTCGGACGGCGACGGCGATCGAAACATGATCGTCGGCCGCCACACCTACGTCACGCCCTCTGACAGCCTCGCCGTTCTGGCCGCGAACGCGCATCTGGCTCCGGGTTATGCGGACGGTATCGCCGGTGTCGCGCGCTCCATGCCGACCTCCCGGGCTGCCGACCGGGTCGCCGCAGCGCTCGGGGTGGAGGCCTTCGCCACGCCGACCGGATGGAAGTTCTTCGGCACCCTGCTCGATGCCGGTCGCGTGACGATCTGCGGCGAGGAGAGCGCCGGCACCGGTTCCAACCACGTGCGCGAGAAGGACGGGCTGTGGGCCGTTCTGCTCTGGCTCAACGTGCTCGCGGCGAAGAAGGCCTCGGTCGACGACGTCATGGCGGAGCACTGGGCGACATACGGACGCGACTACTACTCGCGCCACGACTACGAGGAAGTGGACAAGGCGGCCGCCGAGACCCTGATGGACGATCTGCGGTCGGCATTGAAGGATCTGCGCGGCCGCGAGATCGAGGGACTGACCGTCACCGACGCCGACGACTTCTCTTATACGGACCCGGTAGACGGATCGACCGCTGAGAAACAGGGAATCCGGATCGTCTTCGGCGACGCCGCTCGCGGCGTGCTGCGGCTGTCCGGCACCGGGACCGTCGGCGCGACGCTGCGGGTCTATCTCGAGCGCTACGAGCCGGATCCGGCGAAACAGGGCGACGACCCGCAGGCGGCGCTTGCCCGGGTGTCGGCGGCTATCCGGTCGATCGCGGAGATCGGTCCGCGATTGGGCCGCGATGGACCAGACGTTCGGACCTAGCCGGGTCAGCCGGAGGGCGCCCCTAGACGCTCGGAACGCGCCCCAAAAACGTATGTGTGACACACACAAAATCCGCTGATCCGGATTGCCTGTGCGGTGATATCTTGGTCTTCTATGGCCCGTAATCGTGCGCGAATCAGGTGCGACGGACTATGAAGAAGTGGCTGAATCACCAGAGCGTGCGCCCGCTGCGCCGGTTTCTGCGTGCCATCAACACCGACACGGTCTGGGCGGAGGAATGGCTTCGACTGACCTATGCCAGTCCGGCGACCGACGAGGCGCTGGGCGGCACGGCGACCGCGTCGGCGAAGTTCCAGGTGTTCCAGGACTTCTACGGATACTGGACGGCGCAGGCTGCGAGTGACGGAGCTGGCGACGGCGCCGGGGACAGCAATGGCGATGGGGACGCGCTACCCTTCACCGACGAGCGGCTCCGGACCTTCGTCCCCAACCTGCCGCCGAAGGAGGAGCAGGCGCTGCTCCTGTGCGACTTCATCGGGTTCAGCCTGGAGCAGACCGCCTCCCTGCTGAACGTGTCGTCGGAGGAGGCGGGCCGACTGCTGGAGGCCGGCCGGGCGCTGACGCGGGGCCTGCCGCCGCTCGGCGTCCTGATCCTCGAGGATCACGGTCTTATCGCCCAGGATCTGTCGGACATCATTTCCGAGAGCGGGTTGTCCGTCATCGGCGTGGCTGCCAACGAGGCCGAGGCGATCGCGATCAGCCGGAAAAATTGGCCGGAGATCATCGTGTCCGACCAGATGCTGGAGAACGGCGACACCGGGCTGCAGGCGATCGAGAAACTGCGCAACGACGGCGAATTCGCGACGATCTACGTCACCGCCTACCCGGACGAGGTTCTCACCGGCCTGGACGACGAGCCGGCGCTGATCGTCACCAAGCCCTTCAAGCCGGAGGCGGTGCGGGCGGCGCTCGGATATTCGGTGGCCGCGCGGGGACGCCTGGGCGCGGTGATCGATGCCGAGAGCGAACGCGACGCCGGCTGAGTTCCAGCCGCCGACCCACCCCCCGTGACGGTACCTGTCTAGAGCGCGATCGGTTCAGATCGAATCGATCTGAACCGTGAATCGCCCTCTAACTCATTAACGATAGAGCAAATTCACACGACCAGATGTTTCCATCTGATCGTGATTTTCTCTAGGAGTGTTGCGGGCCGAGGGTCAGCCGCGCCAGGGCGGCGGCCAGACGTTCCTCGGCGAACGGTTTCTGCAGAACCGGCCGGTCGGAGAAGCGATCCCGCATCGGCATCCTGTCGCCGTATCCGGTGACGAAGATGAACGGAATATCCCGGGTCCGGAGCGCGTCGGCGACCTGCCCGGAATGGCTTGCCCCGAGATTGATGTCGAGGACCGCGAAGTCGACCGGACCGTCGTCGATGGCCTTCAGCGCCGCGCCGACATTCGCGCAGACCCGGACATGGTCGGCCCCCACGTTGCGCAGCATCTCCTCGGTCGCCAGGGCGATGATGAGGTTGTCTTCAAGGAGGAGGGCGGACCCGCTGACGGTCCGGGTCGGGGCGGGGACCTCGACCTGGCGGGGCGGTGCGGGCTCCTGCCGCGCGACGATCTCGGCGACGAAGCGGGCGGGGACGGTGATCTCTGCCTCGAGCCCGGTTTCCGGATAGCGCAGGGTCGTGGTGCCGCCGAGCTCGTGGGGCACGGACTTGCTGATGAGCGTCGTGCCGAAACCCGTGCGCGTCGGCGCCGCCACCGTCGGACCGCCGTGTTCGCGCCAGACGACGGTCATCGCGCCGTCGTCGGTCTCCTCGGTCGCGACGGATACCCGACCCGACGGCACGCTCAGGGCGCCGTATTTGGTGGAGTTGGTGGTCAGCTCGTGGATCACGAGCGCGACGGCGGAGACGGCATTGGGCAGCAACAGGGCGTCCGGTCCGGCGAGATCGAGCCGGTCGTCACCCTCTGTGCAGTAGGCCGCCAGCTCCGTGTGCAGCAGACGGTAAAGCGAGGCCGGGCGCCAGTCGACCTCCGTCACCTGGTCGTAAGCCCGGGCCAGCGCCTGGATGCGACCGCCGACCGTATCGCTCAGGCCGTCGACGGCGTTGCCGGCGGCCGCGCTCTGCGACCAGATCCCGCGGATCACGTTGAAGATGTTGCGGACCCGGTGGTTCAGTTCGGCGATCAGGATTTCCTGGCGCTCGTGGGCGGCCGTCCGTTCCGCCAGGGCCGCCTCGGACATCTTTAGGATCACCTCGGTCAGCGTGACGCGCAGCGACTCGGCGGCCCGGACCTCGCTCTCGGTCCAGGGCTCGCTCCGGCCGCGGACGATCTCCTGCCATGCGGCGAAACTGGTGCGCGGCGACAGCCGGGCGCCGTCGTCGGACACGGTGACGGCCTTGTGGGGCGCGCCGGCCCAGCGCACGGTCTGCGTCACTTCCCGCCGGACCAGCACGATGTAGTCCGGGCGGGTTCGCGAGACCGGGATCACCATCATCCCGGCCATCGCCGCCGGTGCCGACATCCCGCCCGGCAGGAGGTGGCCCAGCCGCTTGGTGACGAAAACCCGGTTCGACGTCGTCGCCTGGAGAAACGGCAGCAGCTCCTCGAACTCCGCCGCCGACGGCGTGGCTCCCGCACTGTTGAACTCGCCCTCCGTCCAGCCGATGACGCCGTCGCAGGGGATCACCTGGGGTATCATTTCGGACAGCTCGGCGAACTGCTGCGCGATCGAGGTTCCCTCCGCGAGACGGGCGACCACCCTGTCATGAACGTCCTGGGCCCGCTCGCGGATCTTCTGCCACGCCTCGTTCTGCTTCTTCTCGAGAAGAAGCGCGAAGAACTGGCCGAACATCTGCGTGGCCGAGCGCGCCTGGAAGCTCAGGATCCGCGGGCTCGAATGATGGCAGGCGATGAGGCCCCACAGTCGGCCCCGAAGGACGATGGAGACCGACATGGACGCCTGGACGCCCATGTTCGCCAGGTACTCCAGATGGACCGGCGAGACCGCACGCAGGCTGGACAGAGAGAGGTCGAGCGGAGCACCTGCCGCATCGAACTCCGGGACAATGCCGGCGGTCGGCGCCTGGATATCCGAGACGATCCGCAGCGTGTTGCGCAGGTATAGCGCCCGGGCCTGGGGCGGGATATCTGACGCCGGGTAGCGTAGCCCGAGATAGCTCTCCATGCCTGGGTTGCGGACCTCGGCGATCACCTCGCCGGAACTGTCCTCCAGGAATCGGTAGATCATCACCCGGTCGAAACCGGTGAGCGCCCGGACAGCCTTTACCGCGGCGTCGCAGGTCTGCTCGATCGTTTCCGGGCGCGATACGCGGTTGATCATCGGCTGGACATAGGCGGCGTAGTCCTGGGTGCCGTCGCTGCTCGGCTCGAACTCGAGGATTGTGGTGGTGCCGGACACGTGCAGTGAGATGTCGAAGTCACGGTCCAGGTTGTCGAGACTCCGGTCGCGGAACAGCCGCTCGACCATGTCCGGGCCCTGCAGCATCTGCATGCGGGTGCGGATGTTGTGGATCGTCTCGCGGCTCAGGACGGCGCTCAGGTCCTGGCCGATCAGATCTTCCGGCTCGAGGCCGATATAGGCGCCGGTGTTCTCGGAGACCCGGGTGATCACCCAGTCCGCCGATACCGCCATAAGGAATCCGAAGAACTGGATGCGGCCGGGGCGGTGGATCGGCTCGGCCTCGCAGCGCGACAGATCGATATCGGGCTGCGGGTCAGACGGCGAGGGCATCGTCGGTCTCCCGTGAGTCTTCGACCAACGCCAACGCCTCCGCGAAGGCGGAGAAGGCGAGCTCGGCGGCGTTGCCGATAGCCTGCCGGTAGCCGCCCGCGTCGCCGGCGGCGGCCAGCAGCGAGCGCGTATGCGCCCAGATGGCGTCGTCCGGCGCGGAGGTCAGATAGCGCGGACGGAATGTGCTCGATCCGACCGTCTCCGAAAGCCGTCGCAGAAGCAGCCGTGCCCCGAGGCGGGAGCCGCCGAGGACGTAGCAGAGGCCTAGCGGGTGCGCGTCTGAGAGGTCCGCCCGCATGATGGTCGGACGCTGCCTGACGCCGAGTGACGTCAGGTCGTCGTCCAGCAAAGCGCTCAGCCGGAACGGCCAGCAACCGGCTTGCGGACCGTCGACGATCCGCCCCAGGCGCTGCTCGATCGGCGTCACGGCCGCGTAATGCGCGAGAAGAAAACGCCGCAGGCCCGCCCCGGTTCCGATATCGACCGGCTCGAAGAGCCGCTCCACCTCCGCATGACGCGGCCGTGTCGCGTTCCTGAGTTCCTCTCGCAGATCCATGGGGCGTGTCTTCGTGGGGCTCCGGGCGTTCGCGCACCGTAGGAGCGTCGACGGGGCGTGGGAAGACGCAACTGCTGTGAGTTAGGCAGCGAAACCCGCCTTTCCGGCATGCCTGACGGCGATGCGGCGCTTGACTGGAGATCGGAATGGACCGTTGATGGGCCGGCCGCGCGGACCCGCTCCGGTCCGCCTCTGGAGTGACGCCAAATGTCCGTCTCCGAGCTGCCCGCCCTCCGCAGTGTTCGCCTGCAGATCATGCTCGACAGGGATGAGCTCCAGGCGATCGACGACTGGCGCTACAGCCACCGGATGCCGAGCCTGGCCGCCTCGATCCGCGACCTGATCCGCCGAGGTCTGTCCTCGGGCGATGTCGCCTGCGCAAATGTTGGGCGGGACGAAATCGGCGCCGGCGTGACGACGCGTCAGCGCTCGGGTGATTTCCGCGCCGTCTAGTGGTCCGGCGTTACGCGGCAGACCCCGGCATCCTGCGGAGTCGGGACGGGTTTCGCCCCGAGTCTCGACCGGATCTTCGTCCCGGCATCGTTCCAGATCTCCGGGCTTTCTCGCCGATCCGTTTCCGGGCGCCCCCCTCGACAGATCGCTCGGGCGACTTAGGTGGTAGGGCTCACGCATCGTTTTGAAACGCCTGAAAAGGAGTGCCCCGATGACCGACAATTCCCCAGACGAAGCGGCGAAACTCTCCCCTGACGAAGCCCGTCAGGGCCGCCCCGGCCGCCCCGTTCTTGTCGTCCTCGCCGTGTCCTGCGTGATCGCGGTCGTCGCGCTCGCCGCCGTCGCACTTTTCACCGGCTGACGGCCGGCGGAGCGCCCGGAGCGTGACCGCATAAAGCTCCCGCCCACGCATCGGCGGACCGACCGGCGGCCAAGCTAGCGTTGAGGCGGCTCTAAACTGTTTTTAAAGAAAATGGTGGGCGCGGCTGGGATTGAACCAGCGACCCCTGCCGTGTGAAGGCAGTTATTTGGGTGTAAACTGTTGATTTTATTGAGTTTACGTGTTCTTTCGTAGTCTCTATGTTCACGCTCTGAACTCTTTGTGTTCACGGTCCTTGGTTCAGTTGAACCAAAGAGCACTGCCTGTTCAGTCGATCTCCAGCGCGCTCGCGGCCTCCGCCAGATACTCTGGCGTGTACCGGGCATAGACCCGGAACGTCACCTTTTCGCTCGTGTGGCCGAGGTACTGAGCGATCTCGCTCATCGGGCGACCGGCCTCCGCCATCCAGACGGCGGCTGTATGACGCAGCACGTGTGGGGTGACGCCCTTGAGCCCCGCGCGATCGGCTGCCGATCTGAATGCCTTCTTCACCGACCCAACCTGACGGCCGGCGTACTCGACCACGAACACGGTCTCCGCCCGCGGTTGCTGGGCGACGAGCGCGCGGCGCACGGTCTTGGTCATCGGCACTATGGCCCGCCCCTTGCCCTTGGCCCCGATCCCGAGGTCGATCCTGTTGCGATCGAAATCGATCTGCCCCCAGGTCAGGCCGAGCAGGGCGGACGAGCGAGCACCAGTCGCCAGCGCCAGCTCGATGAACAGATACAGGTGCGGGATCGACTGCGCGGCCTCGCGCAGCGATCGATACTCGTCGCGGGTCAGATGCCTGTCCTTCGGCGGCGGGCTCGACGGCATGTCGAACGTCGCACCTGCATTGCTCGCGTAACGGCGAACGGATGACCGCATGTCGGTCATCTCGCGCAGGATGGTTCCGTCTCCGGCGCCCGCAGATCGGCGCTGGGCGATGTAGTCGCGGCACAGCTCCGGACATATCTGATCCGGCCTGAGCGCGCCCCAGAACGGCTTGAGTGCGATCAGAGAGTACCTCGCGCGCTCTGAGCCTTTGTCCTGGATGTACGCCTGCATGACGGCCTCAATCGTGTTGGTCCGCGGTCGGTTGGCGTTCGCTCGTAGATCTGCGAGCCGCTGGACCGCTAGTTCACGTTCGGCAGTACGAAGACTCGCTCGTCGCCGCTTTCCTTGGTCGTCGACCCAGACGGCTGCCCACTTTCCTCGGTAGAGTTTGAGATCGAATTGCATGATTCGTGCTCCTTGACCGCTGAGAGCGGGATCCGCCAGAGGCGACCCACCTTGAACGCCGCGATCTTACGCTGGCGAGCCATGCGCGCGACAACCTGATAGTCGCAGCGCCAACGGTCAGCGACCTCCTGGACGGTAAGAGACGTGTTCTCGGTCACCCCGACCTCCCAAACGTGTGGGGAAGTGCCAGCTACAGGCTGACCACCGCGTTCATCGTCAGCCAGACGTAGAACGGCGCGAGCGTGACCAGAGGCTTTAAGTAGATCGATACGATCTCGACCAAGAACTGACCGGCCTTGAACGCGGCCAAACTGAGCGCGGAGATTGCCGCGGCCAGAATCTCCGTGCGGCGTTTCATGATGCGAATTCCGTAGCCACCTAGATGATGCACTTTTAGTCCAGCGTTGACATCTCTTGCTTTTAGGCTGGCGACGAGGTGCTCGTTCATCGGTCTTGATCCTCTGGTATCCGCAGTTGTGACAGAGCCAGACGGCCTCATCCGCCTCCAGCTCCAAGCGTCCGCGCTCTTTCGGCCCGACCGTGACCGATAGCGGCGTATCCGCCTTGTTCTTTCGCCGATGCGAACACTCAGGACATCGGAACTTGAAGTTCCCCGGTTTGCTTGGCGGTCGCTCTGGGTTGAACATGTTCATCTCGATGAAAAACACACGATAATGTGTATTGGGTCAACAGATTTTTTTCAGGCGTTCAAGCTGGCGGTCGATGCTGAGGTCCAGTTTCTCGCTCGGACCACGCCGAGCGACGCGGGTTTCCTCGTCGACGGGCACGGACGCTGGGTTGAAGTATCCGGTCCCGAACGGGTTAGACGCCAGCTTCCGAATTTTCTCCAGCGAGTAGTCGGGCTTGTGCAAATCGGGGCGGGCAGTGGCGCCGGTCTTTCGGGTCGAAAACTTCCCGGTTCCGAACGCGGGCGGTGGGCCGGCTTTTGCGAACAGCTCGGGTTCGAACTCCTTCGCCTTCTCGATCCATCGAAGCCAAGCGAGGTCGCGTGCTCGCCCAGGCTTCGTCCCCTTGCGCTCATGCCACGTCGCGAACCGGTCGAACATGCCCTCGACGTTCGCCGGGTGGACGCCCTCGGTCTCAGCCCAGCGACGGAGCTTGTCGGTCAATTCCACGCTAGGGGTCGACGGCGGGGGAGCCTCTCTTTGAGGGGGTAAGAGGTCTGAGCGAAGCGAAGACCTTTCTTCAACCTCTGACGAACGAAGTGAGGAAGAGGTTTCATTATTCGCGCGCGAGGGATTAGAAATCAGGCCGAGGTCAGTCTTACCGCTATCTACAACCTTAAGATGGTGTATCGCTGCACCATCATAATCGCAAAAAATATCAATTATTTCATTGTTTTCTTTAAGGTTTCGATTAGAAATAAAATCAGACGATCTTGATAGATCATTTCTCGTTATGGTTGGTGCATTGCTGCACTCTGCAAGTGCACCAATCTTGACGCGAGTTTTGCTGATTTTTACCTCAACCAAAAAGTGGTAAGCGACGCTACGCCCGGACCCGACCTTCTCGAGCAGGCCTCGGTCGACCAGGGACTGAAGGGAGTAGATGATCCAGCGGCGCTTGAACGAGCTGCCGGCCGCGATTTCGGAGAGCGATGCACGGTACGTTCCATCTTCTGCCGGGTTGGCGGCCAGACGACGGAAGATTTGTGATTCGACGCGGGAGATGGCGGTCATGTCATGTGCCCAGTATCTCGTGGACGGTCATAGAGCGACTTATTGGATTTTGATCGGGCGGAAGCGCGGCATCGTTCCAGACGATGGCGTAAGACCCGGGTTCCTCGTTTGATCCCGGCGGGGGGTCACTCATTCTGGCAAGGTGGTCCAGGTCGATAAGTATTGTCAATTATTATGTGATGATTTGCCTTGGGCCTGGTAGCACGTTTAGCCACTGGTCCATGTTCCGGACAACATGGTAGGCGAAACCTAGGCCCGCGACCTTCTTCTCGAACTCGACCTGCTTGTCGCTCGGGATCGTCCGGCGGATGCTGCCGAGCTTGTCCGCCTCCAGCTTGACCTCGACGAAGTAGGCGACGCCGCCGCGAGCCGGGATAAGCAGGTCGGCGGTCCCGGCCATCAACCCTTCTTCGACCATGATTGCGGCGTCGACCTTCGAGCGAACTCCTCCCTTCCCGATCGCTTGGACCAGGGCCTTGTGCTTTGGGATCGCGGCTCTGAACGCCGCGACCAAGCTCGATTGGAGTTCGCTTTCGAGGTGACTGGGCTTGGCCCGCCGCGGAGGGGGGCGGGTCAAGGTCCAAGCATCATCTGGAGGCCTGTCATTTTTTGTACCATTCAGGCGGTTTTGTATTGTGAACTATACACACGAATATGTTTGGTGCCAGGCTTCAGGTTGGCGGCTGATCGCTGAGCGCGGTCGCGAGCTTACGCAGTGTGTCGAAGGTCGGAATGAAGTGCGGGTTGAAAAGGTCCCGGATCGTGTTCACACCAAGGACCCAGGCTCGCGATACTTTGCGCTTCGAGCGATCGTTCTTCATGAGCTAGGCCCGGGTATCTCCGATGTTCGCATCTATTTAGGTGGTGTTTGGATCTTGCTTCTTGCGGATGCGGGACATGCTTTCTTCTTCTGCGAATATGTTGATCAAACAGAATAATCTTCAATTCTGATAACGAACCACAACATGGAGTGTATGGGATGATCAGATCAGGAGGCGCGCGAGCTGAACACAGGCGTCGTGCGCTGCGTCGTTTCATCGACGCGCATAACACCAATCCACGGGAGATGGCGGTCAGGGCTGGGTTCAAGAACGCGAATGCGATCTACAATTTCCTGGCCGGTAGAAGCTTAAGTTTGAGCACGGAGACTTACGAGGCGCTGGTCGCGACCGTGCCCGGTGCGACGATGGCTGATATTTTGGGTGAGGGGTCGTTGTCCTCCTCGTCTGATATGTGCCCGGTTACGGTCAAGTCTCTGGCCGAGGTGTCGCGCTGGCGGGAGTCCGCGGACCTGCTGCCTTTCGATCAGTTCAGGACTGCGTTTCCCATTCCTCTTTCCAGCGGCAGAGGTGCTTTTGGCTTGAGGATGGGGGATCGATCCATGTCCCAGGTCTACCCTCGCAGCTCTCTGCTTCTAGCGCGTACAATCGAGTCCTATGACCAGGACTTAGATCCTGGCGTGAGGCTCGTCCTTCACCGATTTCGGTCTGGATTGGTCGAGGTCTCGGTCCGAGAACTTGTCGAAGACACGGACGGCGGCTTGGGGCTTACGCTGAGATCGGATGACCTGATGCTCTCTGCCTACCTGCCGCTCGGCGATGGCTGGCGAGAGGGCAGTCGGTTCGATGCAGGGTCGGAAAGTAAGGCTCAGGTGACGGGCGTGATCGTCGGGTGCTTCATCCCAGAACTCGACTTAGTTCAGTCTTTTGAAGAAATGTAACGGCCACATTGTTATGTTATTATGATCGATATCCGCTCCATGGGCTTGAGGCTACGGTGGATGTTGTCCAGGACATCGAGTAGGGAGATCTAGGTAGACACTTGTTGTTTCGCGTGGCGCGGAAGAGACTGGCTGCTGCCGCGCACCGTGAGCGGATGTGATCTGTCAACGCTCGTCGTGAATACCTATGTATGGTCGGTACTATGGCGGCGGCATACACAGCGAATTCGGGTATCGTGCGGCGTGACCAAACCCAAGACCGTAGTCCGTAAGGCTGAGGCGGGGTCACCGGCGACAGTTCCGTCGTCGCAAGCAGCTGCCGATCCTGCCGAGGGAAACCGTGCGACGGTGGGAGCCGTGATGGCCGGCCGGCTCCGTAGAGCAGTCAAGGACATCCGGGACGGACCAACTTGGACAACCAGTTCGGGGCTGGTCGTTCTATACCTCGCTAACGCAGCCTCTCCATAGAGCAGTGCTATTAGACGCGATCGATAATCAGCGACTCTTTAGACGTTCGTATCGTTGACGTACGGTCCACCAGCAATCAGTTCATCGAGGTTCGATTCGTCTGGTGAGCGCTCTCAGATCACGCAGCTTGCGAATCGCTCCATCTCGAAAGTGACGAGAGAGGCGGCCGTCCTCAGGCGGGATGACAGCGGTCAAAGGTATGAGGACAGTCAACGCGAATCACTGATGGTCGATCGGCTCACAAAATCACAGCGAAGCAGGAATATGTCACGGATCGGTCGTGCAAACACACGGCCAGAATTGGCGGTCCGACGTATCCTTCACCGTGCCGGGTATCGGTTTCGTCTGCACCGACGGGAGCTACCCGGGACCCCGGACATCGTCCTACCTGGCCGTAGAACGGTCGTATTCGTGCACGGTTGTTTCTGGCATCGCCACCCCGGCTGCCGTCATGCAACGGTGCCGTCGACCCGACGGGATTTCTGGCTCAATAAGTTTGAGGCCAATGTATGCAGGGACAGCAGGGTGCACAGCGAATTGGCGGAACTAGGCTGGAATGTGGTCGTCGTCTGGGAATGCGAAATCAGGGACCACGACACACTGCTTCAGCGGTTATGCCAAGAACTCGAACAGATCTCCCCAACGCGTTTGGCACGCGCATCGAAACAACTGTAATGTACCCTGAGGCACAAGACATGGCTGGCGATATGCACCGAGACCGAGATGTCGCGTAGAATCGATGCGAGACTTGCGAGACTGGCGGCCGGTGGCAGACCGCGCGTGCTGGACCTTTTCTGCGGTTGCGGCGGTATATCTCTCGGGTTTGAGCGGGCCGGTTTTGAGATCCTCGGAGGCGTGGAGTCCGATCTGCATGCATCGCGAACCCATCGTTGGGCCTTCCACGGGGATCAGGGTGACAGGACACCCGGCGCTGATGCGGCCGACGCCACGGATGATCCCGCTTTCACATTGAGCCGCATGGGCGTAGACGACCCGAAGGCGGATATAGATGTGCTGGTCGGAGGCCCTCCGTGCCAGGCCTTCGCACGGATCGGCCGCGCGAAGCTTCGGGAGATCGCCGAGGACCCGCAGGCTCACGTGAGAGATCCTAGAGCGGAACTCTACAGAAGCTATCTGGACTACGTTGCGACAGTCGAGCCGTTTGCGATTCTGATCGAGAACGTCCCGGACATTCTCAACTACGGCGGACGAAACGTTGCGGAGGAGATCTGCAGTGTCCTCGACCGGCAGTACGGATACTCAGTCAGGTATACGCTGCTCAATGCGGCTTGGTACGGCGTTCCTCAGATGCGCGAGCGATGCTTCATTGTCGCCATCCATCGCAGTGTGCGGGCCGCGTTCTCCTTCCCGGAGCCGCAGAACTGGATTGAGCTCCCTTCCGGTTACCGTCAGTCCCGTGCTCACGCACTGGGATTGATGAGCGGTCTGTTCGGCGGAGACACCTACTTCTCGGACATACGTGAGCCGCATCCCGGTCTCCCTGCTGCTGTCACAGCGGAGCAGGCGCTCGGAGATCTCCCGACGATCACAGAGCACCTCAGGGACACGGTTGCGGAGGGGCGGCGACCGATCGGGACGCCCGTCGCTTACAGAGAGGATGCGCCCGCGTCGGACTACGCCCGCCTGATGCGCAGCTGGAACAACCGTACGGCGGGGACATCGACGGATGCCCATGTGACGCGGCGTTTGCCACGCGACTACCGGATCTTTGCTGCGATGAATGAAGGCGATGAGTATCCTGCAGCCCGGAGAACTGCTGAACGGCTGTTCCTGGAGCATGTCGAAAGGGAGACCGAGGCTGGCCGCTCATTTCCGGCACCCGGTTCCGCGCTCTGGGAGGCGGAGCGAGACCGGTTTGTTCCTCCATATGATCCAGCTAAATTTACCAATAAATGGTGGAAACTACGCCGGGACCTTCCGTCTAGGACGCTCACGGCGCATATCGGCAAGGACACCTACTCCCATATCCACTATGATAGCCACCAGGCACGGACGATCACGGTTCGCGAGGCAGCACGTCTGCAGTCATTTCCAGATGCTTTCAGATTTTCAGGTGCCATGAACGCGGCATTCAGGCAGATCGGGAATGCGGTTCCGCCTCTTCTCGCCGCAGCTGTAGCCGGAGAGATCCGGCGGACTCTGGAACAGGCGTCCTCTCTGTTCCGCCCCAAAGCGGCTGCAGGGTAGCGGTGAGCAGAGCCGAACTGGGGACTGCTGGGTGTACCGACCGTCCCCGACTGACCGAGGTCCAGCGCTGAGTCTGCGATCTCCGCTCGCTAACGGCGGAATGATTGAACACCTCGCTGTCTTATCTGGCTGTGGGAGCGGGCCGTTCCTCGCTATCGATCCAGACCTCAGATTCTCTCAAGAGAATCAGAGAGATCGCTGTTCCTGTCGAATGTTTAAGCCAATCCACGGCTAAATTTAAAATCCGGACCGCAACCGACCCCCGGGCCGTTTAGCGGATGAGGACGCAGCAACGGCGATACATGCTCGTCAGATCCCTAGGTGACCCGCACCCGTGCGTCTGTGACACACGATGGCGTGACGAAGACCGGACAGCAGTCGGGTGATCGCCTGCCCGCCCGGGCTCTGCTGATCCGTTGCCGCGACCATGGCATCAATCTGTTTCACAAGGTCCGTCCAGGAGAGGTGAGCGAGTGCGATTCGTGAAGCGACGCTCTCCATGTGTTTCCTGGAGTTTTCGAGGATGCTGGAAACGTGAGGGTTAAGTTCCGTTCCGCCTGGTCGGGAGATATGGCCATCTGGAATCTCCGGTCCGTGAAGCCCGAGTTGAGGCCAGAAATGCGCGCCTTCGCTCCGGGGAGTGATGAACAGCAGTCCGAGCTGCCGCTTCCTGCCGCTCACCTGTTCCTCGAGGACAGCCAGAGCGAGGTATTTGAGCAGCTGACTGGGGCTCGAGTTGCTGCCGGTCTTGATCTCGAGAAATACAGCCGAAGACCTGGAGAGCAGAAATCCGTCCGGTTGTGTGACGTTACTCCGGCCGAAGCCGAAGCGGTCAGCGATTTCGCGACCGACAGACTGAATTACGCCATCTTCGATGAAGCCGAGGGGGTCGAAGAACATTGAAGACAGCACGTTGTCCGGCGCAATCCCGAGGAAGATATTGAGAATGTCGTTCAGCGGCTCTTCGGTAGTATGCACTCGATCGAGTGTCGTTCTGATTGCGCCACCGGCTCGGGCGTAGATCCGCGCCTGTCCACGGGGTATCAGTCCCTGTTCAGTCAGATAGATCCTCTGCTCCTTGTTGAGTTTGATTGACTTCAAGTCGAAGTCTGACGGTGCCCAGAAATATCGTGTTACGATATCATGATATTTGGAGTCCCATTGTTTTTGATTACCGTGAGGCTCAGTATATCCCTGGATTTTTTTTGCCGTCTGCCTTCCTTTGATTTCAGATAGATTCTTGATGGCCTCGTATTTGGATGTCTCGACCAGGGTCGGTCCAGCATCCACGTCCGACTGCAGGTACTCGAGCCAGCGCTCCCAATCCTGACTGTTCTGATTGTGCTCAGATGGCCGGGCCTGATGCCAGACTTCCCGGACAGGTTCTTCGGCTTCGAGGTCGTACAGGAAAGATCCGTGGCTCCACTCGCCGGTTTCTTCTCTGATGACTATCCCGTCCAGCTCGGGAAAGCTCCAACGCGAGGACATGTTCTGGTACTCCAATTCGAACCACCGCGGTCATGCTCATTCGGACGTAACGATACCAGAGAGGAGTTCTTCCCGAATGACGCTCTGGGCGGGCCGAAAGGTCGTCAGCGACAGTATCCGGGCAGCAGCAGACCTTTGCTGCCCTGCTCTTCAAGCGCCGAGTATCTGCCGGCACTGTATCTCGGGCAGTCCCTTGCCCGTCCAGCCGCGATGAGTGCTCCGCCTATGTCGAGAGTGCCGATCCAGAATGTTCCAACCTGACGGTCGTACGTTTTTTCCCCTTGACCTGAGCCCCGAGCATGGCCGGATGGAAGCTTGGCGGCCCCACAGGTCAGCGGCGTATTTCGATCACCTCGTAATTTGCCGGTGCATCGCGAAGAGCGGCACTTTGAATGGCAGCGGTGACGGCTGCAACCTTCGGTTCGTTAGGATGTGGCCAGAAGGAAGGCCTGCTGATCGCCTGTCAGCAGAATTCCGGCCTGTGACGCAGCCGCGGAGCGGTTCGGCGGCCAGAACGCTGCAACGCAGCTGGTTGTCGGTAGAGCTTCAGAACACCCATTGCAAACTTAAGTAGGCTCTGAGACCCTGCGCTCAATTCAGGGTCTGCGCTTTGGGGGGGCATCCTGTCTGAATTCATCAACAATCCGCCGGACGCTACATCCCTGATGATGTCGGCGCGGAGCTTCGGCAACTACAACCTCGCTGCGGCACTCGCCGACCTGATCGACAACTCTATCAATGCCGGTGCTGGAACCATATCTCTCCGGTGCGTTCGAGGGGACGGCGATCCCGAAGTTAAGATCTCGGACGACGGCCACGGAATGTCAGCGGAGACGCTGCGTGACGCGATGCGCCCGGCGACAAGGGATCCGCGGGAGGAGAGGGCTCCCGACGATCTCGGCCGTTTCGGCTGGGGCATGAAGACAGCGTCGTTTTCCCAGTGCCTCGTGCTCACGGTGATCTCTTCCGACGGCAAGGGCCTTACGGGCGCCCGCTGGGATCTCGAGAATCTCGACGGATGGAGAATGGAGGTGCTCTCCGAAGATACGTGTCGGGAGCTCTGTTCCCCCTCACTGACCCAGGGAACCGGGACCGAGGTGATATGGTCCCGCTGCGATCGCCTGAGTGAAGATGGCACGGTCAGTCAGGACGAGTTCAATCGGATGGTCGCTGGAGCCAGGGAGCAGCTGGCGCTCGTCTTTCACAGGTTCATCGACGGCAGCGACGGCGCGCGGCGGATAAACATCAGCTTCAACGGCACGCCGCTCGACCGGTTCGATCCCTTCATGAGAAGCCACAGCGCGACCCAATCGCTTGACGAGGAGATCCTGCCGATCCGCGAGGGCGGCGTGATCCGCGTCCGGCCTTATATTCTGCCGCATTTCGGAAAGGTTGCGGCCGCTGATCACAACAGACTGCAGGGCAGTCAGGGCATGATCCGCAATCAGGGTTTCTACGTGTACCGGGCAAACCGACTCATCATTCATGGAACGTGGTTCAGGCTTATCCGCCACGGTGAGCTCTCCCAGCTGGTGCGGATCAGCGTAGACATTCCGAACAGCCTGGATCGCGAATGGAAGATAACTGTCGACAAATCCGATGCTCAGCCACCCCAGTTTCTGAGGGAGCGGCTCAGGGCCGTTGTCCAGAAGCTGGTATCCGTAGGGATCAGGCCCTACCGGCGGACGCCGCGGAGGACAGGTCGTCAGAGCGACATGGCCGTCTGGCACCGCAGCATGTCGGGGGGATCCATCGTCTATCGCATCAACCGTGATCATCCCTTTATCAAGGGCCTCTCTCGGAATCCGGGAGACGGAAGGAGCCTGGCATCCGTTCTCGGCATGATCGAACAGTCGGTTCCGATCGCGCAGATCCAGCAGGAGCAGCAGAACCGGGAGGATCGGATTGTGGCCGGAGAGACCAATGCTTCCAGTTTCCGCGAGTATGTCCGTGACAGTGCCCCGGCGCTGCTTGCTCTCGCCGGCGGAGACATCCGTGAATTCCGAAGGATCCTCGGGGAAACTGAACCCTTCGCTTCAAACATGACCGTGACCGAGGAGGTACTCGGGGAAATGGGATGGCTCGGTGATGGCGTTTGAGCAGGAAATCGCGTTCTTCCGGATCGGCCTCTCGAACCGTGACGAAGTCTCACACACGGCAATCCGCGAAATGATCGCTGCCTCTCCATTCAGCCACCTGAGTGACGAGGACAGAGAGAGCATTGCCAGAATACTCGAGGAGAGCTTCGACATCACGCAGACCCGTGGGGCAACCGTCACCGACTACGAGCATGTTCCGTGGCTCGATGAAAGAAAACGCAACAACCAGATCGACTTCTATTACTGGAACCGACTGAAGAGATATTACCTCGAAACCGGAAGTCTGCCGGGCCGAGTCGTCAACATGCTCGATCAGGTCACGGACGAGGTTCTGGACTTCTGCGGGAATCCTGCGGACGAGAATGCCTGGAAGAAACGGGGCATGGTTCTGGGCCATGTACAGTCGGGCAAGACGACCAACTATTCGGCGCTGATCTGCAAGGCGGCCGACGCCGGCTACAAGATCATCATCCTGCTCGCCGGCATCACGAACTCGCTCAGGACCCAGACCCAGGAGCGTCTCGACGAGACGTTCATCGGTCAGCAGTCGGTCTTTCAGCAGGGTGCCAAACAGGAAATGCCGATACGCCGGTACGGTACAGGAACGCTCAGGACACCTGCATACGGCACATCGCGTGAGGGTGATTTCAGCGCTGCGGTGGCCCGGGTCCAGGGCGTGAGTCTCGCCTCGCTCTCCGAGCCGATGATATTTGTCACCAAGAAGAACAAGATAACTCTCGAGAGGTTGCGCGACTGGCTTGTCCACCAGAACCCGGGTGGCAAGATCAAGTATCCCCTCCTTCTCATTGACGATGAGGCGGACAACGCGTCGATCAACACCTCACGCAGCCCCAACAGGGTTACAGGAATCAACGGAGCAATCCGTGAGATCCTGGCTCTGTTCGACCAGTCCTCGTACGTCGGCTACACCGCGACCCCCTTCGCGAACATCTTCATCGATCCGCGAAGTGAGGACGAGATGCTCGGGGATGACCTGTTCCCGGCGAACTTCATCAAGGCGCTGGATCCACCGTCCAACTACGTCGGTGCCTCACGGATCTTCGCCGATCCGGATGAGAGTCCCGAATCTGATCTGAGGCTCGTGATGGTTCGCGAGCTCAACGATTTCGAGGACCTGATTCCGTTGAAGCATAGGAGAGACCTGAAGCCTGCGGAGCTCCCCCAAAGCCTCAGAACAGCGGTACGTGTCTTCCTTCTTTCGAGGGCTATCCGTGTCCTCAGAGGGGACGGCAAGCGCCATTCCTCGATGATGATCAATGTGAGCCGGTTCAACGATGTTCAGGAACATGTCGAAGGCCTAGTCTACCAATATCTGGAAGAGCTTCGGGCTTCCGTCGAAACCAATTCCGGGCTCGGTCCCGAAGGTGTCCGAGATGCGGGGCTGAACAGTCTGAAACAGGACTTTCTCGAGGAGTATGCCGACTGCGGATTTGAATGGAACAAGGTTCAGGCCGTACTCCCGGAAGCCATACGCCCGATCGTGATCCGTACCGTCAATATGCGCGGCGGCCTCCTCGACTACTCGAAAAACAGGGATGCGGGACTGAATGTGATAGCTATAGGGGGGCTGGCGCTGTCCCGTGGCCTCACACTCGAGGGGCTCAGCGTGACGTACATTCTCAGGAACGCCTCCGCTTCGGACACCCTCATGCAGATGGCCCGCTGGTTCGGCTATCGACCCAATTATGAGGATCTGTGCAGGCTGTACCTGGCTCCGAGCTCACTCGTCCACTACGACTTCGTCACCGAGGCTACCGAAGAGCTCCGTTCCGAGATCAAGAGAATGGAGCGCAACAGGGCCACCCCCAAGGAATTCGGGCTGAAGGTCCGTCACAGTCCGGCCGTCATCCAGATCACGGCAGCCAACAAGATGGGCTCCGCGGAAACCCTCACGATTGCCCAAGACTATTCCGGCAGCCATGTTGAGGGATACAGCATTCCGAATTCAAGAGAGGTCTTCGACAGCAACAGAAGGATTGTCGACGAGTTCCTGTCCAAGCTCCCGGAACCTGTACGGGGCTTCGGCCGTCAGCCCTACTGGCTATGGAGCCATGTGGACGGCAGCGACATTCATCGCATGATAACGAGTTTCGGTTTCTCCGGTCGTCACCGTGATCTGGCGGAGATCCAGGATGGCTCCAGCCTTCTCGGTGACTACGTTGCCGACCGTCTCGGTTCCGAGCTGTCCGAATGGGATGTCGTGCTGGTTTTCAATGGAGAACCGGAGACGGTTTCCCATCCGCCGGACCTGGACCGTTTCACCCCACGCGGCCGTGGCGTCGGACAGATCAAAGGTGCGGATTATCTCGTGACCGCCAAGAACAGGCTTTCGAGCCCCGGCGACGAGCGGATCGGACTGCTGGCCTTGGGGATCGATCCCCCGGCGGAGGGAGAGGGGTCCGGGAAAAACGGAAGGGTGACTTCCGCAGATTTCTACACGCGCATGGTTCGACCGGTGATGCTCGTTCATCTTTTCACGGCGATCGTCCCAGAGCAGCGGACCGAGAAGGGGAAGAAGGTGGCCAACATCAGGGATCAGGAACCAGCCTTCAAGGAAGACAGAGAAACTCTCGTTTCTCTGAGCTTCATGCTGCCTTCTACGGGTCGGCCGGTGAGAGAGAGAACCTACAAGGTCAATCAGGTCTACCTGGAGATGCTGCGGACATTCGACCGTGACGACGAAGAAGATGATGAAGCGGAATCGCTGGCGGAGGATCGCGATGCCTGAAAACGCCTGGAGCGAAATCGCAGTTCCCACGGGCCCGGAATCGGAGAAGTTCCGGCGAGCGGACAGAGCTCATCCTTTTGACTTTTTCCGAGGCCGGGACTTTCAGGGCAGACATCTTTTCATATTCCGCTCTGAGGTCTCCGATCCGGGCGAAACGCTTCCGAATCCCGAAGGTATCGGCGTCGTTCACGAGCCGGCAGATCCTGGCGTCTGGCAGCTCAAGCTCACACTCTCCGATACCAACCAGGCTGACATCTTCGGTGCCCTGTGTGCCAATCTGATGGAAGCTACAAGGTCTCTGAGTAAGGCTGATCAGGCCGGCGCACTCGCTGTAATACTGAGCCGGCTGCGTAGGTGGCAGAACATGCTCAAGGCCGGTCGGCCGCCTTTGCTTACTCAGGCTGTTCAGATGGGCCTCTTCGGAGAGCTCGTTTTTCTGCGCGATATACTGTTCCCGAGATTCGGCGTTACCGCCTCGGTAAGAGGATGGCGTGGTCCCTATGGTGATGAGCAGGACTTTGCCGCCGGCGGAAAGCTCATCGAGGTCAAAACTCTCCGCGATACTTCAGACCGACGTGTGAAGATCTCGTCGGCTGAACAGCTTGATACGTCGTCCGGCGATATCTGTCTGTGCGTCCAGTCTGTGAGTGAGGTTGACGAGGAGAAAGGTGGAGAATCCCTTTTCTCTCTGGCGTCCGAAGTTACCGATGCCGCTGATCTGGAAGGCCCGGCCCTCGGAGATACTGTCCGATCGACATTTCACGAGCTCGGCTATGAGCCGAGAGTCGAGTACGCGACACCGCTCCGAAGCATCAGACAGCGTCAGTTCTTCAGGGTTTCCGATGGCTTCCCCAGACTTGTGCCTTCAGTTCTTCCCGCCGGGATCAGGGATGTGAGCTACGTCCTCGATGTGGCCTCGCTCGCAGAATTTGAAACAGATGAGAAGAGCGTCTGGGTGGAATGATGACCGAAAACCAGGAAGCAGCGGATCTGTCGGAAACTCTCAGTGAACTAGAGGAGGAGATCGCTCTCGAAGCCGCGGCAACGAACGATCTGAAGGCGGCGTGCTTCTTCCGGATCATGCACGATACCGGAGTTGAGAACGGTGATTTTCCTGATCTCGACTACACGCCGGCTATACGTGAGACGAGCCGGGACGGGTACCGGATCGATGGAGTGTGCATCGATCCGGAACGACGTGAAGTTCATCTGGCGGTCTGCGATTACCGTCAGTCAGGCGAAATGGAGACCCTCGACCTAGCCGGGTACCGTCAGATCTTCAGCAGAGCCAGACGTTTCTTTGATTCGGCTCTCAAGCCGGAATTCATCAGCAGTCTCGAGGAAATGAGTTCGTCCTTTGAAGCCGCATACCCGATCTACGAACAGCAGGCCAAGATCTCGCGAATCAGAATCGTAATACTGTCCAATGCGAGGTTGGCGACTCGAAAGAAGACAGTTGATTCCGATGAACACAACGGTCGCACTTTCACATACAGCATTCTGGATCTCTCCAGGTATGCGGACATTCAGAAGGCAGCCGGAGGAACGGAAGCCCTTGAGATCGATATCGCCGAACTCAATGATGGAAATCCGTTGCCTTGTCTCAAGGCATACGGCGGAGGTAACGGCTACGAGTCGTATCTCGTTGCGATGCCGGGCAAGGTTCTCGCGGAGATCTACGGGCGCTATGGGGCTCGTCTTCTTGAGCAGAATGTCCGAGCCTTTCTGCAGGCAAAAACGAAAGTGAACCGAGGCATCATCGAGACCATCTCTGGCGCACCCGAACGCTTTTTCGCCTACAACAATGGACTGACAGTGACAGCGTCCGGCATCGAAACCCGTTCGGGGGCGGACGGGTCGCTCGGAATTGCCGGAATACGAGACATGCAGATCGTCAACGGCGGTCAGACGACTGCTTCGGTCCTGTATGCGAAAGATCTGAGGCGAGCCGAGCTCGGCGAAGTATTCGTGCAGATGAAACTGTCAGTCGTCGACCCTGAGCACGTCGAAGAGATTGTTCCGAAGATCAGCAGGTTTGCAAACACCCAGAACCGGATCAGCGAGGCGGACTTCTTCTCTGGACATCCCTTCCACGTCAGCATGGAGCGTTTCTCAAGACGGCTCTCGGTGCCGGTCAGAGACGGAGCTCTCCATGCCACCCGATGGTTCTATGAGAGGGCCAGAGGTCAGTATGCGGACCGAAAGAACAAGGGTAGCAGTTCAAATAGAAAGAAGTTCGAGACTGAGTTTCCGAAACATCAGGTGATTACCAAGACTGATGCGGCGAAGTATCAGCTGACTTTTGCCAGAAAGCCACATTTCGTCAGCCAGGGTGCACAGAAATGTTTTATGCGTTTCGCTGAGTCCGTCAGCGAGCGTTGGACAAAGTCGGAGGCCAGTTTCAACGAGAAGTATTTTCGAGACATGGTATCGCGAGCGATCATATTCAGATGGTGCGACGCCATGATCGGACAGTCGGAATGGTATGTGACGGACAGGGGCTACAAGGCTCCTTCTGTTACCTACACCATTGCGTATCTTAACCATCGGATAAGAGAGAGTGAGAGAACCATCGATCTGGATGCTGTCTGGGCTGCCCAGGCGCCAGGTGTCCGACTGCAGGAGGCGCTTTCCCGTATAGCGCCGGTTGTCGCAGCGGAGATCAGAAATGCCCCTCCCGAGCTCAAGAATATCGGAGAGTATACCAAGCGTGAACTTTGCTGGACCCGTGTCCGGGCGCTGGACATCGATCTACCTGAAGAACTCGAGCGCGAGCTCATCTCGGAAGAGGAGCGAAAGCATAGGGTCAGGTCCGCGAGAGACCAGGGTTCGGTGGACATGGATATCGGGATCGAAGTCCTCGCAATGAAATGCACCGCACGGTCCGAGGACATCAGGGAATACGCTAGGTCACGAGGGTTTCTTTCACCCAATTCCAACAGAGCGCTCGACCGGATTTCCAGAGGCCAGCCTCTGCCTACGCCTGACGCCAACGCTTTCGCGAATCTGGTGAAGCTGATGAAGAAGGATGGCTACGAGTTTCCTTCAGCTCCTGATGAATAGTATTGAAATATTGGCGAAAGACGTTCTTAGCGGTGCGGAGGAAGGTGATGGTCCTCTCACGGTGACCTGCAAATCATACTGGTGGACCATTTCAGCGGGTGAGGGTCGCAAATGAGCACTTCGGCAGGATACGATCGCCGTCCAACTCGCCAAGTGTAGATCCATGATCGAAAGAAGCAGCCGCGGATCACTGGTATGGAATTAGGAATGGACAGTTTGTCCACTAGGTCGCCATCGAGAGATACGTCGGTCCCCGAGGACGAGACGGAGCGTGTGGCAGAGGTTGAGGCCCTCCAGCGGGTCACAGGATGGACATGGGACACCAGGGAACTGGCCAGCTTTCTTGCTTCCCCTCGGCAGAGCAGCCTCGCGCATTCGCGCTGGCGGAAAGCGTTGGCTTCTGCGATGGCGGAGTCTTCAGGTCTGACCGAGGCCGAAACAACTCGGTCAGTGGACCTCGTGACCGCTCGAATTCGCGAGATAATCCGTATTCTCGATGCAGACCCGCTTCTGTCAGGTCCTCGGTTGGTCACTGACTTCGATGAGGCAAGCAAACCGACAGCTTCACGCGACGTACTGGAGCGTATCAACCTTGCCGATCGAACTATTGAAAGTTTAGGGTCGATCGCATACGACCGTCCCGAAGAGCTGGTATCACCAGATCTCTCTGAAGCTCTGGCTCGAGTTCTTGGTCGCCTTGCATCGGTGATCTGCCTCTCGGAGCAGCCGGACTGCGGCAGCTGTTCTATCTCGCGCCTATGTGGCTCGTTCAGAGAAGCGTCAAGAGAAGCAGCGTGGAACAGCGACCAATTTACGGTCGTGGATCTCTTCTGCGGTGCCGGTGGAATGAGCAAAGGCTTTGAAGCGGCCGGATTCCGTATCGAGCGGGCATTGGAGATCGATGAGGTTTCAGCCCGAACATTTCTCCTGAATCATCCGCAGCTGAGCAGTTCCGATCTCATCGTCGGAGATATCACCGACAGTAACATCAAAGAGAAGCTCGTTGACGAACTGGAGGGTGGGCGCATTGACGTTCTGGTTGGCGGACCTCCATGCCAGGGGTTCTCCAAGGTCGGCAAGAATGCCAAGCGAGCACTGCGCTCACGACTTGGGATTGTTGGGTTCCGCCCTGAGGATGACGATCGTAACTTCCTTTTCGAGGAGTTCATCGAAGTTGCGATGAGGCTGCGGCCAAGGGTGGCCGTAATGGAAAACGTTCCGGGCATGGATACTGCCAGGAAAGGTGGTCCGTCATTCATGTCCATAGCGGCATCGATGCTTCAATCGATCGGCTATTCTACAGCCATCTGGGAAATCGACGCGTCTTCATTTGGGGTGCCGCAGCGAAGGGTCCGCAAGTTCCTCGTCGCCGCACTGGGGCCTGTCGCGCCCGCGATGCCTGTTCCCGACTACCGAGGGCAGACCAGATACTCGGAAACGGCAAACGACTTGCTCCCCCCAATCACGCTTGGACAGGCGATCAGTGATCTGCCGCCGGTCGGTGCAGGGAGAGGAGACGAGGTCACCACGGCGCACTATCTTGCCGATGAGAGTGAGAGGGCGCTCAAGCACTATGTGACTGCAAAATCATTTCCGATCAGAAACTTCGACAGAATTCTTGTGAATCACAGAGCCCGCTACAATAACTCCCGTGATCTGGAACTGTTTTCGATTCTTGAGCAGGGTGAGAACGGATATGATGCTGTATTCAGATACGGAAGAGATGATTTGATGCGTTATAGGAAAGATGCATTTCACGATAAGTATTATCGCCTCAAGTTATCGGAGCCAAGCCGTACTGTTGTTGCTCATCTGAAGAACGACGGGAACGGATACATACATCCGGATCAGGTGCGTTCGCTGACGCCGCGGGAAGGTGCAAGGCTGCAGTCGTTCCCGGATTCATACTGGTTCACCGGCACCCAAGGAGATCAGTGGCGCCAGATCGGAAATGCGGTACCTCCGCTGCTGGCCTATCACATTGCCGGAGCCGTCAGGCGTCACCTGAAGCGGATGCCGGCGCAATGAATGCCGAGATGAGGAGGGGCGAGGCGGCGTTCGCCCCCAGAGCGCGCCTTCTGAAGCTTCTTGGCGGTGAGCTTATCCGCGATGACGTGATGGCCGTCATGGAGCTGATCAAAAACGCCTATGACGCAGATGCCAAGATCGTAGAAATTCTCGTGAATGCCGAGGATGCTGATGCGGGTGAGATCGTGGTCAGCGATGACGGCAACGGGATGGGAGTGGAGGAACTTGTCGGGCGGTGGATGCAGCCAGGGGGATCCTTCAAGCGGAGGCACCGGAGCACGCACCTCGGAAGACGGGTGCTTGGCGAGAAAGGTGTCGGACGGTTTGCGGTAGATCGACTCGGCAGCAAGTGCGAACTGGTCTCGCGTCGGGCCGGATCTGACCTGGAGATAATGGCCACCTTTGATTGGGATGCGTTCGACGACGAAACCATGGCACTATCCGAAATCCGCAGTTCCTGGTTGGAGCGAACTCCGGAGGTCTTCATCGACGGGAGTGGTACCAGGTTAAGGATCACCGGTCTCAGACAGGACTGGTCAAGACGGGATTTCCGTCGGCTCTGCAGCCGCATGCAGCGCCTGAGGTCTCCGTTTATCAGGCCTGACGGCTTCGACGTGAGGATCAGCTCTGACGACTTCCCCGACTATACCGAGGAATTCGGTGAGGGGTATCTGTCGCGTTCTCCATACCGACTGACCGCGGAGTTCGATGGGAACGTCTCGGTCCGCTACGACTTCAATGGGCAGATTGTTGAGATGCCTGCACCGGCTCTTCATGACTGGAGCTGTGGTCCCGTACGTCTGCATATGCACGCTTTTGATCTGGACACGGAAAGTCTGAAGCGGGCTGGAGGCGTCCAGAATGTGAGAGCGTGGCTGCGCTCCTGGGCCGGATGTGCCCTTTACCGTGATGGTTTCCGTGTGCTGCCCTACGGTGAACCGGACGACGACTGGCTACGGCTTGACCAGAGACGTGTCAACAATCCTGTACACAGGTTGGGAACTGCACAGATCGTGGGTCAGGTCGAGATCACCGGTCAACATAACCCACTGCTGAAGGATCAGACCAACAGAGGCGGACTGGTGGAGAACCAGGCCTTCCAGCACATGCGTTCACTGGTCCTGCATATGATCGACTTTCTGGAGGACCGTCGCGGGGAGATAAGGCATGGCCCTGACCAGCTTCCCAGCCCTGAGCGACAGGCGACCGGAGGACAGGAGGACGCAGTTCAGGCGGCGATCCGAACTGTCCGTCGCGAATCTCGCAGTGTTTCTCAGAAGGCCGGCGTTGCGCTCTCGCCGATGCTTGATGTTGTTGAAAGAGCGTACACGAAAGAGAGGCAGAGGCGCGCAGGCGCGCTGGAAGGGCTCGTCGATATGGCCGGGGCTGCGCTCTCCGGGGGCATTTTCACCATGGAAATGTTGAACATTGCAGCCGATCTGGAACGCGAGATAGGAAACCTTGAGAATACAGACGCTGTGAACTCAGCTACGACGATGGAACTGAGGCGTCTGGCCCAGCAGATCGGTGACCTTGCGGGTATGGCGCAACGTTTCGGCACCGCAGTTCGTTACGGTTCCGGCGAACTGGACATCCGCTATGAGCTTAATGACTTTGTTCACACGGTCGGTGGTATCGCGCGCCGACTTGGCGTCGAGGTCACCTTCGACAACCCCCAAGAGACACTTCCGCTTGTGTCCGGTCAGCGGGACAGTCTCTGGCAGATTCTTGCAATTCTCCTCAGAAATTCGATCGAGGCTTTCGGTGATAGAGATGAAAAGAAGATCCGTTTCAGTGCATCAGCTGAAAGCAGCAGGAACGGAGAGGTGAGTATCCGTTGCGCTGACAACGGTCCTGGAATTGACAGCAGTGTGGCGGGCAGAATTTTTGATGAGGGTGTATCAACAAAGACGGGGCACAGCGGTCTGGGGCTGCCTGTAGCAAGGAGCATCGCCGAACGGATGTTCAGACGCGCGGGAGCCGAGCATGGCAGGCTGGTACTCAGGAATGATCGCTGGCGCGGGAAATGGACAGTCTTTGCGCTTATGCTTCCGATATACCGATCGGGTCAGCTAGGCGTCTGATGACGGGTAGGTATCGGGCGGCCAATCGGAAAATACGAACTTGGCCCTAACCGTGCGTCTGTCCACTGTCGTCGCGTCCTCGCAGACCATGCCACCGTACCGCTCGAATGGCGGTCGATGATCGTCAGGATTTCAAACTGCCGCAGGTGGTGATCCTCCCCCCTTGAATTGGTCCATCCTGAAGTTTTGGAAGGAGGACCTGATATGGCGATGAAGCGGTACAAACCTGAGGAGATCGTGGGCAAGCTGCGGCAGGCTGAGGTTCTGCACAGCCAGGGCCTGTCGATGGCGGACGCGATCCGACAGTTGGGTGTCAGCGAGGTGACGTTCTACCGCTGGCGCAAGGAGTACGGCGGGTTGAACGGCGATCAGTTGCGGCGTCTGAAGGATCTGGAGAAGGAGAACGAGCGGCTGCGCCGTGCGGTCTCCGATCTGACCTTGGACAAGCAGATCCTGTCGGAGGCGGCCCGGGGAAACTTCTGAGCCCCTCGCGCCGCCGCCAGTGTGTCGACCACGTACGCGATCGGCTCGGGATCTCCGAGCGCCGGGCCTGCCAGGTGCTCGGACTGACCTGGACACCCGCAAAAACCTCCCCTGTTTTGGTGAGATGTGATTCCCTTCCGAGAGGCTTTTTCAGGAGGGTGGTATGGGTCAGCCGGGTTTGTTTGGGCTCTCGGATCATCTGAAGCGGTTGAGCGATGACGGGGATCCG
>JAVKFT010000013.1:0-22549 GCA_040223655.1 Thalassobaculaceae bacterium | reverse complement strand
GCCACCCCCGCCGTCGCCCGAGCCGGCCCCCCCGGCGGAAGCGCCGCCGGCCGCCGAACCGGCGCCGCCGGCCGAGGCGGAGCCCGTCCCGGTCCCGGTGGAGAAGCCGGTTCCCCCGGCCCCGCCGGAGCCGGCGCCCGTCCCCGTCGAGAAACCGGAACCCCCGAAGCCCGAGCCCGCGCCGCAGGTCGCCGAGGCTCCGGAGCCGGAGAAGGCCGAGCCTGAGATGCCCGCGGCCGCCGAAGTCGAGCGGGTCGAGGACCAGGCGCCGGTGCCGGTGCCGGTCACCCGACCGACGCCGCCGGCCCGGTCGGCTCAGGTCGCCCGGCAGGAGACGTCGGAAGAGAAGGAACCGGAACCGCAGGACACGTTCCTGAACGTGCTGAAGACCGTTCAGAACCTGAAGAAGGAGGCGCCGGCACCGCAGGCCGAGACCCGGCCGACGCCGGCACCCGAGGCCGACACCACCGCGCGCCGGGCCAGCTTCGATCCGAACCAGACGCTGTCGGTCTCCGAGATGGATGCGATCCGTCAGCAGATCAGCGGGTGCTGGCTGGTGCCGGCGGGCGCAAAGAACGCCGCCAACCTGGCGGTCGAGATCGATGTGACCATGAATCCGGACCGCACCGTGCGGTCCGCCCAGGTGGTGGACAGGAACCGGATGCAGACCGATCCGTTCTTCCGGTCGGCCGCCGAAAGCGCCTTGAGAGCCCTGAAATCGCCGACCTGTTCGCCGCTGCAACTTCCGCCGGAGAAGTACGACACATGGAAAAACTTCACGATCACCTTCGATCCGAGGGACATGCTGTCATGACCGACGCAGCCCCCGCCGGCATGCCCGCCACCGCACCCCGTCCGCCGCGGCCGTCCGTGGACATGGAATTGTCCCGCCGCGATCTCGCCCGGCTGTCCATCGCCGGCCTGCTCGGCGCTACCGGGGTCGCCGGCTTCGCTGCTCCGGCGCGCAGCGAACTCCGGATCGACATCACCCAGGGCCGGGTCGATCCGTTGCCCATCGCCATCGCCGACTTCCAGGGGGAGGGCATCGAGGCCACCCGCGTCGGGCGGACGATGACCGAGATCATTTCCGCCAATCTGGAGCGGTCCGGGCTGTTCCAGCCGATCGACAACCGGGCGTTCATCCAGTCCGATCTGGACTTCGATACGCCGCCGCGTTTCGGCGACTGGCGCCAGATCGCCGCCCAGGCGCTGGTGCACGGCCGGGTCACGATCCCCGCGCCGGGCCAGTACCGGATCGAGTACCGGCTGTGGGACGTCTTCGCCGAGCAGTACATGACCGGGACCTCGCTCACCGCGATCGAGGAATCTCTGCGCCGGGCCGCCCACATCGTCTCGGACATGATCTACAAGCGGATCACCGGCGAGGACGGCTATTTCGACACCCGCTTCGTCTACATCGCGGAGAGCGGTCCGCAGAACCGGCGCAAGAAGCAGCTGGCGATCATGGATCAGGACGGTGCGAACCATAAGTTCCTGACCGACGGGAACACGCTGGTGCTGACGCCGCGCTTCTCCCCGACCGTGCAGGAGATCACCTACCTCGCCTACTACCAGAACCGGCCGCGGGTCTACCTCTTCAACCTGGATTCCGGGCAGCAGGAAGTGCTCGGCGATTTCCCGGGAATGACCTTCGCGCCGCGCTTCTCGCCCGACGGCAACCGAGTGATCATGAGCCTCGCCGAGAACGGCGTGACCGACATTCACACGATGGACCTGCGGACCCGCCAGGTTGCGCAGCTCACCGACACCCGTTCGATCGACACCTCGCCGACCTATGCGCCGGACGGCAGCCAGGTGGTCTTCAACTCCGACCGCGGCGGCTCCCAGCAGCTCTACACGATGTCGGCCAGCGGGGCGAACGTCCGGCGGATCAGCTTCGGCCAGGGGCGCTATGCCACGCCGGTCTGGTCGCCCCGCGGCGACCTGATCGCGTTCACGAAGATCACCGGCGGGACCTTTCACATCGGCGTGATGCGGCCGGACGGGTCGGGGGAGCGGCTGCTCAGCCAGGGGTTCCTGGTGGAGGCGCCGAGCTGGTCGCCGAACGGGCGCGTGCTCGTCTACTTCAAGCAGGAACCGACGGATCGCAACGGCCGCGGGGGAAGCTCTAAGTTGTATACGATCGATCTGACCGGGTATAACGAGCGGGAAGTTCTCACACCGCTGGACGCGTCCGATCCGGCGTGGAGCCCCTTGCTTCGTTAATCGGTTAGAAGCTATAAGGAAAAAGCTCGTGGTCGGCTGCCGGGGAACTGTGCAGCTTGGCAAGACGAGTACGGGCCCGGCAGGCCGGGCCTTCAAGGTCCACGAGGGGGGCGGGGCGCCCGGCACCACAGAATTTCCAGAGGGACACACCTACCATGCGCATCAAGTTTTTGAGTGTGTTCGCGGCCGTCGCGCTGCTCGCTGCTTGCGAGACGGCTCCGACCGAAACCGCGGACACCAATACGGGCGGCAACACCCAGGCAACCTCGTCGACCACGGCGGCGGCTCCGGCCGGTCCGACCCCGGGCAGCGCCGAGGACTTCGTTGTCAATGTTGGCGATCGCGTCTTCTTCGCATTCGACAGCTCGGCGCTCGACGCGGAAGCCCGCACGACGCTGGAGCGTCAGGCGTTTTTCCTGCGCAAGTACCCGAGCGTTTCGGTCACCGTCGAGGGTCATTGCGACGAGCGCGGAACGCGTGAGTACAACCTGGCGCTCGGCGAGCGTCGGGCCTCGGCCGCGCGCGACTACCTGGTCTCCCTCGGCATCGATCCGAGCCGGATCAACACCATCTCCTACGGCAAGGAGCGTCCGGTGAATCCGGCGTCGACCGAGCAGGCCTGGGCTGAGAACCGCCGCGGCGTTACCGTCATCAACTGACGGCTCGAAACGGCATAACGAACGGCGGTGCCCGGCGACGGGACACCGCCGTTTGCGTTTAAGGGCGGCGACCGTCGCAATCGTGCGGACCGACGCGCCAAGATCCGGCCGCCCCGATAGCGGTTGCAGTGGCCGTCGCGCCATATTTCCGCCGCGAGTATGCTGGAGAGTGGGACCATGATCCGTTTGGCTCTGTTCATCTGTCTTCTGGCGGCGGCCTTTCCGACGGTGGCGTCGGCGCAGCAGGACGTCTCGGCTCTCCTCAACCGGATGGCCCGCCTTGAGCGGGAGCTGGCGGATCTTCAGCGGACGGTCTTTGCCGGCGGACAGCCGCCTGCGTCGGTGACGGCGGGGCAGGCGGCCCAGCTTGCCGCCCCCGACGGTGCCGGCGGATCGCCGCTGGCGCGGATCGAGATCCGCCTGCAGCAAATCGAGGAGACGATCCGGGGACTGACCGGGCGCGTCGAGGAGCTCGGCTTTCGGGTCCAGAATGTCTCGGACCGGATGGACCGGCTGCAGACCGACACCGACATCCGCTTCCGCGAACTGACCGGCGATGCCGGCGCGTCGGGCACGATCTCCGGCGGCGGGACAGCTACAGCCGGGGCGCAGACATCGTCCAGTGCCGGTGCCGATACCGGTTCCAGCGCGGCGGCGACCCGCGGCGCGCCGGCGGGGACGCTAGGTTCTCTTTCCGGCAGCGATGTCGCGGCCCTGGAGACCGCAACGCCGTCCCCGGCCGCGGACACCACGGCCGCCCTCATGCCGGCCGACGGGTCGGTCGAGGACCAGTACAAGGCCGCGTTCGATCATCTCGTGAAGCACGATCTGCCGACTGCCGAGGCGGCGTTCAAGGCGTTCCTCGCCGAGCATTCGGACGATCCGCTCGCCGGCAACGCGCAGTACTGGCTCGGCGAGACCTACTACGCCCGCGAACGCTATGAAGATGCGGCCGTCGCCTTTCTTGAGGGGTATCAGAGCTATCCGGACAGCCCGAAGGCGGCGGATAATCTTCTTAAGCTCGGGATGTCGCTCGCGCGGATCGACCGCAAGGAGGAGGCGTGCACGACCTTCGCCAAGCTGAGCGCCGATTTCCCGAACGCGCCCACGAACATCCGCCGACGCCTGATCAACGAGACCAGGGCGCTGAACTGCCCGGGCACCTGATCCGGCCGGATGGCGCGGGGCCGATCGGGGATACCGAGGCGGCCGCGCTGCTCAACCCATTGCTGAGCGGAACGGCGGTAGCGGCCATGGCGGTGTCGGGCGGACCCGACAGCCTCGCCCTGCTTCACCTCGCCGACCGCTGGGCCCGGTCGCGCGGAGCTCGCCTCCTGGTCCTCACCGTCGATCACGCTCTCCGGCCGGAAGCCGCCGACGAGGCGGCCGCCGTCGCGGCGATCTGCCGCGCCCGCGGTCTCGAACACCGCACGATCCGCTGGGATGGCCCGAAACCGTCGACCGGACTGCAGGCCGCCGCCCGTGAGGCCCGGCTGTCGCTGCTGACGGCAGCATGCCATGCGGCGGTGACGGACACGCTTCTCCTCGCCCATCACCGGGAGGATCAGGCTGAGACGGTCCTGCACCGCATCGACCGCGGGACGGGTCCGGAAGGTCTCGCCGGGATCGCGCCCGAGAGCTGGCGCCAGGGTGTGCGGCTGGTCCGCCCGTTCCTCGGCGTGCCGAAGGCCCGGCTCTCCGCCACCTGCCGCGCGGCCGACCTCTCTGCCGCCGATGATCCGTCGAACCGGGATCCGCGCTTCGCCCGCGTCCGGTTGCGGCAGATGCGCCCCGCCCTCGACGCTGTTGGCCTGACGGTGGAGCGGCTGACCCGACTGTCCGGTGCAATGGGGATCGCCCGCGACAGGATGCGCGCGGAGGTCCGGGCCTGGCTTGCGGTCCATGGGGCGGTGCACCGATGCGGTACGGCTCGCATGAGCCGCAGCGCGCTGACGGCGGCGCCGCCGGTCTTCTCATCGGCTCTCCTGCGCGGTGTGATGACGATCGCTGCTGGCGCCGGGTACCCGCCCGCGGGCGAGGCCCTGGACGCGCTTGCAGAATGGTGCGTCTCGGCGGGTCCCGGCGGCCGCCGGACACTCGGCGGCTGCGTCTTCGAGATCGTGGACGAGACCGTCGTCGTGATGCGCGAGCTGGCCGCCTGTGCGCCGCCCGCGACAGTCGGAAGCGGCGCAACGGTCTGCTGGGACCGGCGATTTCTGATCCGGAACGACGGCGCGCGTCCCGTGCGGGTCGGCGCGTGCGGGCCGGAGGGTTGGCGCCGGATCAAACGGTTAGATCCAACGCTGTCCGCCGCCGACGGAAACGGCGCTCTGCCGCACCCGGCGCGGCTGGCGTGGCCGATTGTCACTGACCTTGACGGGGTGGTTGCGCTCCCCCACCTTGTTTCAGGCGAGCAGACGGCCCCCGACCGCCATATTTTCGGGGTCTCAATTGAGCTGTTGGCGACGCGTGAGCGACGAATCGATGGCTTGATGGCCAATGGAAGGCTGACGACGTGAACAATTTCGGAAAGAATCTCGCCCTTTGGATCATTATCGGCGTCCTCCTCGTGGCGCTGTTCAATCTGTTCCAGGGCTCCAACACCCGCACGGCGCAGCGCAGCCTCGCCTATTCCGACTTCCTTTCGGAAGTGGAAGGCGGCCGGGTCAATCAGGTAACGATCCAGGGTCAGCAGATCTCCGGTCGGTTCTCGGACGGAAGCACGTTCCAGACCTACGCGCCGCAGGACGCGGATCTGGTGCCGCGGTTGAACGAGTCCGGTGTGCGCATCTCCGCGGCTCCGCCGGAGGAGGGCAGCTCGGGTCTGTTCCAGATCCTGATCAGCTGGTTCCCGATGCTGCTGTTCATCGCGGTCTGGATCTTCTTCATGCGCCAGATGCAGGGCGGCGGCGGCAAGGCCATGGGCTTCGGCAAGAGCCGGGCACGGCTGCTGACCGAGAAGACCGGGCGCGTCACGTTCGACGACGTCGCCGGCATCGACGAGGCGAAGTCGGAGCTGGAGGAGATCGTCGAGTTTCTGAAGGACCCGCAGCGCTTCCAGCGCCTGGGCGGCAAGATTCCGAAGGGCTGCCTTCTGGTGGGGCCTCCGGGTACAGGTAAGACGCTTCTTGCCCGTGCCATCGCCGGTGAAGCCAACGTGCCGTTCTTCACGATCTCCGGATCCGACTTCGTCGAGATGTTCGTCGGTGTCGGTGCGTCCCGCGTCCGCGACATGTTCGAGCAGGGCAAGAAGAATGCCCCCTGCATCATCTTCATCGACGAGATCGATGCGGTCGGCCGTCACCGCGGCGCCGGTCTCGGCGGCGGCAATGACGAGCGCGAGCAAACCCTGAACCAGCTCCTGGTCGAGATGGACGGGTTCGAGGCGAACGAGGGTGTTATCCTGATCGCTGCGACCAACCGTCCGGACGTGCTCGACCCGGCGCTGCTGCGCCCGGGCCGGTTCGACCGGCAGATCGTCGTGCCGAACCCGGACATCCTCGGCCGCGAGAAGATCCTCAAGGTTCACATGCGCAAGGTGCCGCTCGGTCCGGACGTGGACGCGCGGACCATCGCACGGGGTACGCCGGGCTTCTCCGGTGCCGATCTGGCCAACCTGGTCAACGAAGCTGCCCTTCTCGCCGCCCGCAAGGGCAAGCGCGTGGTCGGTATGACCGAGTTCGAGGAGGCCAAGGACAAGGTCATGATGGGCTCGGAGCGTCGCTCCATGGTCATGACCGACGAGGAGAAGAAGCTCACCGCCTACCACGAGGCCGGTCACGCCATCGTCGCTCTGCACTGTCCGGACAGCGATCCGATCCACAAGGCGACGATCATTCCGCGCGGCCGCGCGCTCGGTATGGTGATGCGCCTGCCGGAAGGCGACCGGATCTCGCTGTCGAAGGCCAAGCTCGAGGCCGACCTGCGGGTGGCCTGCGGTGGCCGTCTCGCCGAGGATCTCATCTTCGGCGCCGAACGGATCACCACCGGCGCGTCCTCCGACATCCGGATGGTCTCCGACATGTCGCGGCGGATGATCACCGAGTGGGGCATGAGCGACAAGCTCGGCTTCCTGGCCTACTCGGCCGATCAGCAGGAGGTCTTCCTGGGCCACTCCGTGACCCAGCAGAAGAACGTCTCCGACGCGACCGCCAACGTGATCGACGAGGAGATCCGCAGGATCACCGACGAGGCCTACGACGACGCCCGGCGGATCCTCGAGGAGAACATGGACGACCTCCACACCCTGGCGAAGGGTCTGCTGGAGTACGAGAGCCTCTCGGGCGATGAAATCCAGGAGCTTCTCGAGTACGGTACGATCAACAGGGGCGGTCGGGACGAGCCGACCAAGCCGAGCGGTCCGGGTCGGCGGGCGTCGGTCCCGACCGGAGGGACGGCCCCGGGTGGCGGCAGCGGCCCCGGCGGCATGGAGCCCGACCCCCAGCCGGGTGACTGACCCCGACTGGCGGATCGGTCCGTGACACTTCCAATTTTCCGCGAGCCCGCGCCAAAGCGCGGGCTTTGCGCATCCGATACCCGGCGCGCGGCCTACGCCCGGCCGGTCGGGCTCGTCTATGCCGACGGCGCCGTCTCGGCGGTCGCGGCCGGTGACGCGTTGCCGCTGGCCGGAGGCCCTATCGCCTTCAGCGCCCTTGAGCTGATCGCACGCGACGACCGGGCGGTTCATATCCGCCGGGTCGCGGTTGCCGACCTGAAGCCCGAGGCTCTGCCGGACGGCCTGCTGCACCGCCTCACCGGTCCGCGGGGACCGCTCTGGACCGGTAGCGATCCCGGGGAGGGCGAAGCGGCGAGTATGGGCCCGGCCATCATGGGGATCGTCAACGTCACGCCGGACAGTTTCTCCGATGGTGGCCGGTTCTGGTCCCGCGATGCCGCGATCGCCCAGGGACGTCGGCTGGCGGAGGAGGGTGCGGACATCCTCGATATCGGCGGTGAGTCCACCCGCCCGGGGGCAGCGGCTGTATCCGTCGCCGAGGAGATCGACCGGGTCGTTCCGGTGATCGAGGTGCTGGCGCGCGAGGGTCTCAGGGTCTCTGTGGACACCCGCAAGGCAGAGGTGATGCGGGCGGCGCTGGCGGCGGGCGCGGCGATCGTGAACGACGTCTCGGCGCTGACCTTCGATCCGGATGCGCCGCCCTTCCTGGCCGGCACGGATTGCCCCGTCATCCTGATGCACATGCGGGGCGAGCCGGGGACGATGCAGGCGGACCCGCGCTATGACTGCGCGCCGCTGGACGTGTTAGACGAACTGTCGGAGAGGGTCGCGGCGGCGGAGGCCGCGGGGGTGGCGCGGGATAGGCTCGTGGTTGATCCCGGTTTCGGTTTCGCCAAGACTGCCGACCACAATATCGAGGTCACCGCCTGGCTTACGCTGCTGCATGGCACCGGACGGCCGATCCTGTTCGGGGCGTCGCGGAAGAGCTCGATCGGCGTCCTGTCGCGCGGCGAGCCGGCGGACGCGCGCCTGCCGGGCTCGATCGCGCTGGCCCTGTCAGCGCTGGAGCAGGGCGCGCAGACGGTTCGGGTGCATGACGTGGCGGAAACGGCACAAGCCTTTGCCTTACGGCAGGCCATTCTGGGAAGATCGTAGGGCGCCGCGTTAATCACCTATAAATATGCAATGCGCTATAAATACCGAAACAATTGAGAGATCGTGATTCAGACATGGCCCGCACTCTTTTCGGAACCGACGGAATCCGTGGCCGCGCCAACGCGGAGCCGATGACACCGGCGACCGCGATGGCGGTGGCGATGGCGGCCGGCGCGCGCTTTCGCGGCGATCACGGCCGGCGTAATTTCGTTCTGATCGGCAAGGACACGCGCCTGTCCGGCTACATGATCGAACCGGCGATGGTGGCCGGTTTCACATCCATCGGGATGGACGTGATCCTGGTCGGACCGATGCCGACCCCCGCCGTAGCCATGCTCGTCCAGTCCATGCGGGCGGATCTGGGGGTGATGATCTCCGCCTCCCACAACCCGTATTCCGACAACGGCATCAAGCTGTTCGGCCCGGACGGCTACAAGCTCTCCGACGTGGTCGAGGCCGAGATCGAGGAGATGGTCGGGCGGTGGAACACGCTGCCGCTCGCGGCGTCGGACGCCCTTGGACGCGCCCGCCGCCTCGAGGACGAGCAGGGCCGTTACATCGAGGTGGTGAAATCCACCTTCCCGCGGGATCTGCGGCTCGACGGCGTCAAGGTCGTCGTCGATTGCGCCAACGGTGCGGCCTACAAGGCCGCGCCCCGGGTTCTGTTCGAGCTCGGCGCGGAGGTCATCCCCATGGGCGTGTCGCCGGACGGGTTCAACATCAATGACGGCTGCGGCGCCACCGCGCCGGAGGCGATGATGGCTCGGGTCCAGGCGGAGGGGGCCGATGTGGGCATCGCGCTCGACGGCGATGCCGACCGGCTGATCCTGGCCGACGAGACCGGGCACAAGCTCGACGGCGATCAGATCCTGGGGCTGATCGGCGGCTCCTGGCTGGTCGACGGACGGCTGAGCGGCGGCGGGGTCGTCGCCACGGTCATGTCCAATCTGGGCCTGGAGCAGTACCTGAACGGGATCGGTCTCGATCTCGTGCGGGCGAAGGTCGGCGACCGCTACGTGCTCGAAGCGATGCGCGCAGGCGGCTACAATGTCGGCGGCGAGCAATCGGGCCACATGATCCTCTCGGACCACGGCACGACCGGCGACGGCCTGGCGGCGGCCTTGCAGGTGCTGGCGGCGATGAAACGGGCGGACAAGCCGCTCTCCCGGGTCGCCCGCGTGTTCGAGCCGATGCCACAGATCCTCAAGAACATCCGGTTCTCCGGCGGCGACCCGCTGTCGACCGACGGGGTGAAGGCGGCGATCGCCGAGAGCGAGCGGACGCTTGGCAAGGAGGGCCGGGTGGTCATACGCAAATCCGGAACCGAGCCGCTGATCCGCGTCATGGCCCAGGGAACGGACGAGGTCCTGGTCACCGAGGCGGTTGATCGGGTCGTCGAGGCGATCCAGTCGTTGGACAGCAAAGCGGCGGAGTGACGAGACCATGGCGAGAGAGATGAAAGGGCGCGTTCTGATCGCCGCCGGGTCCGACTCGGGCGGCGGTGCCGGCATCCAGGCGGATATCAAGGCGGTCACGGCACTCGGCGGCTACGCGATGACGGCGATCACCGCCCTGACCGCGCAGAACACCAAGGGCGTTTTCGGCATCCACGAGGTCCCGCTGCCGTTTCTGCGCCAGCAGCTCGAGCTTCTGTTCGACGATATCGGCGCCGATGCGATCAAGACCGGCATGCTCCATTCCGGCCCGGTGATCGAGACGATCGTCGATGTGATCGAGGAGAAGGCGATGGATCTGCCACTGGTGGTGGATCCGGTCATGGTCGCAAAGGGCGGCCACCCGCTGCTCGACCCCGACGCCATGCAGGTCCTCAAGGCGCGCCTCATCCTGCGCGCCCATCTGCTGACGCCGAACTTGCCGGAGGCTGAGATTCTGACCGGCATGACCATCAAGGACGTGGACGACATGCACCACGCAGCCGAGATGCTGCTGTCTCTAGGGCCGCCGGCGGTGTTGCTGAAGGGTGGTCACTTGTCGTCCGACGAGGTGGTCGACCTGCTCGTCACGGAGGATAAGACCCGGGAGTTCCGCAGCCCGCGGATTCACAGCACCAGCACCCACGGGACGGGCTGCACGCTGTCCTCTGCCATCGCCTGCGGTCTGGCCCAGGGGCTCGATCTGGAGACGTCGGTGGAGCGGGCGCGGGACTATGTCGCCACGGCGATCGCCACGGCTCCCGGCTACGGGGGCGGCCACGGCCCCCTCAACCACGCGCATACGGTGGACCCGGCGGCCTGAGAAGCCACCGGACCCGCTGCCGCTACTCGGCGGCCGCCGGCTTCTTGTGGCTGACCGGGCGTCCGGCCCGGCTCTCCGCAAGCTCTTCGAACCGCTCCATGGTGTGCTGCGACCACTGGACGATGTCGTAGTTGCGCACGTTGCGGCGCATCATCTGCATGCGGGCGCGCTGTTCCTCCGGCTTCATGTCGAGCGCCTGGTCAATCGCCGCGTCCATGAACCGCTCCGAGTACGGATTGGTCATCACCGCGTAGGGGAGCTGGACGGCGGCCCCCATGAACTCCGAGATCACAACGCAGCCGTGCTCGTCGATGCGGGCGGCGCAGTATTCCTTGCAGACCAGGTTCAGGCCGTCGCGCAGCGGCGTCAGCCAGCATACGTCGGCGGCGCGGAAATAGGCGATCAGGTCTTCCAGCGGGACGGCGCTGGTGAACAGCATGATGGGCGTCCACTCGAAGGTCCCGAAGCGGCCGTTGATCCGGCCGACGAGCCCCTCGATCTCCTCCTGAACCCGCCGATAGACGGCCATGTTCTGGTTCGCCAGCACCGAGACGCACATCAGGCGGACCTTGCCGTGCAGGTCCTTTCGCCGGGTCAGCAGACGCTCGAAGGATTCGAGCATCTCCTTGGTGCCCTTGGTGTAGTCGGTACGCGCGACGGAGACGATCAGCCGCTTGTCGCCGAGTTCCTCGCGGATTTCTTTGAGCTTCTCCTCGGTGGCGTCCGACCGGGCGACCTCCTCAATGTAGTTCATGTTCGTGCCAACCGGGAACGCGTCGATGTTGACGATCTGATCCCGGTACTTGAGCCGGGTGATGATCGTCGGTTCGGACAGAGCCATCCCGCGCGGCGACATTCCCTCCTCGACGTCGATCTCCTCTTCGACGCTGACGTCGAACAGGGTCCGCGCGGCGTTGGCGAAGTTCACCGCGTAGCGCGGGATGTGAAAGCCGACCTGATCGCAATGGAGCAGGCTCTCCATGATCTCGTTCCGCCAGGGCAGGACGTTGAAGACGTCCGGTGCCGGGAAGGGCGTGTGGTGGAAGAACGAGATCCGCGCGTTCGGCTTCATCTGGCGCAGGTAGATCGGCACCAGCCACAGATTGTAGTCGTGAATCCAGATGATGGCGTCGTCCGCAGCCTGCTCGGCGGCCGCCTGGGCGAACAGGAAGTTCACCTCCTGGAACATCGGCCAGTCGACCGGCCCGTAGTCATAGGCGTCCACGAAGGAGTGGAGGATCGGCCACAGCGCTTCCTTGGAGGTCACCGCATAGAAGCTGTTGACCTGCTCCGCGGTGAGCGCCAGGCGCGACACCGTGTAGTCGCCGAAATCGTCGCTGACCGTGACGACCCGGTCCCAGTCCGGCATCTCGCCGTGCTCGCGCAGTTTCCACGCGACCCAGGCACCGTGGGAGACCTCGCCGAAAAAGCTCTTCAGCGTCGGGACGATACCGTTGGGGCTCTTGTTCGGCCGAAGTTCGATCTTCCCGTCGACCTCGACCTCCTCATAGGGTTGACGATGGTAGACGATGACCAGATCGGATTTCATGCCGCTGCCCCCCGCAGACTTGTTAGCGTTTCGATGACCTCGTGAATGCCGGCGGCCCCGTCGCCTCGGCTGATCGTGGTGTTCTCCAGGTGCTTAACGCGCGACACGAGATCGGGTTCGCTGTTGGCGACGGCGACGCCGCGGAGCCCCGTCTCAAACAGCGACAGGTCGTTCATCGTGTCGCCGGCGACCAGAACGCGGGCGGGCTCGATCCGCAGATGATCGACCAGCCGCAGCAGGGTCGGCCCCTTGCTCACGCCCTTCGGCAGAACGTCCAGATAGGTGCTGGCCGAGGTCAGGCAGTCGAAGCCGGCCTCCTCGATCATTCGGGCGACCCCCGGGTCATAGCGGGCGGGGTCGTAGTAGTAGCTCACCCGGTAGCGGAACGGGGTCGGCTGCAGTTCCAGCCAGTCGATATCGGCGAGCATGGCGCGGACCCGGTCTCCGGCATCGCCCCACCGCCGGGCGATATCCGCCTCGAGCGCGGGAACCGTCTCGAACTCCTCGCCCTGTACGATGGTCGTGCCAACGTCGCCGATCACGAAGTCCGGCTTTGGGACCCAGCCGTCTCCGGTCAGCTCGCGGATGAACGGAATATCGCGGCCGGTCACGAAAACCAGGGCCACACGGTCGCGGTTCGCGTCGATGGCGGAGTAGAGCCTTGACCGCTCCTCATCGGTACCGCCGAGGAACGTACCGTCCAGATCGGTGGCGAGGACGACATCGGCGCGGCTCGGGTCGATGCGGCGGGCGGTGGGGGCGTTCATGGCATGATCTCCGAAACGTATTCCTCGACCTCGTCTTCGTTCCCGTGGGGGATCGTCACGTCGAGGGCCGCGGGCTCCCCCTTCAGCGGCCGTTCCATCAGACTACCGATGGCCTCCGAGATCTCGACGCCGTCGGCGACGATGGACCGGACGGCTTCGCAGATCGGCATCTCGATCCCGAGTTTGCGTGCGAGGTCGGTGACGGAAACGGCATTCACCACGCCCTCGACCACGCTGCGCCGGTTGCTGAGAAGGTCTTCCTGGCGCTGCTGCTGGCCGAGCGCCTTGCCGAACGACATGTTGCGCGACTGCTCGCTGGAGCAGGTCAGCGCCAGGTCGCCCATGCCGGACAGTCCGGTGACAGTCTCTCGTCGGCCGCCGAGCGCCTGGGCGAGGGTCTTCATCTCGTCCAGGCCGCGGGTGATCAGGGCCGCCCAGGTATTCGAGCCGAAGTCGAGGCCGCTGGCGATCCCGCAGGCGATGGCGATGACGTTCTTGACCGCGCCGCCGACTTCGACGCCGATCACGTCGTCGGAGATGTACGGTCGGAAGGTGGGGGTAGCCAGCGACAGCGAGAGCCGGGCGGCGAGGGAGCCATGGGGATCGTCGGCGGCGTCCGCGGAGGCGATGGTCACCGCGGTCGGATGCCCGTCGGCCACCTCGGCGGCGAAGCTCGGACCCGACAGCACGGCGATCGGCCGACCCGGCATCGCCTCGGCGACGACGGTTGTCATCAGCTTGCCGCTTTCCCGCTCAACGCCCTTGCTCGCCAGCACCACGGGTATATCCGGGGCGGCGACGGCGTGGATCCGGGCGCCGATATCGCGGATCGCCTGGGAGGGCACCACCAGGAGGATGGCATGCGCGCCGCGGGTGGCCTCCGCCATGTCAGAGGTGGCGGAAACGCCGTCGGGAATGTCGCGGCCGGGGAGCAGCTGTTCGTTCGTGCGGTCCCGGTTGATCGCCGCGGAGAGCTCGGGGTCTCGGGCCCAGAGCATCACGTCGGACCCGGCGCGGGCCGCGGTGATGGCGAGCGCCGTTCCCCAGGCGCCGGCGCCGATCACGGCGAACCGGGTGATCGGGCGGGCGTCGGTCATGGCAGGCGTGGTGGCGCTTGAGACGGCGATGGGACGGTCTCCGGACTATGTATAGGACCCCTTAAACATGCACCCCATCCTTTGCGGATCAAGGGGTACCGATCGTCGCGGCAGCCGTCTTTGCTGCGCTGCAACAGCAATCGGGTTGATCCGGCGGCGGTGTCGCGGTTAGCACTATGCGGGTCCCGCGGGGCATCCTTACCACTTGAGAGAGGAAGGAATCGCGATGACGACCGCGGTCTCCCAGAACGACGACCGAACCCAGGAACTGGTGGCGTGGTGCCGCAACGCGCTCGACACGTCGGCGTCCAGCTTCGACGCGGGCGCCGTGATCGCGCGAGGGCTCGGGGCCCACAAACGCAACGGGCTCTGCGAGGTCGGTTTCTGGGCGCCGGAGCTTTTGGAGCGGCGGATTCCCGATGGCGACATCTTTCTCGAGGTGCTCGAGCCGGAGGAGCCGGTCGATCTGACCGTCTCCCGCCAGACCCTGAGGATGCGCCGCCAGCTCGTCCCGGTCGGCCGCTGCGATGCGTTCTGCTTCGCCGCCGTCGAGGGCATGCGGGCCGGTACCCGCGAGGAGATCGGGTCGTTTTACGCGCTGGCCTGGCGGGACGACGAGGGGTGGCATCGGATATTGGACCCGCTGGCCGCTTCGCTGCCGTTCGGTGTCTTCGCGCCGGCGGAGTATTATGACGTCGACGCCATGCAGGCGGCCCGGGGCGACAAGGCGTACTTCGCCGGTCTCCCGGAAGGCGATCCGGTCAAGCTCGGCCCGCCGGTCAACATTCTGCAGATCCATGTGGCGACGGCGACGGCCGGCGGGACGCTCGCGAGCCTGACCCGCCGGTATGAGCATCTTGCCGAGCGGGTCCGCATGAAGCTGCCCGTCGAGCCGGCCGACCGGATCTTCCTGGGCTACGATGGGGTCCAGCTTCTTCCGGTCGAGCCCACCACGGTTTTCGAGAAAGGGCCCGACTTCTGGAGTGAAATCCCGGACGAGGATGCGGACGACGAGAGCGTCACCGTCGAGCTGCACCGGCCCAACACGACGAACTGGGGCTACGACATCGTGATCTCCGGGATGGGGGCCGTTAACCCGGCCATCCTGGAGACCGGGCGCCCGGACGAACTGGTCGACCTCGCCAGCATCCTGCACAACTTCCCGGGCGGTCCGAAGAAGCTGGTGTTCGACGTGGTCTTCGGCCACAGCGACAATCAGGGCCTCAACGCGCTGAACTACCACTACTTCTCCGGCCCGAACATGTACGGGCAGAACCTCAACTATCTGCACGGGATCGTCCGAGCGATCCTGCTCGAGATGCAGCGGCGCAAGGCGAATTTCGGTGCCGACGGCATCCGCGTCGACGGCGCGCAGGACTTCACCTACTGGGATTCGAACACCGAACGGGTGGTGCATGACGACGACTACCTGCAGTCCATGTCGGATGTGGTGCAGGAGGTGGCCGGCCGCCGCTACCGGCCGTGGTTCGTCTTCGAGGACGGCCGGCCCTGGCCGCAGGAGGACTGGGAGCTGTCCTCGACCTACCGGGCGGTGATCGACGCCCAACGGGACGACGACGTGTTCCAGTGGGGGCCGCTGACCTTCGCCCACAACACGCCGTTCCTCTATACGTTCTGGCTGTCGAAGTGGTGGCGCATCCGCGAGATCATGGAGCGCGGTGCGCACTGGATTTCGGGCTGCGCGAACCACGACACGCTGCGCCGGGGCACCCAGATCAACCCGAAGCTGAACGTCAACACCCGGCTCGGCGAGACCCGGATGGAGATCCTGGACAAGGCCTACGACAATCCGGCCGTATCGATGATCACCTACGGCGCCTTTCCCGGCGTGCCGATGGACTTCCTGAACGCCTCGGCCCGGGCGAGCTGGGGCTTCATCCGCAACCAGGACGACCAGTACGGGGTCAAGGTGGTCGCCGAGGAGGCGATCTCCCTGAAATGGCAGGTCGACAACTACTCCTATTCGATTCCCATGGCGTTCCGACGGCTCAAGGCGATGGGCTTCGAGGACCGGGCCAGCCTGGTGCGTTTCATGGAGTTCCTGCCGGCCCTGGTCGAGGTCACGGACTACGATCTCGACGTGATCGCCAAGCTGCTGAACGAGGTGGACCCGCCGCTGGCCGGACCGGCCCCGTTTACGGTGCCGATCCTCAAGGACATCGCGCGGGCGTGGATGGACGACATGCACGACTACTGCAACGTCTCCGGCTACGAGGCGGCCCTGAGCGAGAGCCAGACCGCCTTCAACCTCGGCCTGCGGGAGTTCCGGCATGCCCGGCCCTGGCTGCGCCAGAATCTCGGCCCCGACGACGTCTACGAGTATCGGGAGCCGGTGGACGGCCGGGTCCTGTTCGCCACCCTGCGGCACGGGCCGGACGGCGAGCAGGTCTTCGCTATCGCCCATCTGGAAGGCGGGGCGATGGAGGATTTCGATCCCCTGTCCATGCCGATCAAGGGGCTCTCCGGCGACGGCTGGAACGTGGCGCTGCGGACGCCGCCGATCGGTGGGGACTATATCGGCGGCCCGCTGACCCTGGCGGACGGCATGGGCGTGCTCTACACTCGCAGCGCCGACCGGCGCTGACCGCCATGAAGAGGACGGGTTTGAGGCTCAATCGGCGGCGGCCTTTCGGTCGTCACCGGCGCCGCTGTCCCCGGCGCGGCTTTCCCAGGGCTTATCGACCCGCGGCGGAACGGCGAGGACCGGCGTCTCCTGATCCAGGCTGAGGTTCGGGTTGAAATAGGGGTCGGCGTCGAGCGCCTTGCCCCATTTCCCGCGCATCCACAGCATCTCGCTGCGGAAGCGGGCCCGCTTCTCGGCCGTGTCCTCAAGGCCGCGCGACACCGACTCGTGGTGATAGAGCTCGGCATAGGGCGTCAGGACGATGCGGTGTCCGGCGGCGCGGATCTTCAGGCAGAAGTCGACGTCGTTGAACGCCACTTTCAGCTCGTTCTCGTTCATACCGCCGATCTGACGGTAGATCTTCTTGGTGGTGAGCAGGCAGGCCGCCGTTGTTGCCGAGACGTTGTGGACCAGTTGCGCGCGGCTGAAATAGCCGGGCGCCTCGCGCGGCAGGTGCTTGTCGAAATGGCCGGCCACCCCGCCAATGCCGGTGGTCACGCCCACGTGCTGCACCGTGTCGTTGGGGTAGTAGAGCTTGGCGCCCACGGCGCCCACACCGGGCCGCTGAAGCTGGCGGACCATTTCCTCTAGCCAGCCGTCGTCGATCGGCTCGATGTCGTTGTTCAGCAGCAGGATCAGCGGACCCTTCGCCGTCTCGACGGCGCGGTTGTTCAGCCGCGAGAAGTTGAAGGGCGCGTCGTCGCGCAGCACCGTGATCCGCTTATCCGCCTGGATCTCGGCGAAGTACTCCAGCGTCTCGGTCTTTTCGCTGCCGTTGTCGACGATGATCAGGTCCCAGTTCGGGTACGAGGTCGTCTCCAGCAGGCCGGTGACCACCATCCGCATCATGTCCAGCCGGTCTCGGGTCGGCACGATGATCGTCACGTGCGGCTTTTGCGCCGGCAGGGCAGGGCGGACCCGATGGCTGAACCCGTCCCGGCCGGCGACGACCTCGGCCGTCACCCCGGACCGGCCGAGATGCTCGGCAATGGCGGTACGGGCCCGCTCGTAGGGATAGGTCTTCTCCCCGGTCGCCAGCGCCACGCTGCCCGCCACCGTGCGCCAGTGGTAGAGCACGACGGGGACGTGGCGGACGCGCTCAGGCGTGGTCTGCTCCAGCACGCGCAGGGCGAGATCGTAGTCCTGGCTGCCCTCGAATCCTTCGCGGAACCGGCCGGCCTTCTCGACCAGCGACCGGCGATAGACGCCCAGATGATTGATCATGTTCTGGGACAGGAAGAGCTCGGGCGACCAGTTCGGCTTGAAGTACGGATCGGCCAGCCGGCCTTCCTCGTCGATCTTGTCCTCGTCCGAGTAGAGGATGTCGGCGTCCGGGTCGGCTTCCAGGCTCGCGGCCATCCAGTACAGCGCGTCCTCGGTAAGCTCGTCGTCATGGTCGAGCAGGGCGACCCATTCGCCGGTGGCCAGCTCGAGTGCCGAGTTGGTGGCGGCGGAGATATGCCCGTTCGTCTCGCGGAACACGACCTTGATGCGGGGCTCCTCGGCGGCATAGCGCTCGAGCATGGCCCGGGTCTCCGCGCTCTTCGAGCCGTCGTCGGCGATGCACAGCTCCCAGTCGCCGTAGAGCTGCGCCTTCACGCTCTCGACCGCCTTCTCCAGCAGTGCGGGCGGCGTCTCGTAGGTCGGCATGACGACGGAGAAGGTCGGCCGCGTCTTCATCCGGGCGATATGGGCGCGGATCGCGGCACGGTCGCCGTCGGTCAGGCTGTAGAACAGGTCGCGCCAGTCCTCGTAGGTCTCGATCGGCGTCGGCAGCTTCTTGATCAGGTATTCCTTCAGGCCCTTGATCCCGCCCCGGCGGAGGTTGCCGATCATCGGCCGCATGCCTTCGTCGGCATAGGCGTTCGACGCGAGTTCGCGCAGCAGCTCGAAGCGGGTGATCTCGCGGGCCGTGATCGGCCCCATCTCGAACCGACCCTCCCAGCTGATCGGATCCAGACGCAGGCCCTTCACCTCGTCCGGCAGCCGCACGAAGCAGGTCACGGTCTCGCCGTTGGTGACCGGCAGCCGTTTGCGGTCGATCTCCGTCGTCCCGCTTCCCAGATCCGCGAACAGTGACGGTGCGGCGATCTTGTCGGCCTTGATGCTGTAGGTCAGCTTGACCCAGCCGGTCGGCATCCGGATCCGGTTCGACTGCAGGACCATGACCGGGAAGGTATCCGTCGCTTCCCAGATGTCGCCCTCGACATGCCTGGCGCGGAACAGCTCGCCGGGAGTGAGGATGTGGGTGACCCGGCGCAGGCGGCGCAGCCAGGTCCCGACCATCCGGACGGGAGTGGTCAGGCGCCAGGAGGTTGAGGCCTCCATGGCCGCGATATGCTTCTGCAGATCGGAGCGCGCGCCGGCGAGCGCGTTGATATGGCCGTCCCGTGTCTCGATTTCCGCCTTCAGATCGTCCACGTCCTCCCGCAGATCGTCGATGGCCACGTTCAGGGAGGCGATTGTGCCGTCGAGGGCAACGATCTGCCGCTCCCGTTCGGCGATCCGCGAGTCGCGCTCGGCGACCCATGCGTCGCGTTCGAGGACCCCCTGATCCAGGGTGCGGATTCGGTTGTCCCGCAGGTCGATCTCGCCGCGCAGGCGCAGTTCGGTACCGGCCCAGCCGGCGAAGGTGTCGTCGAAGTAGTAGCCGGCGCGGTCGAGCGCGTCGCCGACCTCGCGGACTATGGCGAGGGCACTCTCCCGGTCGCCGCCGTCGGCGAGGCGGACGGCCTCGTAGACCCCGCCGACCCAGGCCGCCAGCGCCGGGTCGTTCTTCAGGACGTCGTCGTCCAGCGCATGGTGACGCAGGTCGGTATCGATGAACCCCTCGATCTCGCCGGCGGCGGCGTCCATCCGGCCGGCGAAGCCCAGGTGCAGGTCACCGTCGACCCGAACCATCTCGTCCCGCCACCGGGCCATCAGCCGGTCGAAGCTCGCCCAGGACTGGGGCAGACCGTCGCTGAACGCCAGCGCCTCGATCTGATGACGCAGCCAGAGCAGCAGGGCCCGCCCCCGCGGCATCCCATCCCGGCGCTCGAGCGACCGGGCGATTTCCATCGGATGGCGCAGCATGTGCAGCGCCATAACCCGCACGCCCCTGGCCTCCAGCATCTCGCGCCACAGCGGCAGCAGTCGGCACATGCGGGGGTCCTTCACGCCCCACAGCGGGGAGCCGTCGAATTCGGCGTCAAGGATGGCCTCGAGGTCCCGGCGTGCCGACCGTGTCGCCGGATGCTGCAGCCAGTCCGCCGGCATCGCCCGGGGATCGTCCCAGCGCATGCCGAGATCGGCGAGCAGGCGGTCGTGCCGGTCGACCACGCCCTGATGCTCCCAGAACCCGCGCTCGTTGTTGCCCTCGGCTGCCTCCATGAGGTCGGTGCCGAGATCGACGCCGAGCAGGTTGACGACCCGCGTGAGTGCGGAGGTCCCGCTGCGGTGCATCCCCAGCACCAGGAGTGCCGTGGGCTGCTTGGTCGTGGGCCGCTTGGCGGAGTCCGCCGCGGCGCCGGTCCTGGCGGGGGCGCCCGGGGCGGGCTTTGCGTCGGTTGGAGTTGGCATCGGCGGTCCGGGCAATTGGCTGTCGGTGCGATACAGGGGGCTTGAGGTTCCGGTCAACCGCCAAGCCTCCCGACGACACGAGCAGACTGAGGATTTGCAACGTTTGTCGTTTCGTAACACACTCCGGCGCGGCAGAGGGAATGACGATTCCCGTTTGATGAACTTCACGGTTTGGCTATAAGCCGGTCCAACCAACGCGGTTCACGTCACCGGTGCGGGCACAACAGCGATAGCGGACGGCACGATGGGTAAGTATCTCGACGATCTTTGGAACGACCTTGAGAAGACCTGGGATCTCGCGATGGAGATCAACGACCTTCCCGAGGCGGATCGAAGCGACGTCTCCGCTGCCTGGGAGAAGTTCAAAGCCTCGGATTTGGTCGACGCCGCGCGGACCGAGACCGAAGCGGCCGGAACGCTGCCGCCGCAGAAGGTTTTTTGCACCAACATCTACGGCATTCAGTACAATCCCGAGACGAAGTATTGGATTCCGTTCCGCCACGGGGACATCGACCTCGCTAAGTTCACCGAGGATTGATGCCCCTGGAACCCCCTACTGTTCCGGGGGTGTCGGCGGTACTCTGTCGGGCGATGACACCCTCGGGTCAATGAGGCCGGACTGATCAGTGCCGCGATGCAGAAGCAAGAGCCCGTATCCGTCCATAATCTGCTGAAGGCCTGCTACACGGCCTTCCTCGCCTGCGGTCTGTTCAGTTTCTTCGTCAACCTGCTGATGTTGACGATGCCTCTGTTCATGTTCCAAGTGTTCGACCGGGTTCTGGCGAGCCGCAGCGAGACCACGCTTTTCCTCCTGCTGATGATCGCGGCGTGCGCGCTGGTGGTGCAGGCGGCCCTCGACAGCGTGCGCTCTTTCGCCTTCGTGCGGATTTCGCGCTGGATCGACCGGCGAATCGCTCCGCTGCTGCTGTCGGCCGCCGTCGCCGAGGCGCTGGACCGCTCGAAGACCGCTAACAGCAACGCCCTACGCCAGCTCTCTGTGCTCCGGAACTTCCTCACCGGCCCCGGGATGCTGACGATCCTGGACATTCCCTGGGTGCCGATCTTCCTGCTGCTGATCCTGTACATGAACGCGCCGATGGGCTTCGCGGCCCTGGGTGGCGCGCTGGTCATGCTGGCGCTGGGGCTGGCAAACGACCATCTCACGCGACCGGCGCTGAACGACGCCCAGGCCTACTCCAACAAGGCCTATGCCGCCGCCGATGCGGCGGTACGCAACGCCTCGGTTGTCGAGAGCATGGGGATGCGCCAGGCGGTGATCCGCCGCTACCTGACCGAGAACGAGGCGGTGCTCGCGCTGCAGAGCCGGGCCAGCGACCGGGCGGCCATGTTCCTGGCGGCGTCGAAATCCTCGCGCATGCTGATCCAGATGCTGATCATGACCGTGGCAGCGACCCAGATCATCGATCCGCACACACCGATGACCGGCGGCATGATGATCGCCAGCGTTCTTATTCTCGGACGCGCGCTGCAGCCGATCGAGCAAGGGGTCGCGCAGGCCCGCGGCATGGTCGAGGCGCTCGGCGCCTACCGCCAGATCGAGGAAACCCTTCTCAACGCCCAGGCGCAGCCCGAGCGTATGCGCCTGCCGGATCCCGAGGGCCGGCTGAGCGCGGAGAACCTGTTCTACCAGCCGCAGGGACTGGCGAAGCCGATCCTCCAGCGCATCCAGTTCGAGATCGAGGCCGGCGAGACGCTGGGCATCGTCGGTCCGTCGGCCGCCGGCAAGTCAACCCTGGCGCGGCTGCTGGTCGGGGTCGAACGGCCGACGGTGGGCACGGTCCGGCTCGACGGTGCCGACATCTATTCGTGGGACAATGAATCCCTCGGTCGGCATGTCGGCTACATGCCCCAGGACGTGGAGCTGTTCTCCGGCACGGTGGCGCAGAACATCGGCCGGTTGCAGGACAACCCCGATCCGGACGAGGTGGTGCGGGCGGCGAAGCTGGCCGGCCTGCACGACCTGATCCTGCGGCTGCCAGACGGTTACGACACCGAGATCGGCTGGGGCGGACAACTCCTGTCCGGCGGCCAGCGCCAGCGCGTCGCCTTGGCCCGGGCGATGTACGGCCGTCCGCGGGTGGTCGTGCTGGACGAACCGAACGCCAATCTCGACAGCCAGGGCGACGACGCGCTCACCCAGGCGATCAAGGCGCTGAAG
>JAVKFT010000012.1:0-198820 GCA_040223655.1 Thalassobaculaceae bacterium | reverse complement strand
GGCGGCGCTTCCGCCGGGGGGGCCGGCTCGGGCGACGGCGGGGGTGGCGGCGCCGGAGCGGTGGCGGTCGCCGCCGGGGGCGGCGGCGGGGGCGTCGGATCCGGTTTCGCGGCCGTGTCCGGCGGAGGTGGGGGCGTCTTGTCCGGCTCGGCGGTCTCGGCCGGCGGCGGCGCATTGGTGACCTCGGCCACGGTGACGACATCGACCACCACGAGACGGTTCTCGATCGGCTCCTCGCGGGCGAGCTGGGGCAGGCCGAACACGGCCAGCGCCAGCACCCCGGCATGAAGCAGAATCGATATGACCAGAGCCACGTTCATCGCTCGCTCGTCACGCTCCTCGTTGAGCCGTCTCCGGCCCGTGCCGACAGTCCCCTACCGGGTGCCGACGGTGTCCTCCGGCAGTTCGGCCAGCAGGGCCACCCGGGTGAACCCGGCGGAACTCACCTGCCCCATGACCTCCATGACCGTGCCGTAGGCGATCGACCGATCGCCGCGGACGAAGATCCGGAGGTCGGGGTTGGCGCCGGACACCGCGACCAGCTTCGGCACCAGCTCCTCGCGGGAGATCGACGTCTCCTGCAGGAAGAGGCCGCCATCGGCGCGCACCGTGATGACCAGCGGCTCCACCTCGTCGGTGAGCTGGGCCGCGCGGGTCTTCGGCAGGTCGACCGGCACGCCCACGGTCAGCAGCGGAGCCGCGACCATGAACACGATCAGCAGCACCAGCATCACATCCACGAAGGGCGTGACGTTGATCTCGCTCATCGGCGCCCGCCGGCGCCGGCCGCCGCGGCTCGCGCCGCCGCGTTTGATCAGTCCGCCGGCCACGGGCTACCGTCCCTCGTCCATTTGCCGCGACAGGATCGACCCGAACTCGGTCGCGAACCCCTCCAGGCGTCCGGCATAGCGGTCCAGATCGCTGGACAGCTTGTTGTAGGCGACAACCGCCGGAATGGCGGCGACCAGGCCGAGCGCCGTCGCGAACAGCGCCTCGGCGATGCCGGGCGCCACGACGGCAAGGCTGGTGTTCTTGGAGGCGGCGATGGCCTGGAAGCTGTTCATGATGCCCCAGACCGTACCGAACAGACCGATGAACGGCGCGGTCGAGCCGACGGAGGCTAGGAACGTCATCCGTTTCTCCACCGCCTCCATCTCCCGGTTAATAGTCAGGTGCATGATCTGATCGAGGCGGTCGCGCAGGCTGGCCCGCAGGTCGTTGGACCGCTGGTTGAAGCCTTTCGCCGCGGACCGGCGCCATTCCCGCATCGCCGACGAGAAGACGGATGACATCGGGTCCGCCGGGTGGCCGCCCATGCGATCGTACAGATCCTCGAGCGAACCGCCGGACCAGAACGCGTCCTCGAACTCGGTCGCCCGGCGGCGCAGCCGGCGCATCTTGAGGATCTTCTCGATGATGATCGCCCAGCTCCAGATCGAGGCGAGGACGAGCAGCAGCATGACGATCTTGACCACCGGGTCGGCCATCATGACCAGGCCCCAGATGCTCAGCTCGCTCGACATCGCAACGGCGGGCGCTGCGAGCCCGGGCGAGGTCAGGCCCGACGCCGCCCCCCCCTGAGCCGCGCCCTGCGCCACTCCCTGGGCCACTCCCTGGGCCACTCCCTGCGCCGCACTCTGGGCCGTATCGACCACCGCTTGTGCTATCTGATCCATCGACTTCCTCTTCTCCGACCCCGACGGCTCCTGTCGCAGCCGCCGGCCTTCAGTTCTTCACGGTCAGGCCCGGACCACGCCGTCGGCCAGGTCTCTCACTTGCTGCGGCAGCCGGACCGGACGGCCGCGACCGTTCACGCCCGCGATCACAAGTTCCATCACGACCAGCGGGTCGCTCTCGCCCTGACGGACGACCTCCTGCACCGCTTCCAGCGCCGCCCCCCGGATGCCGGTGATCCTGGTCACCACGTCCAGCGCGTCGTCGAGATAGGCCGGCGCCCGGTAGTCGACGGTGCAGCGACGCACGACGAAGCCGAAGCCGTCCGCCTCCCGCATCTCCCGCTGCTCGATCCCGGCGGCGCGCAGGAATTCCGTCCGCGCCCGTTCAGCGAAACGCAGATAGTTCGCGTGATAGACCACGCCGCCCGCGTCGGTGTCCTCGTAATAGACCCGGACCGGATACCGGAAGGGATCAGGCATCGTCCTCCCCCCGGCCCAGCAGGTCGAGCTGGGAGTCCGCTGTCTTCGGCGGGGTCAGACCGAGATACCGCCAACCCGCCGCCGACAGGATTCGCCCGCGCGGGGTGCGCTGGATCAATCCCTGCTGCATCAGATAGGGCTCGATCACTTCCTCGATCACGTCGCGCTGCTCACCGAGGGCCGCCCCCAGCGTCTCCGCGCCGACCGGGCCGCCGCCGTAGTTCTCGGCGATGCAGCCCATGTAGCGGCGGTCCATGGCGTCGAGCCCGCGCTGGTCGATATCGAGGCGGGTGAGCGCCGCATCGGCAAGCACGGCATCGACCACCTTCTTTCCGGCGACCGCTGCGAAATCCCGGACCCGGCGCAGCAGACGCCCGGCCACCCTGGGTGTGCCGCGAGCGCGTCGGGCGATCTCGCCGGCACCGTCCTCGGTCAGCCCGAACTCCAGCATGTCGGCGCCCCGCTTGACGATCCGGGTCAGCTCCTCGGGTTCGTAGAACTGGAGGCGCAGCGGAATGCCGAACCGCTCGCGCAGGGGCGTGGTGATCAGTCCGGAGCGGGTCGTCGCCGCCACGAGCGTGAACGGCGCCAGATCGATCCGGATCGACCGCGCGGCCGGGCCCTCGCCGATGATGAGATCGAGCTGAAAGTCCTCCATGGCGGGATACAGCACTTCCTCTACGGCAGGATTAAGGCGGTGTATCTCATCGATAAAAAGGACGTCGCGCGGCTGCAGATTGGTCAGCAGCGCCGCCAGATCGCCGGCCTTGGCGATCACCGGCCCCGAGGTCGCGCGGAAGTTCACGCCGAGTTCGCGGGCCACGATCTGGGCGAGCGTTGTCTTGCCGAGCCCCGGCGGCCCGAACAGCAGAACATGGTCCAGTGCTTCGCCCCGGCCCCGGGCAGCATCGATGAAAACCTTGAGGTTCTCGCGGACCTTCTTCTGACCGGTGAAGTCGTCGAGCGTCTGCGGCCGCAGGGTCGTCTCGCCCATGTCCTCCGGTCGGCGCTCGCCGTCAATCAGGCGGTCGGTCCCGTCCTCGACCTCGTCGTCCCAGTCGTCGCTCACCCGGCCAGCTCCTTCAGGCCGCCGGTAATCAGCTGGTCGAGAGCGGCACCGGCGCCGAGGGCCGCCTGCGCCGCCTGCACCGCGCCGTAGGCCTCGGCCCGGCCGTAGCCGAGATTGACCAGGGCGGACACGGCGTCGGCCAGGGTATCGCTGCCGGCCGCCTTGACCGCCGCGCTGCGGGCCGCCGCAGGGGCGTCGGCGGCGATGCCGAGAGCCACGTTGACCGTCTTGTCCTTGAGCTCGTTGACGATCCGGGTCGCCAGTTTCGGGCCGACCCCATCGGCGCGGGTCAGCATGGTCCGGTCCTGGGCGGCGATGGCCGTGAACAGCTCGTCGGGCGACAGCACCGTCAGGATCGAGAGCGCGTGTTTGGCCCCGACCCCCTGAACCGTCTGCAGCATCTTGAACGCCGCCTTCTCCGAGCCGGCAGTGAAGCCGTAGAGGTGGATGTGATCCTCGCGAACATGGGTCTCCACCTCGACCTTCACCGCCTCGCCGACCGCGCCGAGGGCGCTCAGCGTGCGGCCGGAGCAGAAGATCAGGTAGCCGACACCGTTGACGTCGATCACGGCCTGGCCGTCGCCGAGCGCGTCGAGAATACCCTTGAGCCGCGCGATCATGATCCGCCTCCGACCGGTTCCTTCGCCGCTTCCTTGGCCAGCGCGGCGGCGATCGCCCGCTCGAGCCCCGGCGCCATGTCGGTGACCGCCCCGGTCTTGCGCGCCGCGACGCCGGCCGACTGGCCGAAGGCGGAGCGGGACTGGACATAGTGGGCGTGGCAGACCGCGACGGCGAGCGCGTCGGCGGCGTCCGGGCTCTTCAGCGCCGCACCCGGCAGCAGGGTGGAAATCATCGCCTGGACCTGCTCTTTCTCGGCGCTGCCGGTGCCGACGACGGCCTTCTTCACCCGCTTCGGCGCGTACTCCGCGACCCTGAGCCCGGCCTTGGCCGGCGCGAGCAGCACCACGCCGCGGGCGAGGCCGAGCTTGAGCGTGCTCTCGGGGTTGCGGTTCACGAAGGTCTCCTCGACCGCCGCCTCGTCCGGCCGGTGCCGGTCGATCAGGTCCTGGATGGCGTCGTAGAGCTGAACCAGCCGGGTGGCGATGTCGGCCTTGCCGTCGGAATGCACGGTCCCGTCGGCGACATGGCGCAGGCGCACCCCGTCGGTCTCGATCACCCCCCACCCGGTATTCCTGAGGCCGGGGTCGAGCCCGATCAGCCGCATGCGCCTCTCCGTGGTGCCACCCCTACCCCAGCGTGCGTCCGGGGTCTGTCCCGAACTTGACCCGGAATCAGGCGGACAGTTTCGCCATGATGTCGTCGGCGATGTCGAAATTCGCCGAGACCTGCTGCACGTCGTCGTTGTCGTCCAGGGTGTCGAACAGCTTGATCAGCGTACCGGCCTGGTCCTCGTCCACCGCGACGGTGTTCAGCGGCTTCCAGGTCAGGCCCGCCGACTGCGGCTCGCCGAGCGCGGCTTCCAACGCCTCGCGCACGGTGTTGAAGTCCTCGACCGGGCAGGTGATCTCGTGCTCCGCCTCGCTCGACTCCGCGTTCTCGGCGCCGGCCTCGATCGCCGCCTCGAGCACGTCATCGGGCGAGCCGACCTCGGCCGGATAGATTATCTGGCCGACCCGGTTGAACATGAAGGAGACCGAATTGGTCTCGCCCAGGTTGCCGCCGAACTTGGAGAAGGCGGCGCGGACCTCCGAGGCGGTGCGGTTGCGGTTGTCGGTCAGCGCGTCGACGATCATCGCGACACCGCCGGGACCGTACCCCTCGTACCGGACCTCTTCGAAATTGTTGTCGTCGCCGCCGCCCGAGCCCTTCTTGATCGCCCGCTCGATATTGTCCTTCGGCATGTTCTCCTTGCGCGCGGCCGCGATGGCGGTGCGCAGCGCCGGGTTCGATGCCGGGTCCTCGCCGCCGGTCTTCGCCGCGACCTGGATCTCGCGCGTCAGACGGGTGAAGACCTTGGCGCGCTTCTTATCCTGCGCGCCCTTGCGGTACATGATGTTCTTGAACTGGGAATGACCGGCCATTTCCAAACGCTCCCGCTCGCGACCGTTCGTGGCGCGAATCGTCTCTCTATACCAGATGTGGGGGTTCGACGCACGACATCCGCCGTGTCGCCCCGGCACCGACGCGGCGCCGGGGAGGGACTTAGCACAGGCGGGGGTTCGGGGTGAACCGTGTGTCGCTGGGAGAGGCGGGCTGCCGCCGCTCGGGCCGGAGCCGGCCCTAGGCAGCCAACGCCGGCTCTGGCAGGTCGCGACCGGCAGCGATCACCGGATCACCATCATCGTCGGTCATCTCCGCGAGAAGACTCTCGACCTCCTGGCGCAGCGTTTCCGCCCGGCCCGTCAAGGCCTCGGCCGCGCCCAGAAAACGCCCCGCAACCTCCTCCGTCGAGCCGGCGGCCTGGCGCATGTCGGCCATGGAGAGGCTGACATCGCGCGCATTCCTGGCCGCGCCCTGAATCGCCGACGCGATCTCGCCCGTCGCCGCGTTCTGCTCTTCCACGGCGGCGCCGACTACGCTCGACGCCTCGCCGAACCGATCGACGCTTTGGCGCAGCGACGCGATCGCGTCGACAGTCGCCTGGGTATCGGCCTGGATGCCCGAGATCCGCTCGGCGATATCGCCGGTCGCCTCCCGTGTCTGGTCGGCCAACCGTTTCACCTCCCCCGCAACGACAGCGAACCCCTGGCCGGCGACGCCGGCGCGGGCGGCTTCGATGGTGGCGTTCAACGCCAGCAGATTCGTCTGATCGGCAATCCTTTCGATCAGATCGACCACCGAATCGATATCGCGCGCGCCGTCGCCCAGACGATGCATGACAACCGCAGTTTCGCCCACCAACGCGTCCGCCTCCTTCGCCAGTTGCGTCTGCGCGGTCACCTGGCCGGCAATCTCGCTGATCGACGCTTCGAGTTGCTCTGTCGCCGCGGCAACACTGTCGCCGTTTTCCGCCGCGCGGTCCGCCGACGACGCCGCGGCGACGGCCTTGCCTTTGGCCTGCCGCGCTGTGGAAGACAGACCGGTCGCGTCGTCGCGAAGCGTGTCGCTGTCCGCCACGATCGCATCGATCAACGCGCCGACCCGCATGCGGAATCTGTCGGCCAACTCCAAACGCGCCCGGCTGAGCGCCTGGCGGCTCTCGCGTTGCAACCGGGCGGTTTCGCGTTGGAACTCGTCGTTGCGCACCAGGGCCGCACGGAAGACCTCGACCGCTCCGGCCATGCGGTCGATCTCGGCGGCGCCGCCATGGCCCGGCACCTGGATCTGAAGATCGCCTTCGGCCAAGCGCCGCATGGCTTCGGTCATGCCCCGGATCGGTCGGCTGACGCCACGGATCATGGTCACCCCCGCCAGGACGGCGACGGCGACCAGTGCCGCACCGCTGAGGCCGACCCAAAGTTTGAGCAGCATCGCCGCCGCGTGAAAGTCCGCATCTCGACGGAACAGATCGGCGAGCACGACCCCGCGGAGCGCCTCGAACCGTTGATCCAAGCGAGCGAAGATCGCCAGCGGCTCGCCCGCGACCTCGATCGCACGGGCCTCGTTCACGGTCGCCGGATGGTTCATTAAACGGACTTGGGCATCCGCGTAGTCCCGATGCCAAGTCTGGATCGCGCGCTCGATCTCCTGGAGACCGCCCTTGTCCTGCGGCGAAAGTCCCTCCGCGATCTGGCTGAATCGTTGACGTTGTTCCCCATCGACTTGGGCGACGGCGTTCCTGTACGCGGCGGCGAATTCCTGCCGGCCGGTGACCAACATGTTCAGGATCGCCGTCCGCTGATCGAAAAGGCTGGTCTGTATGGTCGAGAGCGCGCGCAGTCGCTCCACCTGCTCGCCCTGTAGCCGGGCGGACTCGTCCAAATGAGCCGCCTGCTGCCAGATCAGAGCACCGGCGCTCCCAAGCACCAGGACCAGCGTCAGGAAAACGGCGGAAATCCGGGTCGATATCGACGATCGCTTCAGCATGGTTTCCTCGGTGGCTCTAGGACTTCAAAGCGCGCCGGCGGGCGAGCTCGCTCAGATTGATCTCGAACGTGGCCGCGCCGATGGCCGCTCCATCCGATCCGGACAGCGTGAGACTCGCTTGACACCGCCAGGTGCCGGTTTCCTCGTGATAGGAGGGTTCGTCGACGAACACGGCGGAGGAGCCTCTGGACACCGTCCTGGTGAACTTCTCCTCGTCGCCTTGCCAATAATCCGACGTCAACGCGCTCTGCCCCACATTCAAGCCACGCGCGTCCATGACGATGATCTCGGTAATCAGACCGACCGACGCCGCCTGGATGTAAAGCAGGTAGGACGACAGGGGACTGCCAAACAGTTCAGCGACCAGCGGCTGATCTTCTGCGTCGCGCTGTTCGCGCCACTCACGATCGAGCCAAAAGACGTCGCTGTCGGACAGATCCGCCGTCCGTGCGTTCTGTGCCGCGACGGAGATCATCGCGACCGGAACCTGAATGGCGCGCCGAAGATCTCGAATCAGCGCGTCGTCGACCAAGACACTGGACGGCGCGCCCTCTGCCCGGGTGTCGGCAGGCGCGACGGAGAACAGGATGACAGCCAGGACCCCAACCGTGCGCAGGATCCGAGAAACACACCTGAAAATCATGAACCCTCACCATTTTGCAGCGCAACATTCACCGCAGAATAAAAAGGGAAATTTTTTTCTCAAGACACCAAAAAACAAAAAAACCAATACTCATAAATATTACTAAAAATAAAAATCTAGTCAGGAATTGTATAAAAAATAATCAATAAGAAAAATCACAATTCTTCTCTGATGCGAAAAGCACCCCGTCGATATTCGTACCGGATCGGATGAACCGCCGACCATTAACTTTAATTGATCACCTCCGCCGCCCTGCAAGGTTTTTGCGCGGCAAGGCAGATTGCAATCGGCCCACAAAAGCGATCGGTGTTAGGGGGGGACCAACGCCCGCCCAGGAAGAGACATCACCCAAAGATGCGTAGTCTGAGAGAATCGCAGACGATACGGGCGCGCAGCGGCAGAGCCCTCCTCACCCCACCGGCATCGTCTCCGCCAGCAGCCCGCCGACGCGGACAGGCTCGGCGCTGATGGCGAGGCCGGTGCGGTCGTCGGTCACAACAAAGATGCCGCAGACCGTCGCCTCGCCGTCGGCGGCCTCCAGGCGCGGGGTCGGCAGCTTGGTGGTGAAGCGCTTGACCGGGTATTCCTTCTTCATGCCGATCACGCTGTCGTAGTCGCCGCACATCCCGGCGTCGCTCTGGTACGCGGTACCGTTGGCGAGCACCATCACGTCGGCGGTCGGCACATGGGTGTGGGTGCCGACCACGAGCGAGACGCGCCCGTCGAAGGCGTGACCGAAGGCCATCTTCTCGCTGGTCGCCTCGCCGTGCACGTCGATCAGGATGAAATCCACGTCGCCGCCGAGCGCGGTGCCGTCGATCGCCTTCTCCACCGCGGCGAAGGGATCGTCGAGCGGATCCATGAACAGCCGGCACATGACGTTGACGACCAGCACGCGCCGACCGTCGCGGGTCTCGTGCACCACCGCCCCCTTGCCGGGCGTGCCGGCGGGGAAGTTGACCGGCCGCACCAGCCGGTCGTCGTCGGCGATCGCGTCGAGAATCTCGCGCTGGTCCCAGACGTGGTTGCCGGTGGTGATGACGTCGACACCGGCATCGTAGAGCTCGGCGCAGATTTTCGAAGTGATGCCGAAGCCGTGGGCCGAGTTCTCGCCGTTGACCACGACGAAGTCGGTCTTCAGGTCGCGCATGAGGGCGGGGAGATGGTGGATGACCGCCTCGCGGCCGGACCGTCCGACGATATCGCCGAGGAACAAGAGACGCACACGCTACTCCGCAATTTCGATGAAGCCGGCCTCGGTGACGATGCCGTTCAGCAACGCATCATGGGGCCCGGCAGGCACCGCGTCGATCTCCTGGGCCGCATAGGCGACACCGATAGCCTGCACCGTCTGCCATTCCCGGAGGGCCGCAAGCGTCCGGTCGTAGTATCCGCCGCCGTAGCCCAGTCGGCGCCCGCGCCGGTCGAAGGCGAGCAGCGGAACCAGAAGCAGTGTCGGGTAGACGATCTCGGCTTCCGGGCCGGGCTCGGAGGTGCCGTAGGGACCGGGGATCAGATCCTCGTCCGGTTCCCATTCGCGAAAGATCAGGCCCTGTTTACCTTCCGGCACCACCGGCAGGGCGATCCGGCAGCCGCCGGTCCAGAGCGTCTGGAGGCAGGGACGCGGATCGATCTCGTCGCGCATCGGCCAGTAGCCGGACACCACCGTGCCGGCCGAGGGGGCCAGCGCCGCTGTGAGGTTCATGGAAAGACGGTGGGCCGCATCCGCGGCCTCCTCCGCCATGACCTGCCGGTCACTGCCCATCCGGGACCGGAGTTCGGCCTTGGCGCGGCTCAGTTCGTCCGGGTCGAAAATAGGATCGGTCATTGCCGCTCTGTTATTGCATGGCTGGCTGACGGGCTGGACGGTGGATACGCTGTCGGGCCGCCCGGTTTCCGACAGATCAAACGGTCAGGGGCGGATCGGATGCGATCCGATGAGTGCCGGCCCTTGAGGTCTCTGTGCGACGGAGCCGCCTCGGCCGTTGGCATATGCATACCCTCTGTGGCCTGCAAAGCAGGTGGGCGCCGCAGTTCCGAGACCACGATCCCGAAAGAGGCAGCTCCCTCAGAGAGATTATAGCCCCAGGGGTAATTGCGGCCTGACGAACCGCGCAGCCCCGTCGCTGACGTCAACGTAACCCCCACATCGGCAAATTCAAGCGAAGATGCTGACGCCGGCAGCCCGCGCAAAGCCGATAGATTTTCAGTGTATTAGAAACTAGGCCACCGACGGCGACGGCCGTCAGGCGCCCTCGAGACGGCCCGCGATCCGCTCGATCCGCTCGGCCAAGCCTTCGATGGCGAAGGAGATGTCCTCGATCTCGTTCGGCGAAAACTCCTCGTCGCCCTCGTCGACCTCGTTGGCCGCGTCGCGCAGATCCATCAGCTCGTCGGCGACCAGAAGGCTGGCCATGACCAGCAGACGGGTGTCTCCGACCTGACCCACCTGATCCACCAGGTCGGCCACATGGGCGTCGACCATCTGCGCCAACTCCGTCAGGCGCTTCTCCTGACCGTCCTCGCAAGCGATGCGGTAGGTCTTGCCGTTGATGGCGATGTCCACCTGGGCCACGTGTCAGGGCTCCAGCACGAGTTTGAGCTGGCCGATCGCCTTGTCGAGCCGCTCCTCGACCTGGTCCGCCGCCTTCGAGAGTTTCGCGTAGTCCCGACGCACCGCCGAGAGCTCGCCCTTCAGCGCGGCGGAGTCGCCCCCATCGGAGCCGTCCAGCCCCTCGAGCGCCTTCTCCAGACGACCGACCGCCTTGTCCAGCCGTTCGCGCGCCGCATTCAGTCGAGACATAGCTGCCGCCCTGGTTTCCCGTGCCCGATGATCGCCATCGATTCGCCCTGCCCGCCTGCGATGTGGCCCCCGAAACAAAGGGGTTAAGCCCCATCCTTGAGGTGCCGCATGATATGCGGGGGCCGTACGGACCGTCAATCAAACCGGCGCCAGCGGTTCCACGCCCGTCCGACACCGGCACGAGAACGCCGGCGGAATCCCCTGCCGCGCTTGACGCCGGCGCCCCGCCTCGGCATGTTCCGCGCCACCGAGGCGCCGGCGGTCGCTGGACGCCCGCCAAAAGCCCGCGAACCGCACCATGACCGCTTCAGCCCCGATTGTCGGCGCCCCCCTGTCGGCCGCCGATCATGCCAGTCTCGCCAGCGCCATCCGTGCGCTTTCCATGGACGCCGTCGAACAGGCCAAGTCGGGCCATCCGGGCATGCCGATGGGCATGGCCGATGCCGCGGTGGTGCTGTTCTCGCGCTTCCTGCGCTTCGACCCGAGCCACCCCGACTGGGCCGACCGCGACCGTTTCATTCTCTCCGCCGGCCACGGCTCGATGCTGCTGTACTCGCTGCTGCATCTGACCGGCTATGCCGACATGACGATCGACGAGCTGCGGAACTTCCGCCAGCTCGGCTCGAAGACGGCGGGCCACCCGGAATACGGCGCCGCCGGCGGGATCGAAACCACGACCGGCCCGCTCGGCCAGGGCTTCGCGAACGCCGTCGGCATGGCGGTCGCCGAGCGCCATCTGAATGCCCGCTTCGGCGACGAGCTCGTGGACCATCGGGTCTGGGTCATCGCCGGAGACGGCTGCCTGATGGAAGGCATCAGCCACGAGGCCGCGTCGCTCGCCGGCCATCTCGGGCTCGGCCGCATGAACGTGCTGTGGGACGACAACAGCATCTCGATCGACGGGTCGACGGATCTCGCGGTCTCGGACGACGTGCAGGGCCGCTTCGCCGCCTATGGCTGGCACGTCGTGTCCTGCGACGGTCACGACACCGAAGCGCTGGCTTCCACCATGGCCGAAGCAGCCGCGGACCCGCGCCCCTCGCTGATCGCCTGCAAGACGACGATCGGCTACGGCGCGCCGACCAAGGCCGGCAAGGCCGCCTCCCATGGCGCGCCGCTCGGCGCCGAGGAGATCGCCGGCACCCGTGCCGCCCTGAACTGGCCGCACGAGCCGTTCGTCATCCCCGAGGACGTCGCCGAGACCGGCCGGTCGCTGGGCTCGCGCGGCGCCGAGGCCTACGATGCCTGGACCAAGCGGCTCGCGGGCTCCGGGCGCCGGGACGCCTTCGAGCGCGCCCTGTCCGGTGCCCTGCCGGCCGAACTCGCCGAGGCGGTCGCCGCGCACAAGCAGAGCCTGAGCGCGGAGCAGCCGAAGCTCGCCACCCGCGTCTCCTCGCAGAAGGCGATCGAGGTGATCGCCCCGGTGCTGCCGGAACTGCTCGGTGGCTCGGCCGACCTGACCGGGTCGAACAACACGAAGGTCGCGTCCCTGTCTGTTCTGTCGAAGGACGACTACGCCGGACGCTACATCCACTACGGCGTGCGCGAGCACGCGATGGCCGCCGCGATGAACGGCATGGCCCTGCACGGCGGCGTCATTCCCTATGGCGGCACCTTCCTGGTCTTCACCGACTACTGCCGCCCGTCGATCCGACTCGCGGCCCTCATGGGCATCCGCTGCATCTTCGTGATGACCCATGACAGCATCGGTCTCGGCGAGGACGGCCCGACCCACCAGCCGGTGGAGCATCTGGCGGCGCTGCGGGCGATCCCGAACGTCGCGGTCTTCCGTCCGGCCGACGCGGTCGAGACGGCGGAGGCCTGGCAGCTCGCCCTGCAGCGGGTGTCCGGGCCGAGCGTCCTGGCGCTGACCCGACAGAACCTACCGACCGTCCGTACCGTTCACGAGGTATCCAACCTCTCGGCCCGCGGCGGTTACGTGCTGGCCGAAGCGGACGGAGCCCGGAAGGCCACCCTGATCGCCACCGGCAGCGAGATCGAGATCGCGCTGGCGGCCAAGGCCAAGCTCGATGCCGACGGCGTCGCGACCGCGGTGATATCCATGCCCTCTCTGGAGCTGTTCGCCGCCCAGGATCCGGCGTACCGCAAGGAGGTGCTCGGCGATGCGCTCCGCGTGGCGATCGAGGCCGGTGTCCGGCAGTGCTGGGACCGCCTGCTCGGTGACGACGGCGTGTTCATCGGCATGTCCGGTTTCGGTGAATCCGGTCCGTATGGGGAGCTTTACAGACACTTCCGGATCACCGCCGACGATGTCGCCGGCGCGGTGAAGGCGCGGCTGTAGTGGTGTTAATGGCGTCATGCTGACCCATATGCCCAACGGACCGACAATTCTGTGACGACACTCTGAGGAGAGAAACGATGGCCACGAAGGTTGCGATCAACGGGTTTGGGCGGATCGGCCGCCTCGTCCTGCGCGCGCTCTACGAAGCGAAGCGCGACGATATCGAGGTGGTTCTGGTGAACGACCTCGGCCCGGTCGAAAGCAACGCCCACCTGTTCCGCTACGACACGGTTCACGGCCGCTTCCCCGGCAAGGTGACCACCGGCGAGGACTGGATGGATATCGGCCTCGGCAAGATCAAGGTGACCGCCGAGCGCGATCCGGCGAACCTGCCGCACAAGGACCTGGGCGTGGACATCGCGCTCGACTGCACCGGCATCTTCACCAAGCGCGAGCAGGCCGCCAAGCACCTCGAGGCGGGCGCCAAGAAGGTCGTCATCTCCGCGCCGGCCACCGGCGCCGACATGACCGTGGTCTACGGCGTCAACCACGACAAGTTGACCGCCGAGCACGCGGTGATCTCCAACGCCTCCTGCACCACTAACTGCCTGGCCCCGGTCGCCTTCGTGCTCAACAACGCCATCGGCATCGAGCACGGCTATATGACCACGATCCACGCCTATACCGGCGACCAGCCGACCCTGGACACGCTGCACAAGGACCTGCATCGGGCCCGCGCCGCCGCCCAGTCGATGATCCCGACCTCCACCGGCGCCGCCAAGGCCGTCGGCCTGGTCATGCCGGAGCTCGCCGGCAAGCTGGACGGCACCGCCATCCGCGTTCCGACCGCGAATGTCAGCCTGGTCGACTTCAAGTTCGTGCCGAAGCGCGAGACCACCGTCGAGGAGGTCAACAAGGCGATCACCGAGGCGGCGAACGGTCCGCTGAAGGGCATTCTCGGCCTGAACGACGAGCCGCTGGTCTCCAGCGACTTCAACCACGACAGCCATTCGTCGACCTTCGACCTGGGCCAGACCCAGGTGATCGACGGCAAGCTGGTGCGGGTGCTGTCCTGGTACGATAACGAGTGGGGCTTCTCCAACCGCATGCTGGACACCACCGCCGCGCTGGCGAAGACCCTCTAAGACCCAAGCGATCCGAGGAGAGAACCGATGAAGATCACCCAGAAGGTCAAGAAGATCCTGGATTGCTACGAGAGCGACAATCCCGGCACCAAGGCGAACCTGGCCCGCATCCTGATGCAGGGCAAGCTCGGCGGTACCGGCAAGATGGTCATTCTGCCGGTCGACCAGGGCTTCGAGCACGGCCCGGCCCGCAGCTTCGCGCCGAACCCGGAAGGCTACGACCCGCACTACCACTACAAGCTGGCGATTGACGCGGGCCTGAACGCCTACGCGGCGCCGCTCGGCATGCTGGAGGCCGGAGCCGACAGTTTCGCCGGCGCGATCCCGACCATTCTGAAGGTCAACTCGTCCAACAGCCTCGCCCGCGACAAGGAGGGCCCGTCCCAGGCCATCACCGGTTCGGTCGGCGACGCCCTGCGCCTCGGCTGCTCGGCGATCGGCTTCACGATTTACCCGGGCTCGGACTCGCAGTTCGAGATGATGGGCCAGATCCGCGAAATGGCCGAAGAGGCCAAGGCGCTTGGCCTGGCGGTCGTCATGTGGTCCTACCCGCGCGGCGGCGACCTGTCGAAGGAAGCGGAGACAGCCGTCGATATCTCCGCCTATGCGGCGCACATGGCCGCGCTGATGGGCGCCCACATCATCAAGGTCAAGCCGCCGAAGGCCGGCATCGGCCTCGAAGCCGCCCGCAAGGCCTACGAGAGCAACGGCATCGCGACCGACACGCTCGCCGAGCGGGTCCGGCACGTTATGCAGTCGAGCTTCAACGGCCGCCGCATCGTGGTCTTCTCCGGCGGCGACGCCAAGGGCCTGGACGGCCTGATGGAGGAGATCCGCGGCCTGTACCAGGGCGGTGCCAACGGCTCGATCATCGGTCGCAACACCTTCCAGCGCCCGCGTGAAGAGGCGCTGAAGATGCTCGACCAGATCATCGACATCTACAAAGGGAAGTGATCGGGCCACATGGCCAGTGAACTCTACCTGATCACGCCGCCGCGTCTTCCCGACGTGGCGGCGTTTTGCGAGGAGCTGGGCGCGGCACTGGACGCCGGGCCGGTCGCCTGCCTGCAGCTTCGCCTGAAGGACGTGGAGGATGACGAAATCCTGCGCGCGGCCGACGCCATCCTGCCGGTCTGCCATGCCCGGGGCGTGCCGCTGCTGATGAACGACCGCCCCGATCTCGGGGTAAGGTCCGGTTGCGACGGCTGCCATGTGGGACAGGACGATATGTCCTACGCCCAGGCCCGGAAAGTGATGGGGCCGGGCGCCCAGATCGGGGTGACCTGCAAGGCGAGCCGCCATCTCGCGATGGAGGCCGGCGAGGCCGGGGCCGACTACGTCGCTTTCGGCGCCTTTTTCCCAAGCGGCACCAAGGACAACACCACGACGGCGCCGATCGAGGTGCTGCGGTGGTGGAGCGAGATGATGACCGTCCCGTCGGTCGCCATCGGCGGCATCACGGCGGAGAACTGCCGCCCGCTGGTCGAGGCCGGGGCCGACTTCCTCGCCGTCATCGGCGCGGTCTGGGGCCACCCGGACGGACCCGCCGCCGGGGTGAAGGCGTTCGAGGATGCGCTGACGGGTTGAAGCCTACTTGTCGCCGTCCAGGCCCTCGGACAGTTTGGGAAAGTTGCCCATCATCTGCTTCGCCCAGTCGAGCTGTTCGGGCTCCTCCTGGGGCTTGTTATTGTTGCGAGGTTCGCGCAGGCCGTTCGGGGAGACCTCCCCCTCCTCCAGGCTATCGATCGCCTGGGCGCGGATTTTGGCGCGGTCGTCCACCTCCATGTGGTCGAACTTGTCACGCGCCGTCTCGAAATCCCCTTCCGAGCCGTCCTTGGCCACCTTCACGATCGCCTCGTAGACGTCGCCCCGGCCGACAACCTCCGCCGTCGCGTCTGCGAGCACGGTCAGGCTGCGCCGAGTATCCGTATCCAGACTTTCCGGCTTGTGCCGTTGCCGTGTCATCTGTTTCAGGCCTCCAAACTCCCGAGTCCGATCAAAGGTCAAGTGTACACGTACGACCGGAAATGGTCATCAAGTATCGGAGATTCCAGTACTCTCCCGTCCGATGAGACAACTTGGGCGCCCGTTTCGACGGCGCCGTGCGATGCGCCGCCGGTTCTGCGGCACCTGTCTCGCGAGCGAGACTTCCCTTCCGCGGGCCGGGCTAGGCTGCCAACGGGCAGGGCGGGCGTGGACACCGTCGGTCCCGCCTGATAAAAGCCGCCGCGATCTCCGGCATTTCTTTCTGCGGACGGGACTTCGATGAAAATCAACGGCAATGCGGTGCGGATCGGCAACGTGGTCGAGCACCAGAACCGGCTCTGGGTCGTCACCAAGACGCAGGCGGTGAAGCCCGGCAAGGGCGGCGCCTTCAACCAGGTCGAGATGAAGGATATTCGCAGCGGCACCAAGCTCAACGAGCGCTTCCGCGCCGACGAGCAGGTGGAGCGCGTCCGTCTGGAGCAGCGCCAGGCGACCTTTCTCTACGCCGACGACGACAACCTGCACTTCATGGACGGCGAGACCTTCGAGCAGATCATGGTCAAGACCGAGATGGTCGGCGACCAGAAATCGTTTCTGCAGGACGGCATGACCGTGACCATCGAGTCCTACGAGGAGGAGCCTCTCTCCGTCACCCTCCCGGACACCGTGGTGATGGAGATCGTCGAGGCGGACGCCGTGGTGAAAGGCCAGACCGCGTCCTCGTCCTACAAGCCGGCAATTCTTGAGAACGGCGTAAAGGTCATGGTGCCGCCGCATATCGAGGCCGGCACCCGGATCGTCGTGAAACCGGAAGATCTGACCTACGTCGAGCGCGCCAAGGACTGAGCTGCCGCCGCGGACGCCCACGGCCTTTCCGGCCGCGAACCAACCGAGGATATGCCCATGGCCGCCCGATCGGCCCTCTATAACGTCGTCTTCAAGGCCTGCCAGAAGGCGGCTCGGAGCCTGCGCCGCGATTTCGGCGAGGTGGAGAACCTTCAGGTCTCGAAGAAGGGGCCGGCGGATTTCGTGTCGACCGCCGACAAGCAGGCCGAGAAAGTGCTGTTCGAGGAACTGCGCCACGCCCGGCCGAAATACGGCTTCCTCATGGAGGAGTCGGGCACCGTGGAGGGAACCGATCCGAACAAGCAGCGCTGGATCATCGACCCGCTGGACGGCACCCTCAACTTCCTGCACGGCATCCCGCATTTCGCCATCTCGGTGGCACTTGAGGAAAAGGGCGAGATCATCGCCGGCGGCATCTACCAGCCGGTGACCGACGAGTTCTATTGGGCGGAAAAGGGTGCCGGCGCCTATCTGAACGACCGGCGTCTGCGGGTCTCCGGTCGCCGCAACATGCAGGAGGCCGTATTCGGCACCGGCATTCCGGTGACGGGCCTCGGCGGCGACCACGACACCTTCATCGCCCAGCAGCGTGCTGTGATGGGTGCCACCGCCGGCGTCCGCCGCTTCGGGGCCGCCGCGCTCGACCTCGCCTGGGTCGCGTCCGGCCGGTTCGACGGGTTCTGGGAGCACAAGTTGAACGCCTGGGACATCGCGGCGGGCATTCTACTGGTGAAGGAGGCCGGCGGCTATGTGAGCGACTTCGCCGGCCGGACAGATGTTCTCGAATCGGGCGACATCGTCGCAGCGAACGACGCGCTGCACACGCCGTTCCTGAAACTGCTGCGTGGCGCCAAACCCTGATTTCCAGCGCCCCTGCCGCGGGTATCGGTCGGTGGCGGACTTGAAGATGGCGAGGCGCTGTTGTCGGACTCGCCACCTCTGGTATAACCGGCGTGGATTCGCTGGTTCGGGAGGAACGATGCGGGGACATCGCGCGCACGTCGCACTGACGCTCATCGCCGCCGCCATCGCCGCCTCTGCGGGAACCGCACCCGCATGGGCACAGACGGTGACGAGCCCCTATATTGAACCCAACCCCAACGTCACGGTCGATCTGAGCGTGCTCGACGGGTATGGCGGCCCGGCCAGTGCGCCGCGGGCCCCGCGGCCCGGCGTGACGGCGCCCGGCAGCTACGCCGCCCCCGTCTATACTGCGCCGGGTCAGTCCACCGGCGCGGCCCCGGGTATTCCCGGCTTCCTCGTTCGCCCGGACGCGCCGCGCTACGCCGCCCCGCCGCCCGAGGTGCAGGCCCTGATCCAGGGCCGCAGCGGCAGCGCGCCGGCACGGTCGGCGGTACGCTCACCCGCGTCCAATCCGTCCCCCGCCCCGGTCAGCGCGCCGTCGGCCCGCAGTCAGAGCCAGGCCTCGGCGCCGACGCCGGTCAGGCGGGCGGAGCCCGAGCAGACCGCCTCGGCCCCCGCCGCAGCGCCGGCGACGTCCCAGCAGCCGCGTCAGCAGCCGCGCGCGTCTACCTCCTCCGCCAGCGGCGCCCCGGCGGTCCCGCCGCCGCCGAGCGTCCCGGAGCCGAGCCGCACCGCCGCCGCTGCGCCGCCCCCCCCGCCTCCCGCCCTGCCGAGGAACGAGCCGGCGCAACCGGTCTCCGCGCCGGCGGTGGCCGCCACGTCCGGTACCGCACCGTCCGCCGCACCGAGCCCCTCGGCGCAGAGCGCCGGCGGCGACACCACGCGCATCGCCTTCCCCAGCGGCCAGTCGCAGCTTCCGGCGGATGCCGGCAGCAAACTCGATCCGGTTGTCGCCCGGCTCAAGCAGGACGACCAGCTCCGGGTCCAGCTCATGGCCTATGCCGACGGCGACCAGGACGGGGCCAACAAGGCCCGCCGTCTGTCGCTCTCCCGGGCCCTGGCCGTGCGCGCCTACCTGATCGACAACGAGATCGCCAGCACGCGCATGGACGTGCGCGCGCTCGGGAACCGGGCCGACGAAGGCCCGGCGGACAGGGTCGATCTGGTCGTGATCAACCGATAGGGCCGGCGCCGTCGGCCAGCGGTCCCGTCCCCCGGGACCTTCGCAGAAAGGAACGTTTCGCCTCGTGACCGATCCGCGACGCTATCTGGTCCGCATGATCGTCTTCCTCGTCGCGGTGCTGGTCGTCGCCGGCGTCCTGTTCCTGCCCCTGGCCGACGCCTTCATGGCCAACGCGCCGCTGAACGGGGTGATCCTCGGCGTCGCGATCATCGGCATCCTCTTCGTCTTCCAGCAGGTCTTCCGCCTGGCGCCGGAAGCGGCCTGGATCGACTCCTTCCGCAACAGCATGTCGGTGCAGCGCGACCCGGTGCTCCTGGCGCCGGTGGCGACCCTGCTGAACGAGCGGCAGTCGAGCGGCCGCCAGAGCACGCTGTCGGCGCTCTCGCTGCGCTCCCTGCTCGACAGCATCAGCGTGCGCCTGGAGGAATCCCGGGACATCTCCCGCTACCTGATCGGGCTTCTGATCTTCCTCGGGCTGCTCGGCACCTTCTGGGGTCTGCTGCGCACCGTCGGTGCGGTGAGCGACGTGATCAACGGGCTGAGCATCGAGAGCGGGGATCTCGGCACCGTCTTCGCGAACATGAAAGCCGGGCTTCAGTCGCCGCTCGCCGGGATGGGAACGGCCTTCGCCTCGTCCCTGTTCGGGCTTGCCGGCTCGCTGGTTCTCGGTTTCCTCGACCTCCAGCTCGGCAAGGCCCAGAACCGGTTCTACAACGAGCTCGAGGAGTGGCTGTCGAGTTTCACCCGTCTCGGCGGGTCCTCGATCATCGGCGACGGCGAGCATTCCGCCACCGCCTATCAGCAGGCGCTCATGGAGCAGACGGCGGAATCGCTCGACAAGCTCCAGCGGATCATGTCGCGCGGCGAGGACGACCGCCGCTCCAACAACGCCACCATGGTCGCCCTGGTCGAACAGCTTCGGGAACTCACGGACAAGCTCGATACCGACCGCGAGATGCTGCACCGGATGGTGGCCGGCCAGGACGAGCTGCGGCCGATCCTCGCGCGCCTCGCCGAGTCCAGCGGCGGCGGCCGCGACGAGATCGTGCGCAGCCACCTGCGCAACATTGAGGCCTACATGGCAAGGCTGCTGGAGGACACCGGCAACGGCCGCGCGCAGATGACCGAGGAGCTGCGCGGCGAGATCCGGCTCGTGGCGCGGACCATCGCGGCGCTGGCCGAAGAGGAACGGCGGGACTGATCCATGTCCGCGCTCGCCCGTCGCCGCAACCGCGACACAAATACCTGGCCGGGGTTCGTCGACGCGCTCGCGTCCCTGCTGATGGTGATCATCTTCGTCCTGATGATCTTCATTGTCGCCCAGTTCTACCTGACCCAGATCCTGTCCGGTAAGGACGAGACCCTAGCGCGGCTGAACCAGCAGATCGCCGAACTGACCGATCTCCTCTCGCTGGAGCGTGAGGCCAATGCTGAGCTGCGGGTCACCGTCGCCCAGCTCTCCTCCGAACTGCAGACGTCGCTGGCCACCCGCGACCGGCTCAGCGCCCAGATCGAGCGTCTGGCAACGGCACAGTCGACCCTCGAGACCCGCCTGGCGGACCTTACCCGCGAGCGGGCCGTCCTTCAGGGCCGGATCGACAGCCTTGAAGCGGGGCGCACCGGGGTCGACGCCCGCCTGCTGGAGGTTCTCAAGGAGCGGGACGCGCTGCTCGGCAAGCTGGCAGAGGTCGAGCGGAGCGAACGCATCGCGACCTCGGAACGCGACGCCATCGCCACCGATCTCGAACGAGCGCTCGAGGTAGTCGAGGCCAACCGCGATACCATCGAGGCGCAGCTCCGGGACCTGGAGCGCCTGCGCCGCGACCTTGCGGCCCTGCGCGAGGCCCGGGCCGATCTGGAGAACCAGGTGGCGAGCCTGGCGGTCCTGCGCGACCGACTGCGGGTCGACCTGGACGACGCCACCCAGGCAGCCGAAGCGCTGAGGAGCGATCTGGCGGCGGAGCAGGCGGCCGCCGAGGACCTGCGCACGCAGCGCGAGGCCCTGGAGGCGACCCGCAAGGCGCTGCGCGAGGAACTGGCGGCGGCGGCAGCGCGGATCGCCGGGCTCGAGATTGAGGCTGGAGATCTGACACGGACCCTGGGCGCCGAGCGTAACCGGGCCAAGGCACTGGAAGCGAGGCTCGCCGACCAGACCGAGCGCACCCAGCTCGCCCAGAAGGAGATCGAGGCCCGCGATATCCGGCTCGAAGAGCTGTTCAGCGAGCTGGATTCGACCCAGGAGACACTACTTCAGGCCCGTGAGGCGCTGACGGAGGAGGAACGGGTCGCGGCCGAAGCGCAGCAGGAGGTCGAACTGCTGAACGCGCAGATCGCAGCCCTGCGTCAGCAACTCGCCCGCATCGAAGCGGCGCTGGAAGTCTCGGAGCAGGAGAACGAGGCGAAGAACGCCCGGATCGTCGATCTCGGCAAACGTCTGAACGCCGCCCTCGCCACCAAGGTCCAGGAGCTCGCCCGGTTCCGCAGCGAGTTCTTCGGCCGGCTGCGGGAGGTTCTCTCAGGCCGCCAGGACATCCGCGTGGTCGGCGACCGGTTCGTTTTCCAGTCGGAGGTGCTGTTCGGTTCCGGCTCGGCCGAGATCGGCGTCGAGGGTCGAGAGTCCCTCGCCCAGCTCTCCGCGACCCTGCAGGAGATCGCCGGGCGGATCCCGGACAACATCAACTGGATCCTGCAGATCGAGGGACACACCGACACTGTGCCGATCAACAACGAGGAGTTCGCCAACAACTGGGAGCTGTCGGCAGCCAGGGCGATCTCCGTCGTCGAGTTTCTGATCAGCCAGGGCATTCCGGCGAGCCGCCTGTCGGCGACCGGATACGGCGAATTCCAGCCGATCGACAGCGACAGCCTCGACCGCAATCGCCGCATCGAGCTAAAGCTGACACAGCGGTAGCGGTTTTTGCGCTGATCCCCCTTGCGCTGCCGGTGACAGTCGGGTAGTTACCCGCCTTCTGAAATCATCCGGCGACCGTTGGGGCGCCTCGACTACGCGACGGGAGAGACCCGATGAAGGCCGATATCCATCCCGACTACCATGAGATCAAAGTCGTCATGACCGACGGCACCGAGTACACGACGCGTTCGACCTACGGTAAGCCGGGCGACGTTATCAAGCTCGAGATCGACTCCAAGTCCCATCCGGCCTGGACCGGTCAGCACCGCATCGTCGACAGCGGCGGCCAGGTCGCGCGCTTCAACAAGCGGTTCGCCGGCCTCGGCATCTGATCCGGTCGCATACGGATTTGCGAGCGGCGGCCTTCGGGCCGCCGTTTTCGTTTGGCGCTCCTTCCACACGACTTGCGACGTCGGAAGACGCGGGTGTCTCAGGCGTTCCCGATGCGGTCGTCCAGCCGGGAAACCCGCTCAAAGAGCCGGCGGCTCCGGGTCAGCAGGCTCCGCAGTTCCGGTGAGATGTCGGGGTCGTCCTCCGCATCGGTCACCGTGCACACGTCGTGACCGTCCAGGCGCTTGTCCGGATCGAGCGCGGCTTCCGGCGGAAGCTCGCCGGCATGGATCGCTTTCTGCACCATCAGCCAAGCGAGGCAGTGCGACAGGCGGGTGGTCACCCGCAACGCTTCGCAGCTGGCCCGGGTGCGGCTACGCGACGGTGTCCGGCGGGGATTGCCGGGTCGTCGCCGCGTCCGCTCCGCATGGCTACGCGCTTGTTCGAGAAGGTCCAGCACCTCCCGATACGGGCCGTCCAGGACCATGACCGTCGCGGGCTCGGTCATTTGGTTAATTTGTTTCGCCATCAAAACAAGTATGCCGCAGCTCTGCCGGAGCGCCAAGATGCTATGGCCTCTTGAACGGAAATTCGGCCGTTCCCATTTGCGTGTTATCGGGACGCCGACTGTCGGGTCCCGGTGGCAAACCGCCCGGCCGCTACGGCGGGCATCGACCACAAACCACTTCGCTTCCAAGGAGGATGTGGCATGCGTACCATCGATTTCACCCCCGTTTTCCGGTCCACCGTCGGCTTCGACCGCATGGCGCGGCTCATGGACGACATGATGCGCGCCGGCGATACCGGCAATGTTCCGGCCTATCCGCCCTACAACATCGAAAAGCTCGGCGAGGACGACTACCGCATCACCATGGCGGTTGCCGGCTTCGGTGAGGGCGATCTCGACATCACCGTCGAAGACACCACGCTGGTGATCTCCGGCAAGGTCGAAAAGACCGAAGAGGAGGCCGAGCGGAGCTTCCTGCACCGTGGGATCGCGACCCGCGCCTTCGAACGCCGCTTCCAGCTCGCCGAGACCATCAAGGTCGTCGGCGCCAGCGTCGAGAACGGCCTCCTGCACGTGGACCTCGTGCATGAGGTTCCGGAAGAGAAGAAGCCCCGGAAGATCGAGATCGCCAACGTCACGGCGACCAAGCGTCTCGAAGGGTCGAAGGCGGCCTAACAGCGCCCGCCACCCACCAGGTTAGACTTGGTAACGTTTCGGACGATGAGGCCGGCTCCTTTCAGGGGCCGGCCTTTTCTGATTCAAATGCCGTCGATGCCGCTCGTCAGACGACGTAGGCGGCAAGCTCCCGGCGGATCGCCTGTTCCATCGCCTCCGCGAAGTCCCGCGCCGTCGCCTCTACGAGGTCGTACCAGAGCCGCTCGCGGTCGTTGAGGGAGGCGTTCTCCGCGATGGTGCGGGATCGCTGAGATTCAGCGAGCGCCTGGCCGGAGCGCTGGCCCGCCCCGTCGAACAGGTCGAGTTGTCCCGCCATCGACACGGTGTACCGCTCGGACTGATCCGTGGTGAAGGCGCCGGCGAGCCCGCCGGTCGTCTTCAGGCGCTCCTCGACGATGTTGCCCTGGCGGATCGCCATGACGGCCCGGCCGGACCCGCCGGCGGCCTGCAGCACGTCGCGGGCCCAGCGCTCCATCGCCGCGGCAGGAGTCACCGGAGCCAGGTGCTCGACATTCGGCGCCGTCAGCGGTGGCACCACCTCGTCGACGATCCGGATCTCGCCGACATCAAGGCGGACCGGCTGCCGGTTGACGAAGGTCAGGTCCGGATAGACCGGTGTCGGGTCCGGCGTTGTGCAGGCGGCGAGCGGGGCGACGCCGGCAGCGGCAAGAGCCGTCAGCATCAGGGTGCGGCGGTCGAGGCGCATGACGCGGGTCCTCTCCTCGGATGGAAAATCAGAACGTGGGCGGTGCGCCCGATCCGCGCAAGGCGTCGAGCGCGGCGTCATCATAGCGCCACTCCCGCTTGCAGAACTCGCAGTTCACGATCACGGCGCCGTCGATCTTCATATCGTCCAGGTCCTCGCGGCTCAACGACATCAGAACCCGCTCTACCCGCTCTCTCGAGCAGCGGCACGTGTCGGTTACCGGCTGCGCCTCATAGGCGCGGACCCCGGCCTCGTGGAACAGGCGGTAGAGAAGCTGGTCCGGCGGCAGATCCCCAGCGATCAGCTCCCGCGCCCGTGTACTGCTCATGAGCGTGACCGCGGTGCGCCAGAGGTCGTCGTATTCCTCCTCGCTCGGCCGCCCCGGGAGGTCGCGGGCGTAGGGCAGACGCTGAACCATGATACCGCCGGCCCGCCAGCCCTCCTCGTGCCGGCCCGCCGCGATCATCACCCCGGCATCGAGCTGTTCCGACTGCTGGAAATAGGCGTGGGTGCATTCCGACAGGGACCGGCCCGACAGTTCCACGATGCCCTGATAGCGATCGGTATTCGCTCTCTGATCGACGGTGAAGGCGATGTAGCCGCCGCCGAGCAGCCGCGGCACCGACCGCGCCGCCACATCGGCCGGATCCAGGGCCGCCACCCGGTCGGCGTCGAAGGTCGCGTAGGCCCGCACCGCGCCGTCGGTGGTAACGTCCGCCATCAGGACGCCGATCGGACCGTCGCCCTTGGTCTGCAAGGTGAAGACCCCGTCATACTTGAGCGATCCGGCGAGACAGGCGGCCAGCGCCACCGTCTCGCCCAGCATGGCCGACACCGCCTCGGGATAGGCGTGGCGGCCGAGGATGCCGTCGATCACGGGTCCCAGTCGCACCAGACGGCCGCGCAGCCCGTACGGGTCGATCTGGAAGGGCAGGATGATGTCGTCGCGGCCGGTGTTCTCGAACAGCGTCTCGCGTTCTCTCATCTCGTCTCCGCCAGGCACCAGTTCAGGATGGCCATCTGACTGTGCATCCGGTTCTCGGCCTCGTCGAAGACGATCGACTGCGGGCCGTCAATGACTTCCGCCGTCACCTCTTCGCCACGATGGGCGGGCAGGCAGTGCATGAACACCGCCTTCGGGTCGGCACGGTCCATCAGCGTGGAATCCACCCGGTAGGGTGCCAGCAGATTGTGCCGGTTCGAGTCCTCGTCGCCCATGGACACCCAGGTGTCTGTCACCACCGCATCCGCCGCGGCGACCGCCGCCGCCGGATCGGTCGTGATCTCCAGCCGCGCCCCCTGCTCCCGCGCCCAGTCGAGTACCGCCTGCGGCGGCATCAGTTCGGGCGGACAGGCGATGCGCAGCACGAAATCGAACTGCACCGCGGCCTGGATCCAGGAGACGGCCATGTTGTTGCCGTCGCCGCACCAGGCGATCACCCGGTCCTTGATCGGCCCGCGATGCTCTTCGAACGCCATCACGTCCGCCATGAGCTGGCAGGGATGGCTGACGTCGGTCAGCCCGTTGATGACCGGAACGGTGGCGTTGTCGGCCAGTTCCTGCAGGGTGTCGTGGCCGAAGGTCCGGATCATGATGCAGTCGACATAACGCGACAGCACCCGCGCCGTATCCGCCACACTCTCGCCCCGGCCGAGCTGTAGGTCCGCGCTGTTCAGCACGACGACCTCGCCGCCGAGCCGCTTCATTCCGGCCTCGAAGGACACGCGGGTCCGGGTCGACGGCTTCTCGAAGATCAGCGCCAGAACCTTGCCGTCCAGCGGCTTGTCGGCCAGCCCCTCGCCGCGCTTGAAGGCCTTCGCCTGCTCGACCATCTGGCGCAGGGCCGACGTGTCGATCTTGTCGAGATCGAGGAAGTGCTTCACGCCGCCGGCCATCGGCTCTTCCGCCCGATCAAGCGGCATGGCGGGCCAGCCCGGCACAGGCCGCTTCGATCTTCTCGACCGCCTCGGCGACATGGCTCTCATCGATGGTCAGCGGCGGCAGGATGCGCAGGACGTTCTCGCCGGCACCGACCGTCAGCAGCCCCTGCTCCTCGCGCAGGGCGGTCTGGAGATCGCCCGCCGGGACCACGCATTTCATGCCCATCAGGAACCCGGCGCCGCGAACCTCCTCAACGACCCCTGGATACTTCGACGCCACGGCCGATACCTTGTCGCGAAGCGACCGCGACGTGGCGACCACGTGGTCGAGGAAGCTCTGGTCGGAAACGATGTCCAGCACGGTCTTCGCGGCCACCATGGCCAGCGGGTTGCCCCCGTAGGTCGAGCCGTGCAGGCCGGGCTTCATGCCCGATGCCCCCTTCTCGCTCGCCATGACCGCGCCGACCGGAAAGCCGCCGCCGAGACCCTTGGCAGACGCCATGATGTCCGGTGCGATCCCGGCCCACTCGTGTGCCCAGAGCTTGCCGGTCCGACCCATGCCGCTCTGGACCTCGTCGAACACCAGCATCAGGCCGAACTCGTCCGCGATCTCGCGCAGGGCCTGCAGGTACTCGGGAGGGGCAACGAAAATCCCGCCCTCGCCCTGCACCGGCTCGACCAGGATGGCCGCGGCATCCTCGGCCGCTGCGGCATCGCGCATCTCGTTGAGATTGCCGAACGCAACATGGGTGAAGCCCTGGACGCGCGGCCCGAAGCCCTCCCGATAGGCCTCCTTGTCGGTCGCCGACAGGGTCCCCAGGGTGCGGCCGTGGAAGGAGTGGCTGCAGCAGATCACCTTGGTCCGGTGCGGTTGCCCAACATGAAACTGGTAGCGGCGGGCGACTTTGATCGAGCCTTCGAGCGCCTCGGCGCCGGAATTGCAGAAAAACACCGTGTCGGCGAAGGAGGTGGCCACCAGCTTGTCGGCGAGAGCCTCCTGCTCCGGAATCCGGTACAGGTTAGAGACGTGTATCAGCCTCGCCGCCTGATCGGCGATCGCCTTCGCCATCTTGGGATGGGCATGGCCAAGGGAATTGGTGGCGATGCCGGTGGCGAAGTCGAGGAATCGTCGGCCGTCGGTGCTGTACAAGTAGGGTCCCTCGCCCCGCTCGAAGGCGATGTCGATCCGGCCATAGGTCGGCATCACGCTGGTCACCAAGACGCTTACTCCTCGATGGTTGCCGCCCGGTTTGCGCGAATCGCTCCCAGACCGGCGAAAACCGCGATACTCAGTATGCGCCCCGCCGTTGTCAACGTGAACCGCGCGATGTCGCCGGCGAAGGCCGCCGACCCCTTCAGCGACCCATCCGGCGCCGACCCGTCCGACGTCGGGCCGTGCTAGGGTGTCGCCATGAAAACACCGTCGCGAGGCAAGAAGCGCGGTCCGCTCACGAAGACCTATCTCGAGCGGGCCGCACTGCACTATCTGGAGCGCTACGCCAGCTCTGTCGAAGGGTTGCGACGGGTCCTCATGCGCCGCGTCGACAAGGCGGCACGGGAGGACCGGGGCGATCCGGCCGAAGCGGCCCCCTGGGTCGAGGAGATCGTCGCCCGGTTCGCCGCCGCCGGCCTGGTCGACGACCGGGCATTCGCCGAGGGGCGTGCGGCCAGTCTGCGCCGCCGGGGCGAGTCCGCCCGGCGGATCGCGCTCAAGCTGCGGGAGAAGGGAATCGACGGCGATCTGATAAACACCGTGCTGGAAGAGGAAGACGGGCCGGACGGCGACGCGGCCGAGTTCGCAGCCGCCTGCCGCTTCGCCCGCCGGCGCAGGCTCGGCCCCCTGCGCAATCCATCCGACCGCCCGGACCGGCGCGACCGCGACATGGCCGCTCTAGCCCGCGCCGGGTTCTCCCTGGACGTCGCGCGTCGGGTCCTCGACCTGGAGGATGCTGACGCGCTCGACGCGGCGATGCACGAAGCCGCGGTGTAAACGCGGCTGTCAATTTCTTGACTGACGCCCGGGCAACGCAAGACGGTCATTGACAGAATCCAGACCCGATCGGTGATTCAGGGGTCGGAGATCTTGTTAACCACCTGCGCGGCGCCGATACTGCGCGGGAACAACCGCCCCTGGCATGGGGAAAAAAAACACGACGGGCAGAGGGAGCGATCGCATGTCCACAGACATCCTCGACGTACCAGCGGAGTTCGCCGGCAAGGCCCTGGTCGACGCCGCCAAGTATCAGGAGATGTACACGCGCTCGATCGAGGATCCTGAGGGTTTCTGGGCCGAGCACGGCAAGCGCATCGACTGGATGAAGCCGTACACCAAGGTCAAGGACGTCTCCTACGACGCCGACGATCTGCACATCCGGTGGTTCGAGGACGGCACCCTGAACGTCTCGGCGAACTGCATCGACCGCCACCTCGCCGACAAGGCCGACCAGCCCGCCATCATCTGGGAGGGCGACGACCCGAACGTCAGCAAGATCATCACCTATCGCGAGCTGCACGAGCAGGTCTGCCGCCTGGCCAACGCGATGAAGACACTGGGCGTCAAGAAGGGCGACCGGGTCACCATCTACATGCCGATGATCCCCGAGGCGGCCTACGCCATGCTGGCCTGCGCCCGTATCGGCGCCATCCACTCCGTGGTCTTCGGCGGCTTCTCGCCAGAGAGCCTGCACGGCCGCATCGAGGATTGCGACAGCACGGTGCTGATCACCGCCGACGCGGGACTGCGCGGCGGGCGGCACATTCCGCTGAAGAGCAACTCAGACGAGGCGCTGGAGCACTGTCCGAACTGCAAGACGGTCATCGTCGTCCAGCATACCGGCGACGACGTGACCATGGTCGACGGACGCGACCACTGGTACCACGAGATCACCGACGCCGCGTCGCCCGACTGTCCGCCCGAGGAGATGGGAGCGGAGGACCCGCTCTTCATCCTCTACACCTCGGGCTCGACCGGGAAGCCGAAGGGCGTGCTGCACACCTCCGGCGGCTACCTGGTCTACACGTCGATGACCCACCAGTACGTCTTCGACTACAAGCCGGGAGAGGTCTACTGGTGCACCGCCGATGTGGGCTGGGTGACCGGACACAGCTACATCGTCTACGGCCCGCTGGCGAACGGCGCGACGACCCTGATGTTCGAGGGCGTGCCGAACTATCCCAACACCAGCCGCTTCTGGGACGTGGTCGACAAGCACAAGGTCAACACCTTCTACACCGCGCCGACCGCGATCCGCGCCCTTATGCGCGAGGGCGAGGACCCGGTGAAGCGGACCGACCGCTCGTCGCTGCGCCTGCTCGGCTCCGTCGGCGAACCGATCAATCCCGAGGCATGGCTCTGGTATCACCGCGTCGTCGGCGATGAGCGCTGCCCGGTCGTCGATACCTGGTGGCAGACCGAGACCGGCGGCATCCTGATCACGCCTCTGCCGGGGGCGACCCGGCTCAAGCCCGGTTCCGCCACCCTGCCGTTCTTCGGCATCAACCCGGTCGTAGTCGACAACGAGAACGCGCTTCTCGAGGGTGCCACCGAGGGCAACCTCTGCATCCAGGACAGCTGGCCCGGGCAGATGCGCACGGTCTACGGCGACCACGAGCGGTTCATCCAGACCTACTTCACCACCTTCCCCGGCCGTTACTTCTCCGGCGACGGCTGCCGGCGGGACGAAGACGGCTACTACTGGATCACCGGCCGGGTGGACGACGTGATCAACGTCTCCGGTCACCGCATGGGGACCGCCGAGGTCGAGAGCGCGCTCGTCGCCCACGCCAAAGTCGCGGAATCCGCCGTGGTCGGCTATCCGCATGACCTCAAAGGCCAGGGCATCTACGCCTATGTCACGCTCAATGCCGGCGAGGAGCCGAGCGAGGAGCTGCGCAAGGAGCTGGTCAAGTGGGTCCGCCACGAGATCGGTCCGATCGCCACGCCGGACCTGATCCAGTGGGCGCCGGGCTTGCCAAAAACCCGCTCGGGCAAGATCATGCGGCGTATCCTGCGCAAGATCGCGGCGAACGAGCACGATCAGCTCGGCGACACGTCGACCCTGGCCGAACCGGCCGTCGTCGACGATCTCGTCGAGAACCGGATGAACCGGGGGTAACCGCCGGCGGGACCGTCTCCGCCGACCGGGGCCCCTCCCCGTCTGGGAGTCGGCCCCATGGTGAGAGACACCGCCGTCCTGACCGCACTCGAGAACGCGACGGAGCTTTCCGTCGCGTTCGCCCGCCACTGGCTGTCGCTTCCCGCGCATGACCTGATCCCGTGGCGCCGCGACTTTCTGCCGGAGAGCATTCCCGGCCTGCTCCCGAATCTGGTGATTCACGAACTGATCTCGCCGGAACACATCCGGCTTCGGCTCGTCGGAACCGCCGTGGTCGACGACTACGGGCAGGAGATCACCGACCGGAACTACCTGGACTTCGTCGAGGAGGCCCGCCGGCCCAAGGCGTCGCGTGCGATCTTCCTGGTCTGCGAGCAACCGGCCGGAATGCTCGTGCACCTGAACTCGACCTCGGCGAGCGGTCAGACCCTGACCCGCGAGTCGATCGCCTTCCCCATGCGGGACGACGACGGCCGGGCCCGCTTCGTCTATTTCTGCTCCAACCCGGCGCGGGAACGCACAACCTATTTCGACGAACCGGACGCCCTGACGGTGATGACCGTGCTCGACCGGCGTTTCCTCGACATCGGCGCCGGCGTGCCGGCGTTCCAGGACTGACCAGCCAGAACACCCGGTCGGCGGGACCTGGGAGATTGACAGGCCCTACCGCGCCGGGCGCATAACACCGAACCCGTCCCGGACCCGGTCAGCGCCGCCATGCATGTCTACCTGCCCATCGCCGAGGTGTCCGTGAACCTGCTGGTGATTCTGGGCCTGGGGGGAGGGATCGGCGTCCTGTCCGGTCTGTTCGGCGTCGGCGGCGGCTTCCTGATGACGCCTCTGCTGATCTTCATCGGCATCCCGCCGTCGATCGCGGTCGCCACCAGCGCCAACCAGATCGTCGGCGCCTCGGTCTCCGGGGTGCTGGCGCACTGGCGGCGCGGAAACGTCGATCTGAAGATGGGCACGGTCCTGCTGGTCGGCGGCCTGATCGGCTCGTCCGTCGGCGTGGTGCTGTTCAACCTTCTCCGCAGCCTCGGTCAGATCGATCTGGTTATCCGCCTGAGCTACGTGATCCTGCTCGGCAGCATCGGAAGCCTGATGCTGTACGAGAGCGTGCGGGCGATCCGCCGCAGCCGCTCGGCCACCCCACGCCGCGGCAAGATCCACCAGCACACCTGGATGCACGGGCTGCCGCTGAAGATGCGGTTCCGCAAGTCAAAGCTCTATATCAGCGTGCTGCTGCCGCTCGGCGTCGGCGTGGCGATCGGCGCGCTGACCGCGATGATGGGCGTGGGCGGCGGCTTCGTGCTGGTACCGGCGATGATCTACCTGCTCGGCATGCCGACCAGCGTCGTCGTCGGCACGTCGCTGTTCCAGATTATCTTCGTGACCGCCAACGTCACCTTCCTGCAGGCCGTGAACACCCAGACGGTGGACGTGGTTCTCGCGATCCTGCTGCTCATCGGCGGGGTGGTCGGCGCCCAGATCGGCACCCGTCTCGGGGCCAACCTGAAAGGCGAGCAGCTTCGGGGCCTGCTGGCGCTGATGGTGCTGGCGGTGAGCCTGAAGCTCTGCTTCGACCTGACCGTCACGCCGGGCGACACGTTCTCGGCGGAGTTCTTCCAGCCGGTGACACTGGAGTCCCAGTAGTCCCCGGCGCTCGCGTTAAACGGCGTCCGACTTCCGCCAGTTCTCCACCGGCGGCATCAGGTACTCGACGCCGCCACTCTGCTTCAGCGTGATCACCACGTCGATCGCGATGGAGACGCGGGTACCCGACGTGTTGTTGGGTTCGGTGCCGTGATAGGTCTTTGACGGGAAGATCACCACCTCGTCCTCTTCCACCGGCAGATCCACCATCTCCGAATTCAGGATGTTGCTCTCGGTGATCAGCCCCATGGTGCGGGAATGCTGCTCGAACAGGCCGGGCGAGAACTCGTTCAGCGGGTCCGGCAGGTGGAACACCAAGTTGCCGGTCCCGGGATCCTTCACCGGGTAGTAGACGACCGAGATGTGGCTCTGATTGTGACGGTGCCGCCGGATCGACTGTCCCGGCTCGCTGACCGTTCCCCAGGAGCGGGTGAAGTGCAGGTCGAGCTTGCCCGGGTCGATCTTCAGCGCCCGCAGATACTCCAGCATGCGGGAGTGGACGGCCTTGAACATTGGCGCCAGGTCCGGCTCCAGATGGAGGAACTCGCCGCCGTTTCGGTCGCCGGTCCAGGCGCTCGTCTTTGTCACCCCGGCCTTGGGGCCGGTCCGGAAGGCGCCAATCACCGCCTCGCCGATCTGCCGCCGGTATCCGGGCTCTAGCCCCAGCTTGTCCTTGAAGACGGTGAGCGGGAAACAGTTGAGAATTGTCGCCATCGTGGCCTCGCCAGCGGGTCCTGAGGTCACACAGCAATGCAATCGGGCCGCAGCCGCGTCAACCGTCGCGGCCGGATCGCCATCGCCTGGCCGGGCGACGGCGCTGCGACGATGCGCCCCTTTCGGTCCGGCCGCGCCGGGAGCATTTTCGCGCGCTCTTTCAAGGTTACGGTCTCCGCCATGCAGACGCTGCTCCACGTCATCGAAATCGAGCTCCTGATCGCCCTCGGCCTGCTGGCGTTCGCCTACGGCGCCGTCTGGATCGCCATGCGGTTCCTTACCGGCGGGCGCCGATCACGCAAGCCGAAGACCGAGTAACGCCCACTGCTCGCCGAGATTGCGGCTGCAATCGACCCGGCGATGGCCTAAGTAGGCTGCATGAGCTGGTCGAAAGACGAAGCGGGCGGCCGGCGCCGCGGCTACCATCATGGAAATCTGCGGGAGGCCCTGATCCAGGCCGCCCTGAACCTGATCGCGGAGAAGGGTGCCGGCGGCTTCAGCTTCGCCGACGCCGCCCGGTCGGCGGGGGTCAGCCCGGCCGCTCCCTACCGCCATTTCCGCGACCGGGACGCGCTGCTCGCCGACGTGGCCGAGCGCGGGTTCACCCTGTTCGCCGAACGCCTCACCGCCGCCTGGGACGACGGGCGGCCGGATCCGTTCGTCGCCTTCGAGCGAGCCGGGCAGGCCTATCTCGCCTTCGCCCGCGAGGAGCCGTCGCACTATTCGGCCATGTTCGAGGCCGGTATCGACCGGAACGCCACGCCCGAACTCAGACGGGCCTCGGACGAGGCTTTCGCGGTCCTCCGCCAAGCGGCCGAAACCCTGTGCGCGCTGGCGCCGGAGGGAAGCCGTCCTCCGGCCCTCATGGTCGCCCTGCATATCTGGAGCCTCGCCCACGGCATCGCCTCGCTCTTCACCCGGAGAGAAGCCGGATCGCGGTCCATGCCCATGACGCCCGAGGATCTGCTCGAGGCGGGACTTCTCGTTTATCTTCAAGGCCTTGGTCTGCCGGTGAAGCGGAACTGACCGGCCTGCCGGCGCCCGGCGACGATCCGCCGGCCGAAATCCCGAAAATTCGATCGCCGCCTTCTTGATACGGAACACGCGGTTTCTTATGTAAATGTTATGAACATTCACATTGGAGGTTTCATGGAGCTGGTACACAAGCTCGACGAGTACGGGAAGCCCGCGTGGATCGGGCTGATGATTGCCGGCTTCGTCGTTTTCTGGCCGATCGGCCTCGCGATACTCGGGTACATGATGTGGAGTGGACGGATGGGCTGTTTCAAGCGGAGCCGCGGTCAGTGGTGGAAGAGTGAGTCCCGGTCGAGCGGCAATGCGGCGTTCGACGACTACAAGGCGGAAACCCTGCGGCGTCTCGAAGAGGAGCAGCAGGAGTTCCAGGACTTCCTGGAGCAGCTCCGCCGCGCCAAGGACAAGGCGGAATTCGATCAGTTCATGGCGAGCCGCCGCAGCCGCCCCGACGGCGCCGCACCGGACGCGAGCCCGGCCTGACGGCCCGAACGGAACGATCGACACAAAAGCAAAGGCCCGCTAGCGCGGGCCTTTTTCGTATCGGTCGCCGGATGGCGGAACGTTCCTTGGTCGGAGCCTACTCCGCCGCCTGCGCGCTGACGGCACCCTGCTCCATCAGATCGTAGGTGAAGACCTTGGAGATGATCTTCCACTCGCCGTCGATCTTTATGCAGTTCAGGTAGTCGGTAAACAGCTTCTGGCCGATGGCGATCTGCACCTTGGCCAGTGCGAGTTCAGGGTTTGCGAGGTCGATCGACAGGATGCGGTCGCGGTTGACCTCTCCGTTCGCCGCCGGGGCCGTGCGTCCGGCCACGCGCTTGTAGACAGCGTCCATGTCGTCGTCGGTCAGGCTGCCGTCGCGCGCCGACAGCAGATGGCAGCTCGGGTGGAACACCGTCTTCAGCAGCTCCACGTCGCCGTTGTAGAAGCCGTCGAAATACCGCTGCATCAGGTCCGTGATCTCGGCATAGGCGCTGGTCATGGAGTCCTCCCGTATCGATGAATTGCCATCCCGATCAGATGGGTCGGTTGCGACGAGAGTACAGGGGTGCGCCCGCTCCCCCAAGGGACAAAGACCGGCGGACCGGCCTTGGGATGCGCTATGCTTGCCGTCAGGACCACCGCACATCCCGCGCCACACTGGACCGGCCCGCACCATGACCGATACGACCACCCTGTTCGACAGCGCCGTCGGCCACTATGTCCGCTTCCGGCTGCCCTATCCGGCCGAGATGGTCGCCGACATCTCCCGACGCTTCGGCCTCACCGACGGGGTCGGGCGGGTCCTGGACATAGGCTGCGGGCCGGGGACCCTGACCTTCGCGCTTCATGGGCTCGGCGTCGCCGTCACCGGGATCGAGCCGAACGCCGCCATGCTGGCCGCTGCCCGGAACGCCGCGGCCGAACGGAGCGCCCATATCCCGTTTCTGCACAAGACCGCAGAGGCGGTCGCGCCGGAGGACGGGCCCGCCCGCCTGGCGCTGTTCGGCCGGTCGTTCCATTGGACCGACCGCACGCTGGTGCTGCGACGTCTGGATGCGGTGATCGAGGCCGGCGGCGGTATTGTCGTCGTCCACGAGGACACCCGCACACGCTCGCAGACGAAGATCGGCCAGGTCGTCGAAGCGTTGAAGCGGGACTGGTGTCCGGACGGCATTCCGGCGGCCGCCAGCCGCGGGAACCACGAGGACCACCTCCTGGGCTCCGCGTTCAGCGAGGTCGAGCGCGTGCTCTATCCAGTCACCCGCCGATGGAGCGTGGACGATGCGATCGGCCACATGCTCTCGACCTCCTACTTCAACCCGGAGCGCCTCGGCTCCAGGGTCGACAGTTTCGAGATCGACGCCCGGTCGCGTCTTCTGGACCTGGAGCCGACCGGCCTGTTCGAGGAGCGGCTGGCGTTCTCAGCACTGATCGCCACCCGCCCCAGGCAGAAGGCGCATTGACCCGCGCCCACCGACCCAAGCGACAGGTCTGAAGCCCTATTTCACCCGTGCCTCTTCGACCGGATAGCCGAGACCGTCGCTGCCCTCGAAGCCCGCGTGGCAGGCGTGGCAGGCGTCGGCCACCGGCACCGCCTGCGGTTGCCCGTTCGGCGCGACCATCATGTAGTACCAGTCATCGGTCTGCGGCGAGGCGCCGGCGGGCGCCTTTTCCATGAAGAACAGCGGCCCCGGCGACGCCGTGCCCTGGTCGTTGACCGAGAAGGATTCCTTCGCGATCACAGTGCCCGCCGGCATGGTCACGCCGTCGTCCTCGTATTTCAGATACTGCTCGGCGCCCGCCGCATTGACGAAGGTCAGCAGGAAACGCTCCCCATGGAAGCCGGGTGCCGCCGGAAACGTGCTGGCCGGCGTCCAGGAGCGGTAGTCGCGGACGTACTCGGCCGGTATCCACCCCTTGTCGCCTGCGGCATAGCCCGCCGCCAGGGACTCTTTGAGGCAGTCGTAGACGGCCTGGGCCTCCTCGCCGGTTAGCGCGGTTCCGGCCTTGCCGGCATCGCAGGCCGCGTGCGCGGTCGCCGGAACGGAAAGCTGGGCGCCCGCGGCGATCGCCGCCGCCAGCGCGAAGCCGAAAACGGTCTGTTTCATCGGATGTCCCCCTATCGAGCCGAAGATCGCCGGACGGTCGCCCGCCCGACGCCGTGACTGTAGGCGTCCGGCCGCTCACACGGGGTCACGTGTCGGTCAGTCGCGTGTGATATCCGGGTGTGACGGGCCGCGCCCTCGCCCGGCTTGCCCTCTCCGTTCCGTGATGCTTCTCTCCGTGCGACGACGAACGCCTTTCCGGGAGCGCCCTGATGTACCTGTCCAGTGAAGACCAACGCGCCGAAGCGAGTACCTGGTTCAAAGAGCTGCGCGACCGGATCTGCGCCGCCTTCGAGGCCCTGGAGGACAGCTATGACGGCCCCCTGAGGGACCGGGAGCCCGGCCGCTTCGAGCGCAAGGCCTGGGACCGCGACGGCGGCGGCGGCGGCGTCATGTCGGTGATGAAGGGCCGCGTCTTCGAGAAGGTGGGCGTCAATATCTCCACGGTCCATGGCGAGTTCTCCGAGGAGTTCCGCAAGCAGATCCCCGGCGCCGACCAGGACCCGCGCTTCTTCGCCACCGGCATCTCCCTGGTCGCCCACATGCAGTCGCCGAAGGTGCCGGCCGTCCACATGAACACCCGCCATATCGCGACCACCAAGAGCTGGTTCGGCGGCGGTGCCGACCTGACGCCGATGGTGGCGGAACCGGTGGATACCGACGCCTTCCACGCCGGCCTCAAGGCCGCCTGCGACAAGCACGACCCGGCGTACTATCCGAAGTTCAAGGACTGGTGCGACGAGTACTTCTTCCTCAAGCACCGCGACGAGCCGCGGGGTATCGGCGGCATCTTCTACGACTACCTGGACCAGGATTTCGACAGCGCCTTCGCCTTCACCAAGGATGTCGGCCTCGCCTTTCTGGACACCTACCCGAAGATCGCCGCCCGGCGCATGAACGAGGACTGGACCGAGGCCGAGCGCGAACACCAGCTCGTCCGGCGGGGCCGCTATGTGGAGTTCAACCTGCTGTACGACCGCGGGACGATCTTCGGCCTCAAGACCGGCGGCAATGTGGAGGCGATTCTCATGAGCCTGCCGCCCGAGGTGCGCTGGCCCTAAGGCGAACCGGCCAGGAGAGCCCGCACGGCGTCACTCGCCGCTTGACCCTCCCGGCCCGCCCGCTACCGTCGGCGCATGTCCAGGTCGATACCACTTGTCATCAACGGGACCGAATTGCTGGCCGACGCCGGCGGCGTGCTCTTCTGGCCGGCCCGCAAGACGCTGATCGTCGCCGACCTGCATCTGGAGAAAGGCTCAAGCCTCGCCCGCAGTGGTACTCTGCTGCCGCCCTACGACACCCGCGCGACGATCGAGCGGCTGCGCGACGCCATCGAGAGCTATGCGCCCGACCGGGTGATCTGCGTCGGCGACAGCTTTCACGACGCCGCCGCGGCGACACGTCTCGCGGGGGAGGACCGGGCGGAACTGGCCGCGTTGATCCGCCGCGTGGACTGGATCTGGATCACCGGAAACCACGATCCGCTGCCGCCCGAAGGGCTCGGCGGCACGGTGGCGGACGCGGTGGTCGACGGCTCACTGACATTCCGGCACGAAGCGCACGCGACCGGCGCCAGCGGCGAAATCTCCGGCCACTACCACCCGGTCGCCCGGGTGCGTGTGCGGGGCCGTACCGTCTCCGGCCGATGCTTCGTCCATGACGGCGCCCGTCTGATCCTGCCGGCATTCGGCGCCTATACCGGCGGCCTCGACGTGGGATCGGCGGACCTCCGGCGGCTGTTCGCGCGCCGGTTCGAGATCGGCCTGATGCGCGGCGGCCGGATCTGGCGGATCCCGGCGTCCGAACTTCTGGCCCCGCCACCCGCGCAGATCGGTGAGGCGGCGCGCCTGCGGGCACTGGCGCGATGAGGACGCGGGAACCGGAACTGCTCGCCTATGCGGAGCGGGCGGCGGCGGAACGGCCGGACGAGATCGCCCTGCTGATCGACCTCTCCCACGTGCCGCATATCGACGACCCGGCGTTCTTCCGGGTCTTGGTCGGACGCCTGCAGGAGCGGGCCCGCCAGCTCGACGCCCGCCGCTTCGATCTGGCCGACCACCGGATCTGTTTCATCGTCGAGACGGCGGCGGCCGCGAAACTGGATCGGGCGGTCGCCTCGCTGTCCAAGCTTCTGGTGTCGCATGGGCGGTCCTCCATCGACGAACGGCGCTTTCCCCTGAACAGCAGGCCGGATCAGTTTGTCGACCTGTGCCGGGACATGGCGAAGGCGGTGGAGAACCGGCCCGACTTCCGGGCCGAGGACGATGACGGCAAGGCGCTCTCCGCCTTCCTGACGATCGAGCGGAACCTGGCGAGCGCCGACATCTCGAACCTTCTCCGCGAACAGCCGATCGTCAGTTTCGCGAACCCGCAGCAGCCCTCGATCCTTGCCATCGAGGTCTTCACCTCCATCCGCGCCGTCCAGGAGCTCTACGGACTGTCCCTGCAGCGGAACCCCTGGCTGTTCGACCGGGTGACGGAGATCCTCGACCGGCGGATGCTGTTCCATCTGGCGCGCGACCGGGCCGGGTCGGAAAGACGCCTGTCGATCAACCTCCACCTGTCCACGATCCTCTCGGATGCCTTCGAGGGTTTCGTCCTCGACCAGCGGTTCGACTGGCGGCGCAGCCTGATCTTCGAGCTGTCGCACATGGAAATGATCGACGAACCGTCCCGCTACGCCGCGGCCCTGGCCCGGCTCGAGGACATGGGCGCCGCGGTCGCGATCGACGGCATCCCCTGGACATCGCTCGCCCACATGACCGAAGCGCCCGCCGGGATCCGCCTGCTGAAGGTCGAGTGGATCGAGGCTCTGAGCGGCCTCGACGGGGCCGACCGCCGCAGTTTCACCGACTGCCTCGAGCAGATCGGCCCCGAACGGATCGTCGCCTACCATTGCACCGACGACGCGGCCGTGGACGCGGCGCTGGCGCTTGGCCTCGTCAACCTGCAGGGGTGGGGCGTGGACCAGCGGCTGGAGACGGTGCGCACAGCTAAGATCGACACGCCGGAGGAACAGGATCTCCCCGAGCGCAGCAACGGCAACCCGGTGGCGGAAACGGCGTCGGGCTGGTTCAACAAGACCTTCGGCGGATGATCCGGCGGCGGGTCCGGGTCGTATCGGACACCACACCCTGAAACTCTTTCCAAGCGTTTGATGTCCGACAGCCCCGCACCGACTCTCGTCTGGTTCCGCCGGGACCTCCGCCTGCAAGACAACCCCGCCCTCGCAGCGGCGGCCGATCGGGGAGGACCGGTCGTCGCCTTGTTCGTCCTGGACGACGACGATGCAGGCGATTGGAAACCGGGCGGAGCGTCGCGCTGGTGGCTGCACCATTCCCTCACCGCCCTCGCCAAGGCGCTGGACTCGGCGGGAACGCCGCTGATCCTGCGGCGCGGCAAGGCGGCGGACATCATCGAGGAGCTGATCGAGGATACCGGCGCCGAGGCGGTCTACTGGAACCGCCGCTACGAGCCCTGGGCCAAGGAGCGGGACAGCGGCATCAAGGAGGCGCTGAAGAAGCGCGACCTCGATGTGCGGAGCTTCAACGGCAGTCTGCTGTACGAGCCGTGGGAGATCACCACCAAACAGGATACGCCCTTCAAGGTCTTCTCCCCGTTCTGGCGGGAGGTTCAGGCCAAGGGCGACCCGGCGGAACCGCTGCCCGCGCCGAAATCGCTGACCGCGCCGAAGAAGACGCCGAAGAGCGACGATCTTGACGACTGGTCCCTGCTGCCGAGCGAACCGGACTGGGCCGGCGGCCTGCGGGACACCTGGACGCCGGGAGAGGACGGTGCCGCCGAGCGTCTCGACCGTTTTCTCGACGAGGCCGCCGCCGACTACAAGAAGCGCCGGAACCTGCCCGGTGTTTCGGGTACATCGGGCCTGTCGCCGCATCTGCATTTCGGCGAGGTGTCGCCGCGCCGGATCTGGCACGCGGCCCGCGCCGCCAGCGAGGCACGCAGCACCAAGTCGACGGACCAGGGCACGGCCACGTTTCTCTCCGAGGTCGGCTGGCGGGAATTCTCCTACAACCTGCTGTTCAACAATCCGAGCCTGCCGGAGACCTCCCTGCGCGAGGAATTCGAGGATTTCCCCTGGCGCGAGGACGCGGACGGCCTGAAAGCTTGGCAACGCGGCCTCACCGGCTATCCGATCGTCGACGCCGGTATGCGGGAGCTCTGGCGTACCGGCTGGATGCACAACCGCGTGCGAATGATCGTCGCGTCCTTCCTGATCAAGGACCTGCTCATCCACTGGCGGGAAGGCGAGGCGTGGTTCTGGGACACCCTGGTAGACGCGGACCTGGCGAGCAATTCGGCGAGCTGGCAGTGGGTCGCCGGTTGCGGCGCGGACGCGGCGCCCTATTTTCGGGTCTTCAACCCGGTTCTGCAGGGTGAGAAATTCGATGGCGACGGCGACTACGTGCGCCGGTGGATTCCCGAAATCGCCGAACTGCCGGACTCGGTCATACACAAACCCTGGGAAGCGAAATCCGACGTCCTTAAGAAAGCCGGTGTGGCCCTCGGAAAGACCTACCCGCACCCGATCGTCGACCATGCCGGGGCGCGGAAGCGGGCGCTCGAGGCGCTGGAGACGATTAAGAAAGGGTGACCGGACGATCCGGGCTAGAGTTCGGAATAACGGGATAAGCGGGTTGCCAAGCTGATCCGCGCACCACGCCCCCGCGTATCACGGAGGCACCAAGGGAGAGAGACCGCCTATGCGCATTGCCGTCATCGGGACCGGGATTTCGGGCCTGTCCACCGCCTGGCTTCTCGCCCGCGACCATGATGTGACCGTCTTCGAGGCGGCCGACCGTCTCGGCGGCCACAGCAACACGGTCGAGGTCGATTACGACGGGACGCGCATTCCGGTCGATACCGGCTTCATCGTCTACAACGAACGTACCTACCCCAATCTGATCGCACTGTTCGCCGAACTGGGCGTGGCGACGGAAACCAGCGACATGTCCTTCGCGGTATCGGTCGACCGCGGTCGGCTCGAGTACGAGGGGTCCTTCGCCGGCTTCACCGCCCAGGCGAGCAACCTGATGAGCCCGCGGTACTGGCGGATGCTGCGCGACCTGGTGCGGTTCTATCGCAACGCGCCCGCGCTGCTGGAGATGCCCGCCAACGACGATGCCCCGACCCTGGGCGAATACCTGGACCGGGAGGGCTACGGCCCCGGTTTCGTGGAAGATCATCTGCTGCCGATGGCAGCCGCGATCTGGTCCTGCCCGGTCGAGACGATGCTGACCTTTCCGGCACACTCGTTCGTCCGATTCTTCTGCAATCACGGCCTGCTCGACTTCGCCGCACGGCCCCAGTGGCACACGGTCACCGGAGGCTCGCGGGAATACGTGAAGCGGATCTCCGGCGCCTTCGCCGACGGCATCCGGCTGGCGACGCCCGTGCGTCGCGTCGTCCGCGACAGCTTCGGCGTCGATGTCGTCACCGACGGCGGAACAGAGCGGTTCGACGAGGTGGTGCTGGCGACCCACGGGGACACGGCGCTCGGTCTGCTTGACGCGCCGGACGCCCAGGAGCGCGAGATCCTCGGCTGCTTCACCTATCAGAAGAACACCGCCATCCTGCATCGCGACGCGAGCCTGATGCCCCGGCGCAAGAGGCTCTGGGCGTCTTGGAACTACCTGACCGAGGGCCGCGGCGACGCTGCCGACGGGCACCGCGACGTCGCGGTGACCTACTGGATGAACCGGCTGCAGAACATCGACCGCCGCTATCCGCTCTTCGTCAGCCTGAATCCCTTGGCCGAGCCCGATCCGGCCAGCGTCTTCGCGCGGTTCGAGTACGAGCACCCGGTCTTCGACGCCGCCGCCGTGCAGGCCCAATCCAGTCTGCCCGACATCCAGGGCAAGCACCGCACCTGGTTCTGCGGAAGCTATTGCGGCTACGGATTTCACGAAGACGGCCTGCGCGCCGGCATCGCCGTGGCGAAAGCACTTGGGAGTCCCCCGCCCTGGCGCAACGACGTGGCGGAGGCCAACGGTAAGCAGCATAATCCCGCATTGTCCCGTCCGCTTGAGGCGGCCGACTGAGGGCATGCGATGACCGAGCGCCGATCCGCACTCTATCTCGGCAAGGTGATGCACTGCCGCTTAGCGCCGAAGCGGCACCGTTTCCGCTATCGGATGGTGTCCTTGCTGATCGACCTCGACGAGCTGCCGGCGCTCGATCGGGAGCTGCGCCTGTTCTCGGTCGACCGGGCCAACGTCTTTTCCTTCCATCAGCGCGACCACGGCCCCCGCGACGGCACCCCGCTCAAACCCTGGGTCGAGACGGTCTTCGCCGACCAGGGCGCTGCGCTGGACGGTGGTCGGGTACTCTGCCTCTCCATGCCTCGAACCCTCGGCTACACCTTCAATCCGCTGACGGTGTACTGGGGATACCGGGCGGACGGGTCGCTGGCCGGAATCCTGTACGAGGTGAAGAACACATTCGGCGACCAACACTGCTACTTCGCGCCGGTCGCGCCCGATCACGTCCCCGGCGAACCGCTGGTCCAGTCGGCGGAGAAAGCGTTCCACGTCTCGCCGTTCTTCGATCTGGCGGGTGGCTACCGGTTCCGCACCGACGAGCCGGGGGAGACCCTTCGGGTCCTGATTCGTCTGGTCGGCCCCGACGGTATCGACCGCATGATCGCGACCCATGCCGCCGAGCGGCGCCCCCTCGGCGACGCGAGCCTGGCGGCAACCCTGTTCACGCACCCCGCGAACACGTTCAAGGTGATCGTGGGAATTCATTGGGAGGCGCTGCGGCTGTGGATCAAGAAAGCCCGCTTCCATCACCGACCCGCACCGCCGTCCGCGTCCGTTTCGCGCGGCAGCGCCGGAACGACTTCACCGCATCGGCCCATCGAAGCCGCCTGACACCGTAACGGTCGCCGGACCACCGGCTGCCAGACAGGAGGGAGACCGCCCCCATGTCAGATACCACTGTATCCTCCCCGCTCGCCCGTTTCGACCTGAGCGGCCTCGACGGCTGGACCCGGCGCGGCATGAAGCTGCTGACCCGGCTGGCCATCGGCACGCTCACCGTCGAACTTCCGGACGGACGGCAGGTCACGTTCGAGGGGCGCGAACCCGGACCCAGCGCCACGGTCCGCCTGAAGACAACCGGCGTGGTCAAGCGCTTCATGACCGGCGGAGACCTGGGCTTCGCCGAGGCGTTCATCGAGGACGAGGCCGAGAGCCCCGACCTGACCGCCCTGGTCGAGCTGTTCTGCCGCAACAAGGCCGCGATCCAGCACCACACGCGGGCCCACCCGCTCGCCAAGCTGGCGCGGCGGGTCTTCCACCTGCTCAACCGCAACTCCAAGAGCGGGTCCCGGCGCAACATCAGCTACCACTACGATCTCGGCAACGCGTTCTACGAGCGCTGGCTCGACCCGAGCATGACCTACTCCTCGGCGCTGTTCGACGGCAGCCAGCAGGATCTCGAGGCCGCCCAGCACGCCAAGTACCACCGGCTGGCGCGCGAACTGGCGCTCGAGCCCGGTCAACGGGTCCTCGAGATAGGCTGCGGCTGGGGCGGGTTCGCGGAGGTCGCGGCACGGGACTACGGCGCCCATGTCCACGGCATCACCCTGTCGCGAGAGCAGCTCGCCTACGCTCAGAAGCGGGCCTTTGAGGCCGGTCTCGCAGATCGGTTGTCATTCGAGCTGCGGGACTACCGCGACGTCGCCGGCAGCTACGACGCCATCGCCTCGATCGAGATGTTCGAGGCGGTCGGCGAGAAGTACTGGCCCGCCTTCTTCGCCACTGTCGCCGACAGGCTCAAGGCCGGCGGCCGGGCGGCACTTCAGATCATTACGATCGATCCGGAGTCGTTCGACGACTACCGCAGCAATCCAGACTTCATCCAGCGCTACATTTTCCCCGGCGGCATGCTGCCGACCCGCGCCCATGTGCTGGACCACGCCTCCCGGTCGGGCCTGAGCCCGCGGGACGAACTCGGCTTCGGCCTGGACTACGCGCGGACTCTGGCGGAATGGCGCGAACGGTTTCTCGCCACTTGGCCGGAGATCGCCCAGCTCGGCTTCGACGACCGATTCAAGCGGATGTGGCTGTACTATCTGGCCTACTGCGAGGGCGGCTTCCGGTCCGGCAACATCGACGTGCGGCAGTTCGCCTTCCAACGTGGCTGACGGCGACCCCTCCCCGGTCGAGCGGCACCTCTCGATCTCCGGACTGCTGGCCTACGGGCTGCCGGGCCTTCCGGTCGGCGCCCTCGGCGTACCTCTGTTCATCTTCCTGCCGACCTTCTACTCGCAGGAGGTCGGGCTCAGCCTGGCGGCGGTGGGCGGCGTTCTGCTGGCGGCCAGACTGTGGGACATGGTCACCGATCCGGTGATCGGCGCCCTGTCGGACCGCACCCGCAGCCGCTTCGGTCGCCGCCGGCCGTGGATGGTGGCCGCGGTCCCTTTGGTTATGTTGGCGGTCTGGATGATCTTCCGGCCGCCGGAGGACGCGGGCGTCCTTCACCTGCTGATCTGGAGCCTGCTGCTCTATCTCGGCTGGACCATGATCCAGCTTCCGCACGGCGCCTGGGGGGCCGAGCTGTCCGACGACTACGACGAGCGCAGCCGCATCGCCGGGGCCCGCGAGGGATTCGTCGTCATCGGAACCCTGCTGGCGGCCGGCACGCCGGTGATGATCGGAATCGACGGCGATGTGCGTCCCGGTGCGGCGCTCGCCGCGCTGGCCGTCGCGCTGATGGTCGTTCTCCCGCTGACCATCGGGATCGCGGCCGCCGCCGTCCCCGACCACCGGACCGCCGCCCGGAACCCGGTCCCCTGGTCCCAGTCGCGCCGCCTGCTCCTGGAGAACAAGCCGTTCCTGCGGCTGATCCTCGCCTATCTGATCAACGGGCTCGCCAACGGCCTGCCGGCGACGCTGTTCCTCCTGTTCGTCGAGCATGTGCTGGTGGCGCCGGAGCGGCAGGGCGAGCTGCTGTTCGTCTACTTCCTCTGCGGGATCATCGGTGTCCCGTTCTGGCTCTGGGTCGCGCGCCGGCTCGGCAAGCACCGGACCTGGTGCACGGCCATGACGCTCAATGCCGTGATCTTCGCGACCGTTCCCCTGCTCGGCGCCGGAGACGGCGACCTGTTCCTGGCGATCTGCATCGCCACGGGCCTGTGCCTGGGCGCCGACCTGACCCTGCCGAGCGCCATCCAGGCCGACGTGGTCGACGTGGACACGGCGAAGGGCGGCGGGCGGCGCACCGGCCTTTATTTCGCGTTCTGGGGCATGGCCACGAAACTCGCGCTCGCCCTCGCCGTGGGTATCGGGTTCGGCCTTCTGGATGTCGCCGGGTTCGACGCCAGCGACACCAACGACGCCGACGCCCTGCTGACACTGGCGCTGCTGTATGGCGGCCTGCCGGTCCTGTTGAAGTCGGTGGCGATCACCCTCATGGTCCGGTTTCCCCTCGATCGTGAGGCCCACGCAGATCTGAGCGAGCAGATTCGGCGTAAACAGTCGTGAATCGACGCTGGAGCCTGATCCATGATCGCACGCATCACGTACACACTTATGGTTCTCCTGTTTCTGGGGGCATGTCAGTCCATGCAAATCGAGGACTTCAAAGACACCGAGCCGAAATTTGTCCTGGAGGAGTATTTCGAGGGCAAGAGCAAAGCCTGGGGGATCTTCGAGGACCGCTTCGGCAATCTGCGGCGTGAATTCGTGGTCGACATCGACGGGACCTGGGACGGGACGACCCTGACCCTGGACGAGCGGTTCGCCTATGCCGACGGGGAGACCGACCGGCGGGTCTGGACGATCGAGAAGACCGGCGAGGACCGCTATTCGGGACGCGCGGACGACGTCATCGGCCTCGCCGAGGGCAGGATATCCGGCAAGGCTTTCACCTGGACCTACGAGATCGACCTGCCGATCCAGGGGCGCGACGTGCGTGTCCGCTTCGACGACTGGATGTTCCTCCAGCCAGGCGGCGTCGTGGTCAACCGCGCGCGGGTCACGAAGTTCGGCATCGAACTTGGCACCGTCACCCTGTTCTTCCAGAAGCTCGGGTCCGACACCGCGAGCTCCGGCGACGGCAAGCGCGAGGCGGCGTAGCGCGCGCGTCGCGGGCGGGCCTGGAGCCGGTCCGCCACCCCGTCAGGCCGAGAGGCGCCGCCGTACCAAGGCGATGATCGATCCCAGGACCGGGACACGGCCATAGACCTGGGCGCCGGCATCCCAGTGATCCACATGCTCCGTCACCCGGCCGTCCGGGCCGAACGCCACTTCGGACATGCCGTCGATGGTCATCACGCGGCTGCGCATCACGAAATCGAAGTGCCAGCGGATATAGCCGGCCCGGTCGCCGACCGCGCTGTCCGTGATCGTGAAACGGGGCTCCTCAAGGGTCTCGAACATGTGTCGGAACACGCCCTTGAAGCGGTCCAGACCGCGGACGTCGTTGAACGGATCGACAAAGCGGATATCCGGGTCGCACACGGCGTCGAAGACGTCGAGCCGGTCCGGCCCCATTGTATCGAAGGCGGTCAGATAGGCGTCCAGCGCCGCCCGCATTCCGCTCATCCCCCGCTCTCCCCGCCCTTGCTATCATCCCTCTTCGCCTCCCCCTTCGTGCTTCGACCGACCAGCGGGAAATACAGGGCGTAGGGCAGACGCGATACTAGCCGCACCAGGATCGTGAACCGCTTCGGGAAGGTGATCTCGAAGCCGTTGCCCCGCATCCCCGCCACCATCGCCCGGGCCGCGTCGTCGACCTCCATGAGGAACGGCATGGGGAACGGGTTCTTGTCGGTCAGCGGCGTCTTCACGAAGCCGGGGCAGACGAGCTGTGTCTTCACGCCCCAGGCGTCCAGGTCGAACTTCATCGCCTCGGTGTAGTTGATCAGGGCCGCCTTGGTCGCCCCGTATCCCGCCGCCGTGGGCAGTCCGCGGTAGCCGGCGACACTGGCGACGACGACGAGATGGCCAGCCCGCCGCCGCTTGAACCCGGGCAGCACCGCCGCCGTGGAATGCACGACCCCCATGATGTTGACCTCCACAAGCTTGCGGAAATCCTCGGGCTTAAAATCGTCCGCGGAGGTCGGGATATGGGTTCCGGCCGCCAGCACCGCGCAGTCGATCGGGCCGATCTCGCCCTCGATTTTCTCGACCGCCGCCCGCGTCGCCTCCGGATCCGTCACGTTGACCGCCACGCCGGTGATTCGGCCCTCAGGCCCTTCCTGGGCGAGGCTGTCGAGCTCCTCCTGGCGCCGGGCCGAGACGACCACCCGCCAGCCGTCCCGCGCCATTTCCAGCGCCACCGCCCGGCCGATGCCGGAACTGGCGCCGGTGATCCAGACAATCCGTTCGCTCATCGCGTCAGCCTTTCAGCTCAGGGTTTCAAACACCTTGTCGGCCCGGTCCAGGATCGCCTTCCGGCGGTCCGCATCGAATCGGTCCCAGGTCTTGTAGATCATCGCCATGCGCCGATTGCCGCGCAGGCTGTCCGCGTGGCGGTCCAGGAAGTTCCAGTACAACGCATTGAACGGACAACCGTTCTCGCCCTCCGTCTCCTTCACGTCGTAGCGGCAGTCCCGGCAGTAATCCGACATGCGGTCGATGTATTTGCCCGATGCGGCATAGGGTTTGGAGCCGAGCAGTCCGCCGTCGGCATGCAGCACCATCCCGTGGGTGTTCGGCAGTTGCACCCACTCGAACGCGTCGGCATAGACGGCGAGGTACCACTCGTTCACCGCGTCCGGGTCGGCACCGATCAGGAGCGCGAAACAACCGGTCACCATCAGCCGCTGGATGTGGTGGGCATAGGCCTCGCGCCGGGTCTGGTCGATGACCTCGGCGAGGCAGCGCATATCGGTCTCGCCGGTCCAGTAGAACGACGGCAGCGGCCGATCCGCCCCGAACGCGTTGGTCTCGGCATAGTCCGGCATTTGCAGCCAGTAGATACCGCGGACGTATTCCCGCCAGCCGAGGATCTGTCGGATGAAGCCCTCGACCGCGTTAAGTGGGGCGTTCTTGTCCCGATAGGCAGCCTCGACGCGCTCCAGCACCTCGCGCGGCCGCAGCAGACCGATGTTCAGCGACGGCGAGATGAGGGAGTGGAACAGGAACGGCTCGCCCGCCGCCATGGCGTCCTGGTAGTCGCCGAAGTTCTCCAGTCCCTCTTCGATGAACCGGTCGAGCTGCGCGAGAGCTCCGTCGCGGGTCACCGGGAAGCGGAACCCGTCGAGCTCACCGAAATTGTCCGCGAACCGGTCGGCGACCAGGTCGAGCACCTCGGACGTCACGTCGTCGGGTCCGACGCCTTCGAAGGCGGGAACCTTCAGCTTTTTGGGCAGGCTCTTGCGGTTTTCCTTGTCGTAGTTCCACTCGCCGCCAGCGGGTTTGTCGTCGTCCATCAGGATGCCCGTGCGCTTGCGCATCTCCCGATAGAAGGTCTCCATGCGAAGCTGCTTGCGACCGTCGGCCCACTCCGCGAAATCCTCACGCGAGCAAAGGAAACGGTCGTCCTCGCGGATCTCGACCGGGACATCGAGCGCGTCCTCCCAGGCCCGCATGTCCTGCTCTACCCGCCATTCGCCGGGTTCGGTCACGACGATCCGGTCGGGCTTGTGCCGCTTGACCGCGCGCTCCAGCTCGCCAGTGAAACTCCCGGTATTCGACCGGTCGTCGAGCCGCACGTAGTTAACCTCGATGCCTTCGTCCTCCAACGCCGCCGCGAAGTGGCGCATGGCGGCGAGGATCAGGGCGATCTTCTTGGGGTGATGGGGGACGTAGGTCGCCTCGTCGGCGACCTCCACCATCAGCACAACGTCCTCGTCAGGGTCGATGTCGGCGAGGCTGGAGATCTCCCGGTCGAGCTGATCGCCGAGGACGAAGCGGAGGATGGCCACTCTGGCGAGCCCTCACGCGGTTTTCGGTGGCGGCAGCGTCAGACCGGTCGACAGCGGCGCGCTGAACACGGCGGCGTCTTCGGGGACCGGCGCGACCCGGGTGTACTCCATGAAGCCGCCCTTGATGGTGAAGGCCATCTTCTGCCAGACCCGGTCCGCGTCGTACCAGAAATCGAGATCGATATCGCCGCGCATCGCGAACCGGTCCGCGTCTACCGGCCGTCCCAGGGCCTCGATCCGCTCGGTCCCGACCTTCGAGACGTCGAACTCGAGGATCCGGCCCTTCTGGCTGTCCAGCATCCGATTGGCGGCCGTAAAGCTCGGGTGCCAGTAGCTCGACGGCAGGATATCGGCGGGCGCGGTCAGCGCCCCGCCCGGTCCGTCGACAGTGAACCCGTCCGCGCCGGCGCGACCCGCCACCTTCTGGATATCGCCATCGTTGTTGGTGACCGTGTCAAGCCGCACCAGCCGGCCGTCCCGCCACAGCTCGCGGGCGCGGTGCTCGTAGCGGTAGACGGGAATGAACGCGAGGGTGACCAGGAATTCGATGGCGGTCTCGACGGTGAGGTTATCGCCCGCCGGGCGGTACCGCTGTGTCACGGTGCCGATGGTGTTGCCGTCCCGCTCGACGCGGAATTTGAGCAACGCCGGGTAGGAGGACGCCAGGGACGGCGCCGACCGGGCAGCACCCGTCGGCAGAAGCGAAGACACTCCGACAGCGGCCATACCGCCCAGAACCGAGCGCCGCGAGAGGCTCAGCGAAGAGATGCCGGTCATCGATGAACTCGTTTCCATTGTGAACCCGCCATAACGTTTCTGTTTACGCCGAGATGAGTGCAACGGATCAACGCCCCGCCACGTGCCCCGGGTGGTGGCGACGCTGGGGCTAAGCTATATGTAGGAAGCAACGGAGTAAGCGGAAGCGGTGACGGTGAACAGCTTTCCCGACAGCGACCATGATCACGGCCAGTGCGTCGCGGACGCCCTGTCGGCGGCCGAGATCGTGTGCTCGCAGCGCGGCGCCCGGCTGACGGACCTGCGTCGGCGTGTGTTGGCGCTGATCTGGGACAGCCACGCCCCCATCGGCGCCTACGATCTGATCGACAAGCTGAGCCGCGCCCGAGCCATCGACGGTGCCGAGGCGCGGGTCGCACCGCCGACCGTCTACCGCGCACTCGACTTTTTGATCGAGCAGGGTCTGGTTCACCGCATCGAGAGCCTCAACGCCTTTGTCGGCTGCGTCGAGCCGGAGCGGCCGCACCGCGGCTATTTCCTGATCTGCGAGGGCTGCGGAGCCGCCCATGAACTCGCCGGCAGCGCCCTCGACCGGGAACTGCGCAGCCACGCCGAAGCCCTGGACTTCCAGGTCCGGCGCATCACCATCGAGGTCTCCGGGCGGTGCCGCGACTGCCAGGCGGCGGCCGACACCTGACCGACTTGCCCCTCTTGGAGTATCCCATGTCCGACGATACAGCCCCTCCCTCCCCGCTGGAGCGGATGCCGGTCTCGATCCTCACCGGCTTTCTCGGCAGCGGAAAGACGACCCTGCTCAAGGCGCTGCTAGCCCATCCGGGCATGAACCGGGTGGCGGTGATCATCAACGAGTTCGGCGAGATCGGGCTCGATCACAGCCTGATCGAGAGCGTGGACGAGGACGCGATCCTGCTGAATTCCGGCTGCCTGTGCTGCACCGTGCGCGGCGACCTGCTGGACACGCTGAAATCGCTCTACAAGCGCCGCGCCAAGGGCGAGGTCGCGGATTTCGACCGGGTGGTGATCGAAACCACGGGCCTGGCCGATCCGGCGCCGATCCTGCACACCATGATGTCCGACGGCTTCCTGGTGACCCGCTTCACCCTGGACGGCGTGGTCACCGTGGTCGACGCTGTCAACGCCATGGGCCAGTTCGACCGGCAGTTCGAAAGCGTGAAGCAGGCCGCCGTCGCCGACCGGATCGTGCTGACCAAGACCGATCTGGTCACAGATGAGGCCGTCGCGCAGACCGAGGCCCGGCTCAAGGCGATCAACCCGGCGGCCCCGGTGCTCAAGGTGGTGAACGGGGAGGTCGATCCGGCAGAGCTGTTCAACGCCGGTCTCTACAACCCGATGACCAAGTCCTCGGACGTGCAGCGCTGGCTGAAGGAGGAGGCCTATCGGGACACCGAGGGCCACGTCTATCACCGCGACGGCGAGGACGGGCACCACCACCATCATGATCATGGGCATGATCACGGGCAGGGTCATGATCACGGGCACGGGCACCACCATCACGACGTGAACCGGCACGACGACCATATCCGGGCGTTCTGCCTGACCTTCGACGAGCCGTTCCCCTGGAACAAGATCGCCCCCGCCCTGGACATGCTGGTGCAGACCCACGGCGCCAATCTGCTGCGGATGAAAGGGATTCTGAACGTGGTGGAGATCGACCAGCCGGTGGTGGTCCACGCCGTCCAGCACCTGTTCCATCCGCCGGCGAAGCTCGACGCCTGGCCGGATGACGACCGCCGCTCCAAGCTCGTGATCATCGCTCGCGACATGGAGGAGGATCAGATGACGCGAATCTTCAACTCCTACCTGGCGCTGGAATTCGCCTGAGGCGGGCGGATCAGTTCGCGACCACCAGGCCCGCCGTCCCCATGATGGCCAACCCTCCGCTTTCCGGAACAGGGCGGGCCTGGATCAGGATGCGGTACCCCCAACCGTCGCCCGCCTTTCGCATGTAGGAGGCGGTGAATTCGCCGGCTGGATTGGTGCGGAACTCGTCCTGCGTGAAGCCGGACACATCCTCCTCAAACCAGAACGCCACCCTCTCCTCCAAAGCGGAAACGTCACCGTATTTGGAGACGACGAAGCAGTGGGACGGTCTGAGCGACACAACCAGCACGTCGTGTTCCCTGTCGTACTTCCAGGCACGCCCCGGCTTGCCTCGCAACCAGGGCGCCGCCAGACGCTCGTGTAGAGGTATCATTCCATCTTCGATGATCGGGGATTCAGAATGCGCCGCCGGCATGCAGCGAGTCAGGAAAGCCTCCAGGAAGACCTTGTTGTGGGCGATCCCACGATCGGAGGCGTTGGCTGCGAATGCCCCTAGGCCGAGGCTCAGGGCCAGAGCGACAGGTAGCGCGCGGATCATGGTCTTTCCTCTCAGGTTCCCGGCATGACCAGATACAGGACCACCGGCAGCGTGACGAAGCTGAGCAGGGTGGATAGCACCACCGCCCCCGCCAGGGTCTCCGGCGAGCGGCCGTAGCGCAGGGCGAACAGGTAGGTGAACACCGCGACCGGCAGCGACGACTGGATGATCAGCACGCCGGCCATCACCGGCGGCAGGGCGAAGGCCCAGGCGGTCGCGGTGCCGATGCCGAAACCGAGCACCATCCGGGTCACCGCCACCGCGAGGCTCTCGCCCAGCGACGAGACCTTCAGCTGGGCGATCGACACGCCGAGCGCGACCAGCATCACCGGAATGGTGAGACCGGCGAGGAGCTGGGTCGTCTTTGCGATCGGCTCGGGCACCTCGACGTCGAGGCTCATGACGATCAGCGCCAGCACCAGGGCGTAGGCCACCGGCGAGGTGAGCAGCAGGCGGAACGACGCCTTGCCGGCCGCGATGGCCACGCCGACCGTGAACTGCAGGACGATCATCACGGCGAAGAACGAAACGGCGAAACCGAGGCCCGCATTGCCGAACGCGAACAGGCAGACCGGCAGCCCGATATTGCCGCAGTTCGGGAACATCAGCGCGGGCAGAAAGGCCGCCCGGGAGAACCCGGCGATCATCAGCCAGACCAGGCCGACCACCGCGAAGCCCGCGATGGCCGTGATCGAGGCGGCCGCCATAAGGCTGAAATCGGCAAGCGACACGTCCAGGCGGGTCAGCGTGTCGAACACGATGCAGGGCGTGCCGATGTTGACGGTGAGGCCGGTGATGGTCTCGCTGTCGAACGGACGGTCCATCCGCCGCCAGACCCACCCGATGGCCGCGCAGGCGAAGACGGGCGAGACCAGGGCAACGAGGTCGAGCAGGATCAGCAAGAGGGAACTCCGACGGGAAAGCCCCTCAATATCGGAACCGCGGCCCGGCGTCACCGTGTATGCTGCGCTGCAGCGGCAGGGCCATGGGGCGACGGGGCATTCACCCGTTCGAGGCGAGCACTTGTCAAACGGGCCGCAATGCATCACCAGTCGGTCAACGAACCGACCGCAGCAGGAGAGGCGCATGATTTTCTACGAGCCGGGGCAGCACAAGGAACACGGGTTCTCCCACGACCCCTTCAAGGCGTTCTGCAGCCCGCGCCCGATCGGCTGGATCGGTTCGGTCGACGACCAGGGCCGCACGAACCTGGCGCCCTACAGCTTCTTCAACGCAATGGCCTCGAACCCGCCGCAGATCGTATTCGGCACCGGCAGCCGTCCGGACGGCACCAAGAAGGACAGCCAGCTCAACATCGAGCAGACCGGCGAGTTCACGCTCAGCATCGTCGCCCACGCGCTGAAGGACGACATGAACAAGAGCTCGGCCGCGTTGCCCCATGGCGAGAGCGAGTTCGACACCGCCGGGATCGAGGGTGCGGCGTCGCGCCTGATCAAGCCGCTGCGGGTCGCCAAGGCGCCAATCGCCTTCGAATGCGTCTACAAGCAGACCATCGAGATGGAATCCTGGGACCCGGCCCACAAGAACTACATGCTGATCGGCAAGGTGATCGGCATCCACGTCTCCGAGGACGTGATCGTCGGCGGCAAGGCGGACGTCACCAAGTGGCAGCCGGTGTCCCGGCTCGGCTATTTCGACTACGCCACGGTGACCGAGGTCTTCGAGATGTTCCGCCCGGAAGGGGCGCCCGGGCCGACCTGAGCAGTGAATTCCGCAGACGTTCCCTGGTCGGAGCGTCTGCGGATCAAGTCGGCGGCGAAAGCCTTGCCTAGACCGTCAGGACCAGCTTGCCGGTCACCGAGCGGGCCGAGAGTGCCGCCAGCGCGTCGCGGGCGCGCTCCAGCGGATAGGTCTCGCTGACCAGCGGCTTGATCTTGCCGGACGCGTGCAGGTCGAACAGGGCGGCGAAATTGGCCCCGTCGACGTCCGGTTCGTTGCGTCGGAACTGGCCCCAGAACACGCCGACGACGGAACACCCTTTGAGGAGCGTAAGGTTGGCCGGCACCTGCGGGATCTCGCCGCTGGCAAAGCCGACGACCAGATAGCGGCCGTTCCAGGCCATCGACCGCAGGCTCGGCTGCAGCAGGTCACCGCCGACGGGATCGTAGACGACATCAACGCCGCGCCCGCCGGTGATCTCCTTCAGACGGTCGCGGTATCCGTCTTCGGTGTAGTTCACCACCTCGTCGGCACCCTGCGCCTTCGCCACGGCGAGCTTTTCCGCCGTGCTCGCCGCTGCGATGACCTTTGCCCCCAGCGCCTTGGCGATCTGGATCGCCGCGACGCCAACCCCGCCCGACGCGCCCAGCACCAGGAGGGTCTCGCCCGGCTGGATCGCCGCCCGCTGGACCAGCGCATGGTAGGACGTGCCGTAGGTGATGGCGAAACCGGCGGCGGTCACCTCGTCCATGCTTTCCGGGCGGCGCAGAAGCCGGTCCGGCGTGGTGACGATCTCCTCAGCGAACCCGCCCCAGGTCGTCGTGGCGATGACCGCATCCCCGACGGCGACCTCGGTCACGTCGGGCGCCGTCTCGATCACCGCGCCGGCCACCTCGCCACCTGGCGAGAACGGCGGCTCCGGCTTGAACTGGTACTTCCCCTCGGTGATGAGCACATCGGGAAAGTTGACCCCGCAGGCCGCCACCTTCAGGCGGACCTGACCCGCCTCGAGCGGCTTGGACGCCACATCTTCGACCACGAGATCGTCGATCGAGCCATAGGCCTTGCACAACACGGCGCGCATGTTTTCTCCCCGGAAGTGTTCGTTTGGTGATTTGCGATTGGACGCTCTGGCGGTCGAGTGTGCCTCAGGCCGCCGTCACCCGATAGGCGCAACGACGCCCGCCGGCAAGCACATGATCGACGCGCTCCACGACCGCGTCCTGACCCAGCGCCTCGCGGAACACGGCCAGTTCCGACCGGCACAAGGCCTGGCAGCGGGTGGCGGCGGCGCAGATCGGGCAGTGGTTCTCGATCAGCAGAAGCGAGCCGTCCGCCTCGCGCCGCCAGTCGGCCATGTAGCCCTCGCGCTCGCGCATCTCGGCGAGGCGGGCGACCCGATCCTCCAGCGTCGCCGCGTCGGACGTCGCCTCAAGATAGGCCTGGCGCTGCTCGTCTTCCCGCCGCGCGATCAGCCGGTCGAGACCGTCCTCGCCAAATTCGGCCCGCACCGCGTCCAGAAGGCCGACGGTGAGCTCGGAATGGCGGTCGGGGAAGCGCGCGTGGCCCATCTCGGTCAGGCGCCACAGCCGTTTCGGCCGGCCCCGGCCGGCGCGCTGATCTTCGAAACGCACGAGACCGTCGGTTTCGAGTTTCACCAGAAGCTGACGCACAGCCTCGCTCGTCACGCCGAAGGCGGCGCTTAGGCCAGCGATGCTCTCCGGGCCCCGGGTCTTGAGGCGGAACAGAATGCGGTCGACCGTCGTGTCGGACATATCGGGCACCCGATTAGCCAAGCTCTCCCTTGCAAATAGCGGTTTCTCCATCGAAATTCCAGGCCATGGCCCCAGGTCATTGACGGCTGACCCCAGCTGGCCGGCGCCCCCGCCAACGAAAAGGGTTTCCCAGGCACCGGCATGTTAATATAACAAGAAATAGTTTGGTAAATTATGGAGCACCGCTGCCATGCCCGACCGGGATGAGGATCGCCTGCTGCGCTGGAGCGAGCTGCTGGGCCCCGACTACCGCATCCCGACGATCATGATCGGCCTCGGCATCCTACTGAACGCGATCAACTTCTTCGTCTTCTCGGCCCTCGCCCCAAGCGTGGTGCAGGACATCGGCGGGCTTGAGCTCCTGCCCTGGGCGACCACCCTCTACGTCGTCAGCTCCATCGTGTCCTCCGCCGCCGGCGGCCTGGTCCGCGCCCGCATCGGCTCGCGGCGGGCGCTGACAATCTCGATCATCGGCTTCGCCGCCGGATCCGCCGCCATCGGCCTCGCGCCCACCATGCCCTGGCTGCTGGCCGCCCGGGTGCTCCAGGGGTTGGGCGCCGGCCTGCTCCTCGCGAACTCCCACGGGCTGATCCGCGACCTCTACCCGCCGAAGAGCTGGGCCCGGCTGTTCGCCGCCGTCTCCGGGACCTGGGGAATCGCCGCCCTGTCCGGACCGATGATCGGCGGCATCTTCGCCGAGCTCAACGACTGGCGGTGGGGCTTCTTCACCATGGTCCCGGTCTCCGCCGTGTTCCTGATCCTCGTCCTGCGCTCCGTCACCGACCGCGACCACGAGGACAAGGGCGGCCTAACGCCGGTCTTCCGCCTCGCCCTGATCGGCCTCGCCGCCCTGCTCGTCGGGGCGACCGGGAAGGGCGCCGACGCCCAGCAGGAGCTGGCGCTGACCGCGGCCGCCCTGGCTGCCCTGGTGGCCGCCGTGGTCTGGGAGCGGCGCTCATCCGCGCCGATCTTCCCCCGCGATATGTTCCGACCGTCGACGCCGTTGGGTGCGGGCGCCTGCTTCTTCTTCTTCGTCTCCATGGGGACCGTCGCAACCGGCGTCTACGGGCCGTACTTCCTACAGCTCCTGCACGGCGTGCCGCCGCTGGCCGCCGGCTACACCGTCACCATCCAGTCCGTGAGCTGGACAACCGCGGCCATCGTCTTGTCCGGTCTCGCCGGCGTCAGGGCACGGACCGCCATCATCGCCGGACCGATCATCACCGCCACCGGGTGCGTGGGCACGGTCTTGTTCCTGCCGCAAGGACCGCTGCCGCTGGCCGTGCTGTCGATCGCGGTGCTCGGCTTCGGCATCGGCACCGCCTGGGGACACGTGGCCAAGCGTGTGTTCGACGCCGCCGGCGAGGCCGACCGGGACCGGGTCGGCACGACCATGCCGACCATGCAGTCGCTCGGGATGGCGTTCGGGGCCGCCGCCGTCGGCGTCGTCGGCGACCGGGTCGGCTTGTCGGGCACGCCGGAACCCGCCGTCATCGAAGCGGCGGCCCGCTGGACCTATCTCGCCTTGCTGCCCGCGGTCGGCCTCGGCATCCTCGGCGCCATGGGCAACGCGCTGCGCCCGATCCCGGAACGCTCATGACCGGCGCTCCTGACCGGTCTTGGACCAAGCCCCCTGCCCGAACCTTGGCCCCTTCATCCGGCCGAATTTTGCTAGAATGACCAAGCCAAGAGCCTGGAGTCACCGATGATCGCGCTCAGCGTCAACCTCAACAAGGTCGCGACCCTTCGCAACACCCGCCCGCATGACGACCCGAGCGTGGTGCGCGCCGCCCGCACGGTGCTCGACGCGGGCGCCGCCGGGGTGACGGTTCATCCCCGCCCGGACGCGCGCCACATCCGCGAGCAGGACGTCCTGGACCTGGCCGAAGTGGTGAAGGAGCCGGCCTATGCCGGCCGCGAGTTCAACATCGAGGGCTATCCGGACGAGCGGTTCCTCGACCTGATCCGCCGGGTGAGGCCGGATCAGGTGACGCTGGTCCCCGACGCGCCCGACCAGGCCACGTCTGACCACGGCTGGGACCTGCCGGCCCAGCACAACTTCCTGGCCCCGATCGTCGCCGATCTGAAGGATCTGGGCTGCCGGGTCTCGCTTTTCGCCGACGCCGAGCCCGCGATCGCGGAGGCCATGGCGAAGACCGGGGCCGACCGGATCGAGATCTATACGGGACCCTATTTCGAGACCTTCGGTACGCCGGAGAACGCGGCCGTCCTGAAAGCCGTGACCGACACCGCCGCCGCGGCCCGCGACCTCGGCCTCGGCGTCAACGCCGGCCACGACCTGACCCTCGAGAACCTGCCCACCCTGGCACGGGCGGTACCGTGGATCGACGAGGTCTCCATCGGCCACCACCTGATCGGCGAGGCGCTCTGGATGGGCCTCGACGGCGTGGTGAAGGCGTATCGGGACTGCCTCGCGTCGACCGGATGAAGCGCCCCTGGCTGGCCGGATCGGGCGCTCTATCTCAGGGGCATGATCGAAGTCGTCTGGTTTAAACGGGATCTGCGGATATCGGATCACCGCCCGCTGGCTGCCGCCGCGGCGAGCGGACACCCGGTGCTGCCGCTCTACATCGTCGAACCCGGCTGGTGGGCCGAACCCGACATGGCCGGCCGCCACTGGGTGTTCATCACCGATTCTCTCATCGAGCTGCGCCGCGAACTGGCGGAGCGGGGCGCGCCCCTGGTGGTGCGGGTCGGCGAGGCGACGGAGGTGCTGCGCGAGCTGCACGCCCGGCACCGGATCTCGGGCCTGTGGAGCCACGAGGAGACCGGCGGCGCCTGGACCTTCGCCCGCGACCGGGCCGTCGGCGCCTGGGCCCGCGAGGCCGGGGTGCGCTGGACCGAACTGCGACAGCACGGGGTGCTCCGGCCGCTCAGGGACCGCGACGGCTGGGCGCGGCAGTGGGGTCGGTTCATGGAGGAGCCGGTGACCCCGCCGCCCCGCCGGATAGCCGCCGCTGAGGTGGCACCCGGCGAGATCCCCGACGCCGGGGAGCTCGGGATCGATCCCGACGCCTGCACCGGCCGTCAGCTCGGCGGCAGCCAGGCCGCCGCCGACCTGCTCGACGGGTTCCTGCTGCACCGGGGCGAGACCTACCAGCGGGCCATGTCGAGCCCGCTCACCGCCGAGGACGCCTGCTCGCGGCTCAGCCCCCACTTCGCCTGGGGCACCCTCTCCATGCGCGAGGCGGCGCAGGCGAGCTGGGGCCGGATCGCCAGCCTACGAGGACTGCCGCGGGAGGAGACCGGGCTCTGGCCGGGCGCCCTGCGGTCGTTCGTCGGTCGGCTCCACTGGCACTGTCACTTCATTCAGAAGCTGGAGAGCGAACCGGCGATCGAGCACCGGGACATGCATCCGGCCTATGCCGGGCTCCGAAGCCTCGATCCGGACCGCCAGGCCGCCTGGGCCGAGGGGCGCACCGGCCTGCCCTTCGTGGATGCCTGCATGCGTTCCCTGGCGGCGACCGGCTGGTTGAACTTCCGGATGCGGGCGATGCTGATGAGCGTGTCCAGCTACCAGCTCTGGAACCACTGGCGCGACCCGGGCCTGCACCTGGCGCGGCTGTTCACCGATTTCGAGCCGGGCATCCACTGGAGCCAGGTGCAGATGCAGTCCGGCAGCACGGGCATCAACACCGCGCGGATCTACAATCCGGTCAAGCAGGGGCGCGACCACGACCCGGACGGGACGTTCGTGCGGCGCTGGGTTCCCGAACTCGCCGAGGTCCCGGCCCCATACATCCATGAGCCCTGGAAGCTTTCGCCCCTCGAGCGCCGCGATCTCGCGCTCGACTATCCTGACCCGATCGTCGACCCGGTCGCCGCCGCCCGCACGGCGCGGGAGCGGATCTGGTCGGTGCGGCGAGGCGACGCCTACAGGGAAGCCGCCGACGCGATCCAGGACCGCCACGGCAGCCGCAAGAGCGGCCTGCCGCACACCGGGGCATCGCGGGCCGGATCGCCACGACCTGGATCTCGCCGCCGGAAACCGCAGGCCGACGGTCGCCAAGCCAAACTGGACATCTGAGCCCCCCGCCCATGGCCCACCGCAAGACATCGCTACCGACCAAGATCTGCGCCGCCTGCGGCCGACCCTTTGCCTGGCGCAAGAAATGGGCCCGCGATTGGGACAGTGTCCGCTACTGCTCCGAGCGGTGCCGGCGCGACCGTGGCCGGTTGCCGCAGACAGCGGCAAAGGGATAGCGTGGGGCTCCAACCGGAGGGTTCCCGATGACCGACCGTCCCGTCCCGCAGTCCGGCGCCGAAGGCGCGCTGCCGAAACTGTTCACGCCGATCACCCTGCGCGGCGTGACGGCGCGCAATCGGGTCATGGTCTCGCCCATGTGCCAGTACCACTCGGCGAACGGGTCGCCGACCGACTGGCACATGATGCATCTGGGACGCCTTGCCGTGGGCGGTGCCGGCATCCTGTTCGGCGAGGAGACCGCCGTCGAAGCCCGCGGCCGAAAGACCCACGAATGCGCCGGGCTTTGGAACGATGCGCAAATCCCGCACTACGCGCGCCTGACCGACTTCATCCGCCAGCAGGGCGCCGTGCCGGCGATCCAGATCGGCCACTGTGGCCGCAAGGCCGGCTGCCACGGCGCGGTGAAGGACTGGGCGCCGCTGACCGAGGCCGACGCCGCCGAGGGCCGACCGCCCTGGCAGGGGCTGGCGCCGAGCCCGATCCCCTACGGCCCCGGCTTCATGGCGCCGAAGGAGATGGACGCGGACGACATCCGCGACGTGATCGACGCCTTCGGCGAGGCCGCGCGCCGCGCGGTCGATGCCGGCTACGACATCATCGATGTGCACGGCGCCCACGGTTATCTGCTGCACCAGTTCCTCTCCCCGATCACCAACAGGCGCAGCGACGGCTATGGCGGCGACCGCGAGGGGCGGATGCGCCTGCTGCTCGAGGTCACCGAGCGGGTGCGCACCATCTGGCCGCAGGACCGGCCCGTCTTCGTGCGGTTCTCCGTGGTCGACGGCAAGGGTGGGGTCTGGGGCCTGGAGGACAGCCTGGCTCTCGCCCGGGCGCTGAAGGAGCGGGATGTCGACGTGCTCGACATTTCGTCGGGCGGTATCGGCGGCGAGACCGATATGCCCGCCCTGCCCCGCACACCCGGCTATCACGTGCCGTTCGCCGAGCGCCTCCGCGCCGCAACGGGCCTGCCGGTCGTCGCCGTCGGCATGATCACCGATCCGAGCCACGCCGAGGACATCCTCCAGAGCGAGCGGGCCGACATCATCGCCCTCGCCCGCGAGTTCATCTGGAATGCCGACTGGGCGGCCCATGCGGCGAAGACGCTGGGCGTGCCCGGCGCCAACCGGCTCATGCCCGAGGAATACGCCCACCGGCTCGATCTCCGCGACAGCCAGCAGGCCATGAGCTTCAACCGGCCGGGACCGGAGAGCGCGGCGGCGTTCGCGGCCCTTCTCGGCGACGCAGGTGACGACATGGGGGCCGACGCCGCGCGATGAGCCGCTACCTCGTCGGCCGTCTGACCCAGACCCTCGTCGTCCTGTTTCTGCTATCGGCGGCGACCTACGGACTGCTCGGACTGATGCCCGGCGACCCGGTCGACCTGATGGCCGGCGCCGACCCCGACATCACCCCGGCCGACATCGCCCGCCTGAAGGCGCTGTACGGGCTCGACCGGCCGATCTGGGAGCGCTACCTGACCTGGCTCACCGCCGCGCTGCAGGGCGATTTCGGATATTCCCGGCTGTACGCCCAGCCGGTCCTGGACATCGTGGCCGACAGGCTGCCGACCACGATCCTGCTGATCGGCCTGTCCCTGGCGGTCGCGCTCTGCGTCGCCCTGCCCGCCGCCATCGTCGCCGCCCGCAATCCCGGCGGCTTGGTCGACCGCGCGATCAACCTGCTCTGCTTCGCCGGGGTTTCGGTCCCGCCGTTCTGGCTGGCGTTGCTGCTGATCATCCTGTTCGCCGTCGTGCTCGGCTGGCTGCCGGCCGGCGGCATGACCTCGTCCGCGGGCGACGGCGGCGCGCTGGACCGGGCCCGCCACCTGATCCTGCCGGTCCTGACCCTGTCGGCCGCCACCGTGGCGGCCTATACCCGCCATCTCCGATCGGCCCTGATCGAGGTCCTGGGCGAGGATTTCATCCGGACCGCCCGCGCCAAGGGCGTGTCCGAATACCGGCTGATGACCCGGCACGCCCTGCGGAACGCGCTGCTGCCGGTGGTCACCCTGGTCGGGCTCGACCTCGGCTCCCTGGTCTCCGGCGCGCTCATCACCGAGACGATGTTCTCCCAGCTCGGCATGGGGAAGACGATCTACGACGCGGTCATGGGCAACGACTACAACCTCGCCCTTGTCGGCCTGCTGACCGCCGCGGCGGCGACCCTGATCGGCAACCTCGCCGCCGACATCACCTATGCCCGCCTCGACCCCCGCATCGTCTACCGGGCGGAGCCGGGCAGTTGAGAAGGTTGATCCGCGATCCGATCGCGCTTGCGGCGCTGCTGGTCCTGGGCGCCCTTGCTCTCGCTGCGCTCTGCGCACCGCTGATCGAGGCGGCCCTGGGCATGGACGCGACCTCGGTCGATCTGTTCAACCGCCTGTCGCCGCCCTCGCCGGTCCATCCGCTCGGCACCGACGAGCTCGGCCGCGACCTGCTGCTGCGCCTGCTGGAGGGTGGGCGGGTGTCGCTGGCGGTCGGCCTGTCGGCAGCCCTGGTCGCCTCCGGCATCGGCACACTGGTCGGCCTCGCGTCGGGATACGCAGGCGGGCGGATCGACGCGGTGCTGATGCGGATCGCCGACGGAGTAATCGCCCTGCCGCTGCTGCCGCTGCTGATCGTGCTCGCCGCCGTCGACCTCTCCAAGCTCGGCCTGCCCCCGGACGTCGCCCAGTCGGAGACGACGTCGCTGGTGCGGCTGGTTGTCCTGGTTTCCCTGGTCGGCTGGCCGGTGACCGCGCGGTTGGTGCGCGCCTCCACCCTCAGCCTGCGTCGGCGCGAATTCGTCGAGGCGGCCCGGGCGCTCGGCTACACGCCCTGGCGGATCGCCCTGCGCCACGTGCTGCCCAACGCCATGGGACCGATTCTGGTCGCCGCCACCCTGTCGGTCGGCAACGTGGTTCTGTTCGAGAGCGTGCTGTCCTTTCTCGGCCTCGGCATCCGCCCGCCGACGCCGAGCTGGGGCAACATGCTGACCGGCGCCCAGGAGCTGATCTGGGAGGCGCCGAGGCTGGCGATCTGGCCGGGAGCGCTTATCTTCGCGACCGTGGTCAGCGTCAATCTGCTCGGCGACGCCCTGCGGGACGCGCTCGATCCGAAGACGGCGAGGGGGCGGTGACCCGCCGCGACCGCGCCGAGGAACGCGCGGCCGGCACCACCCGCGTTGACGCGGGGCGGTCGGCTCACCACTCTTCGGGGATGATCCGCGCGCTCTCCCTCATGCTTCTGCTCCTCCTGCCGCTCGGGCTCGCCGGCTGCGAGGAGGAACCGACGGCGACCCAGCCGCAGAACCAGCGGGCAGGCCTGCCGCCGAACGGACCGGAATATACCGGCGACCTCTGCGCGGTGGTCCGCAACCGCGCGCCCTTCACCGTGACCGGCCGCATCGAGCTCAAGGGCGGCGAGCGCGGCACGTTCCGCCTCGCCCGCAACAAGTCGACCCGGCTCTGTCTCACCGGGACGACCTTCGGCAACTACACCGTCACCCTGGTCGTGACCAACTTCGTCACCATGCCGATCTTCAGCTGCTACACGACGGTCAACGAGGCGATCGAGATCTTCGCCCGGCCGAACGGCGACGGCTTCACCTATTCAGCGACCTGCCGTTAGGGTTCGTGCTCAGGCCGCCTTCTCGCCGAGGACGGTCTCGACCAGCTGGGTCCAGTAGCTCGCCCCCCAGGTCAGGACCTCGTCGTTGAAGTCGTAGCCCGGGTTGTGCAGGCCCTCGCCGGGTCCCGCCGGGCCGTTGCCGATCCACACATAGGCGCCCGGCTTCTTCTGCAGCATGTAGGCGAAGTCTTCGCCGCCCATGCTCGGCTGCAGGTCGCCAACCACATTGTCCGCCCCCATGAGGCCGGCGGCGACATCCGCCGCGACCACGGTCTCGGCCTCGCTGTTCACCGTGGCGGGATAGCCGTAGCGGAAGTCCAGCTCGCCGCTGCCGCCGTTCGCCGCCGGGATTCCCTCGATGATGGCCCGCATCCGCTCCTCGGCGGCCTTCATCACCTCCTCGGAATAGGTCCGCACGGTGCCGCGCAGGACGACCGAGGGCGGGATCACGTTGTACGCGTCGCCGGCATGGATCTGGGTGACCGACACGACCAGGCTGTCCACCGGATGGGTGTTCCGGCTGGCGATCGCCTGAAGCGCGGTCACGACCTGGCTGGCGATCACGATCGGGTCGACGGTCTGGTGCGGCATGGCGGCGTGTCCGCCCTTGCCGTGGATGGTCGCGTCGAACAGGGCGGTTCCCGCCATCATCGGCCCCGGCATGACGGCGAGCTTGCCGACCTCCAGGCCCGGCCAGTTGTGCATGCCCCACACGCTGTCGACCGGGAAGTCGTCGAACAGCCCCTCCTCGATCATCACCCGACCGCCGCCGCCGCCCTCTTCGGCCGGCTGGAAGACGAAATACACGGTGCCGTCGAAGTTCCGGGTCTCGGCCATGTACTTCGCCGCACCCAGCAGCATGGTGGTGTGACCGTCATGGCCGCAGGCGTGCATCTTGCCCTCGACCGTCGACTTGTACGGAACGTCGTTCGCCTCGTAGACCGGCAGGGCGTCCATGTCGGCCCGCAGGGCGATCGCCCGGCCGTTGTCGGTCTTACCAACCAGCTTGCCGACCACACCGGTCTTCGCCAGGCCGCGATGCACCTCGATGCCGAACTCCTCGAGCTTCGCGGCGACGAAGTCCGACGTCATGACCTCCTCGAAGCAGAGCTCCGGATGCTGGTGCAGATACCGGCGCCACTCGGTCATGTCGGCATGGAAATCGGCGATGCGGTTGATGATCGGCATGACGGGGCTCCGGTTGTCGTAACGGCCAGATTAGGCGCGTCCGAAGACCGTGTCATCTGCGCTGAGGGGCACCAACTACGTGAAGCGGGAGCACGGGCGGGCCCATCCTGACGGCGCCCGCGCCACCCGGGTGTTTACGGTCGAACCGGCCTCAGCGTGCCGCCTGTCCCGTTGTGACCTGGACACCGTTCTTCAACACCATCCGGTGGTTCTCCCGGCGCGAGACCCGGGTGATGTCGGCCAGCGGGTCGCCGTCGACGATCAGCATGTCCGCCGCCTTGCCCTCGGCGATGGTGCCGCGGTCCTCGAGACGCATCAGATCGGCACCGTTGCGGGTGGAGATGGTGATCGCGTCCATCGGGCTGATCCCCGTCTCCTCGACCATGTACTCGAGCTCCAGCGCATTCTCGCCGTGCGTGTTGTAGGGGGTGCCCGCGTCGGTCCCCATGGCGATCTTGCCGCCCGCCTCGTAGAACATGCGGATCGACTTCACGTGCTCGACGGTCACCCGCTCGCATTTCTCCACCGCATAGGCCGGCACGCCGTTGTCCTTGTTGGCGATGATATTCTTCACAGCCGCCAGGGTCGGAACCAGGTAGGTGCCGCGGGCGGTCATCTCCTCGACGCACTCCTCGGTCATGAAGATGCCGTGCTCGATCGAGTCGATGCCGCCCCGCACGGCGTTCAGGATGCCCTCGGAGCCCTGGGCGTGGCTGGCGCAGGTGCGGTGGAACCGATGCCCCTCGGCGATGCCGGCCGAGATCTCCTCGAAAGTGTAGTGGGCGTCCTCCGGATTCACGCCCGGCGTCATCACGCCGCCGGTGGCCATCAGCTTGATCAGGTCGGAGCCGGCATGGATCTGTTCGCGCACCGCCTTCACCACCTCGTCCGGCCCGTCGGCGATGCGGCCGTTGCGGTTGCCGTGGCCGCCGGTCATGCAGATCACCTTGCCCGAGGCGCGGATGGTCGGCCCGAGCTGGCGACCGGCGTTGCACGCGTCGCGCACCGCGAATTCCAGATAGTCCTTGCCGCCGCAGTCGCGGATCGCCGTCACGCCGCCCCTCAGGGTCGTCTGCGCGTGGTCGAGCGCCTTCATGGTGATCTGGCTCTCGCGCAGCGCGATCATCGCCGCCCAGGGGTTGCCCTCGGCGCCGTAGCAGAGGTGGACGTGGCAGTCGACAAGGCCCGGCAGCAGCGTCCCGCCGGACGTATCCACGCGGTCGCCCTCGAAGCCGTCGAACTCGCCGATCGGGGCGAGCCTGCGGATGCTCGCCCCATCGACCAGCACACCGTGCTCTTCGAGAACGTTGCCGGCGCCGTCGATCACGCGTCCGCCGCTGTACAAGGTCGCCATTCGGTACTCTCCTGTCAGGTGTCTCGACGTCCCGCTTAGCCGATCCCACCGGCCGGGACCAGGGGGTGTCGCATCCGCACCAGCGGCGCCCCCGCTGCGGCATCCCGGTGCGTCGCCCCGATACTTCATTCCGCTGGCGTTTGTCGTATAGGGAGTGTTGACGGCGGGGCGCGGGCCGATCAACGGTCGACCCTGCACCGGGAAGCGGAGAGGCACCGTGACAAAAGACACACCGAGCGCCAAGACCGGCGGCACGCTCCTGGTCGATCCGCTGGTGGCGGCGGCCGTGGGCGTGGTGTGCTTCCTGTTCTTCACGAAGATCGCCAACCTGCGCGTCCCTGATCCGCACCAGCTCGACGACGCCTGGCAGGCGGCGGTTCAGTTCGCCTGGCTGAACGGCCTGCAGTTCGGGCGCGACCTGATCTTTCCCCATGGTCCCTACGGCGCTTTTTACGCCTCGACCTTTCATCCCGATCTGATCGGCCTCTGGTACCTGGTGCGCCTGCCCCATTCGGCGATCCTGGCCGTCTGTCTGGTCTGGACGCTGCGGGTCAGGGCACGGCGCGATCCGGGAGCGGGCGGCGGGCAGGCGGCGGGGGACGGGAGACTGACGGCGACGGTGCTCGCCCTGGCGGTTGCGGCGGCCACCGTGTCCGGCATCGACCCGCTCTGGATGCTGCCCTGCTTCCTCCTGGTCAGCCTCGCCCTGGACGACACGGCGACGCCGTCCGGCCTGCTGGTCCTGCTCGTCCTGGCGGTCGCCTTCTCCACCCTGGCCAAGTTCTCTTTCCTGGTGATGGGCGTGACGGCGCTCGGCGGCTGGACCATCGCCGCCGCCTACCGGCGCGATCGGCTGGCGCTCCTGGCGCCGCCGCTCTATGCCGCCGCGGTCGCGGGCCTGTGGTGGCTGGCCGGCCAGGAGATGGCGGGCTTCGCCGGGTGGGTGCGCGTGTCGTTTCTCGTCGGCAGCGGATATGCGGCCGCCATGTCGCTGACGAGCTATACCCCCGACCTGCTCGTGTACGGGGCACTGACGCTGCTTCTCCTCTTCGGGATCTGGACCGGGTTTCGGGCCGAGACCCCGTGGCCGGTGAAGGCGATGGTTCTGCTCGGCTGGACGGCGCTGTTCGCCTTCGTCGCCAAGGCCGGCTTCGTGCGCCATGACGGCCACGCCCTATTCCCCTTCGGCATGCTCGTCATCGGCGGCGTTCTGGTCGTCGCCCGCCTGCTTCCCCGGCGGCAGGAGAGGCCCTGGCACCTGGGCGTGCAGGCGGTGGGCGTGCTGCTCGCCGCAACCTGGCTCGTGGAGGCCAACACCCGGCTGTTCGACGGCAAGCGCGACCTGATAGCCAAGCTTGCCGAGCCGATCCGCCTCGCCCCCGCCCACTACGTCCGCGCGGTGACCGACGTGTTTTCGCGGGACGGGCGCAGGGCGGAATACGCCGCGCGCGCGGAAGATGCCCGGCAACTGCTGGGGGGACCGCACCCGCGCGTGGCATCGGCCGGGTCGGTCGACGTCTTCTCGGCCCAGGCGGGGGCCGCGATGGTCGCCGGGCTGCCCTATGCCCCCCGCCCGGTCATCCAGTCCTATCAGGCTTACCTGCCAGACCTCGCGGAGCGGGACGTCGCGCATCTGCGGGAGAGCGGGGCAGAGGTCTACGTTCTCCATCCCTTCAGCGTCGACACTCGACCGGTCCTGGCCGACGGAGGTCACCTCTGGCCCGAATTCCTGTCGCGCTACGATCCGGTCGCCACGGTGCCGCTCGGCCTCGTGGTCGAGCGCCGGTCGGCGCCGCTCGACCTGGAAAGCCGCACCGCGTTCGACGGTCAGGCCGCCTTCAACTCCTGGGTCGATCTGCCCCGGAGCGGGTCGGACACGCTGGTCCAGATCCGCGGCGACATCCGGCCGACGCTGCTGGGCCGCATCGCGGGCCTCGTTTTCAAACCGCCGAAGCTGACCGTCACCCTGCGCCGCGCCGATGGCAACGAACGGACCCACCGACTGGTTCCGGGTCAGTTCTCCGCCGGTTTCCCGATCTCCCCGGCCGTCACGCAGCCCGGCGAGCTTCGCCCCCTATTCGGAAGCGATGCCGCTGACGTTCCTGTTGCGATATCCCCGGTCACGGCGCTGCGGGTCGATGCCGGCTGGTTCCGGCAGGCGTTCTGGACGGGACCCTTCCCGCTAACCGTCACCGAGCTCCGTCGGCCGGGCGAGCGCTGACAGCCGGCCGTCGATCTCGGCGGCGTCGGGCAGCGCCGCCATGGCGCCGGCGCGGGTACAGGTGAGCCCGGCCGCCACCGACGCCCGGTGCAGGCCCGCCGGCAGATCCACGCCGAGATCGAGCGCGGCCGCCAGCACGCCGACAAAAGCATCGCCGGCGCCGACCGTATCCATCGCCTCGATCGTCAGGGCGTCGACCTGCCAGGCACGCCCGTCGGGTCGGGCGGCGACGACACCGGCCCCGCCCAGGGTCACGACGCAGGTCAGGTCGTGCGCCGCCGCGAGCGAGCGCGCGGTCTCGACCGGCGTCGCCGATTGCCCGGCAACGACCGCGGCCTCGCCTTCGTTGACGATCAGGACATCGACCGCCGCCAGCGCCTCCGGGCCGACCGGCTGCGCCGGCGCCAGGTTCAGCACGGTGCGCGCGCCCGCGGCCTGCGCGGCGCGGAGGGCGGCCAGGGTCGCCTCGACCGGAATCTCCATTTGGCAGACCAGCGTATCGCCGGCACCGGGTGCGGCCGCGGCCAGCAGATCGGCGGTGACGGCCAGGTTGGCGCCGCTTCCCACCACGATCTGGTTCTCGCCCGACCGCTCGACCATCACCACCGCCGTCCCCGTCGCGCCGGGCACAGTGGCGACGCCGGAGACGTCGCAGCCCGCGGATCGCAGGGCCGCGAGAACGCCGTCGCCCTGCCCGTCCCGGCCGACACAGCCGACGAACCGGGTCTCGGCCCCGGCCTTGGCGGCGGCTGCGGCCTGGTTGGCGCCCTTGCCGCCGGGGAGTTGGACGATCTCTTCGGTCAGGACCGTCTCGCCCGGGCCGGGCAAGCGGTCGAGGTTGAACAGCAGGTCCACGTTCAACGAGCCGAAAACCGTGATCATGGCGTCTCCCGGGCGCGGCGTGTCGGCGAGGCTCCGATCAGCGGGTCCGCCCTACCGCAGCCGCGGATTCAGGGCGTCCCGCAGCCAGTCGCCCAGCAGGTTCACGCTCAGCACCAGGCCGATCAGCGCGAGACAGGGGAAGAAGGTGATCCACCACTCGCCGGAGAACAGGAAGTTGTTTCCGATGCGGATCAGGGTGCCGAGGCTGGGCGTCGTCGGCGGTACGCCGACCCCGAGGAAGGAGAGGGTCGCCTCGGCGATGATCGCGAGCGCGAGACCGATCGTCGCCAGCACCAGCACCGGCCCCATCACGTTCGGCAGGATATGGCGGAGCATGATCAGCAGCGGGTGGATGCCGATGACCTTCGCCGCCTGAACGTATTCCCGGCTCTTCTCCACCATCGTCGCGCCGCGGGTCACGCGGGCGTATTGCGGCCAATCGGAGACGCCGATGGCGAAGATGACCACATAGATCGCGATCTGGTCGTGCAGCTCCCGCGGCATCGCCGTTCGGGCCACCCCGTCGATCATCAAGGCGACGAGGATCCCCGGCACGGTGAGTTGCACGTCGGCGACGCGCATCACCACGCTCTCGAAGCCGCCGCCGAGATACCCCGCGGTGACGCCGAGGCTGATCCCGATGGCGGCGGACAGGATCACCGCCGCGAAGCCGACCAGCAGCGAAATCCGCGCGCCGTAGATCAGGGTCGACAGGATGTCCCGCCCCTGGTCGTCGGTGCCGAGCAGGTATTCCGGCATCCCGTATTCGGTCCAGGCCGGCGCGGTGAAACTGTCGGAGAGGGACAGGCTGGCCGGGTCGAAAGGGTTCTGCGGCGCCACCAGCGGCGCGAAGATCGCCGCCAGGAAATAGACCAGGGTGACCGCAGCCGCGACCATCACGACCGGCGACCGGGTAAAGCTGTACCAGAGGTCGCTGTCCAGGGCGCGGCTCAGCATGCTCTTCCCTCCGCTCACACCGTCGCCGCCGCTCATGCGATCCTCCCGGCGGACGTGCCGCGGTCGACTTTGAGGCGGGGATCAACGGCGTAGTACAGCAGGTCGACGATCAGGTTGATGGTCACGAAGATCAGGGCGACCAGGACCAGATAGCCGGACATGATCGGCACATCGGCGAAGGACACCGCCTGGATGAACAGCAGGCCCATGCCCGGCCACTGGAACACGGTCTCGGTGATGATCGAGAACGCGATCAGGGCGCCGATGTTCAGGCCGGCGATGGTGATGACCGGCACCAGCGTGTTCTTCAGGGCGTGGCCGAAATTGATCGCCCGGTTCGACAGGCCGCGGGCGCGGGCGAACTTGATGTAGTCGGTGCGCATCACTTCAAGCATCTCCGCCCGGACCAACCGCATGATCAGCGTGGTCTGGAACAGGCTCAGCGTGATCGCCGGCATGATTAGGGAGCGCCAGCCATCGGCTGTGAGGAAACTGGTCTTCCACCAGCCCAGCTCGACCACGCCGCCGCGACCGAAGGACGGCAGGACGCCCAGGGTCACCGCGAAGACGTAGATCAGGAAAATACCGATCACGAAGGTGGGCAGCGAGACGCCCACCAGACTGATCGTCAGGAAGAACCGCGACAGCCAGGAGTTGCGGGCGATCCCGCAATAGACGCCCAGAGGGATGCCGGTCGACAGCGCCAGGATGGCGGAGACCAGCACCAGTTCGAGGGTCGCCGGCATCCGCTCGGTGATCAGGTCCTCGACCGGGCGCTGAAGCTGATAGGAGATCCCGAAATTGCCCTGGATCGCGTTGCCGACGAAGCGGACGAACTGCACCGGGAACGGGTCGTCGAGACCGAGGCGTTCGCGCAGCTCGGCCCGGTCCTCGCGGCTCGCCTCCTGGCCCACCATGTTGTTCACCGGGTCGCCGGCGTAGTTGAACATGGAGAAGGACAGGAAGGCGACGGCCAGCATCACCAGGATTGCCTGGATGATCCGACGGATCAGGAAAGAGACCACTGTTCCGCACTCACCCCGAAGATGCGGTCGACCCTGCTGCGGGCCGATCCGAGGATACTGTCAAGACCGGGCGGCCCGGCACGGATGCCGGACCGCCCTTGATGTGTCAGACGCGCCCGATCACTGCATCTGCGCCATGCGGAACGACGGGCTGTCGTTCGGCACGATCGGCAGCTCCAGGCCGGCCGCCATGCCCCAGGCGATAACCTGATGATGCAGCGGCAGGTAGGCGTTGGAGGCCTTCAGGATCTCCCACGCCTCGGCGATCATCGCGTCCCGCTTCGCCGCGTCGGTCTCGACCTCCATCGCCTTGGTCAGCTCGTCCAGCCGGGCGTCGGAGAACCCGGTGAAGTTCCAGCTGCCCTCGCTCGCGGCGAGGTAGGAGAAGACGTAGTGGCTGTCGAGGGTCGGCACGCCCCAGCCAAGCATGTAGAAGTCGCTCTCCTTATTCTGCAGCGACTTGAAGTGGATGCTCTTCGGCGTGGCGTTGAGGCTGACCTTGATGCCGATCTTGGCGAGCATGCCGACCGTCGCCTGGCAGATCGCCTCGTCGTTGTTGTAGCGGTTGTTCGGGCATTCGAGCTGGACCTCGAACCCGTCCGGATAGCCCGCCTCGGTCAGCAGCGCCTTCGCCTGCTCGGGATCGAAGGCGAGACGCGCGTCCAGTGCCTCCGTGTAGCCGTGCACGCCCGGCGAGGTGATGATGCCGGCCGGGAAGGAGAGGCCGCGCATGGTCTTGCGCTGGATCGTGTCGATGTCGATCGCCCGGTACATGGCCTCGCGCACCCGCGGGTCCTGGAACGGGTTCTTGCCGGTCACGTTGGAGTTGCGCAGCTCGTCCCGGCCGACGTCGAGGCCGAAGAAAATGGTGCGGATCTGGTTGACCTGCTCAACCTTCAGATCCGGCGACGATCCGATCCGCTTCAGGTCCTGCAGCGGCGGATCGAGGACGTAGTCGACCTCGCCGGAGAGCAGGGCGGCGACGCGCGTGGCCGGGTTGGCGATCGGCTTGTAGACCACCTCGGTCACGTTGGTCTTCGGGTCGGTGACGCCCCAGCCCCACCAGCCGTCGTTGACCTTAAGCACGGTCTCGATGCCCGGGTCCCGCATTTCGAGGATGAACGGACCGGTGCCGTTGGTGTTGCGGACCGCGTAGGTCTCCTCCTCGCCGGCATAGTCCTGCGGCTTCTCAACGCCGTGTTCCTGGGACCACTCCTGATCCATGATCCGGATCGAGGTGATCTGGTCCGGCAGGATCGGGTTCGGACCGTCGGTCACGATCTGGACCGTGTAGTCGTCGACCTTGCGCAGCTCGGCGACCGAGTTGATGTAGTTCTTGAAGTCCGAGGTCTCGCTCAGCGCGCGCTCGAAGGAGAACACGACGTCATCCGCGTTGAACGGCTGCCCGCCGTGGAAGGTGACGCCTTCGCGAAGCTTGAATTCCCAGACGGTCGGCTCGACCGCGGACCAGGACACGGCAAGGCCCGGGATCTTCTTCAGATCCTTGTCGCGCAGGATGAGCGCGTCATAGATCTGCGAGTTCATCGTGCTCGTCGGGCCCTCGTTCTGCGCGTGCGGGTCCAGGGTCAGGGCATCGCCCTGGCTGGCCCAGCGCAGGGTGTTGGCATCGGCGGCGCCGGCCACGGCCGTCGCCACGGCGACACCGAGACCGAGTGCATAGGCTAAGGTTCTCATATCGAAATCCCCTGTTCGGCTTTTCTTTTAGCGCATCAGCATGCCGGGGACGGCATGGATGCCGCTCACTCTAGGAGAGCCATGATCGCTATGCCAGCAGGAAGGCCGGAGGGCCGGGTCACGGGCCGCCGGCGCACGCGGTCGTGAACGACGCCGTGCCCGCCGCTGTCCGCCTCCGCGGCCGAAAGCGGGCTTAGAGCAAATCACGATCAGATGGAAACATCTGGTCGTGTGAATTTGCTCTATCGTTAATGAGTTAGAGGGCGATTCACGGTTCAGATCGATTCGATCTGAACCGATCGCGCTCTAGGCCAGCCCCTCGGGTTTCGCCGGCGGCTCCAGGAGAGCACCGTCGGGGATGCGCCCCTCCTCGATCCCGTGACAGGCGACGATCGCGCCGTCCCCCAGCGGCCGGGCCTTCGGGATCTCCGTGCGGCACCGCTCGTTCGCGAAGGGGCAGCGCGGATGGAAAGTACAGCCCGGCGGCGGCGTGATCGGGTTCGGCACCTCGCCCGCCACCGGCATCCGCTCGCGCCCGGTCATGTCGAGATCCGGGATCGTGTCGAGCAGAAGGCGGGTATAGGGATGGCGCGGCGTGGTGAAGAGCGTCTTGGCCGGCGCCACCTCCACCAATTTGCCGAGATACATCACGCCGACCCGGTCGCTGATATGGTAGACGACCGCCAGGTTGTGGCTGATGAACAGGTAGGTCAGGCCGAACTCGCGCTGCAGGTCCTTCATCAGGTTGAGGATCTGGGCCTGCACGGACACGTCCAGCGCCGAGGTCGGCTCGTCGCAGACCAGGAACTCGGGCTCGGAGGCGAGCGCCCGGGCGATGGAGATCCGCTGGCGCTGACCGCCGGAGAATTCGTGCGGATACTTCTCGCCGTCCCGCGCCGTCAGCTTCACCGTTTCCAGCAACTCTCCGACCCGCGCGTCGATCGCCGCCTGCCCGTCGGCCAGCCCGAAGGCGCGGATCGGTTCGGCGATGATGTCGCGGACCCGCCAGCGCGGGTTCAGGCTGGCATAAGGGTCCTGGAAGATCATCTGCAGGCGGCGGCGCATCGGCGCCATCTCCTGGCGCGACAGGCCGGCGATGTCGCGGCCCTCCAACTCGATCGAGCCCTCGGTCGGGCCGTACAGGCCGACGATCAGACGGGCGACCGTGGACTTGCCGCAGCCGGACTCGCCGACCAGGCCGAAGGTCTCGCCCTGGCCGATCTCGAAATCGATTCCGTCGACCGCGCGCAGAATCTGCTTGGGCTGGCGCTCGATCACCCGGTTGAGCCAGGGGGCGGAGACGTCGAAATAGCGCTTCAGCCCCTGGACCTTGAGCATGGCGACCTCGTGGCCGCCCGCATCGCGGATTTTCGCGCGCGCCTCGCGCTTCTTGGCGACAACCTCAGCCATCGTTCTTCTCCAGCAGCGCGTCGGCCTTGGTTTCGGCCACCAGCTTCTTGGACGCCTCTATGCTGCGTCCGTCCTCGCCGTCGTAGAGCCAGCAGGCGGTCCAGCTGTCCTCCACCGGCAGCAGATCGGGGCGCACCGTCCGGCACTTGTCGAACGTGTGCGGGCAGCGCGGGTTGAAGGCGCAGCCCTGCGGGATGTCGGTCAGGCGCGGCATGGCCCCCGGGATCTGCTCCAGGCGCTCGTTGTCGTGGCCGATAGACGGGATCGAGCCCATCAGGCCGTGGGTATAGGGGTGCTTGGCGTTCTTGATCACCTCGCGGACCGGCCCGATCTCGGCGATCCGCCCGGCATACATCACGGCGACGCGGTCGGCCGTCTCTGCGATCACGCCCATGTCGTGGGTCACCAGCATCACCGCCGTCCCGTGCTCCCGGCACAGCCGCTTGAGCAGGGCGATGATCTGCGCCTGGATCGACACGTCCAGGGCCGTGGTCGGCTCATCGGCGATGATCAGCCGCGGGTTGACGCACAGCGCCAGCGCGATGACCACACGCTGCCGCATACCGCCGGAGAACTGGTGCGGGTACTGGTCGATGCGGCGTTCCGGCGCCGGAATGCCGACCTCGCGCAGCAGGTCGATGGCCCGTTCCCGTGCCTGGGTCGGGGTCATGTCCGTATGGGTCTGGATCGTCTCCACGAGCTGACGGCCGACCGAGTACAGCGGATTGAGGCTGGTAAGCGGGTCCTGGAAGATCGCGCCGATCTTCTTGCCGCGGATCCGCCGCATCTTCTCGTAGGGCAGGTTGTCGATCCGCTCGCCCTCGAGGACGATCTTGCCGCTGGCGACCCGGCCCGGGGGCTCCAGCAGACCGATGATGGCAGCACCGGTCATGGACTTACCGGCGCCCGACTCGCCGACCACGCCGAGCACTTCGCCCTCGTCGATGTGGAGCGAGATGTCGTTGACCGCGGTCAGGGTTCCCCGGCGGGTGGGGAATTCGACGACGAGATTTTCGACTTCGAGCAGGGGCATCAGCGCAGCTTCGGGTTCAGGGCGTCACGCAGCCAGTCGCCCAGGAGGTTGACGGCAAGCACCAGAATGGCGAGGGCGGCACCGGGGAAGATCGTGATCCACCACTCGCCGGAGAAGAGATAGTCGTTGCCGACACGGATCAGCGTGCCCAGCGACGGCTCGGTCGGCGGCAGGCCGACGCCGAGGAACGACAGGGTCGCCTCGGCGATGATCGCGAGCGCGAGCTGGATGGTGGCGATGACCAGCACCGGGCCGAGCACGTTCGGCAGAATGTGCCGCCACATGATCAGCGTCGGCCGGATGCCGATGACATGGGCCGCCTGGACGTATTCCTTGTTGCGCTCGACCATGGTCGAGCCGCGCACCGTCCGCGCGTACTGCACCCAGTTCGACAGGCCGATCGACAGGATGAGCACGGTGTAGGCCAGCTCGGCCTGATTCTGCACCTCGATCACACCGCGCAGGACGCCATTGATCAGCAGCGCGATCAGGATCGAGGGGAACGAGAGCTGGATCTCGGCGACACGCATGATGAAGGCGTCGACCGCGCCGCCGACGAAGCCGGAGAGCAGGCCGAGGCCGACCCCGAGCACCAGGGCGAGGATTACGCTTGCGAAGCCGATCAGAAGCGACACGCGGCTGCCGTAGATGATCGCCGACAGGACGTCGCGGCCCTGGATATCGGTCCCGAGCAGGAAGCGGGCGTCGCCGTACTCCATCCAGGCGGGCGGCAGCGAGGCGTCCAGCAGGGTGATCGACGCCAGATCGAACGGGTCGTGCGGCGCGATCCAGGGGCCGAAGGCGGCGATGAAGAAGTAGAGGAACGTGATCGCCGCGGCGACGATGGTCACCGGCGATCGGGTGAAGCTGTACCAGATGTCGCCATCGAAGAACCGACGGATCGAATCCGTCCAGCCGCGCCCGGGGGTCATGCGGATCTCAGCCATGGCCCGTCGCCTTTCCGGTGTCCACGCGCAGGCGCGGATCTACCACATAGTACAGCATGTCGACGATCAGGTTGATCACCACGAAGAAGAACGCGATCAGCATCAGGTAGGCCGCCATGATGGGGATATCGACGGTCGTCACCGCCTGCAGGAACATCTGGCCCATGCCCGGCCACTGGAACACGGTCTCGGTGATGATCGCGAAGGCGATGATCGAACCGAGCTGAAGGCCGGTGATGGTGATCACCGGCACCAGCGTGTTCTTCAGTGCGTGGCCGAAATGGACCGCCCGGTTCGTCAACCCCCGGGCGCGGGCGAATTTGATGTAGTCGGTGCGCAGCACTTCCAGCATCTCGGAGCGCACCAGGCGCATGATCAGCGTGAGCTGGAACAGGCCGAGGGTGATCGACGGCATGATCAGCGATTTCCAGCCGGCGACGGTCAAGAAGCCGGTCGTCCACCACCCGAGATCCACCACCCCGCCGCGCCCGAAGGACGGCAGCCAGTTGAGCTGCACCGAGAAGACGAAGATCAGGAGGATACCGATCAGGAAGGTGGGCAGGCTGATCCCGACCAGGGAGATCGACAGGAACAGTTTCGAGAAGAAGCCGTCCCGGTTCAGGCCGGTATAGACGCCCATGGGCACGCCGATGACCAGCGAGAACACGGCCGAGACGAGGGCCAACTCCAGCGTCGCCGGCATCCGCTCCACCAACATCTCCGCCACCGGGCGTTTGTGCTGGTAGGACACGCCGAACTCGCCGGTCGCCGCCTTGGCGATGTAGTTGCCGAACTGGACGATCACCGGATCCCGCAGGCCCAGGCGCTCGCGCAGGGCCTCGCGCTCCTCCAGGCTGGTCTCGATGCCCACCATCTGGTGCACCGGATCGCCGACGAAGCGGAACATGCTGAAGGAGACCAGCGCCACGAAGAACATGACGAACAGCGACTGGATCAACCGCCGGATAATGAAAGCGACCATAGGGCCAGTTACCTGAAAACCGGAGAAACCCGAAATAGGCGTCCCCGGACCGCCGTGGCGGACCGGGGACTGATGGGGTGACGGACCGTCAGTTCACGGTGACGTAGTACAGCATGAACTGGTTGTCGGCCCGCTGCTCGAGCGAGACGTTGGACCGGGTGCCCCAGGCCAGACCCTGCTGGTGCAGCGGGATGTAGCCGCGATCGTTATGCAGGATCGTGAAGGCATCGCGGATCATCGCGTTGCGCTTGTCGGCATCGGTCTCGGACAGCACCTGGTCGGTCAGCGCGTCGAACTCCGGGCTCGAGTAGCCGCCCAGGTTGAACTTGCCGCGGCCGCTGTCGGCCTCCGGGGTGCCGATGATGTTGTACATCACGTTCCAGCTATCGAAGGAACCCGGGGTCCAGCCCAGCAGGTAGAAGCTGGTGTCACGCTTCGGCGCCAGGACCTTGGCGAAGTACTGGGCCTTCGGCTGGGCCAGGAGGTTCACCTTCACGTTGATGCGGGCCAGCATGGCCACGACCGCCTGACAGATCGCCTCGTCGTTGACGTAGCGGTTGTTCGGGCAGTCCATGGTGACCTCGAAGCCGTCGGCATAGCCGGCATCGGCCATCAGCGCCTTCGCCTGATCGATATCGGTCTCCAGACGGGTGAACTCGTCGGAATACTCGAACAGGAACGGCGAGATCATGATCGCCGACGGCGTCGACAGGCCGCGCATCACCTTGGCCTTGATCAGGTCGACGTCAATCGCGCGGTAGAACGCCTCGCGGACGCGGATGTCCTTGAACGGGTTCTTGCCCTTGATGTCGGAGTACAGAAGCTCGTCGCGCTCCTGGTCCATGCCGAGGAAGATCGTCCGGAGCTCGGGACCGGCCAGCACCTCGGTGTTGGCGTCGCCGTCGATCCGGGCCATGTCCTGCACCGGAACCGGATACATCATGTCGATCTCACCCGACAGAAGGGCGGCCACGCGGGTGGCGTCGGAGCCGATCGGGGTGAAGATGACCTCGGTCAGGTTGTGCTTCTTGTTGGCGTCGTCCCACCAGCCGTCGAACGGGACCAGCACGGTGCGCACATCCGTCTCGCGGGACTGGATCATGAACGGGCCGGTGCCGTTGGCGTTGCGGGTCGCGAAGTTCTCGGTCCCGCCGGTGACGTCGGTCGGAGCCTCGGCGCCGTTCGCCTCGGACCACTCCTTGTCCATGATGTACCAGGTCGCCCACTCGTAGTGGAGGATCGGGTTCGGCGACTCGGTGATGAAGTCGACCGTGTAGTCGTCGACCTTGACGATGTCCTTCACGCCGGCGAGGCGGGTCTTGAGGTCGGACCCGTCCTTGACCACGCGCTCGGCCGAGAACAGGACGTCGTCGGCCGTGAAGTCGTTGCCGTTATGGAACTTCACGCCTTCGCGCAGGTAGAAGCGCCACTTCGTCGGCTCGACGATCTCCCAGCGCTCGGCCAGGCCCGGCTGGATGTCCAGCTCCGGACCGCGCCGGATCAGGCCCTCGTAGATGTTGCCCATGAAGCCGAGGGTGAAGGTCTCGTTCAGGGAATACGGGTCGAGCGACTGGGCGTCGCCCTGGAACGCCCACTTGAAGGTCTTCGCGTCCGCTGTCGAGACGCCGAAAGCGCCCAGGAACGCGGCGGCCGTGGCGGCGGCCAGCAGTGTCTTACGCATCACATTAGCTCCCACGTGTGTGCCAATGGTCGTCGGTTCTGCGCCGCCGATTCCAATACCCCGGAATCGAAATGGGCGAGCCCGACGCTCGCATCGTTGGCGTCGGGCCCCCGCCCGACACATGACGGCACTTAATCCAGTGTCGCGCGGCGCGTCAATGCGCGTGTACGGAGCCGTTCATAAACTCTGCGTGGCCAGGGCGGCGATTCACACGAGGCCGACGACCGCCCCCGTCGACAGGGTCGACAGGGTCCCGGCAACGAGAGCCTTCGGCGCGAGGCCGGCGATTTCGCCCCGGCGCTCGGGCAGGAGCGTGGCAAGCCCGCCGATCATGATGCCAAGGGAGCCGAAATTCGCGAATCCGCAGAGCGCATACAGCATGATCAGCCGGGACCGCTCGCTCAGCGTCCCCTCCGGCAGACCGGCGAACTCCAGATAGGCGATCAGCTCGTTGAGCGCGGTCTTCAGCCCCATGAGCCGGCCGGCCTCGCCCGCCTCCGCCCAGGGAATGCCGATCAGCCACACCACCGGCCGGAAGACCCATCCGAACAGGGTCCCGAGCGACAGCGGCCGTCCCCCGGCATCCGGCAGCAGCCCGAGGATCGCATCCACCAGGCTGACCAGGGCCACCATCACCAGAAGCATGGCGACGATCGACAGGAACAGGCGCAGCCCCTGCTCGGTCCCCTGGGTGACGGCATCCATCAGGTTGGCCGCGGGCGACACGATATCCAGATCGCCGGGCGTCGGCGGCCCGTGGCGCGGCACCATGATCGCCGCGATCGCGATCGCCGCCGGGACGCTGATGATCGAGGCGGTGATCAGGTGTCCGACCGCGTTGTCGATCACCGGCGCCAAGAAGCCCGCATAAAGAGCCAGGACTGTGCCGGCGATCGTCGCCATGCCCGTCGCCATCACCATGAACAGCTCGCCCCGGTCCAGGCGGTGCAGGTAGTCGCGGGCCAGGACCGGCGCCTCGATCATGCCGAAGAACACGTTGGCCGCACAGGACAGGCCGACCGGACCGCCGACCCCGAACGCCCGCTCCAGCAGAACGGCGAAGCCGCGCACGATCCAGGGCAGCACCCGCAGGTGGATGAGGGCGGAGGTCAGCGCGCTGACGACGATGACCAGCGGCAAGGCCTGAAACGCCAGGATGAACGCGGCGCCGGGATAGCTCTCCTCGAACGGCAGATCGCCGCCGCCGAGATAACCGAACACCAGCGACGTGCCGGCCTGCGTCGCGCGCTGAAGTGCCAGGAAGACGTCGTTCAGGGCTGCAACCCCGTCCCTCAGGACGTCCACATGCAGCATGGCGAGGGCGAGGCCGACCTGCAGGACGATACCGACCAGCGGAATCCGCAGGCCGACGCCCCGCCGGTCCTCGCTGAGGGCCCAGGCGATCGCGAAGATCGCGAGCAGTCCGAACCCGGAATGCAGCTGTTCCATGTCTCCCCCACCCCGTCCGCGCCGCATTTCCGGCCCGACGTCACTGGCAGTCCGTGACGGATGGTCTAGGTTTGCCCGCATGGGGCGTCGACCTCAAGCCCCCCCGACCGCCGCGCCCAGCCTTGTACCCGACCACCAAACCTTCACCGGAGTCCCCGATGTCAGCGCCCCGCGATATCGACCATATCGTCGTCATGACCCGAGACCTCGCCGCCGCCCAGGCCGCCTGGACCGCCTGCGGTTTCACCTGCACGCCGCGGGCCGTGCATCCCTTCGGCACGGCGAACTCGCTCATCCAGATGCAGGGCAACTTCGTCGAGCTCCTGGAGATCGACGACGAGAACCGGATCAACCGCGGCGAGGGCGACCGCTTCTCCTTCGCGGGTCACAACCTCGATTTCCTGAGCACCCGGGGCGAGGGCATGTCGATGCTGGTGCTCGCGAGCCGGGACCGGGACGCCGATCTGGCCGACTGGAAGGCGCAGGGACTGCGGGTCTACGACCCGTTCGACTTCGAGCGCCAGGCGGAGCAGCCCGACGGCTCGCGCCAGCGCGTCGCATTCTCGCTCGCCTTCGCCTCGGATCCGTCGCTCGACGGCCTCGGCTTCTTCACCTGCCAGCAGCACACCCCGAGCGTGTTCTGGAAGCCGGACTATCAGACCCACGCCAACGGCGCGCAGCGGATCGCCTCGGTCACGGTATCGGCGCCCGACCCTGAGCCCGCCGACGTCTTCCTGCGGAAGTTTTCCGGCGGCACGCGGACGACCTACATCGCCCTGGACCAGGATAGCCTGACCCTGGAGGAAGGCGCCCCGGGATTTCCGGAGATCTCCGTCCGCGTCACCGACCTCGCCGCCGCCGAACCGCACCTCCCCGGCGCCGAACCGGACGGCGACAGCCTGGTGGTCGACGGCAGCTTCCTCAACGGCGTGCGGGTACGGTTCATCGCGTAGGGCTCGGAGGCCGGGGCGCCCCCGCAGAAAGCGACGCCGCCTCGACACCGGGCGACCGTCCGTGGTCTAAGGGCCGCCCACAGCGAGGCCCCGATGACCCCGACCGCCGCATCCCCGAACCCGACCGTCGCACGCCTGCTGCTCGTCGTGTTCATGCCGTTCGCCGGCGGTTACTTCCTGTCCTATCTGTTCCGGTCGACCAACGCGGTGATCGCGCCGCAGCTGATCGCCGAGATCGGCCTGGACGCCGGCGACCTGGGGCTGCTGACCAGCACCTATTTCCTCGCCTTCGCCGGCTTTCAGCTCCCGCTCGGCCTGCTGCTCGACCGGTACGGACCGCGCCGGGTCCAGTCGGTTCTGCTGCTCTCTGCAGCGCTCGGCGCCGGCCTGTTCGCGATCGGCGACTCGCTCGTCACGCTCGCGCTTGCCCGCGGCTTCATCGGTCTCGGCGTCGCCGGCGGCCTCATGGCCTCGTTCAAGGCGATCACGCTCTGGTTTCCGAAGGAGCGCTGGCCGCTGATCAACGGCTGCTTCATGGCGATCGGCGGGCTCGGCGCCGTCGCCGCCACCCGGCCGCTGGAGATGGCACTTCACGTCGCGGACTGGCGCGGGGTGTTCCTCGGCCTGGCGGTCATCACGGTCGCCGTGGCGCTCACCATCCGGGTGGCCGTGCCGGAACGGCCGATCCAGGGCGCCGGCGACACGCTCGGCCAGCAGCTCGCGGGGCTGAAGCGGGTCTTCGCCGACGCCCTGTTCTGGCGGGTCGCGCCGCTCACCGTCACCACCATGGCCGCCAACCTGGCGATCCAGGGTCTTTGGGCCGGACCCTGGCTGCGCGATGTCGGCGGCATGGGCGCCCAGTCGGCGGCCGACACCCTGCTGTGGCTCGCCGCCGCCATGACCGTCGGGTTCGTGCTGACCGGCTTGGTCGCCGACTGGGCGACCCGGCGCGGCATCCCGCTCGCCCGGGTCATCCTTGCCATCACAGCCCTGTTCATGGCGAGCCAGGCGCTGATCGTGTTCGAACTGGTGCCGACAAGCGTCCTGCCCTGGGTCGCTTTCGGGCTGTTCGCGAACGGCGCCGCCCTGGTCTATCCCCTGCTGAACGGGCATTTTCCGCTGGCGCTGTCCGGACGGGCGTCGACCGGGCTGAATACCCTGGCCTTCTTCGGCGCCTTCGCGGGCCAGTACCTGATGGGGGCGGCGATCGACCTGTGGGAGCCGCTGGCCGACGGCGGCTACCGGTCGGAAGCCTATCAGGCGGTGTTCGGCGGCATACTCGCCCTGCAGATCGCCAGCCTTCTGTGGTACGCCATAGCGAAAGGCGGGGAGCGCCGCGGCGAACCGGAAGGGTCTTACCGTTGATCAACCGCGACATCAAGACCGAGGCCTTCGCCATGGCCTCGTTCATCCTGCAGGTGAACACCATGCGCGCGCTGGTGTCGAAGGGCGTCCTGCGGCGGGACGAGGCGGTCGAACTGGTCGACGAGGCGCGGCGCCAGCTCGACCAGCTCATCGCCGCCAACCGCACCGACCGCGCCGCCATGCTCGACCGCGAGCTGCTGGATTACGAGGCGATCTTTCGCGATATCGACGACCGGGCGGCCGAGGACCTGCTGCGCACCCTCCGCGACGCGCTGAACCGCATCCTCGACGAGGATGTCGCCGCCAAGGAACTGGCGGAAGACATCATGTCCGAGGACGGCGAAGACACCATCCACCTGTAGCCGCCCACCTTTAGCCACCCGCCTGCAGCGGCAGTCTACACGACCGGGGCCGGCCGGATTCGGCCCCTTCCGCCGGCCGATCCGCGTGATATGCTCGCCTCAAGTCAGTTCCGACGATACCCAGATCTCTTTTTTTGGAGGACGCCATGAGCTTCCAGCCGAACTCGCCGGCCGCGCGAGACGTCGCCTACTTCCTGCATCCCTACACCAACGCCCGGGCCCACGAGACGAACGGTCCGATGATCATCACCAAGGGTGACGGCGTCTACGTGTACGACGACGGTGGGAAGCAGTATCTGGAAGCGATGGCGGGCCTGTGGTGCGCCTCGCTCGGCTTCAACGAGAGCCGTCTGGTCAAGGCCGCGACGAAGCAGCTCGAGACCCTACCCTACTACCACACCTTCGCCCACAAGGCGCACCTGCCCGGCATCGATCTGGCCGAGAAGCTGATCAACCTGGCGCCGGTCCCGATGTCCAAGGTGTTCTTCGCCGGTTCCGGCTCTGAAGCCAACGACACGGCGATGAAGCTGGTCTGGTACTACAACAACGCCCGCGGCCGTCACGCCAAGAAGAAGATCATCAGCCGGGTGAAGGGCTATCACGGCGTCACCATCGCCTCGGCCTCGCTGACCGGCACCCCGGTGAACCACCCGGGCTTCGACCTGCCGATCGCCGGCGTCAAGCACACCAACAACCCGCACTTCTACCGCTTCGGTCAGGCCGGCGAGAGCGAGGAGGACTTCGCGACCCGGATGGCCAACGATCTGGAGGCGATGATCCTGGAGGAGGGCCCGGAGACGGTCGCCGCCTTCATCGCCGAGCCGATCATGGGTGCCGGCGGCGTCATCGTGCCGCCGAAGACCTATTTCGAGAAGGTTCAGGCGGTCCTGAAGAAGTACGACGTCCTGATGATCGCCGACGAGGTGATCTGCGGCTTCGGGCGGACCGGCGAGTTCTGGGGCTGCCAGTCCATCGGCATCAAGCCGGACATCCTGACCTGCGCCAAGGCCCTCTCGTCGAGCTACCTGCCGATTTCGGCGGTGATGATCAGCGAGGACGTCTACCAGCCGATCGCCGACCAGAGCCAGGATCTCGGCGTTCTCGGCCACGGCTACACCTACACGGCCCACCCGGTCTGCGCCGCGGTCGCGCTCGAGACCCTGAAGATCTACGAGGAGGACGGCATCGTCGACCACGTGAGGGCGGTCGCGCCGCTCTTCCTGGAGCGGCTGCACGCGCTGGGCGAGCACGAGCTGGTGGGCGAGACCCGCGGCAAGGGCCTGATGGGCGCGCTGGAGATCGTCGCCGACAAGGAGACCCGCGAGTCCTACGACCCGAAGATCGGCGCCGGCGCGAAGGCCAACGCGGCCGCCACCGAGGCCGGCCTGATCGTCCGGGCCATCGGCGACACCATCGCCTTCACCCCGCCGCTGATCATCACCGAGAGCCAGATCAACGAGCTCTTCGATAAGATGGGCACGGCCCTCGACAACGCGGCCGCCGCGATCCACAAGGCGGCGGCGGCATAGGCTTCCGTACCGGACTGTCGAAACGGGCCCAGGTCGCCGGATCTGGGCCCGTTTTCGTTGGCCTATCGTCTTCCGCTCCGGGCGGTGTGCCATACTGACCGAAAGTCGGGAACCGATCCGGAGGAGACGCCGATGCCCAATGCCGCTATCGCCAGAGACAAGGCCGCCGTTGTCACCGGTGCCGCCAGAGGCATTGGCCGGGCGGCGGCGAAGCGGTTCGCGTCGGCCGGAATGCGGGTCTATCTGCTGGACCTGCCGGGAGAAGCGCTGGACGCGGCGCACGCGGAGGTTGCCGGGCACGCCGCCGAGCCGGGCCATGCGGTTGCCCTGCCTTGCGACGTATCCGACGAGGCGGAGATACGCCGAGCCGCCCAGAAGGTCATCTCGGTTTGCACCGCCCCGTCGATCGTCATGAACAACGCCGTCACCCGGACCGGAGGAGGTATCTGGAATCCGAGGGACGACTGGAAGCAGGCGCTCGACGTGAATCTCTGGGGCGTGATCAACGGCGTTCGCTGTTTCGTGCCGTCGATGATCTCGGCCGGAGCCCGAGCCCATGTCATCAATGTCGGCTCAAAGCAGGGCATCACCAATCCGCCCGGCAACACCGCCTACAACGTCACCAAGGCGGCGGTGAAGACCTATACCGAGGCGCTGCAGCACGACCTGCGCACCACCCCCGGATGCCGGGTGAGCGCCCATCTTCTGATCCCAGGCTGGACCACAACCGGGGACCGCGAGCATAAGCCCGGCGCCTGGCTACCCGACCAGGTGGTCGACCAGATGATGACCGGCCTGGAGGCCGGAGACTTCTACATTCTCTGCCCGGATGACGAGACTCCCCCGGCGACGGATCGCAAGCGTATCCTCTGGGCTGCCGGGGACCTCACCGAGAACCGTGCGCCCCTCTCCCGCTGGGATCCGGCCTACAAGGCCGCGTTCGAGGCGTTCGATCCCTGACCCCCAACGACTGGCACCCCAGCTACGGGAACCCTGGCTACTGGAACAGTCCAAGGGCGATCTGCGGCGCGTTGTTGGCGATGCCCAGGGTCTGCACTGAAAGCTGTTGGCGCACCTGCGCGGCCGTCAGCTCGGCCGAGGCCCGAGCCATGTCGGCATCGACGATGTTGCCGAGCCCCTCCTCGGTGGCATCGAGGATGCCCTGGATCTGTCCGACCTGAAGGTCGAGGGCCCGAAGATCGGCACCGAGACTGCCGAGGGCTGTCGCGATGCTCTGTTCTTCCGTTCGGAAGACCGCGAGCGCAGCGAGCGCGTTGGCCGGGGTCGACACATCCTCGTTGTTCAGGCGGGCGTAGCTCACATCGAGCCTCTGGCCGTTCAGCCGCAGGGTGTCGCCGTTCAGATTGGCGAGCACGTCGACGTCCCTCACGGTCCCGAGCGCGAGATTGAACGGAATCGCCGTCTCGATGAGGATGTTGACCCCGTTGAACTCGCTGTTCTCCAGGATCTGCCGCATCTGGCCGATCATCTCGGCGTAGTCGTTCTGCAGGATCTGCTGCTGTTGGGTCGTATTGCCCTCGTTCGACGCTTCGGTGATCTTCTGCCGGATCGAGGTCATCAGGTCGGAAACCGCGGTCGCGCCGGCGATGGCCACCTTGGCGATGCCCTTCGCATTGTTCAGCCCCTGGACCACGGCGCCGATCGCTCGTATGTCCGAGCGCAGACCCTGGGCGATGGCGAAGTTCGACGCGTCGTCCTTCGCCCCCTGCACCTTCAGACCGGTGGAGACCTCGCGTCCCACCTCCGCCACGCGCCCGGTGGCCGCGGACAGGTTCCTAAGCGCGGCAAGAGCTTCCGGGTTCGTGAGGATCGAAAGGGGCATGCAGGGATACAAGCAAAGCGCGTGCCATAAATCAACTCCGCGCGGCGGGTGGCACGCTGTATAGTTGACGCTATGTCCAGATCACCGCTCATTCTTCCGTCGGATCCGTCCTTCTACGAGCTGCCGCCGCCGCCCTGCAGCGAGCCCACGCCCAGCCTGGAGGATCGGCTGGCAACGCTTGGGGAGGACGAGGAAAGCGAGACCGGACCGGACGAGGAGGTCACGCCTGCGGTTGCCGGGTCCTGCGACAGCCACATCGAGGTTCTTCCGGACCCCGCCGGGTTTCCGCTCGCCGCCGACGCGCCCGCGGCGACGCCAGTGCATCCGGTCAAGGACTACATCCGCCAGCGCGATCGCCTGCGCCTCGACCGGGTCGTCGTCGTGCAAGCCGATGCCCACGGGTTCGACCATGCGGCCCTGCTCGACGCGCTTGAGCGGCTCGGCCCCGACCGGGCGCGCGGCGTGGCCACCGTGGGGCCGGAGGTAAGCGAGGGGGAACTGCGCGACCTTGATGCGGCCGGCTGCATCGCCACCCGCTTCCAGATGCGCGAACCCGGGCGGCGGATCGATTGGCTCGACACAGGGCGGATCGCCTCGCGCGTTCATGACCTCGTAGACTGGGACGTCGACCTGCTTATGGACGGCCGGTTTCTCATGGAGGTCGAGGACCGGATCCGGAGCTGGCCCGGACGGGTGATCCTCGACCATATCGGCTGCTTCATGGGTCCGGTCAGCGACCGCGACCCCGGCTTCCGCGCCCTGCTCCGCCTGATCGACGCCGACAAGGTCTGGGTCAAGCTATCCGGGCCGGAGGAGAGCGACCCGCAGCACCCCCGCTATCCCCATGCCGAGCGGCTGGCGCGCATGCTGATCCGCTTCGCGCCCGAGCGTCTGGTCTGGGGCAGCAACTGGCCGCACCCCGCCACCTTCGACCCGGCGGGCAGACGCGTCCGGCCGGCGGGGACCCTCCTGCTCCGGCTGCTCGACGAATGGTGCGAGGACGAGGGGCTGCGCGACCGCATCCTGATCGACAACCCACGAACGCTCTGGCGCTTCCCGGAAGTGATTGCTACCGCGTCATCGGGTTCAGCGGCCGGTCCGGACAGCGCGCGTAGGTGATCCGGGGAGCTGGCTCCTGGCGAACCAGCAGGTCGGCGACCGCATCCCAGAGGAAGACCTGGCGCGGTTCCGGCCGGGCCAGCGACGCCGACGGGGCGATCTCCAGCCGGCCGCCCGCCACCGTATAGCTCGAGACCCCGGCGATGCTGTCCCGCTTCCCGCGGGTCGTGCCCAGATCCAGCAGCGCCTTGGTGTAGCGTCCGTCCCGCAGCACCATGACAAGGCCGCCGCAATCGGGGGCGCCGCCCCTTGTCACCCCCCACATGCCGTCCAGCGACGACGCCCTCGCCAGTGTGACGGTCGCCGGCGTCACGGTCGCCGACATGGCCAGCAGGACGACCGGCACGACGGCTGCCAGCACGGCGGCTCTCATGCCTTTCCGGCCAATGCGGCGGCGATCCGGCTGCGCGGCGCATCGGTCCGATAGCTGTCGGCGAAGGCGCCCACGCTGACCTCCACCGCCTCGCTGATCGGCAGGTCGTCCCAGGCCCGGATCAGGCGCTTCTGGGCACGGATCGCGCGCGGGTCGGCGTCGGCGATCTCCGCCGCCAGGGCACCGGCCCGGAACATCAGGTCGTCGCCGGGCACCAGTTCCTCGATCAGGCCCCACTTGAAGGCGGTCTCGGCGTCGATGGTCTCGCCGGTGAGGACCAACCGTGCCGCCCGTCCCCGGCCCATCAGCCGCGGCAGCAGCGCCGCCTCGATCACCGAGGGCACCCCGATCTTCACCTCGGGCATGGAGAAGCGGGCGTCGTGGCCGGCGATCCGCATGTCGCAGCCGGCGACGAGCTCCAGGCCGGCTCCGATACAGGCGCCGCGGATCGCGGCGATGACCGGCACCGGGCACGCCATGGCGGCGGCGATGGCCGTATGCAGGTCGCGAATGAAGGTCTCCGCCGTCTCCGGCGTCAGCGAACCAAGTTCCGTGACGTCGGCACCGGCGCAGAAGCTCGGCCCCTCCCCGGACAGCACGACTACCCGAAGATCCTCGTCGGCCGACAGCGCGCCGAACGCGGCCGCCAGCTCCGCCGCCACCTCACCGCTCATGGCGTTGCGCTTGGCCGGGCGATCGAGGATGACGCGGGCCGTATGTTCGAAGCGCTCGACCCTCACGGTGGTCACGAGGACGCCTCCGCGGCGCTGCCCTCCGGTCCGTCGTCGATATCGATCGGCTCGCCGCCGAGGGAGCGCACCAGCGCGCGCACCTCCTCCGCCGCCGCGTCGAGGCGCGCCTCGTCCGTGCCCCGCAGCACCAGGCTCGTCCCGAAGGCGCCGGCGCGGAAATACGGGTAGCTGCCGATCTCGATCTCCGGGAAGGCCTCCTGGACCCGGCCCAGTCCGCCCGCCACGGTGCCCTCGCCGACCGTACAGGCCACGGTCCGCGACAGCATCTGCGCGCCGCCGGTCAGCGTCGGCTTCAGGCCCTCGAACATGGCCTGGAGGATGCGTGGCACCCCGGCCATGACATGGACGTTTCTCAGGATGAAGCCGGGAGCCGCCGAAACCGGATTGTCGATTAGCGCGGCGCCAACCGGGATCTCGGCCATCTTCTGGCGGGCGGCGTTGAACTCGACGCCGCTATTCGCGTAGTGGGCGGTGAGCCGGCGCATCGCTTCGGCGTTGCGCTCGACCGCGACGCCGAACGCCTTGGCGATGCAGGCCGTGGTGATGTCGTCATGGGTCGGCCCGATGCCGCCGGAAGTGAAGACGTAGGTGTAGCGGTCGGACAACCGCGTCACCGCCTCGATGATCGCCGCCTCGTCGTCCCGCACCACCCGGACCTCGGACAGCCGGATGCCCATCGCCGTCAGTTCCTCGGCGATATAGCCGACATTCTTGTCCTTGGTGCGGCCGGACAGGATCTCGTTGCCGATGATCAGCATCGCGGCCGTGACCGTTCCGGTGGCCGTTTCGGCAGCCGTTTCGGTGGCCGCATCGGCGGCGGGATGGGAGGACGCGTCGGTCATTCGGGACTCCGGGCGGGTGGTCGGGCGACAGAGGATGGGTCACCGCCTCCGGGACAGCAAGCCGGGAGCGGCCTCCGGAGACGTCAGCGGCCCCGGCGCAGGGTCGGCAGACCGATACCGGCGCCGTCGAATCCGCCGTCGACCGCCAGGATCTGCCCGGTGATGTAGCTCGCCTGGTCGCTGCACAGGAAGAAGACGCCGTTGGCGATCTCCTCCTCGAGCCCGTAGCGGTTGAGCGGGATCGCGTCGTGGTAGTCGGCGCGGATCTCCGGGGTGTGGACCTCCTTCGCCATGGCGGTATCCACGGGTCCCGGCGCGATCAGGTTGGCCCGCACGCCAATCTCCCCCAGTTCCGTCGCCTGCTGCTTGGTCAGGTGGGCGAGCGCGGCCTTGGAGGTGCCGTAGGCGACCCGAAGCGTGCTCGCCCGAAGGCCGGAGATCGAGCCGATATTGACCACCGCGCCGCCGCCGGTCTCGGCCATGATCGGCGCCGCCTCCTGAACCATCAGAAAGGGGCCGTTCAGGTTGACCGCGAGCACCCGCGACCAGTCCTCGAAACTGGTGTCCAGCAGCGGCTTGAAGATGGCGATGCCCGCGTTGTTCACCACGGCGTCGATGCGCCCGAACGCCTCCACCGTCGACGAGACGACCTTGCGCACCCGAGCCGGGTCGGACACGTCGCAGACAAGCGCGACCGCGTCCTCGACATCGATCTTCGCATGGGCGGCGAGCAGCTCCTCCGCCTCGATATCGACCATGGCGACCCGCCAGCCCTCGGCCAGGAACCGCTTGGTGATCGCATGCCCGATCCCCCGCGCCGCGCCGGTGACGATGGCAACCTTCGACGTCATGTGCGTTCTCCCTTTCCGTCGCTCAGGTCCGGCAGCAGCGTCACGTCCAGAACGCCGTCGGCGCGGACCGGCCCCGGTGCCGGTACAGATGCCCGTGCCGTCGTCGACGCAACTCCGAACCGGTGGTGATAGAGCGGTATCCACGCCGGGTCCGCCAGAAGGGCACGGTAGGCCTCGCCATAGAGCCCGGCTCGGTCGCCGTCGTCCACGGTCCGGCGCGCCCGGTCGAGCAGCGCCTCGACCGACCCGTTGGCATAGCCCTGCCACCAGGAACCGGCGATCCGGCTGTCGATCTTCTCGTAGAGGACGCGGAACGTGCTCATCGGGCTGGAATCGAAGACGGCGAGGTCGCCGATCCGCTTGTCCCGGACCTGCTCGGCATAGGCGACCCGGTCCTCGGTCACCCGGGCCGTCAGGGTGACGCCGACCGCGGCGAGCTGATCGCCGAGCGCCCGCGTGAGGGCGAGGGCTTCGTCCGGCAGTCGGGTCGGCGTATCGACCGTGAGGGCGAGCCCGTCCGCGAACCCGGCCTCTGCCAGCAGCGCGCGGGCGGTGTCGGGATTCGACAAATCTGCTGCCCCCTGTCGCTCCGAGACACCGAAATGCACCGCGCTGACGAAGCCGGAGAGGATGTCGCCGTCGCCGTCCAGCACGGTGTCGATCAGCCGCGCCCTGTCGACCGCCAGGGTCAGCGCACGGCGCACCCGAGGGTCGGCGCAGGGCCCCCGCGCCGCGTTCAGGAGGAAGATGATCGCCGTCGGATCGGTATAGGCGGTCCAGTGCCGCCCGGCCCGCTCGACGGGGGAAGCGTGGCGCGACGGCAGGAGACGGGTCGCCAGGGCGGCCTCCCCCGCGACGACCGCCTCGGCCCGGCGGTCCGCCTCCGGCTCGCAGCGCACGGTCAGGGCGCTGTTGGCCAGGGCGCCGCCGTACCAGTGTGGGTTGGCGGCGAGGCGGATCTCCTCCCCTTCCCGCAGCGCCTCGACCCGGTACGCCCCGCTGCCCACCGGCTTCTCCATGAAACCGGGGTCGTCCACCTCCGGCGGCACGGCATAGGCGGAGACCAGAATGTCCAGCAGATCGGCCAGCGGCTCGACGGTCCGGATCGTGACGGTCCGGGCGTCGGGTGAGGCGATCTCGGCGTCGCCCAGATACTGCCCCCAGACGGCGGGGGCGCCCAGGGTGGCGCCGACATCCGGGCGCTGCATCCGCGCGATCGAGGCAGCCATGACCGATCCATCGATCGGGCGCCCGTCGTGGAACGAGAGCCCCTCCCGCAGGGTCAGGGTCCAGGTCCGGGCATCCGGGGAGACGGTCCAGCCTTCGGCCAGGGCCGGCGCGAAACCTCCGTCCGGACGGCGGCGGACGGGCGCGTCGAACACCGCGTCGAGCAGCGCCAGCGCATCACCGCTGTCGGTGCAGTCGTGCGGATCGCGGAACTCGACCGACCTTTGCAGGATCACGGGATAATTTGTCATCGGTCCGTCTAACCACGAACCGGGTCCGGGCGGAAGGGATGACATCGCCCACCGGCCCGGCTAGCGTCCGGCGATGGACCTGCCGACACCCCTCTACGAAGGCCGCCTGATCAAGCGGTACAAGCGTTTCCTGGCCGATGTCGATCTCGGCGGCGAAACCGTCACGGCCCATTGCCCCAATCCCGGCGCCATGACCGGCCTGAAGGAGCCGGGGCTGCGGGTCTGGCTGTCCCTCTCCCCGGACCCGAAGCGCAAGCTACCCTACACGCTCGAACTGGTGGAGACCGAGGGCGGTCTGGTCGGCATCCATACCGGACGTCCCAACGCCATCGTCGCCGAGGCGATCGCCGACGGCCAGATTCCGGAGCTGGACGGCTACGAGAGCCTGCGCCGCGAGGTGAAGTACGGCGTCAACAGCCGGGTCGACATGCTGCTGGAAGGCCCGGACCGTCCCGCCTGCTATGTCGAGGTGAAGAACGTCCATCTGGTCCGCCCGGACGGGCCCAATCCCGGCGCCCACGAGTTCCCGGACAGCGTGACCGCCCGGGGCGCCAAGCATCTGGACGAACTCGCCGCCATGGTCGCGGCCGGCCACCGAGCCGTGATGATGTTCTGCATCCAGCGGATGGACGGCGACCGTCTGGCGCTGGCCCGTGACATCGACCCGAAATACGGCGCCGCCTTCGACAAGGCGCTAGAGGCCGGGGTCGAGGCGCTCGCCTGGGAATGCGCCGTGACGCGGGAGCGGATCGTTCTTCAGCGCCCCGTTCCGGTACTCGGCTGACCCCCGAACCTTGACCTTCCGGCGCCGCCGCCGCAGATTGCAGCCACATTACGGAGCAAGGAAGTTCGAGATGCAGCAGCTCGCAGAAGCGCGCCAGATCGTGCGCCACGGGCCGGAGGATTTCGAGGGGATGCGCAAGGCCGGACGGCTGGCGGCGGAGGTCCTCGACATGATCACCGACCACGTCGCGCCCGGCGTGACGACCGACGAGCTCGACCGGCTGTGCCACGAGATGACGCTGGCCAATGGCGCGACCCCGGCGCCACTTGGCTACAAGGGTTTTCCGAAGTCGATCTGCACCTCGATCAACCATGTGGTCTGTCACGGCATCCCCGGCGAGCGCAAGCTGGTCGAGGGCGAGATCCTGAACATCGACGTCACCGTGATCCTCGACGGCTGGCACGGCGACAGCAGCCGCATGTACCTCGTCGGCGACAAGATCCCGGTGAAGGCGAAGCGCCTGGTCGAGGTGACCTACGACGCGATGATGCTCGGCATCGAGGTGATCCGTCCGGGCGTGCATCTCGGCGCGATCGGTCACCGGATCCAGACCTTCGCCGAGGGACAGCGCCTCTCCGTCGTGCGCGATTTCTGCGGCCACGGCCTCGGCCGGACCTTCCACGCGCCGCCGAGCGTGCTGCATTACGGCCATCCCGACGACGGCCCGATGCTGGAGCCGGGCATGTTCTTCACGGTCGAGCCGATGATCAACGCCGGCAAGTTCGCCGTGAAAATCCTGGAGGACGGCTGGACCGCCGTAACCCGCGACCGCTCGCTTTCGGCCCAGTTCGAACACTCGATCGGCGTGACAGAGACCGGGTTCGAGATCTTCACCCTGTCGCCCAAGGGCTACACGAAGCCGCCGTATCTCTGAGGGCGGGTCCCGCACCAATCATTCAGTCGTCCTAAACTTGCTTCAGGACCAAACGGCAGACGCCGGATGCTTGATCCTGATTTGCATCAGGATGACGAGCGGGTGGGCAGGACGCGGCCTCATCGGCCTCCCGATCCCTCCGTCGTCCTGAACTTGCTTCAGGACCAAGCGGCAGGCGCCGCGTGCTTGATCCTGATTTGCATCAGGATGACGGTTGCGGCGACCGGTCAGACCGTCCCATTCCGCCCCCGGCTCTTCCATAGCCGCGCCGTGACCACCGATCGCGGAGAAGCGGCGTGTATGACGGGTTGGGCGAAGTGCCGGATGCCGGGCCGGAGGGGCACCGACGTCGGCTGCGGCGCCGGTTCCTGGCGGCCGGGGCCGATGCGCTGGCGGACTACGAACTGATCGAAATGCTGCTGTTCCTGGCCAAGCCGCGGGGCGATGTGAAGCCCCTGGCCAAGCGCCTGCTCGCGCGGTTCGGGTCCTTCGCCGAGACGATCAGCGCCGATGCCGGCGAGCTCGCGAAGGTGGACGGCATGGGGGAGGCGTCGGTCGCGGCGCTGAAGACAGCGAAGGCCGCTGCTGACCGGCTGCTCGGCGCGCCGCTGCTGAACCGCCCCGTGCTGTCCGGCTGGAAACAGCTGCTCGACTACTGCCACGCCGCCATGGCGCACGAGCCGGTGGAGATCGTCCGCGTGCTCTATCTCGACAAGAAGAACCGCCTGATTCAGGACGAGCTGCAGGGACGCGGCACGGTCGACCACACGCCGCTTTACCCGCGCGAGGTGGTGAAGCGCGCGCTGGAACTCGGCGCCTCCGCCCTGATCATCGTCCATAACCATCCGACCGGCGACCCGACGCCCTCGCAAGCCGATATCTCGACCACCAACCAGCTGCGCGAGGCGGCGGCCACGCTCGGGATCGTCCTGCACGATCACCTGATCGTCGCCCGCAACGGCCATGTGAGCTTCCGCTCGAAGGGGCTGATCTAGAGCAGATCGCGATCAGATGCACTCATCTGCTCGCGTGAATCTGCTCTATCTCCAATGGATTGCGAGCGTTTTTCGATCACAGATGATCGGAAAATGCTTCAGGTCTCCACGGACCTACCATGGGTCTCGCGCACGATCAGGGCGATGATCAGGCCGAAGATCCCGATCACCGGGAGCACCAGGAAGGCGCGCTCGTAGGCCGCGGCGGTGTAGACGCGCGCGCCCTCCACCATCGTGCCGTCCCAGGCGAGGTCGAGTACCCATCCGAGCAGGGGCTGCAGCACCGCGCCGGAGCCGACCACGCAGCCGTTGATGATCCCGACGGTCGCCCCGGCGGCCCAGAGCGGGGTGTTCTCGCGGCCCACCGAAAAGGACAGAACCATCGACGACGCCCCCAACCCCTGCACGATCAGCGACGCGGCCAGGGTGATCGCCCCGCCATGGGGGAGGTAGACGGCGGCGACGATGCCCACCGTCGACAGGATCGCGCCCAGGATCATGAACGGTTTGCGCCGCCTGTAGCGGTCCGCGAGCCAGCCGAACAGTGGCGCCCCGATGCCCCAGCCGACGAACAGCGTACTGACCAGGAGCGCCGCCTCCGCCTTAGGGAAGCCGTAGGCCTGCATCGCATAGGGGACGCCCCAGAGCCCACCGAAGGCAAGCATCGCGCTGGTCATGGCGAGGCCGAACATGGCGGCGAGCCAGACCTGGACGCTCCCCGCCGCCCGCTTGAGCCCCGCCAGCAGCCGCGGGCGGGCGGTCGTCCCGTCGCCGCGCGGCCGGTCACGCAGGATCAGCCCGCAGGCGACCGCCAGCACGGCGCCGAAGACGGCGACGACCAGCATCATCGGCCGCCAGCCGAACGCCTCCACCGCGGCCCCCAGTGGCGCCTGGCCGGTGATGCCGCCGAGCACGCCGAGAAGCTGCGCCCCGCCGCTCAAGGTGGCGAAGCGGTGGGCCGGCATCCAGATCGCGGCGTAGTTCAGGGCGCCGGCGAAGCTGAACGCGCAGCCGAAGCCGATCAGCATGCGCCCGAGATACGCCATCCATAAGGTCTCGGCCGCCGCGAAGACGAAGCTGCCGACGGCGACCAGGGCGACCGCGACGGTGATGAGGCGGCGCGGCCCGAAGCGGTCGAGCATGACGCCGACCGGGATCTGCGACCCGGCATAGGCGTAGTAGTAGAAGGCCGACAGGTTGCCGACCAGCGCGCCACCCACGGCGAAGTCGCGCATCAGGTCCTCGACCATCACCGACGGTGCCACCCGCTGAACGAAGGCGTAGAAGAAGAACACGGCGCACAGGAACCAGCCGATCCCGAGCAGGGTGCGGCTGGGATCGGAAGTCGGGCGCGGAGCGGCTGGCGGGTCGGAGCTCATGGTGTCCGTGAGGGTGAGGACTGCAGGCGGGCGGCCGGTACGTCGGACGCGGGCGTCCTACCCCCACCCGTCATCCTTACGCACGTCAGGATCAGGCCGCCATCCCATTTCGACCGCTCCGTGACCAAAGGCCTACTACAGCCGCCGGAGCCAGGGTCCTGACTTTCGTCAGGACGACGGTTGAACGGCGGGACAGGAGCGACGCCCCTCGCCCGAGTGGTTCGCGCCTCAGTGGCTCTCGCGCATGACCGGGGTGCCGGAGTTGCCGACCAGGAAGTCGAGATCCGCGCCCTTGTCCGCCTGGTTGACGGTCTCGACATAGAGCTTGGAGTAGCCCCGGTCGTAGGGCGGCTCGAACGGCTTGCGTGCGGTGCGGCGCTTCTCCAGCTCCGCATCGGACACGTCCAGGTGCAGGCGCCGGTTCGGCACGTCGACCTCGATCATGTCGCCGGTCTCGACCAGTGACAGCGGTCCGCCCGCCGCCGCCTCGGGCGCGCCGTGCAGGATCACCGTGCCGTAGGCGGTGCCGGACATGCGGGCGTCGGAGATGCGGATCATGTCGGTGATGCCCTTGCGCAGCACCTTCGGCGGCAGACCCATATTGCCGACCTCCGCCATGCCCGGGTAGCCGATCGGGCCGCAATTCTTCAGCACCATGATGCAGGTCTCGTCGATGTCGAGATCCTCGTCGTCGATCCGCGCCTTGTAGTCGTCGATATCCTCGAACACCACCGCACGGCCGGTATGCACCATCAGCTCCGGGCTCGCCGCCGACGGTTTGATGATGGCGCCGTCGGGGGTCATGTTGCCGCGCAGGACGGCGATGCCGCCGTTCGGCTTGAACGGCTCGTCCAGTGCGAAAATGACGTCGCGGTTGTAGCACTCCGCGTCCTGGACGTTCTCCCAGATGGTCTTGCCGTTCGCCGTCACCGCGTCCTTGTGCAGGTGGTCGCCGATCTCCTTCAGCACGGCGGGCAGGCCGCCGGCGTAGTAGAAATCCTCCATCAGGTGCTCGCCCGACGGCATGAGGTTCACCAGACAGGGCATGTCCTTGCCGAGTCGGTCCCAGTCTTCGAGGCCGATATCGACGCCGAGGCGGCCGGCGATGGCCTGCAGGTGGATCACCGCGTTGGTCGAGCCGCCGATGGCGCCGTTGGTGACCATGGCGTTCTCGAACGCGTCCTTGGTCAGGATCTTCGACAGGCGCAGGTCCTCGATCACCATGTCGACGATGCGCTTGCCGGACATGTGCGCCAGCACGTAGCGCCGGCTGTCCACCGCCGGGATCGCGGCGTTCGCGGGCAGGGAGACACCCAGGCTCTCGACCATCGACGCCATGGTCGAGGCGGTGCCCATGGTCATGCAGTGGCCGGCGGACCGGTGGTTGTCCTGCTCGGCGCTCATGAACGCCTCGATCGACATCTCGCCGGCGCGGACCGCCTCGGAGAACTTCCAGACATGGGTGCCGGAGCCGATCTTCTCGCCCTTGTAGTAGCCGTTCAGCATCGGCCCGCCGCTGACACAGATGGTCGGCAGGTCGCAGCTCGACGCGCCCATGAGCAGCGCCGGCGTGGTCTTATCGCAGCCGACCAGCAGCACCACGCCGTCCATCGGCAGGCCGCGGATCGCCTCCTCCACATCCATGGAGGCCAGGTTGCGGTAGAGCATCGAGGTCGGCCGGAGCTGGCTCTCGGAATTGGAGAAGACCGGGAACTCAAGCGGGAAGCCGCCCGCCTCCCAAACGCCGCGCTTCACATGCTCGCAGATCTTGCGGAAATGGGCATGGCAGGGATTGAACTCGCTGAAGGTATTCGCGATGCCGATCACCGGGCGTCCGTCGAAGACTTCGGCCGGAAAACCCTGGTTCTTCATCCAGGACCGGTGCGCGTACCCGTCCTTGTCTACTTTGCCGAACCACTGGGACGAGCGGCGTTTGCCCTTCATGGGATCGGGACGGTCGGTCATCGCGTATTTCCTCCGGTCGAGCGACAAACGCCGGCGTTCTTGGCGGTATTTTTCTCTCTCGCCGGCGAGCGGAAGGGTGCGCCGGGGAGGTGCGGACGGTCAAGGTGGCGAGAGAGGCACTGACGCGCGAAGGTGCTCCAACGCCGCCGTGAACAGCTGGACAAAACCATCCGCTGCCGCCGGGTCCCTTGTCTCGGCGAGCACGTGGTCGCTCAGAAAGTCGTCGATCCCGATCTCACCTTCGCTGAGCGCGACCAGCGGTTCGTAGGCCGTGGCGACCGTGCGGTCCGGCTCTGCGTGCGGCCTCCCGGCCCACATATCGACCGTGCCGTCGCGAATGGCGATGGTGAACGGCTCCCCGTCGACGATGAAGGCAATTGTCGCCGTCAAGTCCTTCGGCACCACCCGGCGCAGGGCGACGCGGAGCGGCACGACAATGGTCCGCAGGTTTCCGGGGGGCCGCAGATCGTCGTCCGGCGGAAACAGCCCTCCGAACATCGCCAGGTCGAAGATCAGGGTCTCCGTGCCTCTGCCGAGTGTCGTGAGGGCGTACACACTGACGCCATAGGCTTCTCCCCGCCGTTCAACCAGACCGTCGCCGACCAACTGTTCCAGGCGATCGGTCAGCATGTTCGTGGCGATGCCGTTCAGACCCGACAGCAGGTCCGAGAACCGTGCAGGACCGGCATGCAGGTCTCGCAGGATCAGCAGGGACCATCGATCCCCGATCCGGTCCAGGGCCCTCGCGACGGGACATAGCAGCCGGTACCGCCGCGCCTTAGCCAAGGATCATCCCCGCTTCACGGATCAGTGAAGTTGCGTTTTTCAATTTATCACTTGTATTTTGCAAGTTTCAATCCAATCTTCCTGTCATCGCCCGCCAGCGATGCCCCGATCCAACAACCGATGGGAGGTCCCCATGGCGACAAAACCCAGGATACTCGTCACCAGTGCGGCAGGGAAAACAGGATTCCCCACAGCGCTCGACCTGCTCGAACGAGGATACCCGGTCCGCGCCTTCGTTCGGCGTGGGGACGCCCGCGCCAGGACCCTCAAGGATGCCGGCGCCGACCTCTTCATCGGCGATCAGTTCGACATCAGGGACCTCCGCACAGCCTTCGACGGGGTGCAGCGCGCCTATGTCTGCGCACCGACCGCGCCGAACGGCCTGCACTTCGGCACCCTCGCCGCCATCGCCGCACAAGAGGCCCGCATCGAACACGTCGTGCTGATGACGCAATGGCTGTCGGGGGACCGCCATCCGTCGTTCTTCACCCGAGAGATCTGGGCAATGGAGCAGGTGTTCCGCCGGATCGGCGACCTCTCTCTGACGGTCAACAATGTCGGCTGGTTTGCGGACAACTATTTCATGGTTCTGCGAGATACCGCCCAACTCGGACTGTTTGCTATGCCTCTCGGCGATATCGACACGCCGAAAGACGCACCGCCCTCCAACGAGGACATCGCGGCGGTCAATGTCGAGGCCCTTATCGACCCTTCCGAACACAGCGGGCGGACCTATCGCCCGACCGGACCGACATTGATCAGCCCCGGGCAGATCGTCGGCACGCTGTCGCGCGTCCTCGGGCGCAGGATCGCCTACGCACCGGTCTCGGACGCGATGCTGTCGAAGGCCCTGTCCGCCGACGGTTGGCCGGTCGCCCTGCAGAGTCAGCTCCGGATCTACCTCGAGGAATACCGCCGCGGCGCGTTCGCGATCGGTGCGCCCTCCGACGTCATCCCGCGCCTGCTGGGCAGGGAAGCCGAAGACTTCGAGACGATCGCCCGCCGGTACGCAGGGACCAGACCGGAAGCCCGCCGGTCGTTCGCCGGTCGAGTCGCAGCTCTGGCGAAATTCGGACGCACCCTGCTGACCCGTACGGTCGACTACGACAGCACGGAACGCCGCCTGAATCACGTCGTCCTGGGGGAACCGACCTATGCGTTGGACAGCCGCCTCTGGCGCGAAAGAGCCGCCGGCCACGCCAGCACCACCACTCCGATTGACTCCGCCGCCTGACCCGAGAGGAGAGAGAGCATGAGTGCATTGATGATCGCCCGGATTACCCCGAAAGATCCGGGGAAGCTGCAGGAATACATGGCGAAGACCAAGGAGATCGCCGCCAACTTCGGTGCCGAGATGGTGCATCGCGCCCGTGCATCTCGTACCCTGAACGGCTCAGACGATCATCAGATCGTCGTGATCGCCCGGTTTCCAACGCTGGACGCTCTTGAATCCTGGTACGATTCCGATGCGTATCAGCCACTCAAGATGCTGCGCGACGACGCCGCCGATATGCATATGACCGCTTACACGGTCCTCGACTAGGAAACGCAGCATCGGCACGGACGAATCCGTGCCGATGCTTCGCTCGAGTCAGCTCAGGGAGCCGCAGAAGCGCTGGATGCGGGTGCAGGCCTCTTCCAGCACCTCGGTCGCGGTGGCGTAGGAGATGCGGAAATGCGGGCTCAGGCCGAACGCCTCGCCCTGCACGGCCGCCACACCCTCGCTCTCCAGCAGCGCGGTGACGAAGTCGCTGTCGCTCTCGATCACCTTGCCGTCCGGCGTCTTCTTGCCGATGCAGCCCTTGACCGACGGATAGACGTAGAACGCGCCCTCCGGCGTCGGGCAGTCGATGCCGGCGGCCTGGTTGAGCATGGAGACCACAAGGTCGCGGCGTTCCTTGAAGACCTTGTTGTTCGACTCGATGAACCCGTGATCGCCGGTCAGGGCCACGACCGAGGCCGCCTGGCTGACCGAGCACGGGTTCGAGGTCGACTGCGACTGGATGTCGGTCATGGCCTTGATCAGGTTCGCCGGCCCGCCCGCGAAGCCGATACGCCAGCCGGTCATGCAGTAGGCCTTGGACACGCCGTTGACGGTCAGGGTCCGGTCGTACAGGCCTGGCTCGACCTCGGCCGGGGTGCAGAATTCGAAATCGTCGTAGACCAGGTGCTCGTACATGTCGTCGGTCATTACCCAGACATGCGGATGCTTCATCAGCACGTCGGTGATCTTCTTCATGTCCGCACGGGTGTAGCCGGCGCCGGTCGGGTTAGACGGCGAGTTCAGGATCACCCACTTGGTCTTCGGCGTGATCGCCTTTTCCAGATCCTCGGGCTGCAGCTTGAAGCCCTGCTCCTGCGGGCAGTCGATGAAGACCGGCGTTCCCTCGGCCAGGATCGCCATGTCCGGGTAGCTGACCCAATAGGGGGCCGGGATGATCACCTCGTCGCCCGGATCGAGCGTCGCCATGAAGGCGTTGTAGAGAACCTGCTTGCCGCCGGTGCCGACGACGATCTGATTGCGGGCGTATTCCAGGCCGTTGTCGCGCTTGAACTTGAGGGCGATCGCGTCCTTCAGCTCGGGGGTGCCGCCGACGGCGGTGTACTTGGTCTGGCCGCTGTCGATCGCCGCCTTGGCCGCATCCTTAATGTGCTGGGGGGTGTCGAAATCCGGTTCGCCGGCGCCGAGGCCAATCACGTCGTGGCCCGCCGCTTTCAGTTCCATCGCCTTGTTGCTGACGGCGATGGTCGGAGACGGCTTCACGCGGCTCAGCCGCTCGGCAAGGATGCCCATGTCAAAAAACCCCCAGGAAGGTGCAGAAATCCGCGGCTCGCGGAACGATCGCACGCTACGCCCGAGGTCTTCCCGACGCAAGGCGGGCCGGCGCCCACGACGGAAAAAATCGACCCTCTACCGGTACCGGGCGGACAAAAAAACGGGCCGGCTGGGGAGAGCCGGCCCGAGGGAGCACCCGGGAGGGGCGGGGAGAATTGCTCCCCGCTGGGGCATGGGTGTGCGTGGATCAGTTCAGCTGCTCGACATTGATGCCGATCGTGATGGCGCCGATGGCCTCGCCGGTGGCCGGATCCGCGATGGTCGCGTTGGCCTGGCTCTGGAACTGGCCGCTGGAGTCGTCGAACTCGACCTCGTCGATGAAGACCGCGTCCGGGCCGACCGGATAGGTCTTCTGCCACTTGGCCTCGTCGCCCTGCATGTAGTCGGAGGTCACGTCGCTCTGGCCGACGTTCAGGCCCTTGGCGTCCATGACGAAAATCTCGAAGAACAGGCCGTCGGCGGAGGCCTTCTTCTCCTTCAGGAAGGCGGAGAGGTCGTTGGCCAGCACCTTGTCGATCAGCGGGCCGCTGCCGGCATCGGCCTCGGCGCGCCACTGCTTGTCGAGGGCGTCGATATCCGCCTCCGAGAGACCGCCGGTCTCGGCGTTCTGGGCCTTGATCGCCTCGACCACCACGGGATCGCTCACCCAGGTTTTCACCTGGCTGTTCAGCACCTCGGTGATCTGTGCGGCGAAGTCATTGGCCGACGCGGAAGTCGCGCCGAAAAGCGCCAGTGAGGAAACGAGCATTCCCTGCGCCAGATACTTACCAAACTTCATATCGTCTCTCCCTGTGTTGAAGAACACCCCGTCCGTCTTCGGGCGTTATCGGATGAGCGCCATTGTGCGGAAGAGCCCTTAATCAATCGTTACCAGTTGAGATAATTTTTTGACTTTATAGTTTCGAACTAGAGAGAAATTTTGTTTTTAATATACAACCATAGCATTTAGCAATTGAGTAAACCTATTTTTAATTTTTACTCAATAGGTTTTCGCTCAACAAAAAGGGCGAACAGGAGATGACCATGCGCATCGGATTTCGAATCGGAGCCGGATTTGCCGGAGTGGTCGCGCTGACTTTGGTGCTGGGGGCGACTGGATGGCTGGCGCTGGAACGCTACGCCGGCCAGGTTGATCAGGCTGACCGGGTCGCCGAAATCGAGCGATACGTGCGCGCGGCACAGATCGACGCCGCCGAGTATCAGATGTCCGGTTCGGACGATGCACGGGACGCAACCCTGGCCAATCTCGATAAGGCGAACCGCCTCGCACGGGACCAGGGAGAAGCGGCAGCCGCGGCGTCGATCGCCGAATATCAGACCCAATTCGGGACGCTGACGGCGGCGCGGCAGAACGCGAACCAGCTCATCGACGAGATGCAGTCCAGCAATGTCGAGCTGGAGAGGATCGCCAACGGCATCCGCGCGGAGCAGGACGATCGGCGCAAAGCGCTGAATGCCGAGCGCGACGCGGCGATCACGGAACAGCAGGCCAAGATCAAGATCGAAGAACTGACGCGCGAGCTGATCTTCGCCACCCTGCGCGCGCGGCGCGACGAGGCGATGTATCTGCGCACCAAAGACGACGCGGACGCGAACGGTGCGCGCGAAGCAATCAAGGACATGTACCTCACCGCCCTGAAGCTGAAGAAAGCGGCCAAGGGCACGCCGGAAGAGAAAGCCGTGGCCACCCTCGCGGGCGCGGTGAGCGATTACCGCAAGACTTTCGAGTCCATGGCCGTTGTCGTCTCCAACGGATGGGCCGCGACAGACGCCATCGAAAACCTCAGCGCCGTCTCGAGGAAGATCAACGCCTTCGCCGGTGCGATCGCCCGTAAAGAGAGCAAGGCCTACGCGGCCGCGCGCGCCGTCGCCCAGGACGCCGCCGCTCAGGCGGGCACCGCGGCCGCCATCGCCACGACCGCCGCGGATCTGGTGACCGCCGTCAAGAAGCTGGAAGGCAACACCACGCAGGTCGTCGCCGAGAATGGCCAGGGACCCTCCACCGAGGCGCAGGTCTTCGCGTTCGGCGCTCTCGACAGCATCGTCGACAGTCTGCGCACCGAGCTCGGTACAGACGCGGTCGACGATTTCGCGGCCAAGCTCGCCGGCCAGAGAGCGCAGTTCGACGATCTGCTGGCCGCTCTCGGGACCCGGACGCAGGCCGCCGAGGAGATGGCTGCCGCGGCCGCCGCCGTGTCCGACGAGGTGCGCGCCAGCGTCGCCGCGTCGGAGACGTCGCGGAGCAACGACCGTCAGTTGGCGAACATGCTGATCCTGGCGGGCACGGCCGCCGCCGCCCTGCTCGCCGTCGTCCTCGCCCTCTTCCTCGGCCGCGGGATCACCCGCCCGCTGCGCGCCATCACCGGAGCCATGGAGCGGCTGGCGGAGAACGAGCTGGACACGGACATCCCGGGGACCGGCCGGAAGGACGAGATCGCCGACATCGCCCGCTGCGTCCAGGTGTTCAAGGAGAACGCGCTTCGCGTGCAGAGCCTGGAGCGCGAGCAGCAGGAGGTCACCGCCCGCGCCGAAGCGGAAAAGCGCCAGGCGATGGAGAATCTCGCGTCGAGCTTCGAGGAATCGGTCGGGAAGCTGGTGGCCGGTCTGACCGCCCAGGTGGCGGAGGTCCGGGCCCAGGCCGAGACCATGGCGACCTCGTCGAACACGTCGCTGACGCGGGCCGACGCGGTCGCGGTGTCGTCCGAGCAGTCGAGCGCCAACGTGAAGGCGGTGTCCGAGGCGGCGGAGCAGCTGTCCGCGGCGACCGACGAGATCGGCACCCAGGTCGCGCGGGCGGCGGAGATGGCGCGCGGTGCCAGCACCCAGGCCGGCATCGGCAACGAGCGGATCGCGGCGCTGGCCGAGACCGCCCAGAAGATCGGCGACGTCATCGCCCTGATCCAGGACATCGCCGAGCAGACCAACCTGCTGGCCCTGAACGCCACCATCGAGGCGGCGCGCGCCGGTGACGCCGGCAAGGGCTTCGCCGTCGTCGCCTCGGAGGTCAAGAGCCTGGCGACCCAGACCGCGAAGGCGACGGACGATATCCGCCGTCAGATCGAACAGATGCAGGGCGCCAGCGGCGATGCGGTCGAGGCGATCGACACCATCGCCCAGGCGGTCTCCGGCCTCGACGAGATGAACGCGGCCATCGCGGCGGCGGTCGAGGAGCAGTCCATGACCACCTCCAGCATCGCTGACAACAGCCAGGAGGCGGCCAGCGGCACGTCGAGGGTCACCAGCGAGATCGCCGAGGTGAGCGAAGCGTCCCGCGCCACGGGTCGCAGCGCGAGCGAAGTGCTCAGCACCTGCAACCTGCTGGAGACCGAGATGAAGGCGCTCGAAGACGAAGCCGTCGGCTTTATCCAGAGAATTCGCGCAAGTTAAGCGAGAATTTATGATAAACTCTTGACGCGCGGTCGCTGGATGATCGATATGGCTTTCTCTTCACGAGCCGTGGTGACGGAGTGTCGAGTTCCGACGAAAAGACTTCCTCTCTGAACAGCGTGGCGGCAAGCGACCGTCTGGTCGGTCTGCCCTCGCTGTACAGAGCCTGGATCACCCCCGGGTCCGGCGACGACGGGACCGTCCCGCCGGACCATGACCGGCGGGGCCGCGACGCGACCTATGACAGCGTCGAGGTTCAGGAGCAGCCCCGGCATGACGGCGTGGCGGATTTCAGCATCCTCTGGGACTCCAAGCGTCAGGGCGCCTGCCTGCCCGCGCGCGAGGACTTCCCCATCGAGGATCTGAAGCCCTGGTTCGGTCACGTCCTGATCATGGATGTGCGCGCCGGCGGCGGCGATTTCCGGTATCGGATGATCGGCACCCAGATCACCGCCTTCCGCGACCGGGACTACACCGGCAAGTGGATCTCCGAGTGCGATTTCGGCGAATCCCGCGAGTCCATGATCGCCACCTTCCGCAACCCGATCCTCCAGCGGCGGCCGGTCTTCCGGTCGGGCTGGGTCCAGTGGCCGGTCGACGGGTCCTGGCGCAGCTTCGACAGCGTCCACTGCCCGCTCGCGACGGACGGTCGCACCCCCGACATGACGATCGGCGTGCTCTACTTCGACGCCTTCCCCCCGTCTGGATCGGATCAATGACCGACATCGCATCGCTGGTCGCCGGGTTTCGCGACATCGCCACCCCGACCATCGCCAACGCGCTCGACGAGCTCGACCTGAACGGCGTGATCGTCGGCCTGAAGGCCGTGGTACCCGGCACCAAGGCCGTCGGCCCAGCCGTCACGGTGCGCCAGCAGACCGGCGCGAAAGGCACCTTCCCGGTCGAGGATTTCAAGGTCGGTCACATGATCGAAGCGGCCGGCGCCGGCGACGTGATCGTCGTCGACAATGGCGGCAATCCCGTGTCCACCTGGGGCGGCATGGCCAGCTACGCCGCCAAGATCCAGGGCCTCGAAGGCCTGCTCGTCGAGGGTGGGGTGCGCGACTGGGAGGAGCAGCAGGAATTCCGCTTTCCGATCTTCGCCCGCCACATGGTGCCGACGCCCGGCAAGACCCGGCTGAAGGTCGAAGCGATCGGCGAGCCGATCACCATCGAGGGCGTGCTGATCCGTCCGGGCGACCTGATCGTCGCCGACGGCTCCGGCATCTGCGTGATCCCGATCGAGCGGGCCGGCGACATTCTTGAGATGACGCGACGCTACGCCGCCGACGACGCCCAGGCGATGCGGGAAATGGACAAGGGCCTCACCTTCCGCGAGGCCCTGTCGAAATTCGCCAAGATCTGACCGATCTTATCCCTTTCACTTTCCGCACTCCCCGGCCCCGTGCCTGGGCGAGCCCCGGGGCAGACGCGAACTCATCGAGATCGCGCGACTTGATCCGATTGCCCCGGCACGAGGCCGGGGAGTGAGGAGAGGTGAGGCCTGCCGGGCCGCTCAGTGCAGTCGGCCGCCGTTCGGAACCTTGGCGGACGGCCCGACAAGAACTACCGCGCCGTTCTCGTCCGTGAATCCGAGGGTGAGCACCTCGCTCATGAACGGCCCGATCTGCCGCGGCGGGAAGTTGACGACGGCGGCGACCTGACGGCCGATGAGATCCTCCGGCGTGTAGTGAACCGTGATCTGGGCCGAGGTCTTCTTCACGCCGATCGATCCACCGAAATCGATCCACAGCTTGATCGCAGGTTTACGCGCCTCCGGAAACGGCTGGGCATCGACGACGGTTCCGACCCGGATATCGACCTTCAGAAAGTCGTCGTAACCGATCTCCGCCGCCCGTTCTTCCGCCATACCCGCCTCCGCTGCCGAACCGTCAAGCCGATCCCGCCGGTAGCACGCCGCGGTCGGCCGCCGCAACCGGCCCCGTCTCCTGGCGGCCCCCATACGAAGAGGGGCCGCCCGGTTCGCCCCGGACGGCCCCTCAACCTCGCGCCCCTCGGGAGAGGGCCTTGAGTAACGCTGGTTACTTCTTGGACTTGTCGATCGCGGTCTTCACCTCGTCGAGCGACTCCATGATGCGCTTGTTGATGATCCCCGACGCCTCGGCGTTGGACTTGGTGACCATCTCCTGAAGCTCCTTCAGGTTCGCCAGCGCCTGCTCGAGGGTGGTCTTGGCGATGGTGGCCTGCTGGGCCAGCTTCTCTTCCGGCGCACCCTGCGAGGCCATCGCCTGCAGGTTCGCCTGGACCTCGGCGATGGCGCCCTGAGCGATCTCGCTCTGACGCTTCATGATCGCCTGCATACCCTCAGCCGCGATCTGGTTCGCCTGGGCGATCGCGTCGAAATTCTTCTTGTGGGCGGCGACGATGCTGTCGACGTCCACGTTCGGAACCTTGAACTCGCCCATGATCTTCTGCACGTCGAAATCCATGAAGGGATTCTTGAACTCGGCCATTTCACTCTCCTCTTTTGGCGGCTGGCGGTCTGACAGACCGTTGTCAACCGGCGCAGTCTTTGCTGCGCTGCACAAAACACAACACGTAAATGGCGTCTTCGGGCCAAGGAGTCAAACGTTTTTGTGCGGTGCAGCATTTCGGTCTGCCCGCAGGAAACACAAGCCGCCCGTCCGTGGGCCTAGCGCCCTGCCGCGACTTCCAAGTGGCGCTCGATCAGAGTGACGATTCCGGCGACCGCCGCCTTGGCAATCGGTGCCGCCACCGGGCCCCAGTCCTGATCGAGAGATCCCGAGGCCACCGTATTGGCCTGGTCGATGACACCGATCTCGCGGCCGCGGCCGTCGAGAACCGCCCAGGACACGCTGACCAGATCCCCGCCGGTGTCCTTCGGCGTGATCGACACATTGCCCTGCACCACGAAGGCGTCGGGCTCGGGGAAGTCGTTCACCTGCACGTCGGCGCGCATCAGCGCGAAGGCCATGGCCCGGCGCAGCAGGTTGTTGCCGTTACCCGGCGCCCCGGCGACGTCGAAGACCGAGACGGCGAAGTCGGTCCGGGCCTCGCCGGGCACCCGTGCCTCCGGAACGATCCAGCGCGCGACCTGGGTGACGGCCTGCTCGAACCGCTCGTCGCTCGCCACCGCATCGACGCGGGTCCCGACCAGAGCCCCGTCCGGCCGGTTCAGGCGCCAGGTGATCTCGAGCGCCCCGTCGGCCAGCCGCCTGCCCGAGGTGGTCAGCAGAAGGCTCGCCCGGTTCGAGGCGTTGGCGCTGGCGACGACGCCGCGTTCCCGCAAGGCCTCGATGGTCATCTCCGTCACCAGCGCGGACACGTCGTCGGGCACGCCGACCATCGGCCAGACGATGACGCCCTCGGTCGCCGGCGCGATGAGGAACGGGGCGTTGGCGAGGTTGGCCTGATCCTTGGCGAAGGGCTGCGGGAGCTGGCCGCAGCCGACCAGCCCCAGCAGGAGCGCCTGCAGAAGCAGGACCGGCAGCAGGCGGGCGATCATCCGATCACGCAGCTCGCCAGCAGACCGAGGAACAGGAAACCGAGAAAGATCCAGAGATGCGGCATGGCGGTGATATGGCGCACCGACCTCGATTTTGCCAAGGGCTACTTTGCGACAAGCTCGAGGGGCATGGCCGAGAGACGCTCAGGCTCGCCATCGGTGACGATCACGGTCTCACCCAGGCTCATGGCGAGCTGCGCCTCGCTGTCCATCAGGATCATGTGCAGGAAGAACACCATACCCGGCGCCGCCTCCACCGGATTGCCGTGGTAGAACATCGGGTAATCCATCCAGATCGGCGCAAAGACCGCCCCGAGAGAGTAGCCGCAGGCGTTGAGCCGGGCGTGCCGCAGGCCGTTACCGTCCATCACCCGGGCATGGGCGTCGAACACCTCGCCGATCGGCCGTCCGGGGCGCAGCGCGTCCTTGCAGGCCTGCAGCGCCTCCGCGCAGGCGTTGAACATGTGGACCTGGTGGTCCGGTACGGGTCCGACCGGGATCGTGCGCATCAGACAGGCGTGGTAGTGCCGGTATGCCCCGGCGAACTCCAAAGTGAGTTGGTCCTGCGCCGCCAAGGTCTTGCGGCCGGTGAAGTAGCGGCAGAGCAGCGCGTCGCCGCCGCTGCCGATGATGAACTCGTTGCCAGCGTAGTCCCCGCCTCCCTTGAAGACGGCCCCCTGCATGGCGGCCAGAATCTCGCCCTCGTCGACGCCGGGGCCGGTCAGCCGGTGGGCTTCCACCAACGCCTCGTCGGCCAGTACGCCGGCACGGCGGACGTAGTCGAGCTCGGCCGGGGATTTCACCACCCGGAGCAGCGACACAAGCTCCGAGGCGTCCTCCAGGCGGGCGAATCCGTCGAGGGCGGCATCGAGCCGCTTGCCGTTGCGGGCGTTCAGGCCATAGGCGTCGTACTCCACGCCGAGCCGCTTGCCCCGGGCGCCCATGTCGGCGAGCGCGTCGCGCAGATCGTCGGCCGGGCTGGCGCCGTCCCGGTCTACCCAAATCCGGATGTCTTCGATGATCGACGTGTTCTGCGCCTGCCGCAGGTCCGGCGCCCGCGTGAGAAGCATCATCCGACCGTCGGCGCCCAGATACAGGCACTGGAAGAAGCAGAACCCGAACGTGTCGTAGCCGGTCAGCCAGAACATGCTTTCCTGACGGAACATCAGCAGCCCGTCGAGCCCGGCGGCCTCCATCGCCGCCAGCGTCTTCGCCCGCCGATCGTCGAATTCCTCGCGCGTGAAATGCAGAGCCATCGGGTCCCCCGGTTTGAGGCGCTAGGCGCCGAGCGTGATTGCAGCGAGCTGCCGGCCGTAGTCCGGCTCCCGGCGGTGGCAGGAGCGGCGGTAGCTGAAGAAATTCGCTTCGTCGCGGCAGGTGTCGGCCCCCAGGCGCACCACCTCGCCGAGCCCCAGGCGCGAGAGGCGGTGAACCAGATATCCGGAAAGATCGAAGAGGTAGTGCCCGTCGCGGGCCGCCGGCTCGAAGAACCGGCCGTTCTGCCGATCCTGCTCTAGGAACGGGGCGGGAAACTCCGGTCCGACCTCGTAGGACTCCATGCCGATGCAGGGGCCGACCGCCGCCTTGATACCGTCGGGCCGCACGCCGAACTCGATCATCGCGTCGACCGTGGCGTCGCAGACGCCGTCAAGCGCGCCCCGCCAGCCGGCATGGGCGGCGCCGATCACCCGCTCTCCTGGCGCGGCGAAGAGGACCGGCGCGCAGTCCGCCGCCAGCACGCCGATGACGATGCCCCGGCGGTTCGTCACCAGCGCATCCGCCTCGCGCTTGTCGTCCGCGCCATGGCTCTCGTCGATCACCGTGACTGTGTTGGAGTGGATCTGGTGGTTCGTGAAGAGCGTTCCGGGCGGCATGTCGAGGGCCGAGGCAGCGCGCGCCCGATTGGCCTCCACCGCCCGGGGGTCGTCGCCGGAGCCGCGTCCGCAGTTCAGCGAGGTATAGAGCCCCCCGCTGACGCCGCCACGGCGCGAGAAGAAGGCATGGGAGATGCCGTTTTCATCGAAAGCGTCGATCTGGAACAAGAACCGTGTCTCGCGGGCGGCCGTTCTGCGGTACGGGGCGAGGCGTCAGGCCTCGAACCCGGGCGGCGGGGTATCGGTCGTGCCGGTCCAGGCCGCGACCTTGAACAGGGTGCCCATTTCGTCGGGGTCGATCAAGCGGGCCATGGCCACCTCGATATTCCGCGCCTGGGCGGCGGTCGCGCCGGCCGAGAGCCGCTGGGCGCGCGCGGCGATGCCGAGGGACGAGAGGAAGGCACCCTGGGTCACCGGCCCGTGCGGGACCGCACCCGCCTGGCGGACGGTCTGGGCGAGGGCCGCGAAATCCACATGCGCCGTCAAATCGGCGTCGCCCAGGGTCTCGAGCACATCGACCGGCGCATGGGCGCGGACCGCCTGGAGAGTGTCGCCTACGCCGCTCTCGGCGTGGCCGTAGTCGATCACCAGCGCCGCCCCGCCCTGGGCGGCGATCCGGCGGGCGAGCGTGGCGGCGACCGACAGCGAGGCCGGAGAGAGCTCGGCCAGATCGCCGGGGCGCGCCGTCGCCAGGATGCGCGGATGCAGCAGCGCGGTCAGTGGGCTTGTGCCGGGTGTCAGGGTCCAGAGCGGCGCACCGCTCTCCGGGTCGAAGGCCAGCCGCCGTTCGCGCCAGCCGCTTTCCGAGCGCACGAGCTGGGCGATCGGCAAGGCGTCGAAGAACTCGTTGGCAAGCACGATGACCGGCCCGTGCGGCAGGCTCGACACGTCGTCGTGCCAACTGGGGCTGTGGCCGGCGAGAGCGCGCGCCTGCACTTCCCGTAGCCCCCGGCTGGCCTCCACCAGGTGAATGTCCGCGGCGTCGAGGAAGCCGGGCACCGCCCGGGCCGCGCGCAGGGCGTCCGCCATCAGCGTACCGCGGCCGGGGCCAAGCTCGACCAACCCGAGGCGGGCCGGCGCGCCGATCTGCTGCCAGACCACGGCCGTCCACAGTCCGATCAGCTCGCCGAACATCTGGCTCACCTCGGGGGCGGTAACGAAGTCTCCGCCGGCGCCGAACGGGTCGCGGGTGGCGTAGTAGCCGAAGCGCGGATGGGTCAGCGCGTCGGCCATCAGGTCCGCGACCGACAAAGGTCCCTCCGACGCGACGCGCCGGCGCAGATGGTCGAGCAGGGTCACGCGGCCGGGATCACTTGACGGCGACGGGATCGCGCCGGGTCGCCCAGACGACCACCAGGACGCCGACCACGATCATCGGCAGGCTTAGAATCTGTCCCATGGTGACGTGCGGCAGGATGAAGCCGAGCTGAACGTCGGGCTCGCGGAAGAACTCGCAGACCGTCCGCGCCAGACCGTAGCCGAGGAAGAACACGCCGAGGAGGATCCCGGGCCTCCGGCGGATGCTCTCGCGGCGGGCGAGGAGGAACAGCACGACAAACAGCACCAGCCCTTCCAGCGCGGCCTCGTAGAGCTGGGAGGGATGACGCGGGATCGGTCCGCCATTGGGGAAGACCATGGCCCAGGGAACGTCCGGCGCCGGACGCCCGAAGAGCTCGGCGTTGATGAAGTTGGCGATCCGCCCGAAGAACACCCCGATCGGCGCGGCCGCCGCAACCAAGTCGCCGACCGCCAGAATCGGCGCGCCCACCTTACGGGCGAACAGCACGGTCGCCAGAACCACGCCCAGAAACCCGCCGTGGAACGCCATGCCGCCCTGCCAGACCATGAGGATCTCGAGCGGGTGCGCCAGATAGTAGCCGGGATTGTAGAATAGGACGTAGCCGAGCCGCCCGCCCAGGACGATGCCGATCGTGGCGTAGAAGACGAAATCATCGAACAGCTTCGGCTCGAAGAAGACGGGCTGCCGCCGGGCCAGCCAGACCGCGTATTTCCAGCCGATCAGGATCCCCGCGATATAGGCGAGCGCGTACCAGCGGATGGCGACGGGACCGATGGCGACCGCCACCGGATCGATCACCGGAAAGGGAATGGCGGGAAGGATCATGGGGTTGGCCTTGACGTTGGATCTGGCTGCCGACGCAAAGCGCCTCGGATCAGTGCGCGCTCGCCCCACTCTCGGCCGGGTAGATCGCGCCGGTGATCCTGCGTGATTCGTCACTGGCGAGATACAGCGCAAGATAGGCGATGTCATCCGGTTGCATCGGCCCCATCAGGGATTTGATGGCGATGGGATTGGTCTCCGGGTCGAGCATCGCGGCCACCCGCTCGGTGAGCACCATGCCGGGGCCGATGGCGTTGATCCGGATTCCCGCCGTATGCCACTGCATCGCCAGGGCCTTGGTCAGCGCGATCACCCCGCCCTTCGCCGAGGAATAGGCGTCCGCCCCGGCGGTGCCGGTCAGCGCCCGGATCGAGGTCGTGTTGATGATCGACCCGCCGCCGTTCCGCTCCATGTGCGGAATGGCGAAGCGGCAGCCGAGGAACGGGCCGAACAGGTCGACGGAGATCGTCCGCCAGAACTCGTCCAGCGGCATGTCGGTGACCTTGCCGTCGCGGGGTGTGGCGCCGCCCGCGTTGTTGTAGAGGACGTCGAGGCGGCCGTGGCGCTCGACCGCGCCGTCGATCAGCGCCCGCACCGCGTCCTCCTGGGAGACGTCGGTGGTGACGAACTCGGCCGCGCCACCGGCCTCGCGGATCGATGCGGCCGCCGCTTCCCCGAGCTCCGTCTTGACGTCGGCCATCACGACCGTCGCCCCCTCGCGCGCGAACAGCGCCGCCGACGCCTTGCCGATGCCCGCCGCCGCACCGGTGATGACGGCGATCTTCCCCGCAAGTCTGCCCATGACCTGTCCTCCCGTTTCTTGGATCGGGTGCCGGATACGACAGGACCGGCACCGAGCACCGGTACCGGTCCGTCACAGGCGCACCCACTCGGGCGGCAGGATCACATATAGAGGCTCTCGCCCTCCAGCCCCTTGTAGAGGTCGGCCACGAACTCGCCGTAGCCGTTGTAGAGCAGGGTCGGGACCCGCTCGTCGGAGCCGAGCACACGCTCCGTCGCCTGGCTCCAGCGCGGGTGCCGGACGTCCGGGTTCACATTGGCCCAGAAGCCGTACTCGCTCGCCTGGAGCTCCTCCCAGAACGACACGGGACGCTTGTCGGTAAAGGTGAGGCGGACGATCGACTTGATCGACTTAAATCCGTACTTCCACGGCACCACTAGGCGAAGCGGCGCCCCGTTCTGGCGCGGGATCGGCTCGCCGTAGAGGCCGGTCGCGATGAAGGCCAGCTCGTTCGTCGCCTCCTCGATCGTCAGGCCCTCGACATAGGGCCAGGGGTACCAGTACTGGCGCTGACCGGGGGCGATTTCGGCGTTCTGGAACGTCTGCATGACCACGTATTTCGCCGACGACAGCGGCTTCGCGTACTCGACCAGGGATTTCAGGGCGAACCCGGACCACGGCACGGTCATCGACCATGCCTCAACGCAGCGGTGACGGTAGACGCGCTCCTCCAGCGGCATAGCCGCCAGCAGATCGTCGATCCCGACCGTCCGCTCCTGCTCGACCATGCCGTCCAGCGCCACGGTCCAGGGGCGGATCGGCAGCTCCTGCGCCGCCCGCCAGATGTTCTTGGACGAGCCGAACTCGTAGAAATTGTTGTAGGTCGTGGCCAGATCCGCGTCGGTGATCGGCCGATCGACGGTGTAGCGGGCGTTGCGCTGAACCGGGTAGAGCCCAGCCGACGGATCCGGCGGCAGTTCGGCGAGCTGAATGGCCTCGTTGTCCGCCGACGCCTCCTCGCCGCAGGCCGCGAGGCCGCCGGCGCCGATCATCATCGTCCCGATGCCGAGACCGCGCAGCAGGGCGCGACGGTTCAGGTAGACGCTCTGGGGTGTGGCGAGACGCTCCGGCAGTTCCCAGCCCTTCGGCCGCTTGATCAGCATGGTCGCTGGCTCCCTTCTGGGTCTTTATAGATCAGAACTAGTGCGTTGCCGCCGACACGACAAATCAACTCGCGGTGAGAGCCGTGTCCAGTGAGAGCCGCGTCGGCGGTGCGACAGTTTGCCTTTTCTCGCGACTGAGCCAGTTAATCCGCATGGCTTCCGACACGTCCGACGACAAACACCCCAAACTCATCCACCTCCTGGCCGGCGACGCGGCGAGCGACCTCGCCTCGCAGCCAAAGGCGACCCGCGCCTATCTGCTCAACGTCGCCAACGGGGCCTGCACCAAGCTCGCCGAGCGCCTGGCCGGGCCCGATCTGGTCCTTCCCTGGCTCCTGGGCGCAATCGCAGCACCGGCCGGACTGGCGGCGATGCTCATGCCGGCGAAGCAGGCCGGGTCGCTGCTGCCCCAGCTCATGATCTCGGGCTGGATCCGCACCCGCGCGCGTCGCAAGTGGGTCTGGGTAGCCGCCGGTACGGTCCAGGCGCTGTGCCTGCTCGCCATGGTCGCCGCCGCGCTCCTGCTGCCGGCGGCGATCGCCGGGTGGAGCATCGTCGGCCTGCTCCTCGCCTTCAGCATCGCCAGCGGCTGCGGCTCGGTCGCGTTCCAGGACGTGACGCCGAAGACCGTTCCCTCGGGCGCGCGCGGACGCATGCTCTCGAACCGGTCGGCCATCGGCGGCGCGCTGGCGCTCGCGACGGGCGTCTGGCTCTCAACCGGCCTGAAGGGTACCGATGCCCTGGCCCCACTGCTGATCCTGGTCGGCGCCGCCGCCGTTCTCTGGGCGGCTGCGGCCATCCTCTTCGCCGGTGTTCCGGAGGAGCCGAGCGAGCCGGGAGACGGCCGCGACCCGGTAGAGGAGATCCGTCGGGGCCTGGAACTGATGCGGAAGATCGCCGGGTTCCGCCGGTTCCTTGCCGCACGGTCGGCCCTGCTGTCGGTCGAGATGGCCCCTCCCATCTTCGTCCTGTTCGCCCAGCAGACCGCCGGCGGCAGCCTCGGCGATCTCGGGCTGTACATGGTGGCCAGCGGCCTGGCCGCGGTTCTGTCCAGCCCGTTCTGGGGCGCCTTCTCCGACGATTCCGCCCGCAAGGTGATGACCGTCAGCGCCCTGCTCGGCGTGGTGGCGTCCGCCGCTGCGCTGGCCGTCGCCGCTTTCATCCCGGAGTCCTTCGGTCACTGGGCCTTCGCGGGCGTGTTCCTGATCCTGGGCGTCGCCGTCGCCGGCGTCCGGCTGGGCCGCAAGACCTACCTGGCGGACGGTGCCCCGGAAGACGAACGGCCGCTCTACGTCGCCTTCTCCAATACCGCGGCCGGCATCGTCGCGGTTGGCTTCATGGGTCTCGGCGTGATCGCCGAGGCGACGGACGTCGCGACGACGGTGATCGTTCTCGGCGCTCTCTCGGGGCTCGCCGTTCTGCTGACCCGAACCATGCCCAAGGCGAGCGAGATGGCGAAGACCGGGTGAGATCCGACGGCTACTCCCGTAGCCGCCGCCGCGAATCGGCTTGCGTGCCCGCTACCGGAGTCCTTCAATACCCGGACATAGACGCCGGTCGTCCCGGCGCTCGCCATCGGGCCCTCGGGGCGATCACGGGCATCACGACCCGGGACGCCCCCGCTTAGCGCCTTTCCCAAAGCCGCGCCCAGGGGATCGGCCACCCGGGCGAGCGAAGGGAGAGACAGCATGGCCTCCAATCCCAGCGACGGCACCGGAGCGACAGAACGCGGCAGACAAGGCGGCGGCGCCACCCGCTGCGCCGCGATCCTCGGCCCCTACCAGTCCGGCAAGACCAGCCTCTTCGAAGCCCTGCTCCACGCAGCGGGCACGGTCGAGCGCAAGGGCACGGTGAAGGACGGCAACACGATTGGCGACACCACCCCCGAGGCGCGGGAGCGCGGGGCGAGCACCGAACTGTCGATCGGCCACGGCAGCTTTCTCGGGGACAGATGGACCTTCATCGATACCCCCGGCGGCATCGAGTTCACCCTGGATTCGCGCCACGCCTGCATGATCGCCGACGTCGCCGTCGTGGTGGTGGAGCCGGAGGCCGCCAAGGCCGCTGCGGCAGGGCCGATCCTGAAATTCCTCGACGACCACGACATCCCCCATGCCGTCCTGATCAACAAGATGGATCAGGCGGGGGAGACCGTGCGCGACATCCTCGCCGCTCTCCAGGGTTTCTCGACCCGGCCGCTGGCGCTGCGGCAGGTACCGATCCGCGACGGAGACCGGGTCACCGGCTATGTCGATCTGGTGAGCGAGCGCGCGTACCGGTACCGGGAGGGCGAGCCGTCGGCCCTGATCGAACTGCCCGGGAGCGTCGCCGACCGGGAGGCCGAGGCGCGGACCGAACTGCTGGAAACCCTGGCGGATTTCGATGACGGCCTGCTGGAGCAGCTCCTGGAAGAGATCGACCCGGACAAGCGGGAGCTCTACGGCCATTTGGCCGACACCCTGCGCTCCGACCTTCTGGTGCCGGTCCTGCTGGGCGCCGGCGAACACGACAACGGGGTGCAGCGTCTCCTGAAACTGCTGCGCCACGAGACGCCCGATCACACAGCCACGGTCGATCGGCGCGGTCTCGCCGACGGCCCCGAGCCCATGGCCCAGGTCTTCAAGACCGTGCACGCCCCGCATATGGGCAAGCTCTCCCATGTCCGGGTCTGGCGCGGCACGATCAAGGACGGCGAGAGCCTGAACGGCGCAAAGGTCTCCGGCATCTATGCCGCGACCGGCGGCAAACTGGATAAGCGCCCCTCCGCCGGCCCCGGCGACGTGGTCGCGCTCGGCCGGATGGACCCGATTCAGACGGGCGACGTGCTGACGCCGAACGGCGGCCTGCCGGACACAGGGCTCGGCTGGCCCGAGGTCCCGCAGCCGGTCTTCGCCCGCGCCTTGACCATCTCGGACCGCAACGACGAGGTGAAGCTGTCCGGGGCGCTGAGCAAGCTCGCGGAGGAGGACCCGTCGCTGATGATCCGCCAGGACCCCGAGTTGGGAGAACTGACGATCTGGGGCCAGGGCGACACCCATCTGCGGGTCGTCGCCGACCGTCTGAGGACACGCTTCAAGCTGAACGCCGCCCTTAAGGAACCGTCCGTCGCCTATCGCGAGACCATCCGCGGCCAGGTCGAGGAGCATGCGCGGCACAAGAAGCAGTCCGGTGGCCATGGGCAGTTCGCGGACATCCGGATGACCGTCGAGCCGACAGGCCGCGGCACCGGCTTCGCCTTCGCGGAGAAGGTGGTCGGCGGCTCCGTCCCGAAGAACTACATCCCGGCGGTGGAGGAAGGGTGCCGCGAGGGCTGCCGGCGCGGGCCGCTCGGGTTCCCCGTGGTCGACGTCAAGGTGACCCTGACCGACGGCCAGCATCACTCCGTCGACAGCTCCGACATGGCGTTCAAGATCGCCGCCCGCTCCGGCCTGCACGATGCGCTGGCCAAGGCGGACCCGGTGCTGCTGGAGCCGATCCATCAGGTCGCGATCGCCGTGCCCTCCGACGCCACCAGCAAGGTCCACGGCATCCTGTCGGCGCGCCGCGGCCAGATCCTCGGCTTCGACGCCAGGGAGGGCTGGCCCGGATGGGATACCGTTACGGCCTATCTGCCGGAGGCGGAGATGCACGACCTCATCCTGGACCTGCGCGCCCAGAGCCAGGGTCTGGCGACCTACACCTGGAGCTTCGATCATCTGCAGGAGCTGACCGGCCGGCTTGCGGAGCGGGTGGTCGAGCACCACGACGCGGCGGCCGGGTGACACGACCTTCCGTCATCCCGGGTTAAGCCCGGGATCACGGCTGCGCCGTCATTTCACGCCGGTGCTTGTGGCGGCGGCGTCCATGTATTTCGCCAGTTCGATATCGAGCTCGGACACGCCTCCCACGTCGTGGGTGGTCAGGGCGACCTCGACGGTGCTGTAGACGTTCGACCACTCCGGATGGTGGTCCATGCTCTGGGCCTTGATCGCCGCCCGGGTCATGAACCCCCAGGCGGAGTCGAAACCGTCGAACTCGAAGGTCTTGACGATCTTCTTCCCGCCGTCGGTCTCCGCCCATCCGTCGATCGAGGCGAGGATGGCTTTGCGGTCGTCGTCGCTCAGTTTCTCGGCCATATCGGCGTCGTCTCCCGTTCGGGTTCATCGGGGACCGGGGTCCGGTCCCGCCTTCGATCGAGAATGGGGACGCGCGGAGCCGTTGCAACCCTCCGGCACCGCTTCCTAGAGCGCTCCTGGGGCTCCCGGCGTGCAGACCCCGGACCGATAGGCCGCTCCTAGAGAAACGTCTCTCGCACGTTGATCGAGGACTGCTCGCCGACACAGCCGAAGCTGTCCTCGAGCCAGGATGCCGCCGCCGCCCGCCCGACATCGCGCAGGTGATGCAGGAAAGCCGGCTCGGCGTTCAGCTTCGAGGACGCGTGCATGTCCTCCATCTCATCGGGCGCGGCGATCATGTGGATCCGGGTGACCCGATAGGAGTCCGGGTCGAGCTTGCCGGCGGCGATCAGCCGGTTGACGAAATGGATGGCGCGCATCTCCCGCATCAAGGTCGAGTTGAAGGAGATCTCGTTGACCCGGTCCAGGATGCCGCGCGCGTCGGTCGGCACCCTCTCCCGGTACAGCGGGTTGATCTGCACGATGACGATATCCCGGCAGTCGGAGTTGTAGATCAGCGGGTAGAGGGCCGGGTTCCCCATGTAGCCGCCGTCGTAGTAGTGCTCGCCGTCGATCTCGACCGCCTTGAACATAAAGGGCAGGCAGGCCGACGCCATCACCGCGTCGATGCTGAGATCGCCGTTCTCGAACACCCGGATCTTGCCGGTGCGCACGTTGGTCGCACTGATGAACAGATCGATCCCGCTCTGCCGCGCCGTGTCGGGGTCGACCAGATCCGACAGCACGTCACGCAGCGGGTTCAGGTTCAGGGGATTGGTCTGGTACGGCGACAGGTAGCGGCCGATGAAGTCCATCGCCAGGAAGCCCGGCGAGTTGTCGATCCGCCAGTTGCCGAGCAGCCGGTCGATGGCGGTACGCTGGATCGGGCTGAACCGGCCCACATCGGCGATGCCGTGCCAGAACCGGTCCAGCTTGTCCCGCGCGCCCTGGCGCCCGTTCTCAGCCCAGCCGGCGGCCATGACAACGGCGTTCATCGCACCCGCGCTGGTGCCGGAGATCGAATCGAACTCGACCCGCGGGTCTTCGAGCAGTCCGTCCAGCACGCCCCAAGTGAACGCGCCGTGGGAGCCGCCGCCCTGGAGGGCGAGGTTGATGCGTTTCGCCTCCTGCCCGGCTTTCGACCGGTCCCGCCGGGGCGTGACGGCCGCGGCGGCCTCGTACCGCAGCCGGGCCGAGACCTCGCAGACCCGGCTGACGGGATCGTCGCCCCCGTCGGACACCGACCCCTGGCCGGACACCGATGCGGCGGCGCGGCGGGGCCGACGGGCCATCAGCGCGCCACCCAGCCGCCGTCGATCTGCAGGGCCGCTCCGGTGATCGACCCGGAATTCTCCCCGGCCAGGAAGACCGTCAAGGCGCCGAGATCGTCCACTTCGACGAACTTCTTGGTCGGCTGGCTGGCGAGGATGACGTCGCGCACGACCTCCTCCTCGGTCATCTTGTTGGCCTTGGCCTGTTCCCCGATCTGGTTCTCGACCAGCGGGGTCTTCACGAAGCCGGGGCAGATCGCGTTGCAGGTGATGCCCTGCTCCGCCGTCTCCAGCGCCACGACCTTGGTGAATCCGACGACGCCGTGTTTGGCCGCGACATAGGCGGCTTTGTAGGGCGAGGCGACCAGGCCGTGGGCCGAGGCGATGTTGATGATCCGGCCCCAGCCCCGCGTCTTCATGCCGGGAAGCGCCGCCTTGGTGGTGTAGAAATTGGAGGACAGGTTGAGGGAGACGATGAGCTCCCACCGGTCCTCGGGGAACTCGTCAACTGGCGCCACCGTCTGGATGCCGGCGTTGTTCACCAGGATATCGACCTTGCCGAGGGCGGCCTCAGCGTCGGTGACCAGCTTCTTGGCCTCGTCGCCCTTGGTCAGGTCGGCACCGCTGAAGGCGGCCTTGATCCCGAACTCGCTCTCCAGACCGGCGCGGGTCTTCTCGATCTCGTCGGCGTCGCCGAAGCCGTTCAGCATGACGTCCGCGCCGGCCGCCGCGAGGGCTCTCGCGATACCGAGACCGATGCCGCTGGTGGATCCGGTGACGACGGCGGATTTGCCCTTGAGGCTCATGGTCGGTTTTCCTCTGTTCGACGGCCGCGCCGGATCGGCGGCCAGACTCGGTTGCACTGCACAATCTGAGACGCGGAGGTCCGAGCGCAACCCTAGCGCCGATCCTCGCGCTTGCGGCAGGCTTTTGGGACAGGCTTTCGGGGCAGGCTTTCAGGGCAGACTTTCGGGGCAATCTTTCCCTGGGGCCAAGAACCGTCTATAGACGCCGCCATGTGTGCACAGAGAGCCCGCCCCGGAATCCTGGCCCCCACCATCGAGCAGATGGCGGCGCTCGCCGAGGATGCCCTGTCGAACGTTCCCCAGGAACTGCTGAAGCCGCTGTCCGGTCTCGCCATTCTGGTCGAGGATTTCCCGGACGAGGAGATCTGCGAGGCGATGGACCTGGAGACGCCGTTCGACCTGCTCGGCCTCTATCAGGGCGTGCCGCTCGGCCACCGCTCCAGTGGCGAGACGCCGGCCGATCTCGACCGCATCTTCCTGTTCCGCCGCTCGATCCTCGACTACTGGATCGAGAGCGGGGACGACCTCTACACGGTGGTCCGCCACGTGCTGATCCACGAGATCGGCCACCACTACGGCTACAGCGACAACGAGATGGAAGAGCTCGAGCGCCTGGCCGACGAGGAAGAAACGAACGCCCCGGCCGGCCGGGCTTAACCACCCGCTCCTGCCCGTCGTCCTGTCCCGGATTAAATCCGGGATCGCTTCAGGACCAAGCCGCCAACGCCGGAGGCATGATCCTGAAGCAAGTTCAGGATGACGACGGTGTTGCGGTTGTTACACCCCCACACACTTCCCGGCCCTGTGCCGGGACCCACGCCGCGACGCGCTCGATCGCCCATCGCCAGGCCCGAGACGATACCGCGCGCGGACCCGTGGGCCCCGGCACAAGGCCGGGGAGTGGTTCAAATCGAAATGCCCCTACTTCGCCCCCATCCGGATCGCGCCGTCGAGGCGGATCGTCTCGCCGTTGAGCATCGGGTTGTCGACGATGCTCTCCACCAGCCGGGCGAACTCCTCCGGCCGGCCGAGGCGCGAGGGGAACGGGATCTGGGCGGCGAGGCTGTCCTGCACCTCCTGGGGCATGCCGAGCACCATCGGCGTGCCGAAGATCCCGGGCGCGATGGCGCAGACCCGGATGCCGGTGCGGGCGAACTCGCGGGCGGCGACCAGGGTCAGGGAATGGACCCCGCCCTTCGACGCGGCGTAGGCCGACTGGCCGATCTGACCTTCGAACGCGGCCACGCTGGCGGTCGACACGATGACCCCGCGCTGGCCGTCCCCGTCCGGCTGGTTGCCGCCCATGGCCGCCGCTGCCAGACGGATCAGGTTGAAGCTGCCGACCAGATTGACGTCGATCACCTTCTTGAAATCGGCGAGATCCATCGGCCCGTCCCGGCCGACGATACGCTTGGCGGGCGCGATCCCTGCGCAGTTCACCAGCACGGCGGGCGCCCCGTGCGCCTCGCCCGCCCGGGCGACGGCGGACTCTGCGGAGGCCGCGTCGGCCACGTCGCAGGCGAGAGCCAGCCCGCCGATCTCGTCGGCAAGCGCCGAGGCCGCGTCCAGGTTCACGTCGAACACCGCCACCTTGGCGCCCCGCGCCGCCAGCGCTCTCGCCGTCGCGGCGCCGAGGCCGCTGCCGCCGCCGGTGACCAGCGCTCCCTTGCCGTTCAGATCCATCGCCTTCCTCCCGTCGCGGCCTATGTGTTCGGTTCCCACCGGTGATATCAGATCGCGGGGGCCCGCACGAGACGGGGGCGGGCCGGACGAGCAGACTGGAGACGACATGGCGACCCTGACCGACATACCGCTTCCCGCCCGGCTTCTCGGTTTCGCCGGCGTGATCCCTTTCGTCGGCGGCGCCGCCGGCGTCTGGGCGCTGCAGGCCCCCTGGGACTGGGTCGTGCTGAACGCGCAGGTCTATTACGGCTGCGCGATCCTGTCGTTTCTCGGGGCCGTCCACTGGGGCCGGGCCTTGGCGAGCCCCCTGCAGGGGGAGGCGCTGTGGCGGCCGCTCGCCTGGAGCGTCACCCCGAGCCTGCTCGCGTGGGTGGCGGCGCTGGCCAAGCCGGACCTCGGGATCGTGCTGCTGGTCGGCGGCCTGGTCGCCGCGTTCATGGTCGACCGGTCGGCGACGGCGCTCGGATGGTTCCCCGCCTGGTACGGCGTCCTGCGCAAGTACCTGTCCATCATCGCCGTCGCCAGCCTCGGCGTCAGTCTGCTCAAGACCGTCACCTGAGCCGCCCGGCGGGGGTGACGGCGGGGGTAAGGGCTGGGATCACGGCGGGGGTCAGTACCCCCGCTCGCGGTCGACCTGGTGGAGCAGCGGCCGGCCGTCGAGATAGCGGGCGGCGTTCTCCACCACCAGCTCGGCGACGATGGCGTCGCGGTTGGGATGCAGTCCACCCACATGAGGCCAGACGCTGATCCCCGGCGTGGTCCAGAATGGATGATCCGACGGCAGCGGCTCCTGTCGGAAGACGTCCAGAACGGCGCCGGCGATCCGACCGGAGGAAACGGCGGCGATCAGGTCCTTGTCCACCACCGTCGCACCGCGACCGAAGTTCAGGAACCAGGCGGTGGGGCGCATCGCGGCGAACCGGTCGGCATCCATGAAATCCCGCGTATCCGGCGTCACCGGCAGCAGGTTCAGCACGAAGTCGGCTTCGCTCAGCATCCGATCGGTCTCGTCCGGACCGTAGACCGCGTCCACGTGCTCGACCGGATCGGCGGACCGCCGCACCCCGACGACCCGCAGCTCCAGCGCCTGGGCTTTGCGCGCCAGCTCGGTGCCGATGGTGCCGAGGCCGAGGATGCCGAGCGTCTTTCCGGCCAGCGGCTCTGCCACCCGGCGGGTCCAGGTCGAGGACAGCTGGTCGATGGCGGCCGCGGCGATCGGCTTGGTGGCGTGGAACAGGGCGGCGAGGATGTTCTCCGGCATCTGAACCCGGTGAACGCCTTTCGCCGCCGTCAGCAGCAGTCCGTCCGACAGGTCGGGCCGGGACAGCCAGGCCTCGACCCCGGCGGTGGTGGTCTGCACCCAGCGGAGCTTCGGCATCTCGTCCAGCAGGCCCGCCGGCGCACCCCAGGCGAGCATCATCTCGGCCTCGGCCTTCTGGGCCTCGCTCGGCGCGTCGGCGCGGTCGACGCCCTCCAGCCGCAGCCGGTCGCCCAGCCCCGCGGCGGCAAGCGCCTCCACGTAGACCGGCGCTCCGTCGGTCCACAGCACCATCAGCGGCTTGTCCGCCATACGTTCTCTCCAGTTCTTCTCAGTCGCCGGTTGTCTGGTCGCCGGTTGTCTGGTCGCCGGCAGTGCGATCGCCAACAGGGGATTCGCCAACAGTGGAATCACCGGGCAGCCTGACGACCGCCACGGGCTCCGCAAGTCCCCGAACCCGGGCGCGCTCGCGTCGGCCGTCCGCGACGAGCGGCGCGACCGACGGATCGTCGGCAAGCGCCCCGCTCACCACCACGTCGCCGCCGGCGGCGAGCCCCTGAATCCGGGCCGCCAGGTTGACCATCGAGCCGAAATAGTCCAGCCGGTCGTTCAGGGTGACGGCGATGCTGGCGCCGGCATGCACGCCGACCTTGATGGAGATCGCCTCGCCGCCCTGCTCCGCGTTGAAGCGCTCCGTGCCGCGCTGCACCTCGAGCGCCGCGCGCACCGCATCGGAAGGCTCGGCGAAGGCGGCCATGACCGCGTCGCCGATGGTCTTGACGATGGCGCCGCGATTGGCCCGCACGATCCGGCCCAGATAGGCGAAGTGCTCGCGGACCAGATGGTAGGCGCTGGCGTCGCCGATCCGCTCGTAGAGGGCGGTCGAGCCCTTCAGGTCGGTGAACATCAGCGCGATCTGGGCGATCGAGACCTGGTCGCCCGGATGCAGTACCGCGTTCGAAAACAGGTCGCGGAAGGTCTGCAGAGTCGTGACTTCGTGTGCGGTCAGGGCGTCCGCGACCCAGGCGCGGGACTCGACGACGACGGTCCGCCGATCGGCACCCCGGTTCTCAAGGTGCACGGTACCGGCCTCGGACGGCGGGCCGGCCCGGACCGTACCGTCCGATAAGATCACCGTCGGCACCGGCCCGTCGACACTCAGGGTGCACTCTCCGCCGGTCTCCACCGTTCGATAGCGGTAGTCGCCGGCAGGCAGGCTCGTCGGCACACTGCGGCTGTCGCCGGGCTCCAGGGTCACCTGAAGCACGACATGGGGCAGCGACATCGGACCGAACAGGCAGAACTCCCCGTCCTCGACCGGACGCACGGCGGGCGCCGGCTGAAAGCTCAGCTCCACGTTACGGGAGAAGTCGCGGTCATAGGAGATGTTGCAGGACGCGCAATGGGCCGTGTCCGGCATCTGGTCCAGGGCCGTCGCGGAGAGCTGTGCGCCCCGGCAGCGCGGGCAGAGCAGGTCCCACCGGGACTCGAGCAGCCCGTCGCGCACCGCCTCGAGACAGAGCTCGGTGACGGCCAGATCATCCTCGCCCCAGTCGCGCGCCAACCGGCGGGGGCGGATCCGCACCAGGTCGGTCTCCTGCGCCTCCAGCACGTAGTCCGCGAGACGGCGGCCGAGCCGGTGCCCGTTCGGGCTGGCGTCGATATCGGCGACGATCCGGTCGAGCCGCTGACGCCGCGGCGGATCCAGGGGCAGGCGTTTCGAGACGAAGGGGCGCTCGCCGAGACCGGCGGCGTAGCGGCGGATATCCTCGACGAGGCGGCCGAAGTTCTTGTCGGTGCCGGAGAAGAACACCGTCGCCAGAAGGAGGCGTCCGACCAGGGTCGAGGGCTCGGCGTCGACGCGGTAGGTGCAGCGGCAGCCGCGCGGCGTCCTCTCGAACTCGGCCGTCGCCGTCAGGCGCGCCAGCGGCCCGCGAGAGAACCGGCGCTCGTGGCGAAACCACCGGTCCGTCACCCACTCCACCGGGATCTCCTCCCAGGCCAGTCGAATCAGACCGATCTCGACCTCGCCGAAGAAGCGCACGGTGCCGTTGGCCTGTTCGGCCTGCCGGATCCGATGCTTCGGCAGCCCCGCCGCCTCATTGAACCGGGCGGTGTCGGCCAGCAGCGGCCAGATGACCTCGGGCGGGTGATCGAACTCCCACACCATGGTGTGACTCTTCATCGGCATCGCGTCACCCCGGTATCCGCCGCTGGCTGTCGAGATACTCCTCGCCGAGCGGGCCGTAGAAGGCGGCGTCGAATCCGGCAGCGTCCCGGGACGGGATGTTGAACGGCGGCTTCACCCCGCCGCGGAAGCGGGCGCGCACGATCCCCTGCCAGGTGGAGACGGGTTCCAGCCCCCGCGCCTCGCAGAGATGGTCGAACCAGCGCTTGCCGACCGCCACATGACCGATCTCGTCGTCGTGGATGATCTGCAGGATATCGGCGGACGCATCGTCGCCGACCTCGCGCAGCTTGGCGATCATCGGCGGGGTGACGTCCAGGCCTCGCGCCTCGAGTACCAGCGGCACGACGGCCTGACGCGCCAGGGGATCGTCCGCCGTCTCCACCGCCGCCTGCCACAGCCCGTCATGGGCCGGCAGCGCGCCGTACCCCGACCCCAACGTCTCCAGCCGGTCGGCGATCAGCAGGAAATGCTTCGACTCCTCGTCTCCGACCCGGACCCAGTCGTCGATATAGGCCTCGGGAAACCCGGCATCGGGAAATCTGACCACCGCGTCCCAGGCTAGGTCGATCGCGTTCAGCTCGATATGGGCCAGCGCGTGCAGCAGGGCGACACGGCCGCGCTTCTCGGCGGTGATCTTGCGCTTCTTGACCCGCCGGGGCGGCAGCAGCGGCGGCTCCGTCGGCCGACCCGGGCGGTCCGGCGGCACGGCCGTGTGGGCGACCGGGAGGACGCCGGCCCGCCAGGCCTCCGCGGCCCGCCGTCCGAGCGCCGCCTTCTCCCGCGCGTCCGAGGTCGACAGGACCGCGACCGCCGCCTCGCTGATGTCGGTGAACTCCATGCCGAAGACGTTTAGCGCGACTGCGTATTCCGTGCACCTGCAACCGTGCCTATGCTCGACCCTTCCCGAACGACAGCACGATTCAGCACGGAGCACCTGACATGACCACGCGGGACGCGGCCCTCGACGCCGTACGCGCCTATTTCGACAATGGCGGCTTCCGGGCCGAGCTGGCGGAGCGGGTCGCCGTTCAGACATCGAGCCGGGAGGAGGAGCACCGGGACGACCTGATGGACTATCTCGACCGGCTCATGCGCCGGCGCTTCGAGGCCATGGGCTTCACCGTGGAGATCTTCCCGAACACCCTGCTCGACCGAGCGCCCTTCCTGGTCGCCAAGCGGGTCGAGGACCCGAGCCTGCCGACCCTGTTCTGCTACGGGCACGGCGACACCGTGCCGGGCGAGGAAGGCCGCTGGGCCGAAAACCGCGAACCCTGGACCCTGGAAGTCGCCGAGACCCCGTCGGGTGAGCGCTGGTACGGCCGCGGCACCGCCGACAACAAAGGCCAGCACGCCATCAACATGGAGGCGCTGCGCCACGTCCTCGAGACGCGCGGCCGGCTCGGCTACAACGTCACCTTCCTGATCGAGATGGCCGAGGAGATGGGCTCTCCCGGCCTCGCCGAGTTCTGCCGAGACAACCGGGACATGCTGGCGGCAGACCTGCTGATCGCGTCGGACGGGCCGCGGTTCTCGACCGACGGGCCGGACATCAAGCTCGGGACGCGGGGCGGCCTGAACATCCGCTTCCGCCTCGAGTACCGCGAGGGCGGACACCATTCCGGCAACTGGGGCGGCCTGCTTGCCAATCCGGCCATCGTCCTGATGCACGCCCTGACCACCCTGGTGGGGCGTGAGGGCAAGATCCTGCTGCCGACGCTGAAGCCGGCGCAGATCAAGAACTCGGTGCGGGCGGCGCTGTCCCATGTCGAGGTGACCTCCGGCCCGGACGACCCCGAGATCGATCCCTGGTGGGGCGAGCCCGGCCTGTCCCTCGCCGAGAAGGTCTTTGGCTGGAACACCTTCGAGGTTCTGTCCTTCATCACCGGCGATCCGGAAAAGCCGCAGAACGCCGTCCCGCCCTTCGCCGAGGCGATCTGCCAGATCCGCTTCGTGGTCGATACCGACCCGGACCTGTTCCTGCCGGCGATCCGGGAGCACCTGGCGGAACAGGGCTACGGCGACATCACCGTCGAGCCGGCCCGCATGTCGATGCTGCGCGCCTCGCGGCTCGAGCCTGACCATCCGGCGGTTCCCTGGGCAGTGGCGTCGATGGAGAAGACCACCGGAAAGACCGTGACGGTGATCCCGAACGCCGGCGGCTCGCTGCCGAACGACATCTTCCTGAACGGCATCGGCATGCCGACCATCTGGGTGCCGCACAGCTATACGGGCTGCTCCCAGCACGCCCCGAACGAGCATGTGCTGCCGCACCTGATGCGCGAGGGCCTGGAGATGATGACGGGCCTGTTCTGGGACCTGGGAGACGGTTTCCCGGGAAAATGACGGACCGGTAGAGGGTCGGGGAGGCAGGGGAATCAATGAAAGACCGGAGAGGCCTACCCCGGCCAGCCGCCGGTCTGCCGCAGGGCCTCTCCGAGCAGGATGCCCGCGCTGACCGCCACGTTCACCGATCGCGCCCCGTCCACCATCGGGATCCTGACCGCCAGGTCGGCGGCGGCGTGGACCTCGTCGGGAACGCCCGCGCTCTCGCGGCCGAGGATCAGGTAATCGGCGGCGTCGAAGCGGGCATCCGGCAGCGGGACCGCGCCCCGGGTCGTGGCCAGCACCAGCCGGCCGGCCGGCCGCGACGCCTGAAATTCGGCCCAACCGGAATGGCGGCGGACCGCGGCGAATTCAAGGTAGTCCATGCCGGCACGACGCATGCGCTGCTCGGACCAGACGAAGCCGCAAGGCTCGATCACGTCGACCCCGACGCCGAGACAGGCGGCGAGGCGGAGAATGGTTCCGGCGTTCTGCGGAATGTCGGGCTGATAGAGGACGATGCGCATGGCCGCATCTAAGCGCCTTGCGGCGCTTGGCAAAAGGCAAACCTCTGCGGTATACGCATGCCTGCTCGGGGCGAAAGTATTTGCGACAGCCGGTCGCGTTTCCTTTCTGCGCCACTGCGCAATATTACTCGGCAAGCCGGCACGCGGGCCGGCCGTACGTCGAGCGCCATTTAGGACGAGTGGAGAATCATGGCCGAAACCCACGAAGGCGACTCCCGCCGCGACTTTCTCGTTATCACGACCACCGCCGTAGGCGCGGTCGGCGCGGCTTGCGTCGCGTGGCCCTTCATCGACCAGATGAACCCGGCCGCCGATACCCTGGCTCTTGCCAGCATCGAATTCGACGTCTCGACCGTGGCCGAAGGTCAGTCGGTGACGCTCACCTGGCGCGGGAAGCCCGTATTCGTTCGGCACCGCACGCCGGCGGAGATCGAGGAGGCCAACGCGGTTCCCCTCGACGACCTGCGCGATCCGCAGCCGGACAGCGAGCGGGCGCTGAACCCCCAGTACCTGGTCATGGTCGGGGTTTGCACCCATCTTGGCTGTGTTCCGCTGGGCCAGAGCGTGTCCGATCCCAAGGGTGACTACGGCGGATGGTTCTGCCCGTGCCACGGCTCGCACTACGACACGTCGGGTCGCATCCGTGTCGGGCCGGCGCCACTGAACCTGCCGGTGCCGGAATATCAGTACATTTCCGACACCGTCATTCGTATCGGTTAAGAGGGAGCGCCTGAGCATGGCTGCTAGTTTCTCAAACCCGGTGGTGCGGTGGATCGACCACCGCCTCCCGGTCTTCACCTTCATGCACCACGAGCTGCATGAGTATCCCACGCCGAAGAACCTCAGCTACTGGTGGAACTTCGGTTCGCTGGCCGGCATCGCCCTGGTGATCATGATCGTCAGCGGCATCACGCTGGCCATGCACTACACGCCGCATGTGGACTACGCCTTCGACAGCGTCGAGCGCATCATGCGCGACGTGAACTACGGCTGGCTGATCCGCTACATCCACATGAACGGCGCCAGCTTCTTCTTCATCGTCGTCTACATCCACATCTTCCGCGGTCTGTACTTCGGATCGTACAAGGCCCCGCGCGAGATTCTCTGGATGCTCGGCGTCGTGATCCTGCTGCTGATGATGGCCACCGCCTTCATGGGCTACGTGCTGCCTTGGGGCCAGATGAGCTTCTGGGGCGCCACGGTCATCACCAACCTGTTCTCGGCCATCCCGCTGGTCGGCGAGGACATCGTGATCTGGCTGTGGGGCGGGTTCGCGGTCGACAACGCGACCCTGAACCGGTTCTTCTCCCTGCACTTCCTGCTGCCGTTCGTGATCGTCGGCGTGGTCGTGCTGCACATCGTCGCCCTGCACCGCTTCGGGTCGAACAACCCGCTGGGCATCGACGTGAAGGGGCCGAAGGATCAGATCCCGTTCCATCCGTACTACACGATCAAGGATGCGTTCGGTCTCGGTGTGTTCCTGATCTTCTTCTCGGCGTTCATCTTCTTCGCGCCGAACTACCTGGGCCATCCGGACAACTACATCCCGGCCAACCCGCTGGTGACCCCGGCGCACATCGTTCCCGAGTGGTACTTCCTGCCGTTCTACGCGATCCTGCGCGCCGTGCCGGACAAGCTCGGTGGGGTGCTGCTGATGTTCGGCGCCATCGCGGTGCTGTTCATCCTGCCGTGGCTCGACCGGTCACCGGTCCGCAGCGGTCAGTTCCGTCCGATCTTCAAGATCTTCTTCTGGATCCTGGTGATCGACGTGGTCGCGCTGACCTGGCTTGGCGCCAAGCCGGCCGAGGGCTGGTACGTTGTCGGCACCCAGATCGCGACGGTCTACTACTTCGCCCACTTCCTCGTGATCCTGCCGCTTCTGAGCGTTTTCGAGACGCCAAAACCGCTACCGAAATCGATCAGCGAACCGGTATTGGGCTCCGGGGGCGGTTTCGCCGCAGCCACCGCCGCACCGAGGGAGAAAGCCTGATGATCGCGCGCCTCACCACCACCATCGCGGCCGTTGCGATCGCGGCCGGAGCCTGGTCCTTCGCCTTCTCCGGGACGGCGAAGGCCGCCGGGCCGGCGATCGAATACCCGCAGCACGACTGGTCGTTCTCCGGGCCGTTCGGGACCTACGACCGCGGCGCCCTACAGCGCGGCTTCCAGGTCTACAAGAACATCTGTTCGGGGTGTCACGCGCTGAGTTACGTGGCGTACCGGAACCTGGAGGACCTCGGCTACAACGAGGACGAGATCAAGGCGATCGCGTCCGAGGCGTTCGTGACCGACGGGCCGAACGACGATGGCGAGATGTTCGAGCGACCGGCGATCCCCGCCGACCAGTTCGCGTCGCCGTTCCCGAACGAGCAGGCGGCCCGTGCGGCCAACGGCGGCGCCTATCCGCCGGACCTGTCGCTCATCGTCAAGGCACGGCCGGACGGAGCAAACTACGTGCGCTCCCTTCTGCTGGGCTATGTCGAGCCGCCGGCGGACTTCAACCTGATGCCGGGCATGAACTACAATGCCTACTACCCCGGTCACCAGATCGCCATGGCGCAGCCGCTCTGGGGTGACGACGTCACCTACGCCGACGGCACCGAGGCGACCATCGAGCAGCAGGCCGAGGACCTGACCACGTTCCTCGCCTGGGCCTCCGAGCCGGAGATGGAAGAGCGCAAGCGTGCCGGGGTGATGACCATTCTGTTCCTGCTGGTGTTCACCGGCCTGCTCTACGCCACCAAGCGTAAGATCTGGTCGGACGTCCACTGACCCGGAACGGCCGCCCAAGGGCGCGCCGCCGAACGGAAAAGCAGAAGGCCGCGGCTCGTCCGCGGCCTTTCGCGTTCCGGGCCGGCCGGGGTATACCTGTGCCGTCGGTGCCGCCGGTGGTCGGCCCACAGGAATCAGCGATGGGATCGAGATGAGCACGCAAACACGCAAGGCCCTGGTCGCCGTGATCGGCGGCAGCGGCGTCTACAACATCGACGGCCTTGAGAACGCGCGCTGGGAGACCGTCTCCTCGTCGTTCGGCGAACCCTCGGATCAGCTCCTGTTCGGCGATCTCAACGGCCAGCCGCTGGTATTTCTGCCGCGCCACGGCCGCGGGCACCGCTTCAGCCCGACCACGATCAACTACCGGGCCAATATCGACGCCCTCAAGCGGGCCGGAGTGACCGACATCGTCTCGGTCTCCGCCGTCGGGTCGCTGAAAGAGGAGTACGCGCCGGGGCACTTCGTGCTGATCGATCAGTTCATCGACCGCACCTTCGCCCGGGAGAAGACCTTCTTCGACACCGGCTGCGTCGCCCATGTCTCCATGGCCCATCCCGTCGCGACCCGTCTGGTGGACGCGCTCGACGCATCCTGCCGGGAGCTGGGCCTGCCCTACAGCCGCGGCGGCACCTATGTGACCATGGAGGGCCCCCAGTTCTCGACCCAGGCCGAGTCGTTCCTGTACCGGTCCTGGGGGGCCGACGTGATCGGCATGACCAACATGCCCGAAGCGAAGCTGGCCCGCGAAGCCGAAATCCCCTACGCGACCGTCGCGATGGTGACCGACTACGACTGCTGGCATCCCGACCACGACCACGTCACCGTCGACGCGGTGGTCAAGGTGCTGACGGCGAACGCCGACAACGCCCGCGCCCTGGTAAAGGCCGTCGCGCCGAAACTGTACGACCGGCCACTGGTCGACGAGCAGGGCGGCGACAACGCGCTCGAATACGCGCTGATCACCCACCCGGAGTCCCGGGACCCCGACGTCGTCGCTAGGCTCGACGCGGTGGCCGGACGGGTCCTGAAGGGCTGAGGAGGCCGCGATGGGACGGCGCCGGGGCGACGGGATCGGCCGGCTCGAAGGCCTGTACAGCCGGGTGACGGCGAACACGCCCGACGACGCCCGGACCCTTAACGTGAAATCCGTCCTCGCCCTCGACAACGACCGGCCGAGCGAGGCCGCGGAACTGATCGGTCGCGCCCTCGTCATCGAGCCGGCCGAGTACGCCTACCTGTTCCACCTCGCCAAAGTCTGCGCCCAGGCCGGCTGGTGGAGCCACTGCGTCGACGCGCTGCGCCGGGCGATCTATGTGGATCCGGTGAATGCGGAGACCTGGTACGGGCTCGGCCGCGCCTTCGAGGAGCTGGACAGCATCGACGAGGCCGAAACCTGCTGGCGCCAGTGCTTGGCCCTGCAGCCAAAGCATGCCGGGGCCAGGGAAGCGCTCGTAGCGCACGCCCGGCGGTAGGGCCACCCTCGTCCTCTCCTGCTCATCGCCATCCAGGAGACCGCGGAGCCGATCGGGGGCCTGCGCTGCCTGCCTGCGAGCCTGCTATCGCGCAACCGGGTTCCGGCCCGTCTCCGGGTCACGCCCAGAGGTCACCGCGATGACGGCATCGGATAATTTGGGAGCCCGGATACAGGTCGGGGCCCCTTGGTTTCCCAAGGAGCCCCGGTTGGTGGAGCCAAGGAGGATCGAACTCCTGACCTCTACAATGCCATTGTAGCGCTCTCCCAGCTGAGCTATGGCCCCATTTCCGCCGGCGGACTGGGCGCCGCCGGAGGCCGCTTATCTATCCCCTCATCGTTCGACAATCAAGGGGATTGCGGCAGAAAAATTACGACGTGAAATCAGGACTTTTCGTCGTCGTCCCCGTCTTCGAGCGCCAGATCGTCGTCGTCTTCGTCGTCGTCCAGCAGCTCGTCGTCGTCATCGTCGTCATCCGCGAGCGGATCGGCCGCAGGCCGCTTGGTCGTGGTGTCTTCCTCGTCGGAGGACTCGTCGACGGGAGGCTCGTCGTCGAGGAGTTCCTCCTCGTCGTCCTCTTCCTCCTCGGTCTCGTCCTCGTCGTCCGTATCCTGATCCTCGGCCTCGTCGTCGACGGGCCGCTTCTTAGGCTTGTCCTCCGGCGGCAGGGCGCGCGACCGGCGGCTCTTCAAAACGGCTTCGGGATCGTAGGGCGTGTCACAGGCCGGGCAGACGATCGGCAGTTTGTCCAAGTCGTAGTACCGAGCGCCGCAGGACTGACAGACCCGCTTGATTCCCCATTCAGGCTTCGCCACGGTCAACTCCGCGTCGCTTCTAACATGAACTTACCTTTACGGTGTGGCGCGGGAATATCCACGATAGGCAAACCATGTCAAAGGCAAATTTACCGGACGGGGCGCGGCTCAACGCGATTGCCGGCGACCTGAGGCGGCGGGCCATGGCGGCGCGGACGGCGGGAAACCGGCCCGCAGCGGTCGATCTGGTGCGGCGGAGCCAGCTTCTGCACCCCGGCGAACCGATGCTCAAGAACTTTGAGGGGCTGTGCCTGTTCGAGCAGGACGACCGCCAGGGCGCCCGGTCGGCTTTCGGTCAGACACTGATCCTCGATCCCGCCGACGCGGGCGCCTGGCGCTACATCGGTATCCTGCATTTCTTCGAATTCCGCGCCATCGACGCCCGGAGCGCATGGCGACACAGCCTGGCGCTGGCTCCCGACAGCCAGGCCACGATCCGAAACCTGCTGCAGGCCGAGCGGCAGGGCGGTCACTGGCAGTCCGCCGAGCAAGCAGGCCGGTGGAGTCTCGTTGCCAACCCGCAGGACGAGGCGGCGGCTTTCGACCTCGGCATGCTCTACCTCTCGCTGCGCCGGTGGTCCGAGGGCTGGCCGCTCTACAACCGGCGCATCCACATGACCGGAGTGAAGCCCCGCCCGGACCGGTTCGATCTGCCGTTCTGGGACGGCCGTCCCGATCCGACGCTGCGGCTGCTTCTGTGGACCGACCAGAATGTCGGCGACGAGATGCAGTTCGCCCAGCTCATGCCGGAACTGCTGGAGCGCGTGGGTCACGTCACCCTGGAATGCGACCCGCGTCTGGTGCCGCTGTTCAGGCGGTCGTTTCCGTCGCTCGAGGCCGTGTCGCGGGCCGATCCACCGCAGGTGCCCGGACAGTTCGACGCCCAGCTTCCCCAGGGAAACCTGCCGGGGCTTCTGCGGAACAGCGCGGCCGATTTCACACACACCCCGACCCGCTGGTTCAAGGCCGACGCCACGGACGCGGCGGCCCTGCGCGACCGCTATCGGCGCCTGAGCGGGGGGCGGCCCGTCGTCGGCATCGCCTGGAAATCGGCCAACAAGATCTTCAAGGGCAAGAACATCCCGCTGGAGCACTGGGCGCCCATCCTCCAGGTGCCCGATGTCCGCTTTCTGTCCCTCCAGTACGGCGCGGTGACGGAGGACCTCGCGACCATGCGGTCCCTGTCGGGGGTCGAGGTCATGCACGACCCCGAGATCGACGCCCTGCGCGATCTGGACCGGTTCGCGGCCCAGCTCGAGGCGGTGGATCTCGTCGTTTCGATCTCTAATTCGACGATCCACCAGGCCTGCGGTCTCGGTCGACCGGTCTGGGGCATGCTGCACCTGCGGCCCGACTGGCGCTGGGGCGTCGAGGGTGACACCTGTCCCTGGTTCCCGACCCTGCGGCTGTACCGGCAGACCGTCCGCTTCGAGTGGCGCGGCGTGGTCGCCGCCGTGGCCCAGGACCTGCGGAGCTGGGCCCTGTCGCAGCGGGTCGCGGCCGGCGGGCCGGCGTGATATGACCGCCGCCGGAACCGGGCCCGCGGTCTGTACGGGTCGGTCCGTTCCGACGAAGCGCCATCCGTCTCCGGAGACCGAACCATGCCGCAACCGCTGATCTCCTCGCGCGCCCGACCGCTCACCGGCACCCTGCGCGTCCCCGGCGACAAGTCGATCTCCCATCGCTCCCTCATCCTCGGCGGCCTGTCGGTCGGCGAGACCCGGATCGAGGGCCTGTTGGAGGGCGAGGACGTGCTCGCGACCGCGGCCGCCATGCGGGCCTTCGGCGCCACCGTCGAGCATCTCGGCCCGGGGCGCTGGCGGGTGGCGGGCCGAGGGGTCGGCGGCCTGGCCGAGCCGGCGGACGTGATCGACTGCGGCAATGCCGGCACCGGCATCCGCCTGCTGATGGGAGCGGCGGCGGGTCAGCCGATCACCACCTTCTTCACCGGCGACGGGTCGCTGCGCCGTCGCCCCATGGGCCGGGTCGCAGCACCGCTGGCCCAGATGGGCGTGCGCATGGTCTCGCGCGAGGGCGGCCGCCCGCCGCTCGCGGTCACCGGACCGGAAACGCTCATGCCGATCTCCTACACGCTGCCGGTCGCCTCGGCCCAGGTGAAGTCGGCGATCCTGCTCGCCGCCCTCGCCGCCCCCGGCGAGACCACGGTGGTCGAACCGAAATGGACCCGCGACCACACCGAGACGATGCTGCGGCATTTCGGCGCCGAAGTGCGGGTGCAGGATCGGGACGACGGGCGTCACATCACCCTGGTCGGCCAGCCGGAGCTCACCGGTCGGCCGGTCGTCGTGCCGGGAGACCCCTCCTCGGCCGCCTTCCCGGCGGTTGCCGCCCTGCTGGTCGAGGGCTCGGAGGTCACGTTGCCGAATGTGGGCACCAACCCGCTGCGTTTCGGCCTGTTCACGACGCTGCTCGAGATGGGCGCCGATATCGAGCTGACCAACAAGCGCATCGAGGCCGGCGAACCGGTGGCCGACCTGGTGGTGCGCCACTCCCGGCTGAAGGGGATCGAGGTTCCGGCGGAGCGCGCGCCGTCGATGATCGACGAATACCCGATCCTCGCCGTCGCCGCCGCCCATGCCGAGGGCGCGACCGTGATGCGGGGGCTGGAGGAACTCCGGGTCAAGGAGAGCGACCGGCTCACCGCGACCGCCGACGGGCTCGCCGCCTGCGGGGTCCGGGTCGAGGTCGCCGGCGACGATCTGACCGTCCACGGGGCGGACAACGGCGTGCCGGGCGACGCCACCATCCCCGTCGACCTGGACCACCGCATCGCCATGGCCTTCCTGGTCCTCGGCATGGCCACCGACGGGCCCGTCGCCATCGACGACGAGGCAGCCATCGCGACGTCCTTCCCCGGCTTCCGCGATCTGATGAACGGCGCGGGGGCCGCCATAGCGACCGGTGGAGCGGCGAAATCATGATCATCGCCATCGACGGGCCGGCGGGGGCCGGCAAGGGCACCCTGTCGAAGGCGCTGGCCGCCCATCTTGGCTACCCGCATCTCGACACCGGCGCTCTCTACCGGGCGACCGCGCTGACCGTGCTGCGCGCTGGCGGCAACCCGGAAGACCCGGCGACGGCGGAGGCGGCGGCCCGGTCTCTCGACACCGCCGTGCTCGACAGTCCGGATCTGCGCACGGCCGAGGTCGGCGCCGCCTCCTCGCAGGTCGCCGCGATCCCGGCCGTCCGGGCGGCCCTGCTCGACTTCCAGCGTGACTTCGCCCGTCGCCCGCCCGGCGCCGTATTGGATGGCCGCGACGTCGGCACCGTCGTCGTCCCGGACGCGGAGGTGAAGCTGTTCGTCACCGCGTCGGCCGCCGTGCGGGCCACCCGCCGTCATCAGGAGTTGCAGGAGCGGGGCGAGCCCAGTATATATGCGCGCGTTCTCGCCGATATCGAGGCGCGGGACGCACGCGATGCGGGTCGGGCGGATGCCCCGATGCGCAGAGCCGAGGATGCCGTCGAGATCGATACCTCCGATCTGTCGCCCTCCGAGGTCTTCAAGCGGGCGCTTGCCGTGATCGAGACGACGGGAGCGGAATAGAGCGCCGGAGACGCCCCGCACGGGCCGCCGGCATGATGTCAACCAACCCGGCGGCCGCGGAATTCGGTCGACGCCCGACACAGGAGAGTCGGGCCGCCCGCGAAGGATCGGGCACACGATCTTCGGCACGCTCTCCAGAGAGCGCGGGAAGATCCGATCCAGACATCGCCAGCCGCCGCTAACCGGACACGAGGCCCGCCGCCATGGGCACGTCGTCCGCATACGTGTTTCTGAGGAGAACTAATGGCTGAAGCCGCTTACGCCGACGAATTCGAATCCATGCTGGAGGAGTCGTTCGGCCAGGTCACCTCGATCGAAGGCAGTGTCGTCAAGGGCATCGTCGTCGAGGTGGAGAACGACCACGCACTGATCGATGTCGGCCTCAAGTCCGAGGGCCGCGTCGCGCTGAAGGAATTCGCCGCCCCCGGCCAGAAGGCCGAGCTGAAGCCGGGCGACGAGGTCGAGGTCTATGTCGAGCGCCTCGAGGACCGCAACGGCGAGGCGATGCTGAGCCGCGACAAGGCTCGCCGCGAAGAGGCCTGGGCCGCGCTCGAGCGCGCGTTCAACGACAACGAGCGGGTCACCGGCGTGATCTTCTCGCGGGTCAAGGGCGGCTTCACCGTCGACCTGTCGGGTGCGGTGGCGTTCCTACCGGGTTCGCAGGTGGACATCCGTCCGGTCCGCGACATCGGTCCGCTCATGGGCACCCCGCAGCCCTTCCAGATCCTCAAGATGGACCGTCGCCGCGGCAACATCGTCGTGTCTCGCCGCGCCGTGCTCGAGGAGAGCCGTGCGGAGGCCCGCAGCGAGCTCGTCGCCTCGCTCAAGGAGGGGATGATCCTTCAGGGCGTGGTCAAGAACATCACCGACTACGGTGCATTCGTTGACCTGGGCGGCGTCGACGGCCTGCTGCACGTCACCGACATCGCGTGGCGCCGCATCAACCACCCGACCGAGGCCCTGCAGATCGGCCAGACCGTGAAGGTGCAGGTCATCCGCTTCAACCCGGAGACCCAGCGCATCTCGCTCGGCATGAAGCAGCTCGAGGCGGATCCGTGGGAAGGCGTGGAACTGCGCTACCCGGTCGGCACGAAGTTCACCGGTCGCGTCACCAACATCACCGACTACGGCGCCTTCGTGGAGCTGCAGCCGGGGATCGAGGGCCTGGTCCACGTCTCCGAGATGAGCTGGACCAAGAAGAACGTCCATCCGGGCAAGATCGTCTCCACCTCCCAGGAGGTCGAGGTGATGATCCTGGACGTCGATCCGAACAAGCGCCGCATCTCGCTCGGCCTCAAGCAGTGCCTGGGCAACCCGTGGGAGGACTTCGTCGAGAAGTACCCGGCGGGCACCGAGCTCGAGGGCGAGGTCAAGAACATCACCGAGTTCGGTCTGTTCATCGGCCTGCCCGGCGAGATCGACGGCATGGTTCACCTCTCCGACATCGACTGGGACACCCCGGGCGAGGAGGCGATTCAGACGTTCAAGAAGGGCGACATGGTCAAGGCCAAGGTCCTGGACGTCGACGTCGAAAAGGAGCGCATCTCGCTCGGCATCAAGCAGCTGACCACCGATCCGTTCGAGGCCGGTTCGGCCGGCGTCCGCAAGGGCGCGGTCGTGACCTGCACGGTCACCCAGGTGACCGACGGCGGCATCGAGGTCGGCGTGGGCGAGGGCCTCACGGGCTTCATCCGCAAGTCCGACCTGTCGCGTGACCGCTCCGAGCAGCGCCCCGAGCGCTTCGCCGTGGGCGAGAAGGTCGATGCCAAGGTGACCAACGTCGACAACAAGACCCGCAAGCTGACCCTCTCCATCAAGGCCCGCGAGGTCGAGGAGGAGAAGAAGGCGATGCAGGAATACGGGTCGTCGGATGCCGGCGCCAGCCTGGGCGATATCCTGGGCGCCGCGCTCAAGCAGCGCGAGGAAGCGTCGAAGGGCGACGAGTAAGCGCCTTTCGCTCAAAAACCGACCAAATTGGGGGCCGTCCGCACCGCGGGCGGCCCCGCATTTTGTGCGCTACCGTATGCACTCGCGAAAATGGTTCTATTAGAAACACTTAGACTTGACGCTTTCCGGTGGCGCTGGCACATTTTGCCTGGGGCGGGAAAGTGCGCCATCAAGAAACGCGCCGGCCGCTCCGCGATTCGGCTTCGCGGAGGCTCGGAAGCATGACCAAGTCCGAACTGATTGCGCGCCTTGCGGAGGCGAATCCGCATCTCTTCCAACGCGACATTGAGCGCATTGTCTCGACGATCTTCGAAGAAGTCGCCGAGGCCCTGGCCCGGGGGGATCGGGTTGAGCTGCGCGGGTTCGGCGCCTTCTCCGTCAAGCAGCGGGAGGCGCGGGTCGGCCGCAACCCCCGGACCGGCGAGTCGGTCAAGGTGGAGAGCAAGGCCGTGCCCTTCTTCAAGACCGGCAAGCTGCTCCGCGAGAAGCTGAACTCCGGCTGATCCAGGCGGCTCAGTCGGGCGGCTGACCCAGTAGGCTGGGTCAGGCCGTTCCAGGCCTGTCCTCCGCCGCGTCGATCGCCGCCCTGACGCAGCCGGCCGCCCAGCGCGCCCGCGCGCGTGGCAAGGAGGCGAACCCGACCAGCAGGCCGTTGCGCCGGGTCGGATCGCGGAAATAGGCCGAGATCGGCGCCGGCCGGATGCCGAGTCCCATCGCCTTCTCCACTACCATCCGATCCTCAGGCCCACCTTCGAGCGACACCACCAGGTTGATGCCGGTCTCCGGCCGTTCCACCGTGAACCGGCCGTCCAGGGCCGCCTCCAGTGCATCGGCCAGAGCGTCCCGGCGCTCGCGATACAGGGTGCGCATCCGACGCAGGTGGCCCGCCATATGACCCTCGTCGAGGAAGCGGGCGAGCACGGCCTGGGTGTCCAGCGCCGGCTGCCGGTCGAAATGCCCGCGCAGGCGGACCAGCGGATCGACCAGACGCTGCGGGGCGGCGATGAAGCCGATGCGCAGCGACGGGGCGAGCGCCTTCGACACCGTGCCCACGTAGAGCACCCGGTCGGCGCCATCGAGCGCCTTCAGCGGCGGGACCGGCTTGCCGGCATAGCGGAACTCGCCGTCGTAGTCGTCCTCCAGCACGAACGGTCCGCCGCCACAGGCCTGGTCGCCCATGGCCCAGTCCACCAGGGCCCGGCGGCGCGACAGCGACAGGGTCACGCCGAGGGGGAACTGGTGGGTCGGCGTGACGGTCACCAGCCGCGCGTCCGGCGCCTTCCGCCGCGCACAGGCGACGTCGAGCCCGTCGGCATCCACCGGCACGGTCACCAGCCGCGCCCCGGTAGCGACCATGGGTCCCCGCAGACCGGGATAGCACGGCTCCTCGAGGACCGCCGTGTCGTCCGGGTCGAGCAGCGCGCGCGAGATCAGGTCGATCGCCTGCTGCGCGCCGGAAGTGACGATCAGCGCATCGGGATCGACGATCAGACCGCGGAAGGCACCGAGATAGCGGGAGATCGCGTGGCGCAGGTCGACGAAACCGGCGGGGTCGCCGTATCCGAACGCCGTCGCCGGCGTCTCGCGCCAGAACCGTCCCGCCAGGCGCGCCCAAGTTCGTCCGGGGAACGCATCCAATCCCGGCCGCCCCGGCTGCAGCGGGCCGTCCACGGCGCCGATCCCGACCCGCTCGGCCATCATCTTGTGCGCCGCCGCCGACAGTCGGACCGGCGCCTGGGGAACCGGCGGGGCGGGCTGAGCCGGGATCTGCGGCGTCAGGTCGGGGAGATCGTCCGCGACCCGCGTCCCGCCGCCGCGCCGGCCGACAACGTAGCCCTCGGCCGTCAGCCGCTCATAGGCGAGGCTGACCGTGTTGCGGGCGACACCGAGCTGTTCGGCGAGTTGTCGGCTCGACGGCAGCCGGGCCCCCGGCGGCAGGCGTCCCTCGGCGACCGATCGGCGGAAGAACCCCGCGATCTGCTCCTGCAGCGGCGTCGGGTCACTCCGGTCGGGCTGGAAAACGCCCCAGACGGGCAAGGCATCGGCCATCACTTGGCCCCATATAAAAGATTACTTTGGCGTATATCATACGACCAAAAAGGCACTACACAAGCCCACCACCGGACCGGAGCCGCGCCATGTACACGCCCCCCGCCTTCCGCCTCGACGATCGCGACGCCGCGCTCGCAGTGATGCGTGAGAACGGCTTCGCGATCCTGGTCGCCCATTGCGACGACACGCTGGAGATCACCCACCTCCCCCTCCTGGTCGAGGCGCGCGCGGACGCGCTGATCATCCGCGGCCACGTGGCGAAGGCGAACCCGGTCGTCGCCCTGATCGAGGCGGGCGCGGCGGCCACGGCCGTTTTCAGCGGCCCCCATGCCTACATCTCCCCCGACTGGTACGCGAGCGAGGACCAGGTCCCGACCTGGAACTACGTCGCCGTGCACGCGAGCGGCCGGCTACGCGCGACAACGGCGGCGGCCGTCACGACCGGGCTGCTCGCCGACCTGTCGGCCGAGCACGAGGGCGCGCTCGCGCCGAAGCGGCCCTGGACCCACGACAAGATGCGCGACGGTCTGATGGCGCGGATGATGAAGGGCGTGGTCGCTTTCGAGCTGCCGGTCGACCGGCTCGAAGCGAAGTCGAAGATGAGCCAGAACAAGAAGCCCGAGGACATTGCCGGCGCGGCCGACGCCCTGCGGGCGCGGGGCGGCGCGGGCGACATCTCCGTGGCCGAGATCATGGAGGGGTGAGGTCGGGCTGGTGGATGTCCGGCTGGCGGATGTTCGGCGCGCTGAGCTCCGGCTGCGTCAGCGGCTTGGTCCTGAAGCGCGTTCAGGACGACGGCTAAAGCGGAACACACTATCCCCGTCATCCTGAAGCGCGTTCAGGATCAAGCCTCAGGCAAAGCCCCCTCCAACCGGTGCCTGAAACCGGCGGCGACCGCTCTCTTTTCGAAACCCTTCTTCCCCAGTGGCGTTGTCCAAACGGCACGCCGCCGCTAGATTGTGTCCTACCGAAACCGCCGAGGTTCCGACATGGGCCACCGTAACTGGGCCACCGCTCTCATCTCGTTCAGCATCAAGCTTCCGATCACCGTCGTCGTGGTCCTGTTCGCCGTGTCGAACTGGAAGCCGGTGTCGATAGAGCTCTGGCCGCTGCCGGGAATGGTGGATGCGCCGCTGTCGCTGATCTTCCTGCTGGCGGTCGCGGCAGGGTTCATACTCGGCGCCGTCATCGCCTGGACCGGAGAGATCGGCCACAAGATGCGCGCCAACCGGGCCGAGAAGCGCGCCGACGACCTGGAGCGCGAGCTCGCGGTCATGCGCATCCGCGAGGAAGAGATCCGCGCGCAGATCCCCAACACGTCCAAGCGCCCCGCCCTGGTGGACAAACGAGCAAGCTGATGAAGCCGCATGAGAGGATCCTCGTCGCCATCGACACTCCGGACATGGCGAAGGCCCAGGATATCGCCGACCGGGTGCGCGGGCATGTTGGCGGCATCAAGCTCGGCATGGAGTTTCACAACGCCAACGGGCCCGACGGCGTGCGGACGATCGCCGGCGACACGCCGCTGTTCCTGGACCTGAAGTACCACGACATTCCGAACACGGTCGCCGGAGCCGTGCGCTCGGCTGTGGCGACCTGCCGGCCGCGCATCATCAACGTCCACGCGTCGGGCGGGCCGGCCATGATGCGCGCCGCGGTCGAGGCCAACGCCGAGGCGGCCGACAAGGCCGGCATTCCGCGCCCACTGATGATCGCCGTGACCGTGCTGACCAGCATCGACGACGCCGATCTCACGGCGGTCGGACAGGCGACGCCGGCCGGCGACCAGGTCAGGCGCCTCGCCCTGTTGGCGAAGGAGGCGGGCTGCGACGGCGTGGTCTGCTCGCCGCACGAGATCGGCGCACTGCATGCGGCCTGCGGCGACGACTTCACCCTCGTGGTGCCCGGCATCCGACCTGCCGACGCGCCGGAGGACGATCAGAAACGCAAGATGACCCCGGCGGACGCGGTGGCAGCCGGGGCGGACTACATCGTCATCGGGCGGCCGATCAGCCAGGCCGCCGATCCCGCCGCCGCCGCCAAAGCGATTGCCGAGAGCCTGCTGTGACCCGTTCCGCTCCCGAGACCGGACCGCTGGTGAAGATCTGCGGTCTTAACACGCTCACCGTGGTCGACGCCGCCGTCGAGGCGGGCGCCGATATGATCGGCTTCGTGTTCTACCCGCGCAGCCGCCGCGCGGTGACGCCCGAACTGGCCCAGGCGCTGGGCGAGAAGGTCACCGGCACGATCCGGGTCGCCCTCGTCGTCGATGCCGACAACGCCGAGATCGATGCGATCCTGGCGAGTGGCGTTATCGACATGCTGCAGGTCCACGGCAACGAGGACCCTGCCCGGGTGACCGACCTGAAGGCGCGCACCGGCCTGCCGGTGATGAAGGCGCTGCGGGTCGCCACGCGAGACGACGTGAAGCAGGCGCAGGCGTTTGTCGGCGTCGCCGACCATCTCCTCTTCGATGCCAAGGCGCCGAAGGACATGAAGGAGGCCCTGCCAGGCGGCAACGGCCTGACCTTCGACTGGACGCTGCTGGACGGCCTCGACCTCGATATGCCCTGGATGCTCTCCGGTGGCCTGAGCGTGGACAACGTCGCCGAGGCGATCCGGCTGACCGGCGCCCCCGGCGTCGACGCCTCCTCCGGCGTCGAGGACAGGCCCGGCGTCAAGAACCCGGACCGGATCCGCGCCTTCGTGGCCGCCGCCAAACAGACCCATCTGGAACACACCCCCTAGGAGCCGACCCCATGAGCGCCCTGCCGACGGCGAAGGTCCTCGACCACGTCGATGCCAACCTGGACAGCTCGGTCGAACGGCTGTTCGACCTGCTGCGCATCCCCAGCGTCTCGACCGACCCGGCCTTTGCCGCGGAGGTGCGCCGCGGCGCCCAGTGGATGGCGGACACGCTCGGCGATCTCGGATTCGAGGCCTCGGTTCGGGATACCACAGGCCACCCGATGGTCGTCGCCCACCACCCCGGGCCCGGCGGCGACGCGCCGCATATCCTCTACTACGGCCATTACGACGTGCAGCCGGCGGACCCGCTGGAACTCTGGGAGTCCGGCCCGTTCGACCCGGTGCTGGTCGATGCCGAACACGGCAGGCGCATCGTCGCCCGCGGCGCGGTGGACGACAAAGGACAGGTGATGACCTGGATAGCGGCGTTCCGCGCCTGGATCGCCGTCCACGGCACCCTGCCCTGCCGGGTTACGGTCCTGCTGGAAGGCGAGGAGGAGACCGGCAGCCCATCGCTCGACGCCTTCATCGAGGCCAATGCGGACGAGCTGAAAGCCGATGCCTGCATCGTCTGCGACACCGGCATGTGGGACGTGAACCAGCCGGCGATCACCTACAGCCTGCGCGGCCTCGCCTATCTAGAGGCGACGATCAAGGGACCGGACCGCGACCTGCATTCCGGCCTGTTCGGCGGCAGCATGATCAATCCGCTCAACCTGATGGGCCGCATCGTCGGGGAGCTGCACGACGAGAAAGGCCGGGTGCAGATCCCGCACTTCTACGACGACGTGATTCCGGTCGGCGAGAACGAGCGGGCCCAGTGGGAGGCGCTCGGCTTCGACGAGGCGGCCTTCCTCGGGGAGGTCGGCCTGAAGACGGCCGGCGGCGAAGCCGGGGTGGGTGCGCTGGAGCGCCAGTGGGGCCGACCGACCTGCGACGTGAACGGTATCCTGGGCGGCTATGTCGGCGACGGCGCGAAGACCGTGATCGCGCGCGAGGCCATGGCGAAGATCTCCTGCCGCCTCGTCCCGGACCAGAACCCGCGCGCCGTCCTGGACAACCTGAAGCGGTTCATCACCGACCGCCTGCCGGAAGAGTACACCGCCGCCTTCGTCGAGCTCGGCGAGGCGCCGGCGATCCGCGTTCCCACGGACTCGCCCTACCTGCAGGCGGCCCAGGCCGGGCTGAAGGACGTCTTCCGGCGCGACGCCTTCCTGATCGGCTCCGGCGGCTCGATCCCTGCCGTGGGGTCGATCAAACGGTATCTCGGGATCGACTCTATCCTGCTCGGCTTCGGCCTGGCGGACGATCGGGTCCATTCTCCGAACGAGAAGTTCGAGCTGGTGTGTTTCCACAACGGTATCCGCTCGAACGCGGCGGTCCTGGCCCGTATCGCCGGTCTCGCCGCCTGAGCGACTGCGGCGGCGGTCACCCCGCTCGGGTACCGGCGATCAGTGGACGGACGACGGGCTGGCGACGACGACGACCAGCCGCTCGATCGGGCGGCTGTCGCCCGAAAACGGGAACAGGCCGCGGGTCAGCTGCAGGTCGCTCGGCTCATTCGTCTCCACGACGAATCGGGAGCAGACCACGCAGCGGCCGAGAACGGCGTCCGACACCTCATGGGACAGGCAGCTCTTGCGGGTGAAGCCCGGTACCCGGCCGACGGGTTCGCCGATGAGAGACCGGCCGGTCAGCACGCGGATCACGCCACCCTGCAGCGTGTATACGAAATGGTCAGGCACATCCGTGTCCCCGGCGCCGTATTCCGGCCGGCCGAGCGCGATATGGCTCACCACCTTGGGCGGGACGGCGCAGATATCGAACTCGCTCCAGCGCGGCAGGTCCCGGTCGTCCAGGGACCGGTAGTAGGAGAAGAACTGCCGGATCGGATTCTTGCATTCCACATGCGCAACGTCGATGCGGGCATGGTCGTTCTCGATCCAGCCACCCGGCAATTCCGGGCCGATAGAGTCGGCATACGGTCCGTACATGAGTCCCCCGAGGCTGGCGATGCCGGGCTCCCCCAAGCCCTTGGCCGGCATCAAAAATATGTGCGCGCGAACCCTAGTCCGGAAAAAGTTAACGAAACCTTACCGACGCCGGAGAGGCATCACGACTGCCGGAGGCAGAGCTCGTTCAGGATGCCGTCCTTCAGGCTGTAGACGACCCCGTGGACCCGAAGCCGCCGGCCGCGCGCCCAGGCGTCGCGGACAATGGTCGTCCGGCAGACATTGTCGACCTGCTCGACCACATTCAGCTCGCAGAGCCGGTCCAGCGCCTCTTCCTCCCGCATGTCGTCAGGCAGCTCGCCGGCATGCAGCCTTTGCACCAGGCGGATGTGGTTGAGCCAGTTATCGATCAGCCCGTTGTCGGTGCCGGCCATGGCCGCTCTTACGCCGCCGCACCCGTAATGGCCGCACACGAGGATGTGGCTGACCTCGAGGACCTCGACGGCATACTGCAGGACCGAGAGGCAGTTCAGGTCCGAGGGCACCACCATGTTGGCGATGTTGCGGTGGACGAAGACCTCGCCCGGCGGAAGGTCGAGGATCTGGTTCGCCGGGACCCGGCTGTCGGCGCAGCCGATCCAGAGGATATCCGGCGTCTGCTGCTGCGACAGCTTGGCGAAGTAGTCGGGGTTGGCCGCCTTGATCCGGTCGGCCCATTGCCGGTTGCGGTCGAGGATATTCTCGAAATCGTCCATCGATGACCCGTGATGCTATCGTTCGTTCACCGATACCACGATCTCGGCCGACCGGTGAGCACCGAGGGCTACGCCGGCCGGCCGGCTCCGGTCAGGAGGTCAGCTCGGCCGCGGTCGCCGCCAGTGCACCGCCCCCGTCCGCGGCACTCCCGAGATCGGACATGGCGCATGCGATCTGGTGGATATCCGTCAGGATGTCGGAATCGGTGACGTATCCCATGGTGCCGATCCTCACCAGCCGGTCCTTCAGATCCTCGAACCGGGTCCCGGCGATCACCGCGTTGTAGCCGGCCGACAGCCGGTCGATCAGCGCCGGCGCCGACACCCCGTCCGGCGTCTTCGCCACCACCAGGGTCGGGCTCGGCGTGCCGGCCGGGAACACCGAGAAGCCGAGGGCACGGAGTCCGGCGCTCAACGCCCGGTTCAACCGTCCGTGCCGGGCCAGCGCCGCGTCCGCCCCTTCCTCGGAGATCATCGTCAGGGCCTCGTCCAGAGCGTTCAGCATGGCCACGGGCGCGGTGTAGGTCGGCTCCCCCTTCTCGGCCATGGGCCTGAACCGCCGGTAATCGAAATAGCTGCGCGGCCCGCGATCGTCTCTGTCGATCAGCGCCCAGGCCTTCTCGCTGATGCTGGCGATGCCGAGGCCCGGCGGACACATCAGCGCCTTCTGCGACGCCGAGACGACCACGTCGACACCCCACGCGTCGGCCCGCATCTCTGCACCGCCGAGGCCGCTGACGCTGTCGCAGGCGAGAACGGCGTCGGTCTCCGCGACGATTGCGCCGAGCGCCTTCAGGTCGGTGAGCGCGCCGGTCGAGCTCTCGCTATGGACGGTCAGCACCGCGTCGTAAGCTTTTTCCTTCAGCGCCTTGCGCACGCCGTCCAGATCGATCGGGTCGCCCCGATCCGAGACCACCTCGTCGACCTCGGCCCCGATCGCCTCCGCCAGCCGGCGAAACACCGGTCCCCATTGGCCGTTGGTGGTGATCAGCACCCGACTGCCCGGCCCGGCGAGATTGACCACCGCCGATTCCATGGCGCCGATCCCGGTGGAGGCGAACAGGAACGGCGGCACGCCGGACCGCCCCAGGATCGGCTGCAATCGGCTCTGAATCGCCTGGAATCGCGCCAGGAACTCAGGGCCGCGATGGGCCAGCATCGGTCGGGCGGCCGCCTTGAGCACCCGTTCGGGCACCGCGGTCGGTCCGGGCAGACGCAAGCGGTACGGCAGCGCCACCCCGGCGGGCGTCCCTGCGGCGGAAGACTGGCGATCGGTCATCGACGGAAACTCTGCTCGTTCGTTGCACCGCCATCGAAGCAGCGGGCGCGCCGTTCGGCAAGATGGCGTTTTGCCGGTATCCCGGGCCGACCGGCGGGCATGCGACGCCTTGGCGCCGCCGGATACCGCCCGTAAAGTCGCCGCTCATCAATTCAGGAGACGGATATGGACCTGGGACTCTCGGGCAAGGGCGTGATCGTGACCGGCGGCACCCGGGGCATCGGCCTAGCCATCGCCAAAACCTGTCTGGCGGAAGGGGCGAAGGTATCGATCTGCGGGCGAAGCCGGGAGTCCCTGGACAGCGCCCTGGCCGATCTCGGCGACGGGGCGCCCAAGGAGAAGATCCACGGTGCGATCTGCGACGTCGCCGACGCCGAGGCGCTGGCCGCCTATGTGGACGACGCGGCGGGCAAACTGGGCGGCCTGTTCGCCCTGGTGAACAACCCCTCCGGTTTCGGCGCCACCGACGACGAGGACGGATGGAAGAAGGGGATCGACGTCGATCTGATGGGCGTCGTGCGCGCAACCTGGGCCGCCGCTCCGCATCTGGAGAAGACCGCGGGCAGCGTGCTGAACATCTCGTCCATCTCGGGCATCGGGCCGAGCGGGTCGATTCCCTACGGCGCCGTGAAGGCGGCGGTGATCCAGCTCACCCAGTCCCACGCCGTGCGTTACGCGCAGCAGCGGATCCGCGTCAACTGCATCGCCCCCGGCTCGATCGAGTTTCCGGGCGGCAGCTGGGAATGGCGCCGCTACAACGAGCCGGACAAGTACTTCGCCACCCGCGACACGATCCCGTTCGGCCGGATGGGCACGCCGGACGAGGTGGCGCGGGTCGCCGCCTTCCTGGTCTCCGAGGCCGCCAACTGGGTGACCGGACAGACCGTGGCGGTGGACGGCGGCCAGAATTACGGCTGACACCGCCGATCCCGCTCCCGCCCGCCGCACGGCCGGCGGGGGCGCGGTCCGGCGACCGACCTGCTATTCTCGATGGCATCGGGGACGCCCCGGGATGGACGGCGCCTCGGAACGGACGACATCCATGGCAGCGGACGAAGCCCCCGGCCCGGAGCATTTGTCGAATGGCGGAGATCACCCGAGACGGTCCCATCGGCCCCGGCCTGCGTCCCGAGGGGGCGCATGCCGACGGCGCGCGCACTGACGAGGCGGGCACGCGCCGAAAGGACACACCCAAGCGTCGACTGAAGCGCTATCTGCCGAAGACCCTGTTCGGCCGAGCCCTGCTGATCATCGTCACGCCGCTCGTGCTGATGCAGGTGATCTCCACCTACGTCTTCTACGAACGGCACTGGGAGATCATGACCCGCCGCCTGGTCCACAGCCTGGCCGGCGACATCGCCTTCCTGGTGGAGGAGCTCAGACCGCCGATCTCCGAACAGGAGGTCGCCGCCCTGTCGAAGCGGTCGATCCGGCATTTCGATATCGAGCTGAGCTGGCGGCCGGAAGGCATTCTGCCGAACCGGCCGAGCTTCTCGGTGTTCGACCAGACCCAGGTGGCGATGCAGGACGCCATGCACACGAAGGTCCGCCGCCCCTACGTCATGAACACGGACACCATCGACCGTCGGATCGAGATCCTGGTCCAGCTCCCGTCCGGCGTGCTCCAGGTGATCGCCCACAAGAAGCGGCTGTTCACCTCGACCACTTACGTGTTCCTGCTGTGGATGGTCGGCTCTTCCCTCGTCCTGTTCGCCATCGCCATCGTGTTCATGCGCAACCAGATCCGGCCGATCCGCCGGCTCGCCATCGCGGCGCGCGCCTTCGGTCTCGGCCGCGACGTGACCGGGTTCAAGCCGGAGGGCGCCACCGAGGTGCGGCAGGCTTCCGCCGCGTTCCTGCAGATGCGGGACCGGATCAATCGGCAGCTCACCCAGCGCACCGAAATGCTGGCCGGGGTGAGCCACGACCTGCGCACCCCGCTGACCCGGATGAAGCTCGAGCTGGCCATGCTCGGCGACAATGAGGACACCGCGGAGCTCAAGGCCGACGTGACCGAGATGGAGCGCATGGTCGAAGGCTACCTTGCCTTCGCCCGCGGCGAGGGTGCGGAGACGCCCGTCGAGATCGACGTCGGCACCCTGGTGAACGACCTGATCGCCAACGAGCGCCGCGGCGGCAGTCGGATCGTCTACGAACAGCCGGACGACGGCGCAGCCGTCCTGCCCGCCCGGCCGGACGCCCTGCGCCGCGCCGTCGCCAATCTGATCCAGAACGCCGCGCGCTACGGCAGCCGGGTCAACGTGGCCGTGATGCGGGTCGGGGACACGGTCGAGATCCTGGTCGACGACGACGGCATCGGCATTCCGGACGACAAGCGGGAGGAAGCCTTCCAGCCGTTCAAGCGGCTGGAGCCGTCACGCAACCCGGAGACCGGCGGTACCGGCCTCGGCCTGACCATCAGCCGCGACATCGTCCGCAGCCATGGCGGCGACCTGACCCTGGAGGATTCGCCGCTCGGCGGCCTTCGGGCGGCGATCCGCCTGCCGATCTGAGCTTGCCGGAGAGGCGCGGACCCGGTCAGAAATCGCCCGTCGCTCGGCGGTAGGCCGCCTGCACGAAACTCGACACGCCGAACATCACCAGGCCGACCGCGACCACGGCGAGCATTGCCGGCCCGTAGGGTTGGCGCTGCAGCCCGCGCAGCGCCTCGGCCAGACCGCCGGCCTGACTGGCATCCGCGGTCCAGCCGGCACTCACCATGAAGACGCAGACCAGCAGCATGACCACGGCACGGGCGTAGTAACCAGCGCGGCCGACCAGTCGGGCGAAACCGCGCATGTCGTCGTCGATCACCAGGTTGTCCATGAACCCGTCCGTCCACGCGATCCGCGCCTGTATGACGGCGATCGCGAAGACCACAGCACCAACGCCGACGATCATCGTGGGTCCGTAAGGTTTGGCCATCAGCCACGCCGTCCAGCCCTGGGCGCTGCCGCCCGACACTGTCAGCCCGACCGCCAGGGCGGCGGCGTATCCGGCGAGACCGAAATGGATCAGGGCGCTGATCAGACGCCCGGACCGGGAGGCCAGGCCGCGCGGCCGGTCGCCCTCCTCGTGGAGATCGAACAGCGCCTCCACCAGCCCGCAGACCGCGTAGCAGAGCAGGCCGAGCGCCAGGGCGCCAAGCATCGCCCAGCCGAACGGTCCGCCAACCAGGCGATCTAGGGCCCCCTGGGTGTCGGTCGGCGATCCGAGATCGAGAGACGCGCGCACCGCGAACCAGCCGACCAGGAAATAGATGACGCCATGGGCCGCGTAGCCCACACGGCTGATCGCCTCGACGCGCTCGACCCGATCCGCCCCTGCAAACTGAAATCCCATCACCGGGCAACGCTGGACCGCGTCCGCGGTTGCGGTTTGAGAGAACGATCGCGCACACCGAGTCAATCGTTCCCTTTTCGTACCCCCCGCCCTATGTTTCGGCCATGAGCACCGAACTGATCGACACCCAACTCGAACATCTCCGCGGCCTGCGCGAGGAGGTGAACGCCACCAACCGGGCGATCACCGCCGAGATCAAGGCCGATGTCGCCGCCCAGGACCAGGGCGTGCCGTTCCAGGTGGTGTCCGAATTCGCGCCCGCCGGCGATCAACCGAATGCGATCGAGGAGCTGACCGGCGGAATCCAGCAGGGCGAACTGGATCAGGTTCTGTTGGGCGTCACCGGGTCGGGCAAGACCTTCACGATGGCGCATGTGATCCAGGAGGTGAAGCGACCGGCGCTGATCCTGGCGCCGAACAAGACCCTGGCCGCGCAGCTCTATGGCGAGATGAAGAGCTTCTTCCCGCACAACGCGGTGGAGTACTTCGTCTCCTACTACGACTACTACCAGCCGGAAGCCTATGTCCCGCGCACCGACACCTTCGTCGAGAAGGAAGCCTCGGTGAACGAGCAGATCGACCGGATGCGCCACGCCGCCACCCGCGCCTTGCTGGAGCGCGAGGACGTGATCATCGTCGCCTCCGTGTCCTGCATCTACGGTATCGGCGCGGTCGAGACCTACGGCAACATGATCCTCAAGCTGAAGGTCGGCGAGCGGATCGACCGCAACGCGGTCATGCGCCGGCTGGTCGAGCTCCAGTACAAGCGCAACGACGCCAGTTTCCACCGCGGTACCTTCCGGGTGCGGGGCGACAGCCTCGAGATCTTCCCGGCCCACCTGGAGGACCGCGCCTGGCGCCTGTCGCTGTTCGGCGACGAGTTGGAGGCGATCCAGGAGTTCGACCCACTGACCGGCGAGAAGAGCCAGGGTCTCGACCAGATCCGGGTCTTCGCCAACAGCCACTACGTGACGCCGAAACCGACGCTCCAGCAGGCCGCCCGCCAGATCAAGGAAGAGCTCAAGGGCCGGCTCGACGAGCTGAACCGGGCCGGCAAGCTGCTCGAGGCCCAGCGCCTGGAGCAGCGCACCACCTTCGACATGGAGATGATCGAGGCGACCGGCTCCTGCGCCGGGATCGAGAACTACTCGCGCTATCTCTCGGGCCGCAATCCGGGCGAGCCGCCGCCCACCCTGTTCGAATACCTGCCCGAGAACGCGATGCTGATCGTCGACGAGAGCCACGTCACGGTCCCGCAGATCGGCGGCATGTACAAGGGCGACTACGCCCGCAAGCTGACCCTGTCGGAATACGGCTTCCGCCTACCCTCCTGCATGGATAACCGACCGCTCAAGTTCGAGGAGTGGGAGGACATGCGCCCGCAGACGGTCTTCGTCTCGGCCACCCCGGGCCCATGGGAGCTGGAGCGGACCGGCGGCGTCTTCACCGAGCAGGTGGTGCGCCCGACGGGCCTGATCGACCCGGTCTGCGAGATCCGCCCGACCAAGAGCCAGGTCGACGACTGCATCGCAGAATGCCAGGACGCCGCCGCCAGGGGCCACCGGGTGCTGATCACCACGCTCACCAAGAAGATGGCCGAGGCGCTGACCGAGTACATGAACGAGGCCGGCATCAAGGTGCGCTACATCCACTCCGACGTGGATACGCTCGAGCGCATCGAGATCATTCGCGACCTGCGCCTCGGCATCTTCGACGTGCTGATCGGCATCAACCTGCTGCGCGAGGGGCTGGATATCCCGGAATGTGCGCTGGTCTGCATCCTCGACGCCGACAAGGAAGGGTATCTGCGCTCCAAGACCTCCCTGGTGCAGACCATCGGCCGGGCGGCGCGGAACGTGGAAGGCAAGGTCCTGCTCTACGCCGACACCATGACCGACAGCCTGGAATACGCGCTGGGCGAGACCGAGCGGCGGCGTCAGCGTCAGATGGAGTACAATGAGAAGCACGGCATCACGCCGGAGAGCGTGAAGAAGAACATCGGCGACATCCTTCAGAGCGTGTACGAGCGCGGCGACCACGTGTCGGTCGAGACCGGCACCGGCGAAGGCGAGCTGGTGGACAAGCCGATCCGGCAGATCATCGAGGAGTTGGAGGCGGCGATGAAGACCGCCGCCGCCGATCTGGAGTTCGAGGAGGCGGCCCGCATCCGCGACGAGCTGAAGCGCCTTGAAGCGGCCGAACTCGGCATGACGGTGGACGGCAAACCGCTGCCCAAGGGTGGGGTGGTGAAGCTGAAGGTGGCGATCCAGCCGCCGAGCGGGCGCCCGCCCGAAAAGGGTGGCAAGGGCAAGGGGCGCCGGCGGCGGAGCCGGTAGCGGCGCTCGCCATCCACCCTTGGTCCACCGATGACCCCCCGCCCGCCGGCGCGAGCCCGCTTGCGGGAATGATCGCGCCCGAGCCAGCCCGGTGCGCGCGGACTGCCTACGAGGCCCGCAGCATGGCGAAGATCTGGTCCTTCAGCGCCACACGCTTCTTCTTGCATTCCTCCGCATAGCTGTCCGAGGCGGGCGCGACCTCCGCCTCGATGCGGGCCACTTCCCGGTCCACCTCGTGATAGGCGTCGAACAGCTTCGCGAAATGGGCATTCTCCGTCTTCAGGATATGGATCTTGTCCTTCAGCTCGGGAAATTCGCGGCCGATATCGTGGTGCAGGTCGGTGGTCATGGTCGTGCCCTTTCGCGTCAGAATACGGCCACGCTAGTGACGGACGGACGGGCGATCCTTGACCGAGATCAATTCCGGCGGGCGGGATCGGTCGGTGGAGCCTCACGGCGACCGGTCGGCTCCGGATTCGCCTCGGAAGCGACCGTCCGGTCCGGATCGCCGGGCCTCTCGGCGTCGACCGCCTCACCGTCCTTGATCGAAGCGGCATGCGCCATCTCGGTGTCGTCCGGATCGCCCGCCGCGGCCTCGATCCCGAGGGGCGCCTCGCGGGCGCGCGCCTGCTCCTCCTCCTCGGCCCATTGGGCAGCGACCAGGAGCGGGTCCTCAGGCGGTGCCGCGCCGGCGCCGTCCCCGTCCGGCCGCTCGCCGATGGGACGGCCGATCCCATCGACCATCCGCAGCCCCCGGATCAGCTCCTCGATATCCGCCCACTCGGCGCCGCTCTGACGCAGCACCGCGCCGCCAAGCTGCAGGCTGGCCTCCATCGTCTCAACGACCGTCCCGGCCGCCCCGAGTTCCTCCAGGCGCCGCGCGTGCAGGGGATCGCGGGCCCGGGCGAAGATCGGTAGGCCCGGCAGCCGGCCGGCCAGGTGGTGGACGGTCCGCTCGACCGCGTGCCCGTCGGTGGACATGGTCAGGACCACGGCGCGGGCGCGCTCGCCGCCGAGCTTGTGCAGCACCTCCGGCCGGCTCGCGTCGCCGTAGTAGACCGTGTGGCCGTCCCGCCGGCCGTCCCGGACGTTCTGCGCATCGGTGTCGACCGCGACATAGGGCACCATCCTGGCGTCGAGCAGCCGGGCCACGGTGTGGCCGACCCTGCCGAAGCCGGCGATGATCACATGGTCACTCATCTCGAAGTCGTGGTCGGTATCGGCGGCGAGGGTCTTGTTCTCCTGCTGCTCGAAGAAGACGGCGGTCCGGCTGATCGCCCAGACGACGACCGGCGTCACCGCCATGGAGATCGCGACCACCAGGAACAGCAGATCGACGGTCGCGTCGGGCACCACCGCCGAGGCGGCGGCGATCCCGAGGATCACGAAGGCGAACTCGCCGCCCTGAGCCAGTAATGCGGCGCTTCGCAGACTGACCCCAAAGGGCATCCGGAAGGCGAGCGCGAGGCCGAGCACCACGGCGAACTTCAGCGCGACCAGCCCGCCGAGATAGCTCAGCACCGTAAACACCTCGCGGAAGGCGAGGCCGATATCGACCGACATGCCGACGGTCATGAAGAACAGGCCGAGCAGGATGCCGCGGAACGGCTCGATATCCGCCTCCACCTGATGGCGGAACTCGCTCTCCGAGAGCAGCAGGCCGGCGAGGAAGGCGCCGAGCGCCATCGACAGCCCGACCTGCTGGGTGGCCCAGCCGATGCCGAGGACCACCAGCAGGGTCATGGCGGTGAACAGCTCCGGCGCGCCGGCCGAGGCGATGACGTGATAGAGCGGCCGCAGGAGCTGGCGTCCGGCGACGACGATGACGACCAGCGCCGCCATGGCCATCCCGACCACCTTGACCAGCTCGACCGCGATCGACCAGCCGCTCAGTTCCTGGCCGAGCAGCGGTACCACGACCACGATGGGAACGACGGCGAGATCCTGGAACAGCAGGGCAGAGAACGACGCGCGCCCGTGGCGGGTCGCCAGCTCGCCGCGCTCGTTCATGAGCTGGATGACGAACGCCGTGGAGGACAGGGCGAGCGCCGCGCCGATCGTCGCCGCCGAGACGTAGGTCTGGCCGAGGAACAGCGCCGCCGCGGCGATCAGGACACCGGTGACCGCGACCTGTGCCGTCCCGAATCCGAAGACCAGCCGGCGCATGACCTTCAGACGCGCGAAGGAAAGCTCGAGACCGATGGTGAAGAGCAGGAAGACGACGCCGATCTCCGCCAGCTCGCGGGTCTCGGTGACATCCTCGATGATGCCGAGACCGTGCGGGCCGATCATGGCTCCCGCCGCCAGGTAGCCCAGGACGAGGCTGAATTTCAGGCGCCGCAGCAGCGGAGCGAACAGCACAGCCGCCGCGAGGAAAATCAGCGCATCGCCGATCGGGCTGCCGTGGGCGCTCGACTGCATCGTGTCGAAGGCGTCCAGCAGGCTTTCCAACGCTACGTCTCCGTTCGGGTCTGTGAATCGGGCCGATCCAGATCGCCGGCGGGCGGATCGTAGACAATCGATGGCCGACCGGCTAGCCGGCGCGCGAAGAACCCTCGTATACAATCATTGAAATTTCGTCATGGCGCACCATTCCTATGGGTCACGCGCGACGCGCTTACCCGCCACCAGCCCGCTGTCATACATGACCCTGCCGCCACTCCGACTGATCGCCAGAACGCGCACCGGCCCCGAGGGTCCCGCGCACAGCATCGGCGGCCGTCGCGGGATGCAGGCATGATTTCGGCCGCCCTCATCTTCGTCGGGCTCGTTCTGCTCCTGGTCGGCGCGGAGACCATGATCCGCGGCGCCGTCGCCATCGCCCGCCGCCTCGACATCAGCCCCCACGTGATCGGCCTGACGGTGATCGCCTTCGGCACCTCCGCGCCGGAATTGTTCGTCAGCCTGAAAGCCGCGATGTCCGGGTCGCCGGGCATCGCGATCGGCAACGTGATCGGCTCGAACATCGCCAACATCCTGCTGATGATCGGCACCGTCGGCGTGATCGCACCCTTCGTGTGCGGCGGCGCACCGCTGCGCCGTGACGGCCTGGCGCTGATTCTCGGAACACTGATCTTCGTCGCCACGGGTGTGCACGGCATCATCGAGCGCTGGCACGGCGGCCTGATGCTGGCACTCCTCTTCGGCTATCTCTTCTACTGCTATTACGAGGAGCGCCGGCGTCCGGACAGCGTGCATGCCAAGGAAGTCGAAGAGTTCGATTCCCTGCCGACCGGGGTGTGGCGCAGCGCGCTGTACACGGTGGGCGGCCTGATCGGCGTTCTCCTCGGTGCCCGCTTTCTGGTCGACGGGGCGGTGGATGTCGCCGCCCGGGCCGGAATCTCCGAGACCGTGATCGGCATCACCGTCGTCGCCGTCGGAACCTCCCTGCCCGAGCTGGCAACCACCCTGGTTGCGGCCCTGCGCCGCCACAGCGACGTCGCGCTCGGCAACATCATCGGCTCGAACATCTTCAACACCCTCGGCATTCTGGGCACCGTGGCGCTCGTCCAGCCGCTGCCGATCCCGGCCGAGGTGATGTCCCTCGACCTGTGGTTCATGCTGGGCGTTACCGTCGTCTTCGTCGCCATGGCGATCAAACTGCCCTCCTTCAGCCGACCCTGGGCGCTGGTGTTCTTCGCCGCCTATGTGGCCTTCATCGCCAACCAGTTCGTCCCCGTCAGCACCCTGACCTTCGCCGCCTCCTGATTTCCACCTCCTGATCTCTAGACCCTAATCTCTGGACCTTGAGCGCTCCCATGTCGCAACGCGTCACGCAGCCCGTCCCAAAGACCGCCCTCGTCACCGGCGCCGCGCGCCGGGTCGGCCGCGCCGTGGCGCTGAAACTCGCCGGCGAGGGGTGGAACATCGGCGTTCACTACGGCACGTCGCGCGACGCGGCGGAGCAGACCGCCGACGACATCCGGGCGCTCGGCGTCAAGGCGGTAGCCGTCTCCGCCGACCTCGGCGACGAGTCCCAGGTCGGCGCACTGTTGCCGCGCGTCGCGGCCGAGCTCGGCCCGGTCGGCCTGCTCGTCAACAACGCCTCGACCTTCGAGCGCGACACACTGGCGACCGCCACGCGGGAGAGCTGGGACCGTCACATGGAGCCCAATCTGCGCGCGCCGCTGGTCCTGACCCAGCAGTTCGCCGCGCAGCTGCCGGAGACGTCCGACGGAGCCGTGGTCAACATCATCGACCAGCGGGTCTGGAACCTGACCGAGGACTTCCTGTCCTACACCCTGAGCAAGGTCGGCCTCTGGGGCCTGACCCGCACCCTGGCCCTCGGCCTCGCGCCGCGGATCCGGGTCAACGGCGTCGGTCCCGGCCCGATCCTGCCGAGCATCCACCAAGAGCAGGACCAGTTCGACGACCAGGCGCGGGCCATGCCGCTGCAGCACGGGGCCGATCCCGAGGAAGTTGCAGACGCCGTCCTGTATCTGGCGACCGCCCGGTCGGTCACCGGACAGATGATCGCCGTCGATGCCGGTCAGCACCTCTGGTGGGCGCCGCCAGGTCCCGACACCCCGCGCGACTGACGCATCCGGCAGGGTAAGGCGCCGGATCCGGGATGGCCCCCGGGACTGGTCCGGGCCACAGGCTTGTTGTAATCCTTCACTCGATTTCGTGAAATAAATCTCAAGCAGTCGTCTGACCGTGCTCTTGCCGGCGCTGCGGTTGGCGGCAAGATCACCGCGAGACTTGTTCACACCGAGTGTTGTCCCGGAAGGCTGTAACCTCAATGTCAAGGAAGTCTCGGGCGACAACGACACCGACCAGACCGAATCGAATAATATTCATTAATTTCAGATACTTAATGATTTGCTCAAAAACTAGGCATTCCCGTTCGAGCCCATGGAGTCTGCGGGGTCCGGGCGCGGCGAACGGTGTTTTCAACAGACTTACCCACAGGAATCGTGGATTAAGAAACCGCACGCTGTGCGCGTCTTTTCCGCGCCTCGGTGCGACCGTCCGGAGCTGCGGGGGAACCCCATGAGCAAGCCATTGGCAGACGGCGATTTTCACGATCCCCCGACGGGAACGGAGCGGGCGCGGCGCGGCCGGCGGACCGTTCCCGACATCGAACGCGGCGTCGGCGTGATCCGGGATCAGGTCCGCACGCTCCCCAATGCACCGGGCGTCTACCGCATGCTCGACGAGCATGGCGACGTGCTCTACGTGGGCAAAGCGCGCAACCTGAAGAAGCGGGTGGTGAACTACACCCACCCGGCGAAGCTCCCGCACCGGATCTTCCGCATGGTCAGCGAAACCGCATCGATGGAGATCGTGCGGACGCATACCGAGGTGGAAGCGCTGCTGCTCGAGAGCAACCTGATCAAGCGCCTGAAGCCGCGCTTCAACGTGCTGCTGCGCGACGACAAGTCGTTCCCCCACATCCTGGTCACCGGCGACCACCCCTACCCGCAGCTCGCCAAGCACCGGGGCGCGCGCAAGCGAAAGGGCCAGTATTTCGGCCCGTTCGCCTCGGCCGGCGCGGTCAACCGCACGATCACGGCCCTTCAGCGGGCCTTTCTGCTGCGGAACTGCACGGACAGCATGTTCTCCAACCGCCAGCGGCCCTGCCTCCAGTACCAGATCAAGCGCTGCTCGGCGCCCTGCGTCGGCTATGTGAGCGAGGCCGAGTACGCCCGCCAGGTCGAGGACGCGACCCGATTCCTGACCGGCAACAGCAGCGCGATCCAGCGCGAGTTCGCCACCCGCATGCAGGAGGCGGCGGAGGCGCTGGAGTTCGAGACCGCCGCGATCTACCGCAACAGGATCCGCGCGCTGACCGCCGTGCAGGCCAACCAGGACATCAACGTCGAGGGGGTGGAGGAAGCCGACGTGATCGCCCTGCACGCCGAGGGCGGCCAGACCTGCATCCAGGTCTTCTTCTTCCGGGCCGGCAGCAACTTCGGCAACCGCGCGTACTTCCCGGCCCACGACAAGCAGACCGAGCCCGAGGACGTGCTCGCCGCCTTCATCGGCCAGTTCTACGACGACAAGGTGCCGCCGCGCCTGATCCTGGTCAGCCACGATATCGGCGAGGTCGACCTGATCGCCGAGGCGCTGTCGACCCGGGCCGAACGGAAGGTCGAACTGTCGCGGCCCCAGCGCGGCGGCCGGCGCAAGCTCATGGATCACGCTCTAACGAACGCCCGCGAGGCGCTGGGCCGCCGTATGGCCGAGAGCGCGTCGCAGCGGAAACTCTTGGATGGCGTCGCTGCCGCCTTCGGCCTGGACAGCACCCCGGAGCGGATCGAGGTCTACGACAACTCCCACATCCAGGGGTCGAACGCCGTCGGCGCGATGATCGTGGCCGGGCCGGACGGGCTGATGAAGAACGCCTACCGCAAGTTCAACATCCGCAACGTGACCGGGCGGGAGAGCGCGTCACAGGACGGGCTGGCCGAGGTCGAGGCCGGCGACGACTACGCCATGATGCGCCAGGTGCTCACCCGCCGCTTCGGCCGCGCCTTGAAGGAGGATCCGGAGAGAACCACCGGCGCTTGGCCGGACCTGATCCTGGTCGACGGCGGACAGGGCCAGCTCACCGTGGCGCGGGAGGTGTTCGAGGAGCTCGGCATCGACGACGTGGCGGTGGTCGGCGTCGCCAAGGGCCCCGACCGGGACGCCGGCCGCGAGCGGTTCTTCATGCCCGACCGCGAACCGTTTCTGATGGAGCGGCGCGATCCCGTTCTTTACTTCCTGCAGCGGCTGCGCGACGAGGCACACCGCTTCGCCATCGAGACCCACCGCGCGAAACGCACCAAGGCGATCAGCGCCAACCCGCTGGACGAGATCGCGGGTATCGGCGCCAAGCGCAAGAAGGCGCTGATGCACCATTTCGGCTCGGCCCGCGGAGTCTCCCGCGCCGGGCTCGGCGATTTGGAGGCGGTCGACGGGATCAGCAAGGCGGTGGCGAAAAAGGTCTACGACCACTTCCACGAGGATGGGTGAACGCCTCCCCCTTCATGTCCACCCACTCCCCGAATTCATTCCGGGGTCCACACTGGAGCCCGCCGCGACCTGGATGCGTTTCGCGCCTGCGGGACGGCTCGCCACGGAACAAACCCGGGGAGGGAGAGAAAAGGACCGGGCGCGGGCGGAGCGGCCCTCTCACAGCGCCCGCCCCATCGTCCCGGGGCTCCGTGGCCTACCGGTCGTCGGCTTCCGCGGAGACGTGGCGCAGGCCGGCGTTCAGATAGTCCCATCCGGTATAGAGCGTCAGCACCGCGCCGATCCATAGGCCGACCTCACCGACAAGCCGGGCGTCGATCCAGTCCGGGGAATCGTCGCCGATGATCAGGAAGCCGATCGCGAGGAGCTGAACGGTCGTCTTCCACTTCGCCAGCCGGCTGACCGGCATGCTGACCCGCAGCTCGGCGAGGAACTCCCGAAGCCCCGAGACCAGGATCTCGCGCAGCAGGATCACCAGCGCGGCAAGAACGGTCAGCCCGGCGATATGGTCGAGCGCCACAAGGACCAGCAGCGACGCCCCGACCAGCAGCTTGTCTGCAATCGGGTCGAGCAGGCGGCCGAGCCCCGACTGAACCTCCCAGGCGCGGGCGAGATACCCGTCGAGATAGTCGGTGACACTGGCGAACGCATAGAATCCGAGCGCCACCCAGCGCAGGGTTTCGCCCCCGAACCAGAGGCAGACGACGACCGGGACCACCGCGAGAATGCGGGAGATCGTCAGCAGATTAGGCAGTTGGGCAAGCATCGCAATCCGATCGCCGGGCCCGGAGGAAGACTCTGTCGGGCGTGAGAGACGGCATTACGCCATAGGGGCGCGGCAAAGAAAACGGTCGAGATTTCAGCGGCTAGGCGCGCGGCCCGTCGCCGGCCGGATCGGGCGGTTCCGGCTATCGCGCGCTCTGGGCGGCGCGCAACTCCTGCTCCCGGCGCCGGCGGGCGACCTCCAGAAGACGGACCCGGCGGCGGTGAGCCCGCGCCTCCAGCACCCGCTCGACCAGGCGCCCGAGAAAATACCCGGTCGGGAGCCCGGCGAGCATGAACGGCACCGATCCGAGGAGAACCGCCATGGTGCCGTCGCCGAGGGCGAAGATCAGATCCTTGATATGTTCGGCGTCCTGGAACTCCACCAGACCGGAGCAGTTCATCATCTGACAGCCGATCCAGTAGTAGAACGTGTAGGTCGGCACCATGGTCAGCGGGTTCACCACCAGCGAGCCGACCAGGGCGATCACCCAGTCGAACATCGCCGGCCGCCAGAACCGGTTGCACAGCAGGGCGATGATAAAGCAGATGACGGCCTGCAGGCCGACGGTCGGCGAGAAGCCGACGGCCATGCCCATGCACATGGATCTCGATATCACGCCCGGCGACATGCTGGTCCGGCGCCACTGGCGCAGGATCTTACCGAACATTCTCAGTTGCAGTCGCCTCAACGATATCTCTCCGGGGGAAACCGACGTGAGCGAACCTATATTTGCGGTCCGCCCGAAACAACCGTATCCAGGGATTTATGTCTAAGTCGTGAATCCGGTAGGATGAAACGCGTTCTTGGGATCGCCGGCTGGTCCGGCAGCGGAAAGACCACCCTGTTGCGGGCGCTGATTCCGGCGCTGGCGGCGCGTGGCCTGACGGTGTCGACCGTGAAACACGCCCACCACGATTTCGATATCGACCGCCCCGGCAAGGACAGCTTCATCCACCGCACCGCCGGTGCCCGAGAGGTCATGATCAGTTCCGGCCACCGTTTCGCCCTGATGCACGAGTTGCGGGACGCCCCGGAACCCACCCTGCGCGATCTTGTCGCACGCCTGACTACGGTAGATATCGTGCTCGTCGAAGGGTTCAAGTTCGACCCGATCCCAAAAATCGAGGTGCACCGGCCGGCACTCGGCAAAGCGCCGCTCTGGCCGGACGACCCCGAAATCGTCGCCGTCGCCACCGACGCGCCCTTGACGGATTGCGGTCGTCCGGTACTCAGCCTCTCCGACATCCCAGCCCTCGCCGATCTCGTCGTGGACCGGGCGGTCCCGCTGGAGGCGGCGAGATGACGCGGCTCCCCGACGACTGTTTCGCGGCGGATGAGAAGCCGCTGTCGGTCGAGACGGCACTGGACCGCCTGCGCGACCGGCTGCATCCGGTGACGGGAATCGAGACCGTGCCGCTGGACAGCGCGCTGGACCGGGTGCTGGCGGAGGACGTGGTCTCACCGATCGACGTCCCGCCCCACGACAACGCCGCGGTCGACGGATACGCGCTGCGCGCCGGAGATCTGCGCCCGGAAGGCACCGACCTGCCCGTCGCCGAGCGCGTCGCCGCCGGACATCCCCTCGATACGCCGTTGCCGGCCGGATCGGCCGTGCGGATCTTCACCGGCGCGGCCATGCCCGCCGGGCTGGACACGGTGGTGATGCAGGAGGACTGCATCGAATCCGGCGGGCGGGTCAGCCTGCCGTCCGGGGTCCGGCCGCAGGGGAACGTCCGGCGCCGGGGCGAGGACGTACGCCGCGACGCCGTCACGCTCGCGGGCGGGCGCCGGCTGGGACCGGGCGATCTCGGCCTCGCCGCCTCGATCGGCCGGACCACCCTTGCCGTGCGCAGCCGCCTGCGCGTCGCCCTCGCCTCCACCGGCGACGAGGTCACCGAGCCGGGCACGGCGCTGCGGGCCGGTGGGGTGTTCGACGCGAACCGGCACACGGTCAAAGCCCTCCTCGCCCGGCTCGGCTGCGCGGTGACCGATCTCGGCATCATCGCGGACGATCCCGCGGCGATCGCCCGGGCCCTGCGCGACGCCGCCGGGGATCACCACGTGGTCGTGACCTCGGGCGGGGTGTCCGCCGGCGAGGAGGATCATGTCCGCGCGGCCGTGGCCGCCCATGGCCGGATCGACGCCTGGCGGCTGTCGGTGAAGCCGGGACGGCCGGTCGCCCTGGGGGTGATCGACGGTGCCGCCTTCATCGGCCTGCCGGGGAATCCGGTCGCCGCCGTGGTCGCCTTCATCACCCTGGCCCGCCCGATCCTGCTGTCTCTCGCCGGCGCGACACCGACGGCGCCGGCCCGCTACCCCGTGACGGCGGGCTTCGACCATGCGAAGAAACCGGGGCGCCGCGAGTTCCTGCGGGTCCGGCTGGACGGCGGGATGCCGCCGGTGGCACTCAAGGCCGGCCCGGACGGCTCGGGCATCCTGTCCGCCCTGGCGGCGGCGGACGGCCTGATCGATCTCGCCGCGGACTCGGCGGGGCTGGCGGAGGGGGAGACGGCTGACTATCTGCCGTTCAGTGAGGTGATGCGATGAAACTGATGTATTTCGCCTGGGTGCGCCAGCGGATCGGGACGGCGAGCGAGACCGTCGACGCTCCGGCGGAGGCCGCTACCGTGGCCGACCTAGTGACATGGCTCCAGACGCGGGGCCCGGGCTACGCCGAGGCGTTCCGCGATACCCGCGCCATCCGGTACGCGGTGAACCAGGAATATGTCGAGCCGACCCATCCGGTCGGCGACGACGACGAGGTCGCGTTCTTCCCACCGGTCACCGGAGGCTGAACGATGGCGGTGCGGGTGCAGGAAGAGGATTTCGACATCGGCCGGGAGCTGGCCGCCCTCACCGCCGGCAACCACGCCATCGGCGGCCTCGGCGTCTTCGTCGGGCTGGTCCGCGACATCGCGGGCGGCGAGAGCGTCAGCGCCATGTCGCTGGAGCACTATCCGGGGATGACCGAGCGGCAGCTGGAGGAGATCGAACGGGAAGCGCATGCGCGCTGGCCGCTGGACGCCAGCCTGATCATCCACCGGGTCGGCGACCTGATGCCGGGCGACAACATCGTCCTCGTGGCCTGCGCCTCCGCCCACCGCCAGGCGGCGCTGGACGCGACGGCCTTCCTGATCGACTGGCTCAAGACCAAGGCGCCGTTCTGGAAGCGCGAGGAGACCCCGGACGGCGCGCGCTGGGTCGACGCGCGCGAGACGGACGATGCGGCCGCCGCCCGCTGGGGCTGAAAGGCGACAGCGACGAGTTGCGGGTCACAAGAAGGATCAGCGCGGCACGATCCGGTTCGCTCCCGTGGAAAAAACACTTATTGGTTGAATAAAATTGTACTCCGGGCTTCAATACCCCGTTCGCACCGGATGGGGAGGATGCGGAATGCCCGGCAGTTCGATCATCGACGTGGCCCTCGGCCTGATCTTTTTCTACGTGATCCTGAGCCTGATCGTGACGTCCATCCAGGAATGGATCGCCAGCCTGCTCAAGCTACGCGCGAAGACGCTCCGAAAGGGGATCGCCCGTCTGGTCGGCGACCCGCTCGCCCAGCAGGTCTACCAGCACACCATGATCCGCAATCTCGCGATCTCGGATAAGCGTCTGCCGTCCTATATCGACCCGAAGACCCTGAGCGCGGTCCTGCTGGACATCGTCGCCCGCGATCAGGACGGAAAGTCGGTGCTTGTGCAGAACGCGGACGAGCTGAAGGCCGCGGTGGCGAAGATCCCGGCGGGCAACCCGATCGGCGACGTGCTGAAGACCGCCATTGCCGGCGGCGACGCCGCCGCCCGGGAGTTGAGCGACTATCTGGCCGGCTGGTTCGACGAGGGCATGCAGCGGATGTCCGGCTGGTACCGCCGCGACGCGAAGGCGATCACCCTCGCCCTCGCCGTCCTGCTCACCGTGGCGACCAACGCCAGCACGGTCCACGTGGCCGAGAAGCTGTGGGAGAGCGACGCGCTACGCACCAAGATCGCCGCCGACGCCATGGCCGCCGCCGCCCAGGACAGCGCACGCGAGAGCGGACAGCCGGGTGCCGACGGTGCCGATCTCGACAGCCTGCGACAGTTTCCGGTCGGCTGGGAGGCGGTCGACTGGCGGACGCTCGACTGGCCGGCCACGCTGCTCGGCTGGCTGCTTACCGTCGCGGCGATCAGCCTGGGCGCGCCGTTCTGGTTCGATCTCCTCGGCAAGGTGGCCAACCTGAAGGGCGCCGGCGCGGCGACCGACCGCGGGGCCAGCCAGCGCTCCGGCACGCCGACCCAACAGCAATGAAAACGGCCCTCTCCCGAAGGAGAGGGCCGCTTGTCAGAATTCCCGGACGGGGACCGGTCTACTCGACCAGTTCCTCGACCTTCCCGTTTCCGCCGTCCTTGCCGCCACCCTTGCGGCCCTTGGTCGACTTCGAGGGCTTCTCCGGCGTGGGGTCATCGTCGAAATCGAAGGCAAGCTTGCCGTCGACCAGACCGATGCGCACCACACCGCCCTTGACCAGACGGCCGAACAGTAGCTCCTCGGCCAGCGGCTTCTTGATGTGCTCCTGGATGATCCGGGAGAGCGGCCGGGCCCCGTAGAGCCGGTCGTATCCCTTCTCGCCCAGCCAGGCGCGCGCCTGGGCGCTGGCCTCGATGGTGACGCCACGGTCGGCGAGCTGCGCCTCGAGCTGGATGAGGAACTTGTCCACGACCCGGCCGATGGTCTCCTGTGCGAGCGGCTTGAAGCCGACGATCGCGTCGAGGCGGTTGCGGAACTCCGGCGTGAACATCCGGTTGATCGCCTCGGTGTCGTCGCCCTCGCGCTGGGACCGGGCGAAGCCGATCGCCTCCTTGGCGAGATCCGCCGCGCCCGCGTTCGTGGTCATGATCAGGATCACGTTGCGGAAGTCGACATGCTTGCCGTTGTGGTCGGTCAGCTTGCCGTGGTCCATGACCTGAAGCAGGACGTTGAACAGGTCCGGGTGCGCCTTCTCGATCTCGTCGAGCAGCAGGACGCAGTGCGGATGCTGGTCGATCTGGTCGGTGAGAAGACCGCCCTGGTCGAAGCCGACATAGCCCGGAGGCGCGCCGATCAGACGGCTGACCGAATGCCGCTCCATGTACTCGGACATATCGAAGCGGATCAACTCGACGCCCATGATCATCGCAAGCTGGCGGGCCACCTCGGTCTTGCCGACGCCGGTCGGACCGGAGAACAGGTAGTTGCCGATCGGCTTGTCCGCCTCCCGCAGGCCCGCACGGGCCAGCTTGATCGCGGTGGCGAGCGACGTGATCGCCTCGTCCTGGCCGAACACCACGGTCTTCAGGTCCCGCTCCAGGTTGGCGAGCACGGTCTTGTCGTCCGTGGACACGCTCTTCGGGGGGATCCGAGCTATCTTGGCGACGATGTCCTCGACATCCTTCACGCCGATGGTCTTACGGCGCTTGGACGGCGAGACGAGCATCTGCGCCGCGCCGACCTCGTCGATGATGTCGATCGCCTTGTCCGGCAGCTTGCGGTCGCCGATGTACTTGGCCGACAGCTCCACCGCGGTCTTCAGCGCGTCGTTGGTGTAGCGGACCTTGTGGTGCTCCTCGTAATAGGGCTTGAGGCCCTTGAGAATCTTGATCGAGTCGGCGATCGACGGCTCGTTGACGTCGATCTTCTGGAACCGTCGCACCAGGGCGCGGTCCTTCTCGAAATAGCTGCGGTATTCCTTGTAGGTGGTCGAGCCGATGCAGCGCAGGCCGCCCGACTGGAGCGCCGGTTTCAGCAGGTTGGAGGCATCCATGGCCCCGCCGCTGGTGGCGCCCGCGCCGATCACCGTGTGGATCTCGTCGATGAACAGAACCGCCTGCGGGTTCTGCTCGAGTTCGCTGACCACGGCCTTGAGGCGCTCCTCGAAGTCGCCGCGGTAGCGGGTACCGGCGAGCAGCGCGCCCATGTCGAGGGAGAAGATCTGCGCGTCGATCAGCACCTCGGGAACGTCGCCGTCGACGATCCGCTTCGCCAGACCCTCGGCGATGGCGGTCTTGCCGACGCCCGGGTCGCCCACGTAGAGCGGGTTGTTCTTGGTGCGGCGGCACAGGATCTGGATCGTGCGCTCGACCTCGTGCTCCCGGCCGATGAGCGGGTCGATCTTGCCCGAGGCCGCCTTCTTGTTCAGGTCGACGCAATAGGCGTCCAGCGCCTCGTGACCCTGCTTGTTGACCTGCTCGCCCTTGGAGTCCTCGTCGGCCCCGTCGACCGACCGCTTCGGCTCCGCCTGCTGCTGTCCGTGGACCTTGGCGATGCCGTGGCTGATGTAGCTCACCGCGTCGAAGCGGGTCATCTCCTGCTCCTGCAGGAAGAACACCGCATGGCTCTCGCGCTCCGACAGCAGGGCGACCAGCACGTTCGCGCCGGTGACCTCCTCGCGGCCCGAAGACTGGACGTGGATCACCGCGCGCTGGACCACCCGCTGGAAGCCGGCGGTCGGTTTCGCCTCTTCGAGCGCGCTGCCGACCAAGCCGTTCAGCTCAGTGTCGATATAGGTGATGAGGTCGTCCCGCAGTTTGGTGACGTCGACACCGCACGCCTTGAGCACGGCCAGAGCGTCCTGATCGTCGGTCAGCGAGAGGAGAAGATGCTCGAGCGTTGCGTATTCGTGGCGCTTCTCGTTCGCGAGACCGAGGGCGCGGTGCAGGCTCTCTTCGAGGTTCTTCGACAGCATGTCGTCAATCTTTCTCTAGGGTGCACTGCAGAGGATGGTGGTGCTGGCGCGCGAAGTCCATGACCTGAGTGACTTTGGTCTCCGCCACCTCGTAGGTGAAAACGCCGCAAACCCCCACACCGCGCTGATGAACGTGCAGCATGATGCGGGTGGCCTCCTCCCGATTCTTATTGAAGAATCTTTCTAATACGTGAACGACGAACTCCATCGGCGTGTAGTCATCATTCAGCATGATGACCTTGTACATCGACGGCTTCTTGGTCTTGGGCCGGGTCTTGACGACCACACCCGTGTTCGTTCCGTTCCCGCTTCCGCGATCGTCGTCACTCATTCTCAACCTGTGGGCATCTGGTGATATCCCCGGCCGCCGGCGGTCGACGGCCGCCGATGTGATCGCGGCCAACGAACCGCGCAGGCGGAGCCGCCTCTTCGAGAATATGAGATCTATCGGCCCAGGGGGAAGGGGGCGAGGGGCGAACGGCATCAATTCGGCTCAAGCGCGCGCCGACCGCCGCGGTGCGCGGCCCGGTACGGGGACTTTCCGCCGCCCGACCCCCGGACGCGAAAAAGCCCGGCCGTCCGCCGGCCGGGCTCTTCCTGTTCGGTGTCGACATCAGGAGCGTCGGGCGCTCCGGGCTGACGTCAGGCGGCAGCCTTGGAGATCGTCTCGACGGTCTCGTCGACGCGGGCCTTGATCGGCTCGATCGCCTCGTTGGCGGTCTTCACCGACATCTCGGAGAGCTTGGTGCTCTCGGCCACGAAGCTGTCGAAGGAGGACTTGGCGAAGTCGTTCTGCAGGTCGACGACCTCGTTGACGCTCTTCGCGCCCATCACCTTCTTCGAGAAGTCGACGCCGGCGTCGACCGAGCTCTGGGTGTAGGTGAACCAGGCCTTGGAGACGTCCTCGAAGCCCTTGGCGAAGATGCCGAACGACTTGGTGAAGGCGTCGTAGTTGGCCTGCTGGTAGGTGGCGAACTGATCGTAGCCCTTGAACGCGGCGGCCTGAGCCTTCTCCAGGTTCTCCTTGGCGACGACGGCGGCCTGCTCGAAGTTCTTCTGGCCGGTTTCCTGCGTGAGCTTGGTCATGTTCTCAAAGGTCTCCTTGCCCGCGGCGACGGCTGCGTCGACCGGCGTGGCACTGCGTGCGGTGGTCTTCTTGTTGGCGTTGGTCATGGCTCTCTCCATTCGGTCGATGGCGCGTCGCGATCCGAACCGAATGTCCGGAATTGTGCATCGCAACATGACCGATATGTGGGGAAGCCCCTCCCACGGTCAAGGAGTTTTTTGTGCAGCGCACCATTTCATCCCGCATCGCCGAACGGGCGTATCGGCGGTTGGCGCTTGGCCATGGATAGTCAGCAACTCGAATCAATCGCTTATGGACAGAAGCTCATCCAGCGTCTAGGCTGGAGATCCTGATTCGGTGGTCGCGCGCGTCGACCCCAGTTCCGTTCGAGCCTCAGCCCAGACGGCAGTGGAGTGCACGCATGCGGCGGATCGTCCCGATTTTAGCAATACCGTTGCTGGTCGTCGCCCTCCTTGCCGGCGCCGCCGCCGGTCCGGCAAGTGCGGCCACCAAGTACGCAGCGCTCGTTCTGGACGCCGAAAGCGGCAAGATTTTGTTCTCCCGCCACGCCGACGCCCGGCGCCACCCGGCGTCCCTGACCAAGATCATGACCCTCTACATGGTCTTCGAGGCGCTGGAGACCGGCAAGCTGAGCCTGAACCAGCGCATTCCCGTCTCGGCCCGGGCCGCCGGCCAGCAATGCTCGTGCCTCGGGCTCCGCCGCGGCGACACGATCCGGGTCAAGGATGCGATCCTCGCCCTTGTGACCAAATCGGCCAACGACGTGGCGACAGCGATCGGCGAGGCGATCGGCGGCACCGAGTACCGGTTCGCCGTGGCCATGACCAAGAGAGCCCAGAAGCTCGGCTTGACCTCCACCCGCTTCATGAACGCGTCGGGCTTGCACGATCGCAAGCAGATCACCACGGCCCGCGACATGGCCCGGCTCGCCATCGCGATCCGGCGCGACTTCCCGGACCGCTTCAGGGTCTTCTCCACCCGCACGTTCCAGTACGGGGGCCGGACCTACCGGAACCATAACAAGCTGCTGAGCAACTACGACGGCACCGACGGCATCAAGACCGGCTACATCAACGCCTCGGGCTTCAACCTCGTCGCCTCGGTCGAGCGCAACGGCACACGGCTGATCGGCGTGGTCTTCGGCGGACGGTCCGGTCGTACCCGCAATGCCGAGATGAAGAAGATCCTCAGCCGCGGCTTCAAGCGGGCGGAGGAGATCCGCATCGCCTCCTTCAAGCCGCCGCTGCCGGTGCCGCGGCCGACGATCATGGCCGACGCCTCGGGCGACGGTCGGCCGAAGACGCCGGTTCTGGCGCTGTCCGCCGTCGGCTCGTCCGGCGAGGACGAGGTCGGCTCTCGCGACGATTCCGGCGCCTGGGGCGTGCAGGTGGGCGCGTATTCCACGGAACTGCGGGCGCAGCGGTCGATCGCCATGGCCCGCGGCCTGGTCCCCTCGCTGCTGAACGACGCCGACGCCAAGGTCGAGCCGCTGACCAACCGCGACATCCCGATCTACCGGGCGCGCTTGTTCGGTCTGCTGGAGAAGGAGGCCCGCTCGGTCTGCCTGGATCTCAAGCGCCGCCATCTACCCTGCGTACCGGTGCCCGCCGGCGGATAAGGCGGGCCTGCCTGCAAGGCCCCCGGCTCAGAAGTCCGGAACGTCGAGGCCGGCGCCGCGCACCGCGTTCCGCACCTGATCCTTCAACCTTTCAAGCGCCTCCGCGCTCTGCGCCTCGCAGCGGGCCACCAGCACGTTCTGGGTATTCGACGCCCGCAGCAGCCACCAGCCGTCCTCAGAGGTCACCCGAACGCCGTCGATATCGTTGACGGACACGTCGGACCGCGCCGCCAGCGCCGCCTTCACCGTCTCGACGGCGGCGAACTTCCGCTCCTCCGCGCAGGGGAAGCGGATTTCCGGGGTGTTCACCGTCTCGGGCAGGTCGTCCCGCCAGGCCGAGACGGGCCGGTCCGACCCCGCCACCAGCGCCAGCAGGCGCAGCGCCGCGTAGAGCGCGTCGTCGAAGCCGTAGTAGCGATCCCGGAAAAACAGGTGGCCGCTCATCTCGCCGGCGAGCGGCGCTCCGGTCTCGGCCATCTTGGTCTTGATGAGGGAGTGCCCGGTGCGCCACATCAGCGGCACCCCGCCGAGCTCGTCGATCCGATCGAACAGCATCCGGCTCGCCTTCACGTCGGCGATCACCGTCGCCCCCGGCTGCGCGGCCAGCACCTCGGTGGCGTAGATCGCGACGAGCTGGTCGCCCCAGATCACCCGACCGGTCTCGTCGATCACCCCGATCCGGTCGCCGTCGCCGTCGAAGGCGATGCCGAGATCGGCCTTCGCCTCGGCCACCGCCGTCCGAAGCCCATCGAGGGTTTCCGGCACGGTCGGATCCGGATGGTGATTCGGAAAGGTGCCGTCGACCTCCGGATAGAGCACCTGGTGGGTACCCGGCAAAGCCGCCGCCAGCGCCGTCACGACGGGACCGGTCGCCCCGTTGCCGCAATCCCAGATAACCGAGAGCGCGCGCTCCTGCCGGTGGTCCCGCAGGAGCCGGGCGACATAGGGTTCGAGGATCGAGACCCGCTCCACCCCGCCCGCGCCCGACGCGAAACGGCCGGCGGCGGCAATCTCGCCGAGACGCTGGATGTCGGCCCCGAAGAACGGCGCCGTGCCCAGCATCAACTTGAAGCCGTTGTAGTCGGGCGGGTTGTGGGAGCCGGTGATCATGATGCCGCCATCGGCACCGAGATGATGCACGGCGAAATACAGGCCCGGTGTCGGACAGCCGCCGATATCGAGGGCGTCGATTCCGGCCGCGGTCAGCCCTTCGACCGTTGCGGCGGCGATCTCCGGGGAGGACAGTCGGCCGTCGCGACCGACCGCGACCCGGGTGCCGCCGCCCTCGGCCACCACGGTGCCGAACGCGCGGCCCAAGGCGAAGGCGTCGGCCGCGTGCAGGGTGTCGCCGACCACCCCGCGCACGTCGTACTCGCGCAGGATGGTCGGGTCGAACGCATGGCCCTCGGTCACGGCCCAGCCGGCGCCCTTACTGCGCCGCCTCACCGGCGGCAATCCCGCCGCGTTCCGTTCCCCGGCCGATGCAGGTGTAGCTGAACCCGGCGGCCCGCATCTCTTCCGGGTCGTACACGTTGCGCAGGTCGACCATGACCGGCGCCTTGAGCAGGGCCTTGATCCGCTGGATGTCGAGGGCGCGGAACTCGTTCCACTCGGTGACGATCGCCACCACGTCGGCGCCGTCCATCGTCTCGTAGGCGCTCTGGCAATACTTGATGTCGGGCAGCAGCTTGGCCGCCTCGTCCATGCCTTCCGGGTCGTAGCCGCGCACGGTCGCCCCCGCCTTGAGCAGTTCCGGGACCATGTCGATCGACGGGCTGTCGCGCATATCGTCGGTGTTCGGCTTGAAGGTCAGGCCGAGCAGGGCCACGGTCTTGCCCTCGACCGATCCGCCGCAGGCGGCGACGATCCGGTCGGCCATGGCGCGCTTGCGCTTGGCGTTCACGTCGACCACGGTCTCGATGATCCGCAGCGGCGAACCGTGATCCTGCGCCGTCTTGACCAACGCCAGGGTGTCCTTCGGGAAACAGGATCCGCCGTAGCCGGGGCCCGGATGCAGGAACTTCCGTCCGATCCGCCCGTCGAGACCGATGCCCTTGGCCACGTCGTGCACGTCGGCCCCGACCCGCTCGCACAGATCGGCGATCTCGTTGATGAAGGTGATCTTGGTCGCGAGGAACGTGTTCGCCGCGTATTTGATCATCTCGCTCGTCTCCAGCTCGGTGAAGACGATCGGCGTCTCGATCAGGAAGAGCGGGCGGTAGAGCTGGCGCATGACCTCGCGCGCCCGGTCGCTGCCGGCGCCGATGACCACCCGGTCCGGCCGCATGAAGTCGTTGATCGCCGCGCCCTCGCGCAGGAACTCGGGGTTCGAGCAGACGTCGAAATCGCCGTCCGGGCGGCGCTCGCGGATGATCCGCTCGACCTCGCGGCCGGTCCCGACCGGCACGGTCGATTTGGTGACCACGACCGTGTAGCCGTCCATGTTGTCGGCGATCTCGGCGGCCGCGGCGTAGACGTAGCTGAGATCGGCATGGCCGTCGCCGCGCCGGCTCGGCGTTCCGACGGCGATGAACACCGCGTCGCAGCCGTCCATGCCCTCGGCGAGCTCCGTCGTGAAGGACAGGCGGTCCGCCTTGACGTTGTTGGCGACCAGATCCTCGAGACCCGGCTCGAAGATCGGGATCTCGCCCGCCTTCAGCCGCCGGATCTTGTCGGCGTCCTTGTCCACGCAGACCACGTCATGGCCGAACTCAGAAAAACAGGCGCCGGTCACCAGGCCGACATAGCCCGTTCCGATCATCGCGATACGCATGGACGTCTCCTTGTCCCCCAGGCCCGGCACAGGGCGCCGGACCCTCCGAAGGTGTTGCCGTCAGGTGTTAGACGTAATCCTTCAGGAAAGTCTTAATGTCGTCCCGCATATCGTCGCGGGCCAGCGCGAAGGCGAGGTTGGCTTCCAGGAAGCCGACCTTATTGCCGCAGTCGAACCGGCGACCCTCGAACAGCACGCCGTTGAACGGCTGCAGGCCGAGCTGCCGGGCCATGGCGTCGGTGAGCTGGATTTCGCCGCCGGCGCCCTTCTCCATACGGCCCAGGTCCTCGAAGACCTTCGGCTGCAGGATGTAGCGTCCGATCACGGCGTAGTTCGACGGCGCCTCTTCGGGCTTCGGCTTCTCGACCAGCCCGCGGACCTCGACCAGGTTGCCATTGACCTCGCCCGGCGTGACGACGCCGTAGGCGGAGATCGCCTCGCGCTCGACTTCCATCAGCGCAACCATGTTGCCGCCAACCTCGTTGTAGGCGTCGATCATCTGCTTGAGGCAGCCGGGCTCGGACAGGATCAGGTCATCGGCCAGCAGGACCGCAACGGGCTCCGAGCCGACGAAATTTCGGCCGCACCAGACCGCATGGCCGAGACCGAGCGGCTCCTGCTGACGGGTGAAGGCGAGACTGCCGGGCGCGGGAATCGTGGCGCTCAGCAGCTTGAGCGCGTCGTCCTTCTTGCGCGAGGTCAGCATGTCCTCGAGCTCGTAGGCGACGTCGAAATGATCCTCGATGGCGCTCTTGCCGCGTCCGGTCACGAAGATCAGCTCTTCGATGCCGGCCTCCCGCGCCTCCTCGACCGCGTACTGGATCAGCGGCTTGTCGACAACGGTGAGCATTTCCTTCGGCATCGACTTGGTCGCCGGCAGAAAGCGGGTGCCGAGGCCACCCACAGGAAAAATGGCCTTACGGACGGGAACAGGCATCGTCTCCTCACAATCGGGATCTTTGTTTGACGGGATGTGCCTTTGACCTGGGGGGTTATCGCGCAATGCCAAGCCCTTGCGCAAGCGGCACCCGCGTCACCGCCCTCCGAGAAGCACGTCCTTCGCCAAATTGATCTGGGCCGCGACCCAAGAGGATCCGCCACGATCCGGGTGGTTGGCCAGCATAAGCCGGCGGTGGGCGTCGCGGATCTCCTTTTCCGACGCGCCTTCTTCGACACCAAGGATTTCGCGGGCCCGGGCCGGGGTCAGCGCCGGCTCGCCGCCGTCAGCCCCCTGCCCGCCGTGCGACGTCTGTTCACCGCCGGATGCGTCGCCGGAAGCGCCGCCCTCCATATCCGGCCCCATCCGGTCGAGCCAGGCGTCGAAGACCTGCCGCGACTCGGCGTCTCCGTCCAGCTCGCGGGCCAGTGCCGCCAGTTCGTCGGGCGTGAGGTCCGAGAGCATCCGGCCGGCGAACGGCCCCATCAGCACCGCGCCGTCCATCGCGCCGGTATCGTGGTCGAGCCGCATGGCGAGCCAGCGGGTCCGCACGCCGGTGGTCTGCCCGGGGCTCGGTCCCCGCGCCGCCTTGGCCGCATTGCGGATGCGCCGGAAGATATGCGAGCCCCGGAGCAGGAACGGCAGGGCGAACGGCGCGATATAGATTAGCCACTCCAGCCGCCCGCGGAACAGCACGAACAGAGCGGTACCGACCGCCAGGACGACCAGCACCCACTTGATGGCCCGCAGGATATCGCGCGGCTCCGCGTTGAGCAGCCAACGGGCCATGAGCCCCAAGCCGGCGACCAGACAGAGGCCGAGAACCGCATACGCCATGGCTCAGCCCTTCACTTGTTTGGTCAGCAGCCTGACCGCCTCGCTCTTACCGGCGCCGTAGTCGAGCAGCGCCTGACGACCGCCGGTGGCGTAGACCGCCACGGCCGCCAGCAGCTCCTTCAGCCGGTCGGCGCTGGCGAGGTCGAACGGGCAGTAGGCGCCCCTTGTCAGGCTGGCGATCTGCCGGAAACACCGTGCCGGGATCGGATCGCCGCCCTCATGGAAGATGAAGGCCGGCACGCCAAGCACGCCCAGTTCGCCGGCGCTGTGGCAGACGGCGTCGATATCCTCCTCGAACGCGTCGCCGACGAAGATCAGCGCCCCGACCTTCTCGCGCTTGGTCTCCTTGATGGCGTGCTGCAGGATCTTGCGGATCTGCGTCTGGCCGCCGAGGCAGCGCACACCGGTCATCACCTTGCCCAGCGCCGTCGGGTCGGAGTGCCATTTCGACGCCTTGCAGTCACCGAAGCCCCGGTAGAAGACGAGCTGAACGTCGAGACCGCCGAGGGCCGCCGTCTGGTGGAACATCTCGCCCTGGATGTGGCAGGCCCGATCCCAGGTCGGCTCCCGGCTGGCGGTGGCGTCGAGGGCGAAGACCAGGCGGCCACGTCGGCCGGTCGGGCTCTGTTTCGGCATCGACCGGACGGTGGACAGGAACGCGTCGATCTCGGAGCGGGTCGAGACCTCGCCCCCGGTCTTGGCGGCCGTGTCCGGCAACATGCGGTCTTGGTCTTTCTTCGTGCCCATCATATCCCTGATACGCAATCCGGACCGGCTCGGATGCGGCCCGGAAGCTCCCCGGTGAACTACTACCGCTAATTAAGATCGGTATTGCAACGCCGGATGCCAACACAAAGGATCGCAGCGGGCGGAGCTCGGGAGAGGCGCATGGGCGATACGGCAGACAATGGGGGCCTGTGGGTCCGCGCTATGACGGCGGAGGATGCCGGCCGGGTCGTGGAGATGATCGCCGCCCTGTCCGCCCACGAGGGCGCGCCGCCGCCGCCGATGGACCGCGAGGCCCTGATCGGCTGGAGCCTCGGCAGAGAGGCCAGGTTCTCCGCCCTCGTCGCCGACATCGACGGTGCCGTGATCGGTTACGCGCTATTCCACGACGGCTTCCATATCGGGCGGGGCAGTCCCGGCACGCTGCTCATGGACCTGTTCGTGGAGCCGGCGCACCGCCGCCGGCGGGTTGCCCGCGCCCTGATCGCGGCGGTCGTCCGCGCGACGGTGGCGCGCGGTGGCGACTGGATCACCTGGCAGGCGCATCCGCGCAACGTCGAGGCGCTGGCATTCTACGAATCGGTCGGTGCTCGCCGCTATGCCGCCGCCGATTACGAGCTCGCCGACAAGGCCCTCGACGCGATCCTGGAGAACGGCCGCTAGCCACCCTGCCGGGCCCGGGGACGGCGTTCGGGAAGCTGCAGGGCGTTGATCAGCGCGCGCACCTCCTGGCGGGCGGCCACATGGGACATGCGGGGCCGCGCGGCGTTTGGCCGGGCCTTGTCGTCGAACATGTCCAGCATCGTCAGCCCCTGCAGGAACAGCTCGCGGAAGATCACCCGCTCGCTGAAACCGGGGGCCATCCGGAAGCCGATGCGGCGCGCCAGGCGCTGCAGCACGTCGGCCATTTCCTTCTTGTTGTTCGCCTCGAGCGTCGAGAGGCGGTTGCGCATGACGATCCAGTCGATCGAGCCGCCGTCGCGCTGGGCCCGGGCCTTGCGCTGGTCCCAGACCATCTCGGCATAGACGCTGGGCCGCGCCATCTCGCCGGTCTGGCCGTCCACATGGGCGACCACGTCCAGATCGATGAAACTGTCGTTCACCGGCGTCACCAGGGTGTCCGCATAGGAATGGGCGACCCGGGCGAGGTAGCTGTCGGTGCCGGCGCAGTCGATCACCACGTAGTCGACGATGTCCCGGAGCTTGCCGAGGATCGCCTCGAAACGCTGCTTGTCCTCGGCCCGCGCCTCGTCGCGCACCGGCTTGTCCGACGGTGCGAGGAAGAAGTGCCGGGGCATCGGCAGTTTCCGCTTCTCGCGCTGGATCGTCGTCGCCCGGTTGGAGAGATAGCGCGTGAGCGTCCACTGCCGGGCATCGAGATCGATGGTACCGACGGCATAGCCGAGGCGCAGAAGCGCTACGGTCAGGTGCATGGAAGTGGTCGATTTCCCCGACCCGCCCTTCTCGCAGCCGACAACGATCACATGCGCCGGCTCGCCCGGAAGCGGGTCGTTGGCGGGGGTCGAGTCTACGGCTGTATCGGCCACGGCGGTTTTATTCCATGCGATTTCATCACCGGGACTCGTTACAGGCGGAACGGATCGGGTGCAAGCGCGGGCTGCTCGGCGCGAGACGGGGATCAGGCAGGACAGCGGTTCAGGCGGCCCGCACCCACACCGCCGTGTCGTGGAACACCGCGCCGCCCATCGGCGGCGGGCTGTCGGCGGAGGTCAGCAGGTTGATGCCCACGCCCTCCTCGAAGGCGGCGTTCGGCCAGACCGATTCGACGATGACCGTGCCCGGCTGCACCCCGTCGAACAGGCGGGCGTGCAGGACAACTGAGCCCTGGTCGTTGCCGACCCGCACCCGGTCGCCGTCGGCGATGGCGAGATCAGCCGCCGCGTCGGGATGGATCAGCACGGTCGGCCGGCCCTCTCGCTTGCGGCTGGTGGCCGTCTCGGTGAAGGAGGTGTTGAGGTAGTTGCGCGCCGGCGCGGTCACCATGCGGAACGGCTTGTCCGCCGTCGCCCGGTCGACGATGTCCACGTGATCCGGGAATCCCTCGATGCCGGCGCCGGCCGACCCCAGCGCGGCCCAGTCGGCCCGCAGACGGAACCGGCCGGAGGGCGTCGGGAAGCCGTTCGCAAACCGCTTCTCCGCCGGGTCGGTCGGCCCCACGTCGAGCCAGCGCCGCTCCACCATCTCCGCGAAGCCGGGATAGCCGGACTTCCGCAGCGTCGCGTCGAGCAGCTCGGCCTCGGTCATGTGGCAGGACGGGTGGTCGCCGCCGAGCTTGAGGATCAGCTCGTTCAGCAGACGGTGGTTGCTGCGGCATTCCCCCGGCGGGTCGATCACCGCGTCATGCACCTCCAGGTGCGGATGGCCGCCGGCCGTATAGAGATCGGCATGCTCCAGGAAGGTCGTCGCGGGAAGGACCACGTCCGCGTGACGGGCGGTCTCGGTCAGGAACTGCTCGTGCACGGCAACGAACAGGTCGTCGCGCCGGAAACCTTTCTGCACGCGGCCACTATCCGGCGCGACGGCGACCGGGTTGGTGTTCTGGATCAGCATGGCGGTCACCGGCGGTCCGTCGCTAAGCCCGGCATCCTCGCCCGTGAGGATCGGCCCGATCCGCGACATGTCCAGCATCCGCACCGACGGGTCGAGCCGGTCGGTCGCCTCGATCAGCGACTTGTCGACCTTGTAGTGGCCGTCGACCTTCCAGAGCGCGCCGCCGCCCTCGTACTGCCACTTGCCGCCCACCGTCGGCAGGCAGGCGACCGCGTGGACCTGCATCGGCCCGTTGCGCGAGCGCGCGAAACCGTAGCCGACGCGGATATAGGCCCGGTCGGTCTCGCCGTAGCGTTTCGCCAGGGTCTCGATCTGGGCGGCCGGCACGCCACTGATCGCTTCGGCCCAGTCCGGCGTGCGGGGCTTCAGATGCGCCTCCAGCTCCGCCGCGTTCTCAGCGAAGCGGTCCAGATAGGCGCGGTCGGCATAGCCTTCGCGGAACAGCACATGCATCATCGCCGCCGCGACCGCCCCGTCGGTGCCCGGCCGCACCATGACGTGCTCGTCCGCCGCCTCGGCGCTCGGCGTGCGGTAGGGATCGACCACGACGAAATGGGCGCCGCGCTCCTTCCGCGCCCGGGCGACGTGGGTCATCACGTTCACCTGGGTCGAGACCGGATTGCCGCCCCACATGATGATGAGGTCCGACTGCGCCATCTCGCGCGGATCGGTGCCCTTGATGTCGCCCATGCCGGCCATCCAGCCCGCCTTGACGACCGTGGTGCAGATGTTCGGATCCTGGCGCGAGTAGCCCATGATATTGCGCAGGCGGTTGATCCCGTCCCGGTTCACCAGCCCCATGGTGCCGGCGAAATAGTAGGGCCAGACGGTCTCGGCCCCGTATTTCTCGGTTGCCTCGGCGAAGGCGCCGGCGACCCGGTCCAACGCCTCGTCCCAGGAGATCTCGCGGAACTGGGTCGAGCCCTTCGGCCCGGTGCGCAGCAGCGGGCGCATCAGCCGGTCCGGATGGTGCACCCGTTCGGCATAGCGCGCGACCTTGGCGCAGATCACGCCCGCCGTGTAGTCGTTCGCCGCCGCGCCGCGGATCCGGCCGATGGTATGGCGGTCGATCCGCTCGACCTCAAGCGCGCAGGCGCTGGGACAATCGTGCGGGCAGACGGAAGGGACGGTGTCGAGCGGCATGGACGGAGCGTAGCGGCGACTTCCGTGATCGTCACCCCACCGACTTCAGCCGGAAGCGGTCACGCCGTCGGCGGCGGCACGTCGCCGAGGTAGATCCCGAGCCCCAGTGCGGTGCGGACGACGATGTCGTCAGCCGAGACCGGGCGCTTGTTCGACACCACATCGGTGATCGAGACGTCGCCGACACCCCGGTTGCGCCAGACCGCGACGCGCCCGGTTTCGCCCTTGGCCATCAGGTCGACCGCGTGCACGCCGAGCGCGCTGGCCAGGACCCGGTCGGCGGCGTTCGGTTCGGCGCCGCGCTGGACGTGTCCCAGGGTGGTCACCCGCACGTCGGCGCCGATCTTCTTCTCCAGCTCGTCGCCGAGCCACTCGCCGATTCCGCCATAGCGCTCGCCGCCGCCCGGACGCGGGCGCATGGCCTGGGTCCCGTCGGATTTCGGCGTCGCCTCGGCCACCACGATGAGTGAGAACCGCCGGCCGTGATGGCCAACCGTCTGGATCGTCTCGACCACGCCGTCGATCGAATAAGGGAACTCGGGGATCAGGCACACATCGGCCCCGCCCGCGACGGCGGCATGGGTGGCGATATGACCCGCGTCGCGGCCCATCACCTCCAGGATCATCACCCGGTTGTGGCTCTGGGCGGTGGGGTGCAGCCGGTCCAGCGCCTCGACCGCCACGGTGACCGCCGTGTCGAACCCGATCGTGGTGTCGGTGCCATAAACGTCGTTGTCGATGGTCTTGGGGATGCCGATGAAGGGCAGGTCGGCGCGCTGCATGATCTTGTCCATGATCATCATGCTGCCGTCGCCGCCGATGCCGATCAGCCCGTCGATCCCGAGATCCTTCAGCCCGGTGACGATCTCCTCGGAGCGGTCCACCGGGCCATGCGGCGATGGGAAGGCGAAGGGATCGCCGGTACTCACGCTGCCCAGCATCGTTCCGGCCCGGCGCAGCAGGTGGCCGTCGAAACCGGACGGGTCGAGCGGACGGACCCGCATCGGCCGCTCCATCACGCCGCGGGTGCCGTCCTCGATCCCGATCACCTCCCAGCCGTAGATGGTGCTCGCATGGAGCACGACCGCCCGGATCGCGGCGTTCAGGCCGGCGCAGTCTCCGCCGCTCGTCAGGACCGCGATACGTTTGCTCATGCCGGTTGCTTCCTCGTGCCGTCGGTGCGCGGCTTGGCCCGCCGCAAGGCTCCGTGCGATGCTCGTCGGAACGGACACAGCCGGACCGTCCCATGACCGACCTCAGGATCGTCGATGCCCATCACCATCTGTGGGACCTGGACGCAAACTACTACCCCTGGCTCAGTGACCGGCCGGAACCGCACTTCTTCCTGGGCGACTATAGTGCATTGAAACGCAACTACCTTCCCGCAGACTACACGCGAGATGCGGCGGGTTTCCAGATCGTCAAGACGGTCCACTGCGAGGCCGAGTGGGATCGCGGCGATCAGGTCCGCGAGACCGAGTGGCTGACGGCGCTTGCCGCCGAGGCGGGAATGCCGGACGCCGTCATCGGTCATGTCTGGCTGGACGACCCGGAGGTCGAAGACAAACTGGAAGGGCACTGCCGGTCGCCGCTGATGCGCGGAATCCGCTCCAAGCCGGTCACCGCCGCCACCGCCGTCGGGCCGAGGCCGGACGGGCCCCGCAGTCTCGCCGATCCCGCCTGGCGGCGCGGTTATGCCGCGCTCGGCCGGTTCGGGCTCAGCTACGATCTGCGGGTGCCGTTCTGGCATCTCGGCGAAGCGGCGGCCCTGATCGAGACGCACCCGGAGGTGCCGGTGGTTGTGAACCATCTGGGCTTTCCCTGGGACCGGTCGCCGGAAGGAATCGCCGCTTGGCGGGCGCAGATGAAGCGGATCGCGGAGATCCCCTGGGTGCACCTCAAAGTCTCGGAACTCGGCCTGAAGGACGCGCCCTGGACGGTGGAGAGCAACCGGGCGGTGGTTCTCGAGGCGCTGGAGATCTTCGGGCCGGAGCGCTGCATGTGGGCATCCAACTTCCCGCCCGCGAGCCTTCGCATCGGCTTCCGCGACCAGCTCGAGGGCCTGCTTGAGATCCTGTCGGGCCTGAGCCGCCCGGAACTCGAAGCGGTCTTCCACGACACCGCTACCCGGTTCTATCGTCTGTGATCGACCATCAGCCTCGCCGGGGGAGACCGACCGCGTGACCGACTTCCATGAAACCTTCCGCTCCGCCGTTCCGCCCTGGGAATGCGACATCGTCGAGCACTTCACCGTCGCGTACTACTACGAGAAGTTCCGCGCCGCCGGCGACCGGGCGCTGCTCGGCCTCGGCGTGCTGGCCAAGGACGCGCGCACCACCGCCTGCTACACCCGCTACAAGAAGGAGCTTCGGGCCGGCGACAGCTACCGGATCGTCTCCGCGCCGATCCGGGCCACCGGCAGCGGGTCCGGGGGCGGGCTGACCATCGGCCACAAGCTCATCGACACCGAGGCGGATGCCGTCGCCGCCACCACCGAGCAGACCTTCGCCCTGGACAGCCCGATCTCGCTGGACGGCTATGCCGGGTGGGACGGCGACCCGCGCGAGGCGCGCCCCGACCTTGCCGCGACGGCGACATGGGTGCCGGCGGCGACCGACGTGGTGTTCCCCAAGGACGTGGACGCGGCCGGTCGCCTCACCCTCGACGCCATCGTCCATCGGTTCACCGGCGCCGGCGGCCACCTGCTGAACGCCATCGGCTGGACCTCCACCCATATGCGGGAGAACCGGGTCGGCTATTCGACCTTCGAATTCCAGATGACGCTCGGCGCCCTGCCCTGGGTCGGCGTGCCGCTCGACACCGAATCCACGGTCGGTTCCATCGGCCGCTCCTCCATGCGGATGGTGCATCGGATGATCCGCGCCGATACCGGCGATCTGGTTGCCGAGCTCTCCCAGTTCGGCGTGCATCTGGACATGAACGCCCGCCGCCCGTCGGCGATCCCGGATGAGATCGCCGCGGCGGCCCGCACCTTGGCTGGAGAGTAGACGATGGCCGCCGTCATGGAGATCCGCGAGGGCGGGCTCGATCTCGCCGAAATCCACGCCCTGCTGCAGGCGCATCTCGACACCATGGCCCTTCACTCGCCGGCGGAAAGCCGCCACGCGCTGGACCTGAGCGGGCTGACGGTTGCGGAGGTCACATTCTGGTCGGTCTGGGAGGGCGCCGCGCTGGTCGGCTGCGGCGCGCTGAAGGAGTTGTCACCGGAGCATGGCGAGATCAAGTCCATGCACACCGCCGCCGCCCATCGCGGCAAGGGCATCGCCGGCCGGATCGTCGAGCACGTCATCGCCACCGCCGGGGCACGCGGCTACACCCGCCTCAGCCTTGAGACCGGCTCGCCCGACGGGTTCGCCCCGGCCCGGGCGCTGTACGAGCGCTACGGCTTCACCTATTGCGGCCCGTTCGGCGATTACAGGGAGGACCCGTACAGCGTGTTCATGACGCTGGAGTTGGAATAGGCGAAGGTTCCCCCAACTCCCCAACCGCACTCCCCCTCATGCACTCCCCGGACTTGTTCCGGGGTAAGCGGTGCAGCCTGCGCGGTGCTTGAAACGCTCATGCAAGCTCCGGGGCTCACCCCGGAATGAATCCGGGGAGTGCGGTGGGGGCGAGTGCATGCGGGAAAGTGCAGGAGGGGGGAGTGACGGAGGCCGGTTACGCGTTCTCCTCCGCCCCCCGGTTCACCCGCTCGCGCCAGACCAGCACCACGGCGCCGGTGACGATCAGTACAGCGCCCAGGATCGACAGGGGCACCGGCACGACCTCGAAGACCGCCGCATCGTACAGGGCGGCGAAGACCAGGGCGGCGTAGAAGAACGGCATCACGTAGCTCGCGTCGGCCCGCTTCATCGCCTGGATGAACAGGCTCTGCGCCGTCACCATCACGACGCCGATCGCCGCCAGCACCAGCCATTGCTGCGGCGTCGGCCATTGCCAGACGGTGAGCGCGACGCAGCCCGCGACCGTCGCGCCGATCGTGTTGTTGACGAACAGGATGCGGATCGCCGGCTCCCCCTCCCCGGCGCTCCTGCCGGCCAGCATCTTGATGAAGATCACCTCGAAGGCGCCGAACAGTGCCGCCGCCAACGCGATCAGCGCCGCCGGCTGGAACGCCGCCATGCCGGGACGGATCAGCACAAGAGCCCCGAGCAAAGCCAGCCCCGCAGCCCCCCAACGCCACGGCCCGACCCGCTCGCCCAGCAGCGGGATCGCCAGCACCATGGCGATCAACGGGTTCAGGAACGAGATCGCCGTCGCGTCGCCGAGCGGCATCAGCGCGGCGGCGGTGAAGATGCAGGTGACCGTGGCCCAGCCCGCCACCGACCGGGCGGCGTGCAGTTTCCACCGCGTGCCCTGGAAGCCCGGCCGCATGACCGCGATCACCGGCACCAGCGCCAGCCAAGCGAACAGGAAGCGCCCGGCGCTGACCATGAAGCCCGGCAGCGGGTCTCCCAGGAGGTCCTGGCCAAGCACCTTGGCCATCAGCGTGGTCGCCGCCACCAAAGACGCGGCGCCGGTCATGAACAGGGCGGCGACCGTCAGCCGGCGGCGGTCGGCCGCCGCGGTGGTGGCCGGGTCAGAGGGCACCCTTGTCCCTCTCGGCGGCGATCTCCTCCTCGGAGAGACCGAGAATCTCGGCCAGCACCTCTTCGGTATGCTGCCCCAGTGTCGGCGGGGCGTGGCGGTAGCGCACCGGCGTCGCGGACAGCTTCACCGGATTGGCGATCAGCGGCACCGTCCCCTCCCCCGCCAGCGGGTGCGGCAGGTCAATGCGCATGCCGCGCGCCTGCACCTGCGGGTCGGCGAAGGCCCGGTCGATGGTGTTCACCGGCCCGCACGGCACCTTCGCCGCCTCAAGCGCCGCCACCCATTCGTCGGTGCTCTTGGTCGCCATATAGGCGGGCATAGCGGCGTAGAGCGCGACCCGGTTCTTCAGGCGCAGCGGATTGGTGGCGTAGTCCGGGTTGTTCTTCAGCTCCTCGGCACCGGCGACGTCGCACCAGCCCTGGAACTGCCGGTCGTTGCCGCAGGCCAGGATCACGTGGCCGTCGGCGGTCGGGAACACCTTGTAGGGCACGATGTTCGGGTGCTCGTTGCCCATCGGCTGCGGCACCTCGCCCGAGACCAGGTAGTTGGTGCCCTCGTTCACGAGCCAGGCGACCTGGGTGTCCAGCAGGCAGACGTCGATATGCTGGCCCTCGCCGGTGCGGTCCCGGTGGCGCAGCGCCGCGAGGATGTTCGTCGCGGCGTACATGCCGGTCATTACGTCGGCGATGCCGACGCCGACCTTCACCGGCTCCACCCCCGGCGTGCCGGTGACCGACATGATCCCGCCCATCCCCTGGGCCAGGAAGTCGTAGCCCGCGCGTTCGGCATAGGGACCAGTCTGGCCGAAGCCGGTCACCGAGCAGTAGACCAGGCCCGGAAACTCGTCCTTGAGCTGCTCGTAACCGAGGCCGAGCTTGGCCAGCGAGCCGACCTTGAAGTTCTCGACCAGCACGTCGCACTCCGCAATCAGCTTCTTGGCGAGCGCGATCCCGTCCGGGCTCGCGAGATCGAAGGTGATCGAGCGCTTCGACCGGTTGGCGCAGAGGTAATAGGCGCTCTCGGTCGTGTCCTCCCCGTCCGGGCCCTTCACATAGGGCGGGCCCCATTTGCGGGTGTCGTCGCCCTGGCCGGGCCGCTCGACCTTGATGATGTCGGCCCCGAGATCGCCGAGGAGCTGGGTGGCGGTCGGGCCGGCGAGGATACGGGTCAGGTCGAAGATTCGAACGCCGTCGAGCGGAAGGGCGGACATCGGGGCCTCGTGTTCGCAGATTGGATGGCGTCAGCGTGTCAGAGGACGCAAAGCGTCAGCGTGTCAGAGGACGCAAAGCGTCCTGGCTCGGCGCACTCTCGGCGATCGACGGCACTGCGTCGTAGGCATCGGACCAGGCAGCCAGGGTCGGGTAGGTCTCGCGCCAGTCGGGCACCAGCTCGTAGAACCGCATCATGCCGAGACCGGCGACGATGCAGAGCGTGTCGAAGCTGATCGGCGGCACGCCCGTCGGGACCTCGAGCGTCTTGTTCAGATGGGCGAGACCGCGCCGGACCTGAATGTCGGCGACGTCCAGCATGAACTGCGAGCGGTCCTCCTCCTGGCGCCGGGTCTCGCGCGACCAGACGGTGACCACGTCGAGGAAGGCGAGCGACTGGGCCTCCGCCGACACCGCCTGCCAGTCGCCGTAGCGGGCGACGGTCTGTTTGCCCGACTTCTCGTCGAGATAGGCGCAGATATGGCGCGCCTCCGGCAGCACGAGGTCCCCGTCCTCCAGCAGCGGCACCCGGCCGAGCGGCGAGATCGGAACGACCGGGCTGTCCGGCGTCCGCAGCCCGACCCAGTCGAGCTCCAGCCGGTCGCCGAGTCCGCTCTCGATCGCAGTGATCCGGCAGATCCGGGCGTAGGGCGAGTTCGGGGTGTAGTAGAGCTTCATGGCGGCCTCCTCCCGGCGGTTCTTGTAGCGCGCGCCACCCTACAGCAGAGCGGCGGTGGAGGGAGGAGACATGTTTAAACAGTTGGGGAACAGGGTTGGGCGTCCCTTCCCCCTTCATCTCACCCCCCTTCATCACCCCCGTCATCCCGGGAGACCCCGGGCCTGAACCGGGGGCTGCCCAGGACCGTGCCCCCCAGCAGACATCCTGGCGTCCGTCCCAGCCCCCAGCGGCGGCCGTGGGTCCCGGCCGATCTCCGGATCGGGTCCGGAGCTCACCGGAATGACGGGAGGGAAAACAGATTAGGCCCGCGTTTCTCGTCCGACGGCCACCCCACAGCACAGCAGCGGCAGAGGGAGGTGACATGTTTGAACAGCGGCAGAACGGAGGTGGACGTCCCTCCCCCTTTCATCTCACCCCCCTTCATCACACCCCCGTCATCCCGGGAGACCCCGGGCCTGACCCGGGGGCTGCCCGGGACCGTGCGCCCCCCCGCAGACATCCTGGCGTCCGTCCCAGCCCCCAGTGGTGCCCCTGGGTCCCGGCCGATCTCCGGATCGGGTCCGGAGCTCACCGGGATGACGGGGGCGGTTGAGGGTGGGTCCATGGGTTGATCCCGAATTGCATCGGGATGACGGGAGGGGTTGGTGCGCTGATCCCGGTCTGCATCGGGATGACGGGAGGTGGCGAGGGACGGGTTCAACGCCCCGTCGTCCTGACGCACGTAAGGACCAAGCCGCCCGCGCTACCCTGCGCCGTATCGGCCCGGCTACGCCACCCGGTCGCCCTTCTTCACCTGCACCGTCCGGTTGTCGACGGCGGGGAGCATCTTCGCCGGGTCGCGGGTCACGACAACGTCGAGCACGGTCGGCCGGCCGGTCTCCGCCAGCGCCTTCGACAGGGCCGGGGCGATCTCGTCCGGGGTCTCGACCCGGATGCCCTGGCAGCCGAAGGCCGACACCACCTCGGCGTAATTGGTTTCCGCCAGGTCCGACGACTGGTAGTTGCCTTCGCCGTACATCAGGTGCTGCAGCGCCTTCACGTATCCGGACGCGGCGTTGTTCACGACGATCACGGTGAAGGCGAGGCCCAGACGCCGTGCCGTCTCCAACTCTCCCAGCACCATGTTGAAGCCGCCGTCGCCGGTCAGCGCCACCACGGGGCCGAGCCCGTCATGCTGGGCACCGAGCGCCGCCCCGATGCCGCCCGGCACGCCATAGCCGATGGAGGCGAAGCCCCGGTCCGGTACGAAGCCGCGCCCGGCCTGCTTGGTGTCGTAGACGAGCCCGCCCCAGTGCGCCGCGAACCCGCCATCGGCCACCAGGGTGGCGTCCGCCGGCAGCGCCTTGTTCAGCTCGTTCAGCAGGCGGGCCATGTTGATCGGCGAGGCGTCGTCGTTCAGGCGGCCGTCCACGTCCTTGCGCCAGGCGGCCATGCGCGTCGGCACCTCGCCCGCCCAGCCGGCCAGCTTGTCCTTCAGGCCGCGCGCGGCCAGCGCGCCGCGCAGCTCGTCCAGGGTCGCCTTCACGTCGCCCCACAGGCTGAGCGCCGGCATCAGGGTGCGGCCCATCTCCTCGGCGACGATGTCGAGATGGATGACGGTCTTGCCCTTGGGCGGCACGGTGTAGCGCTTGGTCGCGATCTCGCCGAGCTTGCAGCCGATCACGAACAGGACGTCGGCCTCCTCGATCATCGCGTTGGCGATCCGGTCGTAGCGGCCGAACAGGCCGGCGGAGAGCGGGTGCGTGCAGGCGACGGCGCCCTTGCCGGACATGGTATGGGCGACCGGCATGTTGGTCGCCTCGGCGAAGGCGGTGACGCTGTCCGCCGCCCGGCTGATATGCACGCCGCCGCCGCACAGCATCAGCGGCCGCTCGGCCGACGCCAGCATGTCGACGGCGGTGTCGAGCGCGGTGGCGTCGGGGCGGGTGCGCAGTGCTGGGGCGGCGCGGTGGATCGGATCGACGACGAACTCCTCCTCATCGAAGCCGAAGGTGCCGTGGCAGATGTCCTCGGGCACGTCCAGCACGACCGGCCCCGGTCGGCCGGAGGTGGCGACGGCGAAGGCGCGGCGGACCAGTTCGGGAATGCGCTCGATATACTCGACGCGCAGCACTTCCTTGACCGCCGGGGCCAGGATGTCGAGCTGCTTAGACTCCTGGGTCATGTTCTTCCAGGAATGCAGGCGGTGGCTGTCGCCGACGATGGCCACGATGGGAATACCGGCGTTGTAGCTCTCGACCAGCGCCGTCACCAGATTGGTGGCGCCCGGGCCGAGCGTCGCGTCGACCACGCCGACACGGCCCGTCACCTTGGCGTAGGCGTCGGCGGCGAAGGCGCCGCAGCGCTCGTCGTTGATCAGGTAGTGCCTGAGCCCGAGACGGCGGGCGGCGTCGTAGAACGGCAGGAGCTGGAACCCGCCCATGCCGAACATCGGCCCGACCTCGAAGGCCTGCAGCATCCGCGCCAGCGCTTCGCCGCCGGTCATCTCGTTCGTGGTCATGCGTTTCCTCTCGGTTCTCGTCTCGTCGTCCTGACGAAAGTCAGGATCCTTGTCTCAGTACGCCCCACCCTCCCGTCATTCTGACGCAAGTCAGGATCAACGCGCCAACGCCGGTGTCGCAGATCCGCGCGGCTCTACCGGCCGCGGCTTGGTCCTGACCTGCGTCAGGACGACGGATCGGCGGTGCGTCACATCTTCATCAGCCCCCGCGCCGTCTCGGCGATCATGGTCGCGGTCACCCGCACCGTATCCTCCAGCGGCGGCGCGTAGGCGATGGGGACGCGTGGCGCGCCGAGGCGCTTCACCGGCGCCTTCAGGTCGCGGAACAGCACGTCGGAGACCGTCGCCGCGATCTCCGCGCCGAACCCGCCCGCCTGGACGCTCTCGTGCGCGACGATCAGCCGGCCGGTCTTCTTCACGCTGTCGAACACCCGCTCCTTGTCCCACGGCCAGAGCGTGCGCAGGTCGATCACCTCGACCGACGCCCCCTCCGTCTCCAGCGTGGCGGCGGCGGCGACCGCCTCGTGCACCGTCGCCGACCAGGACAGGATGGTCAGGTCGTCGCCGGTGCGCAGCAGACGGCGGCGGCCGAGCGGCAGCGGGTCGTTGTTGTCGACCTCGCCCTCCAGCGCCCAGAGGTTCTTGTGCTCCATGTAGACGACAGGGTCGTCCGAGCGGATCGCCGATTTCAGCAGGCCGTAATTATCGACCGGGCTGGACGGGCAGACCACGACCAGACCAGGAATGTGGGTGTACCAGCTCTCAAGAGACTGCGAGTGCTGAGCGGCCGAAGAGCGCCACATGCCCATGGGCTCGCGGACCACGAGCGGCACCTTGGCCTGCCCGCCGAACATGTAGCGAGCCTTGGCCGCCTGGTTGACCAGCTCGTCGACGGCACAGAGCGCGAAATCGGCGAAGCGCATCTCCACCACCGGCCGCGTCCCGCTGAGCGCGGCGCCGACCGCAACGCCCATGATAGCCGCCTCCGAGATCGGCGCGTCGGAGATCCGGTCGGGGCCGAACTCTTCCGGCAGGCCCTTGTACTGCCCGAACACGCCGCCGCGCCGCAGGTCCTCGCCCAGCGCCCAGACGGCGGGATCGCGGTGCATCTCCTCGCGCAGGGCGTTCTTGGCGGCCTCGCCATAGGTCATCGTCACCATCGGCCGGCCTCCTCAGTACACGTCCATGCGGGGGTCGCCGACATCCTGGACATCGGCGAAGGCGCGTTCGAGCGGCGGCCAGGGGGCGGCCTTCGCGTCGTCGTAGACCGCGTCCATCTCCTCGATCGCCTCGCGTTCGTGGGCGGCGAGTTGGTCGCCGCGCACCCCGGCATCGGCCAGCGTCTGCGCCAGCCGGGCGATCGGGCAGCGCTTCCACGCCGCCACCACGTCGTCGCGGGCGCGGTACCCGTCGGAATCGGCCGCGGTATGGCCGGTCAGGCGGTAGGTCTTGGCGTTGATGAAGCGCGGACCGCCGCCGGCGCGGATCGCGGCCACCGCCTCGCGCACCGCGTCGTCGAGGGCGACCACATCGTTGCCGTCGACCTCGACCGCGGGCAGGCCGATCGCCTCGGCCCGGGCGGCCGGGCCCGGCCCGGCGGTCATGTCGGCGGTGCGGGTGGTCGACGCGTAGCCGTTGTCTTCGCAGACGAACAGCGCCGGAAGCCCGAACACCTTGGCCCAGTTCAGACCCTCCAGAAACGGGCCGCGATTGATCGCGCCGTCGCCGAAGATCGAGCAGGCAACCCGGTCCTCGCCGCGCAGCTTGATCGCCTGCGCCGCCCCGGCGGTGATGTGGATGTTGGCGGCGACCACCCCGTTGGCGCCGAGCATGCCGACCGAGAAGTCGGCGATGTGCATGGAACCGCCCTTGCCGTGGCTGGTTCCGCCCTCGCGGCCCAGCAGCTCGCGCATCATGGCGCGGGCATCGGCGCCCTTGGCAAGCGTATGGCCGTGGCCGCGATGGGTGGAGGCGAGGATGTCGTCGGACCGCAAGTTGGAGCAGACTCCGACGGCGATGCCCTCCTGGCCGATGGAGGGGTGGATGGCGCCGAGCACCAGCTTCTCGGTATTGGCGCGCAGCGCTGCCTCCTCGAAGGCGCGGATCCGCCACATCAGCCTGTGATGGGCGAGCAGGCGGTCGACGTCGAGGTTGGTCGCCCCCGCCGGCCCGGTCAGGTCTGCCGTCAAAAGCGTTCTCCCTGATAGGTCCCGGTCTTGATGCCGGGTGCCGAAACCTTAGAGAGCGGCGTGACGGGGGGTCAAGCCGGCGGATGAGAGGCTTCCTGCCGGTCAGGCGTGATCCAGGCCGAACGCCTCGAGGATCCGGGTCGCCGCGACCGCCGGCGTGGTCGCGCCGTCCGAGACCGCCGCCTCCAGTTCGGGCACCAGGGCCTTCACCTCCGGGTGGCCTTCCAGGGCGCCGATCAGCCGGTCGCGGACCATGGCCCACATCCAGCGCACCTGCTGGCCCGCCCGCTTCCGCTCGAAGGAGCCGGCGGCCTCGAGCGCCTGGCGGTGCTCCTTCACCGTGCCCCAGACCTCGCCGATGCCCTCCTTGATCAGGGCCGAACAGGTCAGCACCTTCGGCGACCAGTCCGGGTCGGCCTGCTGCAGGATGTGCAGGGCGCCCTTGTATTCCCGTGCGGCGCGGTTGGCCCGGTCCCGGTTGTCGCCATCCGCCTTGTTGATCACCAGCATGTCGGCGATCTCCAGGATGCCCTTCTTGATGCCCTGCAGCTCGTCGCCCGCGCCCGGCAGCATCAGCACCATGAACATGTCGACCATATCAGCGACGGTGACCTCGCTCTGGCCGACGCCGACGGTTTCCACCAGCACCACATCGAACCCCGCCGCCTCGACCACCACCATGGTCTCCCGCGTCGCCCGGGCGACGCCGCCGAGGGTACCGGCGGAGGGGGACGGGCGAATGAAGGCGTTCGGATCCTGGCCCAGATCGGTCATCCGGGTCTTGTCGCCCAGGATCGACCCGCCGGAGCGGCCGCTGGTCGGGTCGACGGCGAGGACCGCGACCTTGTGGCCGCTGCCGGTCAGGTGGGTGCCCAGCGCCTCGATGAAGGTGGACTTGCCGACGCCCGGCACGCCGGTGATGCCGACCCGGTGGGCCGCACCCGCATGGGGCAGCAGGCGGACCAGCATCTCCTGCGCCAGCTCCCGATGGGCCGGCTTGCGGCTCTCGACCAGGGTGATGGCCCGGGCGACCAGCGCCCGGTCGCCGGCCAGCACGCCGTCGACATAGTCGTCTACCGACAGCGAGCGGCGACGGGGCGGGAGGGCCGGAGCGTCTGTCATGGGGTCCTTCGGTTCATCATCTCATCGACCACTCCCCGGATTCATTCCGGGGCGATCCCGTCAGCGCTCGATACCGCAGACGGTAAAGCGGCCCAACCGATCGCCCCGGAATGAATCCGGGGAGTGCGTATGGGGGAAGGCTGAGAAGAACTCCCCTCAGGCGCCGCGGGTTTCGTCGCCGAAGGTGTCGAGCAACTTCCTCAGCAGGTCGATGGCCGCCTCGGCGATCACCGTCCCCGGCGGGAAGATCGCCGCCGCGCCGGCCTCGCGCAGGGCGTCGTAGTCCTGGGGCGGCACGACGCCGCCGACCACGACCATGATGTCCTCGCGCCCCAGCTTGGCCAGCTCCTCGCGCAGTTCCGGAACCAGGGTCAGGTGCCCGGCCGCCAGCGACGAGGCGCCGACCACGTGGACGTCGTTCTCCACCGCCTGCCGCGCGGCCTCGGCCGGGGTCTGGAACAGCGGGCCGATATCCACGTCGAAACCGAGATCGGCGAAGGCCGTGGCGATCACCTTCTGGCCGCGGTCGTGACCGTCCTGGCCCATCTTGGCGATGAGGATGCGGGGCCGGCGGCCCTCCTGCTCCTCGAACTCGGCGACGAGCTGCTTGACCTGATCCACCACGTCGCTCTCCCCCACTTCCTTGGAATAGACGCCGGAGATCGCCTTTACCTCGGCCACGTGCCGGCCCCAGACCTTCTCCAGCGCCAGGGAGATCTCGCCCACCGTGGCCCGGGCGCGCGCCGCGTCGACGGCCAGCGCCAGCAGGTTGCCCTCGCCGGTCTCCGCCGATTTGGTCAGCGCCTCCAGGGTGGCGTCGACCGTCGCCTGATCGCGTTCGGCCCGAAGCCGGGCAAGCTGTTCGAGTTGGCCCTTGCGGACCTTGGCGTTGTCGACCTTCAGAATCTCGATGTTTTCGGGATCGTCGGTCCGGTACTTGTTTACGCCGACGATGGTCTGACGCCGGGCGTCGATCCGCGCCTGGGTGCGGGCGGCCGCCTCCTCGATCCGCATCTTCGGGATGCCGGCCTCGATCGCCTTGGCCATGCCGCCGTAGCTCTCGACCTCCTGGATATGCGCCCAGGCCTTCTCCGCCAGATCGCGGGTCAGCCGCTCCACGTAGTAGGAGCCGCCCCAAGGGTCGATCACCCGCGTCGTGCCGGTCTCCTGGGCGATCAGAAGCTGGGTGTTGCGGGCGATCCGCGCCGAGAAATCGGTCGGCAGGGCCAATGCCTCGTCCAGCGCGTTGGTGTGCAGCGACTGGGTATGGCCGTGGGTGGCGGCCAGCGCCTCAACGCAGGTGCGGGTGACGTTGTTGAACACGTCCTGCGCGGTCAGCGACCAGCCCGAGGTCTGGCAGTGGGTGCGCAGCGACAGGGACTTGTCCGACTTCGCCCCGAACTCCTTCACCAGCTTGGCCCAGAGCAGGCGCGCGGCCCGCATCTTGGCGACCTCCATGAAGAAGTTCATGCCGATCGCCCAGAAGAACGACAGGCGCGGCGCGAAGCGGTCCACGTCGAGCCCGGCATCCATGCCGGCGCGGATGTACTGAACCCCGTCGGCCAGGGTGTAGGCCAGCTCCAGGTCCGCCGTCGCCCCAGCCTCCTGCATGTGATAGCCGGAGATCGAGATCGAGTTGAACTTCGGCATCTTCTCCGAGGTGTAGGCGAAGATGTCGGAGATGATCCGCATGGAGGGGATCGGCGGGTAGATGTAGGTGTTGCGGACCATGAACTCCTTGAGGATGTCGTTCTGGATGGTCCCGCTGAGCTTCTCCGGCGCCACCCCCTGCTCCTCGGCGGCGAGGATGTAGAGCGCCATCACCGGCAGCACGGCGCCGTTCATGGTCATCGACACGCTCATCTCGTCCAGCGGGATGCCGCTGAACAGGGTCTGCATGTCCAGGATGCTGTCGATCGCCACGCCCGCCATGCCGACATCGCCGGCGACGCGCGGATGGTCGCTGTCGTAGCCCCGGTGGGTGGCGAGGTCGAAGGCGATGGAGAGCCCCTTCTGCCCGGCCGCCAGGTTGCGGCGGTAGAAGGCGTTGCTCTCCTCGGCGGTGGAGAAACCGGCATACTGGCGGATCGTCCACGGCTTGGTGACGTACATGGTCGGGTAGGGACCGCGCAGGAACGGCGGAATGCCCGGCCAGGTGTTCAGGTGGTCGAGGCCTTCCAGATCCTCCGCCGTGTAGAACGGCTTCACCGCGATGCCCTCCGGCGTCACCCAGGGCTCGGCGCCCGCGGGGGCCGCGGCTTCGGCACCCCGCCCGAGCTCGATGCTGGCGAAATCGGGTATCCGGCTCATCACTGGCCTCCCTCGTTCACAACGCCGAGACGGCTGAGCACGCCGCGCACGGCCGCCAGCGTGTCGTCGCCGGCGTAGATGTAGCCGTCGATCCCGGCCTCGGCCCAGGCCGCCTCGTGCTCTCCGGGTCGCCCGGCGATCAGCACCTCGCGGGCGCCGGCGGCCTTCAACGCCCCGGCGGTATCCGCCGCACGCTCGGCGTAGATGCTATCACTCGAGCAGATCACGGCCAAATCGGTGCCGGCCCCGGCCAGGGCGGATTTCAGGTCTTGCGTGTCGCCGTCGGCGTCCACGCAGGCCACACCGCCGGTGCCGAGATGGTTGCGCGCGAAGGTCGCCCGCGCCGTCGACAGGGCCGGGCCGCCGAGCAGCACCAGCAGCGCCGTCGGCCGGGTGTCCGCCACGTCGGAGGCGTCGCGCAGGGCCTCAAACGCCTCGCCCAGCCGGTGGGCGGTCGGCGCGTCGATGGTCTCGGGATTTCCGGTGGCGTCCAGCACGGCGTCGAGCGTGCCGTCGCCGGCAAGCGACGCGGCCGTCGTGGCGACCAGGGCGTCGCGGTCCACGGTCTCCACGTCCACCGGCGCCTCGTCGATCTTTGGGAAGGCGTTCACGCCCGTCAACTCCTCGCGCCGTCCGGCGATCCGCCGCTCGCGCTCGGCCCAGGCCTCGGCGCATTCCCTGGCGACTGCGCCCGAGGTCAGGTGACTGGCCATGCCGCCAGCCGCCTCGATGGCCCGGAACCGCTCCCAGGCCTTGCCCGCGAGCTGGTCGGTCAGGCTCTCCACGTACCAGCTTCCGCCGGCCGGATCGCCCACCTTCGCCAAGTTGCTCTCCTCGGCCAGGATCACCTGGGTGTTGCGGGCGATGCGCCGGGCGAACCCGTCCGGCAGGCCGGAGGCATGGCTGTAGGGCAGGACGGTGATGCTGTCGGCACCGCCGACGCCGCCGGCGAAGGTGGCGACCGTGGCGCGCAGCATGTTCACCCACGGGTCTCGGCCCGCCCAGGCATTGGCCGCCGTGGTGACGTGCAGGCGCATGGGGGCGGCGCCCGCATCGACTCCGCAGGCATCGAGGATCGCGGCCCAGAGCCGGCGGGCGGCGCGCAGCTTGGCGATGCCGAGGAACACATCGACGCCGACCGGCAGCGAGAACTCGATCTGCCGCGCCGCGTCCTCCGGCGACAGCCCCGCCCCTTCCATGGCGCGCAGATAGGCGACGCCCGTCGCCAGCGCGTAGGCAAGGTCCATCGCCTCGTTCGCGCCGGCGCCGTGATAGGCCGAGGTGTCGACAGAGACGGTCGTGACCTTCGGATGGCCCTTCGAGATTTCGGCAGCCAGGCGCGCCATTCGGTCGAGGGAGGCGGCCAGCGGCTCCGGCAGCATCCCCTCTTCGGCGAGCGCCCCCAGCGGGTCCGCGCCCAGATGGCCGAGCGCCTCTTCGGCCGCGATCCCGCGCGTCTTCCAGAGCGATCGCATCATCTGCGCCGTCGCCGCGAAGGCGCCGCCCGGCTGCAGCGACACCGTCGCCGCCTCGACATAGACCCCGTCCAGCGCCGTCTCGAGCGCCGCGGCGCTGTGCAGCATGACGCCGTCGACGCCCGCATCGGCCGCGGCGGTCGCCGCCGTGCCGCCCCGGCGGCCCGCGCGGTCGAGCCGCAGGATGACGGAAGTCGCACCGCGCTCCAGGTCGGAGAGAACGGCCTTGTTCACCGCCGTCGGATCGGGATGGGCGTGGAGCTGACGGATGTCCCAGCCGAGGGTCGCCCGTTCGAGCGCGCCGGCGTTGCGCGTTGCGCCATCGGCAGGCGGTGCGGCCGCATCGCCGGCATAGATAGGGTCGGTCACGATCCCTTCGGCCAGGCGCCGGGTGAGCGCCTTGTCGAAAGGCGTGCCCTTGAGCGCCGCCTCGGCCAGCTTGCGCCACGCGTCGCGGTCGGCGGCCGGAAAATCGGCGGCGAGGGTCAGGCCCTCGGTGTCGGCATCGGTCATCGCACTCCCCGTGCCCGTCAAAGCATGAACCGTCGTTCATGAGATACGATCAGATCGGCGCGCAGGCAACCGGCAGGAAACGCCGCCCTGCAGGGTCCGCCGGCGCCAGCCCCGTAAGCTAGCCCGCGACCCGGCTCGTGACCCGGCTCGTGACCCGGCGGGCGGATGGTGGCAAAAGGGGGCCATGAACCCGAGCGAGGATCAACGCGCGCCCTGGCTGGGCCCGGCCATCGCCACCGTCATCCTGCTCGTCCTGGTGGCGACATCGGCAGGCGGTGCGAATTGGCAGCTTACCGCCGTGGTGCTGGCCACCGTCGCCACCGTCGTGGCGCTGATGCACCGGCTGCTGCCCGGCAGCCGGTTCTTCTCCATCACCTTCGCCAACGCCATCAGCGTCTACGCCTGCCTCTACGTCTCGTTCCTGGAGGCGCGGTTCGAGCCGACCAACCGGCTGATCGAGGTGGGCGCCTTCCTGCTGCCGATCCTCGGCTTCGCGCTCGCCGTCTATGTCCGACGCCAGGGCATTCGGTCGGTCATCCTGTCGGAGCATCCTCGCATCGAGACCCGGTTCGACCGCGTGCTGCTCTGGCTGCTGCCGTTGACCGCGATCGGCGTCCTGAACTTTGTCGTGCCGCTGGAGAACTGGGGTGCGACGGAACGCGGCCTGTGGCTGATCGGCGCCATGGCGGTCATCGCCTTCGTGATCTTCCTCGCCGGCCATAGCGTCGCCGTGTTCCTCGTGGATACCGGCCTGCTGTTCGAGGATTTCTACGCCACCGCTTCCCGGCTTATCAAACCGGCCTTCGCCTTTCTGACCTTCTACTCGCTCATCACCGTGATTTTCGCCGCCATGTACCGGCTGATCGACCGGTTCGACGGGGTCGACACCTTCACGTTCTCCGGCGTCGCACGCGACATCGGCTTCGCCGAGAGCCTCTACTTCTCAATCGTCACGCTCTCGACGGTGGGGTATGGAGACATCGTTCCCCTCACCTATGCGGTCCGCGCGGTGGTGGCGGTGCAGATCGTGGCCGGTATCATCCTGCTGCTGTTCGGCTTCCAGGCCGTGCTGCGCTCGAGCCGGAACATCTGATTGCAAGAGGACGCAATGCCCGTCCCCGACCGATTTTCGCCCCAGCCGTTCCCGACCGACGCCGAGACCCCATGACCGCCCCCGCGACGCCCTCCACCCCCGGTACCCTAGACTTCACCCCCCTGCGCATCGCGCTGGCCTGGGTTATCGGTCTAACCACGCTCCGCCTGCTCGCCAACGGCCTGACCGGGCTGGAGCTCTACGGAGACGAGGCCCAGTACTGGACCTGGGCGCAGACGCTCGATCTCGGCTATTTCACAAAGCCGCCGCTCATCGCCTGGATCATCGCCGGCACGACGGCCGTCTGCGGCGACGGCGAAGCCTGCGTGCGCGCATCCTCGCCGCTGCTGCACGCCGCCACGGCGATGGCGCTCTACGGCCTCGGTCGGGCCGTGGCCGACAGCAAGGTCGCCATGTGGTCGGCCCTGATTTGGATCAGCCTGCCGTCCATCGCCTTCTCCAGCCTGATCGTCTCCACCGACGTGCCGCTGCTGTTCTGCTGGGCCGTGGCGGCAGCGGCGTTCCGGCGCACCCTGGACACTGGATCCTGGGCCTGGGCGGCCACCGCCGGGCTCGCCATCGGCGTCGGGCTTCTCGCCAAATACGCCATGGCCTACGCCTTTCTCGGCATCGCTCTGCACCTCCTGCTGACGCCGCGCGACCGCTGGATTCTCCGCGATCCGCGAAGCGCGCTGATCGTCGCCCTGGCGCTGCTGGTGCTGTTTCCGAACCTCTACTGGAACGCCGCCAACCAGTTCGCCACCGTCGCCCATCTCGGCGACAACACGAATCTCGGCGCCGACCCGTCGCAGAAGTTCCGCATCTCAAAGGCGCTGCAGTTCCTCGGCGAACAGGCCGGCGTGTTCGGGCCGGTCCCGTTCCTGATCCTGGCTTGGCGGATCGTCGCCTGGATCCGGGGGCGGACGAGCCCAGCCGAGACGTTCCTCCTGGCCTGGACGGTGCCGCCGCTCGCGGTGATCACCGTGCAGGCCTTCCTGTCCCGGGCCAACGCCAACTGGGCCGCCACCGCCTATCCGACGGCGACGGTCCTGGTCGCGTTCTGGCTCGTCGGCACGGCACCGCACTGGATGCGCTACGTCACCCTTCTCCCCCATCTGGCCGCCAGTCTCGCCTTCGCGATGATCGTCGCCGTCTGGCCCGACCTGCGCATACCGCAGACCGACCGCGGCTTCTCGCGGATGAGTGGCTGGGAGGAGGCGGCGGAAGCGGCCCGGCCCGCGGTGCTGACCCATCCCGAGTTGCCGGTGCTGATGACCGACCGCATCGCCATGGCCTCGATGCTCTACTACATGCGCGACCAGCTCGGTCCGGGAACGCTGCAGCCGGGCAAGCGGCCGGTCTATGTCTGGGACTGGAACCGCCGACCGGAGCACCACTACGAGCTCGCCGTGCCGTTCGACCCGGAACAGACGGACCGGGCGCTGATGATCACCGACTGGGAAAACCCGACGCCGATCCTCGACCATTTCGAGGTCAGCGAGCAGGTGCGGGTTGTCTCGGTCACAAGCTACGGGCGGACCCGGCGGCTGGAGATCTGGCGGGTCTCCGGCTTCAAGGGCTGGGACTAGAGCAAATCACGATCAGATGGAAACATCTGGTCGTGTGAATTTGCTCTATCGTTAATGAGTTAGAGGGCGATTCACGGTTCAGATCGATTCGATCTGAACCGATCGCGCTCTAG
>JAVKFT010000011.1:0-136810 GCA_040223655.1 Thalassobaculaceae bacterium | reverse complement strand
CGCTAGAGCGCGATCGGTTCAGATCGAATCGATCTGAACCGTGAATCGCCCTCTAACTCATTAACGATAGAGCAAATTCACACGACCAGATGTTTCCATCTGATCGTGATTTGCTCTAGCTCTCTTCTTTCTCCTTCTCCGCCCTCATGCCCCAACTGTAGAGCACTCCCCGGCCCCGTGCCGGGGGCCACAGGTCAATGTGGCTCATCCCCAACGGAATGGGTCGTGCCACCTCCCACCGTCGGCCCCGGCACGGGGCCGAGAAGGGCGAGTGGAAAGACGAGGACGAAGACCGGCGCGCATCGAAGGGCCTCTTGCCCCGCGCCGCCGCCGCCGCCACCATCGCGCCCAACCAAAGCAAGAACCCGACGAGGAGACGCCCGTGGCCCGCTACACCGTTCTGACCCCCGACGCCCAGCACGACGACGATCACCGGGTCGAGCGCGAGGTCGCCGGCGGCGATGTCGAGTTCATCCACTACACGACCGCCGATGCGTCGGACATTCCCGACGAGACGTGGGAGAGGATCGACGCCCTGCTGGTCTGGCACGTGCTGCCGATCGACCAGCGGGTGCTGTCGCGGCTGAAGAACTGCCGGATCATCGTGCGCTGCGGCGTCGGGTTCGATCACATCGATCTGGCCGCCGCCGGGGCCGCCGGCATCCCGGTCTCGAACTGCCCGGACTACGGCACAAACGAGGTGGCGGACCACGCCATCGCGATGATGCTGACCTTCACCCGGGGGCTGACCGCCTATCATCGGACCATGACCGCCGACCCGGTCGGCAACTACCACTGGAAGCATGGCGAGCCGCGCCGGATCCGGCACAAGACCTTCGGCGTCGTCGGTTTCGGGCGGATCGGCACTGCCGCCCTGCTGCGGGCCAAGGCCTTCGGCATGCACATCGTCGGCTACGACAAATACGCCCCTCGCGGTCAGGAGATCGCGCTCGAGATCGAGCGGGTCGAGAGTTTGGAGGAGGTGCTGGAGCGGGCCGACGTCCTGAGCCTGCACACGCCGCTGACCGACGAGACCCGCGGGATGATCGACGCCGCCGCGCTCAAGCGCATGAAGTCGGACGCGATCCTGATCAACACCGCCCGCGGTCCGATCGTCGACACCGCCGCCCTGCTCGAGGCGCTCCGCAACGACGAGATCGCCGCCGCCGGACTCGACGTGCTGCCGGTCGAACCGGCGAGCCTGGACGACCCGCTGGTCAAGGCCTTCGCGGAACAGCCGGACTGGCTCAAGGACCGGCTGATCCTGACCCCCCACGCCGCCTTCAACAGCGAGGCCGGCCGCTACGACGCGCGGGCGAACTCGACCAGGACGATGATGCGGTATCTCGAGACCGGCGAACTCTGGAACTGCGTGAACGGGCCGTATCTCACCCGCTAGAGCGGGATGACGTGGTCGGCGGGTCGGCGGTAGACTGTCCGGCATATCCGCTGGGGCCGATCCGCCCGACCAACCCGGAGCCATGCCATGCCCATGCCCGCCGCCGAACGCGCCCTACGCCAGCAGGTGATCGACACCTGCCTCAAGATGAACGCGCTCGGCATCAACCAGGGCACGTCTGGCAACGCCAGCGTGCGGGTGTCCGACGATCCGGCGGACGGGTTCTTCATCACGCCGTCGGCCATCCCCTACGAGGAGATCGAACCGGAGGACGTGGTCACCATGAAGCTGGACGGCAGCCATTCCGACAATCGCCGGCCGTCGAGCGAGTGGCGCTTCCACCTGGACATCATGCGCGAGCGGCCGGACTGCGGCGCCATCGTCCACACCCACGGCATGTTCGCCACCACGCTCGCCTGCCTGCGGATGGAGATCCCGGCCTTCCACTACATGATCGCCCAGGCCGGCGGGCCGACCATCCGCTGCTCCGACTATGCCACCTTCGGGACCCAGGAACTGTCCGATACCGCGCTTGAGGCGCTGAAGGACCGACGGGCCTGCCTGCTGGCCAATCACGGCATGATCGCCATCGGCCCCAATCTGAAGAAGGCGCTGGCGCTCGCGGTAGAGGTAGAGACCCTCGCCGGCATGTACTGGCGCACCCTCCAGGTCGGCAAACCGGTGATCCTGCCCGACGACGAGATCCAGCGGGTCGGGGAGAAGTTCGGCACCATGGGCTACGGCGCGGTCGACGCCCGGAAAGCGGGGACGGCATGAACGCCTCGGGACTCAACGCGACTCTGGAAGCGGCCTACCAGGAGGCCGCCGAGCGGTTCGTCGCGGCCAACCCCAAGAGTGCGGCGATCCAGGAGCAGTCGCTCGCCGCCATGCCCGGGGGCAACACCCGAACCGTCCTCCACTACCACCCCTTCCCCCTGCGTTTCGCCCGGGGCGAGGGCTGCCGGCTCTGGGACGTGGACGGGCACGAGTACGTAGACTTTCTCGGCGAATACACCGCCGGGCTCTACGGCCACAGCGAGCCGGTGATCCGCGACGCGATCAAGCAGGCTGCCGATGACGGCTGGGTCCTGGGCGGGCCTACCCTGCTAGAAGCGCGCATGGCCCAGGCCGTGGTCGACCGCTTCCCGGCGCTGGAGCGGGTGCGCTTCACCAATTCCGGCACGGAAGCGAACATGATGGCGCTCGCCACCGCCCGCGCCTTCACCGGCCGCGACCGGGTCATGGTGTTCAACGGCGCCTATCATGGCGGGGTCCTGTACTTCTCCGGCTCGCCGCTGAACGCGCCCTTCGACTACGTCATGGGGAACTACAACGACGCCGAGGGCAGTGCCGCATTGATCCGCGAGCACGGCGACCGGCTGGCCGCCGTTCTGGTCGAACCGATGTGCGGCTCCGGCGGATGTCTGCCCGGGTCGGAGGCGTTTCTCCAGGCCCTGCGCGACGCGACGGCCGAGACCGGCGCGGTGCTGATCTTCGACGAGGTGATGACGTCGCGCCTTTCGCCGACCGGCCTGCACGGCCTGCTCGGCATCACCCCGGACCTGATCACGCTGGGGAAGTATGTCGGCGGCGGGCTCGGCTTCGGCGCCTTCGGCGGACGGGCCGACATCCTGGCGAAGTTCGATCCGCGAGAGCCGGGTGCCTGGCCGCATGCGGGCACGTTCAACAACAACGTCTTCACCATGTCCGCCGGTCTCGCCGGCCTGACCCATGTCTACACGGCGGAGCGCGCGATCCGCCTGAACGCCGACGGCGACGCCCTGCGCGCCCGCTTGCAGAAGGCGGTGAACGCCCGGGGCCTACCGCTCGTTCTCACCGGGCGCGGGTCGATGATGGCGTTGCATTCCGGCCGCACCGCGCCCATCTCTCCGCCGGAAGCGGGGCGGCGCAACCGGCGCCTCGTCGACCTGATGCACCTGGATCTGATCCATGGCGGCATCTATACGGCGCGCCGTGGTATGATGGTGCTGTCGCTGCCGATGGACGGTAGTGCCTTCGACACCCTGGTTGCGGCCTTCGAGGAGTTCCTGGACAGCCGCCATGCGGTGATCGAGGCGGCGCTGGCAGAGGAGGAAATGGCATGAGCCTGCTCACCCGTCTTGTCGCGGAAGCCGCGCGCCGCGCCGCCCAGGACCCGCGCGTGCGATCCAAGGCCGCCGAGTTGGCGGGAGAGGCCGCCCGTCGAGCCCGCCCCGCCGTCGAGAATGCCGGCCGTCATATCGTCGAGACCGCGCGCGAGACCTCGACCAGCGGGCGCTTCGCCGACGATCCTCTCGGATATGCCCGCCGCTTTCGCGCGAAACTCCTGCCGCCGGACGACACCCGCGGGCGCGGCTGACGGAAGATCTCGACAAAGGCCAAAGAGTCTTTCGACCTTCCAATCACAAAGCCATACGCGACTACCGCATACTGAATTGCAATAACGATCCCCGAATGGCATAACGCTGCGGCTATGAACCGCACCGTTACCAAGCCATGATCAGCGGGTTGCTCGCCCCGATCTTCGACTCCCAGGTCGCCAGACCGGACAAGGTCCGGATCTCCGGCGACGGCAGCAGTGTCCGGTCGGAGCCGACCCAGAAGCCGCTGGTGACGGGTCGACCCGTCGGCGATGTGGCGGCGATGAGTGCCGTGGACCGCCAGACCTATATCCGGGAAACCGGGCAGGCGGTGATGCAGCGGCAGCTCGGTAAAGTGGTCGACATCCTGACCTGACATCCGCGCCCCCGGATCTTCAGGCATCCCTGACTTCCGACGATTCCCGACGGCCAGCACCCGCTCGACCCGCTCAGAATCTCCTTGATCGTGCTAAAAAAGCTTTTATATAAAATTATAGAGGAATTCGTTTCAATCTCCGCGCCAAGGCGCCTGCGAGCGCCGATCCGACGCGAGAACGGGAGTGACGGTCATGGCGATCGGCCCCACGGGACTGCCGGTTCTACCTCCGCTCGACGGCCAGAGAAACGCCGTCGGCGATCCCTCGGACCGCCGGGCGGACACCCGCGCGGCCCGCGGCGGCGCCGAGCCGCGCTTGGAAACCGTCTTCGCCGAGCCCATCGACGACGCCGAGCGCCGTCAGTTCGACCTGGAACGCACGGCCGATCAGGTGCGGCAGCTCAATCCCGACGCGCCGCGCGGCACGATCCTCAATATCCTGGTGTAGCCGGCGCGCCCGCCCCCTGCAGGCAGTCACCCACCTCCGCCGTGAGCCAGCCAAGCGCCTTCTGCCGGCTGAGAAACACCGCCGTAGAGCCAGGCACGGAGCGGTTCCGGTAGAACGCCCAGAGTTCTGCGATTCCGAGGTCAGCCTCGTGCCCGACGACGCCGGCGGCCCGATCGGCCCGCCCCTCGAGCTCCGGCTCCCTGGTGGATTCCATCGCCTTGAAATGATCGGCGGTCAGCTCGCTGAGATCGGCCTCGCTGGCATCGATCAGCAAGCGGACGGCGCCGTAACCGACGCCGATCGACCGCCGCGCGGCCCGCGCCTCCATGAAGAGCTCGAGAGACACCCGCCCTCGGTAACAGACGGTGAACAACCGCCGCTCCTCATCGTAGGTCCACTTCGCCTCGGCCATACCGGCTCCGCGGGAACGCTCTCCCCAGAACGCCCCAATCCCTTGTTTATCCTGCAAGTCGGCTGTCGATGGAAGGATCTAGTTGCGGTCAGTCGTCGCCACCGGCCGCATCCCCACCCGTCCGACCGTAAGCTTGACGGGCCGCTTCCGCACTGACGAACCCATCGCGAAGGTCAATCGCGAGCCTGTCCGGATCGCGCCCGGCCGGATCGCCGAGCCCGCCGCCCCCGGGCATCTCCAGCACCAGGCTATCTCCGGCCGGGATGGTCTGGCGTCCCTTACCCTGGAGCGCGGTGCCCGACTTCAGATAGATCTTGCCGGTGGCACCGTCCCGACCGCCGCTGCGGCCGCGGGGCGGATGGATCACCCGGTCGAACATGGAGGAGATGGCGAACGGGCTGCCGTCGGCATGGGAGATCTCCATCACCTGACCGGTTCCCCCGCGATGGGTGCCGGCGCCGCCCGAATCCGGGCGGTACTCCTTCCGCCAGAAGACCAGCGGCGCGATGGTCTCGTTCACCTCGACCGGGGTGTTGCGCACGCCCGAGGGGAAGGCGGTGGCGTTCAGACCGTCCTTGCCCGGCCGCGCACCGGTGCCCCCGGTGTGGAAAGTGTTCATTGCAAACGGCCGGCTGTCGCCGTAGTCGCCGTCCACGATCCCGCGCCCGCCGAGCAGCACCGGATTCCACAGGCAGCTCGTTCCCTCCGCCGGCACCCGGTCCGGAATGATCTGATACAGGCAGCCAAGCATCACGTCGGGCAGCATCTGGCCGATCACGTGGCGGGCGGCGACGGCGCTGGGTGGCGGCGCGTTGAGGATCGAGCCGTCCGGTGCGGAGACGCGGATCACGCCGAGCGATCCGGCATTGTTCGGAATCGCCCCGCCGATCACGCAGCGCACGCCGAAGCTCGCATAGGCCTGGGTGTAGGTCAGCGGCACGTTGATGCCATAGCGCGAGGTGCCCGAGGTCCCGGTGAAGTCGATATCGATCCCGTCCTCGGAGACGGTCAGCGCCCCCACCAGATCGACCTCGTTCTCGAAGCCGTCGATCCGCATGGAGTTGCGGTAAGTGCCCTTCGGCAGCTTTGCGATCTCCTCCAGCATGCCGGCGCGGGAGCTCTCGATGATGTGGCTGCCGAGCGCGTCGAGATCGGTCATGGCGAACTCGCGCATCATCTCGACCAGCCGGCGTCCGCCGACCTCGTTGCAGGCCATCAGCGAGTAGATGTCGCCCTCGACCTCGATCGGATTGCGGACGTTCACCTTGATCAGGTTCAGCAGGCCCCGGTCGACGACACCCTCGCGGGCCAGCGGCATGATCGGGACGTTGATCCCCTCCTCGTAGACCTGGCGGCCGTCCGGGCCGAAGCCGCGGCCACCAATGTCCACCACATGGGAGGTGCAGGCGAACAGGCCGACCGGCTTGCCGTCCAGGAAGGTCGGGGTGACGACGGTGATGTCGTTCAGATGTCCGGTGCCCTTCCAGGGATCGTTGGTGATGTAGACGTCGCCGTCCTTCATCCCCTCGATCGGATAAACCTCGAGGAAGAAGCCGACCGACGCCGCCATGGCGTTGACGTGGCCGGGGGTACCGGTCACCGCCTGGGCCAGCATCCGACCGTCGGTGTCGAACACGCCGGCGGAGATGTCGCCGGCCTCCCGCGCGGAGGTCGAGAAGGCGGTACGCACCAGCGTCTGGGCCTGCTCCTCGACGACGGAAAGCAGACGGTTCCACTGGATCTGGATGTGGATCTGGTCGAGGGCGCTTCTGTTCGAGCTCATGGTCGTTCTCCTCACGCCGCCTGCCGGTGCCGGGCGGTCAGGATCAGGTAGCCGAGGCCGTCCACCCGGGCATCGAACGTCGAGGTGACGACGGTCGTCGTCTGGTCTTCGACGATCAGGGCGGGGCCGGCGACGGTCATGCCGGGGGCGAGATCGGCACGGGCGTGGATCGCGTAGTCCGTGTCGCGCTGCAGGTCCGGATCGAACACAACGCGGCTGTCGATCGGCGCGGCCGTCCCACCGCCCCCGGTCTCGGCCGACGCCTCCGGCGCCGGCGCGATCGGCGCGGCGACGGTCAGGGTCCAGGACAGGATCTCCGGCTCGACATCCGGGATCGTGCGTCCGTAGAGCTTGGCATACTCCGCCTCGAAGGCCCGCCGGATCGCGTCGCCGTCCGCCGCCGTCAGCGCGCCGTCGGGCAGCGGCACGGTGATCTCGTGGCCCTGTCCGGAATAGCGCATGTAGGCGACGCGCGTCTCCGTCAGCTCCGCGCCGGCGGCCGCCGCACTCACGATCGCCCGCGCCTCCTCGGCCATGCCGGAGAGCAGCGCGTTCACCGACGCCGCATCGAAGTCGGCCAGCAGCAGATACCGGCTGCGCACCACCTCGTAGGAGACCGGCGCGCGCAGGAAGCCGATGGCCGACCCCACACCGGCGCCCGTCGGCACGACGATGGTGTGGATGTCGAGTTTCTCCGCCAGACGCGCCGCGTGCAGCGGGGCGGCGCCGCCGAAGGCGATCATCGCCCGGGCCGAGATGTCCTTGCCCCACTCGATGGCGTGGACCCGCGCCGCGTTGGCCATGTTCTCGTCGACGATCTCGGCCAGCGCGAAGGCGGCCAGCCGGCCCTCCAGGTGCATCGGCGCGCCCACATCGGAGGCGACCACCTTCTCGGAGGCCGCCACGTCGAGGGCGACCGACCCGCCGGCGAAGCGGGCCGGGTCGACCTTGCCCATGACCACGTCGCCGTCGGTCACCGTCGGCCGCTCGCCGCCTCTCCCGTAGCAGGCTGGGCCGGGCTCCGAGCCGGCGCTCTCCGGGCCGACCTGCAGCCGGCCCATCGCGTCCACATGGGCGATGGACCCGCCGCCGGCGCCGATCTCGACCATCTCGATGGCCGGGATCCGGACCGGCAGGCCGCTGCCTTTCATGTTGCGGTAGACCCGGGCGACCTCGAAGGTCCGGGTCATCTGCGGCGCGTAACCGTCGATCAGGCAGATCTTCGCCGTGGTGCCGCCCATGTCGTAGGACACCACATTGGCGAGGCCGCATTCCTTGGCGATCTCGGTCGCCAGGATGGCGCCGCCGGCGGGCCCGGATTCCACCAGCCGGATCGGAAAGCGCACGGCGGTATCCAGATCCGTCAGCCCGCCGCCCGACGTCATCAGCAGGAACGGACAGCCGTAGCCGCGCGCCCGCATCTCGGTCTCCAGCTTGCGCAGGTAACCCGCCATCTTCGGCTGCACATAGGCGTTAGCCGAGGCGGTCGACTGGCGCTCGTACTCGCGGATCTCCGGGCAAACCTCGCTCGACAGGGTGATCGCCAGATCCGGCCGCGCCTCGGCGATGATCTCGGCGACCCGCGTCTCGTGGGCGCCGTTGGCATAGGAATGCAGTAGACCGATCGCGACGGCCTCGACCCCGTGTTCCTCGAAGCTCGGGAGCAGCGCCCGCACGCTGTCCTCGTCGAGCGCGATCAGCGGCTCGCCGCGATAATTCATGCGCTCGGTCACCGACCAGCGCAGGTAGCGCGGCACGATCGGATCCGGGCGGTCGATGTTGATGTCGTACTGCTCGAACCGGTTCTCCTGCGCCATCTCCACGGAGTCCCGATGGCCCTCGGTGGTGATCAGCGCCGTCTTCGCCCCCTTGCGCTCGATCAGCGCGTTGGTGGCGAGCGTGGTGCCGTGAATGATCAGGGTCACGTCGCCCGGGGCGATCCCCGCTTCCGCCACCGCCTTCTCGACGCCGTCGATCACCCCCTCCTCCGGCGCGCGCGGCGTCGTCAGCACCTTGGAGGTGACCCGGCGCCCGCCGGCGCCCGGATCGCCAATCTCCAGGGCCACGTCGGTGAAGGTGCCGCCGACATCGACGGCAAGACGAACGGAGTGCGGATTAGCGCCCATGGCAGACAATCGATCCTGGGTTTGCGGTGCAGCATTCGGAAGGTCCTCGATGGTTCCCACGATTGCCGGTCGCGTCAACGCCTGTATTTCGCCACCGCGAAGGTGCGGTATTGGAGGGGTTCCGAGCGCGCGCGATTCGAGCCTAGACTTCTCCGTCCCCTGCCTCTCCGGCACCCGACCGCACTGACACCGCACTGACATGGAGTCCTGATCGATGACCGGTTCGTCCGCCTCCGGAACCACCGTGATCCGCAACGCCGCCTGGATCGTCGCCTGGGACGCCAAGGAAGGGCGGCACGTCTACCTGAAGGGCGGTGACGTCGCGTTCTCGGGCGGCGTGGTCACCCAGGTCGGCGGGCGCTACACCGGCGAGGTCGACGTGGAGATGGACGGCTCCGAGCGCATGGTCATGCCGGGCCTTGTCAACATCCACTCGCACCCGACCAGCGAGCCGCTGCGCAAGGGCGTGACCGACGAGATCCGCAGCCCCGGCTTCTTCCACTCCTCGCTCTACGAGTTTCTGACGATCTTCGAGAACGACCCGGAGGGCCTGGCCGCGAGCCTCAAGGTCGCCATGGCCGAGCTGCTGACCAGCGGCGTGACCACCGTGGTCGACTATTCCTTCCCGTTCGACGCCTGGCTCGACGTGCTGGCCGAGTCCGGCATCCGCGCCTGCGTCGCGCCGATGTTCAAGGACGCCAAGTGGTACACCGATGACGGCCACCAGCTCAAATACGACTGGGACGAGAACGGCGGCGGCCGGGCCGGGTTCGAGAAGGCGATGCGCACCATCGACCTCGCCAATCAGCACCCCTCGGGTCGGCTGATGGGCATGATGGCGCCGGCGCAGATCGACACCTGCTCCGCCGACCTGCTGCGCGACAGCTACGACTACGCCCAGGAGAAGAACCTGCCCTGGCAGACCCACGCCGCCCAGTCGGTGAACGAGTTCCAGGAGATGATCCGCCGCCACGGCCGCACCCCGGTGCAGTGGATGAGCGATATCGGCGTCCTCGGCGAGCACGCGATCATCGGCCACGGCATCTTCCTCGACCATCACCCCTGGGTGCACTGGTCGACCCGCGAGGACCTGCGCCTGCTGGCCGACAGCAGGACCACCGTCGCCCACTGCCCGACCGTCTTCATGCGCCGCGGCATCACCCTGCGCACCTTCGGCGGCTATGTGCGAGAGGGCATCAACATGGGCATCGGTACCGACACCTATCCGCATAACTTCCTGGAGGAGATGCGGAACGTGGCCACGGTCGCCCGCACCATCGCCGAGACGGTGGACGACCTGAACACCTCCGACATCTTCAACGCGGCCACGGTCGGCGGCGCCCAGGCCCTGCGGCGCGACGACATCGGCAAACTCGCCGTCGGCTGCCGGGCCGACATGGTCTGCGTCGATCTCACCGCGCCGTCGATGATGCCGGTACGCGAGCCGATCCGCTCGCTGATCTACGCCTCGACCGATCGGGGCATCCGCGACGTGTTCGTCGACGGCAACCAGTTGGTGAAGGACGGCGAGGTGACGACCATCGACCTTCGGGCCGCCCTCACCGAACTTCAGGCGGCGCAAGAGCGTTCCTTCTCCAGCATCCCGAGCCGAGACTGGGCCGGCCGCGACGTCGACCAGATGGCGCCGATGGTGTTCGAGACGCGGGAGAGCCTGTGAGGGTCACCGCCCGAGACCGTCGGCGCGCACGCCCGTAACGAAACCGACCGGAGGGACCACCGCATGGCCCGCGTCCCCTATCTCACGCCGGACGATTTGGCACCCGAGGACCTGGATCTGCTGAAGAGGCCGATCACGCTGCATCGGGCGCTGGCCAACAGCCCCGGCATGGCCCGCGCCTTCGGGACCCTGGGCGGCCATATCCGGCATGGGAGCACCCTCGACCCGCGCCTGCGGGAACTGGCAATCATCCAGGTCGGCTACCTCACCCGCAGCGCCTACGAGTACTCCCACCACTGCCGGCTCGGGGTCGAGCAATTCGGGGTCAGCGCCGAGGATATCCACGGCATCAGCCGGGAAACCGAGGTTGAGGGCAGCGGCGGCTTCCCCGACCTCGACGCCGCCGTCCTTCGGGCCGCCCGCGAGATGGTCACCGACCTCGCCGTCAGCGACACCACCTATGCCGCCCTGGAGGCGGAGATGGATCGGGCGGACCTGATCGACCTGATCGTGACCATCGGCTTCTACTGCGGTGTCGTGCGCATCCTGGCCAGCCTCCGGATCGACGTGGAGGACGACTACGCCCTCTGGCTTGAGCAGTTTCCGCTGCCCGACTGACGGGGGCCGAACGAGGGGGAGGACCAGCCATGCGCCTGAAGGAGAAGGTCGCGATCGTCGTCGGCGGCGGCCAGCAACCGGGCGAGACCCTGGGCAACGGCCGCGCCGTCGCCCTGCGCTTCGCCGAGGAAGGCGCCACCGTCCTGGTCGTCGACCGGGACGCGGCCTCGGCCGGCGAGACGGCGGCGATGATCTCGGAGTTCGGCGGCACCGCCTCGATCCTCGAGGCCGACATCACCGACGAGGAGAACTGCCGCGCCATCGCGGCGACCGCGGCCGACCGCTACGGCCGCATCGACATCCTGCACAACAACGTCGGCAAGTCCGAGGGCGACCGGCCGACCCTCGAGATGGACATGGATACCTGGGACCGGCTGTTCGACATGAACCTCAAGGGCATGGTGATGACCTGCAAGCACGTCCTGCCGGTCATGCGGGCCCAGCGCGCCGGCGTCATCCTGAACGTCTCCTCGACCTCCTCGATCAGCGCCCGCTGGGAGCACAACCATCGCAGCGGCGTCGCCTACAAGACCAGCAAGGGCGCGGTGAACACCTTCACCCACCATCTCGCGATCGAGAACGCCGAGTTTGGCATCCGGGCCAACGCCATCCTGCCGGGTCTGATGGACACGCCCATGGCGATCGAGCGCCGGGCCCGCGAACGCAACATCGACCGCGACGCGGTCCGGCGGGAGCGCAACGCCCGTGTCCCGCTGCTGGGCCGCATGGGCACCGCCCGGGACGTGGCCAATGCCGCGCTGTTCCTGGCCTCGGACGAGGCGAGCTACATCACCGGCCTGATCATGCCGGTGGACGGCGGTCTGACCTCGGTTCGGGGGTAGGGGTGAGGGGCTAGAGGACGGCTTGACCGGGCCGCCAACGGCCCGCTAGAGCCGGGGAACCGCCCGGGCCGTCCGACCCGGGGGCCGACGGAGCAGACCGGTGCGCGACGCATGACCCCACAGCCGACGAGACCGCGCAAGGTCGCCTTCATCCTGCCGCCGCCGAACCACGGCACCCTGGACAAGCCGAGCTGGCGCAGCGTCAGCATCCGCGTGCGCTGCACCGAGATCGCCCAATGGCTCGGCCGCTACGGGACCCAGGTCCATCTGCTCATCGACGAGACAGTCCCCCCGCGTCTGGCCGACGGATCGCTCGACGGGATCGAGCTGTTCGTGGTGCTGCAGACCCTGTCCGATCACACGGCGCTGGTCGACGCTTTGCTGGCCGCCGGGAAATGCGTGGTCACCGATGTCTGCGACGACGTCAGCCGGTACGACGGACTTCTGTCCAAGACCTGGACCAATGCCCAGCGGGCCGCCGCCATCACCGTGCCGACCCGCTGGCTCGCCGACCGGCTCGGACCGCTGACCGACCGGCCGATCCATATCGTCCACGACGCCGTGGAGGGACCGCCGCGGCGTATCCGCGGACCCGCGGCGGACGGCCCCCTGCGGCTGTTCTGGTACGGCTGGCAGCACAAGGTCGGCGTCGTCCAGCGTCGGCTCGACCGGCTGCGCGCCTATGCCCACGCGACCCGGCCGGTCGAGCTTGCGGTCATGTCGGACCTCTACGGCATCCGCGACGAGATGGCGGCCGTCCTCGCCTCCGGCGACGACCGGCTGACGATTCGGGGCGAGCACTGGTCGCTCGACGGGTTCGACCGGGAGATGGAGCGGGCGGACATCGCCCTCATCCCGTTCGACACCAAGATCGACTTCTCCGGCCGCTCGCCGCTGAAGCTGATGCAGGCCCTGTGGCAGGGCCGGCTGGCGATCTCCGAGGATCTGGAGAGCTATCCGGACTTCGCCCCCTTCGGCGTGCTGCACGGCGATATCGTCGACGGGATCGAGCGCATGACCGCCGACCCGCGCCGCGCCCTGGCGGACCTGTCCCGCGCCCAGGTCTATATCCGCGACACCTACATGCCCTCCGTCCTGGCCCATCGCTGGCAGACGGTGTTCGACGAGATCCTGGCCGGATTCAGAACCGAGAGGTGACGGAGCCGGACGCGGGCGTCCGGGTACCGCCTGCGGACGCCGCGGTGTACCGTATCGCCGCCAACCGCACGGGTGCCCCATGACCTGGATCAAGACCGTCGCCTATGAAGACGCCACCGGCCGCCTCAGGACCCTCTACGACCGGGTGAAGGGACCGGGGGACAACGTCGACAACATCATGATGGCGCATTCCCTGCGGCCGCACTCGATGGAGGGGCACATGCACCTCTACAAGTACGTGCTGCACCACGCCTCGAACACCGTTCCAAAGCACTTCCTGGAGACCATCGGCGTGCAGGTCAGCCTGCTGAACGGCTGTTCCTACTGCGTCGAGCACCATTTCCAGGGCCTGCGCCGGCTGCTCGGCGACGACGACCGGGCGAACGAGATCCGCGGCGCGCTGGAGGCCGGCGATCCGGCCCCCGCCTTCGACGCCAAGCACCGGGCGGCGCTGCGCTACGCCGAGCACCTGACCCGCGATCTGGCGACGCTCACCGCCGACGCGGTCGAAGAGATGCGCTCGGCCGGCTGGGACGACGGCGAGATCCTGGAGATCAATCAGGTGACGGCGTATTTCGCCTATGCAAACCGTACCGTACTCGGCCTCGGGGTCAGTACCGACGGCGACATTCTTGGCCTGTCGCCAGGCGACAACGCCGACCCGGACAACTGGAACCACGGATAGGGCATGCTCCAGTAAGCCACGGCGGCCCGCCCGCCGGAGTCTGGCGCTACGCCAGCACCTCGGCCAACGCCGCCAGCAGCGCGTCGGTATCCTCGGCCCGGCCGGTGGTGATGCGGATGTAGTCCTCGTAGCCCGGCGCCATCAGACGCCCGATCATGATGCCCCGCTTCTCGACCTCGGCCACCACCTCGGCCGCCGGCTTCGGCGTCTTCGAGGACAAGTAGTTGCCCACACTCGGGAACGACTCGCAGCCGAGTGCTGCTAGCCCCGTCTCGAGCCGCTCGCGCTCGACCCGCGTGCGTTCGACGATGGAGCGCATGTGCTCCTGATCGCCGAGCGCCGCCAGGGCGCCGGCTTGGGCCACGGCATTGACGTTGAACGTGCTGCGCACCCGCTGAAACCAGCCGGTCACCTCGTCGGAGCCGCAGAGCGCGTAGCCGACGCGCATGCCGGCCAGCCCGTAGGCCTTGGAGAAGGTGCGGAACGCGACCCAGGGCACCGCCGCATCGGCGATCGCCGCCAGATGGTCGGTCCCGCCGCCATGGATCCCGTATTCGTAATAGGCCTCGTCCAGGACCAGCAGCGTGGTCGGTGGCAGCGCCTTCGCGAAAGCGGCCACCTCGTCGGTCGTCAGGATCCCGCCGGTCGGATTGTTCGGCGTGGCGAGGAAGACGATCCGGGTCCGCTCGGTGACCGCGGCGAGCATGCCGTCGGTGTCGGGCGCCCCGTCCTGCCGCACCTTGACTGCGACCGTCTTGGCGCCGTTCAGGGCCGCGCATTTCGAGTAGCTCGGGAAGGACGGGACCGGCACCACGATCTCGTCGCCCGGCGAGACAACGATCCGTCCGGCGGCCACGATCAGCTCGTCGGAGCCGTTGCCGAGCACGATGCGGTCCTGCGGATGACCGGTATGCCCGGCCAGAGCGGCGGTCAGGTCGCGCCACAGCGGGTCGGGGTAGTAGTTCACCCGGGCCGCCGCGTCCTGCATCGCCGCGATCGCCTTGGGCGACGGAGGAAAGGGCGACTCGTTCAGGTTCATGCGCCGGATGGCCGAGGGCTCGATGCCTGAGGTCGAGTCCCGCTGGATCGGCGGCTGGCCGGGGACCGGCAGCGCCGCGACAAAGGCCTTCGCAACACCCGTCTGGGTACCGGTCGCAGTCATCGTCACACGTCCTCGTCTGGGTCCGGAGCCGTCCCGGGAATCCGTGGACATGCGCATCGGCGTGGTGCTGGTCTAAGATCGGGTCATTGCACTATGACGGGGACACGGAATGCAAGATGGATCGTCGTCCGAGCGGGCGGCCGCCGCGATCGCCCCATGACCGCCCTATGATCGCTCTGTGACCGCTCTATGACCGCCGAACCCCTCGACGATCCCGATGCCGGGGCGCGCCCCGACGCGTTGACCCGCGCGTTCATCCTGGCGACGCTGACCATGGTGACGGCGCTCTACGCGATGACCGTGACCATCGCCAACGTGTCGCTGCCGCAGATGCAGGGCGCCCTGTCGGCGACCACCGACCAGATCGCCCTCGTCGTCACCTTCAACATCATCGCCACCGCCGTCGCCACGCCGATGACCGGCTGGCTGGCCGCGCGGTTCTCGCGCCGCACGATCCTGATCTGGGGCGTGAGCGGCTTCACCTTGGCCTCGCTCGCCTGCGGACTGGCGCCGACCCTGGAGCTGCTGGTGGTCGCACGGGTGTTCCAGGGGGCGTTCGGCGCGCCGCTGGTGCCGCTCAGCCAGGCCATCGTCATGGACAGCTACCCCAAGCACCAGCAGGGCTCGGCCATGGCGATCTTCGGGATGGGCGTGGTGCTCGGCCCGGTGCTGGCGCCGACGGTCGGCGGCTATCTGTCGGAGGTCTACAACTGGCGCTGGGTATTCTTCATGATCGTGCCCTGCGGGCTGGCGGCCCTGACCGGGGTGCTGGTCTATATCCAGGACCGATCGAAGGCGGGGTCGAGCTACCTCGACTGGACCGGCTTCCTGACCCTGGCGGTGTTCATCGCCTCGTTCCAGTTCATGCTCGACCAGGGCCAGCGGCTCGACTGGTTCGACAGCACCACGATCCTGCTCTGCGCCGCCGTCGCCGGTCTCGGCCTGTACCTGTTCATCGCCCATTCGCTGACCGCCGAGCGGCCGTTCCTCGACCCGAAGCTGCTGCTCGACCGCAACTACGCCATCGGCCTGCTGCTGGTCTTCGTCTTCGGCATGCTGAACTTCACCCCGATGACGCTGCTGCCGGCCCTGCTCCAGGGGGTGCGCGGCTACCCGGATTCGGTCATAGGCCTGATCCTCGGGGCGCGCGGCGTCGGCACGCTGGTCGGGTTCTTCTTCATGTTCTGGGGCAGCAAGCTCGACCCGCGGCCGACCCTGGCGGCCGGCTTCGCCCTGCAGGGGGTGGCCGGCTGGTACATGTCCCAATTCAGCATCAACCTCACCACCTTCGACGTGCTGTGGACCAGCGCCCTGCAGGGGCTCGGGGTCGGCCTCGTCTGGGTGCCGCTTACCATCGTCACCTTCAACACCCTGCCGCGGTCGAAGACATCGGAGGCGACGGCGATCTTCCACCTCGTGCGGAACTTCGGCAGCTCGGTCTACATCTCGATCGCCATCGCCATCGCCCTGAACGGCGCGCGGGTGAACTACGCCGAGATGACAGCCCATCTGCGGCCGACCAACGAGGCGCTGCAGTTCCAGGATTCCCTCTTCCGGGAATGGTCACTGGATGGCGTCGGTGCGCTGGCGGGGTTGTCCGGGGAGATCGGCCGGCAGGCGGCGATGATCGGCTACCTGAACTCGTTCTACGCGTTCGCCATAACCTCCTTCGTGGTCCTGCCCCTGATGCTGCTCATCAGGCTGCGACGGTAGCACTCTCTTCCATCGTCATCCCGAAGGTCGCCGGGATGACGTAGGAAGTCTACGTGCGCCACGGCCCCAGCCTCAGCGCGGCGACGATGAACAGGCCGTAGAACGCCATCGCCCCGGCCACCACGGAAAACACCGCCGACGGGGTGGCGGCGTCGGTCGCCAGGAGCGCGAGGCCGCCGCCGAGCACGATCAGCAGGCGCAGCAGGGTGCCGACCACCGGCCACACCATCGAGCCCAGGCCCTGGCTGGCGAAGTAGAGGCAGAGGCCGAGGCCGAAGAAGGCGTAGAACGGTCCGACGATGGAGAGGTACAGGCCGACCGCCTCAAGGGTCGCCGGATCGTCGGTGAACAGGCGTCCCCAGAGATCCGGCTGCACCGCCCCGATCATCCCGATGCCGCCGACGATGCACGCCGCCATCGCCCCGCCGGTCCAGGCGATGCGGATCGCGCGCCGGCGCCGGCCGGCGCCCACGTTCACGCCGACCATCGCGATCAGCGCGCCGCCGACGCCGAAGATCACCGGGATCATCAGGAATTCCAGGCGCGCGCCGATCCCGTAGCCGGCCAACCAGTGGGTCCCGAGCCGGCCGATGATCGCGGTGACGATCAGCGCCATGGCGACGGTGAGCAGGGACTGGGTGGCCGCCAGAACGCCCTGACGCAGCAGCGGGACCAGCACGGATGCCGAGACCGGTCCAAGGCTCACCGACACCGCCGCCCGACCGCCGAGCAGCCAGGCCGACAGCCCCACCGCGCCGACGAGATAGGCGAGCGGCATCGCCACTCCCGCCCCGGCGATGCCCATGCCGAGCGGGAAGATCAGCACCCAGGCGATCACCGCGTGGAGACAGAGCACACAGCCGAGCGCGATGGCCGGACGGACCGTGTCGCCGGAGCCGCGCAGCAGGCTGGCAAGCACGTTGAAGAGCCAGAGGGTGACGATCCCCGACGCCAGGCGGTCGCCGTAGAGGTCGGCGGCCTCCAGCACCGCGCCGTCGCCGCCGAGAATCCGGTAGAGGGAGCGGCCGAATCCCAGGATGACAAACGCCATGACCGCCGCCAGGGCCAAGGCGATCAGGACGGCGGCGCGCAGGATCTCCCGGGCTCTGGCGTCGTCTCCCGCCCCGAGCGCGCGGGCAGTCGCGCCGGCGACCACGCCGCCGATGGCGCCGCCCGACAGCATGTTCGTGAGCATCAGCAGCGGGAAGACCAACGCGACCCCGGCCAGCTCCACCGTGCCGAGCCGCCCGAGATAGGCGCCCTCGACCACGGCCATGCCGGACTGCAGAAAGGAGGCGGCGATGTTGGGCGCCGCCAGCGCGGCGAGCGTCGGAAGAACCGGCCCGTCCAGCAGACGGGCCCGCCGGGCGTCGCTCATGCGGGCCCTCTCACCGGCCGGTGGCCTTGAACGCCTTCTCCAGGGCCCGGAAGGTGAGGAGGATCGAGGCATGGCGGTTGGTGAAGGCACGCGCCGGCGCGAGGGCGGAGAGCGCGGCGAACCGCCCACCCGGGGGCGGCGCGTCCTGCGTCAGCATCGCTTCAAGGGCCTTTCCGGCGTCGCGGATCTCCGACACCCGCGCGCCGACCACCGCCGCGCCGACCGCCGAGGCCGCGGCGGATCCGAGCGCGCAGGCCTCGACGGTCTGTCCGTAGTCGCTCACCGCGTCGCCGTCGAACCGGACCTGGATCCTGACCCGGCTGCCGCAGGCGCGGCTGACGGCGCTCGTCTCGGCGTCCGGATTGGCGACGACATGGCCCTCCCGAGCGATCGTATCGGCAAGGTCGAGCAGCCGGTCCTGGTAGACGCTGTCCAGGGTGGGCGAGCCACCCGCGCCGGGTCGACCGGTCACCTCGCTCCCCCCCTAGGCCGCGTCGAGCTCGGCCCGCGCGCGTTCCTTGATCGCGGTGAGCATGGCGCCGAGTCCGTTCTTGCGGGTCGGCGACAGGTGGGCGTCCAGGCCGATGGCCGGGATGAAGTCGGGGTCGGTGTCGACGATCTCGCGCGGGGTGCGGTTCGAGTAGACCCGCAGCAGCAGCGCGATGATCCCGGAGACGATGGCCGCGTCGCTGATCGCGTGGAACACCAGCCTGTCGTCCTTCTTCTCACCAACCAGCCAGACCTGGCTCTGGCAGCCCTTAAGCTTGAACTCGTCGCGTTTGAACGCCTCGTCGAGTGGCGGCAGCTTGCGCCCGAGGTCGATCAGGTACTCGTAGCGCTGCATCCAGTCGTCGAAGAAGGCGAACTCGTCGATGAGCTCTTCCTGCTCCTCGGCGATGGGGCGCTGGGACGCGTCTGCTGTCATCTGGTCCATGACCCTGAATTGGCGCGTTGTGCCGTGGCTGTCAACGGACTGTCCGGCTGGACCGTAGCGTTGTCAGCTCAGCGCGCCGCGCGCCGCCACCGGCCAGAGACACTCGACCACGCCGGTATCCAGCCCCCCGCGCACGCCGACATACCAGTCGTGCAGGTTCACGGTCGGATCGACATGACCGGGTACGAGCCAGACCCGGTCGCCGAGCGCGAGCGCCGGTGCCCCGGCGCCGAGCGAGAGCTTGCCGTGCTCGTCCGAGGCGGAGACATAGTCCGAATCGCCGCGCCGCCAGACGGCGGGCATGCCGCTGTCGATGGCCGCCGCCTTGTGCCCGGCATCGACCACCGCGCGCCCCGGGGCCGAGGCGCTCATCACGGTGGAGGCGATGAAGAGCGCGTTCTCGAACTCGAGACCCTCGCCGCCGTCCTCCCGCAGGTTGCGGGCGTAGTCGGCATCCATCAGGCAATAGGAGCCGGGCTGAAGCTCGTTCCAGAGTCCGGTGCCGGTCTCGAACCGGAACGTCCCGGTGCCGGCGCCGCCGATGGTGCGGCATTCGAGGCCGGCAGCGGCCAGCGCGTCGACGGTCGCGGCGACATCCTCGGATGCTTTGAGGATGGCCGTCCGCCGCTCGAGATATCCGCGGATGTGCTGGGCGGAGCCGTGGTAGGCCTGGATGCCATCGAACACGAGCCCGTCCGCGTCCGCGATCCGGCGGGCCAGCGCGACCGCCGCGTCTCCCGGCGCCACGCCGCAGCGCGCCGCCCCCACATCGATCTCCACCAGCACATGCAACTCGGTGGCGAACTTCCGGGCCGCCTCGGCATAGGCGTCGACCTGAGCCGGATCGTCGGCGCAGACCCCGATCCGGGCGCGGCGGGCGAGCGCCGCGAGCCGGTCGACCTTGCGGGCACCGACGATCTGGTTGGAGACCAGCACGTCGGAAATGCCGGCATCGACCAGGACCTCGGCCTCCCCCACCTTCTGGCAACACTGGCCGACGGCGCCGCGCTCGATCTGCAGCCAGGCGATCATCGGCGACTTGTGGGTCTTGGCATGCGGCCGGATGCGCATGCCGGTCTCCTTGCCGAAGGCGGCCATGCGGTCGAGGTTGCGCTCGAAGGCGTCCAGGTCGATCACCAGCGCGGGCGTATCGATCTCGCCGGCCGGATCTCCGACACGGGCGGGCGGCGGGGTGGTCATGGGCGCGCTCCTGGCGGTTCTGGCTCTCCGAGCCCACTGTCATCCCGCTTGGCGACGAGGGCAAGGGTGAGACGGCGGACCGGGTCCGCATAGCGAAGCCCGCCTTTCGCATGAAAGGCGGGCCCGGGAGACCGATCCGTCCGGCGGCTGGCGCCGGCGAACGGAGCAGAGGAAATGGAAGGGTGGACCGTCCTCGGCTAGACGCGCTCCAGTCGCGCGATCTCGTCCTTGATGGCCAGCTTCTGACGCTTCAGATCATGGATCGCGACCTCGTCCGGCAAAGGTCGGCCGGACTCGTTATCCAGCTTGTCCTCGATCGAGGCATGCCGGGCGCGCAGGGAGTCGATCCGATCAGTCGCTGTCATACGAACCTCCTTTAGACGTGTCCGGGACCGATTGGCGCCCGGACCAAAAAGCGTACTACTCCCACGTGGGTGCGCAACAATGAAGTCTCAACCCCTTGAACACGGGATCGAAAATTACCAACAGCCCTTATCCGAACAGGGTCTCGAGCCCGAGCGAGACGGCCAGCGTCCGGTCGTCCGCCAGGGTCTCCCCCATCACCATCAGACCGACCGGTGCACTGCCCTCCTCATGAATCGGCAGGGTCGCGGCGCAGCAGTCGAGGAAGTTGCCCACCGAGCAGTTGCGCAGCATCGCCATATTGGCCGCGCCGTAGACCGCATCGTCCGGTTCCAGTTCGGCAATCGTCGGCGCGGTTCGCGGGGTCGTCGGCATCAGCACCGCGTCGAAGGCCGAGGTCTTGGCCGCTACGCGGGCCCGGATGTCGGCCCGGGCGGTGACCAGGGCGTAGTATTCGGCAGCCGACTGCTCGCTCGCGCGCAGCATCCGGGAGATCACCCGCGGGTCGAACGCATCGGGATCGCGCAGGATATGACGCTCGTGCAGGGCATAGCTTTCCGGCGCGGTGAACCCGCCCTTGGCATTCACCACAGGCAGTTCGAGCAGTTCCGGCAGGGAAAGATCGATCACGGTCGCGCCCGCATCGGAGATCCGGGTCAGCGCGGCCTGGAACGCGGCCGCGGTCGCCTCGTCCAAGTCGTCGAGCACGAATTCCTGCGGCACGGCCAGCCGCAGGCCCTTCACCGGCAGGGCCGGAATCCGCCGCTTCGGCTCGCCGGCGAGCACCTGATGGACCCGCACGCAGCACTCCAGCGTCGGCGCCAGCGGCCCGATGCTGTCGAGGCTGGTGGACAGCGGCACGGCGCCGTCGATGGGCACCCGGCTCTGGGTCGGCTTGAACCCGGCGAGGCCGCAGAGCGACGAGGGAATGCGCACGGAGCCGCCGGTATCGGTGCCGAGCCCGACCGTTGCCATGCCGTCGCTCACGCTGACAGCAGCACCGGAGGACGACCCGCCCGGAATCCGCCTGGATGCCCGGTCAAACGGGTTCGCCGGCGTGCCGTAATGCGGATTGATGCCGAGACCGGAATAGGCGAACTCGGTCATGTTCGTGCGCCCGACGAGCACCGCGCCCGCGGCCCTCAGGCGGGCGACCACCGGGGCGTCCCGCTCCGCCGGCGGCTCGGTCTTCAGCACCCTGGAGCCGGCGGTCGTGACCGCACCCTTCACGTCGAAAAGATCCTTGATCGAGATCGGCAGCCCCTCGAGCGGGCGCGGCGGAACGCCGGCCTTGCGCAGTCCGTCGCTGGCCGCCGCCTCGGCCCGGGCGCTGTCCTCCATCAGCGCGGTGAACACCCGCGCGCCCTCGCCGGACGCGTCCTTCGCCCGCTCCAGCGCCGTCTCCAGCAGGGCGGCGGCGGTGGTCTCGCCGGTCTCAAGCGCGGTCAGGATCTCGGTGATCGGTGTCTTCGGCGCGAAGGTCATGGGTCAGCTCACCACGGGAAGGGTTTCGATGTCGTAGGCATGGGAAAGGGTGCGGCTGGAGACCGGATCGGTGATCGACAGGGCCAGCCGTTCGGCCGGTCGGATACCGCCGGTCACCGGCACCGTGCCGCACAGCATGACCGTGCCGGGTTTCAGCCCGCCATACCCCGCAACCAGCTCCTTGAGCGGGCGGATAAGCGCGAGGGTCCCGGTCTGGTAGACCTGCTCGGCGCCGTCGATCGTCGCCCGGGCCGCCAGTTCGAAGCCGTCGAGATCGTCGTCCAGCGAGACCGGCCAGGCCGTGGTGCCGATCACCTTCGGGCACATCTGCTTGGAGACCGCGATGGAATAGGTCTCGACCTTGCGGTCGGTGTGGTCGGACCCGACGGTCAGGTAGAGCCCGCCCTCGGTGGCCACCAGCACCGGCTCGACCTCGCCGGAACTGTCGCCGCCGATGACCTGGACGTGCTCGCCCTGGGTGAGTTGCTCGACCGCCACGCGGTAGTAGAGGGGCACGGTGCTGGGACCGGGGACGCCGATCTCGGCCAGCTCCTCGATGTGATGATCGATCGCCGCCTTGTCGCGACCGGTCCAGCCGGCGACGACGCAGTCCGTCGCCGTCACCTCGACCGGTCCGTCCGGCGTGTCAAACCGCAGAGCCCGCGCTCCCATATGTCCCTCCCGAGTGAAGACGCCCGATGCGCGTCCGGTTCCGGGGCCGTCCGACCCCGGCGCGCCGCGACGATACCTGCCGTCGCGGCATCGCGGAAGATCCGGATCGGGGGGATGTGCGGCGGCGCGGCGGCGACTAGTCTTTCGCCATGGCAACGACCCCACCCACCACGGCTTCCGCCCCGCTCGGCACCACGCCCGCCGGTCCCAAGCAGGACACGATGCGCGCCGTCCTGTTCATGCTGCTGGCGATCAATCTTCTGCCGTTCATGAACGTGGCGGCGAAGTTCCTGTCCGACGACTACCACACCGTGCAGGTGGTCTGGGCGCGCTACGCCGGGCATCTGGTCTTCGTCCTGCTGATGTTCATGCCCCGGCGCGGCCTGTCGCTGCTCAAGGCGACGAAGCCGGGTATCCACATCATCCGCTCGATGCTGATGTTCCTGGCGACCGTCTGTTTCTTCACGGCGTTGCGGTTCATCGAAGTCCCGGTGGCGAGCGCGATCAACTTCATCTCGCCGCTGATCGTCACGGCGCTCGCCGCCCCGTTCCTCGGGGAGTCGGTCGGCATCCGGCGCTGGACCGCGGTGGCGGTGGGTTTCGCGGGCGCCCTCATCATCATCCGCCCGGGCGGCGGCGAGGCCCATTGGGCCATGATCCTCGTGCTCGGCACCGCGTTCTGCTACGCGACCTATCAGATCTACACTCGCAAGTTCGCCGCCGCCGATCCGCCGGAGACGTCGATCACCTACATCGCCATCGTCGGCGCGGTGATCTCGTCCTTCGCGCTTCCCTTCTACTGGGTGACGCCGGTCTCCGTGGTCGACGCCCTTCTCTTCGCCCTGCTCGGCCTGATCGGCGGCCTCGGCCACTATTTCGTGATCCGCGCCTTCCAGCACGGCGAGGCCTCGGTGCTGGCCCCGTTCAACTACGGCCAGCTCGTGATGGCGATCGTGCTGAGCTATCTAGTCTTCGGCACCTTCCCCGATCTCTGGACCTTCGTCGGGGGCGGGATCATCATCTCCAGCGGCCTGTACATCACCTACCGCGAGACGGCGCGAAAGCGGAAGGATGCCAAGCTGGCAGAAGGCTAGCCGAGAGACTCCGCCAGCGCGGCGCCGACCTCGACCATGAGCGGCCGCCAGGGCTGGACCTGGGTCTTGCGGAAGCAGCGCACCGTCGGGAAGCCGGGGAACCTGTCGGTGCCGTATTCGAGGAAGACCGGCGTGTTGTAGAGCAGCCATACCGGCTTTCCGACGGACGCGGCGATCCAGCCCACGGTGCTGGACGGACAGATTACCAGGTCCAGCGCCTCGACCAGGGCGAACACCCCATCGATATCGTCGGTCGTATCCAACCCCGCGATCGTCGAGACCGGCGCTCCCGTGTCGGCCAGCTCCTCGCGCCAGCCGACCCCGTACTGCAGGGAGACGAAGGTCGCGCAGGGCACCTTCAGGACCTCCTCGAAGGGCCCGAGACCCGGATAGTGCGGCAGCCGGAAGGTTGTGAGGCGGCGGCTGCGCCAGGCGACGCCGATCTTCGGGCCGTCGCCGAGGGCGGCCAGCTTCTCCCGCATCTCCGCGACCCGCGCCGGATCGGCCTTCAGCCAGGGCCCGGCCGCCGCATCCGCCCGGGCCACCGTGCCGCGATAGCGCGACAACAGGGCCGCCCCGTCGGCATAGGCATCCGGCCACCATTCCGCCGGCACCCAGTCGTAGAGGTGTTCGGGGAAGTTCCGGTCGCCCACCCGGTGGTAGGCGTGGACCAGGGCGTCTGGGAAGCTGCGCCGCATCAGGGCGACGATGCGCGGATCGCACTCGATCACCACCCGGCCGACATCCCGTGCCGCATCGGCGATGCAGCAGGCGTGCAGCAACTCGTCGCCCACGCCCTGATCGGCGGCGATCAGCAGGGTGGTGTCCGGCGACGGGGTGCCGTCCCAGAGCGCGATCCGCGGGTCTCGGGAAACCGCACCCGGTTTGCGCCGGATCTGGACGTACCGCGCCCAGCCCTCCTCCATCTCGCCGGTCGCCAGAAGCTGGATGCCGAGGCGGAAACGGTAATGCGGATCCCCCGGCGACATCTCAAGCGCCGCGCGCATGCTGCGGATGGCCTCGTGCGGATCGCCGGCGGCGAAAGCCGCCTCCGACAGGCCGGCATGAGCGGATGCGAGGTCCGGACGTACCCGTCGGGCACGGTCGAAACCGGCCCGGGCGGCGGCGACCTGCAGCCGGCCCACCTGCAGCCAGGCGAGATGGTTGTAGGGGTCGTACTGGGCCGGCGCGATGACCGCTGCCGCACGGAACCGGTCCATCGCGGTCTCGCCCCGTTCGATATCCATCAGGCCCAGCCCATGGGCGACCCAGCGTTCCGGCTTAGCGGGATCGGAGATCAGCGCCCGGCGTCTGGCGCGCTCGCAGGCGCGGAGATCGGAGACCGTGTGCAGGTGATTGGCGAGCCGCGACCAGACCTCGTCGCCACCGGGGGTGAGGACGGCGGCACGATGCAGCATCGCAACGCCCTCGGCGCGGCGCGCGCCGACGGCGAGGATGCCGCCGAGATTGGCCAGGGCGTCCGCCCGCAGCGGATCGAGGCGGACCGCCTCCTCGTAGGCGGCGGTGGCCTCGTCGATGCGTCCGAGGCCGTGCAGCGCCACCCCGAGCACGTGACGGTAGGTCGCCTCCGACGGGCGGGCCGCGACGGCGGCGGCGAACATCTGCGCGGCGGGGTCGGAGCGGCCGAGCTGATGCAGCGCCATGCCCATGCGGTACAGCAGATCGGGATGGGTCGGATTGGCCTTGAGCAGGTGGGCGTAGAGCGGCAGCGCCTGATCGACCCGGCCCGACAGATGCAGCGCGGTGGCCCGCTCGAGAATCGCTTGCGGCGTCTGCATGTCAGGCGCCTGAGCCGTCCCCGGTTTCCACGCCGCCCTCGACCATATCGGCGCTCAGCGGTTCCCCACGGCTCAGGTCCCGGCTGGCGTGGCGGCCGAGCACCGTGTCGAGGTACTTCGGCGCAAGCCCGAGGCTGGGGCGGATGGAGCGGACGTTCTCGGCCGTCAGGCGCGCGCCCGCCGGCACGTCGGCGACCACGTAGAGCGACCGGCGGAACTTCAGACCCGCCTCCTCCGACTTCGTCGGTCGATAGGCCGGCGCGCCCAGCGCCGCATGGGCCATGCGGGTGTCGCGCACCAGGCGGGCGAGTTCGTCCGGTTCCAGGGAGAAAGCGCTGTCCACGCCGCCATCGGCCCGCGCGAGGGTGACGTGCTTCTCGATCAGGCAGGCCCCCACGGCGACGGAGAGGGTGGCGACCGTCGTGTCCATGGTGTGGTCGGAGAGGCCGGTGACCACCCCCAGCCGGTCGGCCAGATCGGCGATGGTACGCAGGTTCGCCTCCTCCGCCGGCGCGGGATAGGCGCTGACGCAATGCAGGACCACGAGCTGTTCGGCGCCCGCACCGCGGGCGGCGTCGACCGCCTCCCGGATCTCCTCCAGGCTCGCCATGCCGGTGGACATGATCATCGGCTTTCCGGTGGCCGCCACCAGCCGGATCAGCGGCAGGTCGACCACCTCCTGGGAGGCGATCTTGTAGGCCGGCGCTCCCAGGCTCTCCAGCAGGTCCACTGCGCTGGCGTCGAACGGTGAGGAGAAAACGGTAACGCCCAGGTCCCGCGCCTTGTCGAAGATCGGCGCGTGCCACTCCCACGGGGTGTGCGCCTCCTGATAGAGGTCATACAGACGGCGGCCGTCCCAGAGCCCGCCATGGATTAGGAACTCCGGCCCGTCGTGATCGATGGTGATCGTGTCGGCGGTATAGGTCTGCAGCTTGACCGCGTCGGCGCCGGCCGCCTTGGCCGCTTCCAGGATGCGGAAGGCCCGGGTGATGTCTCCGTTGTGGTTGCCCGACATCTCCGCGACGATATAGGGCGGATGGTCGGGGCCGATGCTCCGTCCGGCTATGCTAATCTCGCCCTGCACCCGACAACGTCCTCCGATAGAGCAACTCCAGTGAGTCGGCCGCCAGACGATACCCTTCCGAACGCGGCAAATGAAGCCGCACCGACGCGCCCGGCCCTTTCCGGCCGGCGCCTTGTCATCCGCGCCGACGGTGACAGTCGGATCGGCGTCGGCCACGTCATGCGCTGTCTGGCCCTGACCCAGAGCTGGATCGGCTTCGGGGGCCAAGTCCGTCTTGCCTGTACCGCCGTACCACCCGCCATCGCCGAAAGATATCACGACGAGGGGGCGGAGATCGTCCTGCACGAGCGCTGGCCGCCGGAGGAGCTGATCGAGGACGCCGCCGCCGTGGTGGCCGACGGTCTGGACATCCGCGACGCCGACCTCGCCGCCGTGGCGGCGGCCGGCGTGCCGCTGGCGATCGTCGACGACATGGCCCACCGCGCGCACTACCCGGGCGCGCTTCTCGTGAATCAGAACCTGCACGCCACACCGGCGCTCTACGCCGGAAAGACGGCGGCGCAGCTCTGTCTCGGCCCCCGGTTCGGGCTGCTGCGCCGCGAGTTCCGGAGCGATACGACGCCGCAGCCGGCCGTCGGCGAAACGGTCCGACGCCTTCTGGTTCTGATGGGCGGCGCCGACCCGAAGGGATACAGCCGCGTCGCGCTGGAGGCGACCGCGCGGACGGCCGAAAGCCTGCCCGGCGACGCCGAGATCATCCTCGTCGTCGGGGCCGCCAACCCCGCCGCCGACGACCTTCAGCACCGCGCGACCGGTCTCGCCGTCCGGGTCGACATCCGCCGGGACGTACGCGACATGGCCGCCCTGCTCGGCACGGTGGATCTCGCGATCTCGGCCGCCGGGTCGACCGTGCTCGAGATGGCGGCCCTCGGCGTGCCGATGATCATCGGCGCCCAGAACGAGAGCGAGGTGGGGCCGGCGGCCGCACTGTCGCGCCGGGGAGCCGCGGTCGACGTGGGACCGCTGGAGCACGTGGACGCGACGTCTCTGGCGGAAACCGTGACCGCCGTTGCCGGCGATCCGGACCGGCGTCGCGCGCTCTCCGCCAACGCCCGGACATTGGTGGACGGGTTCGGCGCCGACCGGGTCGCCGCCGCGATCGCGGACGTGATCTCCGACACCGCCCTGACGCCGGATCAGCCTCGAAACTCGTAGTCCAGCAGCCCGTCATGCCCGCCGGCGGCGACGAAGCCGCAGGCCTCGAACGCCTTTCGGCTCGCCATGTTGTCCGGTTTGATCTCCGCCCGTATGCGGGCATCGGGCCAGATCGCGCGCGACTGCTGAACCGCCAGGCGGATCAGCACCGCCGACAGCCGGCGCCCCCGGGCCGACGGCGCGACCGTGACCGCGATCTCGACCGCGCCCGCGTCATCGCGCGTGCCGGAGGTCGTGCCTATCGACTCGCCATTTTCGACGGCGATCCAGAGGCGCCGATTCGGGTCCGCCATCGCGCGGGCCAGCCAGGCCTCATGCGCGTCCGCGGCGACGGCATCGGTGTTCCGCGAGTTCTCGCGGGTCAGCGGATCGTTCCGCCATGCCAGCAGATCCGCCGAATCCTCGGCGGTGACGGGGCGCAGGGTGACATCGAACCTCTCTGCCATGTCCGCAGCCTAGCCGAGCCATGCCGCCGCGGCGACGCCCACATGCTACCGTTGCCCCGCCGAAGGAGACGCCCGTGACCGTTGCCGCCGTGATTCAGGCCCGCATGACCTCGACCCGCCTGCCGGGTAAGGTCCTGTTGCCCGCCGCCGACCGGCCGATGCTCGCCCACCAGATCGACCGCGTGAGCCGGGCTGCCAGCATCGACACGGTCTGCATCGCGACAACCGTCAATGCCGAGGACGATCCGGTCGTCGCCCTGGCGGAAAGCGTTGGCGTCGCCGTGTTCCGGGGCTCGGAGCACGACGTGCTCGACCGGTTCGTGCGCGCGGCCGAGAGCGTCGGCGCGGAGATCGCCGTGCGGCTGACCGGCGACTGTCCGCTGACCGACCCGGCGCTCATCGACGCGGTGGTCGCGGCATTCCGGGAGAGCGACCCGCCGGCCGACTACGCCACCAACAGCTTCCCCCGCACCTGGCCCATCGGGCTCGACGTGGAGGTCGCGTCCATGGCGGCGCTGCGGCTCGCCAATGCCGAGGCCAGGGATTCCTACGACCGGGAACACGTGATGCCGTTCCTCTACCGTCAGCCAGAGCGGTTCCGCATCGCCCGGCACCCGGCGCCGGAGGATCTGAGCGGCTACCGCTGGACCCTGGACGAGCGCTCGGACTATGACCTGCTGGTGCGCATTCTCGAGGCGCTGCTGCCGGACAACCCGTTCTTCGGCTGGCGCGACGTCATCGCGCTGCTGGACGCGCACCCGGAATGGCGCACACTGAACGCCGGCGTCGGGCAGAAACAGCGGCGCTACGAAGATAGGATCCCGGGAGGACCGACATGAGCGAGGGCTGGCGCACGGAACAGGAGGCGTTCTGGAGCGGCGCGTTCGGCGACGACTATGTGGACCGCAACCAGGGGGCGGCCCTGCTGGCGTCGCGCACCCACCTGTTCTCAAACGCCCTGAAGCGCGCCGGCGGCGTCGCCTCGGCGGTCGAGTTCGGCCCGAATGTCGGGATCAACCTGGTCGCCCTGCGCCACCTTCTGCCGTCCGTCGACCTGGCGGCGATCGAGATCAACGCGAAGGCGGTCGAGGTCCTGCGCACGCTAGATCGGGTCGATGTGCACCACGGCTCGATCCTCGAACCGCATGTCGCCCGGCCCTACGAGCTCGCCTTCTGCTCGGGTGTGCTGATCCACATCAACCCGGACGCGCTGCCGACCGTGTACGACAACCTCTACGCCGCGTCGTCGCGCTTCGTCCTGCTGTCGGAGTACTACAACCCGACACCGACGGCGATCCCGTACCGAGGCCACCAGCAGCGCCTGTTCAAGCGCGATTTCGCCGGCGAGATGCTGGACCGCTTCGCCGACCTGCGTCTCGTCGACTACGGCTTCCAGTATCACCGCGACCCGGCCTTTCCGGCCGACGACGTGAGCTGGTTCCTCCTGGAGAAGGCCGGCACCTGATCATCCGGTGCCCGACATCATGCCGCATCTGACCATCCCCGAGCTGTCGCTCGCCCTGCTCGTCGCCTTCGCCTTCGCGGTCGGCGGCGGCGTGAAGGGTATCGTCGGCCTCGGCCTGCCGACGATCGCCATGGCGATCCTCGCCAATGTGATCAGCCTGCGCACCGCCGTCGCCGTCCTGATCATCCCGCTCCTGGTCTCCAACCTCTGGCAGGTGGTCCAGGTCGGCGCGGTGGGGACGCTGGCGAAGCGGTTCGGGCTGCTGAACGCGGCGGCCGCGGTGGGCTTGTGGATCGGAACGGAGATCCTGTTCTCGGTCGACCCACGATGGATGCAGGTCGCGCTCGGCGTCCTGCTGATCGCCAATGCCGGCATGCAGGTCCTGGGCAGGATCCCGATGATCCCGCGCCGCAGAGAACTGGGTCTGTCGATCCCGGTCGGCCTCGTCTCCGGCATCGTTGGCGGCATGACCGGCAGCCAGGGCATTGTGATCGCCGTCTATCTCGCCAGCCTCGACCTCACCCGCGACGAGTACGTGCAGGGGATCGGCCTGTCCTTCTTCCTCACCGGCCTGGTCTGGGTCGCCGCGATCTGGGCCAATGGCGGCATCACCGACGAGACCCTTCCGCTCTCGGCGATCGCCCTGGTGGCGGCCCTCGCCGCCATGGCGATCGGCACCCGGATCCGCCGCCATCTGCCCCAGGCCCGCTTCCGCCAGGCGGTGTTCGTCGCCATGGCGGTGATGGGCGCCAACCTGATCGTCAAGGCCGTGTGGGGGTAGGGCTGGCGGCAGCGACGGTGCGTTGATCCTGACTTGCATCAGGATGACGGGAAACGAAGGACGTCACCAATACCCGCCGTCATCCTGACGCAAGTCAGGACCAAGCCGCCGGCAGCCGGGATCGCGCCAGTCGGCAAAAACGGCGGGCTGCCTTACCCCTCCCCCTCGAAGCACACATTCTCCAACGCCTCGCCCATGGCGAAACGGTCGAGCTGTTTGGCGACGAAGAGCCAGCGGCGCGTGGTCATCGGCTCGGTCCAGGCCGAGTTGTGCGGCGACAGGATCACGTTATCCAGCTTCTGGAACGGAAACTTCGACGGCCAGGGGTTCGGGTCGTCCTTCGACGGGTAGACGTACCAGACGTCGATGATGCCGCCGCGGATCCGCTTGGACGACAGCGCCTCGTACAGGGCCGCCTCGTCGATCACCTCGCCGCGCCCGACATTGCAGATCACCGCGTCCGGCTTCATCGCCTTGAACTGGGCGGCGCCGATCATGCCGCGCGTCACGTCGTCCAGCGGCGCGCAGACGATGACGAAGTCGCTCTCCGCACAGAGCCGGTCCAGTCCCTCGCTCACGGTCCAGTAGTGGTCGACCAGGTCGCCCTCGTCGCGCACGGTGCGGCTGACCGCCAAAACCGTCATGTCGAACGCCTTGCAGCGCCGGGCGACCTCGCGGCCGATATGCCCGTAGCCGACGATGCCGACGGTGCAGCCGCGCATCTCCCGGTGCATCGGCCCGGCGGAAATCGAGCGACCGTTATAGGACTTGGCCACCATCGTCGGGTGGGTGTCGCGCATGAGACCGGTCTGGAACTCGAGCATCCCCGCCAGGATATGCTCGGCGATCGTGGTCTCGTGCTCGTGGGTGTTGCAGAACAACACACCCTTCGGAAGGTCCGCCGGGGTGATCCAGTCGTAACCGGTGAACGGGATCTGGTAGAGCTTGAGCCGATTGGACGGCGGCATGTCGACCTTCCCGCCGCCGACCAGCACGTCCGCCTCCGGCAACAGCTCTTTCAAACGGTCTGGTTCGTCGACGGCGTCGCAGCACACGAAGCGGAGATCGGCTTCCGTGTGCTCGGCCAGGAAGTCGGCGCGGCGGATAGAGTTTTTGCCGGTCAGCAGGACGGTAGGCGTATCGCTCACAACGGGCCTCGACGGAGGGTGGACGGGTCGACGGACGCCGCCGGGCGGGCGGCGAAGGGAGCTTGTGTATGCGGGCCGGCTTTGTCTAGCCTTTGACGGCTCCGCATCCGTCCCGGATCCCGCCGGAGCCGCCTGTCCCGGAGGAGTTCCGCATGCCTGACGGTTTTGACCCGAACGCCGACTGGGTCGGCTTCGAACGCGGCCCCATGAAGCTCGGCGCCGTCGCCTGCGGCAACCCGGACGCGGCCGAGGCGGGGGTCGAGATCCTGCAGCGCGGCGGCAACGCCATCGACGCGGTGATCGCCACGGCCTTCGCCATGGGCGTGGTCGAACCGCTGGACAGCGGGCTCGGCGCCGGCGGATTCATGACCGTCCACCACGCCCGCACGAAGACGACGACCACCCTCGATTTCATGGGCACCGCCCCGGCTTCGGCCGGGTACGATCTCTACCAGGCGGTCAATCCGCTGGGGGACTACACGATCCTGGTGAAGGACCGGGCCAACGAAATCGGTCATCGCTCGGTCGCCGTGCCCGGTGCTGCGGCGGGGCTCTGCCGGGCGCTCGACACCTTCGGACAGATGCCCCTCAAGTCGGTCATGGCCCCGGCGATCCGCATGGCACGGGACGGGTTCACGGTCGCCCCCAAGGCGGCGCTGCGGATGTCGCGGACCCAGGACATGCTGTCCTACATGCCGGCGACGGCGGCCATGCTCCTGAAGCCGGACGGCTCCCTCTTCGAGGCCGGCGACCGGATGGACATGTCGGAGTACGGCAACAGCCTGGAACTGATCGCCGAAGAGGGTCCGCGGGCGTTCTACGAGGGCGAGTTGGGTGCGCGGATCGTCGAGGAGCTTCAGGCCCATGGCGGTTTCATGACCGCCGACGACCTGGCCAGCTATCACGTCGTACGCCGGGCCGCCGCCGGCGGGCTCTATCGGGGCCGGCGCATCGCGACGATGGGCCCGCCCTCCACCGGCTTCATGGTAGCCAACGGCCTCGCCGCCCTCGATGCCGCCGGCGTGCCCGAGGACGACCACGGCCGCGTCAGGGCGCTGGCCGGCGCCATGCTCGCCACGTTCAACGCCCGCCGGCGGGGGCTCGGCGATCCGGCGTTCGTTCCCTCGCCGCTTTCGCCCGGCATCGCGCCCGGCGGCGAGAGCGCGGAGACAACCAGCCTCTGCGCCATGGACGCGGCCGGCAACGCCGCCTGCATCACCTTCTCCAACAACAACCACTCCGCCGTCGTCGTGCCTGGCACCGGCATCCTGCTGAACAACCAGATGCGCCTGTTCCACGCCTGGGAGGGCAGCGCCAACTCGGTGGTCGGCGGCAAGCGGCCCGCCTCGTCGATGATGCCGACCCTGCTGTTTGAGGACGGGCGCGCGGCCATGGCGATCGGCGCCTCCGGGGCGACCCGCATCGTCACCGCGCTGATGCAGATCCTGTTCCATCACCTGGGCCGGGAAGTTCCCCTCGAGAAGGCAGTACGCGAGGCGCGGGTCCACGCCGAGGAGGACCAGATGATGTGCGACCCGGACATCGCCGACACCGCCCGCGCCGTCGCCGACGAGCTCGGCCTGGCGCTGACCGTCAACGCGGTGCGCGACCCGATGATGGCGGTCTGCCAGACCATCGCGGTCGATTCGGACGGCACGGCGGTCGCGGTCGGCGACCCAAGGGCAAGGGCGCAGGGACGGGTGGTGTGATCTGACCCGCATCTGATCGAGCCCCTCTCGGCGCAAGACCGGCGGGGACGAAGAACGAAAAGACCAAAAGAACGGAGGAAGCGACGTGAAGTCACAAGGCCCCGATGCCACCTATTTCGCCTATCTGGAGGCAAAGGACTGGCGGATCCAGCGCTGCAGCGCCTGTAGCACCCACGTCTTTCAGCCGCGCGTCATGTGCCCGTCCTGCGGCGCCGAGGCGTTCGAGTGGGTCGCGCCGAGCGGCAAGGGCACCGTGCATTCCACCACCGTCATCCGCCGGCGGCCGGAGAGCGGCGGCGACTACAACGTCTGCCTCGTCGATCTGGACGAAGGCGTGCGGATGATGAGCCGGGTGGAGGGCGTCGCCCCGGCCGAGGTCGCCATCGGCATGGCGGTCGCCGTAAGGCTGACCGAGCAGGACGGCCAGACCGTCGTGGTGTTCGATCCGGCGGAAGGAGCCAGCCAATGACCTGGTCCCTGCGCGGCAAGACCGCGATCGTCGGCGCCGCCACCGCCCATCTCGGCGAGGCGCCCGGCTACAGCCACATGGAGATCGCCGCCGACGCCGCCCGCGCGGCACTCGCCGATGCCGGGCTGACGCTCAAGGACGTGGACGGCCTGTTCGCCGTCTCCATGCACTCGGTGTTCCCGGCCCTGACCTATGGCGAGTATCTCGGCATCGAGCCGCGCTTCTCGGAAGCCACCATCGTCGGCGGTTCCTCGGCGGTGATCCAGATGCTGCACGCCGCCCTGGCCCTGGAGAACGGGCTGTGCGACGTGGCGCTGATCGTCTACGGCTCGAACCAGCGCACCGCCTCCGGCAAGCTGCATTCGCCGTCCGGCGCCGAGAACCTGCCCTACGAGAAACCCTACGGCCTGCGCGCGCCGATCGCCGGCTATGCCATGTCGGCGGCCCGGCACATGCACGACTACGGCACCACCCGCGAACAGCTCGCCGAGGTCGCCGTGGCTGCGCGGATGTGGGCGGGCATGAACGAAGAAGCCTTCATGCGCGATCCGCTGAGCGTGGACGACGTGCTCGGCTCCCGCATGGTCTGCGACCCGCTGACCGTGCGTGACTGCTGTCTGGTCACCGACGGCGGCGGCGCCATCGTCATGACGCGGGCCGACCGGGCGAAGGACCTGAAGCAAGCTCCCGTTCATCTGCTCGGCTGCGCTGGCGGTCACACCCACCGCCAGTACTCGATGATGCCGTCCCTCACCACCACGGCGGCCGTGCAGAGCGGGCGCGAGGCGTTCGCGATGGCCGGGCTGACGCCGGCGGAGGTGGACGTGGTCCAGGTCTACGACGCGTTCACCATCAACGCCATCATGCTGCTGGAGGATCTCGGCTTCTGCCCCAAGGGCGAGGGCGGCGCCTTCGTCGGCGACGGGCGGCTGCGGCCGGGTGGATCCCTGCCGTTCAACACCTATGGCGGCGGCCTGTCCTGCACGCATCCGGGCATGCTCGGCATCTTCACCACCATCGAGGCGGTGCGCCAGCTCCGCGGCGAGTGCGGGGAGCGGCAGGTCGCCGACGCCACCATCGGCCTCGCCCACGGCAATGGCGGCATGTTCGCCCACGAGTCCACCGCCCTGCTCGGCACGGCGGCGGCGCTTTGAGCTCCCTCGCCCTGATCCTGGGCGGCGCCCGGTCCGGCAAGTCGCGCCGGGCCGAAGCGCTCGCCCGGGAGTCCGGTATGGAGGTGGTCTATCTCGCCACCGCCGAGCCCATCGATGACGAGATGGCCGCGCGCATCGCCCGCCACCGGGAGGACAGGGCCGCCCATGGCTGGGCGACGGTCGAGGAACCGCTCGACCTGGCGGGAACGCTGGCGCGGGAGGCCCGGCCGGGTCGGATCGTCCTGGTCGAATGCCTGACCACCTGGTTGACCAACCTGATGGTGCATGGCCACGACATCGACGCTGCCGCCACCGCCCTGCTCGACTGGTGCGACGCGCCGAGCGGCCCGGCGATCCTGGTGTCAAACGAGGTCGGCTTTGGCATCGTCCCAGAGCACAAGATGGCCCGCGAGTTCCGCGACCACGCGGGGCGCCTGCATCAGCGAATCGCGGAGCACGCTAGAAGGGTAGAACTGGTGGTTGCGGGATTGCCAATGGTCGTGAAGAATTCTGATCGGCGCCAGGGGTAGCTGTACGCTGGCGTCGCATCAACCCGATTGACCCTTGAGATGTTTGCAATGACTGTCTGGTTTCACCTGCGCATTCCGTTTCTGACAGGCTGTCTGTGTGCATTGGCCCTCACGGGCTGCGTGTCAACTGGGTCTTCGTCCAGTTCAGGCGGCACGTCACTCGCGTCTGGGTCACCGGCCGCCGAGCGCCCGTCCGCAGCGGCAGCGCAAGGCCGCCGGGGGCAACTATCTCTCACTGTCCGACCCGATCCCTCGACCGGCCCCTCCGCCCTCCGCGTAGTTCTGTATGAGGAGCGGGAAGCGGTCGGCGCCACCGCAGTGCAAGTCGAGACCCGGTTTATCGGACGGGACATGAGCGCGCCGGTTCGCCCTCAAAATACGGAGCTGACACGCGTTCGTCTCAACAAAGCGTTCGCCAAACACGCAGAGACTTTAAATAAGCAGTTCCGCGCCAGCTTGCAGAAACCGGAGATCGCGAAGCACCCGACCTGCGAAACCGCGACGGCGATCGAACAGCGTGCGGGACAGAAGATCTGGTTCACCCTGAACAAGGACCTGCCCGACGAGGAGCGCTACTGTTACGTCGTCCCGAAGGGCAAAATACCGCCCGCGTTCGGCAACCCTCTCGCCAGACTAATGTTACTCGGCGTCCAGATTCCGCTTTTGGCCCATGCGGAAGTCGGTGCCCATCTGGTTGCCGATCCGAACATCACGGCGACACAGCTTGAAGACACCAAGGTCCTGAGACCCTTCTATACGGGCGATGCAATAAAGGGGTCCGGCGCCCTCAAGGAGGTCGGAAGCTTTGTGAACGCCTCCCTTCCGGGCACGTCCTTGCGTCGCAAAGTCACCTTGCTGGCCGACATGGTCCAGAAACTCGAGACGACGGAGCTCCGGCGCACGTCCGAAGGGCGGCAAACGCCCTATCCCTCTGGCGCGGCGATCCTGTTCGACCAACGCGGCCCCGCCGACGCCAAGGCTGTCCTGCTGGCGTCCCTCATCCAGTCCGTGGCTCCGGAGACCCGGATCGTCCTTGTGGAGATCGATGACCGATACCTCTTGGGGGTCGATATGCCGTCAGACGCCCGTGACCACACCATGCGCCTCAACGGCTTCGGGCGCGGCCCATCAATATTCGTCGTTACCGATCCCGCAACGCCGGTTCCTCCGGGCGGGACTGCTGAACCCGCTTTCTCCGCGGCTCTTGACGATGGGGTAATCACCAACGAGGAGGCCGACGTGGTCTACAGCGTGTCGCGATTTGGCGCCACGGCCGGCACTCGAAGAGGTGTCAGAACTGGCGCTGGAGCCTGATCGATAGCATCGCCAGTCACTATGAGGATCGGGCGGCGCATGGCTGGGCGACGGTCGAGGAACCGCTCGCCCTCGCCGACGCTCTCGCCCGCGAGGCCCGGCCGGGGCGGATCGTCCTCGTCGAGTGCCTGACCACCTGGTTGACCAACCTGATGGTGCATGGCCACGACATCGACGCTGCCGCCACCGCCCTGCTCGACTGGTGCGACGCGCCGAGCGGTCAGGCAATCCTGGTGTCAAACGAGGTCGGCTTCGGCATCGTTCCGGAACACAAGATGGCCCGCGATTTCCGCGACCACGCGGGGCGCCTGCACCAACGCGTGGCGGAGCGAGCGGACAGGGTGGAGCTTGTGGTTGCGGGCATTCCGATGGCGATGAAGGGTTGAGCCTCACTCCCCGACCCACCCCGTCATCCTGACGCAAGTCAGGATCAACGCCCTGGTGCCAGTGCACCGCAGATCCTGACTTGCGTCAGGATGACGGAAGAGGAGCGGGACACGCCGGGCATCCCATATCACCCCCTTGCTCTCCCCCGCCCTGTCGCTACTCTCGACGCCATGACCGAACAGCTCACCCTCTTCGAAAAGATCTGGCGCGCCCACGCCGTGACCGCCCGCGACGACGGGCAGACGCTGCTGTGGATCGACCGTCACCTCGCCCATGAAGGCTCGTTCCACGCCTTCGAGAAGCTCGCTCTCGAAGGCCGCAAGGTGCGCCGCCCCGACCTCACCTTCGCAATCGCCGATCACTACGTGCCGACGCGCAATCGGGAGGCGGGACCGGACGAGCCGGAGATCGCCACCATGATCCGGCTGCTGGACGAGCACAGTCGGACCAACGGCATCAAGCAGTTCGGGCTCGGCGATCCGGAACAGGGAATCGTCCATGTGGTCGGGCCGGAGCTCGGCCTGACGCAGCCGGGCATCGTGCTGGTCTGCGGCGACAGCCACACCTCGACCCACGGCGCCTTCGGGGCGCTGGCCTTCGGCATCGGGGCGTCGGAGGTCAGCCATGTGCTCGCCACCCAAACGCTCTGGCAGAAGCGGCCGAAGACCATGCGGATCACCGTCGACGGGAACCTCGGCCCGCATGTGACGGCGAAGGACCTGATCCTGACGATCATCGCCAAGATCGGTGCCGACGGGGCAGCCGGCCACGTCATCGAATATGCGGGCGAGGCGATCCGCGGCCTGTCGATGGAGGCGCGCATGACCGTCTGCAACATGTCGATCGAGGCCGGCGGCCGGGCCGGCATGATCGCGCCGGACGACACCACGATCTCCTGGCTCGAGGGACGCCGCTACATGCCGACGGGCGCGGAGTGGGACGCGGCCGTTTCCTACTGGCGCAGCCTGAAGACCGACGACGGCGCCGTGTTCGACCGGGAGGTCGTCCTGCATGCCGACGAGATCGCCCCGACCGTGACCTGGGGCACGTCGCCGGAGCACGCGCTGCCGGTGACCGCGCCGGTACCCGATCCGGCGGGCGAATCTAACGAGGGCCGCCGCGCGACGTTCAAGAAGGCCATCGACTATATGGGACTCACCGCCGGCGCGCCGCTCGACGGGCTGAAGGTCGACCGGGTGTTCATCGGCTCCTGCACCAATGCCCGGATCGAGGACCTGCGCGCCGCCGCCGCCGTCATGAAGGACAGGACGCTCAAGGTGCCGACGATGATCGTGCCCGGCTCGACCAAGGTGAAGCGCCAGGCCGAGACCGAGGGACTGGACCGCGTCTTCACCGGCGCCGGCGCCGAGTGGCTGGAGAGCGGCTGTTCCATGTGCGCCGCCACCAACGGCGACATGGTCCCGCCGGGGGAACGCTGCGCCTCGACCACCAACCGCAACTTCCGCGGCCGCCAGGGCCCCGGATCGCGTACCCATCTGATGAGCCCGGCCATGGCCGCGGCCGCCGCCGTGACCGGTACCATCACCGACGTGCGCAAGCTGGCGGAGGGCTAGACCATGGAACCGTTCGGCAAACTCGCCGCCACCGTGCTGCCCCTGCGGCTTGCCAATGTGGACACCGACCAGCTCCAGCCCGGCCGCTTCCTGCGCAAGCCCCGCTCGGACGGGTACGACAACTACCTGTTCCACGACCTTCGGCGGAACGCGGACGGGACGCTGCGCGAGGACTTTCCACTGAACCAGCCGCAGTACCAGAACGCCGAGATCCTTGTCGCCGACCGCAACTTCGGCGGCGGGTCCAGTCGAGAGGGCGCGGTCTACGCGCTCGCCGACGCCGGTTTCCGCTGCATCATCGCCGCCAGCTTCGGCGATATCTTCCGCTCCAACTGCGCCAAGAACGGACTGCTGCCCGTCGAGCTGCCGATCGAGGCGATCGAGCGGATCTGGGCCATGGCCGAGGCCGACCCGGCGGCGCCGCTGACGGTAGACCTCGAGAGCCAGACCGTGCGGCTCGCCAACGATCCCGAGACCTTCGCCTTCGAGATCGACCCGTTCGTCAAGGAATGCCTGCTGGAGGGGAAGGACGACATCGACCTGACCCTGGCCCATTCGGAAACCCTCGCCTCGTTCGAGCGTTCCTACTCGGAGACCTTCCCCTGGCGGACCCCTAACGGCTGAGCAATCCCATGGATCTCCTGATGGACCCGACCGTCTGGGCCAGCTTCCTCACGCTGACCCTGATGGAGATCGTGCTCGGCATCGACAACATCATCTTCGTGTCGATCGTCGCCAACCGGCTGCCGGAACATCAGCGGGCTCTGGGCCGGACCGTCGGTCTCGCCGGCGCCCTGGTGATGCGAATCGGCCTTCTATTCGCGATCACCTGGCTGATCGGCCTGACGGCGATCGCCTTCACCGTCATGGGTCAGGAGATCTCCTGGCGCGACATGATCCTGATGGCGGGCGGACTGTTCCTGCTGACCAAAGCGACGCTTGAGATCCACAAGGCGGTTGAAGGTGACGAAGAGGACCAGGGGCCCGGCAAGATCGCCGGCGCGGGACTGGGGCTCGTCATCGCCCAGATCATGGCGCTCGACATGGTGTTCAGCGTCGACTCGATCCTGACCGCCATCGGCATGGTGGATCACGTGGAGGTCATGGTCGCGGCCGTGATCGTGTCCATCGCCGTCATGATGGCCGCGGCGGCCCCGATCGCCGATTTCATCCACAAGCATCCGACCTCGAAGATGCTGGCCCTGTCGTTCCTGATGCTGATCGGCGTGGCGCTGGTCGCCGACGGCCTGAATTTCCACATCCCGCGCGGCTATCTCTACGCGGCCATCGGGTTCTCCGTCTTGGTCGAGGCGCTGAACCAACTGGCGCGCCGGAACCGCCACAAGGCGTAGACAAGGGCCAGCGGCGCCACGTGCCACACCAACTCGCGCAGCGATAGAAGCGGCGCCGCGCCACCTCAGAAGAAGATCCACTCCCCCGTGAGATCGTGAATGCGGAACAGGGCGATGGTGTAGGCCAGCGCCACCGCGACGAAGGCGGCCGCGCCCAACGCCGGCACGCCGCCCCCTTGGGTCAGCTCCCAACCAAGGGCTGCCGTTGCCACCGGCACCCCCACCCATGCCGCGATCCGCAACAGTCGACGGGCCACGATCTCGGCGTGGCGGCGGCGTGTAAACACTCTCCGTTTCACCGCTTCAGCCTTTCGATTTGAAACAAAAATTTCTATTGCACATTACAGAAACAACGCCTAAGTTGGAAGTGCTTTCGGATCGGGGCACGTCCCCCTCTCCCCACCTGATGCCCGGTTCGGAACGCGAGTAAACGAAGGCCTGGAGAAATTCCTCCAGGCCTTCACTCGTTTTCCGTGCAATTTCAACCGCTTGGCACCGCACTCCCGCGTCGAATTCTGGTGAGCCGCAGGACCGTCTGCCCTAGAGTGGCAGCCCGTCATTCGACCAGGGCCGCCGTGCGTCTTCCCCGTCTCCAGCCTGTCAGCCGTGCCGATCTGGGCCGGGTCTGGTCCCTCGCCTGGCCGCTCATCCTGTCCAACCTAACCGTGCCGCTTGTTGGCGCGGTCTCGACCGGCGTGATCGGCCATCTCGAGGATCCGGCCTATCTCGGCGGCGTCGCCCTCGGCACGCTTGTCTTCACTTATGTCTACTGGGCGTTCGGCTTCCTGCGGATGGGAACGACGGGCCAGGCGTCTCAGGCCTTCGGAGCGGAGGATGTGGACGAGCTCCGCGCGGTGCTCGCCCGCGCGCTCATCCTGGCGGTGCTGTGCGGCGGCGTGCTGACCCTGCTGCGGACACCGATCGCCGCGGCGGCGCTCGACCTGCTCGACGGCAGCGCGGCGGTCCGGTCCCATGCCCGCGACTATTTCGAGGTGCGCGCCCTGGCGGCCGTCCCGGCCCTCGCGAACATCGCTCTGCTGGGCTGGTTCCTGGGCCTGCAGAACGCCCGCTACGGGCTGATCCAGCAGGTGGTGATCAACGGGCTGAACGCCCTGTTCGCGGTCTGGCTGGTCTACGGCGCCGGCATGGGCGTCGAGGGGGTGGCCTGGGCGGCGGTGATCGGCCAGACCGCCGGTCTGGTCGTGGCGCTCGTTCTCGCCCGCCGACTGCTCCGACGGATCGGCGGCCGGTTCGCACCGGACCGCATCTTCGACCTGGGCCGCCTCAGGGCGATGATCGCGGTCAACCGGGACATCTTCATCCGCACGGTCTGCCTGCTCACCGGCACCGCCTTCTTCATGGACCGCTCGGCCGCCCTCGGCGAGGTTGCGCTGGCCGCCAACGCGGTGCTCATGGTGTTCCAGAGTCTCTCCGCCTACGCCATGGACGGGTTCGCCCAGGCCACCGAGGCGGTGGTCGGCAAGGCGACCGGCGCCCGGGACAGGCGGCAGCTCGACACCGCGGTCGCGGCCGGCACCCTCTGCGCCCTGATGGTCGCGCTCGCCGCGTCCGTCCTCTACGCGCTGTTCGGCGGCACGATCATCGACCTGCTGACCGGGATCGACAGCGTGCGGGAGGCCGCGGGAGCGCATCTGCTGTGGGCGATCGTGCTGCCCGTCGCCTCGATCTGGGCCTTCCAGCTCGACGGCATCTTCATCGGCGCGACGCGCACGGCGGAAATGCGCAACGCCATGATCGCCTCACTGATCGCCTTCGTCGCCATCGGGCTGCCGCTGGTCGCCCAGTTCGGGAACCACGGACTCTGGGCCGCCTATGTCGCCTTCATGGGCGCGCGGGCGGCGACGCTGTATTTCTACTATCCGCGGGTCCGCGCCCTCGCGGACCGGTGATCGTCGCAGCGCCCCTGAACACGCCTCCGAACAGGGCTCCGACCGGGACCTGACCGGTCGCTCCGAATGTGCTACCGAATGTGCCCCAACGATCCATGGAGGCTCCCGTGACCCTGTCCGTCTATCTCTCCGGCGAGATCCACACCGACTGGCGCGACGTGATCGAAGCGGGCGCCCGCGCCGCCGGTCTCGACGTCGAGTTCTCCGCTCCGGTCACCGACCATGCCGCCAGCGACGACTGCGGCGTCGCCATTCTCGGCGCCGAGGAGACGGGTTTCTGGAAGGACCACAAGGGCGCCAAGCTCAACGCCATCCGCACCCGCACCCTGATCGAACAGGCCGACCTGGTGGTCGTGCGGTTCGGCGACAAGTACAAGCAGTGGAACGCTGCCTTCGACGCCGGCTACGCCGCCGCGCTGGGCGCGCCGCTGGTGATCCTGCATCCGCCCGAGCACACCCACGCGCTTAAGGAGGTGGACGGCGCCGCCCTCGCGGTGGCCGAGACGCCGGAACAGGTGGTCGACATCCTGCGCTACGTGCTGACCGGCAAGCTGCCGACGTAGACACGGCGGGACGGCAGTCGTCGCCGCCCCGGTTCTAGGCCGGGATCACGAAGGCGGCCACGATCGCGTGGAACACCAGACCGCCGAGCACCAGCCCCACGGCCATCCCGTAGCCGACGTCCAGCGCCAGCCGGACCACCTGCGCCCGCAGCCAGAGGGCGGCGCCGAAGGACGCCACGGTCAGGGTCTTGCCCAGCGCCCCCGGCAGCAGGTCGCTCTGCTCCAGGGCTATGGCGACGAACTGGATGATGATCGCCGGCAGCGACGACCAGAACTCGGGGATCATGTAGTCGAAATACCGGTCGCCCCGGTCGAGCGCCGGCAGCACATACCACGCGGCCAGCGCGTAGCCGAACCAGGCGATGATCACGGCGATCGCGATCTGAACCAGGAGGCCGAGGGAGACCGACAGGTCGGTCCCCGCCGCCTGGGTCAGATAGATCAGCAGGTTCAGCGGGAGCACCGCGGCCAGCACCCAGCAGGCGCGCCAGAAAGCGGTCTCGCCGGAGCCGAAATAGCCGAGGCCGGCCCGGTCGCCGATGAACAGCCGCCAGGTGCCATAGAAGGAGGCCGCGATCTCGGCCTGGCTCGGAACCGGCGGCAGCGCCATGGCCCTAGCCTGCCATCGCGTGGTCGAGAACTGCGGTATAGATGTCGGTCAGCGCCCGGATATCGGCGACCGCCACATGCTCGTCCACCTTGTGCATGGTCTGCCCGACCAGACCGAACTCGACCACAGGGCAGAGCCGCTTGATGAAGCGGGCATCGGAGGTCCCGCCGGTGGTGCTCAGTTCCGGGCGGCGTCCGGTCACGGCGAAGGCGGCCTCCGAGATCATGTCCGACAGCGCGCCCGGCTCGGTCACGAAGCTCTCGCCGGAGCACTCGGTCTCCATCTCGTAGCGCACGCCCTTCTGGTCGAAACTGTCGCGGAACATCTTCTCGAGCGACTCGGAGGAATGGGCGTCGTTGAAGCGGACGTTGAAGGTCGCCCGCGCCTCGGCCGGAATGACGTTGTTCGCCGGATTGCCCACGTCGATGGTGGTGACCGACAAGGTCGAGGGCGGAAAATGCTCGGTCCCCTCATCCAAAGTGCCGTGGGCGAACGGCTCGAGCAGTCGGATCAGCCCGTGGACGGGGTTTTCCGCCAGGTGCGGATAGGCGACGTGCCCCTGGGTGCCGAACACGGTCAGCCGTCCGGTGAAGGAGCCCCGCCGGCCGATCTTCATCATATCGCCCATGGCCGTCGGGTTGGTCGGCTCGCCGACGATGCACATGTCGGGGATCTCACCGTTGGCCTCCATCCAGTCCAAGACCTTGGTGGTTCCGTTGATGGCGGGGCCTTCCTCGTCGCCGGTGATCAGCAGGCTGATCGAACCCGCGCCGCCGCCCGCGGCAAGATAACGATCGACCGCGGCGACAAAAGCGGCGATCCCGCCCTTCATGTCGGCCGCACCGCGCCCCCAGAGCAGGTCGTCGGCCACCGTGCCGTCGAACGGCCCGCGGGTCCACGCGGCCGCGTCGCCGACCGGCACCACGTCGGTGTGGCCGGCGAAACAGAGATGCGGACCCTCGGTGCCTCGCCGGGCATAGAGATTGTCGATCGTCGGCGTCCCCTCTGCCTCGAACGGCAGGCGGTGGCAGGTGAAGCCCATGGGCTCCAGCAGGCTCTGCAGCAGGTCGAGCGCGCCGCCCTCTGCCGGGGTGACGCTGGGACAGCGGATCAGGTCGGCCGCGACCGCGACCGGATCGAGCCGCTCGGATGCGTCGATGGAGGACTGGCCGGCCCGGGGGGATGCCGACATCACGGTCACCTTACGGTCAGTCGCGCAGCAGTTCGTTGATGGAGGTCTTCGAACGGGTCTGGGCGTCCACGGTCTTGACGATCACAGCACAGGACAGGGACGGACCCGGAGAGCCGTCCGGCAGCGGCTTGCCCGGCATGGAGCCCGGCACGACGACCGAATAGGCCGGCACCCGGCCCATATGGACCTCGCCGGTCTCGCGGTTGATGATCCGGGTCGACTTGGAGATGAAGACGCCCATGGAGAGCACTGCGCCCTCCTCGACGATCACGCCCTCGACGACCTCGCTGCGGGCGCCGATGAAGCAGTTGTCCTCGATGATGACCGGATCCGCCTGCAAGGGTTCCAGCACGCCACCGATGCCGACGCCGCCGGACAGGTGCACGTTCTTACCGATCTGGGCGCAGGAACCGACCGTCGCCCAGGTGTCCACCATCGTGCCCTTGTCCACATAGGCGCCCAGGTTCACGAAGCTCGGCATCAGCACCACGCCCGGTGCGATATAGGCCGAGCGGCGCACCACGCAGTTCGGGACGGCGCGGAAGCCGGCCTCGCGGAAGCGGTTCTCGCCCCAGCCGGCGAATTTGGAGGGCACCTTGTCCCACCAGGCGGAGGGGCCACGCTCCGGATCCTCGGGACCGCCCGGCACCACTTCCATGTCGTTCAGCCGGAACGACAGGAGCACCGCCTTCTTGGCCCACTGGTTGACCGTCCACTGGTGATTGCCCTCGGGCTGGGCGGTCCGGATCGAGCCGTTGTCCAGCCCTTCCAGCGCCGCCTCGACGGCGTCGCGCACCTCGCCCTTGGTGGAGACGGTGATGCTGTCCCGGTTTTCCCAGGCGGCGTCGATGACGGTTTGCAGATCAGAGGTCATGGGGTCTCGGCTCTCGTCGAAAGGTCGGAATTCCGCAGGTCCGCGGCACAATGGCGGGGGGCCGGAAGGCTGTCAACGCGATGCGAGTCACCGCCTCGCATCGTCTTCTACGACGGTGCGCAGAAAGCTGATCACGTCCTCGGCCACATGATGCACATGGGGCTGGTCGGCCCCGTCCGTCGCCCAGTCGAAATCACTCTTCAGCCAGACCGTGGTCATGCCGAGATCGGCCGCCGGCTTCAGGTTCTTTGCCATATCCTCGACCATGGCGGTGCGGGTCGGGTCGATCTCGAGCAGCGCGACCAGCCGGTCATAGGGCCCTGGGGCGGGTTTCGGCGTGTAGTCCGACGCGACGATGTCGTAGACGTGGTCGAAATGGTGGTCTACCCCGAGCCGGCCGGCGACCCGCTCGAAATGACCGACGGACCCGTTGGTGTAGATCACCTTGCGCCCGGGCAGCGCCAAGAGGAGCCGGTCGAGCTCCGGCGCCGGGTCGATGACGCTGACGTCGATGTCGTGCACATAGTCGAGGAACGGAACCGGATCGACCCCATGCTCCGTCATCAGTCCGCGCAGGGTGGTGCCGTGCCGGCGGAACAGATCGCGCTGCAGCTCCCGGGCCGGCTCGTGATCCAGATCGAACTGCGCCTTGATGAACTCGGTCATGCGGGCGGAAACCTGCACGAACAGGTTCGAGCGCGCCGGATACAGCGTGTTGTCCAGATCGAAGATCCAGCAGTCGATGGCGTCGGGCTTCATGCGGCCGTCCTGAGGGTCGGAAACGGGAAGCTGACCATAGCGGCCCGGCCGATATCAGTCACGGGCTCCGGCCGGCGCCTGAGGCTGGTATTTGCATCGAATGCGCTGGACCGGATGCCGTCGGTCTGCCATCACCGTAGGGTAGGCTGGCAGGGAACCGGAACCAGGAACACATAGAGCGGGGTCGAGCAGACGCATGGTCGAACCGGAAGAACCGATGAGCGATGCCACGGACGAGATGCTGGTCGCGAGGCTGGTGACGTCCGGCCCGCTGGCACTTTCCGACGCCCCGGCCGTTCTGGTGGACGGCGAAGACGCCGTCGCGGCCCGCAACATGGCCGGCGCCGATCTGGCCCGGCGTCTTCCCGAACAATCGGACATCGCCTCGCTGATCGATGCCACCCGCGAGGCCGGACGCGGTATTTCGGCGATCGTCGAACTGTTAGGTCCGGACGGAACGACGACCGGCGCGACGAGCTTTTCCGCAATGCCGGTCGGGGACGACGGCGCGGTCCTCCTGTTGGGCCGGGACGTCTCGGTCGACCGCAACCTGCGTTCAGCGCTGGTCGATTCCCGGCAGCGCTACCGCGATCTGGTCGAGATCTCCGCCGATCTGGCCTGGGAGACCGACGCCGACGGTAAGTTCGCCTTTGTCTCTCCCCATGGCGGGTTCGGCTGGAGCGCCGACGAACTGATCGGCCGGCGGGCCGACGGCTTTTTGGTCACCCTGCCCGGAGCCACCGTCGACAGTCCGTTTCAAACCCGCGAGCCGCGCCAGGAGATGGAAATCACCTTCCGCCGGGCCGACGGCGCGGAAGCGCGGCTGGAGACGGCGGCAGCGCCGCTGTTCACGCCCGAGGGCGACTGGGCCGGTGCCCGCGGCGTATGCCGGGACGTCACCGCCGACCGGATGCGCGATGTGGAGCTCGCCCGGATCAGCGTCCGCCAACGGCTCACGGCGCATATCATGCGGGCGATCCGGGACGAGACCGATCCGGACAAGATGCTGGCGATCGCGGCCGAGGCGGTGTTCCGCGGCGGCAACGCCGACGGCTGCTCGGTCTACCGGATTCTGCCGGGTACGGGCATGTCGCTGGCCGCCGCCATCGGGACGCCCGTGCCGGACGCCATCTTCGAGGAAATGCGGGAAGAGATCACCGCGAGCCGCGAACCGGTGATCGCCGAGTACGACACCGGCGCGGTTCTCGCCCATCAGCTGTCCCATCACCACGAGATCAACGGCGCCGTCATGCTCTGGCGGATCGGCGGGTCGGCGGAATTCAGCGATGAGGACGGCCAGCTCATCGGTCAGATCTCCGACCAGCTCGGGATCGCCCTGCACCAGGCCGCCGCGCATCAGCACCTCGAGCGGCTGTCTACGACGGACGCGATGACCGGCCTACTGAACCGCCGCGCCTTCGACCACGCCGTCAGCGCGCGACTTGAGGCGGACAATGGCATTCCCGGCGTCCTGACCTATGTCGACCTGGACAACTTCAAGAAGGTCAACGACACCAAGGGCCACCAGGTCGGGGACCAGGCGCTAATCCACCTGTCGGATATTCTCAAGCGACAGGCACGGCCGGGCGACCTGGTGGCCCGGCTCGGCGGGGACGAGTTCGCCCTGTGGATGGAGGGCGCCGGAGCCGATGAGGCGCCGGCCCGGGCCGAGTGGATCCTGGAGACCGGCAAGGAGCTGCTCCAGTACTCCGGCGCGCCGGAATTTCCGGTCGGCCTGTCCATCGGCATGGCGGTGTTCGCGCCGGCCTCAGGCGAGAGCCGCGAACAGCTCATTGAGCGGGCGGACGCCGTGATGTACGAAATCAAGCATGGCGGAAAGGGCTGGTACCGGCTCGCTCCGCCCGCCGGACATACCGACACCGTCGAAACGGCTGGGTAGACTCCCGTGACAGAACCGACACCGCGGCGCCGCGCCGCCGACCAATCCACCGACAAGCAGACGCTGGCCCAGGCGATGGAGACCGCCCGGAACGGGAGCACCGCCGACCGCTGCGCTCTTGCCGGTCGCGCGGACGTGCCGCCGGAGCTGCTGTTCTTCCTGGCCGAGGACAAGGACGCGCCGGTGCGCCGGGCGGTGGCGGCCAACGTGAACACGCCGCGCCAGGCCGACGATTTTCTGGCCCAGGACGAGGACGAGGAGGTTCGCGCCGCCGTCGCCGAGAAACTCGGCGTCTTCGCCCCGGACGTGGTCGACGAACGGCGCAGCCAGCAGCGCACCCTCACCATCGGTGTGCTGGAAGCGCTCGCGCTCGACGCGGCGGTCAAGGTCCGCGCCCGCCTCGCGGACTCGATCAAGGACGTGGACACCGCGCCGGCGGAGGTCATCACCGGCGTCATCGAGGTGCTGGCCCGCGACGCCGCCATCGAAGTCGCCGGACCGGTGCTGGAGCATTCGAGCCTGCTGAGCGACGAGGTGCTGGTCGATATCATCGGCGCGCCGTCCAATACCGGCTCGGTCAGCGCGATTTCCCGGCGCCAGGGTGTGTCCACCCGGGTCACCGACGCGATCGCATCGTCGGGCGACGACGCGGCTATCGCGGTGCTGCTCGGCAACGAGTCGGCACAGATCCGCGAGGAGACGCTGGACCGACTGATCGAGCAGGCGCCGCCGAAGCCGGACTGGCACGCCCCCCTCGTCGCCCGCCCGAAACTGGCGGGCCGGCAGATCGGCCGGCTGTCGGACTTCGTGGCCAGCGCGCTGATCGAGCAGCTCTCCCGACGCTCAGATCTCGACCCCGAGACCTCGAAGCAGCTTCAGGTCGCCATGGCGCAGCGCCTGGAGCAGGAGGGCAAGGGCAGCGCGACGCCGGGCGGCGGCCTCACGGAAGAGGATCTCGCCCAGGCGGTCGCCGCCGGACGCCGGGCCAAGGTGATTTCGACCCTGGCGTCGATGACCGGCTACAAGGAGCCGATCGTCCACTCCATCCTGAACTCCGGCAGCGCCAAGGCAGTGACGTCGCTGGCCTGGAAGGCCGGACTCAGCATGTCCTTCGCCGAACAGCTCCAGCTCCGTCTCGCCTACATCGCCGAGCGGGATTCCCTGCGGGCGGAATACGGCGGCTACCCGCTGAGCGAGGAGGACATGGCCTGGCAGCTCGGAATGTTCGACGGCGGCCAGGGGGACTGACGGGTCAGACTATCCTGGGCGGCTGACCGCCATCCGAGACCCGGAGCGGCGCTCGGCGCCCGCGATCAACCCCGAATCCAGGTCCCCATGCCGTGGCTGGTGAACAGCTCCAGCAGGACGCCGTGTTGCACCCGGCCGTCGATGATCACCGCCCCCTCGGCGCCGCCCTCGACCGCGTCGATGCAGGTTTCGATCTTCGGGATCATCCCGCCGGAAATGGTACCGTCGGCGATCAGGTCGCGGGCCTGGGCCACGGTCAGCTCGGGGATCAGACGGCGATCCTTGTCGAGCACCCCCTCCACGTCGGTCAGCAGCATGAAGCGGCTGGCGTCGACCGCGGCGGCGACCGCGCCGGCGGCGGTGTCGGCGTTGATGTTGAACGTCTCGCCCTCGGCTCCGAGGCCGATCGGCGCGACCACCGGAATCAGGTCCTGCGAGACCAGCGATTTGAGCAGAGAGCCGTCGACCTTGGTCGGTTCGCCGACGAAGCCGAGATCCAGCACCTTTTCGATGTTGCTGTCGGGATCGACCTTGGTGCGCCGCAGTTTCTCGGCGCGGATCAGTCCGCCGTCCTTGCCGGAAAGGCCGATGGCGCGGCCGCCGGCCTGGTTGATGGCGGCGACGATGCCTTTGTTGATGGCGCCGGACAGCACCATCTCGACGATCTCGACGGTCGCCTGATCGGTCACGCGCAGACCGTCGATGAACTCGCTCTTGATCGCCAGGCGTTCCAGCATCTTGCCGATCTGCGGGCCGCCGCCATGAACCACCACCGGGTTCATGCCCACCTGCTGCAGCAGCACCATGTCGGCCGCGAACTTGAGCGCCAGGTCGTTGTCGCCCATCGCATGGCCGCCGTACTTGATGACCACCGTCTTGCCGGAATATCGGCGCATGAAGGGAAGCGCCTCGGTCAGGATTCCCGCCTTCGACAGCCATTCGGCACGCCGCTTCAGGTCGATCGGCTTGGTGGTCATGACGCTCCTTCCCTCGGTATGCAGCCCGGCCTGCGGTTATAGAGGGCCGTGGCGTCCCGCGCCAAGCTTCCGCTTGATCGCGGCCCGGTTCTGTTCGAATTCTAAGGGCAAGTCTTCACCGGTACCGGCACGGGGACCCCGTCATGGCCGCCATCGAACGCGGTGACTTCCTTCCCATCTTCACGACCGATTCCAGCAAGGGACCGGGCTTCGACTACGGCTCGCTCGGCGGGTTCAACCACCTTCTGGTGTTCCTCGGGAGCGGGCGGCACCCGCTGGGCGCCCAGCTCATCGACACCCTTGTGGCGATGGAGCCGATGCTGCGGCGGCACAACGTCTTCTGCTTCGTCGTCGCGGCCGATCGACGCGACCAGGACGAGGGCCGGCTTCAGCCGCTGATCGACCGCTATGTGGTGTTCTGGGATTTCGACCGGCAGATCCACCGCCGGCTCGGCATGGTGGGCCCCAGGGCCGAGGCCGGAGGATCGGAGCCGACGGCGCTGGCCGCGCTGATGGTCCGCCGGAACCTGCGGGTCGACGGCGCCGAGGCGGCGGCCCCGCTGGCCAGCTTCGCCGACCGGATCGAGCGGATGATCACCGCCCTGCCGGACGGCCCCTCCCCGGCCGCGATCGGGTTCCAGGCGCCGGTCCTGATGATCCCGGACGTCCTCGACCGGCCGTTCTGCCGCCGCCTGATCGATCTCTACGAGTCGGAGGGCGGCGTGGCCAGCGGCTTCATGCGTGACGAGGACGGGGTGACCCGCTCGTTCGAGGACCCCAAGGTCAAGCGCCGACAGGATTGCTGGATCAAGGACCCGGCGCTCCGCAGCCGCATCCAGCGTCAGATCACCGCCCGCGTCCTGCCGGAGATCGAGAAGGCGTTCTGCTTCAGGGCCAGCCGGATCGAGCGCTATGTGGTCGGGTGCTACGACGCGCGCGACAAGGGCTTCTTCCGGATGCACCGCGACAACACGCAGATCGGCACCGCCCACCGCCGCTTCGCCGTGACCGTCAATCTCAATGCCGAGGAATACGACGGCGGCGAGTTGTGGTTTCCGGAATACGGGCCGCTGACCTACAAGGCGCCCTCCGGCAGCGCGGTGGTGTTCTCCTGCTCGCTGCTGCACGAGGTGAAGCCGGTGACGGCCGGGCGGCGCTACGCGTTCCTGCCGTTCCTGTACGACGACGAGGCGGCGGAGATCCGCCGGCGCAATCTCGGACAGCTGGAAGCGGCCCCAGAGGCCGAGGCGCCTATGATCGTCGGCTGAGACGCCAGGCGCGGCGGGCGGCAGGTCAGGTTCAGGCGGCGTTCGCGAACCGCGCCAGCTCCGCCCGCAGCTCGGGGATACCCGCCCCGGTCTCGCTGCTGGTCGCCAGCACCGTGGGGTGGGCTGCTGGCCGTTTAGCCAGGGCGGCCGAGGTCTTCTCGATCATCTCCGCGAGATCGGGCGCCGGCACCTTGTCGGCCTTCGTCAGCACGATCTGATAGGACAGGGCCGCGCGGTCCAGCAGATCCATCGCCATCGCGTCGCTCTCCTTGAGCCCGTGGCGGCCGTCGATCAGAAGGCTGACCCGCTGCAGGGTCGAGCGCCCGCGCAGATACGCGAACAGGGTCTCGGTCCAGATCGCCTGCTTTGCCTTGGACACCTTGGCGTAGCCGTATCCAGGGAGGTCGACGAGCATCAGCCGGCGGCCGAGATCGAAGAAGATGACCTCCTGGGTCCGGCCGGGCGTGTTCGACGTCCGGGCCAGGGTCCTGCGGCCGGTGAGGGCGTTCACCAGGCTCGACTTGCCGACATTGGAGCGTCCGGCGAAGGCGACCTCGGGCAGGGTTTCCGGCGGCAGCTGAGGAACCGTCGCAGAAGCGGCGACGAAATCGCACTCCTGGGCGAACAGGACGCGCGCGCTTTCGAGCTCCGCCTGGGACGGACCGTCGATATCGTCGCTCATGGCTCCGTCCCTTCCGCTGCCGTGACGCGTCTCCCGGTCAGGAGAGGGCGTTCTTCACGCCCATGCGTCGCATGATCACCCATTGCTGCAGGATCGACAGCAGGTTGTTCCAGGTCCAGTAGATCACCAGGCCGGCGGCGAAGCTGGACAGCAGGAAGGTGAACAGGAACGGCAGGAACATGAAGACCTTGGCCTGTACCGGGTCGGCCGGCTGTGGGTTCAGGCGCTGCTGCAGATACATGGTCAGGCCCATGAGCACCGGCCAGGCGCCGATCAGCAGGAACTCCGGCGGTGCCCAGGGGATCAGGCCGAACAGGTTGAAGATCGTCGTCGGGTCCGGCGCCGACAGGTCCTGAATCCAGCCGTAGAACGGCGCGTGCCGCATCTCGATACTGACGAAGAGCACCTTGTACAGCGAGAAGAACACCGGGATCTGAACGAGAATGGGCAGACACCCGGCGGCGGGATTCACCTTCTCCCGCTTGTACAGCGCCATCATCTCCTCGTTTAGGCGCTGGCGGTCGTCGCCGTACTTCTCCCGCATCTCTTTGAGCTTCGGCGTCAGCTCCTTCATCTTGGCCATCGACTTGTAGGACTTGTTGGCCAGCGGGAAGAAGATCAGCTTGATCACGACGGTCAGCGCCAGGATCGCCAGGCCGAAGTTGCCGAGAAGGCCGTTCAGCCAGGTCAGGACCAGGAAGAACGGCTTGGTCAGGAAGTAGAACCAGCCGAAATCGATCGCCAGATCGAAGCTCGGGACGTTGTACTGCTCCTCGTACCGGTCGAGCAGGTCGAGGCGCTTCGCCCCGGCGAAGAACCGCGACGTCTCGGTGACCTGACCGCCGGCCGGGATCACCGTGGCCGAGCCCAGGTAGTCGACCTGGAACCGGTCGTCCTGATTGCGGATCGAGTGACGGAACTTGTAGGTCCAGTCGGCCGTCTGATCCGGGATCAGCGCCGCGAGCCAGTATTTGTCGGTGATGCCGATCCAGCCGCCGAGGGACGTGGTGTCCTGGGCGCCGTCCTCCTGGAGGTCCTCGTAATCGACCTCCTCGAGGGTCTCGTTGAAAACCCCGAGCGGCCCCTCGTGCAGGATATAGAAGCCGGTCGTCTCCGGCAGTCCGCCGCGGCTGATCAGCCCATACGGAAACAGTTCGAAAGCCGTGTCGCCGCTGTTGGCGACGGTGTCGGCGATCGTGAACATGTAGCCGTCATCGACCGAGACCGTCCGGGTGAAGGTCAGGCCCTGCGCATTGGTCCAGGTCAGGGTCACCGGCGAGGACGGGGTCAGCTCGGTCGCATCCGTCTCCCACCGGGTCTGCGGGCCGGGAAGGTCGACATCGGCGCCCGGCGCGGTCACCCAACCGAACTCGGCGTAGTAGGGGCGGACGTAGTTGGTCGGCTCGAGCAGGTGGATGGGGCCGCTCTCCGGATCCAGGGTCACCTGGTAGTCGTCGAGGACGACGTCGTCGATGCGCGCGCCGATCAGGGAGATCGAACCGTCGATGGTCGGCGTGCGAACCTCGATGCGCGGGGTCGCTTCCAGCGCCGCCGCGCGATCCGTCTGGCCGCCCGGGACGATCGCCGGCGCCTGGACCGCACTCGTGCCGCCCGGCGGGACCGGCGCGGTGCTACCGCCCTGGGTGTCGCCGACGATACCGGGCGTCGGATCGGCCCCCTGCTCCACCGCCTGCTGCGACGGCGCGGTCGGCGTCAGCCCGAACTCGGCGGCGATGAATTGAAAGCCGATCAGGATCACCACGGAGAGGGCGATCGCAAGGATCATGTTCTTCTGGTCGCTCATCGAACGCTTCCGTCGGTGCTGGCTCGGGTTGTCTCCGCCGGATAGGCGGTCATGGTCCGGGGGTCGCTGGCGGCCAGCGGCGGCACCGGATCGAAGCCAGCGCCTCCCCACGGATGACATCTGGCGATCCGTCTAAGGGCTAGGGCGCCGCCGCGCAAGACCCCGTGTGTCCGCACGGCCGCCACCGCATAGGCCGAACAGCTCGGATCGTAGCGGCAGGTCCCGGCGAAGAACGGGGACAGGAGGTAGCGGTAGCCATAGACCGGAAGCAGGGCAACGGTCCGCACGGCCGTGCGGAACCCGCCGATAGCGCGGCTGCCCCGCACGGTCATCGGCCGGCCTTCCCACCGCGCTCCGACCGCTCGATCCGGTCGAGCGCCGAGGCGAGATCGGCGAGGAGTGCGTCATAAGGGCGCTGGGCCGTCGCTGCCCGGGCGATAACGACGTAGTCGCAGCCCTTGAGGGCGCGCGGCGCCAGAACGTCGTTGACGACGGCCCGAAGCCGGCGGCGGGCGCGGTTGCGGATCACCGCGTTCCCAACCTTCTTGCTGGCGGTATACCCGACGCGCGCGGGTCGCTCGGCGTCCTCCCCGCCCCGCGCCCGCATCTGCAGGACGAGGCCGGGGGAGACGGCCTTGCGCGCACGTGCAGCGGCCAGGAAGTCTTTCCTGGCCGGCAGTGTCTCTAGTCTGATTGAGCCGGACGCGCGCATGTCGTCACCTTCCGGCCCGAATGGCGTAAGCCGAAACCGGCTTAGGCGGACAGGCGCTTGCGGCCCCTCGCCCGGCGGGCGCGGATGACTCGGCGACCGCCGACCGTTGCCATACGGGAGCGAAAGCCGTGGCGGCGCTTGCGGACCAGAACGCTCGGTTGATAAGTGCGCTTCACGGGAAGCCTCCGTCACGTAGACTGATTGATACTCCGATAGAGAGCGCGCGTGTATATAGGCCTCTGTTCCCGCTGTCAACGACCGCCCCCATCGCTCCGCACCCGATCGACCCGCTTCGGAACATCCCGATGAGGGTTGTCCGCCCGCAACGACGTCCAGATGGTGATCGGCAGCGTACGCGGCAATGTCTACTGGGCCGCCATTGAAGTTCAACTCCTCTGGGTCGACGCCCGGCCGTTCTACGAGCGCATCGGCTACACCGTCTACGGCATGCTGGAGGACCGGCCGATCGGCACGGTGCTCTATCACATGAAGAAGCGGCTGACCGGGCGCTAGGACGCCACGGCAGCCGGCGTCCGGGGCTCGAACAAGACCATGTAGTTATCGTCGCGCACAGCCTCGCGGGCGAAGTCCGACGGCGCCACCGCATCCGTGCTGCCGTCCTCGCGCAGCAGCCGCGCGGACCATCGATCTCCCGGAAAGCTGCTCAATACATCGTCCAACGACGATCCGAAGGTAGCCAGCAGGTTGGGATGTACCTCCACGAGGAACCGGCTGCGCTCCCCCTCGATCAGCCGCCGACAGCCCTCGAGGACCCGCGCCTCCGCGCCTTCCACGTCGATCTTGACGAAAGCGGGAGGCGGATGCCTATCCAGGACCAGATCATCCACCACCACCCGCATGATCAGGTCGTGGTTCACGCTGCTCGGCGGGAACCGGTTGTTCTGAACGCGCTCGGAATGGGTCATGAGACCGGGGCTCGGGTCGAGGCGCATGGACTGGACAAGGCCGGGCCGTGCTCCCGCCGCCGCGTTGATCGGGTGGACGCTCCACAGATCGTTCATCAGCGCGTTGGCGGAGATCACCGGCACCAGGGTGGGCTGCATCTCCATGGCCAGAACCGTGGCCCCGAAGGCCGCGGCGAAGCACGAGACGTAGCCGATATGGGCGCCGATATCGACGAGCAGATCGCCGGACCGGACATGGGCCCGCAGGTAGGCCAGCAGTCCGGCCTCATGCAGCGTATCGCCGACCAGTACCCGCTCGAAGAACGCTTGGCTCGGCCCGCGGCCGCACTGGAAACGCAGGGTCGTGTCGCCGAAGGCGACGGTCCGCGTTTCCTGGCTTCGGGGCTGCACCGACTGCCGCATCTGCCGGCCCCATTGCAGCCGCACAGCGTTGCTGAAGTGGCTGCGGGCGTCGCCGTTCCGTGGATCCAGCACCGCGAGGCACTTGGCCATGCGCGCCAGGGTCTGCGGCGCGAGGACGGCAAAGCGAAGGGTCTGCGCGCGTCCGTACCATTTCGGGTTCGCCGGCTCCTGCAGAATGCGGCGAACCAACTCCTCTTTCGACGTCGGCAGCGGCTGCGGTTCGGACACCGGTCAGCCCGCTTCCATGGGCAAAGTCTCGTCCGTCACCCATTCGGACAGGGACGCGTCGTACAGGGCGACGTTCTCCTTACCCAGCCGGGTCAGCCAGTAGGCTGTGGCCGACGCGGCGATGCCGCCGCCGCAATAGGGGACCACCCGCTCGGCATCCAGCGCGCCGGCCGACCGCAGCGCCGCCTCGATCTCGGCCGCTGGCAGGAAGGCGCCGGTCTCCGGGTCCAGCAGGCCGGCCGTCGGCACGTTGGTCGACCCGGCGATGCGGCCGGGGCGGCCGTAATGCGCGCCCTCGCCCCGATGCTGGGCGGCGGACAGGGCGTTGACGATGCAGACCGCCGGATCGCCGATGCCGGCCAGCACCCCGTCGCGGCCGACGATCAGGTCGGGGCGCGGATGCGGGGTCAGCGTGAGTGGCGACAGGGTGACGGACCCGCTCTCCGTCGGCCGACCCTCGGCTATCCATTTCTTCAGGCCGCCGTCGAGGATGGCGGCGTTGTCGAATCCGGCGACCCGCAGCATCCACCAGAACCGGGTCGCCCATTGCGGCGTCTCGGCGGCGTAGAGGACCACCGCCGTATCGTCGCCGATCCCGTGGACGCCAAAGACCTCGGCCATCCGCTCCGGCGACGGCATGGTGAAGCGGAACCGGGCGTCCGGATCGGAGAACTCGCCAGTGATGTCAAGGAAACCGGCGCCGGGAATATGCGCCTCCTCGTAGGCCTGCCGGCCGCTCTCGGCGCGCAGGGTGGTCTTCGGATCGGGCCGCAGGAAGCAGGTGCAGTCGAAGACCCGCAGCCCGGCGGACGGCGCATCGCCGAGCAGGGCGTCGGCCAGCCACTCGGTCGACACCAGGGTGTCGGGCAGGGTGTTGGTGCTTGATCCGGCCATGGCGCGCGTGCTCCCCTTGAGATCTCCGGCAGCGCGCCTCGCGCCGCCTCCTACCGGACTCTAACGGATGCCTTCCGTCGCACAACTGCGCGCCTCCTTCAATGCCGTGCCGAGAAACGTCCAGGGTATGTTCTGGATCGTCCTGTCCGGACTGATCTTCTCGAGCTTCATGGCCCTGGTGCGCTATGTCGGCACGACCATGGATCCGATCCAGGCGTCGTTCCTGCGCTACGGGCTCGGCCTCGTCTTCATGATTCCGTTCTTCGTGCGGGTGACGACGGCCGATCTGCGCGCGATGCAGTGGAAGCTGCATCTTTTGCGGGGGCTGATGCACGGCACCGGCGTCATGCTCTGGTTCTACGCGATGTCGCGGATCCCGCTCGCCGAGGTAACGGCGATCGGCTTCACCGCACCGGTCTTCGCCACGGTGGGCGCCGCCCTGTTTCTCGGCGAACGGATCCGCCTCCCGCGCATCACCGCCGTCGCCGTCGGCCTCATGGGCGCCATGCTGATCGTGCGGCCGGGTTTCGCCGTCGTCGACCCCGGCGCCATCGCCATGTTGATCGCCGCCCCGATCTTCGCCTGCTCCGACCTCGTCGCGAAGGCGCTGACGCGGAAGGAGTCCGGCCCCGCCGTCGTCGCCTATCTCTCGATCATCGTGACCCTGGTGACGATGGGACCGGCGCTCGCCGTCTGGCAATGGCCGACCCTCGAGGAGTGGATCCTGGTGGTGTGCATCGCCGGCCTCGCCACCGTCGGCCACCTCGCGATGACCCAGGGATTCAAAGTCGGCGAGATCTCGGCCATCGCACCGGCCCGCTACATCCAGCTCCTCTGGTCGGCGCTGATCGGGTTCGCCCTGTTCGCCGAGGTTCCGGAAATCTGGACCTGGGTCGGCTCGGCGATCATCGTCGCCGCCGCCATCTTCATCGCCCGGCGCGAGGCGATCGCCCGGGATCGGGGACGTCAGACCGTAACGCCCGCCCAGTCCAGTTCGACGAACACCGGGTAGTGGTCGGACGCCTTGGTGTCGCCGATCCAGCTCCGCACGACGGAGGAAGCGATGTCGGGCGTCGCCAGCAGATGATCCAGCTTGTGCGCGGCCGGATGGGTGAAGACGGTCGACACGGCGAACGGATCGTGTCCGGCAGCCGCATAGGTATCGACGAGCTGATCGGCGCGGCGCAGGCGCCCACGTTTCGGGTGATACTCGCCGCAGACCAGCGCGTATTCGGCCGAGTCCGGCGTGCAGTTGAAGTCGCCGCCTAGGATGACGCTGGCCGGCAGCGGCACGTCGACCGCATCGTCGCCCCACGGCTCCGGGAACGGCCCGTCGGACGGCAGGGCGTCGGTCGCGCCCTCCCGGATGAAGCGCATCAGCTCTTCGACCTGGGGCAGGCGCTGGCCCGGCGAGACATGGGACAGGTGGACGGAATACACCCGGAGGGCCCCCACGGGCGTCGCGCAGATCCCCTCCACCACGCAGCGCTGAACGTCCATGGTTTCCGGCAGCGCACGCTTCGGCAGTAACGCGGTCCGCGAGGACAGGATCGGCCAGCGGCTTGCGATCATGTTGCCGAAGGTCCGCCGGCGGTTGATCACGCGGCCGTCCTGCACGGTGCTGGCGTCGGTGTCGAAGGTAGACCCGAACACGACGTACCGGTTCAGACGCTCCGCCAACTCGGCCACCTGATCCTCCCCGGCGTTCCGGGTCCAGTTCTGGCTCACCTCCTGAAACAGGACGATGTCGGCATCCGCGACGGCGTCGGCGATCCGGGCGATGTCGAATTCCAGATCCTGGCCCAGGGCGTACTGGATGTTGTAGGTGGCAACGACGAGTCGCATCGGCATGTCCTTCGGATCGGTGGCGAACGGGTGTCGGGCGGGCTCCGGCCCGGCATGGTGCCCGGCGATGAAGACGGTGTGAAACGCTAATCGAGCCCTTGCCGGAGGCGCGGCCGTGCCTCAATTCATGGCCCATGGATTCCTACGCCCGATACCTCCGTCCGACCGGTGCGCTGCTCTGCCTGCTGCTGCTTGCCGGCTGTTACCTCTCCCCCTCGGCTGACCAGCCCGAAGAACTGGTGCGGACCTGGCGCGGCGCCACGGTGGCGGTGCCGTTCTCCTCCGCCGACCCGAGCGTCGCCGACGTGACGGGAGAGATGGCGGAGGTCGAACCCGCCCTGCTATCCGCCGAGCGGGCACCGACCCTGCCGGTCGTGGTGTTTCTTCACGGCTGCAGCGGCCTGCACGGCGGCTATCGGGTCGATATCTCGTTCCTGCGCGACCTCGGCTACGCGGTCGTCGCCCCGGACAGCTTTTCCCGCGCCTACAAACCCCGAAGCTGCGACTGGCGCTCGAAATCGGCCGGCTCCCATCCAGGTGTCGTCGGCTTTCGTCTGGCGGAGGCCGCCTACGCGGTGGAACAGGTCCGGCGCTTCCCCTGGGTCGACCCGGATCGCATCGTCCTGATGGGCCAGAGCGAGGGCGGCCTGACCACCGCCAACTACACCGGCGACGACGTGGCCGCCCGGGTGATCCTCGGGTGGACCTGCCAGATCCCCTGGCCGCCGCTCTGGGGCGTCAAGGGCGAGGAGGAGATCCCCGTGCTCTCGGTGGTCAGCGACCGGGACCGCTGGTTCGACCGCTGGTTCCTGCGCGGCCATTGCGGCGAGGACATGGACGGCTTCACCGACGCGCGGTCGGTGGTGATCGAGGGCCGGACCCATCACGTGCTCCGGCGGGAGACGGCCCAGGAGGCGGTCGCCACCTTCCTGACGCGCGTTGTGCCGTCACCGAAGATCCGGCAGGCGAGCCGATAGGGGAAACGAAGCGCGGCGCCTCAGAGGGGATCGGGAGCGGCAACTCCGAGTTTTCCGGCCCAGTCGGCCAGGGTGTCGGCGATCCCAGGATAGAGTTCGACGCCGTCGGCCAACGCCTTTCGCTTGCGCGAGAGCGCCCCGTCGCCGGGGAGACGCACCTTCTCGACGCCCGGGCGCGGCGGATTGGTGCGGCAAAGTTCGGCCAGCCGGTCTGTCTGGCGCGTGAAGGCGTCGACGCCCGAAAATGCGGTCGGATCCTGGACCTGGACCCAGACCCCGGCGCCCCAGCCTTCGGCCGGGTCCGCCCGTCCATGCCCTGCCAGCGCCTGGGTCAGCGCCTCGACGGTCAGCGCGAGGCCATAGCCCTTGTGCCCGTGGTCCAGCCCGCCCACCGGCAGGATCGTGCCCGGCGGATCGGTGAACAGCACCGCCGGGTCGCGCGACGGATTGCCGTCGGCGTCGATCAGCCACTCGTGGTCGAGCATGCGCCCTTCCTTGTGGAGCCGGCCGGTCAGGCCGTTGGTGGTGATCGAGGCGGAGATGTCGATCAGGATCGGGTCGCCGGAGGTCGGGATGCCGACCGCGATCGGGTTGGGCGTATAAACCGCCTCCGTCCCGCCATAGGGCGCCACGCTCGCGACCGAGGGGTCGGAGCAGGTCAGCGTGACCATCATCCCCTTTAAGGTCGCCCGCTCCAGAAAGGCGGCGAGGCAGGCGATGTGATGCGCCCGCCGGATCGACACGGTACAGGTGCCGTACTGCCGGGCCCGCTCCACCGCCAGATCCACCGCCGTCGCCGTCAGCCACACACCCGAGAGGCGCCGGCCGTCCCAGGCCACCACCGGGCCGCGGTCGGACAGGACGTCGGGGTGACCGCTTGCGGTCATCGACCCGTCGGCAAGCGCCGCCAGATAGGGCGGGACGAGTTGAAGGCCGTGGGTGGTGTGCCCCATCAGGTCCGCCTCGACCATCAGCGGCGCGACGACGGCCGCCTTTTCGGCCTCGAGACCGGCGGCGGTGAACAGGGCTTCGGCATAGGCGACGAGCGCGTCGGCGGCGTATCGGTCGGTCATGGGGTCTCCTCTCCTCGGACGGCCGCGATCAGCGCCACGTTGCCGTGCAGATGCAGGATCTGGTGTTGCAGACCGAGGTCCGTGAACCAGCGAATGTAATCGTCGAGCCGGGCGGGCCGGTTGCTCTCCGACAGATCGGCCTCATAGGCGGCGAAACTGTCGGCGGTGCGCATCCCCCGGCCGTGAATACGGTCGATCCGACGCCACAGGGCCTGCTGCATCGGGAAGACAGCCGGCGCGGTCAGACGAAGCCGGTCGTAGAGCAGGAACGCGCCGCCCGGGGTCAGCCGCTCGGCCGACCAGGCGATCACCGATCGCTTGTCCGCATCCGCGAGGTCGTGGAAGGTCAGGGCCGAGGCGATGACCCGGTACGGCGCGCCGGGCACCTCGATCGATCCGATGGCCGCCAGGTCGCCGTCGACAAACCGGGCCCGGCCCCCATGAGTCTCCCCGAAACGCGCCCGCGCGGCCTCGAGTGCCTCGCCCTTGCGGTCCACGCCGACGAAGCGGACATCGTCGCGCCGGGCGAACAGGAGATGGGCGAGATATCCGGTCCCGCAGCCGAGGTCGAGAAGGCTGTCGCCGGCCCCGAGCAGCGCATCGGCGACGGTCACCAGAATGTCGAGCTGCTCGGCACGTGTCGGGTGCCCACCGATCGGATCATCCACGCGTCTCTCCCCCGTCGGACCCGCCTGCGGAAGAGCCCCGGTCATCGCGGCGGTAGGGGAAATGGCCCACATGCGCCACTTTTGCCTTGCTTTTAGATAAAAATTTATCTAAATCCATTGAACCTACAGTCCTTCAGAAAGAGGGAAGAACGATGACCAGAATGGTGACTGATAAGGCTTTTGCCCTTCTATCTCAATCCGTTGCCGATATCGTCGGCAACGAGACCAAGATTGCGACCGCGCTCACGCGTGCGATTAACAGTGGGAGTTCGGTGGACCTGATGATGGCCCAGGCGTCTTTCGAGGATCTCGATACCGCCACTAGGCGCCAGATTCACGGCCATGCCATGCGGCTGGCCGACACGGTTCACTGAGTCTGGGGGACGGACGCCGGAACCTCTGTTTTGTCGCTTTGACACGTGCCGTGGGATCCCCCACCCCCGCGGCACCGTTTCCCCGGTCCGTCCGACAGGTCGGCCGGGGAAACTCCAACACCCGGCTCCTCCGGCCCCCTGCGATTACTTTCCGGCCTGCTCCGAGAGATCGGCGTAGCACCGCTCGGCGCCGGCGTGCAGCGGGACGTTGACCCCGTCGAGCGCCGTCTCCAGCCTGATCCGCTGACCGGTCGGGTGACCACCGTCCAGCAAGGTGCGGGTCGCATCGTTCCAGAGCGCGCCGCAGATCGCGTAGACCAGATCCTCGGGCGCGTCGGCGGTCGTCACCCACTGGGCCATCACGCCGAAAGTCTCGACCTCCGCCTGTCCGTCGCCGTAGACGCCGGCCGGGATCGGCGCGCGGGTGAGGAACGGGTGGCGCTCCAGCAGGACATCGACCGCCGGCCCCGCCAGCGGCACGAGGTCTGCCTGACCGGGTCCAACGAGGTCGGCCACCGCGTTCGTCGGCACGCCCGCGGCGATGAAGAACGCATCCAGTTCGCCGCGCGCCATCAGGCTCGATGCCGGACCCGGCTTCATGTACTCGGCGATCACGCCGCCCCGCCCGATCTCGGCCGCGTCCAAGAGGTCCGTGGCCAGCAACAGTGTGCCCGATCCCGGTTCGTCCAGCGACACGCGCCGGCCTTCGAGATCCGCGAGGCTTTCGATCCCGCTGTCGGTCGCCGCCACAAGCTGCATGTGCTCGGCGTAGAGCGACGCGATGACCCGCAGCTCGGTCATCGGAGGACGGCCGTCGAACGGGCCGGTCCCGGTATAGGCGGCATGGACCACATCGGCCTGGGCGAAACCGGAATCGATCTCGCCCCGCGCCATCGCGTTCACGTTGGCGACCGACCCGTTCGAGGAGACGACGATCGCGATCAGACCCGGCACGCCGCAGCTTCCGCCGGCCTCGCAGGCCCGGGATCCCGGCGGGCTGGAGATCGCGTTCCCGACGATCGCACCGATCGGATAGTAGGTCCCGTTCACCCCACCGGTCCCGATGCGGAAGAACCTGGGCTCCTGCGCGGCCGCGGTCGACGCGGACCAGACGGGCAGGACGGCGAACAGCATCAGCAGAGCGGCGGACAGGCGGGCCAGGGTTGTCATCTTTGCGGGTCGGCTCCCTCGGTCGGAGAGTTGGAATGGCATGTCGCCAGGCGGCCGGATGAACGCCCCGCGGCATCACCGGCGGCCGTCAACGGAGATAGTAACGCACGAGATCCTTTGCGCCGTCGGAATTCCAGTCCGCATCACCGAGAAGCCGGCCCAGAACCATCCCGTCCGCCGAGATCATCACCGTCGTGGGCAGCCCGGTCGCCTGCATCTCCCGCGCGACGGCACCTTTTGGGTCGGCATATGTCCTCAGGTTGTCGATGCCCAGGTCGTCGAGAAACGGCTGGGCGACCTCATGGCCTTTCCGGTCGATCGAGATGATGACGACCTGGAAGTCCTCGCCGCCCAGATCCTGCTGAAGGGCGTCCAGGGCCGGCAGTTCCTTGATGCAGGGGGCGCACCAGGTCGCCCAGAAATTGACAAGCACGGTCTGGCCGGCGAACGAGTCGAGGTTGATGCTGTCGCCGTCCGGGTCTAGGAAGTCGGTCGTCGGCACCGGTTGCGGATCCGCGAACGCCTCCCACGAACCGTACCCGCCGGAAAACGCGGGCGGTCCGGACGCGGAGGCGACCGTCAGGACGGCGCCGACGATGAACGCCGCAGCGACCACCCCGCCAACCAGCGCCCGACGCAGCGGCGACCAAGAAGAAAGCGAACCGAGAACCGTCATGACCGATACTTCTCCCGCGAATGCGATGTGGGGCGGCCGTTTCGCCGCCGGACCGGCCGAGGCTATGGAGCGGATCAACCCGTCCATCGACTTCGACCGCCGTCTGTGGCGCGAGGACATCCTGGGCTCCAAGGCGCATGCGGAGATGCTGGTCGCTCAGAACATCATCACGGCCGAAGATGGGGCGGCGATCGCCCAGGGTCTAGATGACATCTGGCAGGAGATCGACTCCGGGTCGTTCAAATTCTCGCGCGCTCTCGAGGATATCCACCTGAACATTGAGAACCGGCTGCGCGAGAAGATCGGCGATGCGGCCGGGCGCATGCACACGGCGCGGTCGCGCAACGACCAGATCGCCACCGACATGAAGCTCTGGACCCGTGGCGCCATCGACGCGCTGGACGCCGAGCTCAAGGACCTGCAGGCCGCGCTGATCGAGCAGGCGGACCGCCATGCCGACACCATCATGCCCGGCTTCACCCATCTGCAGCCGGCCCAGCCGGTCACGTTCGGCCATCACATGCTAGCCTATGTGGAGATGATCGGCCGCGACCGGTCGCGCTTCGCCGACGCCCGCCGGCGGCTGAACGAGAATCCGCTCGGGGCCGCCGCGCTGGCCGGCACGCCGTTCCCGATCGACCGGGAGATGACCGCCACCAAGCTCGGCTTCGACCGGCCGGCCGCCAATTCGCTCGATGCCGTCTCGGACCGCGACTTCGTGATGGAGGTGCTGGCCGCCGCCGGTATCTGCGCGGTGCATCTGTCGCGCCTTGCCGAGGAACTGGTGATCTGGACCACGCCGCAGTTCCGCTTCGTGAAACTGTCCGACGCCTTCACCACCGGCAGCTCGATCATGCCGCAGAAGAAGAACCCGGACGGCGCCGAACTGGTCAAGGGCAAGGCCGGGCGCATCCTCGCCGCCTTCACCGGCACCGCCATCGTCCTCAAGGGCCTGCCGCTCGCTTATGGCAAGGACATGCAGGAGGACAAGGAGCCGTGCTTCGACGCAATCGACAACCTCGGGCTCTGCATCGCCTGCACGACCGGCATGATCCGCGACATGGAGGCCAATCCGGACTCCATGCGCAAGGCGGTGGTGGCGGGCTTCCCGACCGCGACCGACCTGGCGGACTGGCTGGTGCGCGAGGCGGGCCTGCCGTTCCGCGATGCCCATCACATCACCGGCCAGGCGGTCCGCGCCGCCGAGGAGCGCGGCTGCGGTCTCGAGGATCTGCCGATCGACGTGCTCACCGCGATCCATCCGGCGATCGACGACCGGATCTATCCGGTGCTGTCGGTTGAGGCGTCCCTGAACGCCCGGACCTGCTACGGTGGGACGGCGCCGATCCGGGTACGCGAGCAGGTCGCCGCCGCCCGGGAACGGTTTCTCTCCGAGTGACCCCGGCCGAGCAACACTGAAGGGAGGCGGAGCATGGACGAGACGCGGCGAAAACTCCTCATCGCGATGGCCGCCGTCGCCCTCGGCGGGCCGGTCGCCTGCGGCAAACGCGGGGACCCGAAGCCGCCGGAGGGCAGACCGGCGCCGCATCCCCGCACCTATCCGGCCCCGGCACCGCGCAAGGTCCTGCAGCCGTAGGCAAACCGGCCCAGCACCACCGACGCTGTCCGAACCGGCGCGGTCCGACCGCCGGGTCCCGATCACAGCCGCCTGATCTGCTGCCTGCGCCCTTGACCCACCCGGCCGCAGCACCAACACTTCTTTCGATGGCGCCCAGTGGGCGGTCGCATCGGAGCGGGTTTCCAGCCGACCCTTAAGGCGGCCGGAAAGAGGCTGCCGTCGGCACGGGCGCCCCGATCAATGGTGGAGGCCCGTGGTGCGCACCCCGCAGACACCGGACCGTTCGACGTCCGATGCGACCGGCAACCGCCGTGATCCGCTGACAACGAAGCTTGCGCTGACCCGGGCGGTCCTCGCCTGGGAGCGTCTGTGGCCGTCGCTCTGGCTTCCTCTGGCGATCGCGCTAGGCTTCGTCGCGCTGGCGCTCATCGGCGTGCCGAGCTGGCTGGGCGATCTGACCTACGGCTGGGGTCATCTGACGCTGCTGCTCGCGCTGGGCGGCCTGTTTCTCTGGAGCCTGCGCCGTGGTGCGGTGCACTGGACCCCGGCGACCCACGAGGACGCGATCCGCCGCCTGGAACGGGACAGCGGCCTCGCCCACCGACCGGTCAGCACGCTTGCGGACCGTCCGGCCGATGCCGGCAATCAGATGGCGATGGCGCTCTGGCAGGCCCACCAGGAACGCGAGGCGGCGCGGCTGAAGAACCTCCGCGTGTCCGCGCCCGAACCCTCGATGGTGCGGCTCGACCGCTTCGGACTGCGCGCCGGTCTGGCCCTCGCCCTGGTGCTGGGGCTGGCGATCGCCGCGGGCAATCCGGGACAGCGGATCGCGCTCGCCTTCCAGCCCGACCTCCGCTCGCCCTACGCGGCCGCCCCGCCGACCCTCGACGTCTGGATCGATCCGCCGGCCTATACTGGCCGCGTGCCGATGCTGCTCGCCCGCGCCGACGACGACACGGCCTCGGCGACGCCGGCGCCAGGCGCCCCTACCGCCCTCTCTCCCGCGGCGGACGCCACCGATGCCGCACCGCAGCGCCTCGCCGTGCCGGTCGGCTCCGTGCTGCTCGCCAAGGTCAACGGCGGCTCGGGACTGCCGGAGCTGGTCCTGACCGGCGGCGACGGCGACGCGGCGGAGGAGGCGGTGATCCCGTTCGAGACGGTCGGGCCGCGCGCCCACCAGATCAAGACGCCGATCGAGGCCGGCACCGCGCTGACCATCCGACAGGACGGCGACGCGCTGGCCCGATGGACGATCACCGTCGTGCCGGACCTGGCGCCGACCGCGACGATGGTCGAGCCGCCGTCCGCCACGGAACGAGCCGCCCTGGCGATCCATTTCGCCGCCGCCGACGATTACGGCCTGGACGCCGTGGAAGCGCGGATCGACCGGCTGGACAGCCTGGGCGAGGTCGCCAGTCGGGAGCCGGTCGTCCTCCCCCTCTCGCTCCCCGGCGGAGCACCGGAAGCCGTCGACGCGAAGGACTTCCATGACCTGACGCCGCATCCCTGGGCCGGTCAGCCGGTGCGCGTCACCCTGATCGCCCGCGACGCCGTCGATCAGGAGGGACGCAGCGAGCCGGTCGACATTATTCTGCCGGAGCGCCGCTTCACCCATCCGGTGGCCCAGGCGATCATCGAGCAGCGCAAGCGCCTCACCACCGAACCGTCGGCGAAGGACGACATCGCCCAGGTGCTGATGTCCATCGCGGTGCGTCCGCACCAGTACTACCACGACGTCGTCACGTTCCTGGCTCTGCGCACCGCCGCGGGCCGTCTCGTTCTCAACGACGAGGACGCGGAAACCGTCGAGGCGGTCCAGAAACTGCTCTGGGACACCGCGCTGCGCGTGGAGGACGGCGAGCTATCCCTGGCCGAGCGGGAGCTGCGCGAGATCGAGCGCAAGCTCATGGACCTGCTGGCCCAGGACAGCGTCGACCAGGACGAGCTCGACAAGCTGCTCAACGAAATGCGCGAAGCCATCGACAAGATGCTCCAGGCCATGGCCGAGCAGATGCGCGAGATGATGCAGAACGGCGAGCAGAGCGCGGAGCAGATGCAGCCGGTCGACCCGAACCAGGTGATCCAGCGCCAGGACCTCATGGAGATGCTGGAAAGGGCCCGCGAGATGGCCCAGGCGGGAGCCAAGGACGCCGCACGGGAGATGCTGTCGCAGCTCCGCGAGATGATGGAGAACCTCCGCGCCGGCCGGCCGCAGATGATGTCGCCGGAACAGCTCGCGGCCCAGGAGATGATGCGCCAGCTCCAGGACCTGGCCGAACAGCAGCAGCGGCTGATGGAGGAGACCTTCAAGAACCATCAGCAGGACCAGCAGTTCGGAAACCGCGGCCAGCAGAATCTCGGCCAGCAGCCGTTCGGCGGACAACAGGGTCAGCAGCCGGGGCAGCGCCAACAGGGGCAGCAGGGCCAGAGCCGGCCGGGACAGCAGGGACAGCCGGGCCAGGGACAGCCAGGCCGCGACGGCAGCCCCCAAGGCATGACCGCGGACCAGCTCGCCCAGATGCAGGAGCAGCTTCGCCGCCAGCTCGGCGAGTTCATGCGGAAGCTCGGCGAGGGCCTGGGCGAGATCCCGCAGTCCTTCGGGCAGGCGGAACGGTCGATGAAGGGCGCCGGCGACGCGCTGGGGCAGAACCAGCCGGGCGAAGCGGTCGGTCCGCAGGGCGACGCCATCGAGGCCCTTCAGGACGGCGCGCAGGCCCTGTCCGAGGCGATGCAGCAACAGCAGCAGGCCGGCGGCGGCCAGGCGACCACGCCGGGCGCCCAGGGGCAGGCGCAGGACGGACAGCGCCGCGATCCGCTGAACAACGACGGCAGGGACAACCAGGGTTATGCGAGCGACGGGACCAACCGCCATCCGCTGCCGACGGACAGCGACCTTCTGCGCTCGCGGGAGATCTTCGACGAACTCCGCCGCCGGTCGGGAGAGAGCGGCCGCCCGCCCCTCGAGCTCGACTATATCGACCGGCTCCTGAAGCGGTTCTGAGCGGGCTTTCCGGCCCGCCAGATCGGATTGCGCGCCGGCCCCCATCGCGGGGCCGCGCGAGCCTTTGGATGACAGACCCGGCCCCGATCCCTATCTCTGTCATGTGACACGAGGGACGATGCCGTGGAGGGGCACGCAGATGGCGCGACCGGAAATCGACTGGGACGACGAGTATTCCGCACCGAAACGGCGGTTCCTGCCGAGCCGCGGGATGGCGCGCTTCGGCGGCTATTCGCTCGTCGTCATCGCCATTCTGGTGCTGCTGTACTACATCGTCGGCGCCGTCCTCATGCACAGCATCGACGACGACCTGCAGTTCCAGGCGGTCGGAGAGCCCGAGGGCGGCAGTCATGCGGTGGCAGTATCCGCCGACCTGATCGACCGGGAGGTCAATACCCACTACTGGACCGCCAACGACCCGTTCTTCTACCCCTCCGCCCTGCTCGACAATACGCCCAACTACCAGCAGGGCATCGTCTACGCCCTGTCCCGCTTCGCCATCGAGATGTCGGATCAGATCGGCCGAACGCGCGGCTCCTCTGAGGTCGACGCCGATCTCGACAAGGCGGCCGGTCTGCTCAAGTACCCGGGCAACATCTGGATCTTCGATCTCTCGACCTCCTTCCTGCCGACCACCGCCTCCGAGACCCAGTACCGGGCGGCGGCACGGGCGCTCAGGGCCTATAACGAGCGGCTGGCGAACGGCGAGGCGATCTTCGAGCGGCGCGCCGACAATCTGATGGCAACCCTGGACCGGATCGCGTCCGACCTGGGGTCCGCCTCGGCGACCATCGACCAGCACATGGCGAAACCGCGCCCGCTCCTGATCGACACCAAGGTCGACGACATCTTCTACGCGGTGAAGGGCCGGCTGTACGGCTACACGATCCTGCTGCGGGAGCTCGGGCGCGACTTCAACGGCGTCGTCAAGGACAGGCAGCTCGAAAGCGCCTGGGAGCAGATGATGCAGTCGCTGAACCAGGCCGCGATCCTCGACCCGGTGGTCGTCATGAACGGCGCGCCGGACGGGACCTACTTCCCGAGCCATCTGGCGGTTCAGGGGTTCTACCTGCTGCGCGCCCGCACCCAGCTCCGCGAGATCACCAACATCCTTCAGAAATAGACGGGTCCCGCCGGGCCCCTACGCGACGATGTCGGTGCCCGGCGGACCGCGCCGGCGGTCGGCGGCACGATCGACAACGTCCTGTGCGTTCTGATAGCGGCGGGCGGCCTCGGCGGCGTCGCGCCGTCCGCTTCCCACGCTGTCACCGGCACCGTCGGCCTCCGCAGGCGCCAGGAGCGCAGCCTGGGCCTGCCCCAGAGCCTGGGCCAGAAACGCCGACGCGGGCCGCGCACCGAGAAATGGGCGGCCGAACGGCTCGCCGCGATCGGCGAACGGGTTGGTCCGAGACTGCCGGGGGTCCGCCCGCTCGGGGCCGAGGGGCGTGGCCACCGCCGCGTCCGGTGCGGCCGAAAGTCGGCGATCTCCCGCGCCACCGGATACCGGTTGCGGGTCGTCGCTCTGGGTACGCGTATAGGGGACGACCGAGCGGCCGCCCGTAGGGACGGGAAGATAGCTGCCCGGCGGGGGGCCGGGGCCGTCGACGGGCGAGACCATGGGGTCCTGCCTCCGAGAATGGACGACGGAGGCAGTCTAGCCGAGAAACGTTAAGAGAAAACCAATTTCGGGGCGGAAACCCTGACGCCTATTGATCGATAGACGTTAAGAACTCTTGGCGTCATCGCCGGATCGGGTTCCGGTTCCGATCTCCAGAAGCTGCCGCTGCAGGGTCTCGAGCTGGGTCTGAAGCTGCCGAACCGCCGCCGCGGTCTCGTCCGTCGACGGGTAAGCGGACGCGTCTGCCCGAGGGGCGTCCTGTCCGCCAGACGATCCGGCGCCCGGCGCACCGCCAACCGGGCCGCTGCCGGGCGCGCCGCCATCGGATTGGGGCGCGAACATGGTCATCGCCTGCTCCAGCATCGACAGGTTGCGCTTGGTCATGTCCTCGATGGAGCCGAACGGGTACATGCCGCCGAACGCCTCCTCCATGTAGCTGCGCATCCGCTCCTGGTTCTGGGCGAACGCGGCCATGGAGGACTCGAGATACCCCGGGACCACCATCTGCAGGTTGTCGCCGTAGAAGCTGATGAGCTGGCGCAGGAAGCCGATGGGCAGCAGGTTCTGGCCCTTCGACTCCTCCTCGACGATGATCTGGGTCAGCACCGCACGGGTGATGTCTTCACCGGTCTTGGCGTCGTACACGACGAAGTCTACGCCATCCTTCACCATCTGGCACAGGTGGTCGAGGGTGACGTAGCTGCTTGTCGCGGTGTTGTAGAGCCGCCGGTTGGCGTATTTCTTGATGGTGATGGCGTCCCGGCCGGCGGTCCCGCCGGTCTCGTCGGCCGCCGCACCCCGCCGGGTCGCCGCAGACGTCTTCGCCGCGGCCGCTCTCGTGGCCGAAGACTTCGCCGCCGGCTTCTGCCCGGCGCCCCGGGTCGATTTCCGCGCCCCGTCCGTCTTTGAAGTATCCGTCATGTCTTACGGTCCCACCCTAAGTCAGTTTCAGGCGTTTCTTTTTACACTGCGCCGCTCGTTTGTGCTTTGCAACGATGATTGCCGGAATCCTTGATATTTCCCCGCCTTGACCCGTGCGGCGACGCGAAAACCGACAGACGCGAAGCCGGGTCGTCACCCTTGGCCCGCATCCCGCGCCGTGGGATAGTCCCAGGCCATGACCGCATCGCACGACAAAGAGGACGGCCCGTCCGCCGGGACCGCTTCCCCACCGGACGCCGGCGACCTCGCCCGGCGGTTCCTGGACCTGTGGCAGTCCCAGGTGCAGGCGATGTCGACCGATCCGGAGGTCGCCGACGCGATCGCACGCTGGACCGCGCTGTGGAGCGGCCAGGGCTTCGGCCACCCGCCGGCGCGCCCGATGGCCGACGGTCTGCAGCCGGGCTACGGCCCCTCTTCCTCTCCGCCCGGCTCGGCCTATAGTGCCGCCCATGACGGGGAAAGCGGACAGCACCGAAGCGAACCAAGACGCCCCACCGCCGGGATCGCGCCCGGGACCGCGCCCGCTGCCGCTGTATCTGAGCGCGGCGGCGACGACCTGGCTCTCATCCTACGCGAGCTCCGTCGCCTGGAAGAACGGATCGCTCGACTGGAAGCCCGGCTTGAGCGAGACGGCGACGAGCCTGAAGGCCCAGCTCGACGCCCTGGAAGCCGCAAGGGCGGCGGCCGGCGCCCCTGACGCCGGGGGCGAGCCGCCGCAAAGCTTCGAATCCGCCATGGAAGAGGAGGTGCGCCGCCGCCTCGACCGGTTCCTGTCCGGCATCGAGGCCTATCGCCACCACCCCTACCGGCGGCGCGTCGCCGAGCCGGCGGTGTGCTGGAAGGACGGCTCGACCCTGCTGCTCGACTACGGCACTGTGCCCGGCGCCGGCGGCGACGGCATCCCGATCCTGGTGGCCCCGTCCCTGGTCAACCGCGGCTACGTGCTCGATCTCACGGAACAACGCTCCCTCCTGCGGGATCTGGCGCGGCGCGGCTACCGGCCGTTCCTGGTCGAGTGGGGCTTTCCCGGCGAGGCGGAGCGGCGTTTCTCCCTGACCGACTACGTCGCCGGGCGCCTGGAGGCGGCCCTGGAGGCGGTCCTTACGATCACCGGACGGCGCCCTGCCCTGCTCGGCTACTGCATGGGCGGGCTTCTGACCCTGGCGCTGGCCCAGCGCCGGCCGCGCGACGTTAGCGGCATGCTGTTGCTGGCCACCCCGTTCGACTTCGCCGCCGGCGCGCCGCCGATCGCCGCCTCCCTGCCGATGGCCGAGCCTTGGCTCGCCAGCTCGATCGAGACCCTGGGCTGGCTGCCCACGGATTGGATCCAGGCGCTGTTCTTTGCCCTCGACCCGCTGCTGGTGATCAACAAGTTCCTGCGGTTCGGCGCGGGGGATCCGGCGACGGCCGAGGCGGCCGATTTCGTCGCCCTGGAGGACTGGCTGAACGACGGGGTCCCGCTGGCAGCGCCCGTGGCCCGCGAGGCGCTGTTCGGCTGGTACGGCCGCAACACCCCCGCAATCGGGGACTGGCGGATCGCCGGCAGGCCGGTTATTCCGGAACAGGTGACGGTGCCGGCGCTCGCCATGATCCCGGCGCGCGACCGCATCGTCCCGCCCGCCTCGGCCCGAGCCCTGGCCGACCGGCTGCCGAACGCAACCCGCGCCGACGTGGCGCTGGGTCATATCGGCATGGTGGTTAGCGCCGGCGCGCCGGCGAGGGCCTGGACGACTCTGCATGCCTGGCTGGCCGAAACCCTGCCGGGCTGACGAGACTGCGAAAGAAGCCGCGACAGCAACCGCGGCAAGGATCGACGATCGCCCGCCACGGGCATCCGGAGGGAACGAGACGATGAACGACGCCGCCGCCAACACGGGTGCCGAGCTGGGCCCCATCCCGGAAGCCGACCTGGAGCGGGTCCGCGACGAATTCCACGTGCTGCACGAGATCGTCAAGCGCGCCCGCGCCAATCTGGACCGCAACACCTGGGACTACCTGCGCGGCGGCACCGAGAGCGAGACCACGGTCAAGCGCAACCGCCTGGCCTTCGACAAGGTCGCCTTCCGCCCTCGCGTGCTCCGCGACATGCGCGAGATCGACACCTCGGGCACGTTCTTCGGCACCCGGGTGAGCCTGCCGGTTCTGCTCTGCCCGATCGGCAGCCTGGAGAGCTTCGCGCCGAACGGTCCGGTCCAGGCGATGCGCGCCGCCACCCAGGTCGGCGTGCCGCTGTTCCTGTCCTCGGTCGGCACGGTGCCGCTGGAGGACGTGGCGCGGATCGACGGCGGCACCAAGGTGTTCTGCCTGTACAAGCGCGGCGACGACGCCTGGCTCGACGACATCGTCGCCCGCGCCGTCGACCACGGCTACAACGCCTTCGCCCTCACCGTCGACAGCGCCTGGTACAGCCGGCGCGAGCGCGACATGGCCAACCGCTTCGTGAAGCCCTGGCGCCAGGTCCCCGGCATGGAGTTCCAGAAGGCGCTGAACTGGAAGGACATCGAGCGGTTCAAGAAGACCCACGACATCCCGCTGATCCTCAAGGGTATCGCCACCGCCGAGGACGCCCGCATGGCCGTCGAGCACGGGGCGGAGATGGTCTACGTTTCCAACCACGGCGGCCGCCAGCTCGACCACGGGCTCGGCGCGCTCGACGCCCTGCCCGAGGTGGTGGACGCGGTAGCCGGCCGGGCGAAGATCGCCGTCGACGGCGGCGTGACCCGCGGCTCCGACATCGTAAAGGCCCGCGCGCTCGGCGCCGACATGGTCGGGATCGGCCGGATGCTGTGCTGCGGCCTCGCCGCCGGCGGGGCGGCCGGCGTGGTGCGGGTGCTGGAGCTGCTGGAGGAGGAGGTCCGCATCGACCTCGGCCTGCTCGGCCTCACCTCGTTCAACGACATCGACGGCCGCTACGTCGCCTATACCGACCCGGTCGAGCCGGCGCATGTGTGGAGCCAGTATCCGCTGCTCGCGGCGGACGACTATACGTACTGAGGGTCACCGAGAGCAGGAGCGTCCGGATGTCGGTCCCCCAACGTGAACAATGGGCGACGAATTCCGGTTTCCTGCTCGCGACCATCGGCTCGGCGGTCGGGATCGGCAACATCTGGCGCTTCGCCTACGTGGCCGGCGAGAACGGCGGCGGGGCCTTCCTCGTCATCTATCTGGCCAGCGTGGTGCTGGTCGGGGCGCCGCTGGTACTGGCGGAACTGACGGTCGGCCGGCGGGCGCAGGCCGACGCGGTGACCGCGTTCGAGCGTGTCGTTCCGGGCACCCGATGGAAATCCGCAGGCTATCTCTTCGTCGCTGGCGGGGTCCTCATCCTCGCCTATTACGCCGTCATCGCCGGTTGGGTGCTGAAGTACTTCGTCGGCGCGTCGCTGGGCTCGCTCTGGAGCGAGGCCGGGAGCGGATACGGCGCGTTCTTCGAGGAGTTCATCTCTCACCCGGCGGAGCCGGTCATCTGGCAGGCCGTCATGCTCGGCACGACCATGGCGGTGTCGCTGTGCGGCGTGCGCGGCGGCATCGAGGCGTTGAACCGGGCGCTGATGCCGGTCCTGGTCCTGCTGCTGGTCGGCCTGGCGATCTTCGCCGTCAGTCAGCCCGGATCGGAGGCCGGCATCCGCTTCCTCTTCGAACCGGACTGGTCGGTGCTGTCCCAGCCCCGGGTCTACCTCGCGGCCCTGGGCCAGGCGTTCTTCTCGCTGGGCGTCGGCATGGCCATCTTCATCACCTTCGGCGGCTATCTGGCCCAGGGACCGGCGTTGCCGATCTCGGTCGGCGCGATCGTGGCCGGCGACACTCTGCTGGCGATTACCGCCGGCCTCGCTATTTTTCCGGTGGTTCTGGCCCACGGGGTCGATCCGGCGTCCGGACCGCAGCTGGCCTTCATCACTCTGCCGCAGGTTTTCCTCGGCATGCCGGGGGGAACCTGGCTCGGCATCCTGTTCTTCGGCCTGCTGACCGGCGCCGCCCTGACCTCGATGGTGTCGATCCTCGAAGTGCCGACCGCCGCCGTGATGACGCGCTGGGGAGTCCGCCGCCGCAACGCCGTCGCGGTCGTCGGGGGCGGCTGCTTCGTCCTGGGTGTTCCAGCCGCGCTCAGCTACGGCGTGCTGTCGGATACGACGATCCTGACCCTGCCGATCCTCGACGCGATGGACGGCCTGGCCTCGAACTACGTGCTGCCGCTCGGCGGGCTGGTCGTGGCCCTGTTCGTCGGGTGGCGCTGGGGTGCCGGCGATGCGATCGCGCAGTCCGGTCTCCTTCTTCCCGCCCTTGGCCGGGCGTGGATCTGGCTGCTTCGGATCGTGGCGCCGGCGGTGATCCTGGCGATCCTTCTGGGCGCTGTCGGCGGGGAATAGGGAAGACTGGCGCGCGAACCGCCATGGCCCGGGGCATTACCTTCGCCGATCACCCATCGCCCGAAACATGCCACCCGCCGGACAGATCAATGTGACGCACGGAGCACTCCTCGATCAGATCCCCGTATCCCTCCGGCAAAAAGGATGTCCGCCAGTCATCGCCAAAGTGCTGCTTGATCGCATCGAGGTCTTTCCAGATCGAGGCGAAGACGACGGCATCGGTCTCCACGCCGACCACGCGGCCGAAGAAATAGCCCTGGTTGCCCGGTTTGTCCTGAACAACCGCGGCTGATGTGGTCGCGAACTTAGCTAATAGGGTGTCGGCGCCGTTGGGCTTCGTGCGCACCTCGAACAGCCGCAGGATCGGCCCGCGGCCCGTGTCATCGGATGGCATTCGGCATCTCCCTTTCATAGGCATAACAGCGCCGCATCATTGCAGGCCGACCTCAGACCCGCGATGCGGTTCGCCTCTATGGGTGGTCTCCTTTTCTCAGGATCCTGGCCGACTTGCATCATCCCAATCGTGTCGCTGCACGTGGCTCGGTCACCTCATCCATCCCCTCCCGGTTGTGGCCTGCTCCGCCCGCGCTTATGTTGATCACGCGGGTCAGCATGGCCTGTCTGGAATATTCCCCGCGCTGCAGCCAAAAGCTCGCGGGCGCGCCATAGTCAGAGACTGACGTTCTGAGAACCGAACCCGTAAGAGACGATCCAGGAGGAGAGACCCGATGACCGAGGTCGTGATCGCCGGAGCCGCCCGCACGCCGGTCGGCGCATTCAACGGAAGCCTGAGCGGCGTCGCCGCCAGCTATCTCGGCGAGGTCGCGATCCGCGCCGCGCTGGAGCGGGCCAAGACCGAGGCCGGGGAGGTCGACGAGGTGGTCATGGGCCAGATCCTCACCGCCGCCGCCGGCCAGAACCCGGCGCGCCAGGCCGCCATCGGCGCCGGCATCCCGGTCGAGCGCACCGCCTACGGCATCAACCAGCTCTGCGGCTCGGGCCTGCGCACCGTCGCGCTCGGCTACCAGGCGATCGCGCTCGGCGACGCCGAGGTCATGGTCTGCGGTGGCCAGGAGAGCATGAGCCAGGCGCCGCACGCCCAGTACCTGCGCGCCGGCCAGCGCATGGGCGACCTGTCCCTCGTCGACACCATGATCCGCGACGGCCTGTGGGACGCCTTCAACGGCTACCACATGGGCAACACCGCCGAGAACGTGGCCGAGAAGTTCCAGATCACCCGCGACGAGCAGGACGCCTTCGCGCTGGCCAGCCAGCAGAAGGCCGCCGCCGCCATGAGCGCCGGCACATTCAAGGACGAGATCGCGCCGGTCACCATCAAGACCCGCAAGGGCGAGACGGTGGTCGATACCGACGAGCATCCGAAGCCCGACACCACCGCCGAGACCCTGGCCAAGCTTCGCCCGGCCTTCGTGCGCGAGAACGGGACGGTGACCGCGGGCAACGCGTCGGGCATCAACGACGGGGCGGCCGTGGCGGTGCTGATGAGCGCCGAGAACGCCGCCAAGCGCGGGGTGACGCCGCTCGCCCGGATCGTGTCCTGGGCCACCGCCGGCGTCGATCCGGCGATCATGGGCACCGGCCCGATCCCGGCGAGCCAGCGCGCGCTGGAGAAGGCCGGCTGGTCGACGGACGACCTGGATCTGATCGAGGCCAACGAGGCCTTCGCCGCCCAGGCCTGCGCCGTGAATAAAGGCCTGGCCTGGGACACCGCCAAGGTGAACGTGAACGGCGGCGCCATCGCGCTCGGCCATCCGATCGGCGCGTCCGGCGCCAGGGTCCTGGTGACGCTGCTGCACGAGATGCAGCGCCGCGACGCCAAGAAGGGCCTGGCGACGCTGTGCATCGGCGGCGGCATGGGCGTGGCCATGTGCCTGGAGCGCGACTAATCGCCCAGGCCGTGCAATCATCGTGACATCCCGGTGGTGTAACACCCCGGCGTAGCTCCCCGGCGTCGGCGGACCGCTCCGGCCCGCCAACGCCACCACGCATCGCCGTCACGCATCGGAAGAAGTCGGCCAACGCCGTCGCCAAGGCGGCGAGGCCCGAACAGGACACGCCTGAACAGGACAGGGAGGGACTACATGGCACGCGTAGCACTGGTCACCGGCGGAACCCGCGGCATCGGCGAGGCGATCTGCATCGCCCTCAGGGACGCCGGCTGCAAGGTGGCCGCCAATTACGGCGGTAACGAGGAGCGGGCGAAGGCCTTCACGTCCCGCACCGGCATCCCGTCCTTCAAGTGGGACGTCTCCGACTTCGAGGCCTGCACGGCCGGCATCGCCGAGGTCGAGAAGGAAGTCGGCCCGGTCGATATCCTGGTGAACAACGCCGGCATCACCCGCGACGGCACCATCCACAAGATGAGCCACGACGCCTGGCAGGCAGTGATCGACACCAACCTCGGCTCCTGCTTCAACATGTGCCGCAACGTCATCGAGGGCATGCGCGAGCGCAAGTTCGGCCGGATCGTGAACATCGGCTCGATCAACGGCCAGGCCGGCCAGTACGGTCAGGTGAACTACGCCGCCGCCAAGTCCGGCATCCACGGCTTCACCAAGGCCCTGGCCCAGGAAGGCGCGCGCGCCGGCATCACCGTCAACGCCATCGCGCCTGGCTATATCGACACCGACATGGTCGCCGCCGTGCCGGGCGACGTGCTCGACAAGATCAAGGCGCGCATCCCGGTCGGCCGCCTCGGCGACGCCTCCGAGATCGCCCGCGGTGTGGTCTTCCTGACCGCCGACGAGGGCGGCTTCATCACCGGCTCGACCCTGTCCATCAACGGCGGCCAGCACATGTACTGAGGCCGGCGATATCGGTGCGAACCGGCGGCCCGTCTCCCCCGAGGCGGGCCGTCCGTCGTTCGGCCGGATCACAACTCCGTTGCCGGACCCTGCCGCCCGGCACCCGACCGACCATATCCCGGTCATGATCGACGACGCCCGCATCGCCGCCAAACGCGCCAAGCTGGTCTCCGAGAAGGAGCGCTGGGCGCGCGAGCGCAAGGCGTTCGGCCAACCGGACGCGCCCACCGGCCGGCTGCCGCGCGGGCAGCATTTGGTGCGCGACTGGCCGGTGCTCGACCTCGGCACCCATCCGAACATCCCGGCCAAGGACTGGACGCTCTCGGTCGAGGGCCTTGTCGACATGCCGACCACCTTCGACTACCGCGAGCTGTCGTTGATCCCCCGCACCGAGCGCACGGTCGACATCCACTGCGTCACCTCCTGGTCGCGCCTGGGGGACACCTTCGCCGGTGTTGCCACCCGCGACCTGATCGCCGAGGTCCGGCCGAGGGACGAGGCGCGGTTCGTCCTCATCAAGTCCTATGACGGCTACACCACCAACCTGCCGGTCGACTTCCTGTACGAGGACGACAGCCTGATCGCCACCCACTGGAACGGGGCGCCGCTGACCCGAGAGCATGGCGGGCCGGTTCGCCTTGTCGTGCCGGCGCTCTATTTCTGGAAAAGTGCGAAGTGGATCCGCTCGATCCGCTTCGTCGACCGCGACATCAAGGGTTTCTGGGAATCGCGCGGCTATCACATGCTGGGCAACCCGTGGAAGGAGCAGCGCTATGCTTAGAGCGGCAAGCGGATTTAAGGTTCTGGCGGCGGCGATCCTGGCCGCGACACTGCTGATGGGGACTGCCATGACGCCGCAGGCGGCCGGCGCCGGACCGGCGCACCAGTTCAGTTTCACCTCGATCGACGGCGAGCCGATGTCCATGGCGGACTTCGCCGGCAAGGCGGTGCTCGTCGTCAACACCGCCTCGCGTTGCGGCTTCACCCGGCAGTATGACGGCCTGCAGAGCGTGTGGGAGACCTACCGCGACCGGGGCCTGATCGTGCTTGGCGTGCCGTCGAACGACTTCGGCAACCAGGAGCCGGGCACCGAGGCGGAGATCAAGGCGTTCTGCGAGACCAATTTCGCCGTCGACTTCCCGATGACCGAAAAGCAGGTGGTCACCGGCGCCAAGGCGCATCCGTTCTACCGCTGGGCGGTCGATACCGGCGGGGCGGACAAGGCGCCGGGCTGGAACTTCCACAAGTACCTGATCAGCCCCGATGGAGAGCTGGTGGCGTCGATCCCCACCCGGGTCTCGCCCACCGATCCCCAGGCGATCGAGATGATCGAGAAAGCCCTGCCGCGATAGTCCTCAACCACCGATCGGCCCTGGCCATGCTCTTCCTTCTCCGGCGCGCCTTCCCGCCCCGCGGCAGCCTGTTCGCCCTCGCAGCCCTTGTCGCCGTCGCCGCGGCGGTAACGTGCGGGCCGGCGGCAGCCATGGGGCCGACGCCCGACGACCCGCCGGCGAAGGTCGAGGATCCCGACCTGGAGCGGGCCGTCGGCCTGATCTGGGTGGAGGAGTACGCCGAGGCGGAGCCGCTGCTGCGTGCATCCCTGAAACGCGATCCGGCCAACGCCGACGCCTGGAACTATCTCGGCTTCGTGTCCCGCAAGCTCGAAGACTTCGACGACGCCCGGCAGGCCTATTTCAACGCCCTGCGGCTCGATCCGGGCCACCTCAAGGCGATGGAGTATCTGGGGGAGCTGTACCTGCAGACCGGGGAACCGGAGCAGGCCCGCGAGCTGCTGGAGCGCATGGCCCCGCTCTGCGGTGCGGTCTGCGAGGAGCGCGACACCCTGGCCGCCGCCATCGCCGCCCATGGTGCGGCCGACTGAGAGGCCGACTGAGGCGCCAGGCGGCGCAATCCGCCGGCTAGGCAATGAGACCTGACCCTACCGACGGTTGGACACCGATCCGCCGAGCCTGCCATCGCGACCGAGATCCCGGTCGGAGACCACGGTGTCCAGGACCCACCGCGCCCGTGAGGCCCCCGTCAGACCCTTCGCCCGCGGGGCGAGGCCCGGACCCGGGCGCTCCCTCTCCGCCTCGTGCTGACGCAGGAGGTGGCGGTAGTAGCTGATGATGAACACACGGGTCGCGGAGGTCAGACCGATCTCGCCGCGGCGCAGATCGATCTGCGTGCACAGGTTGTTAATCGTCACCCCTTCGGTCCGCGCGATCCGTTCCAGGGAGTCCCACATCTGCGGCTCCAGCCGCATACTGGTCCGCTTGTTGCCGACCGTGACGTTGCGGCTTTCGAGGATCGAGATTTTGCCGTTCTCAGGGGACACGGTGAACCCTACGCTCATGGGCAGCCGGGAGCCGACGCGCACCGCCGGACCCCGAAAACCATTGGCACGCCCGCGCGGGTTTCGCAACCAATAAACGTTATTTTTTCTGTTTAACTATTTTTGGTTGCTTTCACTCCTCTTCCGGCGCGCGGAGGACGAGCGCGAGCGCATGCACGCGTTCCCGCAGTTCCTCGGCCAGGACATCATGGACCATCCGATGCCGCTGCACCCGGCTGGCGCCGCGGAACAGGGACGAGACGATGGTGACTCGGAAGTGGGTCTCGCCCTCGGGACGGGCGCCCGCATGGCCGGCATGGAGATGGGATTCGTCGAGGACGTCGAGGATCTCGGGCTCGAACGCGGTCTCGAGCTTGCTGCGGAGGGTTTCTGCGACTGTCATCTATGGACTTTCCTTTCGCGCGCGCTAGGGTCGGGGATCCGGTCTTGTTACACGCCTATGGAGCAGATGGGCACATCGATGCCGAGAGCCAATCCGGATTCTTTCCTGGAGAATTTCGCGCCCCAGAAACCGGGCGTGCGCATGTGCGACCGGCCGGGCTGTACTGAGGAGGGTACGCACCGGGCGCCGAAGGCGCGGGACCGGCTCAACGACTACTACTGGTTCTGCCTCGACCATGTCCGCGAGTACAACAGGGCCTGGAACTATTACGACGGCATGAGCGACAACGAGGTCGAGGAGGATATCCGCCGCTCGACCACCTGGAACCGGCCTTCCTGGCCGTTCGGCACAATGAAGCCGGGCCAGGGCCCGCGGCGGCGGGTGAACGACCCGTTCGGCTTCATGGACGACGACGAGGACGGCGGCGAGACCCGGCGGCGCCAGCCCGCCGACACCGCCGAGGGCAAGGCCGCCGCCATCCTCGGGCTGGAGCCTCCCTTCACCCTCGAACGGCTGAAGGCGCGCTACAAGGAATTGGTAAAAAAGCACCATCCCGACGCCAATGGCGGCGACAAGGCGGCGGAGGAACGGTTGAAAAGTATCAACGAGGCCTATACGACTTTGCGTCGCTTTCTAAGTTAAGGTTCATAGAGCACCGTTACCCCTTCTGCGGAGCAACGGCTCCCCACTCCCGAGAGACAGGATCTCGTCCATGACGAACGACAGCGTCATCGAGCGTAAGCCCGCCCACCCCCTCGGCCAGCCGGACATGACGGTCAAGGCGCGGGAGGTCTTCAACCTCGATATCGACCTCGAGCTTCCGGCCTTCAGCGAGCCGAGCGAATATGTCCCGGCGAAGGACGACTCCTACCTCTTCGATCACGACACGACCCTGGCCATTCTCGCCGGCTTCGCGCGCAACCGCCGGGTCATGATCCAGGGCTATCACGGGACCGGGAAGTCGACCCATATCGAACAGGTGGCGGCGCGCCTGAACTGGCCGTGCATCCGGGTCAACCTGGACAGCCATGTCAGCCGCATCGACCTGATCGGCAAGGACGCCATCGTCCTGCGCGACGGCAAGCAGGTGACCGAGTTCCGCGAGGGAATCCTGCCCTGGGCGCTGCAGAACCCGGTGGCCCTGGTGTTCGACGAGTACGACGCCGGCCGCGCCGACGTGATGTTCGTGATCCAGCGGATCCTCGAGGTGGACGGGCGGCTCACCCTGCTCGACACCAACAAGGTGATCACGCCGAACCCCTATTTCCGTCTGTTCTCGACCGCCAACACGGTCGGTCTCGGCGACACGACGGGCCTGTATCACGGCACCCAGCAGATCAACCAGGGCCAGATGGACCGGTGGAACATCGTCACCACCCTGAACTATCTGCCGCATGACGCCGAGGTCGGCATCGTGCTCGCCAAGAGCCCGTCCTACGACACCGAGGAAGGCAAGCAGACCATCTCCAAGATGGTGGCCTGCGCCGACCTAACCCGCGCCGGGTTCATCGCCGGCGACATCTCCACGGTCATGTCGCCGCGGACGGTGATCACCTGGGCCGAGAACGCCGACATTTTCGGCGGCGACGTCAATCTCGCCTTCCGCCTGACCTTCCTGAACAAGTGCGACGAGGTCGAGCGGTCGATCGTGGCCGAATACTACCAGCGCTGCTTCGGTGACGAGATCACCGAACTCGGCATCAAGGCGGCCGAGTAACCGCAGCCAGCGAGGATCCCGATGAGGAGCAACCGCGCGCCCGACGATCCGGCGTTCGAGGACTTCAAGCGATCGACGGCCGCCTGTCTTCGGGCGATTTCCGGCGAGCCGGAGCTTGAGGTCACCTACGGCGCCGAGCACGCGACGGCGACGGACACCCGTGCCCGCCTGCCCTCGCCGCCGAAGGATATGGACCCGGCCGCCCTTGCCCGGCTGCGGGGCGAGTCCGACTCCATGGCGCTGCGGTTGAAGCACCACAACAACGAGGTCCACGCCCGCTACGCGCCCCAGGGCCAGGCGGCGCGCGAGATCTTCGAGGCGATGGAGCAGGCCCGGGTCGAGGCGATCGGCGCGCGCCGGATGGACGGGGTGGCGAACAACCTCTCCGCCCTGCTCGACGACAGCTTCCAGCGCAAGGGCCTGGACCGGGCCGAGAAGGACGACGTGTCCCTGGTCGACGTCATGCGGCTGATGGCGCGGGAGTCGATGACCGGGGAGGCGCCGCCGGAATGCGCCCAGCGGGTGATCGACCTGTGGCGCCCCTGGGTTCAATCCAAGGCCGGCGCCGACCTGTCGGAGCTGGTCAAACATATCGACGACCAGAACGCCTTCGCCAAGCTGGCCCGCCAGCTTATCACCGACCTCGACCTTGATGTCGGCGACGACGGCGTGGCCGAGGACGACCCGAGCGAAGCCGAAGGCGAGGACGAGGGCGGCGACGTCGACGAGACCAGCGACGGCGGCACCCGCGGCACCAGCGAGGACGGCACCGACAGCGAGACCATTCCCTCGGACATGCAGGCCGGCGACGAGAGCGCCGAGGGCGAGGACGCCGAGGAGATGGACCTGGAGCCCGGCTCCGGCGACGAGGAACCGGCCAATCCGGGTTCGCCGATGCATCCGAACATGGACGGGCGCAACTGGCAGGACACCGCCTACCGGGCCTACACGACCGAATACGACGAGGTGGTCCAGGCCGACACGCTGTGCGACCCGGACGAACTGACCCGCCTGCGCGCGCTGCTCGACCAGCAGCTCAGCCACCTGCAGGGTGTGATCGGCAAGCTGGCCAACCGCCTGCAGCGGCGCCTGATGGCGCAGCAGAACCGGTCCTGGGATTTCGACCTGGACGAAGGCGTGCTGGATGCCGGCCGCCTGTCCCGCGTGGTGACCGCCCCGCTCTATCCGCTGTCCTACAAGATGGAAAAGGACACGGACTTCCGGGACACGGTCGTCACCCTGCTGATCGACAATTCGGGATCGATGCGCGGCCGGCCGATTACGATCGCGGCGATCGCCGCCGACATCCTGGCGCGGACCCTGGAACGCTGTGGCGTGAAGGTCGAGATCCTCGGCTTCACCACCCGGGCCTGGAAGGGCGGCTCGGCGCGGGAACGCTGGATCTCTTCCGGCAAGCCGCAGAATCCGGGACGGCTGAACGACCTGCGCCACATCATCTACAAGCCGGCCGACGCCCCGTGGCGCCGGGCCCGCAAGTCGCTCGGCCTGATGCTGCGCGAGGGTATCCTCAAGGAGAACATCGACGGCGAAGCGCTGATGTGGGCGCATAACCGGATCATCGCGCGGCCGGAGGAACGCCGCATCCTCATGGTCATCTCCGACGGCGCCCCGGTCGACGACAGCACCCTGTCGGTGAACCCCGGGAACTACCTGGAAAAGCACCTGCGCGACGTTATCAAGTATATCGAGTCGCGGTCTCCGGTGGAACTTGTGGCGATCGGAATCGGCCACGACGTCACCCGCTATTACCGGCGTGCCGTCACCATCGTCGACGCAGAGCAGCTCGGCGGAACGATGATGGAACAGCTCGCCTCGCTGTTCGACGAGGACGCCAAGGGCGGCCGCGCCGGCGGCGGCCAGCGGACCGCCGCCCGGCGCTGACCCTGTGCGGGGCGGCGTCCGTCGCCGCCCTCCCGGCCCGACACGGCAGCGCCTTTCTTTCGCCACGCGGTTGGGCCACACTCGCGCGACTTTCAAACTGTCGGTTGACAGAGGGACGCGGTGGTTCGCTTCGAGAACGTCTTCATGCGCTACGACGGCGGCCCCGTCATCCTGCGCGACGTGTCCTTCGACCTGCAGCCGGGCTCCTTCCACTTCCTGACGGGAGCCAGCGGCGCCGGCAAGTCGACCCTGCTGCGGCTGATGTATCTCGCGGCCCGGCCGATCTCCGGGCAGGTCAGCATGTTCGGGCGCGACATCGCCAAGGTCAGCCGCAAGGAACGCCCGTCCTTTCGCCGGCGGATCGGCGTGGTGTTCCAGGACTTCCGCCTGCTCCCCCATCTCTCCGCGCTCGACAACGTCGCCCTGCCGCTGCGGATCGCCGGAACGCGGGAGTCGCTGATCCGCGAGCACGTGCCCGAGCTGCTCGCCTGGGTCGGGCTGTCCGGGCAGCTCGACGCCCTGCCGGCGACCCTGTCCGGCGGCCAGCAGCAGCGGATCGCCATCGCCCGCGCGGTGATCGGCCGGCCGGCCCTGCTGCTCGCCGACGAGCCGACGGGCAATGTGGACGACCGGATCGCCGTGCGCCTGCTCTACCTGTTCGAAGAGCTGCACAAGATGGGCACGACCGTGATCATCGCCACCCATAACGAGGGGTTGGTGGACCGCTTCGACCACCCCCGCCTGCACCTGGAGGACGCCCGCATCACCCACCGGGCGTCGTCCAGCGTCGAACGCCGCCCGCCGCCTCGGGCGAAGGCGCCCCAGACCGGCGCCGACCGGATCAGCGCATCGGCTCCGTGATGATCGGGCATTCCGACCTTGCACTCGGGCGGGACTCCTCGACCCGCTTTCTCCCCGGCCTGTTGGCGGTGATGGTCTATCTCGCCGCCCTGGCGACGGTCGGCGCGCTCGCGGCCCGCGGCTTCGTCTCCGACTGGGACGCCCGCCTGTCGGCCACGGCGACGGTCCAGATCCCACCGGTGGACGGGCTGAGCCAGCAGGAGCGCCTGGACTCGGTCCTTCGCCTGCTGAGCGTGACCCCCGGCATCGCCGCGGCCGATCCAATGCCGCCGGCCGATTCCGCGGCGCTTCTCGCGCCGTGGCTCGGCGCCGAACTCGCAGGGACACTGCCTCTACCGCTTCTGATCGACCTGCGGCTGGAGCGTGGGCAGGAAGTCGATTTCGCCAGTCTGGCGACGCGCATCGACAACGCGGCGCCCGGGTCGACGGTCGACAACCATGGCCGCTGGCTCGCAGAAGCGCGGGCGCTCGGCAACTCGGTGGCCGTCGCGGGCACATGCATTCTGGTGGTGGTCCTGCTCGCCGCTATCCTGGCGGTGGTCTTCGCCGTCCGCACCGGCCTGTCGGTACACCGCGACGAGATCGAGATCCTGAACCTGATCGGGGCGCCGGACCGCTACATCGCCCGGCAGTTCCAGTGGCACGCCGGACGGCTCTCGCTGATCGGCGGCATCGCGGGCGCCCTGCTCGCGGTCGCCAGCATCGTCGGACTGCAGGTCACCGTCGGCCAGGGGGCCGCCGACACCGATGCGATCAGCCTGTCCGGCCTCGGCTCGCTGATCCGGCTCGGCTGGCAGGAGTGGCTGGCGCTCATCCTGCTCCCGCCGGTGACGGCACTGATCGCCATGGCGACCGCCCGGGTCTCGGTTCAGACAGCCCTTGCCAGGATGGCCTGATGGCGCGCCGCAATCTGTTCCGAACCGCGCGCGGCCCGGAGCGCCGCCTGGGAGGCCTCGGCTGGCTGGCCCTGATCGCGCTTCTGGTCCTGACCGCGCTCTGGACCTACGGGCTGGCGCGCTTCGTCGAGGACCTGCCGCGCACGGCGACAGCGGCGACGGCGGCGACGGAGCCGGCGGATGCGATCGTTGTGCTGACCGGCGGCAGCCGCCGGCTGGACGAGGGGGTGGCGCTGCTTGAGGCCGGCGCCGCGCCTGTGCTCTTCGTCAGCGGCGTCGACGAGCGGGTCGACGGCCGCGGAATCCGGTCCCTGCTGGACGACGGCGACACGCGACTGCCCGACCGGCTGATCGACTGCTGTCTGGTCCTGGGCTACGGCGCCACCGATACGATCGGGAACGCACGCGAGACGCAGATCTGGATGCAGGTGGGCAACCGCCAGTCCATCCTGCTGGTCACCTCGAACTACCATCTCCCCCGGGCGATGCTAGAGTTCACCCACGCCATGCCGGAGGCGCGCATCGTTCCCCATCCGGTCATCCCGCAGGACGTGCGGCTCGACGCCTGGTACCGCTATCCGGGAACCCTCGCGCTTCTGGCCAACGAGTATTCCAAATACCTGTTCGCCGGCGCCCGGGTGACCGTCGCCGGATGGTTCATGGCGCTCGCGACCTGAGCGACGTCTCGGCGCGGTCGAGACTGCGCTCCGGCCCGAGATCCACGATCACCGTCGTGCCGCGACCGGGCATGGTGTCGATCGACAACGTGCCGCCGTGGAGCTTCACCAGATGGCGGCACAGCGGCAGGCCGATCCCGAGACCCTCGTGTCCCCGGTTCAGCGGGCCCTCCGCCTGTTCGAAGAGACGGAGAGACGCGGTCACCTGGGTCTCGGCCATGCCCGGGCCGGTGTCGTTGACCGTCAGCCGGACGCCGCCATCGTCACGCACCAGCGCCTCGATGGTGACGCTTTCCCCCGCGCCCGCCGCCCGCACCGCGTTCAGCAGAAGATTGACGACCACCAGCTCAAGCCGCTCGCGGTCGCAGCGGATCGTCGGCAGCCCCTCGGTCACCCGTATATCGACGGCAACGGTCGGATCCATGCCGGAGGACTCGGCGGCCGCCACCGCCGCACGGATCAGCTCGGCCGGATCCACCTCCTCGTCGTCGAGGACCAGTTCACCCTGCTCCGCCTGAGCGACCTCGATCAGCGCATTGACCAGGCGCAGCAGATGCCGGCCGCCGCTCTGGACGAAGCGGATGTAGTCCTGGGACGTCGACGTGGTCTGCTGGGGCTCAAGCAGGTCCGAGAAGCCGATCACGGCATTGAGCGGCGTCCGCAGCTCATGGCCGATGACCGCCAGGAAATTGGTCTTCGCCCGGCTCGCCTGCTCCGCCCGGTCGAGCGCGGTCTTGAGCTCCGCCGTCCGCAGGCCGACCCGGCGGCGGATCAGGGCGTTCTGATAGACCAGGAGCCCGACCGCCAGCCCCACCAGGAGACTCAGAAGCCCGCCCGCCGCCGCGAGCAGGAAGGCCGGCATCACGTCGACGCCGCCCTTGTAGGACGGCAGAACGTCCCAGAGCAGGGCCCAGCGCGCCTCGCCATGGGTGAAGCGGTAGTCGTGGGTCACCGCGGCTTCTCCGCGGGAAGTCTGCGGCCCGTGCACCAGAAACGGTCCCGTGCCCTCTTCCCAGCTGCTCGGATACTGCTGCAGGCGCAGGATCAGCCCGTCCGATTTCCAGCGAACGGTATGCTCCAGCAGGTGGTCGAGCGACATAATACCGAACAGGATCCCGTCATCGGCGCCGTTCGGGACCGCGATCGCGAAACCGATCAGCCAATCCTCCTCGATCCGGAACGCGGGGCTCATGACCACCGTCTCGCCGAGGCGTACGGCGGAGAGGGCCATCGAGCGGAGGGCCGGATGGGCGGCGAGATCGCTGCCATGCGTGAAGATCGGATGCCTCCCGCTCGCGAGGACGATCGGGAAATGGGTGAAGGAGGTCGGCGCATCCAGCTCCGGCCGGCCGGGGAAGACGAGCCGCTCGCCCTCTCGGTCCTCATAGGCCGAACGGTCCTCACCATCGACGACCACGGCATAGGCGAGGCCGGACAGGGTGACCCCGAGCCCGCCCGACGGAAGCCTCTCCTCGGCCTGAGCCAGTTCGCGGGCCTCGACCAGGTCCGAGCTGTAGAACAGCGCCGCCAGCGCCCGGAGCTGGACTTCGACTTGGAGCAACGCACTGTCGACCGTCGCCGACAGGTCGACCGTCTCGCTCCGGCTGCGCTCGACCCAGTCGGCCTTTGTGGCCTCGGCCATCCGGAACCCGAAAAAGGCCGATCCTGAGATGCCGACCACGGCCAGCAGCGCGACGGACAGGATCGCCCCCACGAGCGAATTTCGCTCCGTCGGGGGATCGGTCGCCGCTTCCTCCCTGCGGTCGGTCGCCGCTGGCATCTTCGCCCCTTGGCTGGGGGAGGGTTTCCGGCCGTCCGGCCCCTCCCGATCTCGTTCGAATCAGTGTAGCTACTGTCGATTGGTTAAGAACGCGATAACGTGTCCGAGGCGACGGGCGCCCGGTCGCGATCCTTGTGCGCCGAGGCTTGTGGCGATACACTGAACGTCTGGCCCAAACCCACTATATGTAGGATTCGATGAACGATCTGGCGCCCATCAGTACGCAGATCTGGGACATGAAGTACCGTCTGAAACAGGGCGGTGACGTTGTCGATGCGACGATGGAGGACACCTGGACCCGGGTGGCCACGGCGCTCGCCGAGGCGGAAAAGCCGCGCGAGCGCGAGCGGTGGGCCGCGCGCTTCCGCGATGTGCTCGAGGGGTTCCGGTTCCTTCCGGCGGGTCGGATCGTCGCCGGCGCCGGCACCGGACGCCAGGTGACCCTGTTCAACTGCTTCGTCATGGGCACCGTGCCCGATAGCATGGGCGGCATCTTCGATGCGCTGAAGGAAGCCGCGCTGACCATGCAGCAGGGCGGCGGCATCGGTTACGACTTCTCGACCATCCGGCCCAAGGGCGCGCCGGTGGAAGGCGTCGGCGCCGACGCGTCGGGGCCGCTGTCGTTCATGGACGTGTGGGACGCCATGTGCCGCACCATCATGAGCGCCGGCTCGCGCCGCGGGGCGATGATGGCCACCCTGCGCTGCGACCATCCGGACATCGAGGCGTTCGTCGAGGTCAAGCGCGACCCCGCCCGGCTGCGCATGTTCAATCTTTCCGTTCTCGTGACCGACGCCTTCATGCAGGCGGTCGAGGCCGACGGCGACTGGGATCTGGTGTTCGGCGGCACCGTGTACCGCACGATCCGCGCCCGCGAACTCTGGGACCGGATCATGACCGCCACCTACGATGTGGCCGAGCCGGGCGTTATCTTCATCGACCGGATCAACCGCCGGAACAACCTGCACTACTGCGAGACCATCGCGGCGACGAATCCCTGCGGCGAACAGCCCCTGCCACCTTACGGCGCCTGCCTGCTCGGGTCGATGAACCTGGCCACCTTCGTGCGCCACCCGTTCGAACCCGACGCGCGCCTCGACGAGGAGGCGTTGGCGGAGGCGGTTCCACTCGCGGTGCGGATGATGGACAACGTCGTCGATGTCTCGCTGTTCCCGCTCGAGCAGCAGCGCACCGAGGCGCTGGCCAAGCGGCGTATCGGTCTCGGCGTCACCGGTCTCGCCGACGCGCTCATCATGTGCGGCCTGCGCTACGGCTCGCCCGAGGCGGTCACCACCGTGGAACGCTGGATGGCCGCCCTGCGCCGTCACGCCTATCGGGCGTCGATCGACCTCGCCAAGGAGAAGGGTCCGTTCCCGCTGTTCGACCGCGACGCCTATCTCGCCGGCGAGAGCGTCGCCGAGCTGGACGACGACCTGAAGGCCGGGATCGCCGAGCACGGCATCCGCAACGCCCTGGTCACCTCGATCGCCCCCACCGGGACGATCTCGCTGCTGGCCGACAACGTCTCGAGCGGCCTCGAGCCGGTGTTCAGCTTCACCTACGACCGCACGGTGCTGATGCCCGACGGCTCCCGCAAGGTGGAGGAGGTCAGCGATTTCGCCTACCGCCTGTACCGTCGCCTGAAGGGCGAGACGGCTGAGCTGACCGACGCCTTCGTCGACGCCCAGAGCCTGACGCCGCACGACCATGTGGTCATGCAGGCCGCCGTGCAGAAGTACGTCGACAGCTCGATCTCCAAGACCATCAACGTGCCCGAGGACATCGCCTTCGAGACCTTCAAGGACGTCTACCGGGAGGCGTACCGCACCGGCTGCAAGGGCTGCACGACCTATCGGCCGAACCAGATCACCGGCTCGGTGCTGGCGACCAAGCGCGAGGAGCCGGAGCAGCCGGCCCCGGCGGCAGGCGAGGCCACAGGCGGAGCCGCAGAGGCCCCGGAGGTGATCCACCTGATGCAGCCGCTCGACCGGCCGACGACGCTACCGGGAGCGACCTACAAGATCAAATGGGCCGACAGCGACCACGCCATCTACATCACGGTGAACGACATCGTGCAGGACGGGCGCCGCCGGCCGTTCGAGGTATTCATCAACTCCAAGAACATGGAGCATTTCGCCTGGACCGTCGCCCTGACCCGGATGATCAGCGCGGTGTTCCGGCGCGGCGGCGACGTGAGCTTCGTGGTCGACGAGCTGAAGGCGGTATTCGATCCGCGCGGCGGTCAGTGGGTGAAGGGCCGCTACGTCCCGTCCCTGCTGGCGGCGATCGGCGACGTGATCGAGGAGCACATGATCGCCATCGGCTTCCTCAAACAGACCGAGCGTCTCGGCGCGGCGGACGCGGCACCGAAGGTGGTCAAACAGGTGGTCAATATCGGCGGCGCTCCGGGCCAGTGTCCGAGCTGCGGCTCCGTTGCCCTGGTGAAGCAGGAGGGCTGCGACCTCTGCACCGCCTGCGGCTACTCGAAATGCGGGTAGAGACGGCATCGCCGCTGCTGTACGACTAATTTAGAATTTGTATAACCTCGGGCCGAGCCGGCCGGAGTCGAAGACCAGGACGGCGGATCGCCAGGCGTTTCGTCGAGGGCTGCCGGCGCGCCCATCGGCATGGGACTCCGGTCGCCGCATTGAATTAATCATATGAACGTCCTACCGCTTGACGTCACCAGAGCGTGCCGACACAGTCGGGGGCATGTCGGGTCAGTTGATAATCGTCCCGGCCGGCACTCCGGCCCGGGACGACTGACCCATACAAACGGCCCCGCCTGAAACGGCGCGGCTGAAAAGCCGGTAATCCGGCAGCCCCAGAGGGAGGAAAACATGAAGATGATTGGGAAACTGGCGCCCGCCGTGTCGGCGGCGCTGATCGCCGCGGGCCTCAGCACGGCGGCCATGGCGCAGACCACCTCGCTGCGTATCCAGACGCACTACGCCCCGGAGACGGTGTCCGGCAAGCTCGCAGCGGAGTACATCGACAACGTCCAGACGATGTCGAACGGCGAGATCCAGATCGAGATGTTCTATTCGTCCTCCGTGGTGAAGTCGGTCGAGACCTTCGACGCCGCGGCGACCGGAATCCTCGACTGCGACATGACCGGCGGCGCGTATCAGACCGGCAAGAATCCGGCCTTCCAGTTCGTCGGCGACATCATGGGCGGCTATTCCACCCCGTATCAGCAGCTCTCCTGGCTGTACTACGGCGGTGGTCTCGACGCGGCCCAGGCGCTGTACAACAAGTTCGACATGCAGCTCGTGGGCTGGTGGGTGTACGGCCAGGAGTCGCTGGCCTCGTCCAAGCCGATCCGCAACACCGCCGATCTGAAGGACTTCAAGTTCCGGTCGCCCCCGGGCATGGAGACGAAGATCTTCGAGAATCTCGGCGCCAAGCCGATCGTCATGGACTTCACCGAGATCTTCACCGCGCTGGAGTCCGGCATCATCGACGGCGCCGACGCGTCGGGCCTGGCCAACAACCAGTCCCTCGGTCTGTATGACCTGGTGAAGCACGCCAACTATCCGGGCTTCCACTCCATGCCGTCCGACCACCTCGCCTGCAACAAGGCCAAGTGGGACGCCATGCCGGAGCATCACCGCCGCATCATGTCGGTGGCCATGGAGTCGCTGGCGCTCCGCACCGCGCTGACCTTCGAGAAGAAGAACGCCGAGGCGGCCGCCGACCTCCAGTCCAAGGGCGTCAACCTGTACGCCTGGTCCGAGGAGGAGCTTCAGAAGTTCCGCAACGCCGCCCAGGCGGCGTGGGTGGACTTCGCCACCACCGACGAAGCCAAGGCCCTGGTCGACAGCCACCTGACCTACCTGCGTCAGCTCGGCCTGGTTCAGGAGTGATCCTGACGGCCTGACCGAACGGCCCGGCGGGCCTTCCCGGAGGCGGGAGGACCCGCCGGCGTCTTTTCGGCACAGCGCCTTCAAACAACAGCGCCGCCAAGCGGCCGCGGCGTCTCCGGACGACGCGTCGGCGCCGAGCGAATTGGGGCCGAGCCAACTGGGGCCGAGCCAACTGGGGCCGGCCCGACCGGAGCCGGTCAATCGAGGGAGTCGGAAATGGTCGAGCACGAGCGGACCGGTCCGCTGGACTGGGTGACGTGGGGCTTCAGCCGGATCGCGATGTGGGCCCCCGCCTTCATCGTGGCGATCATCTTCTACGAAGTGGTGATGCGCTACGTGTTCCTGGCGCCGACTCTCTGGGTCAACGAGATGTCGCTGTGGGTTGGCGGCGGGATCTATCTGACCGCCGGGCTCTACGCCCTGCAGCAGCGCAGCCACATCCGGATCTTCATCCTGTACGACATGGCGCCACGGTGGATGCGCCGGCTCTTCGACACCCTGTCGGTGATCTGCGTCGTGATCTTCGCGATCGCCGTCGTCTGGGGCGGATACGGCGAGGCGAAAGCCAAGTTCCTGCGCTGGGAGACCTTCGGCACCGCCTTCGATCCGCCGATTCCGGCGACGATCAAGCCGCTGATCCTGATCACCCTCGTTTTCCTGGCCCTGCAGTCGATCTCGAATCTGATCTACGACTGGAACAAGGAGCCCGAAACCCACGACCCGGCCGACGATATCGATATGCCGAACATCGGCACCGATCCGTCCAACACCCGGACCGACTGAGGACACGCCGTCATGGATATCGGGACAATTTCGCTGATCCTGCTGTTCGGCATGCTGGCGCTCCTGGCGATCGGCATGCCGCTGGGTTTCGCGTCCGGCTTCCTCGCCGTCGTCGTGATGGTGCTGAAGTTCGGCCCCGACCTGCTGTTCGGCACGTTCGGCACCGGGCCGCTGAACATCCTGGCCCAGCGCCTGTACGGCATCACCACCAACTACGTCCTGGTCTCGGTGCCGCTGTTCATCTTCATGGCGACGCTGCTGGAACGCTCCGGCATCGCGCGCGACATGTACTCGACACTGAACCTGTGGCTGTCGCGGACCCGCGGCGGTATCGCCGTCGTCACGGCGGTGATGGCCATCGTCATGGCGGCGATGTCCGGCATCATCGGCGGCGAGGTCGTACTCCTCGGCCTGATCGCCCTGCCCCAGATGCTCCGCCTCGGCTACAACCAGAACCTCGCCGTCGGCACGATCTGCGCATCCGGGTCGCTCGGCACCATGATCCCGCCGTCGATCGTCCTGATCTTCTACGGTCTGATCACCGAGACGTCGATCCACGCCCTGTTCCAGGCGGCGTTCCTGCCCGGCTTCATCCTTGCCGGCTGCTACATCGTCTACATCCTGGTGCGGACGCGGATGTATCCAGAGCAGGCGCCGCTGCCCGAGCCGTCGCCGGACGACCCGAACACGGGCGAGAAACTGACCATGGGGTTGAGCCTGATCGCCATGATGGTGGGCGGCGCGGCCGGGCTGTTGGTGGTGCGCGGCGCCGTCCTCTACGCCGTCGGTTCGATCGACGAGGAGACGAGCCTCGTGGACAGCCGGTCGCTCGGCATCGCCGGCGCCATTGCCGCCGCCAGCCTTGCCTATCTTCTCCTGGTGGTCGGCCGTGCCGCCGCCGCCGACGCCTGGGACAAGGGCAAGGGCCTGGTCGCGCCGCTGCTGATCGTGATCGTCGTGCTCGGCTCGATCTACGGCGGCATAACCGGCATCACCGAGGCGGCGGGCATGGGCTCGATCGCCGTACTCCTGCTGATCATCCTGCGCGGGGAATTCTCCTTCCAGCTTCTGCAGGAAGCGTCCATGCGGACGTTCAAGTCGACCGGCACGATCATCTGGGTCACCTTCGGCGCGACGGCGCTGGCCGGCGCCTACACGATCGCCGGCGGCCCGACCTACGTCGCCAACCTGATCCTCGGCTACGACCTGCCGACGATGGGCGTGCTGCTGGTGATGATGGTGATCTTCCTGTTCCTCGGCGCGTTCATGGACTGGACCGGCATCGTTCTGCTGGTGATGCCCGTGTTCCTGCCGATCGTGCTGAAGATGCCGATGGAGGAACTCGGCCTCACCGGCGGGCTCGACAGCCAGACCCTGGTAAAGGTCTGGTTCGGCATTCTGTTCTGCGTGAACATGCAGGTGAGTTTCCTGTCGCCACCCTTCGGGCCGGCCGCGTTCTATCTGAAATCGGTAGCACCTCCGCATATCTCGCTGACCGATATCTTCCGCGGCTTTCTACCATTCATCTGCATCCAGATCCTGGTGCTGGCGCTGATCCTGCTGGTGCCGGAGATCACCACGGTCTTCCTGTAGGGCCTGTTCCCTCGCCGGGACATGCCGGGCGGTTCGCCTCCGCCCGGCAGCCGGTCCGGACATCGCGTCTGGAACGATTCCAGGAAGTTATCGCCCATGCGCGGACGGACAGCCCGATCCCGGGACGGGTCGTCGAGGGCGTATGACACGTAGGATTGTCCCGACAATTTGACGCGCATGCAGATATTATGTGAGGAATTTCAGGCCCATAACGCGCAATGGAATTGACCATCCGCGCCGCAGCAATCAAAGTACGTCCCCGCAAGTTTCCAGAACGGTCACCCGTGACCAATTCTAGCACTCGGCATCATTGCTGTGGGATCGGGTGCCGCAAAGGGATCGAACCGGCGACGTGAACCAGACCCGAAGAGAGAAGCGTCTGATCCGCCAGCAGGTCATGCTGACGGATTCGGAGATAGAGCAGTTGAAAGACTGGCAGTTCGACAATCGCGTGCCGTCGATGTCGGCGGCCATCCGCGAGTTGCTGCGCATCGGCCTCAGCCACTCCACCGGGTCCGACATGGGCGAGCACTTCACCAACTAGAGCAAATCACGATCAGATGGAAACATCTGGTCGTGTGAATTTGCTCTATCGTTAATGAGTTAGAGGGCGATTCACGGTTCAGATCGATTCGATCTGAACCGATCGCGCTCTAGGCGGCCGGACAATTCGTCCACCCGCCCCTCTGCGCGCCGACCGACGGCTCAGGCCATCTCCTTGTCGACGAGCCAGTGGCCGATGATGGCGGTGATCGCCTCCGCCCGGAACGGCTTCTCGATGAGAAAATCGGGCGGGATCACCGACTCCTTCAGCACCGAATGGGGATAGGCCGTCACGAAGCCGACCGGCGCGCCGGTGAGTTCTCGCAGGGGCTCCACCGCCTCCACGCCGGTTTCCCCGTCCTTCAACCGAAAATCGGCAAAGATGATGTCCGGCAGCGTCGTCTCCGCCGACTTGACCGCCTGCTCCACGGAGCGCGCCAGATGCACCTCGGCGATGCCGGCCCGTTTCGCCAGCCCGCTGAGTTCTTCCGCGATCAGGAACTCGTCCTCGATGATCAGGGCCTTGCAGCCCATCGCCGGATCGAGACGGTTGCGCTCCCGCCCGAGCTCCAGCGCCCGCGCGGCCTCGGTGGAGTCGACCCCGACGATCTCGGCCGCCTGATCGATCGGAAACCCTGCGAAGTCGACCAGCATCAGGATCTGACGGGGCAGGTCATCCGGCCCCGGCAGCGCGCTGAACAGAGCCGCGTCGGTGAAGAGAGGGGCATCGGCCACCGACACGCCGTCGCGCCAGGCCCGGTAGAACCGCTTGAAGGCTTCGAGCCGCTGGTTGTCGGAGACGTTCTGGCTCAGTTCGGCGCGTTCGCTCGCCAGCCGGAACAGTTCATCACCGACATCCCGATCCCATAACATCACGCGCGCATGATGTCGCAGTTCGGCTTCCTCGTGAGACATCGCAGAACCCTGATAAAATGCGGACCAACTTTACCAACGCGTTACAGGCGCGGCGGTTCCCATACTGAGTCGAAGGACTGTCCGATTCAAGCAAGGCTTGATAGAACGCGGGGGACCCTCGTGCGACCACGGCCGTCGATGGATCGCCCTGAAACGGGGTGCCGCGAAACGGGGTGCCGCGCGCCCTAACCGAGATCGTAGTGATGGCAGACAGCGACGCCGAAACCACCGACGCGGTGCACCCCGGAGCCGGACAGTTCCGGGAGGAGCGGCAGGCGCTCAACGAGGAGCTGTCCAGGGTCAACGGCGATCTCCAGGCCAAGATCGTCGAGCTCGAGCGGGCGAACGACGACATCACGAACCTGATCGACAGCACCCGACTCGCGGTGGTCTTTCTCGACCGGTCGCTCGTGGTGCGGCGTATCACACCGGCGGCGGCCGACCTGCTGCGCATCGGCACCGCCGATATCGGTCAGCCGATCACCGACCTGTCGCCCCGCGTCGAGGATGCGACGCTGCATCCGGACATCGAGACCTGCATCGCCACGCAGGCGGAGCGGACGGCCCATGTCGGCGGCCCCGGCGGGCGCTGGTTCCACCGCCGGGTGCTGCCCTACCGCACGTCGGATCAGCGCAGCGAGGGCGTACTGGTCACCTACGATGACGTGAGCGAGCTCTACCGGGAGACGGAGCTCCGCGGCAAGCGGGAGCGCCAGCAGCGCGCCATCGCCGAGATCGGCGGCCTCGGGCTGTCGGAAGCCCCGCTGCCGGTCTTCTTCGACGCCATTGCCCGCTGTCTGGTCGAGGGTCTGAACTGCCCGATGGCCAAGCTGCTGCGCCACCGGCCGGACCGCAACGATCTGGTGATCGTCTCTCAGCGCGGCTTCCAGGGCGGAGATCAGGACGAGATCGCCGTCCCGGACGACGTTCACAGCCAGGCCGGCTACACGCTGGTGTCGCAGCACCCGGTGGTCGTCACCGATCTGCCGAACGAGACCCGGTTCCAGGGCCCGGACCTGCTGACCCAGCACGACGTGAAGTCGGGGATCAGCGTCGTTGTCGGCAGCAACGCAGCCCCCTGGGGCGTGATCGGCGTGCATGCGACGGAGGTCACCCATTTCACCGAAGACGACGTCGCCTTCGTTCAGGCCATCGCCAACGTCCTGCATGGCGTGATCAGCAATACCCGCTACCGCCAGGAGCTTCAGGAGAGTTCCGAACGGCAGCGTCTGGCGCTCGACGCAGGCAGCATCGCGGCCTGGCATTGGGACACCAGAAGCGACCTCGCCGACTGGGACGACCGGGTCTACAGCCTGCTCGGCCTGGAACCCGGCGCCACGCCGCCGAGCGTGCAGGTGTTCCGGTCCTTCGTCCATCCGGACGACCGCGACTACTTCACCCGGGCGCTGACGGAGGCTGTCGATCGGGGAACCCAGTTCGACGTCGAGTTCCGCGTCAACGACGCCAAGGGCCGCGAGCGGTGGCTGGTCAGCAAGGGGATGATGTTCACCGAGCGGGCCGACGGCCCCCGGCTGATCGGCGTTACCTACGAGATCACCGAGCTGAAGCAGAACGCGGCCCGCCTGGAAACCCTGCTCGCGGAGCTGGATCACCGGGTCCAGAACATGCTCACGGTGATGGGCTCCATCGTGAACCTGGCGGACCGCGAGGAGACCATCGCCAGCTTCAAGGACAATCTGCGCCAGCGCCTCCTCTCCCTCGCGCGGACCCATTCCATGCTGAGTCACGCCCAGTTCGGCGGCGCCAGCCTGCGCGAGCGCATCGTCGAGGAATGCGCGCCCTATTCCGGCGCCATGGTCGAGCGGTTGCGGTTCGAGGGCAGCGACATCCGCCTCAACCCACAGGCGGCCCAGACCCTGGGAATGGCCGTCCACGAGCTGGTGACCAATGCGCTCAAGTACGGGGCGCTGTCGACCGAAGAGGGCCGGATCACCGCCGGGGTGCGCAGCGGCGGCGAGCGGATCGTCGTCGAGTGGTCCGAGTCCGGTGGGCCGCCGGTCTGCGTGCCCACGGAATTCGGCTTCGGCGTCCGCGTGATCCGCGACCTGGTCGAATACGAACTGGGCGCCGACGTCGCGGTGGAATTCAGGCCGTCGGGTCTGTACTGCCGCTTCGATCTGCCCCTCGGCGCGGTCGAGCATGTCATCGAGTAGCGACGACGCGGGCGGGGAGCCCCCGTGCTTCGGACACCGCCTGGTCGACGGCCACCCGGTCGACTGTGAGACCGCCAGGGATGTGGCGCGGTTCCGCAAGGCTGAACGCCGCCGTCTCTACGCGCTGCGCAAAGCGATCCCTGTGGCCGAGCGCGAGAGCCGGTCGTTGGCGATCATGGCGGGCCTGGACACGGTCGTCGGCCCGCTCGAGGGGCGCCGCATCGCCGTCTATTGGCCGATCCGCGGCGAACCCGACCTGCGTCCATGGATGCGGAAAGCCCATGGGGCCGGCGCCCGTATTTTACTCCCCGTGGTGGAGAGCAAAGGCCGCCCTCTGGTCTTCAGATACTGGCATCCCGGGTGCCCGATGATCCTGGGGGTCTGGGACATCCCGGTTCCCGACGGGACAGGGACCGGCATTCCCGACACCGTCATCGCCCCGCTGGTCGGCGTCGACCGTGACGGATTCCGTCTCGGCAACGGCGGAGGATACTACGACCGGACCCTGGTGCGGCTCGACCCGCGCCCGCTGCTGATCGGGGTCGGCTTCGCGGCGGCGTCCATGGACACGATCTTTCCGATGCCGTGGGACGTTCCGATGGATACCGTGGTGCTCGACGACGGAAGCGTCCGCCGGCGTCAGCCGGACTGACCGCGCCGGCGCTGGGGTCCGGCTTTCCGCCGGCGTCCGCCACGACCCTCGGACGCACCGCCAGCCTCGCGTGCCATCTCCGCGGGGCGGTGCGGGAGCTTCCAGCCGGCCGGCGCACCTTTCCGGCCGGTGCGTCGGCGGCCCTCGCCGCCCGACTTTCCGGTTCCGGCGGGCTGCCAGCGCGGCACCAGATGGTGCTTGCCGTTGCCGATCAGGTCCTCGCGGCCCATCGCGGTCAGGGCCTCGCGGAGCAGGGGCCAGTTCTCGGCGTCGTGATAGCGCAGGAACGCCTTGTGCAGGCGACGCTGGCGCAGGCCCTTCGCCGTCTCCACCCGCTCCGTTCCGCTCCGCCGTACCGGCTTCAGCGGGTTGCGGCCGGAATAGTACATGGCGGTCGCCATCGCCATCGGCGTCGGCGTGAAGGTCTGGACCTGGTCCGCCCGGTAGCCGTTCTTCTTCAGCCACAGCGCGAGGTTCATCATGTCCTCGTCGGTGCAGCCGGGATGGGCGGCGATGAAATACGGGATCAGGAAGTACTTCTTGCCGGCCTTGGCCGCCGCCGCGTCGAACATCTCCTTGAACCGGTCGTAGGAGCCGATGCCCGGCTTCATCATCTTTGTGAGCGGCCCGTCCTCGGTATGCTCCGGCGCGATCTTCAGGTAGCCGCCCACATGGTGGGTGACCAGCTCCTCGACGTATTCCGGACTCTCGACGGCGAGGTCGTAGCGCAGGCCCGAACTGATCGAGACCTTCTTGACCCCGTCGGTGCCGCGCGCCGCGCGGTAGAGGTCGATCAGCGGCTTGTGGTCGGTGTTCAGGTTCTTGCAGATCGTCGGATAGACGCAGGACAGGCGCCGGCAGGACTTCTCGATCTCCGGGTCCTTGCAGGCCATGCGGTACATGTTCGCCGTCGGTCCGCCGAGATCGGAGACCTGACCGGTGAAGCCCGGCACCTTGTCGCGCATGTCCTCGATCTCGCGGACGATCGATTCCTGGCTGCGGGACTGGATGATGCGTCCCTCGTGCTCGGTGATCGAGCAGAAGGTGCAGCCGCCGAAGCAGCCGCGCATGATGTTGACGGAGAAGCGGATCATCTCCCAGGCCGGGATCCGCGCGTCGCCGTAGAACGGGTGCGGCGCGCGGGCGTAGGGGTGGTCGAAGACCCAGTCCATCTCCTTGGTGGTCAGCGGGATCGGCGGCGGCGTCACCCAGACGTCGCGGTCGCCATGGCGCTGCACCAGCGGCCGGGCGTTGCCGGGATTGCTCTCGAGATGGAGGATCCGCGAAGCCTGGGCGTAGACCTCCTTGTCGTCGCGCACGGTCTCGTAGGACGGCAGGCGGATGACCTGCTCCTCGTCGTCGCGCGCCGCACGCTCCGGCGCGTCGTCGATCGAGGTCATGTCGATCTCGCGGTAGTCGGGGGCCGCCTCGTTGCGGATCAGAGCGAGGCCGCGGATATCGAACAGGTCGCGCGGGTTGTCGCCCTGGGCGATGCGGTGGGTGACGTCGATGATCGCCCGCTCGGCGTTGCCGTAGAGCAGAACGTCGGCCTTGCTGTCGACCAGGACCGAGCGGCGAACCTTCTCGCTCCAATGGTCGAAATGGGCGATCCGGCGCAAGGACGCCTCAATGCCGCCGAGCACGATCGGAGCGTCGGGAAAGGCCTCGCGGCAGCGCTGGGAGTAGACCAGCACCGCGCGGTCCGGGCGCTTCCCCGGTGCGGCGTCGGGCGTGTAGTTGTCGTCGGTCCGGATGCGCTTGTCGGCGGTGTAGTTGTTGACAAGGCTGTCCATGTTGCCCGCCGTCACCCCGAAATAGAGGTTGGGCCGGCCGAGCGCCTTGAACGCCTCCGCGCTGGTCCAGTCCGGCTGGGCGATGATGCCGACGCGGAAGCCGTGCGCCTCCAGGGTGCGACCGATCACGGCCATGCCGAAGCTCGGATGGTCCACATAGGCGTCGCCGGTGACCAGGATCACGTCGCAACTGTCCCAGCCGAGCAGATCCATCTCCTCGCGGCTCATGGGCAGGAACGGCGCCACCCCGAACCGGTGCGCCCAGTACTTCTTGTACTTGAAGATCTCGCGGGCGCCCTGGCGCGGGCGGACGGCGTTCATGGCGGCCTCAATATGCAGTGATTTCGCAGAGAAATAGGCGGAAAGCGCGGATTTTGCAATCGAACCCGCCGACTTTCCCCATCAGGCGGCTGTTCGCCGCCGTCAGGCCTGAACGGCGTCGTCCTGCCCCAGGGTCTCGACATGCGCGGGGGAGCCGTCCACGGGCGTATAGGTCCGCGTCTGGACAAGCGGGACGCCGCCGCTCGGATAGCCGCGCTCCAGCCACGAATGGTAGGTCGCCCCGAGCAGCCTGGCGACGCGTCCGGTCGCCGGATCGGCGAAGGGCAGGATGATCCGTTCGCCGCTGGCCGGATACTCCGCTTCGGAGTAGATCCGGCCTCCCACATAGACGATCGCGGGCCAGTCCGTGGCGATGGCGAAATAGCGTGTCACCCGCGCGACCGCGGAGGGCTCGGTGATGCTCTCGAGCGTCTGGCCCACGATGTTCCGGCCATGGGCGAGACGGACCTCGTCGCCGACGAGGCGATAGCGCCAGCGGCCTTGCGGATCGTCGTCCACCACGTCGCACATCCAGACGTTCGAGAGCGCCGAGTGGAACGCCATCGGGTCGATCGCGTCCACAGAGGGAAGCCGGCAGCCGTTCCGTCTGGAATCCAGCCAGTGGTGAATCATGACCCGCAACCGCTCGTCGCCAACATGCTCGAAGTCGCACAGCGACAGGGGGGCGGCACCAGTACCGTCCTGAAGATCGATCGTGGATGCTGTCATCGCGATGGCACGGGTGTCCTGAACTGGCGGCGGTTGACCGCGAGCGCAGCGTCGTCGCGCGCACGCGTTGGCAGACTTGCCGACATGATGCGCCGGAAGTTCTCTCCAAATCGTTAACGATTTGGCGATAATCCCCGACCGCATCCTGGACCGGACAGCACCATTCAGCGGATTTCCGCCCGCCCGCTCCGGCCTGATCGACAGGCTACAGCGCGGGCGGGCGGTCTCAGGCTCAGAAGAACTGGAACATGTCGGAGGTGAGCTGCGACGAGGTCACCCCCATGAGCCGTATGTAGTTGTCGCTTCCGAGTGCGATCTCCACGTTGCCGTCGGCATTGTCGACGGCCGCCGCCTGGATCTGCGCGAAATCGGTCAGCCCGGACCCGTTCACGTCGGTCGCGATGTGGATCACGTCGCCGGAAGCCGCGTCGAAATCGACGACCACGTCGAAGCCGTTCAGCGCCTCCACATAGATCGCATCGCTTCCTTCGCCGGTGTAGATCCAGTCGACTCCCTGACCGCCGTAGAGCGCGTCGTTGCCGGCGCCGCCGTCGAGGATATCGATCCCGGCGGCACTGCCGGCGACACCCCCGTAGAGCGTATCGTCACCGGCACCGCCGAAGAGGTTGTCGTCACCCGCCCCGCCGGACAGCACGTCGTTTCCGAGGTTGCCATAGAGCCGGTCGTTGGCGTCGCCGCCATTGATCAGGTCGTCGCCCTGTCCGCCGAAGATCGTATCGGCGCCGAGCTGCCCCGACAGAGTGTCGGCGGCCATGTTGCCGTAGATCAGGTCATTGGCCTGACCGCCGAAGACGGTGTCGCTGTCCTGACCGCCAAAGAGCGTGTCATTGGCGAGGTTGCCGTACAGGACGTCGGCCTGCTGGTTGCCGTAGACGACGTCGGCGCCGCCCGACCCGATGACGGTGTCGTTGCCCTCGCCGCCGAACACCCGGTCGTCGCCACCTTCCCCGTCCAGGCTGTCGTTGCCGGTGCCGGAGCCGATCGTGTCCGCCCCGTCGCCGCCAAGCAGGGTGTCGTCTCCGACGCCGAGGGAGATGAACTGCGCGCCGTCGTCGCCGGTGGCGAAGTTGTCGCCGCCGCCGCCGTTCACCGTGGCGGAGCCGATGATGCTGGCGAACTCGATGTTGTCCAGCTGCAGGGTCGACCCGGTCGGCAGCGACCGCACGTCGATGACGAAGGCCTCCGACTGGGTCGTGCCGCCGCTCGCCGCCGTGCCGGTGATCACGATCGGCGCGGACAGGTTGGTCGACGTGGTGGTCGGAATGATCGTGCGGACGTCCAGGGTCGTGGTCGCCGAGAGGCGGTTCAGGAACGACTGGGCGCCGGTGATCAGGCCGGCTTCGCCCGTGGAGTTACGGGCATCGACCGCATTCACCAGCGTGGTCAGCGCTTCGGTCGCTGTCTGCGCCGTGGCCGGCCCCTCCGAGGAGATCGACGTAGCGCTCGGCAACGTGGCGGTCACGACGTTGCCGTTGTTGTTCGTGTTCTCGACGATCGCGGCGGAAGCCGTTCCCGTCGACGTGTTCTGCACCACGCGGCTCTCGGTCGTCGTCCCCGTCGCCGAGTCCGTCGATGTGGTCGTCGTCGTGTTAGCGGTGGTCGAGGTGTCCGAGCCGCCGCTGCTGCCGCCACTGTCGCCGCCGCTGTTGCCGCCGCCATTGTTGGACGGGGCGGAGATGGTCAGGCCGAGCGCGGGGGAATCGCTCGAGGTGTTGCCCGCCGCGTCCTGCTCGCGGATCGTGATCGCATAGGAGCCCGCCGTCAGCGAGCTGGCCGTGACGTTGTAGGTGCCGCCGGCCTCGCTGGTGAAGGAACCGACCGTCACGCCGTTGGCCACCAGCACATGGGCCGTGCTGCCCGTCGTGTTGCTGCCGGTGAAGGTGGGTGTCGCGTCGGTGGTCACGTTATCCGTGCTGCTCGTACCGTCGTCGCTGGAGGCGATCAGATCCGGCGTGGCGAGGGTCCCGGGCGCTGCCGGCGGGGTGGCGTCCACGACCACGTTGAGCGCGACGCTCTGCGGACCGTCGTTTCCGGCCACGTCCTCCGTCCGGGCGGTGATCGCGTTGGTGCCGGCCGCGAGGGTGCTGGTGAAGGTGAAGGTCCATGCCCCGGTCGCGCTGGCCGTGACCGATCCCGCCGTCGTCCCGCCGACGAGCACGTGAACCAGCGTATTCGCAACCACCCCGGTGCCGGTCACCGTCGGTGTCCGGTCGGCGGTGAGGTCGTCGGTGCTGCTGGTCCCGAGATCACTCGATGCCAGCAGGTCCGGCGTGCCGGCCGTCCCCGGTGCGGTCGTATCGACCACGATACCGAGCGACGACGACACCGGCCCCGCATTGCCGAGAGCATCGGTCGCGTTGGCGGTAATGGCATAGGACCCTGCCGACAGAGACAGGGCGTAGGTCCAGGACCCACCGGCCGCCGTAGCCGCTCCCACCGTGGTGCCGCCGACGATGACGCTGATGACGTCGCCGTTCGTCGCCGACCCGCCGATCGTCTGCGTGGTGGCGCTGGTGATGTTGTCCGTGCTGCTGATGCCGAGATCGCTGGCGGCCAGAAGATCCGGCGGCGCCAGCGTGGTCGGCGCGGTCGTGTCCACCGTGATGTTCAGCGCCGACGACGCCGCGCTGGTGTTTCCGGCGGAGTCGATCTGCACCGCGGTGATCGCATAAGAGCCATCGGCCAGGGTGGAGGTGAAGGTGAAGCTCCACCCGCCGCCCGCGCCGGCCGTCGTGGAGCCGACCGTTGTACCGTTGTTCAGCACGGTCACGGAGGCATTGGCCTCCGCCGTCCCCTCCACCGTCGGCGTACCATCGCCGGTGATGTTGTCCGTGTTGCTGAGCCCGGTGTCGCTGGCCGCCGTCAGATCCGGCGCCGCCAGGGTCGCCCCGGCCGTATCGACGACGACGTTGAGCGCGCTGCTCGCCGGGCCGGCATTGCCCGCCACGTCCTCGGCCCGGACGGTGATCGCATTGGTGCCCGCCGCCAGGGTCGAGGTGAAGGCGAAGGTCCAGTTGCCACCGACATCCGTGTTGGCCGTGCCGGCCGTGACGCCGCCGACCAGAACCTGGACCCGGCTGTTCGCAAGGGCGCCGGACCCGGAGATCACCGGCGTGGAGACATTGGTGATATTGTCGGTGTTGCTGCTCCCGCTGTCGCTCGCCGCGAGGAGATCGGGCGTGCCTGCCGTACCCGGCGCGGTCGTATCGATGACGATGCCGAGCGTGGACGACGCCTGCCCGGCATTCCCGGCCGCATCGGTGGCCAGAACCGAGATCGCATAGGATCCGGCCGAGAGCGTGTGGGTGTAGGACCAGGAGCCGCCGGCTGCCACGACGGTGTTGGCCGTCACGCCGCCGACCAGGATGCTGACCGTGTCACCGGTCGTCGCCGAGCCGCTGAACTGCTGCGTCGTGGCGCTGGTGATGTTGTCGATAGAGCTGCTGCCGAGGTCGCTGGCGGCGAGCAGGTCCGGCGGCGCCAGCGTCGTCGGTGCAGTGGTGTCGATCGTCAGACCGAGGGCACCCGACGCGGCGCCGGCATTGCCCGCGCTGTCCGTTGCAGACGCCGTAATCGCGTAGGAGCCCGCCGAGAGCGACAGGGAATACGACCACGAGCCACCGGCAGCGGTGGCGACCCCGACCGTGACCCCGCCGACCAGGACGCTGACCACGTCGCCGGTGGTCGCCGATCCGCCGACCTGCTGGGTCGCCGCGTTGGTGATGTTGTCGGTGTTGCTGCTGCCGGTGTCGCTCGCCGCGAGCAGGTCCGGCGCTGCGAGGCTCGGCGCCGTGGTGTCGACCACGATGTTCAGGGCGGTGGACGCGGTCGATTCAGCGGTGCCGCTGTCCTGAATCGCCGTGATCGCGTTCGTACCCGCCGACAGCGTCGTGGAGAACGCGAAGGTCCAGTTGCCGCTGCCGTCAGCGGTGGTCGTCCCGACCGTGGTGCCGCCGACCAGGACGTGCACGGCGTTTCCGGCCGTCGCACCGGTGCCGGAGACTGTCGGCGTCGCGTTGCTGGTGATGTTGTCGGTATTGCTGGTGCCGGTGTCGCTGGTCGCGATCAGGTCCGGCGTGCCGGGGGCCGACGGCCCGGCGAGCGTGAATCTGATGTTGTCCAATCCGACGCGCCAATTAACACCGCCTGTATACGATACGGTGAACGACGTGATGCCGGTCCAGTCGCCGGGGTTCAAGGTGGCGATAGCACCGGAGATTGAGCCGCTGTTGTCGGCGAGGACGACCGCACTGCCGGTGTTCGGCGTGAAGGTGTAGTTCCCTGACCCGGTATTGTTTTCAAACTCGCCGATCTGAAACTGGGTGACGTTGACCGCCGAGCCGAAGGTCAGCGTGTAGCTGGTCGAGCTGGCAATGACCCCCGGATCCAGGAAGCCGGAGCTGACCCCGGCCATGGCGACCCCATCGGACTTGGTGACGTCGATCGTCACGCCGCCCTCGTTCGAGGTCAGCGTCGTCGTGGTGTTGATCGTGGTCACGATGCCGAACGTGGCGACGATCAGCAGCCCCGGATACGCGGCCCGGGCGGCCTCCGAGAAGACCGGCCCACGGGCGGCCGGGAGGTCCCAGTCGCCGCCGCGAGCGGCAGCCCCCGTCGGCGTCACCGACGCGACGACGCCGCAGCCGAGGAGGTCGGAGAGGCGCGAGACGAACGCCGTGCCCGCGCCGCCCTGGGCGACCGAGCAGCCGTAAAGGACGATCTCCGCGTCCTGGGCCAGCACCGACCGGATCTGCGCGACGGCCTGCGGACGGGCGGCGAAAGCGGCCGCGTCCACGTGTTGCCCGCCGAGGAACAGGCTCCCGGGCGCGCCGTGCGACAGGATGTGAACGGCCTTGACGTCGCGCTTGTCGGCAAGGGCGAAACCGATGGCGTCCACCGGGTTTGCCGTTGCAGACAGGCGCTCGACATGGAGGCCGGGGCGCAGGCCGGCGAGCAGGATCTCCGCGTCGTCTACCCCGGCATCGACAAGAAGGATTTCAAGGCCGGCTGCGTGCTGCCAAACGTTGTCAGTCGTCATTTTTCCAGAATCCTGTCTCATGGACGCGCTGCGTTCCGACACCCGCTCCGCTCCGGAGATCCGTCGCTTCGGACGCGCGGTCCAATATTCCCTGCGAAAAGTGAGTTGCTCCCCAAGAGGTCGGAGAGCGACCCTTGCCTACACAAACCGACGTATGACAGGCAATCGCTAACAGAGCGTAAACGGGGACCGGGCATCGCCACTTCGGGCGATCCACCGGCACATGGGACCAGGACGGCAACGGCCATTTGACGGCCCGCCTATCGGTCCGGCAGGTCTTGGTTGCGGCCCGTTCTGCTATGAAATCCACCAATTAACCGTATGAAATATCTTATATTTTTTCTGCGCCTACCGTCGATTTCCTGAATGTGCGCCCATCGCGCGGGCACCCGATCCGGGCCACTGGAAACCCTGATCTCGGACCGCGCAAACGCCTCAGAAACGATGCGTGGAAAATTTTCATGTTTTAGAGAAAAATTTTATCAATTGTCCGCACCTGACGGCCGACGGCATGCGGTCAGCGACCGGTCCGCAACCGGCCCCATGGAACGCTTGTGAACCGGTTCGCCCGCTGCTACTCGGTTGATGTCCCGGTTCGATGATCACAAGCGGATGCGCCATGAAAGACGAAAATCGTCAGCTTCTTCAGCGGTTCGCCAAGGCGGGCATGGCCGACGCCCTGACACCGGTGGTCGCGGCCGTCGAAGCGGGCGATATCGCCGCCGGGCGGACGGCCCTGGCCGGCGCTGATCTCTCAGGCACCGATCTTCCCGACAGCGTCGGCCACCGCGTCGGCCTCGCCTTTCAAATCGCGATGCGGTCGATCGAGAGGCTGACGGAAACGGGTGCGGTCGACCATCTGGATTTCAGCGCGCCGTTCGGAAAATCGCCGGATGTCGGCGGCCTGGCCCTCACCGAAGACAATCTTCAGACCCTCGCCAAGGCGTTGATCACGGAAGGCCAGAAGATCGTCGCGCGGCGCTGGCCCTGCCCGTCCTGCGGCGGCAGCGGCGCGCGGGTCGGGGCCGCGCCGCTCATGGGGCGCTTCCAGCCTTACGCGCGGCTGTATTTCGATCTGGACGCGATCCTCGCGCCGTTCCGAGACACCGTCCAGGCGAGCGACCTGGAATGGGATACGGTCGTGGCCAAACTGCTCCAGCACTTCAACATGCGCAGTCCGGTCGTGCTCTGCGAATCCTGCGGCCTCCACTACCTCGACTGGGAGTACGACCCGCGCCGGATCGACGCGTTCTACGCCGGGCGCGAGATGATCGACTTCACGCTGGACGGCGTGGCGGTATCCGGACGAGGTCATTCTCCTGAGTTCGTCTTCAAGAAGCTGGGCCTGCCGCTCCACGTCGACGCCCAACTGGGCGGGGTCGCCGGCAAACGGGTCTTCGATCTCGGCTGCGCCGAAGGCGTGATGATGGAGGCGTTCCGCCACCTCGGCGCCACCGTGTCCGGTGCCGATCTCGACCGCAGCAAGGTGGCCTACGCGAAGCGCATTCTCGACCATCAGGACATCGACGAACGCGCCGATGCCCTGCAGCGGCTGGCGCCGGGGTCGGTCGACACCCTCGTCTGCTACCACACGCTCGAGCACCTGATCCGCGTCGGCCCCTGGCTGGACGCGATGGCAGCCGCCCTCAGCCCGGGCGGGTCTCTGGTCGTATCTGTCCCCGACGTGACCGTGCAGTCCGACGGCACCGCGATCGAGATGGGCGGCGATCACTGGATCGGCTTCAACGCCGACACGCTCCGCCGCCACGTCGAGGCCGCGGGCCTGACGGTCGTCGATCTGCGCTCCGACAACGGTATCGCGCCGCTCCGGGACGCCGACCCGATCTTCGGCCTGCCGACCTGGTCGGGCCGCCGGGTGGATACGACGGTCATCGCCCGCAAGCCCTGACCGGCCAGGGCCGACACGCGCACGAGATCGCACGCCGTCCTGGACGGCGGCGGTCCTGCATCCGGATTTTCGGAAGGGAACGCGCACAGAATGGCGGAGAGGGAGGGATTCGAACCCTCGGTAGGCTCGCACCTACAACGGTTTTCGAGACCGCCCCGTTCGACCGCTCCGGCACCTCTCCACTGGCTCTGTCGCGGCAGGCGGCGAACCTAGTCAAAGCCGATGCCGGATGCAAGCGGCAGATCGCGCCCGGCGCGACGTAATTTCACGATGCTCGGGCCGGGAAAGGATTCGTCATGGTAGAGCGACGGCATCGTCCGGAGCGTGTTGACACGGCAAGCGCGATACGTATAGTGCGCGCTCCGTTGCGTGCCGGGAGTTCGGCGCGCCCACTAGTTTTGCCAGGATCGAGCCGATGTTCGCAGTCGTTAAAACCGGCGGCAAGCAGTACAAGGTCGCCTCCGGGGACGTGATCAAGGTCGAGAAGCTCGACGCCGAGGCGGGTGCCACGGTCGAGATCGACCAGGTTCTGATGGTCGGCGACGACGCCAAGACGACCGTCGGCGCGCCCCTGGTCGCCGGTGCTTCCGTTGCCTTCGAGGTGCTGGACCAGCGTAAGGGTCCGAAGATCACGATCTTCAAGAAAAAGCGCCGCAAGAACCATCGCCGCACCCGCGGTCACCGCCAGCCGATCACCGTGCTGCGCGTGACCGACATCCGTGCCGGCGCCTAAGTCAGTCAGAGGAGAGTAGATCCATGGCCCATAAAAAGGCAGGTGGTAGCTCCCGTAACGGCCGCGACTCAGAGGGTCGCCGCCTGGGCGTTAAGAAGTTCGGCGGCGAAGCCGTCATTCCGGGGAACATCCTGGTCCGTCAGCGCGGCACCAAGTTCCACCCGGGCAACAACGTCGGCATGGGCAAGGATCACACGATCTTCGCAAAGGTCGAGGGCACCGTGGAGTTCCGTCACACCCGCGGCCGCACCTATATCGGTGTCACCGCCGTCGAGGCGCCGGCCGAGTAAAGCCGCTCCGACATTCGGAAGCGGCACGGAAGGGAACGGTTCGCCGTTCCCTTTTTTCGTACCCGCGCGCAGGATGGCTCCATCGAGGGGTCCTGGCGGGGGAGCGCGGAGGACATGACGTGAAGTTCCTCGATCAGGCCAAGGTTTTCATCCGCAGCGGCAGCGGCGGCGCGGGCTGTCTCAGCTTCCGGCGCGAGGCGTTCATCGAGTTCGGCGGACCGAATGGCGGCGACGGCGGACGCGGCGGCGACGTGGTCGTCGAATGCGTCGCCGCACTCAACACGCTGATCGACTTCCGCTACCAGCAGCATTTCAAGGCCGAGAACGGCCGACCCGGCATGGGTCGGGACATGACCGGCGCCGGCGGCAAGGACTCGGTGCTGCGGGTTCCCGTCGGCACCCAGATCTGGGACGAGGACTACGAGACCCTGCTCGCCGACATGACCGAGGTCGGCCAGCGGGTCACGCTCGCCCAGGGCGGCGACGGCGGATTCGGCAACGCCCGGTTCAAGTCCTCGACCAACCGCGCGCCGCGGAAAACCACACCCGGATGGCCGGGACAGGAGATGTGGGTCTGGCTCCGGCTGAAGCTGATCGCCGATGCCGGGCTCGTCGGCCTGCCGAACGCCGGCAAGTCCACCTTCCTGTCGGCCGTGACCGCCGCCAAGCCGAAGGTCGCCGACTATCCCTTCACCACCCTGCATCCGGGGCTCGGCGTGGTGGCGATCGGCGACGAGGAATTCGTGCTGGCCGACATCCCGGGCCTGATCGAAGGCGCCCATGAAGGCGCCGGGCTCGGCGACCGCTTCCTCGGCCATATCGAGCGCTGCGGCGCCCTGCTGCACCTGGTCGACGCCACCGGCGAGGACCCTGTCGACGCCTGGCGGACCGTGCGCGCGGAGCTGGCGGCCTATGGCGCCGATCTGGAGACCAAGCCCGAGATTCTCGCGCTGAGCAAGGCGGACGCCCTGCCCGCCGAGGACGTCGAGGCCCTGCAGGACCTGTTCGAGGAAGAGACCGGTACCCGGCCGATGGCGCTGTCCAGCGCGTCGGGCCTCGGGGTGCGCGAGGCGCTCGGCCGGATCAAGGACCACATCCGCGCGGCCGAGGCGGAGCGGCAGGCCGAGGAGGAGGAAGCCGACCGCGCCGAAGGGGAACCGGCATGGACGCCGTGACGGCGAAGGCCCCGACCGCGGCGACCGACGCGCGCGCTGCGGCGGCAACCTCGAACCGGATCGTCGACTCCCGCCGGCTGGTCATCAAGATCGGCTCGGCCCTTCTGGTCGACGAGGACACAGGCGCGGTCCGCCGGCCCTGGCTCGACGCGCTGGCCGACGATATCGCCGACCTGCGCCGGGCCGGCGTCGAGGTCCTCGTCGTGTCCTCCGGAGCCATCGCGCTCGGACGCCGCCATCTCGGCATCGATCAGGTCCGTCCGAAGCTGGAAGAGAAGCAGGCCGCCGCGGCGACCGGTCAGATCCTGCTGGCCCACGCCTATCAGGAGGCGCTGGCCCGCCACCATCTGACCGTGGCGCAGATCCTGCTGTCGCCCGACGACACCGAGCAGCGCCGGCGCCACCTGAACGCGCGCGCCACCATCAGCACCCTTCTGGCCCTGGGCGCGGTGCCGGTGATCAACGAGAACGACACGGTGGCCACCGCCGAGATCCGGTTCGGCGACAACGACCGGCTCGGCGCCCGGGTCGCCCAGATGGCCAGCGCCGACACCCTGGTGCTGCTGTCCGATATCGACGGCCTGTACACCGCCGATCCGCGCCGCGATCCCGACGCCCGGCACATCGCCGACGTCCAGGGGGTGACCGCCGAGATCGAGGCGATGGCCGGCGCCGCCGGCAGCGGCTACGCCTCCGGCGGCATGGTCACCAAGCTGGCCGCCGCCAAGATCGCCGGCGCGGCCGGCTGCCGCATGGTCATCGCCAACGGCCGTGAGATGCACCCGATCCGCCGGGTCGACGGGGCACCGGGCGGGGGCGGCGCGCGCTGCACCTGGTTCCATGCCGGCGCCTCGCCGCTGACCGCCCGCAAGCGCTGGATCGCCGGCTCGCTCGCGCCGCGCGGCCAACTCATACTCGACGCCGGCGCCATCCGCGCCCTGAATGCCGGCAAGAGCCTGCTGCCCGCCGGCGTGGCCGAGGTCGTCGGAACGTTCGAGCGCGGCGATCTGGTGAGCCTGCACGGCCCGGACCGGGTGATCCGCGGCCGCGGTCTCGTCGCCTACGGCTCCGACGACGCCCGCCGGATCGCCGGTCTCAAATCCCGTGAAATCGAAACGGCGCTCGGCTACCGTGGCCGCGATGAAATCGTCCACAGAGACGACATGGCGCTGATCGACGGGCGCGGCATCGAGGAGGACGCGCAGCAATGACCCTGGTCGAGGACAGGCCCGACGCCGGGCACGATACCGTCGCGGCAGCCACCGGCGACGTCGATGCGATGATGCTTGAGATCGGTCGCCGGGCGCGAAACGCTGCGGCCGTGCTTGCCCAGGCGACGCCCGACCGCAAGGCCCAAGCCCTGCGTGCCGCCGCCGCCGCGATCCGCGGGACGGCCCCCGCCATCCTCGCCGCCAACGCCAAGGACGTCGCCGCCGCCCGTGAGAATGGGATGCGGGACTCGCTGATCGACCGCCTGACGCTGGACGAGGAGAGGATCGACGGCGTCGCGGCGGGTCTCGAGGCGGTGGCCGATCTGCCCGATCCGGTCGGCGCGACGATGGCCGCGTGGGAACGCCCGAACGGTCTGCGGTTCGAGCGCCGTCGGGTGCCGCTCGGGGTGATCGGCGTCGTCTACGAATCCCGCCCGAACGTGACGGCGGATGCCGGGGGACTGTGCCTGAAGGCCGGCAACGCATCGATTCTGCGCGGCGGCTCCGAGAGCTACCGCTCCTCGACGGCCATCGTCGCGGCCCTGCATCAGGGCCTGCGCGCCGCCGGCCTGCCGGAGGACGCGATCCAGTCGGTCCCGACCACCGACCGGGCCGCCGTCGGCCGGCTCCTCGCCATGCCGCAGTATGTTGACGTGATCGTGCCCCGCGGTGGGCGCTCGCTGATCGAGCGGGTGCAGAACGAGAGCCGGGTGCCGGTCTTCGCCCATCTCGACGGGCTCTGTCATGTCTATCTCGACGCCGGCGCCGATCCCGACAAGGCGGTCGCCATTGCGGTCAACGCCAAGATGCGCCGCACCTCGGTCTGCGGCGCCGCCGAGACGCTGCTGGTCGACCGCGCCGTCGCCGCGGATCTTCTGCCTCCGGTCGCCGAGGCCCTGCGGGCCGCCGGCTGCGCCCTGCGCGGCGACGTCGAGGCCCGGGCCATCGTCGCCGGCATGGATGCGGCGAGCGAGGCGGACTGGGACACCGAGTATCTCGACGCGATCCTCTCGATCGGCGTCGTGGACGGCGTGGCCGGCGCCATCGACCACATCAACCGGCACGGATCGCACCACACGGACACCATCGTCACCGAGGACGCGGCGGCGGCGGAGCGGTTCCTGAACGAGATCGACAGCGCCATCGTCCTGCACAACGCCTCGACCCAATTCGCCGACGGTGCCGAGTTCGGCTTCGGCGCGGAGATCGGCATCTCCACCGGACGGATGCACGCCCGCGGCCCGGTCGGCGCCGAGCAGCTCACCAGCTTCAAATACGTCGTGCGCGGGACCGGCCAGACCCGGCCCTGACGCGCCGCTCGGACAATGACTCTCTTCACCCCGATTCGCGGACCGCACGGAGACGGACTGCCGCCCGACCCCGGTGCCGTGCTGTTCGCGCGGGTGCGGCCGAACGCGCTGCGGATGCCGGCGAGCGAGGCGCCGGCCCTGCCGCGCGCCGGGGCCGACCGACGCCGCCGTCGGGTCGGGCTCATGGGCGGGTCGTTCAATCCGGCCCATGACGGCCACCGCCACGTTGCCCTGACGGCGATCAAACGGCTCGGCCTGGACGAGGTCTGGTGGCTGGTCAGTCCGCAGAACCCGCTGAAACCGCGCGACGACATGGCGCCGTTCGCCGACCGTCTCGCCTCGGCCGAGGCGGTCGCCCGCCACCCGCGGATCCGGGTGAAGGACGTCGAACTGCATCTCGGCACCCACTACACCGCCGACACCCTGGTGGCGCTCCGCCGCCGCTGCCCCCGGATGTCGTTCGTCTGGATCATGGGCGCGGACAACCTGGCGTCGTTCCACCGCTGGGAACGCTGGTCTCTGATCTGTCACACCGCCGTCATTGCGGTTTTCGACCGGCCTACCTATTCTCTAAGGGCTTTGGCGAGCCGAACCGCCAAACGTCTCGCCAGGGTCCGGGTGCCCGAAAAGGCGTCCCGGAAGCTGGCGGACCGGCGGCCTCCGGCCTGGGTGTTTCTCCACACCCGCCACCATGCCGCATCGGCCACGCAGATCCGGGCCGAACGGCGGAAGCGGCGGACGGACTAGGAAATACCCGGCGCGGCGATCGGTTCACACCGAAGCATCTCTGGATGCCGGGGCACGCCGGGATCCGCTATCGTCGACGAGAGGAGTTCGACCATACTCGACACACATGCTCCCGACAGGGGGGACGGCCTGAAGACGCTGGTGATGACCTCACTGGACGACGACAAGGCCGAGGACATCGTGGCCATCGATCTGGCCGGAAAGTCCGCCATCGGCGATTACATGATCATCGCCACGGGCCGCTCATCGCGGCAGGTCTCGGCCATGGCCGACCACCTTCTCAGAAAACTCAAGGATCAGGGCGTCGACGGAGTCACCGTCGAGGGCCAGTCGCGCGGCGACTGGGTGCTCATCGATGCCGGTGACATCATCGTCCACCTGTTCCGCCCCGAGGTCCGGGAGTTCTACGGGCTCGAGAAGATGTGGGGGGCCACGCCACCGCCCAGCCGGACCGTCCGCATCGGCGGCGAGGTCGGGACGGATGCCGGGACCGGCTCGACCTTCGCGCATGCCTGATGTCGGATGACATCCTGAGATCCTGACCCCGGGCATCGGCCCGGACCGGAGGCGGCGTGAAGATCACGATCGTGGCGGTGGGCCGCATGAAGCGCGGCCCATTGGAGACGTTGTGCCGGGACTACAGCGATCGGCTACCCTGGTCCCTGGCGGTAACGGAGATCGAAGCCAAGAAACGCCTTGAAGGCGACGCCCTCAAGGCCGAGGAAGCGGCCCTGATCGCCGCGCGCATTCCCGACGGCGCCGTGCTGGTGGCGCTCGACGAACGCGGCCGCGGCCTGTCCAGCGAGGACCTGGCCCGGCGGATCGGCGACTGGCGCGACCAGGGCCGCGGCGAGATCTGCTTCGTGATCGGCGGCGCCGACGGCCTGGACGCCTCGATCCGCGACCGCGCCGACCTCACCCTCGCCTTCGGCCCGCAGACCTGGCCGCACATGCTTGCCCGGGTGATGCTGGTCGAGCAGATCTACCGCGCCGAACGCATCCTCGCGGGGCACCCCTATCACCGGGCGTAGGTCCCTTTGCACATGCCATAACCCTTCTTCCGTCATCCTGGGAAGCCACCGGGATGACAGGGAGAGACGACAGAAAAAGACCGCACAACCGTCCAAGACGCCGCCGCCGGCCCACGCTTCACTGACGGCATGTTTCAGACCCTCCTCCCGCTCTGGCTCGCCGCCCTGCCGCTAATGGGCAGCCCCGGCCCAGCCACCCTCAGTTCCGCCGCCATCGGAACCGCCTTCGGCATGCGGGCGGGCCTTCCCTACGTCGCCGGAATTTGTTTCGGCACGGCGACCGTGCTCCTGCTGACCGCCACCGGCATTTCCGGACTGATCATCGTGATCCCCGGCGCGGTGCCGGTCGTCACCGTCCTCGCCGCCGCCTACATCCTCTATCTCGCCTGGAGAATCGCCACCGCGCCGATCGGCACGCACACCCGCGATCCCGGCGCCCGTCCCGCCGGTGTCGTCGGCGGTTACCTGCTCGCGATCGCCAATCCCAAGGCCTTCGCCGCCATCGGCGCGGTCTACTCCACCCATTCGGTCATCCCCGGCGACCCGATGCTCGATGCCGCGGCGAAGGTCGCCGCCCTGATCCCGGTCATCGTGGTGGTGAACCTGACCTGGCTGGCCTTCGGCTCGCTGTTCTCCCGCTGGCTCAGCCACCCCACGCTCGGACGGGTGGTGAACATCGCCTTCGCGGTTCTGCTGGTCGCATCGGTGGCGGCGGCCTTGCGGTGACAGGCCCGCGTGAGCCCGCAGGTCGCTCAACCCGTGACCTTGCCCCCGCGAAGGTTATATAACCTAGCCATGAGCGAGACACCCCGTACCCCCCGCCCGGTCGTCCTCTGCATCATGGACGGCTGGGGTCACCGCACCGATCGCGACAACAACGCCGTTGCCCTCGCGAACACGCCGAACGTGGACGCCCTCGCCGCCCGCTGGCCGGGCGGACTGATGAACGCCTCGGGCGCCTTCGTCGGCCTGCCGGACGGGCAGATGGGCAACTCAGAGGTCGGCCACATGAATCTCGGCGCCGGCCGGGTCGTGATGCAGGACCTGCCGAGGATCAACGCCGCGATCGAGGACGGCAGCCTGGCGACCCAGCCCGCCGTGGGCCAGGTGATCGACGCCCTGAAGAAAAGCGGCGGCACCTGCCATCTGATGGGCCTGGTGTCCACCGGCGGTGTCCACAGCCACCAGAAGCACGTCGCGGCCCTCGCCAAGGTTCTCGCCGCCGGCGGGCTCGCGGTGGTCGTCCACGTCTTCACCGACGGCCGCGACTGCGCACCGAAGAGTGCTGCCGATCAGCTCCGCGCCTTCACCGACGATCTCGACGGCAGCGCCCGCATCGCCTCCGTGAGCGGGCGGTTCTTCGCCATGGACCGGGACACGCGCTGGGAGCGGGTGGAGCAGGCCTGGAAGGTCATCGCGCTCGCCGAAGCGGAGCACAGCGCCGACGATGCGGTCGCCGCCGTCGAAGCGGCCTATGCCCGCGACGAGACCGACGAGTTCATCACCCCGACGGTCATCGCCGGAGGCGCCCCGCTCGCGGACGGCGACGGCATCGTGATGGCGAATTTCCGCGCCGACCGGGCGCGCGAGATCCTCGCGACCTTCCTGGACAAGGATTTCGACGGGTTCGACCGCCCGGCGACCCCGACACTCGCGATCGCGGCCGGTATGGTCGAATACTCCTCGGCCCTGGCACCGAAGATGGTGACGATCTTCCCGCCGGAAGATCTGGCCGATCCCCTGGGCGAGGTCGTCGCCAAGGCCGGCCGGACCCAGCTTCGCATCGCCGAGACCGAGAAATACCCGCACGTCACCTTCTTCCTGAACGGCGGCCGCGAGGAGGTGTTCGACGGCGAGGACCGGATCATGGTCCCCTCGCCCAAGGTTAAGACCTACGACCTGCAGCCGGAGATGTCGGCGCCCGAGGTCTGCGACAAGCTGGTCGCGGCCATCGAGGGCGGGACCTACGACCTGATCGTCGCGAATTTCGCCAATCCGGACATGGTCGGCCATACCGGCAGCCTGGAGGCGGCGATCAAGGCGGTGGAGACCGTCGACACCTGTGTCGGGCGGGTCGCCGAGGCGATCCTGAAGGCCGGCGGCGCGATGTTCCTGACCGCCGACCACGGGAACTGCGAGGTGATGCTCGACCCCGAGACCGGTGGGCCGCATACCGCTCACACGACGAACCTGGTACCGACCACCCTCATCGGCGCCCCGGCCGACGTGACCTCCCTCAAGACCGGCAAGCTGGCCGATGTGGCGCCGACGCTTCTGGCCCTGATGGGGATCGAGCCGCCGGCGGAGATGACCGGCGAGTCCATGCTGGTGCGCGACCGCCAGGCGGCGGAGTAAGCGCCGCGGTGCGAGCCCGCCGCCCCCTCGCGCTCCTGCTGGCTGCGACGGTTGCCGCCACAGGCTCAATCGGGCTGGCACAGACCTCCGGGAGCGACGATCCGGCCGCCGAGCTCCGGCGGATCGAGGAGGCGCTGGAGAACGAGCGGGCCGCCGGCACCCGGCTCGACCGGCTGGCCCGGGATCTTGATCGGGAGATCGACAGGCTGCGCGAGCGGATGGCGGCGGCGGCCACCCGGGCGCAACGTACCGAGCGAGACATGCTCGACGCCGAGCAGACCCTCGACACGCTGCACCAGGAGGCCAAGGATAAGCGGGAGACGCTGCTGGAGCGCCGCCAGGAACTGTCCGCCCTAGCGGGTGCCCTGCAGCGGCTGGCGCGGCACCCGCCGGAGACCCTGCTGCTCGTCGGCCGGGCGCCGGTCGACACCGTGCATACCGGCATTCTGCTCGAATCCGCCATCCCGCGGCTCAACGCCGACGCGCGGGCGTTGCGGCGGGAGCTCGACACCCTGTCGACCCTGGAGGCGGATATCCGCGCGCAGCGGGACCGGCTCGAACTGGCCACAGGTGAGCTCGAGGCGGAGCGGGCCCGGCTGTCGGCCCTGGCCGAGGAGAAGGCCGACCTGCTCTCCGGCACCCGCAACAAGGCGAGTTCCGCCGCCGAGGAGATCCGCGCCCTCAGCGAGTCCGCCCGGTCCCTGCGCGAACTGATCGATAGCCTGCAGGCCCGCGAGGCCGCCGAGGAGACCGAACAGCGCAAGCTTGCCGCCCTTGTCACGCCGAAATCGCGCCCCCGGCCACCCGGCTCCGGTCCGGCGCCGGAAGACACCGGCGCCCCTCTCGCCGCCCCGGCGGACGACGCGGCACCCTCCCGCCAGAGCGCCACGCAACAGAGCGCCGCGCAACAGACAGCCGCTCTCCCCCCCGCTCCGCCCCTGGCAGGCGCCCGAGGCCGGCTCTTCGCTCCGGTTGCGGGCACGGTGGTTCAGCGTTTCGGCAAGGGCCGCGCGGGCAGCCTGACCCGTCAGGGTCTCCTGCTGCGCACCCGCCCCGGCGCGCTCGTGATCGCCCCGCATGACGGAAACGTGTTGTATGCTGGGCCGTTCGAGGGATTCGGTCAGATTTTGATCATTGAACACGGCGACGGATATCATACCCTTCTGGCAGGGCTGGAGCGTGTCGATCTGAGCGTCGGGACCCGGGTCCTCGCCGGCGAGCCGGTCGGGGCGATGGTGGTTCCGGCTGCCGGAACGGGGACCGGGAATGGTGACGCCCCTGGCAACGGCGCGCCGGAGTTGTATCTGGAGCTTCGCCACAATGGTGACCCGATCGACCCGCTACCGTGGTTCGCGGGATTGAGCGAAAAGGCCAAAGGATAAGTCGGATGAACGAAGCGCGTTTCGAAGACACCGCCGCGCCCGGCGGCACCCCGAGCCGGCCCGCGAAGCCGCGAGGCCGGACGATCCGCCGCGTGGCCATATCCGCGGCCCTCGCCTTCGCGGTCGGCGGCGGCGTATTGCTGGGCGCGACCGGCGGCGGCCAGAGCCAGACCAACTCGACGGACACATACCGCCAGCTCAGCCTGCTCGGAGACGTGTTCGAGAAGGTCCGTGCCCAGTATGTCGAGGAGGTGAGCGACGAGGATCTCGTCGAAGCGGCGATCAACGGCATGCTCACATCCCTGGATCCGCATTCCAGCTACCTGAGCCCGAAGAGCTTCCAGGACATGCGGGTGCAGACCAAGGGCGAGTTCGGCGGCCTCGGCATCGAGGTCACGATGGAGAACGGCTTCGTCAAGGTCGTCTCGCCGATCGACGACACCCCAGCCTCCGAGGCGGGGCTGGAGCCCGGCGACTACATCACCCATCTCGATGGCGAGGCCGTGCTCGGCCTGACCCTGTCCGAGGCGGTCGAGAGGATGCGCGGCAAGGTCGGCACCTCGATCAACCTCACGATCCGCCGCGCCGAGGAGGAGCCGTTCGACGTTGAGATCACCCGCGACGTGATCACGATCCGCTCGGTGCGCAGCCGGGTGATTGAGGATATCGGCTACATCCGGATCACCACCTTCAACGAACAGACCACGGTGGGCCTGCAGGAGGCCGTGTCGGAGATCAAGGCGGAGCTGGGCGACAGCTTGCACGGTTTCGTCATCGACCTGCGGAACAACCCCGGCGGCCTGCTGGATCAGGCGATCTCGGTGACCGACGCCTTCCTCGAGCGCGGAGAGATCGTGTCGACCCGCGGCCGCGAGGAGGAGAATGCCAGCCGGGTCAACGCGACCGCCGGCGACATCACCGACGGAACGCCGGTCGTCGTGCTGATCAACGGCGGCTCGGCCTCGGCCTCGGAGATCGTGGCCGGCGCCCTGCAGGATCACCGCCGGGCCATCGTTCTCGGCACCCAGTCCTTCGGCAAGGGATCGGTCCAGACGATCCTGCCGCTCCAGGGCAACGCGGCGATGCGGCTGACGACGGCGCGCTACTACACGCCGTCGGGCCGGTCGATCCAGGCCAAGGGCATCGAGCCAGACATCATCGTCGAGCTCGCCAGGATCGAGAAGATCGAGGAGGGCCGGCGCCGCCGCGAGGCCGATCTGCGCGGCGCACTCGGCAACGGGGAGCAGGCCGACGACGGGTCGACTCCGGCGGCCGAGACCGCACCGGAGCCGGGTGACGCCGCCTCGGCGGACAATGAGGATCCGCTGGAGGATTACCAGTTGGCCCGCGCGGTCGACCTGCTCCGCGGATACCATCTGTTCCAGAACCGCGTGGTGAATTGAAGCTTCCGAAACCCAATATCCGTCTGCCCCGGATCTCCCTTCCGTTCCTGAAGCGGAAGGGGTCCGGGGATCCGGACGACCCGCTGGAGGGGACGGATGCGGGGAGCCCGCCACAGGACGAGGCTGCCGACGACCAGGCGCCGGCGCGCAAGGGGCGGTGGAAACGGTTCGCGTCGCTCGCGCTGACGTCGCTTCTGGCGGTCGTCGTGATCGGCGGCGCCGGAGGCCTGGTGGGCTGGCTTCTGGTCAACGCCGAACACACCGAATCCCTGCGGGAGATCCAGCGCCCGCAGCTCACCGTCGACATTCTCGGCGAAGGCGAGGAGCCGGAGCCGAACACGACGGCGCGGCCCGAAGGCGCGCCGACGGACGGACCGATGACGGCCGACGCGGAGGGCGCAGACGGAACCGCTCCGCAGCCGGACGGCGCTGCCGACGCGCCGTCGGAACCGGTCCGGCCCGCCGACGGCATCACCCTGACCCCGGTCGATCCGGCCCTGCTGGAGGTGCGAGACGAGGCGCAGCTCCCGATCATCGCCCTCGACGGTCGGCAGCCGTGGTCGACCTACGCCCGGCCGTTCAACGTGGACGACGGACGCCCGCGGGTCGCGATCCTGGTCATGAATCTGGGGCTCAACCAGCGGGAGACGGACACGGCGATCCAGCTCCTGCCGGCCGAGACAACCTTGAGCTTCTCGCCCTATGCCGGCGACCTGGAACGCTGGATCGACGTCGCCCGCACGAGCGGCCACGAGGTGTTCATCGACCTCCCCCTTGAGCCACTGGATTTCCCGCGCGACGACCCCGGCCCGTCGACCCTGCTGACCTCGCTCTCGACCGCCGACAACCTGAACCGGCTGGAATGGGTCCTCGGCCGGGTGCCGGGCTATGTCGGCGTCGCCACGTGGATGGGCTCGCAGTTCACCACCGTCGAGGACGCCATGATGCCGATCCTCGAAGGGTTGAAGGAGCGCGGGCTCATGTTCGTCGACACCCGCGGCTCGTCCCGCAGCATCGCGACCGAACTCGCCTCCTCCATCCAGCTCCCGCGGGCGTTCAACAACCGGTTCCTAGACGCCACCCCGTCGATCGCCGCGATCGACCGGGCCCTGGCGGATCTGGAAACGCTGGCCCAGGAGCAGCGGGTCGCCATCGGCGTCGCCCGGCCGCTGCCGGTCTCCATCGACCGGATCCAGCGCTGGGCCGGAACGCTCGCGAACAAGGGCATCGTTCTCGCCCCGGTCTCCGCCATCGCCGACCGGCAGCGCCTTCGATAACGGAGCCCGCATGACAGACCGCGCTCACCTCCCCTACCGGCCCTGTGTCGGCGTCCTCATGTTCAACGGCGACGGCCTTGTCTTCGTCGCCAGGCGGATCGGCATGGCCGAGGCGTGGCAGATGCCCCAGGGCGGCATCGACGAGGGCGAGACGCCGCGCGAGGCGGGGCTGCGGGAGCTTCGCGAGGAGATCGGTACGGCGATGGTCGAGATCGTCGGCGAGACCGCCGGCTGGATCGCCTACGACTTCCCGCCCGACATTCCTGGGCGGATCGGCGAGAAGTGGCGCGGACAGCGCCAGAAGTGGCTGGCCTGCCGGTTCACGGGGCGCGAGGAGGAGATCGACCTCGCCACCGAGCATCCGGAGTTCGACGCCTGGAAATGGGTCGACATCGCCGCGGTTCCGGCGCTCATCGTGCCCTTCAAGCGTGCCACCTACGAGGCCGTCGTCTCCGAACTCGGGCCGCTGGTCGCCCCGCTGGCAAAGAACCGCACGGCTTGAAATTTTTTGGCTCATCAATCCGGCGTTTGTGAAAATCCGGTCCGCGCGTAAAATCTTCCTTAACATCCTCCTGCTTAGCTGTAGTTCCGCTTCGGACCGGGGGACGGCCGGCGCCGATGCGCCGGGGGAGAGGCAATGCGCGCGGAGAACAAACCTCAGACTTTCGAGCGGCGGGGAACGACGGTCACGTTTCACAGCCGCGATCTCGCGCATACCCGCGTTCGGGAATACTTCCACGGCGAGGTCCGCCGGCTCGAAGCCGTCATCCCCAACTATTCGGGCACCCGGCGGGGTGAGCTGATCGTCCTGCCGTGGGAACAGATCGAGACTCTCGGCGCGCTCACACCGCGCGACGAGGCCATGATCGAGACGGTGGCGTCCACCCGAAACACCCGCGACCTGGACCCGATCAAGATGCGGGAGCTGTGCCTGCGCTGCGACGCCGAACACGGCATGGACAGCGAGGTGGTCGAGGCGGCCCGGCAGGTCATCGCCAAGGACGACGAGGACAAGTCCATGGTGCGGCTGTCCTTCATCGCCGAGCTGACCCGGGAGTGCGGGATCGAGCGCGGCGACCCCCTGATGATGCGCACCAACACGAAGACCCTGATGGATCTGATGGGCTACCACTCGGGGCGCTCCAAGATCGATCTGGATCTGCTGATCGAACGGGTGATGATCTTCGCCGCCGAGCGGACCAACTCGACCGTCGAAAATGTGAAGGGCTATCTCGACCCGCTGGTCGGCATGCTGACCCCGTTCGGAAACGTCACGGCGCCGGGCGAGGAGAAGCAGAACGGCTTCCTCTATCTCCAGCACACCGACCTGATCCAGTTCCGCCGGGAGATCGACGAATACCAGTCCGAGGTGCGCGAGGAACTGCTGCCGCAGATCGCCATCATCCTCACCGCCGCCGACGAGTGTATCGGCTACATCAACGAACGGCTGGCCGCGCTGAACGCGATGCTGGGCTCCCTGGCCAGCATGTTCGACAAGAACGTCCAGGCGATCGACAAGCTCGAGCAGCTCCGCCACGACATCGGCTACGGGCTCGACGGCTGGGCCGACATGATCCAGGTGTGGCGCGAGGCCTACCGGGGCCGGGAAGCGATCGGCGGCGACCGCGCCATGGAGCGCGCGATCAACCGGATCGCCGGCTACGCCCCCCGCATCCCGGTCCGGGAACTCGACCCCGAGCACAGCATTCTGACGAAATCGACGAAGTTCGAGACGGCCGGGCTCAAGATGGTGCAGCAGATGCACAACTGGGAGAACGACCGGCCCGACTACGAGCTCAAGGCCCGGGTGGAGCGGGCCAACAAGCGCGCGGCGGGCGAACAGAGCGAAGAGACGTAGCCTGGCAGCTCCGCTACTTCCGGATCCAGCGGCCGGCGGCATCCATGATGAAGGTTCCGGGCGCCGCCCGATCGATCAGCTTCTGGCCCGCCAGGGCTTCGACCTGGTTCAGCGGCACGGCGTTCGACGCCGCCACCCCCTCATAGGCCTCGCGCCGCTCCCGATTGATGGTATCGACCAGGGGCCGCGCCTCCTGCGGGGCGCCGTCGACCAGTCCCAGATAGCCGTCACGCCGCTCGCCGACCCAGCCGTTCGCCTTCGCCGTGGCAAGGTCCAGAGCGAAAGCCGCGTGCGGCAGGGCGAGGGCGATCACGCTTGCAGCGGCGCCTCCGAGAAAGGCGCGCCGGCTCAGCCTGAGGTGCGGACCGGTCATGGCTTCTTTCCCCCGAAAAGATCGCTTTCCGATTTGAACAGGTCCTCCAGATCCTTCTCGACCCGGATCCGGACCTCCTGCTCGATCTTAATGTTGAGATTGATGGTAATGGGCTCGGTCGGCGGCTCGACCTTGACCGTCGGGGTGCAGGCGCCGGCGAGCACGACGGCGGCGGCCGCGGCCAGCCGCGCCCTAGCCCCCGGCATTGCCGGTACCGGCCGTGCGGGCTTCGAGCTTGCGACGGAGAACGTCCGATAGTCCGAGTGTGCGTCTCGCATTGAGGAACATCTCATCCAGGCGACCCGTGAGGCTGACGTTGAGCGCGACGGGGTATCCGTCGAACAGATCCGGATTGGCACCGCGTACCCTCAGCCTGATATCGAACGGTTCGCCGGGCCGCCCGTCCGCCTCGATCTCGAACTGCTCGTACACGAGGTTGCGGACGGCCTCCATCAGGAGGCTAACCTCCTCTCCCGCATCCTGCAACGCGGGCGGCGGCGTTTCCGGTCGGTACTTCACCGTCCCGCCGGGATTGACCGCGCTCAGCCGCGCCCGGCGCACGGACAGCCCCTCCTCGAAGTCCCAGACCAGGGGCAGGCGTCCCGTCAGCGACCCGGTCGCCGTCAGCCCATCCAGCTCGGTCACCTCGGCCAGCCGTGCGGCATCGACGCCGGTCACGTCCAGGATCATCGACACCGGCTCGCTCGACGTCAGCGGGATGGTGACGCCTTCCGTGCGCACGGCACCGTCGGCGAAGCGCGCCTGCACCGACTCCAGCACCAGGTTCAGCTCCGGATCAATGTGGAACACCACCTGCGGCTCGGCGATCGGAACCCCGACATCGATCCCGGTCGCGGTCAGGGTCTGTCCCATCAAGGTGGTCAGCGGATCAATCGAAGAGACCGCGACGGACCCGCTCAGACCGCTGACCGTCCCGAGGGAGCCGGTGAAGGCGAGATCTTCCAGGGTCAGTGTGAGCGGATCGTCCGGCGGGACGTCCCGGCCCGGCCACTCGATCGCGCCCGCCAGCGACACGCTGCCCGACGCGTTGCGCAGCATGGCCGAGGCGGCGGGTGAGAGGGCAACCGGCTGCAGGCCGCCGGGCACGAAGACCAGAGGATAGACCGTCAGATGCGCCCGGCCCCGGCCGGTCTCGATATCGTGCACCCCCTCGGCGTCGAGCACGAAGGCCCCGTCGGCCCCGCCGACGGTCGCCGTGAACGCGAGCGGGCCGTCCTCGGTCCGCCGGGCCATCCCATCGAGGCGCACCGGCGAGAACCGGACCTGATCGGCCCGGTCGGAGAGTCGGTTGGCGGAGACGACGAGCCGGTCGAGCCCGAACCCGGCGGCGCCGGTCGAAGCCCGCATTTCCAGCGCGACGCCGGCCAGCGCGACCCCGTCCGGCGCCGCCGGATCCTCCGCCGCCGGCATCACGTCGACGGTGGGGGTCGCCAGGCTCACTACCACGCCACCCCGCGCGCCGCCCCGTGTCCCCTCGGGCGCGGCGACGAAGCGCGCCTTCATCAGGCCCTGGGCCGAGCCGAGACCGATCCGCAGCGGCACTCCCCCCTTCAGATCGACGCTGAGCCCCGGCAGGACGACGGGCAGCTCGAGCCGCACGGCGCCGGGGTCGTCGAACCCGACCCGCAGGGCGGGACGCCGCGCGGCCGCCAGACGCAGCGTGACGGGACCGTCGGCGGCGACGGAGCCGGCTGCCGGCAGCTCCGGCAGCGTGATCGACCCCTGGCGCTCGAGGAAGGCGGCCGTGCCGTTCGCATCATGGACGACCCGCAGCGGAAGCGAGAGACGCAGACCCCTCAGCTCCGCGGCATCCAGATGGGCGATCAGCAGCCCTTCGCCGGCGATCGACCCGGCGTCGCCGGCCAGGGCGTCGAGCACCAGGGTGGCGGATCGCAGGGTCAGATCATCGACCGTGAGCCCGGAGAGGCTAAGGGTGCCGGTCGACCCGAGCAGTTTGGCGGCGGCATCCTCCCAGGCCAGCGTCGCCTCGCCGTCGAAGGCGAGCCGGGCGCCCGCGTCCGACGCGATCGAGGCCGGGCCGCCGACGGTGACCGTCGGGCTGCCGAACGGATCGCCGACCGCGAGCCGGAACACGCCGTCTCCATCACCCAGGACGGCCGCGATCGGTCCTTCCCCCGTCAGCGTCCGCACGGCCTCGGGCAGCAGATCGGCGGCCAGTTCGAGCCGAGCCGCCCGCAGGGTCTCCAGCGCAAGGGTCCCCGCCGCCAGCGCGACGCCGAAACGGGCATGGCCCTCGGCCCCTTCCGCCTGACCGCTCAGGTCGAGGCCACCGGCCGCGACGGTATCGGACCAGGCCGTCGGAAGGTCGTCCAGGTCGGCGGGAACGCTCCCGCGCAGGGTGCCGTCGAGCTGTCCGGTCAAGCCCAGGGGCCGCGCTCGGCGGGCCGCGGCGGCCAGTCTGTCCAGGGTGGCGAGGTCGCCCGTCAGGTCGACGGCGATCGGGCGGCGATCGGCTTCCGCGCTGTCGGCGGTGACCGCCAGCCGGAGGTCCGGGGCGTCCCGGTCGCCCAGACGGAAGACGGCGGAGAGGCCCAAAGGATCCATGCGGAAATGCGCCGAGGGGACCGCCACCGCCACGCCGTCCGCCTCGGCCGTGTCGGCCCGGAGATCGGCGATCGCCTCGATACCGGTACCGGCGGAGAGCGCGACCGATGCCGTCCCGCGAAGCCCGGAGGCGGACAGGGTCCCCTGCTGAACCCGCGCCTCGGTGAGCGTGACGTTCACCCGGGTCCGGTCGTCAGCGAAGGAGGCCTGGACCCGGCCGGAACCGTCGGCCCGCCAGTCGTCCCCTTCCAGCGCGCCGGACCCCTCCGCGGCGATCCCAAGGAGGCCGTCGCTCTCGCCCAGGCTTCCGCTCGCACCGATCCGCCCACGCGCGGCGCCCTGAACGGCGATCACGGCGTCGGTGAACCGGACGACCGGAAGGGTCGCAGCGGCTTGCTCGTCCGCCGCCGGCCCGCCGGTCGCGAGCGCGCGCAGCGGCTCCAGCGGGCCGAGCGACACGGCACCGTCACCGTCGACGGTCACCGTCAGCCGGGGAGCGTCCAGCGCCACCGAGCGGATATGCCCGGAGAGGATCTCGCGCCAGCGATAGGCGACGACGACCTGATCCGCTGCGAACCCCTCCGGACCGTTGACGCCGAGATTGGAGAGGGCGAGGCGGTCGAGGGAGAGAGAGTCGATGTTGAAGCCGAGATCGGAGACGGCCGGCCCGGCATGCCCTTCGCGTTCGGCCCACGCGTTCACCCCCCACTGGACAGCGGGCGGCGCCCAGGCGTTTCGGGTCAGCCATGCCACCGGCAGCCCGATCCCCAGGATCAGGAGCGCCACCAGCACAGTCCCGGCGAGCCACCGCACCGTCATGTCCTCCCGGGTTCAGTCGCGAATCACCCGATCAGTATGACAAGACGACAAAGGGCCGTCCAACGGACGGCCCTCTGGAGGATAGGTCATGGGATCGGAGCGATCAGGCGGCGTTCTTGGCCCGCGTCATCGCCTCCAGGGTGGCGATCCGCGCCTCGAGCCGCTCACGCTCGCCCGCATCCGTTGCGTCCTTCAGGACATCGCGGATATCCGCGATCTCCTTTGCCGTCTTCCCCGTATCGATCTCGGACAGCGGAACGGCATTCTCGGCCAGCACCGTGCACCGCTCTTCGGTCACCTCGGCGAAACCACCGGCGACGAAGATGCGATCGACGACCGAGCCGCCCTCGTGAATGTCGATCACGCCCGCATCCAGGGTCGAGATCATCGGGGCGTGGCGCGGCAGGACACCGAAATAGCCCTCGGTGCCCGGCACGACGACCATCTCGACGGCGCGGCTGAGAACCAGCCGCTCCGGAGAGACGAGTTCGAACTGCGTGGTCTCCGCCATGGGATCCCTCTTTGTTGCCGGCCGCGAGGCCGCCTAAACCAACTCAGGCCGCGATCAGGCCGCCTCGGCCGCCATCTTCTTGGCCTTCTCGATGGCCTCGTCCATGCCGCCGACCATGTAGAAGGCCGACTCCGGCAGGCTGTCGTGCTCGCCGTCGACGATCTCCTTGAAGCCCTTGATGGTGTCTTCGAGGCTGACCAGCTTGCCCGGCGAGCCGGTAAAGACCTCGGCCACATGGAACGGCTGGCTGAGGAAGCGCTGGATCTTGCGGGCGCGGGCCACGGTGAGCTTGTCCTCTTCCGACAGCTCGTCCATGCCGAGAATGGCGATGATGTCCTGCAGCGACTTGTACTGCTGCAGCACTTCCTGCACCCGGCGGGCGACGTTGTAGTGCTCGTCACCGATGATCCGCGGATCGAGCATGCGCGACGTGGAGTCGAGCGGGTCGACGGCCGGGTAGATGCCCAGCTCGGCGATCGAGCGGTTCAACACGGTCGTGGCGTCGAGGTGCGAGAAGGACGTGGCCGGCGCCGGGTCGGTCAGGTCGTCGGCCGGCACGTAAATGGCCTGCACCGAGGTGATAGAGCCCTTCTTGGTGGTCGTGATGCGCTCCTGCAGCTGGCCCATGTCGGTGGACAGGGTCGGCTGATAGCCCACCGCGGACGGGATACGGCCGAGCAGGGCCGACACCTCGGAGCCCGCCTGGGTGAAGCGGAAGATGTTGTCCACGAAGAACAGCACGTCCTGGCCTTCCTCGTCACGGAAGTACTCGGCCAGGGTCAGACCGGTCAGGCCGACGCGGGCACGCGCACCCGGCGGCTCGTTCATCTGGCCGTAGACCAGGGCCGCCTTGGAGCCCGGGCCGTCCTCGACGATAACGCCGGACTCGACCATCTCGTGATAGAGGTCGTTGCCCTCGCGGGTCCGCTCGCCGACGCCGGCGAACACGGAGTAGCCGCCGTGGGCCTTCGCGACGTTGTTGATCAGCTCCATGATGAGCACGGTCTTGCCCACGCCGGCGCCGCCGAACAGGCCGATCTTACCGCCCTTGGCATACGGGGCGAGCAGGTCGATGACCTTGATGCCCGTGACCAGGATCTCGGCTTCGGTCGACTGGTCGATGTATTCCGGGGCCGGTCGGTGAATCGGGTAGCGCATCTTGCTCTCGACCGCCGGACGCTCGTCCACCGGATCGCCGATGACGTTCAGGATGCGGCCGAGCGTCTCCGGGCCGACCGGCACGGTGATCGGCGCGCCGGTGTCTTCGACCGGAGCGCCGCGAACCAGACCTTCGGTCGAGTCCATCGCGATCGTGCGGACCGTGTTCTCGCCCAGGTGCTGCGCGACCTCGAGAACCAGCGTGTTATCGCCGTTCTTGGTGTGCAGGGCGTTCAGGATCGCGGGCAGGTCGCCTTCGAACTGCACGTCGACGACGGCGCCGATGACCTGCTGAATTTTGCCGGTTGCGTTGTTCGCCATGCTCTCAGCTCCTCGGTTGGGCGGCGGGCGCGGGCTCTTGGGCCCTTAGAGCGCCTCGGCGCCCGAAATGATCTCGATGAGTTCTTTGGTGATGTAGGCCTGACGCGTCCGGTTGTAGGTCAGCGTCAGCTTGTTGATCATGTCGCCGGCGTTGCGGGTGGCGTTGTCCATAGCCGTCATCCGCGCGCCGTGCTCGCTGGCCGCATTCTCCAGCAGGGCGGCGAAGATCTGGGTGGCCACGTTGCGCGGCAGAAGCGCGGCAAGGATCGACTCCTCGTCCGGCTCGAACTCGTAAAGCGCCTTCAACTCGCCCGTGTTCTCCGCACCGCCTTCCGGCAGGTTGGCCGGAATAAGCTGATGCTCGGTGACGATCTGCGTCATCGCCGACTGGAAGCGGTTGAAGAAGATCGTGGCGACGTCGAACTCGCCGTCCTCGAAACGCCGGATCAACTCGCGGCCGATCTCGTCCGCCACGTCGAAGCCGACCACGGTCCGGGCCAGATTCTCCTTGGAGGAGATGATCTTGTCGCCGTGGATGCGGCGGAGCTGATCCCGGCTCTTCCGGCCGACGGTCATGACCTTGACGGTCTTGCCCTCGGCGACAAGCGCATCGATCTTGCGGCGCGCGGCACGGACGATCGACGAGTTGAAGCCGCCGCACAGGCCGCGGTCGGCGGTGGCCACGACAATCAGATGCACGTCGTCGCGGCCGGTGCCGGTGAGCAGCTTGGGGCCGTCGCCGCCGGAGACTTTCGCCCCCAGTGCCGCGATCATGCGATCCATCCGCTCGGCATAGGGACGAGCGGCCTCGGCGGCGTCCTGGGCACGCTTCAGCTTCGCTGCCGCGACCATCTTCATCGCCGAGGTGATCTTTTGCGTCGACTTGACGCTGTTGATCCGGACTTTCAGGTCCTTGAGATTGGGCATCGTCCCGTCCGCTTATCGTTGGGTCGCGTGGCCGGTCGGACCCTCGCTTACGCGAAGGTCTTGGCGAAGTTCTCCATGAAAGAGGACAGCTTGGCCGAGGTGTCGTCCGACAGCGCCTTCTCGGTGCGGATGGTCTCCAGAATCCCCGGCTCCTTGCTCTTGATCTCCGAGAGGAGCGACTGCTCGAAGCGGCCGATCTCGGAAATCTCGATCTTATCCAGGAAGCCCTTCACGCCGGCGAAGATCGACACGACCTGCTCCTCGACCGGCATCGGGCTGAACTGAGCCTGCTTCAGCAGCTCGGTCAGACGCGATCCGCGGGCGAGAAGACGCTGGGTCGAGGCGTCCAGATCGGAGGCGAACTGCGCGAACGCGGCCATCTCGCGATACTGGGCCAGCTCCAGCTTGATCGAGCCGGCGACCTGCTTCATCGCCTTGATCTGGGCGGCGGAACCGACACGCGACACCGACAGGCCGACGTTCACGGCCGGGCGGATGCCCTTATAGAACAGGTCCGTCTCGAGGAAGATCTGACCATCGGTGATCGAGATCACGTTGGTCGGGATGTAGGCGGAGACGTCGCCGGCCTGGGTCTCGATGACCGGCAGGGCGGTCAGGGAGCCTGCGCCGTTGTCGTCGTTGAGCTTCGCGGCGCGCTCCAGCAGGCGGGAGTGCAGGTAGAACACGTCGCCCGGATACGCCTCGCGGCCCGGCGGGCGGCGCAGCAGCAGGGACATCTGACGGTAGGCGACGGCCTGCTTGGACAGATCGTCATACACGATCACAGCGTGCATGCCGTTGTCGCGGAAGTACTCACCCATCGCGCAGCCGGCATACGGGGCTAGGAACTGCAGCGGGGCCGGCTCGGAGGCGGTGGCGGCGACGACGATGGAGTACTCCATCGCCCCGTAATCCTCGAGCGTCTTCACGATCTGCGCAACCGTGGAGCGCTTCTGACCGACCGCGACGTAGACGCAGAAGAGCTTCTTGCTCTCGTCGTCGCCGGCGGCGTCGTTGACGCTCTTCTGGTTGATGAAGGTGTCGACGGCGATGGCGGTCTTGCCGGTCTGGCGGTCGCCGATGATCAGCTCGCGCTGGCCGCGGCCGACCGGGATCAGGCTGTCGATCGCCTTCAGGCCGGTCTGCATCGGCTCATGCACCGACTTACGCGGCATGATGCCCGGCGCCTTGACCTCGACGCGCTTGCGCTCGACGTCCTCGAGCGGACCCTTGCCGTCGATCGGGTTGCCCAGACCGTCGACAACGCGGCCCAACAGGCCCTTGCCGACCGGCACGTCCACGATGGCGCCGGTCCGCTTGACCGTGTCGCCTTCCTTGATCTCGCGGTCGTCGCCGAAAATCACGATACCGACGTTGTCGGCCTCGAGGTTCAGCGCCATGCCGCGAATGCCGTTCGGGAATTCGACCATCTCACCGGCCTGGACCTGGTCCAGACCGTAGACACGGGCGATACCGTCACCGACGGACAGGACCTGACCGACTTCCGCGACCTCGGCCTCGGCACCGAAGTTTGCGATCTGATCTTTCAGGATAGAGGAGATCTCGGCGGCGCGGATTTCCATCAGCCAACCCCTTTCATGGCGAACTGCAGACGCTGCAGCTTGGTGCGAAGCGAACTATCGATCATGCGCGAACCGACGCGCACGACCAGACCGCCGATCAACGCCGGATCGACGGTTAGATTTACGGAAACCTTCTGGCCGACGACCTTGCGCAGGGCGTCGGTGACCGCCTCGACCTCGTCCTTCGACAGCTCCACGGCGGAGGTGACGCTGGCGGCGACCTCGCCGCGACGGCGGGCCAGCTCGTCGAGATATGCGGTGATGACATTCGGCAGGGCGAAGAGCCGGCGGTTGGAGGCGAGAACGCCCAGGAACTTGGCGGTCAGCGCGTTGGCGCCGAACTTGTCGCAGATGGCGGCCACACCCTTGGACTGGTCGCCGCGCGACAGCACCGGCGAGCGGATCAGCCGAACGAACTCCTCGCTCTCGGCGAGCAGCTGGCGCAGGGACTGGAGGTCTCCCGCGACGTCGTCCAACGCCTTCTGGTCGTCGGCCAGCTCGTACAACGCCAAGGCGTAGCGAGCGGCGAGGCCTTTTGATTGCGAAGCCACCTGGAAGCGCCCCTTCGTCCCGTTTGACGGTCAGCCGGAACCCGTTGAATTGCAAAGGTTCTCAGCGTGCCGATCGAACATAAAACCTAGCTGGCGAGAGAGTCCCGCGCCAGCGCGAGGGCTCTCTAGCACAGGGGTATGGGGGGTGCAAGACGGTCCGGCACCGGAAATCGGCATCGACGGGCGTTGTCGCCGGGGCTCGGGTGCCCCTACCCGGCCCGGGCCGCCCGGCCGGCTCAGTCCCCAGCTCAGCCCCCAGCTCAGCCCTCGGCCCGGCCCTCGTCTGCCGCCGCGGCGTCGACCACGGTCAGCCACGGCCAGCGCGCCCGGTAGCTCTCCATCTTGCCGCGCGCCAGGTGCGGGGTCGGCGTCGTCGGATTGGCCACCAGCCTCCCGGCATAGAGATCCTCCAGACCGTAGGGCGCATAGAGGTCGCGCGCCGGCGTCAGACCGACGCAGGTGCACAGGACCTGGAAGCGGTCGATGCCGTCCGCCGCCCGGCGCACCGGCGGATAGGGGGCGCCGAAGCGCTCGGGGTACCAGATCGGCACCCGCTTCTGGTTCTTGAACTCGATCTCGACGCCGAGATCCGCCAGCAGGGCGGTCCCGCGCCGGATCACCGCATCCTCGGCCTCCCAGCTCGTGTCCTCGTCCCAGTAGAAGATGTCGTAGTCCTTGACGTTCTCGGCGGGCGGCCGCCCGGCCAGGCCGTTCCACACCGCCTGGTACAGACAGCCCGCCACCAGCCAGGGCTGGCGGATGCCGAGTCGCGGCAACCGGTCGAGGATGGCGCCGTTCACCGGGTTGGCGAGTGCGTCGGCGATGAACCGCTCAGTGGGAATCACGCCGGACGTCTACTCCGCCGCCTGGACGCGTATCCGGACGCCGCCGCGCGGGCCGGTGTTCATCCGGTCGGCGAATTCCGGGGCGAGCGGCCGGCCGTCCCGCAGGTTCAGCCAGAGCCGCCAGAGATCCCGCTTGCGCTCCTCCTCGGGCCAGTCCTCGAAGGCGGAGCGGGCGTGCAGGATGGTGTGGTTCGACAGGAGCTGAATGTCGCCCTGCTGGAACACCATGTCGTAGCGGAACGGCTTGCTCATCGCGAGCTCGCCGACCGCCTGCACCGCCTCGAGCGCGAGGCCCTCCAGGGGCTCGCCGGCCTTGGCCATGCCGTCGATGATGGTCTTGCCATTGTAGCGGCACGACATCCGCCCTTCGTACCAGGAGAACACCGGCACCTTGTTGAAGGTCACCTCGTTCGGGTCGTCGGTGGACCCCTCGCCGCGCAGGTCGAAATGGAAGCCGGCCATCAGCGGGGCGAGATACTCCGGGTACTCCTTGGCGATGTGGTTGTAGATCGCCAGGGAGGACGCGATCAGGCTCTCGCCGCCGGACTTGGCCGGATGGCGGCACAACAGGCCGACCACGTCGGCGGCATCGCAATGGGCCTTGAGCTGGGCGGCGGTGGTGTAGCCCCGCACGTTCTTCGCCTCGTAGTTCCGCCCCTGGTCGCGCACATGGCCGAGCAGGTCGCCCTTGGCGTTCTGCGCTACCGGCAGACCGAGATGGACGCCGATCCCCCAGTAGAGCGCCAGCAGCGCATCCTCGTCGTAGCGTCTGGCGTCCAGGCCGCGGACCAGCACGAAACCGCGGCCGTTGTCGATCTCGTTCGCCCAGCCGGCGATCGAGTCGGCGAGGCTGGTCAGCGGGAAGTCGTCGCGGGCGAACCGCTGAGCCGTCAGCCCTCGGGACAGGACGGCTTCAACGGCGCGGTCCAGTTCGGCGACCTCACCAGCTGTCAGCCGATGAATCCAGCGATCGTCGCGCTCCAGGTCCGAGGCCAGCCAGCAGGCCGGATCCTCGACGGGGCCGTCGGGCATGGCGATACGCGGCGTGGCTGCCGACATGGTTTCCTCTCTCGGGCCCCATTCGCACTCCGGCGCGGGCGCCCCTTCGCTGGGTAGCAATGCGGCTCTATCGGCGCTTATTGTTGCGATTAGATCATCGCAGCGGAGGAATGTCATGAGGCTGGATGGGAAATCCGCCGTGGTCACCGGCGCCAGCCAGGGGATCGGCGCCGCCATCGCCGAAGCCTATGCGAGCGCCGGCGCGGAGGTGCTGATCACCGCCCGCAGCCAGGACAAGCTGGACGCCGTGGCCGAGGGCATCCGCGACGCCGGGGGCCGGGTCGAGACCGTCGCCGGCGACCTCAAGCAGCCGGACACCGCCGCCGCCGTGGTGGATGCCGTGCTCGGCGCCTTCGGCAAGCTCGACATCGTCGCCCACAGCGCCGGCGCCACCAAATACGGCGACTTCTTCGACCTCACGGACGCCGATTTCGAGGACGGCTTCGCGCTCAAGTACTACGGGGCGGTGCGCATGACCCGCGCCGCTTGGCCGCATCTGGTGAAGACCGGCGGACGAATCCTCAACGTGATCGGCGTGGGCGCCCGGGTGTCTGAGCAGAACTTCGCCATCGGCGGGTCGGTGAATTCGGCGCTGACGAACTTCACCAAGGCCATGGCCGACCGGGGCGTCGCCGACGGGGTACGGGTCAACGCCATCCATCCCGGCCCTGTCCTGACACCCCGCATCCGGCAGCGGGTCGAGTTCATCATGCGCGACGAGGGGATCGACGAGGCGGCTGCCCTGGCGAAGATGGAGGCGAACTGGCGGGTCATGCGCCTCGGCAAGCCGGAGGACATCGCGAACCTCGCACTGTTCGCCGTCTCCGACGCGGGCGACCTGCTCCAGGGCAGCGTGATCGACATGGACGGCGGAGCCACCCGTGCGCTCTGACGCCAGGCCCGACCGGACCCGCGCATGAGATCCGCCGGCCTCTGGCTGCTCACCCTCGCCCTCGGCGCCGCCGGCGGCTACGGGTTCTCGCGTCTCGGGGTGCCGCTGCCCTGGCTGCTCGGCAGCCTCGCCGTGGTCGCCGGCATCGGGCTCTGCGGCGGTCGGCTGGCCATGCCGCCTGGCGGACGGCAGACCGGTCAGGTGCTGCTCGGCTCGGCCATCGGGCTGACCTTCACCCCCCCGGTCGCCGCCTATGTGGCCGGCTTCCTCCCGGTCATGAGTGGCGCCGCGGTCCTGTCCATCGGCTACGGCGTCCTCGCCGGACTGGCGCTGCGGCGCACGTCGAAGACAGACCCCGCCACCGCCTTCTTCTCCAGCGTTCCCGGCGGCGTGGTCGAGATGTCGGTCCTGGCGGAACGGCACGGCGGCGACGTGTCGTCGGTCTCCCTGGCCCAGTCGCTGCGCATCCTCCTGGTCGTCACCACGATTCCGCCGGTGGTCACCCTGCTCGGCCTGACCGGATCCGACCCGTTCGAGTTGGTCGCTCTGCCGTTTCAGCCGGCGGGTTTCGTGCTCCTGATCGCCTGCTGCGCCGCCCTCGGCTGGCTCGGTGCGCGTCGCAAGATCGCCAACGCCTGGTTTCTCGGCCCGATGATCGTCGCGGTCGGGGTCTCGATCTCCGGCACCGTGCTGTCCGGCATCCCGACCGAACTGATCAACTTCGCCCAGGTGGTGATGGGCGCGACCCTCGGCCTGCGCTACCAGCGCGACCGGGTCCTGGCGCTCCGTCGTTTCCTGGCGCCGGCGTTCCTGTCGACGGTGATCCTGGTCGGTCTGAACGTGGCCACCGGGGTCGTCATCGGCCTGATCGTTGGCCTGCCCCCGGCGACCATGGCCCTGGCGATCTCCCCCGGCGGCATGGCCGAGATGAGCATCACCGCCAAGGTCCTGCATCTCGGGGTGCCCATCGTCGTCGCCTTTCACGTGGTGCGGATCTTCCTGGTCATCGGCTTCACCGGCCAGGTATTCAAGCGGGTGTTCCTGCCCCGAGCCTAGGGTTCGTACTCAATAGGGATTCCGTCTGAGAGGGATCCGTGATTCAAGCTTCCCAACGTTAGGAGGCTTGTATGAAGGGTCTGTACTGGCTGAGCGATGCGGAGTGGGGCCGGATCGAGCCGTTGTTGCCGCGAG
>JAVKFT010000010.1:0-13289 GCA_040223655.1 Thalassobaculaceae bacterium | reverse complement strand
CGGATCCCCGTCATCGCTCAACCGCTTCAGATGATCCGAGAGCCCAAACAAACCCGGCTGACCCATACCACCCTCCTGAAAAAGCCTCTCGGAAGGGAATCACATCTCACCAAAACAGGGGAGGTTTTTGCGGGTGTCCAGCTTGGATCTCTTCTCCGTCGGTGTCGTTCCCAAATGTAAGCGTCACCGAGACATCAATGATTGGGCGATCGCTACCCCACTGTTCGGGATATGTGGCGATCGGTGCCCAATCACCAAGCGGGAGGCCTAGATCAGAGAACACTGGTTCCAGGCGGGTCGGGTTGTCCCAAAGGCCGTGTTGGTCGCGATGGATCTTGCCGGTCATAGCGAACAGAATGGCATTGGCCAGCGAGCTCTTGCCGCTACCATTCTGGCCTTCGATACAGACGTTTCTGCCCGCCACGTCGAATACAAAGACATCGCTAGATGCTGCGTTTAGGCCTCCGAATCCTTTCGTCTCGATCCTTTTTAGTCGCCAAGTTCTCTCCTCCGGCGGCGCTTCGGGCTCGATAACGCTTGTGTCTGCTTCAGCCTCAAGATTCGGATCGTCTTCGTGCTCCTGGTACGTAAGCTCTAGAGCCTGAAAGAAATCCTGGTTTTCTCTGAGATTGCCGAGCTCCGTAGACCGAAGGCGATCAAAAACGAGGGCGGCTAGTCGTCGGGCTACGCCATCCGTCAGCTCGATACGTTCCGCGCCCTCGGCATGGACGGCACCCGTTGTCAGCAGTGCATTCTCGATTTCTTCACGCGTCACCGCTTAAGTCCTCCCGCCACCAAGATAAAATATATATTGCAATTTCAATCACGAGATGCACGTGAAAATCGATAGCGCTGAATGGGTGAACTGCTGCCTTTCTTTCTTGGAAGAGCTCGTATCAGATGACCTAAGCCCCTGTATCTCAAACAGGAATGAGTAGCGCCTATCGAGTGATCGGGATGTCCTCGAACGTCCGGTTTGGGGCGAGCAGCCTAGAAACCACCTTTGTCCGCTATGGGTCGGAGGCCACAGATAGAAATGACTTGGGAGCCGCCCGACGAACAGGCGGCTCCCTGACGCTCATTCAAGATTGTGGCAAGTGGGCGCGTCTTATAGCCCGGCCGCCTTGACCGCATCGCCGAACGCCTTGTGCTTGTTGGCGAGCCAGGCGCCGAACTTCTCGCCCAGCAGCACATAGGGTTCCGTGCCGGTCTTGGTGATGTGCTCCACGAATTTCGGGTCCGCCGCGGTCTTGCGGCACGTCTCCACCAGCACGTCGAGCACCGGCTGCGGGGTCCCCTTCGGGGCACCGATCGCCCGGAACGAGCCGATATCGATGTTGAACCCGCTCTCCGTCGCCAGCTTCACGCCCTCGATGCCGTTGGCCGGATCGTCGGTGAAAACCGTGATGACCTTGAGCCGGCCGTCGGCGATCCACGGCGCCACCTCGGCCTTGTCGGCGACGGCGACGTCGATGTGCTTGCCGTAGGTTGCAGTCAGCGCCGGACCGGACCCCTTGTTCGGCACATAGCGCACGTCGATGCCGGCCTGCTCCGCCAGCGAGGCGGCGATCAGGTGGGTGTTGCTCCCGGGGCCCGCCGTACCGATGGTGATCTTGCCCGGCTCGGCCTTCGCCTTGGCGATCAGATCCTCCAGGCTGTCGATCCCGCTGTCCGGATGGACCGCCAGGGTCGCCGGCGGTGCTGTCAGCAAGCAGACCGGCGCGAAGTCCTCATGGCTCACCGGATACTGCTCGATGGTATGCGGGGCGGCGGCAAGGGTGGTGACGACCATCGTGATCACATGCCCGTCCGGCTTGGCGGCAGCGCCGTAGGAGAAGCCGACCGCACCACTTCCGCCGGTTCGGTTGCTCACGAAGATCTCGGTCCCGAGATAGGGTTCGGCATACTGGGCGAAGATCCGCCCAACCTGATCGGTGCCGCCGCCCTGGGAGAACGGGATCACCAGTTCCACCGGCTTCTGCGGATAGTCTGCCGCCTGAGTGGCCGAAACGCCGAGGCCGAGCGCCAGGCCGGTCAGGGCGAGCGCCTTTCCGGCGCCTGTGAGATGGGTCAGTCGCATGGTCTTCTCCCTCTAGTTTTTCGTTTTCATGTGGTTCCGAAACCGCCGGGTCGCGCGTCGGGCGAGCGGCAGGACGAACGGGGCGATGGCGAGCAGCCAGATCACGCTGCTGATCGGGGTGAACAGACCGGTCCAGTCGGTGCCGATCAGGATCAGCGAGCGGGCGAGTTCGCCTTCCAGCATCGGCCCCAGGATGAGGCCGATGATGAGCGGGGCGCGTGGAATGCCGGTCTTGACCATCACGTAGCCGACCATGCCGGCGATGAACATGATCAGGACGTCCACCGGATTGGTGCGCATGGCATAGGCGCCGATGGCGCAGAGCAGCAGGATCGCCGGGATCAGGATGCTCTCCGGGATCTGCAGCACGCGGGCGAACAGCTTGGAGCCGCTGAGGCCGAAGATCAGCAGCAGGATGTTGGCGACGAAGACGCCGGCGAAGATCTGGTAAACCAGCTCCGCGTTGTTGTGCAGCAGAAGCGGCCCAGGCTGCAGGCCGTGGGTCATGAAGGTGCCGAGCATGATCGCGGTCACCGCCCCGCCCGGAATGCCGAGCGTCAGGAGCGGGATAAGCGAGCCGCCGGTCGCCGAGTTGTTGGCGGATTCCGCGCAGGCGATGCCTTCTTCGGAGCCGGTGCCGAACCGCTCCGACTGGCGCGACAGAACCTTGCCCTGGCTGTAGCCGACGATGGCGGCCACATCGCTGCCGGCTCCCGGCACGGCGCCGACGATGGTGCCGATCACCGAGGACCGGAACTGCGCCGGCAGCAAGGATAGGAGGATACGGCGTCCCGGCAGGATCCGGTTGACCCGGATCGCCCGGCGCGGGGCGAGGCCGATGCGCTCGATGCTGAGCAGGGTCTCGGGGATGGCGAACAGCCCGATCGTGACCGGGATAAAGGAGATCCCGCCCATCAGCATCAGATGGCCGAAGTGATAGCGCGACACCCCATAGGTCTCGTCGATGCCGATGCCGGCCAGGAACAGCCCGATGAAGCCGGCGAACAGCCCCTTCAGGAAGGCGCCACCGGACAGGGCCGCCATGGCGGTCATGGCGAAGACAACGAGCGCCAGGTACTCCTGAGGTCCAAAGGCCAGCGCGAAATCGGCGATCGGATAGGACAGCAGCATCAGGGCGACGGCGCTCAGCGATCCGCCGAGAAAGGACGAGAGGGTCGCGATGCCGAGCGCGATCCCCGGCCGGCCCTGGCGCGACATGGCGTAGCCGTCGAGCGTGGTGGCCACCGCGCCGGGGGTACCGGGAATGCCGAGGAGGATGGCGGAGAGCGAGCCGCCATAGACCGCGCCGCAATAGACACCCACCAAGCTGAGGATCCCGATCAGCGGGTCCATGGTGAAGGTCAGCGGCGCCAGCAGAGCCACGCCCATGGTGGCGGAGATCCCCGGGATCGCGCCCGCCATGATCCCGAGCAGCACCGCGCCGGCGAGATAGATGAGGGTCTGGAATTCCAGAACCGCGGAGAAGCCGTCGACCAGCAGGTTCATCGGAACATCCCCTCGACCAGGTCCGATGCCGGCAGCAGGATGCTGAAGACCTTGGTGAACAGCAGAAAGGTCCCGAGGCTGAGGCCGGCGGCCGCGACCAGGGACAGAACCGCCCGTCCGGCGGTCAGTTTCGGCCACAGGATCAGCATCAGTGCCGCCACATAGATGAACGCGGTGACGACGAAGCCGATCTCCACCATGACGAACGGGAAGGCGGCGAGGCCTGCGATCGCAGCCACCAGGGCGACGATCTTCCCGCGCGGTGCCTCGGGGCGGGCGTCCGCATCGTGAAGGCGGCTGAGACTGGCGCGCTGCATGTCCAGCACCCGATGCATCGTCTCGGCCGGCAGATAGGACCAGCCGCGCAGAATCCCTTCCTCCGGCGGCAGGTCAGCCATGGCCGACGCGAGGGCTTTTTCCAGCGCCGATTTCTTTGCAGTCGCCATCTCGGCCGGTGCCATCAGGGCAGCCCAGTGACCGGAGGCCACCGGGTACTCCCAGCCCCCGAACCGAGCGGCCTCGTCGGCGCCGGGATGCAGATGGGGCTGGGAGAAGATGGCGATGCAGCGCAACGCGCCGGTGCCGAGGTCCTGGCGCACCTGGGACAGCCGCAGCACGGCCGCGTCGAGCCGGCCGTCGGCCAGAGCCTCCGTCAGGACGCTCGCATCCTCGCTATGGGTCGGCTCGAAGGCGAAGCCCTGAGTGGCTGCAAGCCAGCGATCGAGGGCGTGGTCGACATCCTCGTGATGGCCGAAACCGAGCCGCAGACGGTATTCTGCCCGGTCGAGATCACCCGCGTCCTGCAAATGGCTGTCTGCGGCGACGACCAGGAGGTCCGGGTCGAAGAACAATCCGCCCAGCGGCTCGAGCCGCCCGTCGCATAGGGCCGCGGCGTGGAAGTTCGGCAGCGTGGTCAGGTCGGAGCCGACGACGGTCAGGGCACTGCCGGTGCCGGCACCTCGGCTTCCAGCCCAGAGGGCGGAGAAGCGACCCTCGCCGTCCTTGGAGATGACGCGCACCCGGATGCCGATGTCGCGTCCCATCGCGGCGGCGACCCGTTGCAGGCGGGTGTCGTCCAGCAATCCCGGCACGAAGGGTGAGTAGATCCGCAATTCGCGGACCCGAAGCGCCTTGGCGAACAGGATCGTGGTGATCAGCAGCAGACCGGCCAGGGCCGAGACCGGATAGGCGCCGGGTCCGATCGTTCCGTCGCGCCAGAAATCGAGCGACAGGCCATGCCAGAGCAGACCAGCGGTCAGCAACCACACGGCGCCCAGAAACGCCAGTTCGAGACCGGAACCGCCCCGGCTCGCATAGGAGATCGGCTCAGACGGCTGCGAGGCACTCTCGCCGGTAATTCTCGGGTAGAGCCCGGGCGTGCACTGCCCCGCCACCGTGTCCATCACGGCTGGGTCACGCCATTCGGATCGACCCTTGTCGGGCCTGTTCGCCACCATATCAACCTGTCCCGGTAAGTTCGCGCCGCGTGGTCCGGCCTGCGGGCGACGCTCCGTCGGCTCCGCTCAGGCAGCCGGAGGTTTCCCGGGCACGGACACCGGTCCGCGCCCGGTTCGGCCTCAGGAAACGGCGGCGACGGCCTGGACCATGGCGGCCCGGTCGGTCACGCCGGTATTGCCGCGCTCGACGAAGCGGCCGGTCTCCTGTTCGCCCTCCAGCGAGCAGCGATGCATCACGCGGGGCCTGGTCTGATCGAAATCTCCCAGCGCCACATGGCAGGTGCAGCGGTTATCCCACATAACCACATCGCCCAGGCTCCAGCGGTGCCGGTAGATGAACTCCGGCGAGGCGGCATGGCGGTTCAGCAGATCCTTGAGCGCCTGGCTCTCCTCGTCGCTCATACCGACGAAGCCGCGGATGCGCTCGCCGACCATGTAGGACTTCCGTCCGGTCTCCGGATGCACCCGGATGACCGGATGGATGACCGGCGGGTTGCGCTGCTTCATCTCCGCGATCACCTCGGGCTCGCGCTGCTCCAGGCCACGGATCAGCGTGACGTCGTGCACCGCTTCCAAGCCTTCGAGCAGATCCTTGATGCGCTGCCCGAGCGTCTCGTAGGCCAGGTACAGGTTGGCGAACATGGTGTCGCCACCGACCGGCGGCTTCTCAAGGCAGTGCAGGGTGGCACCCTTGGCCGGGCGCAGGGTGTAGCTGAGGTCGGTGTGCCAGTTGCGGCCGGAATTGTGGGTGCCGGACTTCTTGCCGCCGACCATCTTGTTCGACAGCACCAGGATCTGGTTGTGGTCCGGATGCAGGGTCGAGGCGGCCTGGCTCGTCTGCGGGTCGAGTTCGCCGAAGTCTTCCGAGAAGCGGATCTGCTCCTCAGGGCTCAGCTGCTGGTCCGGGAAGACCAGAACCAGGTGCTTCAGCCAGGCGGCGTGGATCGCCTGGCGATCCGCCGAGGACAGCGGCTTGCTCAGATTGACGCCGGTCACCTGGGCGCCGGCGGCGAACCCAAGCGGGGTGATTTTCAGGTCACTCATTTCCATCCCTCAGGTTTGACTTTCTTGCTTTTCGAATCAGTAACCGACTGTCGATTGTCTGACAATAATGATTCTAAATCGGATCCTGGACGGCGCTTTCGCCTTGCCGACAAGGCCGCTAGATGCCTAAAAGTGGTTGTGGTCAGAGGCGTGCGTCACCACCAGCGTGGGTGCCCCCCGGCACCCGCTGGAGTGCATGCGGCGTGCGGCCGGCTTAACGGGGTACCGCCGCTCAGGCGAAGCGAATGATGGACAGACAGGAACAGCATCAGGTGAGTGCGGTCCCGCTTGGAAAATCCGCCAAGTCCCTCCCGGCCCAGCTTGCCGATATCGTGCTGGCGGAGGTGATGACTGGCAAGCTCGCGCCGGGCGACCGGCTGAAGGAAGAGGCCCTGGCGCAGCAGCATGCGGTCAGCCGGGCGACCGTGCGCGAGGCGCTGATCGAACTCGAGAAGCAGGGCTACGTGGTCCGGATCCCGCGCTCCGGCGCGCGGGTGGCGGAATACTCGCAGGCCGATGTCAGCTACATCTTCGAGATCCGCGCGGCTCTGCTGGGTGTAGCCGCTGGGCGTTGTGCGCGGCTGAACGACCCAGCGATGCTGGCCGAGTTGGAGCAGGCGGTTGCGGATCTGGAACGCACCGCCGCCGACGAGACCGCCGACCCGCAGTCTTTCTCTGACCAGTCAATCCGCGCCCAGAACCTGCTGGTCCAGTACTCGGGCAATCAGCGCCTTCCGGAGTTGTATGAGCGTCTGGCCGGGATGGGGACGTGGCAGCTTATCCGAGGTCGGGCCGTTAGTTTCCTGACCGCGGATGACCGGCGCCAGTCGGCGGCCGACTGGCGACAGCTCCTCGAGGCCGTCGCCCAGCGCAGTCAAGCTCGGGCGGAACGTTCCGCTCGCCAGCTTCTCACCCATTCGGCCGAACGCGTCGGCATCAACCTGTCCCGTCTCGGACAGGACAGCGCGCGAAAATTCTACTGAGAAACCAAGAGTTTGCGGCGTGCGTCATGTCATATTGTGATCCTCAGTTGGGTGGGCCACGGCAGGTCGCCTCCAGTCAGCCTGCCTTCTACTTTGCCATGGCGGGTCTCGCAGTCCTGTTGTGCGACTTTGAGCCGACTCGCGATCAGTACGATGCGGTCTTCTGACGGTTCGACCGGCTGAAGGCACTCGCCAGACCGCACCCGCTTTGCCCTGGTATGGCAGATTTGCGACGACGCGCGGGCGGCGCGCCGTCTATAACCCCGCCCCGGCACCCACTCTTTGCAGCGCAGGCCTCATGATTCATCTCGACAACATCGTCAAGCAGAACGGCCATCAGATCCTGTTCGTGGCCGCCTCGATGGGCCTGCAGAAGGGGGAGAAGGCCGGGCTGGTCGGGCCGAACGGCGCGGGCAAGTCCACGCTGTTCCGCATGATCGCCGGCGAGGAGAAGCCGGACGACGGTCAGGTGACGGTCGAGACCGGCATGACCATCGGCTATTTCAGCCAGGATGTCGGCGAGATGGCGGGCAAGAGCGCCGTCGCCGCGGTGATGGACGGCGTCGGGCCCGTCAGCGCGCTGTCGGCCGAGATGGCCGCGCTGGAGTCCGCGATGGTCGATCCCGACCGGGCCGGCGAATTGGACGCGATCGTCGAGCGCTATGGCGAGGTGCAGACGCGGTTTCAGGAGCTGGACGGCTATGCGCTGGAGGCCCGCGCGCGCGAGGTGCTGGCCGGACTGAGCTTCAGCCAGGAGCGCATGGACGGCGATGTCGGCCTGCTCTCGGGCGGCTGGAAGATGCGCGTGGCACTCGCCCGCATCCTGCTCATGCGGCCCGACGGCATGCTGTTGGACGAGCCAAGCAACCATCTGGACCTCGAGAGCCTGATCTGGCTGGAAGCCTTTCTGAAGGCCTATGACGGCGCACTGCTGATGACCTCGCACGACCGCGAGTTCATGAACCGCATCGTCGGCAAGATCGTGGAGATCGACGGCGGCACGCTTACCACCTATTCCGGCAACTACGATTTCTACGACCAGCAGCGCGCGCTGAACGAAAAGCAGCGCCAGGCGCAGTACGAGCGCCAGCAGGCGATGCTGGCCAAGGAGATCAAGTTCATCGAGCGCTTCAAGGCGCGGGCCTCGCATGCAGCGCAAGTGCAGAGCCGGGTGAAGAAGCTGGACAAGATCGAACGGGTGGAACCGCCCCGGCGCCGCCAGTCCGTGCAGTTCGATTTCCGCGTGCCCCCGCGCTCCGGCGACGACGTGGCCAGCTTCAGGGACGTGCACAAGGGCTATGGCAGCCAGCCGATCTATGCCGGGCTGGATTTCCGGGTGCGGCGCAAGGAACGCTGGTGCGTGCTGGGCGCGAACGGTGCGGGCAAGTCGACGCTGCTGAAGATGGCGGCGGGCGAGATCGCCCCGGACCGGGGCAGCGTGGCGCTCGGCGCCAGCGTTCGCATGGGCTATTTCGCGCAGCACTCCATGGACCTGCTGGACGGCGACGACACGATCTTCGAGACGCTGGAGACGGCGTTTCCGCTGGCGGGGCAGGGGGCGCTGCGCACGCTCGCCGGTTGCTTCGGCTTCTCCGGCGACGATGTCGAGAAGACCTGCCGGATGCTCTCCGGCGGCGAGAAGGCGCGGCTCGTGATGGCGATGATGCTGTTCGACCCGCCTAACTTCCTGGTGCTGGACGAGCCGACCAACCACCTGGACATGGCGACCAAGGACGTGCTGGTCGCGGCATTGTCGGAATTCGAGGGCACCATGCTGTTCGTCAGCCACGACCGCCATTTCCTGGCGGCGCTGTCGAACCGGGTGCTGGAACTGACGCCCGAGGGCGTGCATCAGTTCGGCGGCGGGTATACGGATTACGTGGCGCGCACGGGGCAGGAGGCGCCGGGGCTGCATCCGGGCTGAGAGGCGTCGAAGCGGACCGAGGCCGGGGCCTTTGCGGCGCAGGAGCCGCGCGCCGACGGCACCCTGTGCCCGGACGTGATCGAGAGCGTGTCGTGCGCCGGCGGTGACCATCAAATCGCACCACGACGTCGGCCGCCACCCGTTCCCGGGGGCCGGGCCCGGCGATCCGGGTGCCGGGCGCTATCACCCGCGACAAGCTGCGTGACCTGAGCGCCGAAACTTCCTCCATGGATGAGAAGTGTCCGTCGCCAGATGATGTGCTCGAGCGACCGCTCCGGGGCGCTCGGCGAGGAGACCTCCAACGACCGCAATGGGTCGCGGCAGGTCGACAGCTTTCGATCGATCTCCGGTTGCCAACGTTGTTCCATAGGTTCTGAATAGTGGCGTGGGGGAGGTCGTTCCTTTTGGAGGATACGACTATGCGTCCTGATACCAGCCTTTCAGAGACGTCCGTTGCTCGCCCGGCACCTTGGAACAAGGGCCGTCTGGTCGGCCAGAAAAGACCGCTGAAGCCCAAGGACGTTTGGGGCATCCGTATCCGCTTGGAGATCAATTGCAGCAAGCGGGATCTGGCTCTGTTCAATCTTGCGATCGACAGCAAGCTGCGCGGATGCCATCTGGTCAGCTTGAAAGTGGAGGACGTTCAGGCCAGCGACCGCATTCGTGAACGGACTACGATCCTTCAGCAGAAGACCGGACGCCCGGTGCAGTTCGAACTGACCGAGCCCACACGCAAGTCGGTCGAGGCATGGATCGACTACGCCGGCAGGCGTCCTGGCGATTACCTCTTCCCGAGCCGATTGAGGCTGAGCCCCCAATTGTCCCCGCGGCAGTATACCCGGATCGTTCATGCCTGGGTTGAGAGTGCCGGGCTCGACAGCTCAGCCTACGGGACGCACACGATGCGACGCACGAAGGCGGCTCAGATCTACCGCAAGACCGGCAATCTGCGTGCCGTTCAGCTGTTGCTCGGTCATACGAAGCTTGAGAGCACGGTGCGATATCTCGGTATCGAAGTGGATGATGCCCTAACAATTTCGGAGCAGATTGAACTTTAGTGCCTGATAGCTCCTTTAGGCGGTCGCCCTTCAGCGGGCGACCGCCGGCTCCCGAAGCCTTCGTCCCCGGAAAACCAACTCTCGGATGCGGTCTGAAAACCCGCCGCAATCATGCGGCCGAAGTGGCCAGACTTTAACTCCGCAACTGGACCACCTAATGGACCCCGGTCAGGAGGACGAGCCCCGATCAGTCGTTGCTTCGTCGCTCGTTACTCCCTGCCCAATCTCAGGGCTCGGCGATTGGGCGCCTAGCAAGAACGACGCCGACGATCATCAATACGATGCCGCAGACCCGAGGAACACTGATGGCTGTCCGCGGCGCGCCTAGGAGCCCTAATGTATCGATGATGAAGGCGCTCACGACTTGACCGACGAGCACTAGGAGCACGGCGGTACCGATGCCTATGCGCGGGCCGAGGAGGGTAATCGATAGCAGGTAGAAGGCAATGAGCGCCCCGGCCAGTAGTGCTGGCGCTAGCACAGCGGCGGCAGATCCGATCTTGAGGCCGCCATTAATCTGCGCGAAGACGGCCGCTGCGAGCGCAGCCGTGGCGAAAATGGCGCAGGCTGCTGTGGGTGCCCCAACTTTCTGGCCGATGCCCGCACTGAGCGCGGCCATGACCGGGATCGCCAAGCCGGCTAGTGCCATCGTCAGATACATCCAAATACTACTGTCGTTCATTCTCATGTTTCCCCACGCGACAAGTCAGTTGAGGACGGGCTAACCGCCCCGCTTGGGCGGCTTGCCGTATTATTTGGTTTGGAACCGCGGAGATCGCGAACCGTCTCTCCAGAGATCCCCCAATTGTCGAGGGAGACCTCGTCGATCACGACGAATGTTGAGGCGGGTGACTTGTTCAGAACGCGTTGAAGCAGGTCCGTGACGCCCCCGATCAATTGCGCCTTTTCCTCTACGGTGGGGCCGTTGCCGTCGGGGCCGCCTTCACGGGTCACCTTGATGTTGACGTAGGGCATCGCTTAAAGCTCCTCCTCTTGATAGGCGAACACCTTGGTGATCACTTTCCAGCCCTCGTCCGTTCGAAGGAGGGTGAGCAGATCCTGGTAGTCGCGGCCGATCATCGTCATATGCGCCTCCACAAAGCCCATCTGACCGTTGTCCACGGTGATCCGGTCGATGCCCTCGTTCCGGGTTTCTCCACGTTCGGCGGGCGAGATCCGATTCTCGATCCGGGTCATGTAGGCCGCGAAATCCAGGAACTCGTGGTTTCCGGCGGTCGCGTTGACATAGGCCAGCTTCGGGTGAAACACCGTGCGCAAGACCGTGCTGTCGGCGTGGTGGAGGCCATCGAAGTAGCGCTGCATCAGGGATTCGATGTCCCGTTCGTCGGCGCTCTTCATCACAGAAGTCCCTCCGCCCTCATCGCCGCCACTGTCGACGGGCGCGCTTGCACGCGCTCCACGTAACGGGAGAGATGCGGCCAGGCAGTCAGATCAATGTCCTTGAAGTTTGCCCAGTTGGAGAGGACGAACACATAGGCGTCCGCGGCGGAAAACCGGTTGTCGATCAGGTAGTGGCGGCCGTCCGACAGAACGCTCTCGAGATAGTCGAATTTCGAGGCAACGTTCCGCTTCGCAGCCGCTTCCTCCGTTTCGCTCGATCCATCCGTGAAAAGCGGTCCCCAGGATTTGTGAAGTTCGGCCGACCCGAAGTTCAGGAATTGCTGCAGGCGCGCCCGTTCCACTGAACCGAGGCCGGGGGCGAAGGCCTTGTCCGAATGCGTGTCCGCGATGAATTGCAGGATCGACGGGCTTTCGGTCAGTGGGGCAACGCCGTCGATCTCCAGCGCTGGGACATAGCCGTTCGGGCTGATGTCGCGAAAATTCCGGCCTGTCTCGGTCCGACCCGCGGCCGTGTCCACGGCCTCGATGTCGAACTCCGCGCCGACCTCATGCAGCATGACGTGGCTGGCGAGCGAGCATGCGCCCGGCTTGTAGTAGAGTTTCATGGGGTTGCTCCATCGGGTTGAGTTGAGCCCGATATATGCTGAAGCGACCGAACAATTGATAATATCGAGTTTTCATATTAACGATCTAATTTGTAGATCGAGTGAGAGAGCGGATGACCCTCGAGCAACTGATCGCTTTGAACGCGATTGTGGGTACGGGCACCTTTCGCGGCGCCGCCGAGCGCCTGAACAAGGCGCAATCCGCAATCAGTCACCAAATCCGGAAGCTGGAGGACGAGCTTCAGTTCGCGCTTTTTTCGCGCGAAGACTATCGCCCGAAGCTGACGACGGACGGCGAGGTGTTTTTTCGGGAGGCCTCGCGGGTACTGGACCAATTCCGCCGGCTGCAGACGACCGCGCATGGGTTGCGTAGCGCGCAGGAACCACTTGTCCGGATCGCGCTGACGGCGACCATGTCGCTGACGTCGCTTCTTACGGTTCTCGGGCGGATCGGAGATGAATTCCCAAGCACGCATATTGCCGTTTCGGCCGAGATGATGGGGGGGCCGCTTGACCGGCTTATGAACGGCGAGGCGGATTTGATCGTGGCCGGACTAGACGGGGTGCCAGTCGACCAGGTTGAGATCCTGCCGGTCGGCGCCGTCGTCATTCGCCCCGTCGCCCATAAGAGCTTCGAAGCCGCGCGGCGCGGCGGCTTTCTCTCGCGCATGGAAATGCAGGGCTATGCCCAAATCATCGTCGCCGGCACCGGCGGCCCTGATTTCCAACAAACCCGTGACGTCCTCTCCGGGGGACGACGGTGGACTGTATCCGACTTCACCACCAAAAAATCGGTGATAATGAAAGGCCTCGGGTGGGGTGGATTGCCGGAACATATGATTGAGCCCGAACTGAAAAGCGGCGAACTGGTCGCTCTGAACGTTGAGGGCTTCCTACCGCGACATACCGATATCTTCGCCATACGGCGGCGTGATAGGGCTATGGGCACTGTCTTCTCGCGAATTTGGACCGAGCTAAAGCAAGTGGCCTAGTGAGCCTCACAGCGGACCCAGTAGCCCTTGTCGCTCGACCTCGGCACGGGCACCGCTCTCTACACGGACAAAATCCAAACCACCGGGGCCGTCGCCTTATCGAATGTGCGAATGATTCTGGACACTACGATTGAAGCCTTGACCTGAGCCCCGCAAATTCCTCCAGATTTGATTAGAGTCCGTCACCCTTCAGGAGACGGATCAGATGAAGCGCAGTCGGTTCAGCGAAGAGCAGATCATCGCGATCTTGCGTGAGCAGGAGGCGGGTCAGAAGACGG
>JAVKFT010000009.1:0-228450 GCA_040223655.1 Thalassobaculaceae bacterium | reverse complement strand
CGGAGAAGGAGAAAGAAGAGAGCTAGAGCAAATCACGATCAGATGGAAACATCTGGTCGTGTGAATTTGCTCTATCGTTAATGAGTTAGAGGGCGATTCACGGTTCAGATCGATTCGATCTGAACCGATCGCGCTCTAGCGGGCCCGGATCCGGTGGATAAAGCTGTCGATCAGCCGCTCGTACAGCTTGTCCTTGAGCACCTTGTCCTCGACGCCGTGGTCGATGTTCGGGTTGTCGTTGACCTCGACCACGAAGACGCCGCGGTCGTTCTGCTTCAGGTCCACCCCGTACAGACCGGTGCCCATCAGATTGGCCGCGCGCATCGCCACGTCGAGCACGTCCGCCGGCGTATCCTCCACCGCCATGGTGGTGAAGCCGCCGGATTTGCCGCGTCCGGTGGCCCCGTGGTTGTAGATCTGCCAGTGCTTCGGGGCCATCTTGTACTGGGAGATGAAAAGCGGTTTGCCGTCGAGCACGCCGACCCGCCAGTCGAAATCGGTCGGCATGAACTCCTGCGCCAGGATTAGGTCGCTGTCGGCGAACAGGCTCTTCGCGATCCTCTTCAGGTCCGCCGGGGTCTCCGCCTTGAACACGCCGCGCGAGAACGAGCCGTCGGGAATCTTCAGCACGACCGGAAACCCAAGCTCGTCCGCCACGCGACCGATGCCCCGGCTGTCCAGGATCAGGGTCTTCGGCGCCGGGACGCCCTTGGCAAGCAGGGTCTCCGCCAGGAACACCTTGTTGGTGCAGCGGAGCATCGAGGTCGGGTCGTCGATCACCGGCATCCCCTCGTCCTCGGCCTTGCGGGCGAAGCGCCAGGTCGGGTTGTCGAGGGCGGTGGTCATGCGGATGAAGAGGGCGTCGAACTCCGACAGCCGGGCGTAGTCGCGGGTGCGGATGCGCTCGACCGACACGCCCATACGGGCGCCCACCCGCTCCAGGGCGTCCAGTGCCTTCGGGTCGGAGGGCGGCAGCGCCTCCTTGGGATCGAACAGCACGGCGAGGGTGTGGCGCACCGGGCGCTTGGCCGAGGGGGCGCGCCATTCGCGCCGGGTATGGGCGTCCAGCGCGGCGGCGAAGGGCTCGTGCTCGTCGGACCGAAGCTCGTCCACCGTGCGCTGGCTGACCGCCCGGACGTAGAAGCCCCAGGTGGCGTCCAGGGTCACCTTGACCCGCAGGATGGGCGCCCGGAACCGGTCGAACGCCTCGCGGGCCACCCGGGAGAACCGGGTATCCACGGTGCGGCCGAAATAGACGTCGAGGGAGAACGACGCCTCCGGCGCCTCCTTCATCCGGCTGAGCGTGCGGAGCAGGACGCGCTCGACCGCCCGCACGCCGGTCCAGACCCGGCCCCGGTCCTTCAGCGCCAGGATCGTCGCGGCCGTCGGCAGCACCTTGTGGCCGCGGGCGTCGGCGAGCAGGGAGGCGTAGTAGCCCTGGCCGAGATAGACCAGATCGCGGGACAGGTTGATGATCCGCACCGGCCCCTTGCCGGCGGATTTAGGATCGGTGAGGTAGTCCGAGGTGGCGACGACCCGGAGCCCCTCCGGCGCCGTCGGCAGGTCGCCCGGCCGGTCGATCAAGATGACGGGCTGGGTCACGCGGTGCCTCCCTTGGCGACGTAGACCACCGCCTGCAGGCGCGAGCGGCCGAATCGCGTCATGGAGCCGAAAGCGGAGCGGGGGATCGGGACATGGGTGCAGTCCACATCGGATTTCATCAGATCCTCGTCCATGTCCGGGTCGTGGACCAGGATGAATCGGTCGTCCACTCCGGTGACCACGACCCAGTGCGGCGCCTTCTCGGCGTTGAACCGGTACGAGCTGACCAGAAGCAGCGGAATCCAGCCGTCCTCCAGCGCCCGCTCCAGATCGCCGGGCGCGGTTCGGGTCAGATCGGTCTCGATCCCCGCCGCCTCGACCTCGCGCTTCATCATCGCCTGGACCCGCTCCAGCACCTGTTTCTTGGCCGGCGAGCGCACGGTGTCGATGAACAGCGGGCCATCCTCGCTGATCGCGATGCGTGCCTTGAAGCCGCGGCGATGGGCGGCGAGCGCCAGGCCCCGCGGACCGCAGCCGCCGTGACCGGAGGTCATGAAGATGGTCGTCGCCTCGCGCCAGATCCGCAGTTCCTCGTCCGGGTCGGGCACCGATCCGGGTTCCAGCGCCTCCATGGCCATCATCAGACTGGCCGGGCCGCAGGTGAACTCCGTGGTCTGGTGGATGTAGGGCACGGCGGGGGCGTTCGAGCCGGGCGTCCAGTGCAGCCGCTTCTCGTAGCGCCAGCCGTCGCCGTCGTCGTCGTAGTAGTGGGGCAGGGCGTGCAGGCGGCGGTACCCCATCCGCTCGTACATCGCGATCGCCGGGGCATTGTCGGCGCGGACCTCGAGGCGCAGGGCGACGCAGTCGTGCGACCGCGCGATGGTCTCCGCATGGGCGGCGAGGCTCGCGCCGATACCCCGGCCGGCCGCGTCCGGATGGACGGCGAGGGAGTAGAGGCGCGCGAGAGCGGTGCCCGCATGGAACAGGACCAGGCCGTATCCGAGCACGGACCCGCCGGTCTCCTCGGCCACATAGAGGCTCGCCTTGGCGCGCGTCAGCATATGGTTGAAGCTGCGCCGGGTCATCCGGTCGCTGTCGAAGCAGGCGGTCTCGATCGCCAGCAATGCCGGAATGTCGGCGGTGCTCGCGGGCCGGATCGCCGGGGCGGAACGGGTTTCCGCGCGCAGATGGGTCATAGACGTCTGAAACGCCCCCGGGATGGACCGCGCGTCGGGCGACAGTCCGGTTTGAAGATCCGCTAATTTATCATCTTCCGGCTCCGGACAATCACGGTTTTCGCATGGCTGGTCAGCGATTTACGCGATCGATCGCGACGACCCGGTGCCGCACTGCGTAGCGGCTGTCGATCTCGCCTTTCGGCGCGATATCCCAGAACCACTCCTCGTCATGCGGGGGCAGGTCGGCGCCCTTGGTCGGATCGATCGTCGCCACCGGCGTTCCGGCCTCGTTCAGGATCTCGATCATCCGATCGCCGACGAGACAGGCGGGGCAGTCGAAGCGGGCGAGCCAGCGCAGATGCGCCTCCGCCAGCGCCCTGCCGATGGGGTCGGCCTCCGCGTCCTCCAGGTCGCGGGTGGCGACGGTGGAGAGCTGGCTGATCAGGTTGACCGAGGCGACGAAGCCGACATCGTCCCGGTCGAGCCAGCCGGCCGGCTGCCGGATCTCGGGAAGCGTCGCCAGGCTCTCGGTCACGTCGTGCGGCCGGCAGACGACGTTTCCGAGCCGGCGGGCGAGGCGGCGGGTGCGCCAGGAGAAGGCGAGGTCGACCAGCTCGACCGTTCTGAACCGCGCCGCCAGATCGGTAAGCGGGACGTCGTTGACGTGCCCCGCGCCGAGAATCAGGGCGGTGCGGGCCGGGTCGCCCTCCCCGGCGGCCCTCAGCACGGCCGCCTGGGACCGGGCGTCGTGGGCGGCCCAGGCGCGCGCCTGGCGCCGGCGCCGGGCGGCGATCGCCACGAACTCGCCGAGATGACCCGACCGCCGGGCCAGAGGCAGGGACGGGGTAAGGAGCCAGTCGATCGCTTCGCGCAGCATCCCGGCAGCATGCCAGAGGCGCAGGCGCAGGGAACCGGATTTCGCCGCCCGCTCGGGCGCGACCGATTGACAGGGGCGTCGGGTCGCCCCCATGGTGGCCCGGTGATGCTGGGGTGCCTCCGAACGGGGGCTGAGATCAAACCCATGGAACCTGAACCGGGTCGCGCCGGCGGAGGGAGACGTCACGGCGCTTGTCGAATCTCCTTCTCTTCAAGACCGCCGGATGCGCGCCCCCTCCCGGACAGCCGGCCCGGAGGAGCAAGACGTGATGCGCAGACCTTTCGCCCGTTTACCGAACCCCCTCCGCGCGGGCCTTGCCGCCGCCCTGTTTCTGGTAGCGGCGTCGGGAACCGCCGCCCGGGCCGACGATCCCGCGGCGGTCTCCGTTCTGGTGCCGATCACCGGGTTTCTCGCGCTGGAAGGCACGGCTCAGCGCAACGGCGCGGTCATGGCGTTGGACGATCCGCCGGAGGGCGTTCGGGTAACCTACGACGTGGCCGATACCGCCACCTCGCCCGAGGTCGCGGTCACCGCTCTGCGCCGGGCGCTGGACCGGCAGGACCCGGTGGCGATCGCGGCGCCGATCTTCGGTACGCAGATGCTGGCCATGGCGCCGATCGCGGACCGGGCCGACGTGCCGCTGATCACCGTGTCGGGCACCGCGAAGCTGACCGATCTGGGGCACGACATCGTCTTCCGCTTCTTCCCGACCGACGCCGTGGTGAAGGTCGCCCAGGCTCGCTACGCCGTCGAGGAACTCGGCATGGAGCGGCCGGCGATCCTCTATCAGACGACCGCCTACGGTCAGAGCGGGCGGGCCGAACTGGTGCGCGTCCTCGCCGACCTCGGTGCCGAGCCGGTGCTGGAGGAGGCGGTCGATCCAGGCATCAAGGATTTCGTCCCGGCGCTGGAGCGGGTCGTGGCGTCGGGCGCCGACGGTCTGCTGCTGCAGCTTCATTCCGGCCCGACGGCGCTGGCCGTGCGTCAGGCCCATGAGCGCGGGCTGGAGCTTCCCATCGTAGCCGGATCGGCGATGCATCAGCCGACCACCGCCGCGCTGGTGGAGCCGGCCGCATTGGCAGGCGTTTGCGCCGAGAGCGCGTCCTCGCCGATCTCGGAGACCGGTCCGGAGATGGCGGCCTTCGCCGCGGCCTATCGGGAGCGGTTCGGGGTCGAGCCCGACGCTTTCGCGCTCGCCCAGTACGACGGCATGAACATGGTTCTGGCGGCCCTGGCCGATGGAGCGGCGAGCGCGACCGAGGTGAAGGAGTGGCTCGCGGCCAACCGCTACCGGGGGCTGGCGATGGAGTACGTCTCGGACGGGACCGGCAACATGGCGCATGACGCCGTGATCCTCTGCTACGACGGTGCCGGCCGGGTTCCGGCGGTGACGAAGCGCTACGACAACGTCGACGGTATCCGCTGACCGCTCCGGCGCTGGTATACTGCAGGGATGATCGAAACGACGGTTCAGCTTCTGGCGACGGCGCTCGCTCTCGGCTCGGCTTACGCCCTGACAGCCTTGGGTTTCGTGCTCATCATCAACGCCGTGGGCGCGGTCAACTTCGCCCATGGCGACCTGGTGATGGCCGGCGGATTCGTCGCGGTCGCTCTGTCGCTGCTGGTGCCGGAGGGCTTACCCGTCCCGGGGCTGATCCTGCTGCCGGCCGTGCTCGCCGCGATGGCGCTCGGCGGTCTCGGTCTGGCGGCAGTGGCCTATGTGCCCCTGCGCCGCGCCCCGCCGGTCTCGGTGTTCATCTCCACCATCGCCGTCGGCCTGATCCTGCAGCACGCGATCACCCTCGGCGCCGGGCCGCAGCCCCGGGTCGGCCCGCCGCTGGTCGGCGACGGGCTGGTCGACCTCCTGGGCGCGGCCCTGTCCTATCAGCAGATCGCCACCATCGCCGTCGCCGGCATCCTGTGCGTCGCCGTCCACACCCTGCTCAACCGCACACGCTTCGGGCGGCGGCTGCGGGCGGCCGCCCAGGACCCGGAAATGGCGCGGGCCTGCGGGATCGACCTGCGGGTCACCGTGGGCGCCACCTTCGCGCTTGCCGGAGCGCTCGCCGGCGGTGCCGGGCTGCTGCTGTCCAACCAGTACTTCGTCACGCCGACCGACGGCGCGATGTTCATGCTGAAGGCCTATATCGCCACGGTGGTCGGCGGCTGGGGGAGGATCTGGGGTGCCGCGATCGCGGCGCTCGGCATTGCGGTCTTCGAGGTCCTGGTCGCGGCGGCTGTCTCCTATCTCGTGGCCGAGGTGCTGCTATATTTGGGTGTCCTGGTGCTGCTCATGCTGCGGCCCCAGGGCCTGTTCGGCGAGGCCGAGGGCCGTCGGGCATGAGGCGTGCCTGTCTGCCCGATCCGATGGATCGCACCCGGGGGTGCCGATGACCGCCGGCCTGTCCCGGCGCGGGCTCGCCTATGCCGCACTGATCGCCGCGGCGGGGAGCGTGCTGGCCGCCGTCGGCGACGACTACGCCCTGCGGGTGGCGACCCTGGTCGGGATCTATGCCATCGCCGCCATCGGGTTTCAGCTCGTGTTCGGACGCTTGGGCCTGCTGGCACTCAGCCAGGGGGCGCTGTTCGGGGTCGGAGCCTACGCATTGGCTTTGGCAACAGTGCAGGGGGGATGGCCGCCGCTCGCCGGCCTCGCGCTCTCCGTGGCCGTGCCGGCGCTCGCCGGGGCGCTGGTCGCGATCCCGGTCGCCCGGCTCGACTCCCACTATGTCGCCCTGGCGACCCTGGGGCTGGCCCAGCTCGTGCTGCTGGCGGTGACCAATCTGGAGATCACCGGCGGCGCGAACGGCCTGTACGGGATACCGCCTCTGACCGTGCTGGGCGTCGATCTGGCCGACGGCTGGCAGATGCTGGCGGTGGTCTGGTCGGGTGTGGCCCTGGCGCTCGCCTGTTTCGCCTGGGTGATCGGCGCCGGGCGGGGCGGCAGGCTGGCGACCCTGCGCGATGCCCCGCTGGCGGCCCTGTCCCTCGGCCTCGACCCCGCCCGGGCGCGGCTGCTGGTCTTCGCGGTCGCCGGCGCGCTCGCCGGGCTCGCCGGCGCTCTCCAGGCCCTCGGTCTGGGGGTGGTCTCGCCCGCCGTGGCCCGGTTCGACGTGATGGTAACGCTGCTGGCGGTCGTGGTGGTCGGCGGCCGGGGCAGCGCCTGGGGAGCAGTGGTGGCCGCCATGCTTCTGGTGCCGCTGCCGGAAGTGTTCCGCGGCCTGGAGCAGGCCTATCTCCTGGCCTATGGCGTCATGCTTCTGGCCGCCGTGGTCGCGCTGCCGACCGGAATCGATGGGGTCGTCCGGCGCTTCCTGCCGGACCTGCCGGCGCCGACCCCGCCCCCGGCCGCCCCCAAGTCGCGCAAGATATCGGTGCTGCGGGTCGAGCGGATCGCCAAGCATTTCGGCGGCGTCCAGGCGCTGGACGGAGCCGGGTTCGACGCCCGGGCCGGCGAGGTGACGGGGATCATCGGCGCCAACGGTTCCGGCAAGACGACGTTGCTCAACATTGTCACCGGCCTGGAGACGGCGGACGCCGGAGTCGTCCGTCTGGACGCCATCCCGCTGCTGGACCTGAAGCCGGGCGCGCGGGCCGCACTCGGTCTCGCCCGTGGCTTCCAGCATCCGGAGGTGCCGGCCGGGATCGACGTGCTCACGGCCGTATCGGTCGCCGCCGGCCCCGCCGCCGGGATGGCGGCCCTCGACCGGGTCGGTCTGGCCGATCGGGCGCGCGCGCCGGCGACCGCCCTCGGCCCCGCGGCCCGGCGACGCCTCGACATCGCCCGGGCTCTGGCGGCCGGCCCTTCCGTCCTCCTGCTCGACGAGCCGGCGTCGGGCCTGAGCGCGTCGGAGCGCACCGACCTCGCCCGGCTGCTCCGCGACCTGGCCGCTACCGGGATGGCGATCGTCGTCGTCGAGCACGGCATGGACTTCCTGCTGCCGATCGCCGACCGGCTGGTCTGCCTTGAGGCGGGCCGGGTGCTCGCCGCCGGCCGGACCGACGATGTCCGCCGCGACCCCGCGGTCATCGCCTCCTATCTAGGGGAGGAGCCCGCATGACGGCGCGCCTCGATCTCGACGGCGTGACGGTGGCGCATGCCGAGGGCGTTGCGGTCGACCGCGCCAGCTTCTCCTGCGCGGCCGGCGAGGTGGTGGCGCTGCTCGGCGCGAACGGCGCCGGCAAGTCGAGCCTGGTGCGGGCCGTGGCGGGCGCCGATCCGGTGACCGGCGGGACGATCCGGCTGGACGGCGCGGACATCACGTCCCTGCGCCTCGAGCACCGGGTCCGCGCGGGCATCGGCTGGTGCCCCGAGGGACGCCGTCTGTTCGGCGGGCTGACGGTCGCGGAAACCCTCGATGTGGCCGCCACCGGCACCGCCGCCGACCGGGAGCGCGCCGCCGCCCGGATGCTGGACCTGTTTCCCGCCCTGGCCGACAAGATCGACGCCACAGCCTGGACCCTGTCCGGCGGCCAGCAGCAGATGCTCGCCATTGCCCGCGCCGTCATCGCCGAGCCCAAGGTCGTGCTGCTGGACGAGCCCTCCATCGGCCTGGCGCCCGTGGTACTGGACGACGTGTTCGCCGCCGTGCGCCGGCTCGCCGGGGCGGGTGCGGCGGTGGTGCTGGCGGAACAGGCGGTGCCGCGCGCGCTGGCGGTGGCCGACCGGGCGGTCGTGCTGCGGCGCGGCGTGATAGTGCTCGACGTGCCGGCCGACCGTATCGACCCCGGCGTCGTCGCCTCGGCCATGCTGGACGCCGGTTCCGGCGGCGCGTAAGACATCCGCTCCCTTGCCCGCAGGAGACAGTTCATGACCGGCACCCTCTCGCCCGATTGGCGCCGTACCCCCGCCGAGACCGCCGCCGACATCCTGCTGGAGATTCAGGCGGTCCATATCCGGCCGGAGGAGCCGTTCACCTTCACGTCGGGCAGGCTGTCGCCGGTCTATGTCGACTGCCGCAAGATCATCTCCTTTCCGCGCGCCCGGCGCCGGCTGATGGCCATGGGTGTCGAGCAGCTCACCGCGCTGGCGGGGGCCGAGGCCTTCGACATGGTGGCCGGCGGCGAGACCGCGGGCATTCCCTTCGCCGCGTGGATGGCGGACGCCTTGGACCTGCCGATGCTCTACGTGCGCAAGAAGCCGAAGGGCTTCGGCCGCAACGCCCGGATCGAGGGCGAGGTGCGCGACGGGGCCCGGGTCCTGCTGGTCGAGGACCTGGCGACGGATGGGGGTAGCAAGATCTCGTTCATCGACGCGATCCGCGAGTCGGGGATGCAGGTCTCCCACTGCTTCGTGGTGTTCCACTACGGAGTGTTCCCGCAGAGCGTCGCCAACCTGAAGGCGGCGGGCGTCGACCTGCACGGGTTGTGCACCTGGTGGGATGTGCTGGCCGTCGCCGAGCGCCGCGGCTACACCGCCGACCAGCTCGCCGAGGTTCGCGCGTTCCTGGCCGATCCGGAAGCCTGGGACGCGCGCCACCGCACCGTCACCGCATGACCGCCGCAGCGCGCAAGGGAGAGACCAGATGCTGAAGATCCTCGGCCGGGCCAATTCGGCCAACGTCCAGAAGGTCCTGTGGGCCTGCGAGGAGATGGACGTCCCGTTCGAGCGCGAGGATTACGGCGGCGCGTTCGGCAAGACCAAGGATAAGGCCTATACCGACCTCAACCCGAACAGCGTGGTGCCCACCATCATCGATGACGGGTTCGTGCTGTGGGAGTCGAACGCCTGCACCCGTTATCTCGCGGCCAAGCACGGCCGGGGCACGCTCTGCCCGACCGACCCGCAGGCCCACGCGGATGCCGACCGTTGGATGGACTGGCAGCAGACGACGGTCCTGCCGTTCATGACGCCGATCTTCTGGGGCCTGGTGCGCACGGCCGAGGCCGACCGCGACATGGCGGCGATCGGCGCGGCGATCGAGAAGGGCATCGCGGTCTACGCCATTCTCGACCGCCGGCTCGACGGCCGGAAGTTCATCATGGGCGACAGCCTGACCATGGCCGACATCCCGGTCGCCATTCAGGCCTACCGCTTCCTGACCCTGGTCAAGGACCGGCCGTCCATGCCGAACCTTGAAGCCTGGATGGAGAACTGCCGGGCGACAAAGGGCTTCAGGAAGTGGATCGACCTGCCGCTGACGTGAGCGGCGGCTTTTTCCCTTCTCCTTCCCCAAGAAAACCAAACGACTTCCTGGACGGTCCCCGCGGGGGCCGATCCAGGACCGTGCCCCGGACCCGTCCCGTCATGGTCCTGGATCAAGTCCAGGACGTCGGTGAGGGGGGAAGGGGAAAGCGAACGGGAAGGCGACGCGGAAAGGGAGCAGAACAGAACAGAACAGAGAGGAAGGCGGAGCGTTACCTCCCCGCCTCCCGTGCCTTCCATTCGGCGATGAAGGCCTCGCGCTCGTCCGGATCGTGGATGCCGCTCGGATTCTCCTGGGTCGGCAGGGTGGCCATGTAGGGGCGGCGTTCGGTCCAGAACAGGTCGAAGACCCGGCGCAGCTCGTCGACCGGGTCCGGGTGTTCATCGACCCTGAGGTCGACCGCCGCATGGATCTCGCCGCCGCGCACGAGCAGGGCCGCCGACTGCCGCCCCCGCTTGTCGCCGCCCGCCGCCTGTCCCGCCTCCAGCGCCGCGAGCAGGCGGTCGGGAAAGGCCCGGTCCCCGCCTTGACCCCAGGCGGATACCGTGGCCTCCAGAACCTGCGGGCCGGCCAGCATGTTCCCGGCGATCGAGACCGCCTCGCCGGTCCAGTGCCCGCACCACTCGATGCAGCTTCCGCCGGTGCGCGCGAAGGGCCGGCCGGCGGCATCGACCCCGTGGATCTGGCGCCACATATGTCCCTCATCGCCTTCCAGCGCGCGGTCGAAGGCCATCTCCGGTGCGGCGCCGTCGGCGAGGGCGTCGAGCATGCGGGTGCCGGCAACCGGGCTGGTATAGGACTGGGACGAGAGGGCGGCGACACCGTCGCGGACCATCGGGCAGAGCGCGCCCACGGCGATGACACGGGACGAGATCGCGATACCGAGCTCGCCGGTCGACGGGTTGCGGGCGACGATGGACCAGGTCATGGGGCGGTTCTCCGGATGGCGGTGGCGGGAGGCGCGCTCAGGTCGCGCGGATACGCTGCAGGACGGGATCGGGCAGCGCCCGGCCGCTGGCCGCGGCGTTCTCGTGAAGATGGGCGACGCTGGTCGTGCCGAACACGGCGCAGTGCACCGCGGGGTTCGTGAGCGTGAACGCGAGCCTGGCCTGGGCGGCGCTCCACTGCGGGACCGCGCCGAGGAAGGCGAACCGGCGGGCGCGGCGGACCTGGTCGCCGGCCGTCACCCGTTCGCGCAGGTGCCGGGCCGCGTACCACCAGGCCGCCGCTGACGCCCAGGACCCGGTGGTCGGTGCGGCGGCCATGCGCGCGAGCGGGCTGGCGGCCATCACCCCGAGCCCGGCGGTGGCGGCGCGCTCGATCGCCGCTTCGCTGCCGCGGTGGACCGGGTTGTAGAACGGCATGATCACGTCGAACAGGCCGGTGTCCAGGGCGGCCGAGATCTGATGCTCGCTCCCGTTGACGCCCAGCAGGTCGACCGCGCCCTCGCCCTTCATCGCGGCCAGCGTGTCCAGCAGGTCATCGCTCAGATGCGCCGGCTCCGGGCCGTGCAGGAACAGCAGAGGAATCCGTTCCAGCCCCAGCCGGTCCATGCTCTCCACCACCTGCGCCTCGACCGTGTCGGGCGAGAAGTCCTTCGCGTAGCCGCGGCCCAGGCGCACGGTGCCGACCTTGGTCGAGATCATCAGCCGGTTCCGCGCCACGCCGAACCGTTCGAGCGCCCGCCCGAGCCGGAACTCGGCCCGGCCCTGCCCGTAGCTGTGACCGGTGTCGAACACGGTGATGCCGAGCTGGATGGCCTGGTGCACGAGGCCGATCGCCGTCGCGTCGTCCATCCAGCGGCTGGCCCAGAAGCCGCCGCATCCGAAACCCAGTTCGGAGACGATACGGCCGGTGCGGCCCAGTCTTCGGGTGGCGACGGTCACGGCGGAAATCCGACGGCCTCAGGCACCGGCGCGGCGCGACTCCTGTCCCTGGACCGTGAAGAAGGACGCCGATTTCGGCTGTTTCGGCAACTCGACCTCGATCGGGATCATCCGGGCGACCGGGCTCTCCTCGCCGCGGACGATCCGCCCCTCGTTCGGGTTGGCCATCGGGTTACGGGCTATGGGCACCGCGTCGGCGGCGCTGTAGACGCAGATGTAGAGGCCGCGGGGGTGTTGCGACGCGTTGGCGGCCGAGCCATGGGCGAGGCGGGTGTGCATCAGGCAGACCGACCCGGCCGGCCCGGTCACCGCGACCTGCCGCGCCTTCATCTCGGCCTCCGTCTCCGGGCGCATCTTGCCGGTGAAGACCCCGTTCTCGAAGAGGGTGTGCATCGGCCCGCGATGGGTCCCCGGCACGACCATCAGGCAGCCGTTCTCCTCGGTCACGTCGTCCAGCATCAGCAGCGCCGTGATCACGTCGTCGTTGGTGTGCGGGGTGAAGGCGAAATCCTGGTGATAGGCGACCTCGGTCTTCGAGCCGGGCAGCTTCACGTTGATCTTGCAGTGGTGGAACTTGACGTCCGGGCCGACCAAATCGGCGATCATGTCGACGGTCCGGGCGTCGGTCATCACGTCGAGATAGGCGTCGGAGATGTCGGAGGGGTTGTTGACGCGGCGCAGGGCGGGATGCGTGGCGGTATGCTCGGCGCCCATGTCGAACCGCGCGCGGCCGTCGACGGTCTCGGGGCCGAAGGGGGCGTCGTGACCGCGGCTTTCCTCTACCCATCCGGCGAGATCGGCTTTCAGCGCCGCGAGCTGCGCCGGGGTCACCGCGTCCTCGACGACGAGGTAGCCGTCGCGCCGGAACGCCTCGATCTGGTCGGCGGAAAGCGCGGTCGCCATGTCGGTCTCCTGTCCCCGGTGCTGACGGGTCTATTTGTGCACGAAGCGGCCCGGCGTGCAAAGCTGGCGCATCGGGTCCCGGGACCTATCTATGAAGTCGGAGGTTCCCATGCGTGTCGCTTTGTCCATCATCGCCGTCGCCAGCGTTGTCGTCGCGGCTCTCGCGGTTCTCGTGATGTGGTTCTGGGAGGGGAGCGGCGGATCGTCGATGAGCGTTCACGGCTACATCGCGCTCGGCCTCGGCGCGCTGTTCACCTTCGCCCTCGCCGCCGGCCTGATGGCGCTGGTGTTCTACTCCAGCCGTCAGGGATACGACGACGAGGTGGGCGAGACCGACGAGCTCGACGGCCGGCTGCGGTGATCGATCTGCGGTAACCGGTCAGCCCTGCTGCGGCTTGCTGTAGGGGGCGCTGCTGCGGATGCGGTAGGAGCCTTCCCCCATGGCCAGGACGTTGCCCTCGGCATCCGTCACCTCGCCCCAGGCGAAGAAGATCTTGCGGCCGCCACCCTTGCGCACTGCGCGGGCCCGTACGGTGCCTTCCCGGCTCTGACCCATGAAGTTGGTGGTGAGCGTCAGGGTCAGCGCCTTGGCCGGCGGCTCGCCGGCCGGACGCCAGACACCGCAATAGCCGCAGACCGCGTCGATCAGCGTCGCCATCACCCCGCCATGAAGGACGCCGGAGCGGTTCAGGTGCTGCTCCTTCACGTCGAGCTCCATGACCGCGCAGTCCTCGGTCCATTCCACCAGACGGAACCCCAGTAGGGCGTTGAAGCCAACGAGATCCTCCAGGGTATCGGGGGTGCCGCTCGGGGAGGCCGTGTCGGATTGACTCATGACGAATTCCGCATTAGAACAAAATAAGAACATTCGTTCTCATGCCCCGACCCAAGCCGGAGCGAACGATGGCGGATCCTATCCATGCCGCACCTGCGAGGCCAGACCGCGATTCCCTGATGGCGGAGATCCGCCGGCTGGAGCGGGCCCACGCGGCCGGTCCGCCCGCCCGGGCGCTCTCCCTCGGCTGCGCCGCCCTGGTGGAGCACCTGCCCGACGGCGGGCTGGCGCTGGGCCGGGTGCACGAACTGGTGGGCGAGGCCCGGTCGGAGGTGCGGGACGCCGCCGTTTTCGGCTTCGCCTGCGCCCTGTTGAGCCGGATCGGACGGTCGTCCGAGGCCGGCGCGATCCTGTGGTGCGCGCGCTCGGCCAACGTCCTGGGGGGCGCCCCCTCGGCCCGCGGGCTGATGGCGCTCGGCCTCGACCCGGCCCGGGTGATCTTCGTCGACGCCAGGGAGGAGGCGGACCGGCTCTGGGCCATGGAGGAGGGGCTGTCGGTGCCCGGCCTCGCCGCCGTGGTGGGGGAGTTCGACCCGGCCCGTCGGAGCGACGCCACCGCCAGCCGCCGCCTGCAGCTCGCCGCCGAGAGGAGCGGGGTGACCGGGCTGATCCTGCGGCCCCGGCTGACCACCGAAAGAGGAGGCGGCGACCGGGTGCCGGTGGCGGTCGAGACGCGCTGGCGGGTGGCCGCCGCCCCCTCGCCCTACGGTCCGCACGACACCCGGCCGGTCTGGGATGTGACCTTGGAGCGCGCGCGGCGCGGCAGGCCGGGCCGGTGGCGGCTCGCCTGGGAGGCGCGGACGGGCCTGTTGCAGGTGGCGGACGCGCGGGCGGCACCGGAGCCGAAGGGGCTCCCGCGCCGCGGCGCCGGAGAAGCCGGAAATGGCGAGGAGGTGGCGGCATGACCGCACAGCCGACGAAGACGACCTCGGTGGCCCAGTCTAGGCGCCAGGTAATCGAGCGCCGGGTGATCGCGCTCTGGCTGCCGCATTTCGCGGTGGAGCGGCAGCGGACGGGGGAGCCGGTTCAGGCGGTGGTCACCAGCGCGCGCGGGCGGCGGGTGATCGCCGGGCTTGCCCCAAGCCACGTTCCCGGCGTCGCGGGGCTCGCGCCCGGCATGGCCCTGGCGGACGCCCGGGCCCTGATGCCCGATCTCGCCGTCGGCGAGTGGGATCCGTCGGGGGACCGGGCGGCGCTGCGCGACCTCGCCGCTTGGTGCGTCCGCTATACCCCGCTGGTCGCCTTCGACCCGGCCTCGTCCTGTCTGACCGGCGGGACCGGCGGCGATGCCGCCCTCTGGCTCGACGCGACCGGGGCGAGCCACCTGTTCGGCGGCGAGGCGGAGATGGTCGCCGATCTGGTGAACCGGCTCGCCGGGTTCGGCTATACCGCGCGGGCCTGCATGGCCGACACGCCGGGACTCGCCTGGGCGGTGACCCGCGCCGCCTCCACGTCCCGGCCGGATATGGTGGTACCCCAGGGGAGCGGGCTTGCCGCCGTCGCCCGCCTGCCGGTGGTCGCCCTGCGGGTTCCGGCGGCGGTGGCGGAGGCGCTGGCCCGCAGCGGATTGCGCACGGTCGGCGATGTCGCCTCTCTCCCCCGGGCCCCGCTGGCCGCCCGGTTCGGACCGGACCTCGCCCGTCGCCTGGACCAGGCGGCCGGCATCCTGCACGAGCCGATCGAGCCGCTCAGCCCGCCCGCGCCCCATCGGGTGCGGCTCGGCCTGCCGGAGCCGATCGGCCTGCGCGAGGATATCGAGCACGGCGTCCGCCGCCTGCTGGAGCGGCTGTGCCACCGGCTGGAACGGGAGCGGGCGGGCCTGCGGCGGCTGCGCGTCGATTTCTTCCGGGCCGAGGGGGACGTGCGCTCCCTCACGGTCGGCACCGGCCGGCCGGTCCGCGATTCCGCCCCCCTGTTCCGCCTGATCGCCGAGCATCTGGACAGACTCGATCCCGGCTTCGGCATCGACGTCATGGTCATGGAGGCCGAGCGGGTCGAGCGGCGGGAGACGGTTCAGACCGGTCTCGCCGGATCGGCGGCGGGCGAGGCCGGACCGATGCGCGAGGGCGTGCAGGATCTGGTCGACCGGCTGGCCAACCGCCTGGGCGAGGATCGGGTGCACCGCCTGGACCCGGTGGAGAGCCATCTTCCCGAGCGGGCCGAGCGACGGGTGCCGGCGGCCGCACCCTCATGCTGGTCGGCCGCGTCGGGCCCGCCGGCACCGCGCCCGCCCCGCCTGCTGCGTCGGCCCGAGCCGGTGGAGGCGACGGCGCTGCTGCCGGACCACCCGCCGGCCCGGTTCCGCTGGCGCGGGGTCGACTACCGGATCGCCCGGTCGGCGGGACCGGAACGGATCGCGCCGGAATGGTGGGAGGATCTGCCGGCGGGCCGGTCGCGCGGCGGCCACACCCGCGACTATTTCCGGGTGGAAGGCACCGAGGGGCAGCGTTTCTGGCTGTATCGCGAGGGCCTGGCCGAGCGTGGGGAGGCACCGCAGTGGTTCGTCCACGGCCTGTTCGCCTGACGCCCCGCTACGCCGAGCTTCAGGTCACCACCAACTTCTCCTTTCTGCGCGGCGGCAGCCACGGGGAGGAGTTGGTGGAGCAGGCCGCCGCCCTCGGCCTGGCCGCCGTGGCGGTGACCGACCGCAACACCCTGGCCGGGGTCGTGCGCGCCCATGTGGCGGCGAAGGAGGTCGGCCTGCCGCTGCTGGTCGGCGCCCGCCTCGACCTGATGGACGCGGCCGACCGGCTGGTCTTCCCCGTCGACCGGGCCGCCTATGGCCGTCTCTCCCGCCTGATCAGCCTCGGCCGGCGGCGCGCCCCGAAAGGCGAGTGCCACCTGTTCGGCGCCGATCTCGACGCATACGACACGGGCCTGCTCCAGGTGCTCGTCCCGCCCTCGGATACCGGCGCTTTCGACGTCTTCTCCGGCGCCTTCGCCGACGATCTTGCCCGGGCGGCGGCCCGACGACCCGGCGACATCTATCTCGCCGTCAGCCGGCTCTATCGCGGCGACGACGACGCCCGGGTCGCGGTCCTGGTCGATCTCGCCCGCCGGACCGGGGCCGTGCCGGTCGCCACCAACGACGTCCATATCCACGTGCCCGAGCGCCGGCCGCTGCAGGACGTGCTGACCTGCATCCGCGAGGGCGTGACCGTAGACGCGGCCGGCTACCGCCTCGCGGCCAACGCCGAGCGTCACCTGAAGGCACCGCAGGAAATGGCCCGTCTGTTCCGCGATCACCCGGCGCTGGTCGAGGCCACCGTCGCGCTCGCCGAGCGCTGCCGGTTCTCCCTGGACGAGCTGAAATACGAGTATCCGGACGAGATCGCCGCCGGCGAGGACCCCCAGGTCCGGCTCACCCGCCTGACCTTCGAGGGCGCCGCCGAGCGCTATACCGACGGAATTCCACCCAAGGTCGCGGCCCAGCTCGACCACGAACTCGCCCTGATCGGGCGCCTGGACTACGCCCCCTACTTCCTCACGGTGCAGGACGTGGTCCGCTTCGCCCGCTCGCAGGGCATCCTGTGCCAGGGGCGCGGCTCGGCGGCGAACTCGGCCGTCTGCTACTGCCTCGGCATCACCGCGGTCGACCCGGCCCAGGCGGACCTGCTGTTCGAGCGTTTCGTCAGCGAGGCCCGGGGCGAGCCGCCGGATATCGACGTCGATTTCGAGCACGAGCGGCGCGAGGAGGTGATCCAGTACGTCTACGCGAAATACGGCCGCGAGCGGGCCGGGCTGGCCGCGACGGTGATCAGCTACCGCGCCCGCTCGGCCCTGCGCGACGTCGGCAAGGCGCTCGGGCTGAGCGAGGACACGGTCGGCGCCCTCTCCGGACAGGTCTGGGGCTGGCGCGGCGATCCGGTAAGTGACGAGCGGGTGCGCGAGATCGGCCTCGATCCCGCCGACCGGCGCCTCGCCATGGCCCTGGCGCTGGCCCGCCAGCTCTCCGGCTTCCCGCGCCACCTGTCCCAGCATGTGGGCGGCTTCGTCATCACCCGCGGGCGCCTTGACGAACTGGTCCCGATCGAGAACGCGGCGATGGAGGACCGCACCGTCGTTGAGTGGGACAAGGACGACCTGGAGGCCCTCGGCATCCTCAAGGTCGACCTGCTCGCCCTCGGCATGCTGAGCTGCGTGCGGCGCGCCTTCGGTCTGCTGGAACGCCACTACGGCGAGCGCTACACCCTGGCCTCCGTCCCCGGCGAGGACCGGGCCGTCTACGACATGCTCTGCCGGGGCGACAGCCTCGGGGTGTTCCAGGTCGAGAGCCGGGCGCAGATGGCGATGCTGCCGCGCCTGCGGCCGCGCTGCTTCTACGATCTGGTCGTCGAGGTGGCGATCGTGCGGCCGGGACCGATCCAGGGCGATATGGTCCACCCCTATCTGCGCCGCCGCAACGGCGAGGAGCCGGTGACCCTGCCCTCGGAAGACCTGCGGGCGGTCCTGGGCAAGACGCTCGGCGTGCCGCTGTTCCAGGAGCAGGCGATGAAGATCGCCATCGTCGCCGCCGGCTTCACCCCCTCCGAGGCGGACCGGCTGCGCAAGGCCATGGCGACCTTCAAGCGCGGCGGCGAGATCCACAAGTTCTACGAGAAGCTGGTCCAGGGCATGATCGAGCGCGGCTACGAGGCCGAGTTCGCGGAGCGCTGCTTCAAGCAGATCGAGGGGTTCGGCACCTACGGCTTTCCGGAGAGCCACGCCGCCAGCTTCGCCCTGCTGGTCTATGTCTCGTCCTGGCTGAAATGCCACTACCCGGCGGTGTTCGCCGCCGCGCTTCTGAACTCCCAGCCCATGGGTTTCTACGCGCCGGCGCAGATCGTGCGCGACGCTCGGGAGCACGGGGTCGAGATCCGACCGCCCGACGTCAACGCCTCGGACTGGGACTGCACCCTGGAGGCGCGGCCGGACGGCGCCATGGCCCTGCGTCTCGGCCTGCGCCAGATCAAGGGCCTGAAGGAGGCCCAGGGCCGGGCGCTGGTCGCGGCGCGCGGCACCGGATACGGCGACCCGCTGGACCTGTGGCGCCGCGCCGGGCTGGAGGCGTCGGTGCTGGAGACCCTGGCTCGGGGTGATGCCTTCCGCTCCCTCGGCGTCTCCCGGCGCGAGGCGTTCTGGGCGGCCCGGGCGCTGGCCAGCGCGCCCGACGGTCCGGCGGCGGCGAAGGACGCCGATGCCCTGCCGCTGTTCGCCGCCGCCGAGGCCGAGGTCAGCCTGCCCGCCGCCCCCATCGGCGAGGAGGTGGTGGATGACTACGCTTCCCTGCGTCTGTCCCTGAAGGCCCATCCGGTCGCCCTGCTGCGCGGCCGGCTGCAGGAGGAGGGGCGGGTGCCCTGTTCGGTGCTGGACAGCGACGGCGGACCCGGCCGGGCCGGGCGGCGGGTGCGGCTCGCCGGACTGGTGCTGGTGCGCCAGCGCCCGGGCACCGCCAAGGGGGTGATCTTCATCACGCTCGAGGACGAGACCGGCATTGCCAACCTGGTGGTCTGGGCCGACGCCTTCGAGCGCTACCGCCGCGAGGTCCTCGGGGCCAAGCTGCTCGGTGTGACCGGGCGGGTGCAGCGCGAGGGGCGGGTTGTCCATGTGGTGGTGGAGCATCTGGAGGATCTGACGGACCGGCTGGCGGCCCTGACCGACGGCAGCCTGGACATCGCCCGCGCCCTGGACGGGGCGACGGCCAATGCGGACGAGGTGCGGCGGCCGACCACCGATCAGCGGTCCCAGCAGAGCGAGGCGAAGAGGCAGCGCGAGGCCGATGCCGAGCGGCGCCGGTCGATGCGACAGGCGCGCGAAGACGCCCCCCGCGACAACGCCGACCGCGACGACACCCTCACGGACCGGCCGCCGGTCTTCGAGCCGGCAGACGCGGCGACGCCGATCCGGCCCGCCCGGTCGGAAGGGATACGCCATCCGCGCAACGTCAAGCCCGACCTCAAGGTGGTCAGCCGGGACTTCCATTGAGGCCGCCGCCCCGCTCCGCTCGGGTCGGGCCGTATGCTGTCGAATACCCGTTGAGTGCCGACGTCGGGCGCGCCAGACTTCGGCCATGCGCGAGGTCGATTACATCATTGTCGGTGCCGGGTCGGCGGGCTGCGTGCTCGCCAACCGGCTGAGTGCGGATCCGGACGTCTCGGTGCTCCTGCTGGAGGCCGGTGGCACGGACTGGAACCCGCTGATCCATATCCCGCTCGGCACCGGCAAGCTGGTCCGCTCGTCGATGCACTCCTGGGGCTACTGGACCGAACCGGAACCGCATCTGGACAACCGCAAGCTTTACTGGCCGCGCGGCAAGGTGCTCGGCGGCTCGTCCTCGATCAACTCGATGATCTACGTGCGCGGCCATCCGCGCGACTACGACACCTGGGCGCAGCTCGGCAACCGCGGCTGGGCCTGGGACGACGTGCTGCCGTACTTCAAGCGATCGGAAGGGCATGTCGACCGGGCGGCGGACGATCTGCACGGCACCTCGGGCCCGCTCAAGGTTCAGCGGGGGCGCGGCGACAACCCGCTCTACGACGCCTTCGTCGCCGCCGGCTTGCAGGCCGGGATGAACCGGATCGACGACTGCAACGGCCCGGAGCAGGAGGGGGTCTGCCGCTACGACTTCACCATCCACAACGGACGGCGGGCGAGTGCCGCCGCCTGCTATCTGCGGCCGGCGATGACCCGCTCGAACCTGACGGTCGAGACCGCGGCCCTGACCCACCGGGTCGTCCTGGAAGGCGGGCGCGCCACGGGCGTGGAATACGCCCGGCGCGGGGCGCTCGAACGGGTCCAGGCCCGGCGCGAGGTCATCCTCGCCGGTGGATCGCTGAACTCGCCGCAGGTGCTGATGCTGTCCGGTATCGGCCCGGCCGACCATCTGAAGAAGCACGGGGTCGCGCCGTTGGTCGACCTGCCCGGCGTCGGTCGCAACCTGCAGGACCATCTCGACATCCCGCTGCAATACGCCTGCCCCGAGCCGGTCACCCTGCACAGCCTGATCCGCCTGGACCGCGCGGCCCTGGCGATGGCCCAGGCGGCGCTGTTCCGCACCGGCCCGGCGGCGACCTTCCCGGCCGAGGGTGGGGCCTTCGTGAAGACCCGCGCGGAGCTCGAGGCGCCGGACATGCAGTGGCACATGCTGATCGGGCTTGGCGCCAAGCGGGTGCGGATCCCCTGGCTCTGGCATCTCTGGAAGGACCGGATGGACCAGGACGGGTTCACCATCCGCATGTGCCAGCTCCGCCCGGAAAGCCGCGGCCATCTGGAGCTCGCTTCGGCCGATCCGGCGGCGAAGATCCGGATCTTCGCGAACTACTACGCGACCGAAACCGACCGGCAGGTGTTCCGCGACGGGCTGCGCATGGCCCGCGAGTGGGTCGCGCAGTCGGCCTTCGACCGCTGGCGCGGCGAGGAGCTCAATCCGGGGCCGTCGGTCACCTCCGACGCGGATATCGACGCCTATGTCCGGCGCATCTCGGAGACGATCTACCACCCGGTCGGTACCTGCCGCATGGGCGACGATGGCGAGGCGGTGGTCGATCAGGAACTTAAAGTGCACGGGGTCGAGGGGTTGCGGGTCGTCGACGCCTCGATCATGCCGCGCCTGATCGGCGGCAACACGAACGCGCCGACCATGATGATCGCCGAGAAGGCGGCCGACATGATCCTCGGGCGGGCGGCCGCCTAACCTTTTGAAGGCAGATGTAGAAGTCAGGGAGGAGGCATGGTCCTGAAGCAAGTTCAGGACGGCGGTTGGCGCGTGAACATTCGACCGTCTTGCTAACGGGCGTCAGGACCTGGCCTCGACCGCCGGCCACCGCGAGAGCCCCGTCCGGCATGACGGTAGGGGTCGGAGAGAATTCGGACGTCATCCCGGACCTGATCCGGGATCAAGCCGCCCACCTGTCCCTCACTCGCTAACACCCGCACCCGCCGTGGCCCGGCCCGGAGCCGGATCAAGTCCGGCGCCGGCCGGGATGACGGGTCGCAGGGCGGCGGATTACTCCGCCGCGTCCTGATACGCCTCGATCGGCGGGCAGGTGCAGATCACGTTGCGGTCGCCGTACACGTTGTCGATGCGGGAGACCGGCGGCCAGTATTTCGACGCCTCCATTCCCGGCAGCGGGAAGGCGGCCTGGCGACGCGAATAGGGTCGGTCCCAGGTGTCGGCCAGCAGGTCGTCGCTGGTGTGCGGCGCGTGGCGCAGGGCCGAGGAGTCGAGCTCCATGTCGCCGGTCTCGACCGCCCGGATCTCCTCGCGGATGGCGATCATGGCGTCGCAGAACCGATCGATCTCGACCTGGCTCTCGCTCTCCGTCGGCTCGATCATCAGGGTGCCTGCCACCGGGAAGCTCATGGTCGGCGCGTGGAAACCGTAATCCATGAGGCGCTTGGCGACGTCGTCCACGCTCACGCCGGAAACGTCCTTGATCGGCCGCAGGTCGATGATGCACTCGTGCGCCACCAGCCCGTCCGGCCCGGTATAGAGCACCGGATAGTGGGCGGACAGGCGCTTGGCCATATAGTTGGCGTTGAGGATCGCCATCTGTGTCGCCTTCTTCAGGCCCTCGGCTCCCATCATCCGGATATAGGCCCAGGAGATCGCCAGGATCCCGGCGCTGCCATACGGGGCCGAGGCGACCGGTCCGATGGCGCTCTCGCCGCCGTCGAGTTCGCCGTGGCCCGGCAGGAACGGCACCAGATGCTCGGCCACGCCAATCGGTCCGACACCGGGTCCGCCGCCGCCATGGGGAATGCAGAACGTCTTGTGCAGGTTCATGTGGCTCACGTCGGAGCCGAACTCGCAGGGGCTGCACAGACCGACCAGGGCGTTCAGGTTGGCCCCGTCGGTGTAGACCTGCCCGCCATGGTCATGGACGATCTGGCAGATCTCGCGGACTTGCACCTCGAACACGCCGTGGGTCGACGGGTAGGTGATCATCAGCGCGGCCAGGTTCTCCGAATGGGCTTCGGCCTTGGCCCGCAGGTCGTCGACATCGACGTTGCCCTTGTCGTCGCAGCCGACCACCACGACCTTCATGCCCGCCATCGCCGCCGAGGCCGGATTGGTGCCGTGGGCGGAGGAGGGGATCAGGCAGACGTCGCGGTGGGACTCGCCGCGCGCCTGATGATAGGCGCGGATCACCAGAAGCCCGGCATACTCGCCCTGGGCGCCGGAGTTCGGCTGCAGGGAGACGGCGGCGTAGCCGGTGGCCGCCGCGAGCATGCGCTCCAGCTCGCCGATCAGGCGCAGATATCCCTGGGTCTGGTCGGAGGGCGCGAAGGGATGGATATCGGCGAATTCCGGCCAGGTGACCGCGGCCATCTCGGTGGTCGCGTTCAGCTTCATGGTGCACGAGCCAAGCGGGATCATCGACCGGTCGAGCGCGATGTCCTTGTCGGCCAGGCGGCGCAGATAGCGGAGCATCTCCGTTTCCGACCGGTACAGGTGGAACACCGGGTGGGTCATGAAGTCGGACCGGCGGCGCAGGTCCGACGGCAGCGTCTCGCCCAGGGAGGCCTCGATCTCGTCGAACGTGAATTCCGCATCTGAGCCCTGCCAGAAGCAGGACCAGAGCCGCTCCACCGTCTGGCGGGTCGAGGTCTCGTCCAGGCTGACGCCGACGGCGCCCTCCAGGTACCGGAGGTTCAGGCCTTCGACCCGGGCCGCCTCCCAGACCGTTGCGGCGTAGTCCGGCGCGTTGACGGTGACGGTGTCGAAGAATGCGTCGCTGTCCAGTTTGTAGCCGAGCCGCCGCAGACCTTCGGCCAGGATCGCGGTCAGCCGGTTGACCCGGGTGGCGATTCGCGTGAGCCCCTCGGGGCCGTGATAGACCGCGTACATGGAGGCGATGACGGCGAGCAGGACCTGCGCCGTGCAGATGTTCGAGGTCGCCTTCTCGCGCCGGATATGCTGTTCGCGGGTCTGCAGGGTGAGCCGGTAGGCCGGCCGTCCCGCCGCGTCGACCGACACCCCGACGATGCGGCCGGGGATGTTGCGCTTATGGGCGTCGCGGGTCGCGAAATAGGCGGCGTGCGGGCCGCCGAAGCCCATCGGCACGCCGAACCGCTGGGTGGTGCCGACGACGATGTCGGCACCCCACTCGCCCGGCGGCGTGAGCAGGGTGAGGGCGAGCAAATCGGCGGCGACGACGACGACCGCCCCGTTCGCCTGGGCCCGCTCGGCGATCTCGCGGTAGTCGTTCACCGACCCGCGGGTCGAGGGGTACTGCAGCAGGAAGCCGAACGCGTCGGACGGCAGTCCGGCAAACTCGTCGCCGACCAGGATCTCGATGCCGATCGGCTCGGCCCGGGTGCGCAGGACGTCGATGGTCTGCGGATGGACGCGCTCGGAGACGAAGAAGATCCCGCCCTTGTTCTTGGCCAGCTTGCGGCCGAGGGTCATGGCCTCCGCCGCCGCCGTCGCCTCGTCCAGCAGGGAGGCGTTGGCGATATCCATGCCGGTCAGGTCGCTGACCATGGTCTGGAAGTTGATCAGCGCCTCGAGCCGGCCCTGGCTGATCTCCGCCTGATACGGCGTGTATGCGGTGTACCAGGCCGGGTTCTCAAGCACGTTGCGCTTGATCACCGCCGGGGTGACGGTGCCGTAGTAGCCCATGCCGATCAGGGAGGTTGCCACCTTGTTCTGCGCGGCGATCTCGGCGAGTTCGGCGAGCGTCTCCGCCTCGCCCTTCGGTGCGTCGAGGGTGAGGGCCTGGTCGAGCTGGATCGCGCTCGGCAGCGCCTCGTCGCTCAGGGCGTCCAGGCTCGGGTGGCCGAGGGCCTTCAGCATGGCGGCGGTCTCGTCCGCGCTCGGGCCGATATGCCGGCCGATGAAGGCGCCCTGGTCGTGCAGCTGGTCGACGGTGACGGTGGTCTCGGTCATGTCTCTCTCCGCGCGGGTTCGCGCTGTCATCGCTAGGCGTTGCGGTGCCCCGTGGCGTCAGGGGTCAGCCGACGAAGGTCTTGTAGGCGCTTTCGTCCATCAGCCCGTCGAGTTCGCTCGGGTCGCTGAGCTTGATCTTGAAGAACCAGCCCTCACCGGTCGGGTCGGTGTTCGCCGTCGCCGGCGCGTCGGCCAGGGCCGCGTTGACCTCCATGATCTCGCCGGAGATCGGCGCGTAGATCTCGCTCGCCGCCTTCACGGACTCGACGACGCCCGCCTCGTCGCCCTTGGCGACCGTGTTGCCCACATCCGGAAGTTCGACGAACACGATATCGCCGAGCTGCTCCTGGGCGTGGTCGGTGATTCCAATGGTGCCGACGTCGCCGTCGACGGACACCCACTCGTGATCTTCGGTGTATTTCACAGCCATGTTTTCGCTCCTGAGCGATCTGTTCAGCGTTTGTATCCGGGAGTGACGAAAGGCAGTTTGACGACGCGGGCCGGCATCGCCTTGCCGCGGACCATCAGCGAGACGGCGGTGTCGGCGGCAGCATGCTCGCTTGACACGTAGCCCATGGCGACGGGCCCTTCCACGCTGGGGCCGAAGCCGCCGCTGGTGACGTGTCCGATCGGGGTGCCGTCGCCGTCCACGATCTCGGTGCCTTCGCGGGCAGGAGCGCGGCCTTCCGGCTTCAGGCCCACCCGCTTGCGCGACGTGCCGTCGGCGATTTCCTTCAGGATGCGCGCGGCGCCGGGGAAACCGCCCTCCTCGCGCCGGCGCTTGCCGATCGACCAGGTGAGCGCCGCCTCGACGGGGGAGGTGGTGGTGTCGATATCGTGGCCGTAGAGGCAAAGCCCGGCTTCCAGGCGCAGCGAATCGCGCGCGCCGAGGCCGATGGACTCGACCGCGTCATGGGCGAGCAGCCTGCGCGCCAGCGCCTCCGCACCAGCCGCCGGCACCGAGATCTCGTAGCCGTCCTCGCCGGTATAGCCGGAACGGGTAACGAAGCAGAGCTGGCCCGCGACATCCATCGCCGCGCCGCTCATGAAGCTGAGCTCCGCCGCCGCCGGCGCCAGATCGGCGAGAACCTCGGCCGCCGCCGGTCCCTGCAGCGCCAGCAGCGCCCGGTCCTCGAGCACCGACAGGGCGTCGCCGAACGCGCCCCGCATCAGGCAGATATCCTGGTCCTTGCAGGCGGCATTGACGACGACGAAGAGGTGATCGCCGGCATTGGTGACCATCAGGTCGTCGAGGATGCCGCCGGCGTCGTTGGTGAACTGGGTGTAGCGCATCCGGCCGGGCGTCAGCCCTGCGATGTCGCCGGGGACCAGGGTCTCCATGACGCGGGCTGTGTCGGCGACGTCGCCGTCGATCCGAACCTGCCCCATATGCGAGACGTCGAACAGCCCGGCCTTGGCACGGGTGTGCTTGTGCTCGCCGAGAACGCCGAGGGGGAAGTGCACCGGCATGTCATAGCCGGCGAACGGCACCATCTTGGCGCCGAGTTCCACATGCAGCGCATGAAGCGGGGTGGTCTTGAGCTGGTCGTCGGTCATCAGGTCTCCGCACAAAGGGTGTCCGCGACCGGCAAACCGGCGCACACCCCCCTCTGTCCCGAGACCTGAAAGATTGACCGCGATGGTCTGCGGCTTTCCTCGTCGGTGGGGCGGTTTCCCGCCCGCTCTCCAGAGTCACCTCTCCTCGGGGTACGGGCGCCTGAGAGTTTCCGGGGGCGGTTGCTCCTTCGGCGGCGCCGCGATCCGGGGTCGTGAGGACACGGCCGGATCCGCCGCTCTCTCCCCCGAGGGTCGTGGGTTATGACGCGACAGAGATTAGACGAAGAAACGGATTCTGCAACCGCCCTTGGGGCCGCTTTCGACGGATTGCGCCGATGCGCCCGTCAGCGGTCGCGAACCCGCCGGTTATAGTCGACCTGTTCCGCCGTGATCTGAAGCCCGACCAGGATCCGGATGTCGGCGAAGCTCTTGTCCGCCGGCGTGGGAATTTCGATGTCGACCTCTTCGAGGATGCCGACGCGCCGCCGGTTGCCCTCGAAGGGCATGGAGACGTCGTAGACTTCCTTGGCGGTGAAGTTGCCCGGGCCGTCCTCGATGGCGATGAAGAACTGCAGGTCCGCCTGGCGGTCGGTGTCGGCCGGCCCGCGCTCGGCGACCAGCCAGACGTTCATCGCCACCTCGACGCCCTCGTCATCGTAGGCGCAGACCGATTCGACCGCGTCGACGCGTGCGGTGAACCGCACATCCGTGAGGTCCTCGCCGCCGGGGCGGAAGCTGGTCATCCGCTCCACGCCGGCGACCGCGCCGGCCGGCGGGCAGGCCCGGACCTCCGGTTCGCTGGCGCAGGCGGAGACGGCGAGGGCGGCAGCCGCCGCCAGAAAGATCTGAGAACGCATCGATACCCGTCGTCAGTGGCGTTGCAGTCGGTGGCGTTGCACTTGGCGGCGCCGGTCCGCCCTGATGAACCGTCGGATGCCGCGAGGAGGGACGATAGCCCGGCCCGGGGCGCCGTGCAATTCGCGGGCGGCGGGCCGGGCTGTTGCGGCGACGATTGACGGCACCCCCGCATTCGTCGGAAAACGGACCCATGACCGCCAAGCCGAAGAAGCCCCTAACCGTCGTCCTGGCCGCCCCGCGCGGGTTCTGCGCCGGCGTCGACCGTGCCATCCAGATCGTCGAGCAGGCGCTCGCGAAATGGGGCGCGCCGGTCTATGTGCGCCACGAGATCGTCCACAACCGCCACGTGGTCGAGAGCCTGGAGGCCCAGGGTGCGGTCTTCGTCGAGGAACTGGACGAGTGCCCGACCGACCGCCCGGTCGTGTTCAGCGCCCACGGCGTGCCGAAATCGGTGCCGGCGGAGGCCGAGCGGCGCGAGATGATCTATGTCGACGCGACGTGCCCGCTGGTCAGCAAGGTCCATCTGGAGGCGGAGCGGCACCATCGCCAGGGCCGCCACATCATCATGATCGGCCATGCCGGTCACCCGGAGGTCGTCGGCACGCTCGGCCAGCTTCCCGCCGGTGCGATCAGTCTGGTCGAGGACGAGGCCCAGGCAGAGGCATTCACGCCGCCCGAGGGCCATGACGGCCTCGCCTTCGTCACCCAGACGACCCTGTCGGTCGACGACACCGCCCGCATCGTCGGGATCCTTCGCCGCCGCTTCACGGGGATCGAGGCGCCGAAGAAGGAGGACATCTGCTACGCGACCACCAACCGTCAGGAGGCGGTGAAGGCGATCGCGCCGCGGGTGGACGCCATGGTGGTGATCGGCGCGCCGAACTCCTCCAACTCCAAGCGTCTGGTCGAGGTCGGGAAGGTCTCCGGCTGTACCCGGTCGCACCTGATTCAGAAGGCCGCGGATCTGGACATGGAGTGGCTGTCCGGGATCGGTCGGCTCGGCATCACCGCCGGGGCGTCGGCGCCCGAACTGCTGGTGGAGCAGGTGATCGACGCCTGCCGGGACCGGTTCGCGGTGACCGTGGAGGAGGTCGAGGTCGCGCGCGAGGACGTCCGCTTCAAGCTGCCGCGCGCCGTCGCGTCCGTCTGACGGGAAGGCGCTAGGACATGGCGGTCTACACGCAGATCTCCGACGAGGAGCTGGAGGCTTTCCTCGGCGCCTACGATATCGGCGAGCTGGTCTCGTTCTCCGGCATCGCGGAAGGCGTGGAGAACTCGAACTTCCTGGTCCGCACGACCCGGGACACGTTCATCCTGACCCTCTACGAGAAGCGGGTGAACCCGGACGATCTGCCGTTCTTCATCGAGCTGATGCGGCACCTGGCTAAGAAGGGCATGAACGTGCCGAGCCCGGTGCCCGGCCGGGACGGCGTCACCCTGCGCGAGCTGAACGGTCGGCCGGCGGCTGTCGTCACCTTCGTCGACGGGGTGTGGCGCCGGCGGATCCAGCCGAGCTGCTGCCGGGAACTCGGCGTCGGCATGGCCGAGATGCACCTCGCCGGCCAGGATTTCGGGCGGGTGCGGGAGAACAACCTGTCGGTCGGCGGCTGGCGCCCGCTGTTCGAAAGCTGCGGGCTGGCGTCGCGCGAGATCTACCACGCGATGCACAACGCCCTGAACATGGAGCTGCATCATCTTGAGACGCACTGGCCCGGGGATCTGCCGGTCGGCACGATCCACGCCGACCTGTTCCCCGACAACGTGTTCTTCCTCGGCGACAGGCTGTCCGGCTTCATCGACTTCTACTTCGCCTGCACCGACATCCTGGCCTATGACCTGGCGATCTGCCTGAACGCCTGGTGCTTCGAGGTCGACGGCAGCTTCAACGTGACCAAGGCGCGCAATCTGGTGATGGGCTACGAGAGCGTGCGACCGCTGAGCGCCGCGGAGCGCGAGGCCCTGCCGATCCTGGCCCGCGGGTCGGCGCTGCGCTTCCTGCTGACCCGGCTGTACGACTGGCTGAACCATCCGGAGGGGGCGCTGGTGAAGCCCAAGGACCCGATGGAGTACCACCAGAAGCTCCGCTTCCATCAGAGCGTGTCCGGTCCCGCCGCCTACGGTCTGTCATGAGCGCTCAGGGGGCCGGCGAGAAGGTCGAGGTTTTCACCGACGGGGCGTGCAGCGGCAATCCCGGCCCCGGCGGCTGGGGCGCGATCCTGCGCTGGCGCGGCAACGAGAAGGAGCTCTCGGGCGGCGAGGCGGAGACCACCAACAACCGCATGGAACTGATGGCCGCGATCGCGGCGCTCGAGACCCTGACCCGAGGCATGCCGGTCGACCTGACCACCGACAGCACCTATGTACGCGACGGCATCACCAAGTGGATGAAAGCCTGGAAGGCGCGCGGCTGGAAGACCGCCGACAAGAAGCCGGTGAAGAACCGCGATCTGTGGGAACGGCTCGACCAGGCGGTTCAGCGCCACGACGTCGACTGGCACTGGGTCAAGGGCCATGCCGGCCACCCGGAGAACGAACGCTGCGACGAGCTGGCGCGGGAAGCGATCAAGACCGTCCGCGAGGGGTGATCTCTCCACACCCACGTCTCCCTCTCACTCCCCGGGTTCATTCCGGGGCCCACCCAAACGCGGCACGGGCCTTCGAGAGCGATCTCCGCTGGGGCAGTTCCCGGCATGGACCCCGGAATAAGTCCGGGGAGTGAAGCAAGTCTTGAAAATTGGTGGGGTATCCGGCCCGTCCGTCTGAGCGGCGCCTGAGCCGTCGGGGCTGACGGAACCGGGCGGTTTCGTGTACAACCCCGCGCCATGACGGCCCCTAAGACTTCTGGACCCGCACCTTTGGACCGGCGCTTCAGCGTCGCGCCGATGATGGACTGGACGGACCGGCACTGCCGGACGTTCCACCGTCTGCTGACGCGCCGCGCCGTGCTCTACACCGAGATGGTGACCGCCGATGCCGTGCGCTTCGGCGACCGGGCCCGGCTGCTCGACTTTTCGGCCGAGGAGCATCCGCTGGCGCTTCAACTCGGCGGCTCGGAGCCCGACGCCATGGCCGAGGCGGCGCGGATCGCCGAGGACTGGGGCTATGGCGAGGTGAACGTCAATGTCGGCTGCCCGTCGGACAGGGTGCAGTCCGGCCGGTTCGGCGCCTGTCTGATGCGCGAGCCCGAAACGGTCGGCCGCGTCGTCCGGGCCATGCGGGCCGCGGTGTCGATCCCGGTCACCGTGAAATGCCGGATCGGCGTCGACGACCAGGATCCGGAAGCCGCGCTCGATGCGCTGGTCGACCGGGTGGTCGAGGCGGGATGCTCGACGGTCATCGTCCACGCCCGCAAGGCTTGGCTCCAGGGCCTGTCGCCGAAGGAGAACCGGGACGTGCCGCCCCTCGACTACGGCCGGGTGCGGCGGCTGAAGGCGGCGAGGCCGGAACTTGAGATCCTGCTGAACGGCGGCCTCGGCGATCTGGACACCGCCCTCGCCGAGAGCGTCGAGCTCGACGGGATGATGGTCGGGCGTGCCGCCTACCAGACCCCCTGGATGCTGTCGGAGGTCGATGTCCGCGTCTACGGCGACGGCACCCGGGAGGCGCTCGACCGCCACGCCGTCGTTGCGGCGATGGCGGCCTATGCGGACCGGATGCGGATCGAGAGAGGGACGCCGTTGAAGGCGATCGGCCGGCATATGCTCGGCCTGTTCCAGGGGCTGCCGGGGGCGCGGGGCTGGCGCCGCCGGCTGGCCGAGACCATGTATGGCGACGACGCCACCGGCGCGGTGCTGCGCGAGGCCGCGGCCCTGGTCCCTGTCGGCGGCACCCGAAACGCCGCCTGAAGGAGACCCTGTATGACCCGCACCCGGGCCCTGACCGAGTACGGCCCCCTTGTCCTGTTCTTCGTGTGCAACTTCGTCTGGGGGATCATGCCGGCGACCGGCGTGCTCATCGCCAGCACGGTCGTTGCCACCGCCTACACGGTCTACGCCGAGCGCCGGATACCCTGGATGCCGGTGATCGGCGCGGTGCTGGTCTCGATCTTCGGCGGGCTGGCGCTGGTCTTCGACGACGCCTTCTTCCTGAAGATCAAGCCGACCATCGCCACCCTTCTGATCGCGGCGGGGCTCGCCTTCGGCCTGCTGATCCGCCGCTACTTCCTGCGGACGATCCTGACCGGCCTGGTGGAGCTCGACGACGCGGCCTGGCGGCGGCTGACGATCTACTGGATCTGCGCGTTCTGCGTGATGGCGGGCGCCAACGAGATTGCCTGGCGCATGCTCACCACCGACGGCTGGGTCACCTTCAAGACCTTCGGGCTGACCGGCCTGTCGGTCGTGGCGGCGATCGGCGCGGCCCCGATGATGCGGCAGCGGGACGGCAGCGAGGCGTCCTGAGCGTCTCGGGCACCGGCGGTCAGCGGCTTCTGCCCAGCGCGACGGCGAAGGCGAGGCCGCTCAGCCCGAGCGCACCCATCGCGAGATAGGCCATCTGGCCGTGGCTCTGGTAGAGCAGGCCCGCCGCCGGCATCGCCAGCCCCATGATCACTCCGGATACCAGGGCGTAGTAGAAGGCCTGGGCGGTCGCCTCCAGCCCCTCGGGCGCGTTGTCCTGCAGGTAGCGCATCGCTCCGAGATGGGCGGCGCCGAAGGTCAGACCGTGGAGGAGCTGCAGGCAAGCGACCGCGACGAAGGTCTCGGTGACGGCGGTGAGCGGCCAGCGCAGCATCGCTCCCAGTCCGGCGAAGGCCAGCAGCGCGGGCGCCGAGGCGAAACGGCCGAGGCGCGCGGCCAGCGCGAACACCACGATCTCGGCCACCACGCCGAGGGACCACAGCGCGCCGATCGCCGTCTCGCCGAAGCCGATCCCGCGCCAGGCGATGGTGCCGAAGCCGTAGAATACCGCGTGGCTGGCCTGGGCCGAGCCGGCGGCGGCGACGAAGATCAGGTAGCGACGGTCGGTGACCAGCCGCGCCGCGGCCCGCCAGGACCAGGGCTTGCGGGCGGTGGAGCGACGGGCCGGCAGCCACAGGCAGATCGCCACCAGGGCCGCCGTGACGCCGACGATCAGGGTCAGGATCACGGCGTCGCCGAACCGCTCCGCCGCCGATCCGGCCGCGAAGGCGGCGAGGATGAAGGCCACCGACCCCCAGATCCGGATCGGTCCGTAGTTGAGGCCCCGGGCCTTGATCTCGCCGAGCGCCAGGGCCTCGCCAAGCGGCATGATGCTTTGAAAGGTGACGCCGAGAAGGAAGGCAAGGGCGAAGTAGCTCCACAGCGCATCGGCGGTCCAGAACAGGGAGAACACCGCGAGCGAGGCGACCGCCAGCAGAACGGTCGTGCGCTTGAGGGCGCCGGTCGCGTCGGCGATCGTCGCGAGTGCTGGATGGGCGATCAGCTTCACCCAGAAGCCGATGGCCAGGACCGTGCCGATCGCCACCGGCGACAGACCCCGGCTCTCGAGCCAGACCGGCCAGTAGGGCAGGCTGATGCCGACCACCGAGAAATAGGCGGCGTAGAACAGTGACAGGCGAAGCGAGGTCGGGTTCAGGGTCATCGCGGGCTTTCGTCTGACGCGCCGCCGGGGCGTGGCGCTCCCCTGACAAGCGTGTCCGGCTGGCGGTCTCCGGCTGGCGGTCCGCTGGGGGGAGGCCATATAGTGTCCTCGGGAGGTCGGCAATGACCGAAGGATCAGATCATCCGCTGAACGCGCGCGACGGTAGTCCGGACGGCGGTCCGGACGATGGGTCCGACGGGCGCCGGCTGACCGTGGTGTTCTATCTGGCGTTCGCCGTGATGGTCGCGGCGGCGGCCGCGATCCTGCCGCTGGTGGCCGATACCCACCGCCTCTCGGGTCTCTGGATCACGCTCTGCGCGGCGATCGGCCTCGACTGATCCGACTGGAGCGTTCTCCGTCCGGCCTCTCGTTGGTGTTGACTATGCTAATCATTCTCATTAGTGATTTGCGCAAGCGCCGTCGGGACGGCCCGAGCGGCGCGACGCGCCTCCGGCCCGGAGAGCGCACACTGATGGAGAGCGAATGATGAATCTCACGGGAGGAATGACGCGGGGCCGGGTTTCCGCCCTTGTCGCGCGTGCCGGCCTCGCCGCCGTCCTGGTCGCCGGTTTCGCGGGGATCGCCGCGACGGGCGCGATGGCGCAGGGCGAGCTGAACCTTTACTCGTCGCGGCACTACGATACCGACGAGCGGCTCTATACCGAGTTCGAAGAGAAGACCGGCATCACCATCAACCGGATCGAAGGCAAGGCCGACGAGCTGATCGAGCGGATCAAGAGCGAGGGACGGAACAGCCCGGCCGACATTCTGCTGACCGTCGACGCCGGCCGGATCTGGCGCGCGGAGCAGATGGACCTGCTGCAGCCGGTCGAGACCGAGTTCCTGAACGCCCGGATTCCGGCCTATCTGCGGCATCCGGACGGTCTCTGGTACGGCTTCTCCCAGCGCGCCCGCATCATCTTCTACGATCGCGAGCGGGTGTCTCCGACGCAGATCCAGACCTATGACGACCTCGCCGACCCCGCGCTGAAGGGCATGGTCTGCACGCGCTCCAGCTCGAACATCTACATGCTGTCGCTGATGGCGGCGCAGATCGAGCACAAGGGCGAGCAGGCGGCGAAGGACTGGGCCGCCGGCGTTTACGAGAACCGGGCCCGAGATCCGCAGGGCGGCGATACCGACCAGCTCCGCGGCATCGCCTCGGGCGAGTGCGCCGTCGCCGTGGCCAACACCTACTACTTCGCCCGCGCCTTGCGGAAAGACGTGAAGGGCCTCGACGAGACCGAGATCGCGAAGATCGGCTGGGTGTTCCCGAACCAGAGCACGACGGGCGCCCATGTGAACATCTCCGGCGCCGGCGTTGTCGCCACCGCGCCGAACAAGGAGAACGCCGTCAAGTTCCTCGAGTACCTCGCCTCGGAGAGCGCGCAGGCCTACTTCTCGGCCGGCAACGACGAATACCCGGCCGTCCCGGGCGTCGAGCTCAGCGAATCCGTGGCCCAGCTCGGCCTGTTCCGTCAGGACACCATGAACCTGGCGAAGCTCGGCGAGAACCAGCCGACGGCGCAGAAGCTCTACGACGAGGTCGGTTACAAGTAACCCCGCCTCCGTCCCGACAGACAGAGGGCGCCGTCCCGCGCGGGCGGCGCCCTTTCTCGTGCCCGGCCGAGCCGGCACGACGCTCGTTCCCGGCACACCCTTTATTCCCCGCGTCCCCCGGTGTAGGAACGTCGCCCTTCCAGACCGGAGTACCCCCATGCCCGAATTCGCCGGCGACCTCGTCAGCTACCTGCCCTCCATCCTCGTCCTCATGTTCACCGGCGCCGTTGCCGGGCTGCTCGCCGGTCTGCTCGGCGTCGGCGGCGGCATCGTCATCGTGCCCGTCCTGTTCAACATGTTCGGGGTCCTGCAGCTGCCGCAGGAGACCGCCATGCACATGGCGATCGGCACCTCGCTGGCGACCATCATCCCGACCTCGATCTTCTCCATGCGGGCGCACTGGAAGAAGGGGAACGTGGACACCGACCTGCTGAAGGTCTGGGCGGTCTGGGCCCTGGTCGGCGCGATTATCGGCACCGCCATCGCCGGGCAGTTCAAGGGCTGGGTGCTCACCGGCATCTTCGCCGTCATCGCCTCGCTGGTGGCGATCAACATGGCGAGCCGCGAGGGTCTGAAGGTGGCTGACGCCCTGCCGGTGTCCAAGGTCAAGAATGCGATCCTGTCGTTTTTCATTGGCGGGTTCTCGGTGACCATGGGGATCGGTGGCGGCACCCTGTCGGTGCCGACGCTTTCCGCCTTCAACTTTCCGATCCACCGGGCCGTCGGCACGGCCGCGGCCCTGGGCCTGCCGATCGCCATTCCCGGCGTGATCGGCTTCACGCTCGCCGGCTGGGGGGTGGAGAACCGGCCGCCTCTGTCGGTCGGCTACATCAACATCATCGGCTTTCTGCTGATCTTCCCGCTCTCCTCTCTCATGGCGCCCTATGGCGCCGCCATCGCGCACAAACTCAACAAGGTCTGGCTGCGCCGCGCGTTTGCGCTATTTTTGGGCATAACGGCGGTGCGGATGTTTCTTCAGCTCTACGACGTCTTCGCGTGAGGACGCTGAACGGCCGGCCCGAATGACGGGTGGAAGACCGCTGAACGGGAGGGTGGCATGAGCGAGAGCATCAGCGCCGGGGTGATCGGCCTCGGGTCTATGGGGATGGGTGTGGCCCGGTCGCTGCGCCGGGCCGGGATCGAGACCTGGGGCTGCGACGTGGTCGATACCCGGCGCGCCGAGCTGGAGGAGATCGGCGGCCACTGGGCGACCAGCCCCTGGGAGCTCGGCAAGAAGGTCGACGTTGCCATCGTCCTCGTCGTCAACGCCGAGCAGACCCGCAAGGTGCTGTTCGCCGATGCCGGCGCGGCCGAGTCTCTGGCGTCCGATTCGGTGGTGATCGCCAGCGCCACGGTGCCGTCCTCCGAGGCGGTCGCCATCGGCCAGGACCTCGCCGATCGGGGCATCTACATGATCGACGGGCCCGTCTCCGGCGGCGCGGTCGGCGCGAATGCGGGCGAGCTGTCGCTGATGGCCTCCGGTCCCGACATCGCCTTCGACCTGGCTGAGCCCGTGCTCGACGCCATCGCCAAGAAGGTCTACCGGCTCGGCACCGCCCACGGGATCGGGTCGTCGGTGAAGACCATCAACCAGCTCCTCGCCGGCGTGCATATTGCCGCCGCCTGCGAGGCCATGGCGCTGGGCGTGCGGGCCGGTGTCGATCCCCACACCCTGTTCGAGGTGATCTCGAACTCCGCCGGCGCGTCCTGGATGTTCAACAACCGGGTGCCGCATATCCTCGACGGTGACTACGCGCCTAAGAGCGCGGTCGACATCTTCGTGAAGGACCTGGGCATCGTCCTCGAGACCGGCAAGCGGCATACCTTCCCGCTGCCGCTCACCGCCGCCGCCCACCAGCAGTTCCTCGCCGCCGCCGCCGCCGGCCTGGGGCGCGAGGACGACAGCGCGGTGATCAAGGTCTATCAGAAGCTGGCCGGCATCGAACTGCCGGCGGGGAAGGACGCCGCGGATGCGGAGGACTGAGCGGCCTCAGTCGCCGAACAGGCAGCCGATCCCGTAGCACTCCGCACCGAAGACGTGGACGGTGAGGGACCAGGCCGCGAGGTCGAGCAGGGCCATCACCAGCGTGATCGGCAGGCCGATGAAGATAAGCACGTAGATCAGCGCCCAGCCGGTGAACCGCCGGGCCGGTATCTCGTGGCCGTGGATGCTTATGGGTTTCTTGAACTGAGCGAACATCCCCGGAAGACTAGCCGCTTCCACCCCCGCAAGGAACCGGCATGGCGATCCGCACCAAGAGCAAGACCAAGACCAAGATTTCCGGGATGCCCGGCGGCGAGCGGGACGGTCTGACCATGACCTGGGACGGCGTCGAGATGCGGCGCTGGATGGATCTGCACAGCGCCGTGACCATGGCGCCCCTGGAACAGTCCTGGATGTACGGCGAGGCGATCGGGGCCGGATCGCCCTACCGGCCGACCCGCGGCGTCGTGACCCGGGACGGCAAGCCGGTGGCCATCGCGCAGGCGCTGGAATGGTCGCTGGCCGGGGCGGCGAAGCTGGCGAAGGTGGTGCGCGGGCCGCTGTTCCTGAAGGAGGTGACCGAGGAGGAGTGCGTGGCCGTGCACCGGCTCGTCGCCGACCGGTGGCCGATGCCCCGGTTCAACTGGTTCCTCTTCACGCCCGAGATGGTCGACGGGGACTTCGCCCAGTCGGTGATGGACCGGATGGGGCTCAAACGCACGGTCACGGGATACTCCACGGCCTGGATCGACCTCCGCGTGGGCGCCGAGCGTCTGCGGGTCGGACTGAACCAGAAATGGCGCAATCAGCTTCTGGCGGCCGAGGGGGAGAAACTGCGGATCCGCGACGCCCATTCGGGTCAGGCCCTGAACTGGCTGCTGGAGCGCTACGACGCCGACCGCAAGCGGCGGCGTTTCCGGGCCACCACCGGCGCCTTCGCGGCGGCGCTGGCGATCTGCGCCCCGCGGCCGCGCGACGTCCTCCTGCTGCAGGCCGAGCGGGGCTCGGAGCCGGTCGCCGGCGTTCTGTTCCTGCGCCACGGGTTTTCCGCCACCTACCAGATCGCGTATTCCAGCGCCGCCGGCCGCGCAGCCAACGCCAACCGGCTGCTGCTTTGGGAGGGGATGCGCCGCCTGGCGGCCGACGGTGTCAGGTGGCTGGACATGGGCGGCATCGATGGGTCCATGGCGGGCGTCTCGCGCTTCAAGCTCGGCACCGGTGCCGCGCCGGTCACCCTGGTCGGGACCTGGATGTAGAGAGACGCCGCACCACCGTACCGCGGCCATGGCGTTCGGTCTTGAACGTGCCGTTCGGCGTGCCGATCGGATAAAAAATTCAAAAAACTCGTCGCTGCGACACGCCCCGTATTCTCGGTCGCGACCTCTTGGTTAAGACAACGAGCCGTCGTTGCGAGCTAAGCGGTTTCCATGAAACGACTTTTCGAAACAGGACCGTTTTTGTCGACTTTTTATGTCGCGCAGGGGGGATTAACGAGTAATTAAATTTACGGTTAAGGCTATTTTAATCGATTTCCCCCAGATTGTTTGTACGCAGTGAGTGAGGTTTCGGTTCAGGGAGAGCGGACCATGAGTGGCGATCTTCAAGCGCATGTCGATTTCATCGAGTTGACCGCTGAAGAGCGGAAGTTGCTGGCCGATTTCTTCCCCGTCGTCGACAAGCACATGACCGGTGTTCTAGGCCGCTTCTACGCGAAACTCTCGGGCATTCCCCACCTGGCCGCGATGTTCGACTCCGAGGCGCGACAGAAGCACGCCGCCACCGCGCAGGCGTCGCACTGGAAGCGCATGTTCACCGCCGGCAACGACCAGGCCTATTTCGACTCGGTTCAGCGGATCGGCGAGATCCACAACAAGCTCGGCCTGGAGCCGTCCTGGTACATGGACGGCTACACGCGGATCACGGCCGAACTGCACAGGATCGCGATCCGGCACTGCCTCACCGGCTTCTCCATGAAGGCGGCGGCCGAGCGGGCCGGCGATCTGGTCGCGGCTCTGGACAAGGTGATCCTGCTCGATATCAACTTGGTGATCGGGGTGTATCTGGAAGCCAAGGAACGGGACCACCGCAAGCGCCTCAACGACCTGTCGAAGCAGTTCGATACGTCGATCGGCGGGTTGACGCGGTCGCTTTCCGAAGCGGCGGAGACGATGCGGCGGACCGCAGACGGTCTCACGTCGGAAGCGGACGGGACCCGCGACGCGTCGTCGGCCACGGTCTCCCAAGCGTCCGAAATGAGCGTCAACGTCCAGTCGATTTCCAGCGCCATGGAAGAGATGAGCGCGACGATCGCCGAGATCTCGCAGCAGGCCAATGCGGCCGTCAGCGAGATGCGGGGGGCCGCGGATCTGGCGTCCGACGCGAACGAGACCGTCGGCGACCTAGCGACCGTGACCACGGAGATCTCCAACGTCCTGAGCCTGATCCGGGATATCGCCGATCAGACCAACCTGCTGGCCCTGAACGCGACCATCGAGGCGGCCCGCGCCGGCGATGCTGGCAAGGGCTTCGCGGTGGTGGCCGGCGAGGTGAAGAACCTGGCCAAGCAGACCGGCGACGCGACGGTCGAGATCACCACGCTGGTCGAGCGCATTCAGGCTGCGTCGGGCAAGAGCTGCGACATCGTTTCCTCGATCGGCGAGACGATCGGCCGGATGGAGGAGATGGCCCAGGCGATCGCCGGGGCCGTCGAGCAGCAGAACGCTGCGACCGGCGAGATCACCCAGAACGTGGCGCAGGCGACCACCGGTACCCAGGAAGTCAGCCGTCTGGCCGAGGGCGTTCAGGGCACGGCCGACCGGACCTCCGAGGCGGCGGCGTCCGTCACCAGCTCCGCCGACAGCCTGCTCCAGGACATCCGGACACTGACCCGGCAGGCGAGCGAGTTCGTCAACCAGATCCAGGCCGACGACCGCGCCGCCTGACCCCCGTTTTCCTCCCTGCGTTCCCCAGCCTGGGCCGGGTCTACCGTCGGTAGCCCGGCTCTTCTTTGTCCAGGATCCGCCGCAGGGCGGTGAAGTGCCGGTCGGCCACCGCCCGCCGTTCGGTCTCCATCTGGCCCTTCACCCGGGCCCGGACGTTGTCGCCGATCCGCCGCAGGGTGCCGCCGGTCGACTTGGCGTGAACCTGGAACATGCAGGCACGCTCCAGGTAGTACAGGTCGTTGAACGCGTCGGCGACTGTCGGTCCCGTCACCATCACCCCGTGGGACGCCAGCATCAGGATCGGCCTGCCGTCCATCTGCGCCGCCATCCGGTCGCCTTCCTCGGTCGCCAGCGCCAGTCCCTCGTAATCGTCGTCATAGGCGATCCGGTCGTCGAACATCAGCGCGTTCTGTTCGACCATCTCGAGGCGGCCGCCTTCCAGAAGGGTCAGCGCGGTCGCGTAGGGCTGGTGCGTGTGCAGGACGACGGCGGCGTTCGGATGATTGATGTGGATGCGCGAATGGATGCAGAAGGCCGTCGCCTCCACCGTCTCGCTGCCCTCCAGCACCGTGCCGTCGACGTCGCACAGCACCAGCGACGACGCGGTGATCTCCGACCAGTGCCAGCCGAACGGATTGATCAGGAACTTGTCGCCGCGGATCGTCCCGTCCGGTTCCGGCACCGCCGCCGAGAAGTGGTTGTCGACGCCCTCGTTCAGCCCCGTGCGCGCGGCCCAGCGCAGGGCGCAGGCCAGATCGACCCGCAACTGCTGGATGGTGTCCGCGTGGCTCATATCGTTCATGGTCGCTCTCCTCAGCCGTGGCCTACCTGGAAGTCGTTCAGCCCGCAGGCGTCCGTACCCCGCAGCAGCCAGAGCGGCCGCGTGGCGAAATCGACGAGATTGCCCTTCGCCTGCAGGGCCCGGCCGATCTCCCGGTCGAAATGGGAGGTCGTGGGCATGTAGCGGCAGACGTAACCGGCACGGCGTTTGTCCGACCGGTTGGGCTCGGAGCCGTGCACCAGATAGACGTCGTGCAGCGAGACCTGCCCCGCCTCGAGCACGAAATCGACGGCCTCGGACTCGTCGTACTCGTCGGCCGAAAGGACCTGATTGAGGGCGAGCTCGTCGCTGTCGTCCTGGGTGTGGGCGCGCAGCCGCTGCTGCTTGTGCGAGCCTGGGATCACCCGCAGGCAGCCGTTCTCCGGCGTCGCGTCGTCCAGGGCGATCCAGGCGGAGCAGGTGGCGAGCGGCCGGATCGGCCAGTATTCGCCGTCCTGGTGCCAGGGCACGCGCTTGCCGGTGCCGGGCGGCTTGCCGAAGACCGTCGTGCCCCAGAGCGCGATGTCCGGGCCGATCAGCTGTTCCACCATATCCAGGATCTCGGGCACGCTGGCGTGGTCCAGCCAGGCCGGATCGCCCGTCAGCCCCTGAACGCCGCCCGACGGGACATGCGGACAGATCATGTTGTCCGAGCCCATGGCGGGGTTCGCGGCCTGCAGCGCGTCGAAATCCGCCCGCATTCGCGCCAGTGCGGCGGGCGGCAGACGCCAGTTCGGGATGACGTATCCGTGCTCGTGGTAGTGGGCGACCTCGGCATCCGAGAGCCGATGCGCGCCCGTCGCTTGTACGTTCATGGCGGCGTTTCCTCTTTTTCCGCCATGCTAGGCGCGCAGCCCGGCCGGGTGAAGAGGCGGAAGACGCCGGGCCTCCGGGCAGAGGGTCCCAGGGCCGGAGGATCTCGGGGCCAGAGTGTCTAGGGCTTGATCGGCATCAGCGGCTCGATCTCCTCGGGGATGGCGTAGAGCGTCGCCTCGGCGAACTGGCCGCTGTAGTGGTGGAAGAAGAAGCGGTAGCCCTCGGTCTCCGCCATCATCCGCTCGGGGATGTCGAAGAACTGCTCGGGCGTGTGGTAGATCGAAATCTCGATCTGGGGGCGGTGGCTGTTCATGACCGCGATGACCTGGTCGAGGACGAAGCCCTCCCCGCCCTCGATGTCCAGCTTGATGTGGTCGATCTTGTCGAGGCGCTGCTCGGCGACGAGGGTGTCCAGCCGTTTCGAGGCCAGGGTGGTCATCTGATCCGCCGGGCGCCGCGAGAGGCGGGAGTCCTCCCAGTGCCCGCCGGTCTGCATCCGGATCTCCCCGTCGACATCGCTGATCGCGACCGGATGGACATGGACGGCGCAGCCGGTCCTCTCCAGCCAGGCGGGATCGATCCAGGCCCGGGCGGGCGCGCCGAGGCGGCCGTGGCCATCCGGATCGATGTTGTGGAGGACTCCGCCCGGGGCGATCAGCGAGAGATAGGCCGGGATTTCGAAACCCTCGGCGACGCCCATGCTGAGGATCACGTCGCCGGGCCGGTAGACGGCATAGTCGAAGTATTGCGCCCTGTGCCCGGCCTCGGTGAAGAAGCGGCGCAGGAAGGTCGGGCGGTCGGCGGCCATGGTCTCGAGATAGCCGTGCCGGCTCGCGGCGTCGCCCAGCCGATCGGCGATCCGACGGCCGCGCTCGGCGTTGGCGGCGATATGGGCACGCGCCTTGGCGTCGCCGGTCCAGAAGGTGACGTTCTGCCCGGTGCGCAGCCCGAAAGAGAGCGCGCGGTCCAGGTCCGGTGCGGCGGCGGGGTCGAGGATCGCCGGCAGGACCGTCCACCAGATATGCGGATGACCCCAGAGGCACGGCAGGTACCAGGCCTCCGGATCGTCGCACGGCACCACGGCGAGGGTCCGCCCTTCGCTCCCCTGTTCCTCGGTGCCCGGCGCATCCGGCGCCAGGACGGTCGCCTCGGGGTTATAGTGGCGCAGCACCCGGGCGGCCCGCTCGCACTGGTCGGTGGGGCCGTGCAGCCGCCAGACCCCGTTGTTCGGCAGTTTCGGGTGTAGCAGCACCCGGTCGGCGAAGACCCGGGCCTCGAACTCGGTATCGAGGCGGAGCGGGGCGAGGCCGGCGATCTCGGCGGCGAAGGCGTCCAGGGCGGCGCCCGGTCCCCGATCATAGGTACCCTGTCCGGACGCCGCCTGCCTCAGACGGGCCCATGCGCCTACACGGATCAGGGCGTCGACGTCTCCGGCCTTGCGGAGCGCTCCTTCCAGGGCGGGCCGGGCGCCGGCCGGGTCCGCTTCCAGCAGGGCCCAGCGCCGCAGACTGTTCCGCAGAAGGGCCGGCGCGGGAACGTCGATCTCCAGCCCGTCGAGCAGCATGCCGGCGAGCACGCGGTGGGCGTCGGACAGGGCCGGAGCGATCGTCGCCGCCCGGCGGGCGGGGGCCACCGCGCGTGCGGTGTCGACGGCCCCGTCGCGAAAGCGGCTGACCGCAAGACGGATCCAGGGGCGCGGACGCTCCGGCGCCAGGACGAGGGCGCGGCGCAGCGCCTTGCGCTCCTCCGCGCCGTCGCCGCTGCGCTCTGTCGCCGCCAGAAGCCAGAACTCCGGCTGTCCCGGGAACAAGCGGCAGACCCGGTCGAGCGCGGCCGAACGGCGCGGCGATGCGGGCGCGCCGTGGATCAGGCGGGTCAGCAGGCCGGCATTGCGGGCGGCGAGGGTCCGTCCGGTCGGTCCGCTGCAGCACGCCGCCGCGGAGAACCAGGCGAGCGGAGCGGCGTAGGCTCGGGGCGCACCGCCAGCCTGTCTCTCCGGGGTGGCGCTCAGGTGGGCGGAGAGCCGCAGTAGGGCGAACGCCTCGCCGGGCGTGCTGAGGACAGCGGCGACGCTGTCCGTCAGCTCGGGGCCGGATTCTGGGGCCTGGGACGGTGACGGCATGCTGCCCTCGTGTCGGCGCGCGGCGGGAAAACCATCACTAGTCAGAGCTCCGGCCTTTGTCGAGCGATCGCGGCGCTCCATATCGCTTGTCAGCAGGGGCTCTCCATTCCCCTACCCAATCCCTTCGAATTCGGGCATAACCCGGCGCCATGACGACCGATCTCTCCCATATCCGCAACTTCGCGATCATCGCCCATATCGACCACGGGAAATCCACCCTGGCCGACCGGCTGATCCAGATGTGTGGCGGCCTCACCGAGCGTGAGATGAAGCAGCAGGTGCTCGACTCGATGGATATCGAGCGCGAGCGCGGCATCACCATCAAGGCGCAGACCGTCCGGCTGATCTACGACGCCAAGGACGGCCGGCGCTACACGCTGAACCTGATCGACACGCCGGGTCACGTCGACTTCGCCTACGAGGTCAGCCGGTCGCTCGCCGCCTGCGAGGGCTCGATCCTGGTGGTCGACGCGGCCCAGGGCGTCGAGGCGCAGACCCTGGCGAACGTCTACCAGGCGATCGAGGTGGACCACGAGATCATCCCGGTCCTGAACAAGGTCGACCTGCCCGCCGCCGAACCGGAGCGGGTGAAGCAGCAGATCGAGGACGTGATCGGCCTCGACGCGTCGAACGCGATCATGATCTCGGCCAAGACCGGTCTCGGCGTCGACGCGCTGCTGGAGGCGATCATCGAGCGTCTGCCGCCGCCGAAGGGCGACCGGGAGGCGCCGCTCAAGGCGATGCTGGTGGACAGCTGGTACGACACCTATCTCGGCGTCACCTGTTTGATGCGCGTCCATGACGGCGCGCTGAAGAAGGGCCAAAAGGTCAAGATGATGCAGACCGGCGCGACCCACCTAGTCGAGCGGGTCGGCGTGCTGACGCCGAAGGGCCTCGCGGTCGACGAGCTCGGTCCGGGCGAGGTCGGCTTCATCAATGCCTCGATCAAGACCGTGGCGGATACCAATGTCGGCGACACGATCACCGAGGAGAAGCGGCCGACCGACAAGGCGCTGCCCGGGTTCAAGCCGAGCGTTCCGGTGGTGTTCTGCGGCATGTATCCGGTCGATGCGGCCGACTTCGAGGATCTGCGCGACAGTCTCGAGAAGCTGCGGCTGAACGATGCCAGCTTTCAGTTCGAGGCGGAGACCTCCGCTGCGCTCGGATTCGGGTTCCGCTGCGGCTTCCTCGGCCTGCTGCATCTGGAGATCGTCCAGGAGCGTCTCGAGCGCGAGTTCGACCTGGACCTGATCACTACGGCGCCGAGCGTCATCTACAAGATCCATAAGACCGACGGCTCGATGATCGAACTTCACAACCCGGCCGACATGCCGGACGTCATGAAGATCGACCATATCGAGGAGCCGTGGATCAAGGCGACGATCTTCGTGCCGGACGACTATCTCGGCCCGATCCTCGCTCTGTGCACCGAACGGCGCGGCGAGCAGATCGAGCTCACCTATGCCGGCAACCGCGCCATGGTGGTCTACCGCCTGCCGTTGAACGAGGTGGTTTTCGACTTCTACGACCGCCTGAAGTCGATCAGCCGCGGCTATGCCAGCTTCGACTACCAGATGGACACCTACTCCGAGAGCGATCTGGTCAAGCTGTCGATCATGGTGAACGCCGAGCCGGTTGACGCGCTGTCCATGATCGTTCACCGCTCCCAGGCGGATCCGCGCGGCCGGGCCATGTGCGCGCGCCTGAAGGACCTGATCCCGCGCCAGCTCTTCAAGATCGCCATTCAGGCGGCGATCGGCGGCAAGGTCATCGCCCGCGAGACCGTGAGCGCCCTGCGCAAGGACGTGACGGCGAAGTGCTACGGCGGCGACATCACGCGGAAGAAGAAGCTTCTGGAGAAGCAGAAGGAAGGCAAGAAGAAGATGCGGCAGTTCGGCCAGGTCGAGATCCCGCAATCCGCCTTCATCGCCGCTCTAAAGATGGACGCCTAACACACTCCCTTGTCGTCATCCCGGTGGATCCCGGACCCGATCCGGGGGCGACCGGGACCCAGGGTTCGACACCAGGGACATGACCCCGGCCCGATCCCGGATCGGGTCCGAGTTCCAGCGGGATGACGGGTTGGAGAGGGGGCGTTCCTATCCCCGATGACCCGCTCGCGATTTCGCGATCTGGCGGCTGAGCAGGATCACCGGGAGCAGGCCGACCGCGACGATGGTCAGCGCCGGCGTCGAGGCCTGGGTCAGGCGCTCGTCGGCGGCGAGATTGTGGGCCTGGACCGCGAGCGTGTCGAAGTTGAACGGCCGCAGGATCATCGTCGCCGGCAGCTCCTTCATCACGTCGACGAAGACGATCAGCCCGGCGGTCAGCAGACTGCCGCGCAGCATCGGCAGGTGGACCCGCCTCAGCGTCGCGCGGGGTGGATGCCCGAGAACCCGCGCCGCCTGATCCATGCTCGGCGTAATCTTGGTCAGGCCCGCCTCCGCCGTCTGCAGCGATACCGCCAGGAACCGGACCAGATAGGCGTAGATCAGGGCGATGATCGTTCCGGTGACGACCAGTCCGGTGGACAGGCCGAACAGGCTGCGGGCCGCGTCGTCGACGGTGCGGTCCACGATGGAGAACGGGATGAGGATGCCGATGGCGATCACCGAGCCCGGCACCGCGTAGCCGAGGGACGCGAGCCGCGTGAGCATATGGGTGCCCCGGTTCTTCGACAGCCGGTTCGCGTAGGCCAGCACCAGCGAGACCCCGACCGCGAGCAGCGCCGTCGTCCCGGCGAGGGTGACGCTGTTCATCGTCAGGGTCAGGTAGCGGGCGCCGAACAGCGTGTGGCCGCCGGTGACGGTCATCTGGATCAGCAGGACGGCCGGCAGCACGAAGCCGATGACGACGGGCAGCGCGCAGGCGAGCGTCGCCCCGGCCGCGCGCCAGCCGGTCAGCCGGTAGCCGGGCAGGGCGCGGTGGGTGTTCGTGGTGTGGTCGAAGCGCCGCCGCCCGCGCGACACCCGCTCCAGCGCCAGCACCAGGATGACGAAGGCGAGCAGCCCGGTGGCGAGCTGCGCCGCCGCCACCCGGTCGCCGAACGAGAAGATCGCCCGGTAGATGCCGGTGGTGAAGGTCTGAACGCCGAAATACGAGACGGTTCCGTAGTCCGCCAGGGTCTCCATCAGGGCGAGCGCCACGCCGCCGGCGATCGCCGGACGGGCCAGCGGCAGGGCGACGCGCAGAAACGCGCGACCGGGACCGTGACCGAGGGTGCGGCTCACCTCGATGACGCAGACCGACTGCTCCAGGAACGCGGCGCGGGTCAGCAGGTAGACGTAGGGGAACAGGGTCGCCGTCAGCATCACGATCGCCCCGCCCAAGGACCGCACCTCGGGGAACCAGTAGTCCCGGGGGCCGAGATCGAAGGCGTGGCGCAGCAGCTCCTGGACCGGCCCCGCGTGTTCCAGGAAGTTCGTATAGGTGTAGGCCAGGACGTAGGCGGGGGCGGCCAGCGGCAGGATCAGAGCCCATTCGAGCACGCGCCGGCCCGGGAAGCGGCACATCGTGACCAGCCAGGCGGTGCCCACGCCGATGACGCCGGTGCCCAGCATCACCCCTAGGCCGAGCAGGGCGGTGTTGGCGACGTAGTCGGGCAGCACCGTGCCGGCCAGATGGGTGATCAAATCCGTCTGCGCCAGGCCGTTCAGGACCACCGCCAGGATCGGCGTGGCGACGAGCGCGCAGATCAAGGCGGGGGCAAGAAAGAAACGGTCGCGAAACGGCATGCGGTTTCCGGGGCGCTGGGGCCTGTCTGGTCGGGGGCCTGTCTGGTCGGGCGCCTGTCTGAGTGCCGACGGACTGTCGGGGTACTTGCGAAGCATTCGCAACAGCCTGAGGGCGCCTTATGGCAACCGTCCGCAAAAGTGTCAACTTCTCGGCGTTGCCGCGACGACATAGACTTTGGCCAAACCGTGATTCTGGAGAAGCCGTCGATGTCGAGCGAGATATTCGCAGAGGGATTCAAGACCGACCCGTACTGGTGGGACGCCGCGCCGCCGGACGACGAGGGCGACGCGCCGCCGCCGGAGCGGGTCGACGTGGCGGTGATCGGCAGCGGCTATACCGGCATGTCGGCGGCGCTCGAACTCGCGCGCAACGGCGTCGACGTCGTGGTGCTCGAGGCGGAACGGTTCGGCGAGGGCGCGAGCACCCGCAGCGGCGGCATGCTGTCCGGCGGGGTGAATATCGGCAAGGGCGGAGACATCGAAAGGCTCTACGGCCGCGCCCGTGTCGACGACATGCTGTCCGAGGCGCGCGACAGCTACGACCATCTCGAGCAGATCATCCGCCGCGAGAACATCGACTGTTTCTACACCCGAACCGGCCGGTTCGTCGGCGCCCACACCCCGGACGCGTTCAAGGCGATGGCGGCCAAGGTCGAGGATCTCAACGCGAACGCAGCTGCGGGCGCGGCGCTGGTCGCGCGCGATCGTCAGGCCGAGCACGTGAACACGGACTACTACCACGGGGGCATGACCGTGGACCGCGCGGGCGGCCTCCATCCCTCACTGTATCACAAGGGGCTGCGCGAAGCCTGCCGGCGTGCCGGGGTGAAACTGTCGGCCCATACGCGGGTCGAGGGGATCGACGGCACCGCGGGCGATCTGACGGTCCGGACGTCGCGTGGTCCCGTCCGGGCGAAGGAAGTGGTCCTCGGCACCAACGGCTATACCGGCAAGGCGACGCCGTGGCACCGGCGGCGGGTGATCCCGATCGCGAGCTACATCATCGCCACCGAGCCGCTCGGCCGGGAGCGGGTCAGCGAGCTGTTCCCCTCCGGCCGGATGATCGCCGACAGCAAGCGGGTCCTGTACTACTTCCGGCCGTCGCCGGACGGAACCCGTGTCGTCTTCGGCGGCCGGGCGAGCTTCCGATCGCGCACTGCGCTCGAGACCGCGCCCGTTCTGCACCGCTACATGCTCGGCATCTTCCCGCAGCTCGCCGGGGTGAAGATCACCCATGCCTGGACCGGCAACGTCGCCTTCACCTTCGACCGGGTGCCGCATATGGGCGACGACAACGGTGTGCACTACGCCATGGGCTGCAACGGCAGCGGTGTGGTGATGATGAGCCACCTGGGCCACCGGGTGGCGTTCAAGATCCTGGGTAAGACCAACCGGACGAGCGCGTTCGACGGACTGCCGTTCGAGACGCGGCCGTTCTACACGGGCGTGCCGTGGTTCCTGCCGACGGTCGGCGCCTGGTACAAGTTCCGCGACTGGGTGGACCGGCGGGCGGCCTAGCGGATCTAGCCGCCGCCTCCCTAGCCGCCGAGTCCTTAGCCGCCGAGGCCGCGTATCTCCGGCGCGCCGGGGTCGAACGGGTTGATCAGGGTGCGCTGACGCTGCTGCTGGCCGGTGTATAGCGCGTCGCGCTTCGCCGAGAGCTGACGCGCCAGGTACTGGAGGTCGCTCTGCAGCATCTCGAACTCGCGGTTCAGCATCTGCTGCCAGAGATCGTGGATCCTGCGGATCGACTCGTCGCCGGGTTCCAGTCCGGCAATCTCTCCCTCCACCTCGGAGATCCAGTCGAGGGAGTCCTGGCGCGCGCCCTTCGCGTCGCTGATCAGCGTCTTCAGCCTGGAGGCGATCCGGTCCGCCACGTCGGGCTCGAAGGTCCCGCATTGCGGCCAGAGTTCGCGGAGGTAGTCGATTTCGTTGGCGGTGAGGGCGTGCAGCGGCTTCTCGAAATAGGTCAGTTCCAGGTTCCGGACCGACATGCCGCCCTCCAGACGGGCCATGCGCTGAACCGGGGCGTTGCCGCCCGGCAGACGCTCGCAATCGGCGTTCTTCACGTTGTCAGGATCGGGCGGGTCCGCCGCCTGCTGCGCCGCTGCCGGGGCGCCGAGCGTCGATGCCAGGAAAACAACCGTGGCCGCGGCGCAGGCCGCCCGCCGCGCACGTCGAAGGCTGGACAACAGGAATCCGACCGCCATACCGTAACCGCTCCTTTCGGTCCCGCCCGCCTCTCTTAGCATGTGCGCCTCGTCGCTTCGACGATCAAGCGCCGACGACGGCGGGCCCCCGCACAGATATCAGGAGGGCCGCATGCCCGCGATCACTGTCCCCGAGACCTCGCCGATCGAGACCTGGACCCAGTCCAAACCGCCGGTCCGCGGCACCCGGGGCGTCGTGGCGTCCCAGAACGTCCAGGCCTCCGAGGTCGGGGCCGCGGTCCTGGCGGCGGGCGGCAACGCCGCCGATGCGGCGGTGGCGACGGCTCTGGCCCTGACCGTGGCCGAACCGTGGATGAGCGGTCTCGGCGGCGGCGGCTACGCCATCGTCCACGACGCGAAGTCCGGGACGACGCGCTGCATCGACTTCGGCATGCAGGCGGGCGCGAAGCTCGACCCCGCCGACTACCCGATCGATACCGACCGGGAGGCGCCGCCGGACCTGTTCGGCTGGCCGGCGGTCGTGGAGGATCGCAATCTCCAGGGCTTCCACTCGATCGCGGTGCCGGGGTCTTGTGCAGGGTACGCCAAGCTGCTGTCGGAGTTCGGTTCCTGGTCCTGGGCGGACGCGATCTCGCCGGCTGTCACCATGGCCGAGCGCGGCCATCGCATGACCTGGTGGACCACGCTGAACGTCGCGTCCGAGATCGCCTGGCTGCGCAAATACGAGGGCTCCAGTGCGGTTTGGCTGCCGACGGGCGAGGCGCCGGTGATCGGCGACCACACGAACCGTGGCCTGCCCATGGGCAACTTCGCGGCCACCCTGAAGCGGCTGCGCGACGCCGGGCCGGAGGACTTCTACACCGGCGAGACCGCCAAGGCCCTTGTGGCTGACCTTCAGGCCGGCGGATCGAGGATCACGGCGGAGGACCTAGCCACCTACGAGGCCAAGGTGCTGGAGCCGCTGACCCGGACCCGCGGCGGTACCGAGTACAATCTGGCCCCTGGCTATACCGCCGGACCGACCTTCGCCGGCGCGCTTTCGCGCCTGCCCGAGTTCGGCGGTGCGATCGACGGCGCGGCCTACAAGGCCCATGCTGAGGCGATGATCGAGGCCTACAAGGTGCGGCTGGCGACCATGGGCCATGCCGGCGACGTGGGCGACCGGAGCTGCACCACGCACCTGTCGGTGCTGGATGCCGAGGGCAACATGGTGGTCATGACCACCACGCTTCTGTCGCGGTTCGGGTCGCGGGTGGTGCTGCCCGAGACCGGCGTGCTGATGAACAACGGCATCAACTGGTTCGACCCCCGCCCCGGCCTCCCGAACTCCCTGGCGCCAGGCGAGAAACCCCTGTCGAACATGTGCCCGATGCTCGCGACCCGGGACGGCAAGGCGGTGTTCGGCCTCGGCGCGTCCGGCGGCCGGAAGATCATGCCGGCGATCTTCCAGCTCACCTCCTTCATCAACGATTTCGGCATGGATCTCGAGGCGGCCTTCCTGCAGCCGCGCATCGATATCAGCCTGATCGAGAAGATCATCGCCGACGCGCGGGTGGGTGCCGACGTGATCGCCGCGCTCGAGAGCGTGGCGCCCGTCGACCGGGCGAGCCCGAGCGCGTTTCCCGGTTCATGGGCCATTCCGTGTGGCGTCATGGTCACGCCGGAGGGGCCGATGGCCGCGGCGCATATCTTCGGCCCGCTCAACGCCGCGGTCCCCGCCTGAAGCGGAGGCGGAACCGGGGCCGCTAGGCCGGCAGGGCCTCGACATAGACCAGCACCATGAGCCGGTCGGCTTTGTCCCCGTCGGATGACAGGGGCAGGGCCGACACGTCCCACTTGGCGATCGGCCTTCCGCTGCCCGATCCGGGCACCTCGGTCCGCGCGGCGACCACCACCGGCGCCCGGGTCCGGACCGCCCGGTCGTAGATCCGGGTGCGGGGAAGGGCCTGGGCGGCCGGCATCGCCGCGTGCATGAAGCGCCCGGAGAGGTCGCCACCGTCCACCGCTGCGGCGGCCGCACCGACCGAGCGGTAGCTGTAGCGCCGCCCGTCCGCCCCATCCGGCGCCACGTCGAGCAGGATGAGGTTGTCGGCCCAGCGCCGGAGTTCCAGGGCGTCGAACCTGTCGTAGGCCGGCAGAGCCTCGTCGGTTGGCCGTTTCGACAGCCAGAGCGCGACCAGGGCCCGGCTGTTGACGGCGGCGAGGTCGACGCTCTCCGACCATCGCAGCCCCGGCGCCGGGGCGAAGCCGGGCGGGAACGGCATCCGGATCTCGCCGGTCGGGTTCTCCTCGCTCGACGGCACGGCGGTCCGCCCGCCCGTCAGCCGGTCGCCGCGCGGAACGAGCCGCCGAAGCTTTCGGTGGTGTAGCGGTGAACGGTCAGGCCGGGCGACCAGTGATCCAGCGATAGGCCGGCCTTGTTTTTCAGACGGCGCACGAACTCCTCGGCGCTCGGGATGCCGGACCAGACGCTCGGCAGGAAGATACCGCGATGGTCCCGCCCGTCCACCCGGTCGGCCATGATCAGCCCGTCCACATCCGGCCGGGTCTGACGGATCAGATCCGCCTCGCTCTCGAAGGTCATGGGCCGCGGCGTCGACAGGACCGACACGGAGACTTCCATCCGCTCCGCCTCCTCGGCCGTCAGCCGGGCGAACCGCCGGTCGGCGAAGGCCGCCTTGTAGGCGTTTTCGGCGACATCGGCGATCAGCGGCCGGTGGGCGGCTAGGGAGCCGATGCAGCCGCGCAATCGGCCGTCCAGCGTGAGGGTGACGAAGGCGGCGCGGTACGCCGACAGCGCCGGGGACAGGCCCGCGCCGATGCCGACGCTGGGCGCGCGGCCATGCTTCAGCCCGAAGGTCACGCCGTAGCGCGCCGCCTCGACCAACCGGCGCCGGTCGTCGGCGCCGATGCGGGCGGACTCGGCGTATTCCAGGCCGAAGGCGCCGTAGCCGACCACCCGGTCCTTGCCGCTGGCGGTGTCGCCCGAATTGCGCACGTCCAGCGCCGTCGCCCGCAGGTCGCGCCTGCGCGCCTGGTCGAGCACCCCGGCGAGCGCCCGGTGGCCGCAGGCCCCCTGGCCGTCGATCCGGTCGGGGCGCAGGGTCTCGATATGCGCCGCCGTCGCCCCGTCGAGCCGCCGGGCGGTGTCGTAGTCGTGGAAATGGGACAGGTCGGAGGAGACGACGATCAGCGTCTCCGGCCCGCCCCAGAGCGCCTCGACGGCCTGGGAGACAAGGGCGGCGGGCGCGTCGCCCACCAGCAGCGGGACGATGCGCGCGCCGTCGAACACCCGCTGGATGAACGGGAGGTGGACTTCCAGGCTGTGCTCCTGGGCGAAGGCGGCGTCCTCGACGGCGATCCCGGGCAGGTGCAGGACCGAGCGCAGGGCGTCCCAGTCGACCTCCACGGTGCCGAGCGGCGTCGCCCAGGCATCGCTGCTGGTGGTGGCGATCCCCTTGAACGCGACCCGGTGGGCCGGACCGAGCAGCACGACGCGGCGGATCGCGTCGGCGCCGGCTCGGAGCCCGGCATAGGCGGTCCCGGCGATCTCCCCGGAGAACCGGTAGCCCGCGTGGGGCGCGACCAGGACTTTCGGCTTCACCCCGCCATCGGACCGGGCGGCGGCGAGGCTCCGCTCCACCGTATCCGCGAGCGCGTTGTGCCCGTCCGGATAGAACAGGCCCGCGACCTCGGGGGCTCGGATCGAGCTTCTATCTGGCGTTTTCATAACGGCTAACCCGTAGCATAAGAGGTCGCACGTCTCCAGATTGCAGGATGCCGTTGAACCGTCCGACTGGTACCGTTTCATGGCTCACAAGGCAGGAAGAACGTGATGGCCGAAATCGCGGTTGAAAGTGGGTTCCGTGACTACGTAACTGCCTCGGTGCTGGATTCAGATGAGGAAATTAGGTGGACAGGCCATCCTGGCAGACTTGCCTGCATGGGACGTGGCGTCTTCGAATCCGTTTTTGGACTGGCGATGTTTCTTTTCGCCGTGATTGGCGCTGCGCATCTCTCTGTTCAAACAGGAGCTCTTGGGTGGGTGGTTTTCCTGCCGTTTCTAGTTGGCGGTCTTTATTTTTTAACAATGCCGATCCAGTTTGGTTTTCTCGCCAGTCGTACCAGCTATTTTATTACTGATCGTCGGGTAATTGTTGTTGTTCATTTTATCGGAACAAGAGTGCAGAGCTATTTTGCTGACGACGTTCGGTATTTCGAAACCATCGATCGCGGTTCTGATCGTGGGTCGATTCGGTTGCGGTTCAGTTCGGTTTGGCGTGGCTTCTTCTCATTGCCATCGGATCTGTATCTGCGCGGAGGGCTGTGGGGCATCGACCGGCTGTCGGAGGCTGCCCGAGCTATCCAGCGAATTAAGATGGCCGAGTGCGAAGATTGATCTGACCTTTCATAGTGTTGGCACAGCAGTGTAGCTATGAACCCTTGGGAGCGGTTTTTTGACACCCATCCACCCCACCCTCGCCGAAACCCGTCCGCCTGAGATTGCAGGCAAGGGGCCGATTGTCCCCACCCAGCACTGGCGGATGCTCGAGGACGGGTGGGTGCGGTGCGAGATGTGCCCGCGCTTCTGCAAGCTGAAGGAAGGGGCGCGGGGGCTCTGTTTCGTGCGGGCGCGGCAGGACGATGCCATCGTGCTCACCACCTACGGCCGCTCCAGCGGGTTCTGCGTCGACCCGATCGAGAAGAAGCCGCTGAACCACTTTCTGCCGGGGACGCCGGTCCTGTCCTTCGGCACGGCCGGCTGCAACCTCGCCTGCAATTTCTGCCAGAACCACGACATCTCGAAGAGCCGCGAGATGGACGCCATGCAGAGCGAGGCGCAGCCTGAGGCGCTGGCCGAGACCGCCGCGCGGCTCGGCTGCCGGTCGGTGGCGTTCACCTATAACGACCCGGTCATCTTCCACGAATACGCCGACGACGTGGCCCAGGCCTGCCACGAGCGCGGGATCAGCAACGTGGCGGTGACCGCCGGCTACGTGTCGGGCAGGGCGCGGGAGGACTTTTTCCGCCATGTGGACGCCGCCAACGTGGACCTGAAGGCTTTCACCGAACGGTTCTACCGCGACGTCACCAAGAGCGAACTGGCGGTGGTGCTGGAGACGCTCGAATACCTGGTGCATGAAACCGACGTGTGGGTGGAGATCACCAACCTGATCATCCCCGGCGAGAACGACGGCGAGGCGGAGCTGGAGGCAATGACCCAATGGGTGGTCGAGCGCCTGGGGCCAGACGTACCGATGCACTTCTCGGCCTTCCATCCCGACTACCGGATGCTGGACAAGACCCGCACGCCGCCTGCCACCCTCGCCATGGCCCGGCGGATCGCGCGGCGGAACGGGGTGCGCCACGCCTATACGGGCAACGTCCACGACGTCGGCCGCCAGTCGACCTACTGCCATGTCTGCGGCGAGCGGACGATCGAGCGCGACTGGTACGAGCTCGGCGCCTGGACGCTGGACGCCGCCGGCGCCTGCCGGTCCTGCGGCACGCCCGTCCCCGGCGTGTTCGACGGTCCGCCGGGCGCCTGGGGCCGAAAGCGCATGCCGGTGCGAATCGCCGGCTGAGCGCCGGTTCCCTGTCGTCCATCCGACACGGGCGGTCGCGGTCATGGCAGCGGCGGGCGGTGTTTGCGTATCTCCTTTGACCCTGGGCGCCGAGCGGATCGGCCTGCGCAGTGACATGGTTGGAGGGTGTTTGCCATGGCCGAAGACGACGGCGAAGACATCGTTCTCTCGGAACTCGACGACGACGACCTCGTGCAGCAGATGCACGACGATCTTTACGACGGTCTCAAGGAAGAGATCGAGGAAGGCGTCAACATCCTGCTGGAACGCGGATGGACCCCCTACGACGTGCTCACCAAGGCGCTGGTCGAGGGCATGCGCATCGTCGGCATCGACTTTCGCGACGGAATCCTGTTCGTGCCGGAAGTCCTGATGGCCGCCAACGCCATGAAGGCCGGCATGTTCATCCTGCGCCCGCTGCTCATCGAGACCGGCGCGCCGCGCGTCGGCAAGATGGTGATCGGCACGGTAAAGGGCGACATTCACGACATCGGAAAGAACCTGGTCTCCATGATGATGGAGGGCGCCGGCTTCGAGGTGATCGACATCGGCATCAACAACCCGGTCGAGAACTATCTCGCGGCCTTGGAGGAGCACCAGCCGGACATCCTCGGCATGTCGGCCCTGCTGACCACCACCATGCCCTACATGAAGGTCGTCATCGACACGCTCGAGGAGAAGGGGCTGCGCGACGACTACATCGTGCTGGTCGGCGGCGCGCCGCTGAACGAGGCCTTCGCCGAGAGCGTCGGCGCCGATGCCTATTGCCGGGACGCGGCGGTGGCCGTGGAGACCGCCAAGCAGCTCATCGCGGACCGCCGCCGGTCGAATTCCGAAGCCGCCTGCTGAGGCGTGGAGCGGAGCCGCAACGCGATGGAACACGACGGCATCGCAGATCCGGGCGTCGACGGTACGGCGGCGCCGATCCGACTGGAGGACCGGCCGCGGGCGCTGTTCATCGCCTGCGGCGCCCTCGCCCGCGAGCTGGTCGATCTCAAGCGGATGACCGGCTGGGCGGAGCTGACGATCACGTGCCTGCCGGCGCACTGGCACAACACGCCGCATAAGATCGTGCCGGGGGTTCTGCGCAAGATCAGGGGCGCCGGCGCGCGCTACGACCGGATCTACGTGCTCTACGGCGACTGCGGCACTGGCGGGGACCTCGACCGGATGCTGGCGGCGGAAGGCGTCGAGAGGATACCGGGCCCGCACTGCTACCAGATGTTCGCCGGCGCCGAGGCGTTCACCCGGATGACCGAGCGCGACCCCGGCGAGTTCTACCTGACCGACTACCTCGTGCGCCATTTCGACCGGCTGATCGTCAAGGGCCTCGGCCTCGACCGCTATCCCGAACTCCTGCCGGACTATTTCGGGCATTACACGACCCTGGTTTATCTGGCGCAGACGGCGGACTCGCGGCTTCGGAACAAGGCCGCGAAGGCGGCCGAGCGGCTCGGACTCGCGTTCGAATACCGGCATGTCGGCTACGGCGACGTGGCCGGGTTCGTCGCCCAGGCCGCCCGGCCAACCGCCGATCTGCCTGCCGAGTCTTCCGCCCACTCGGTCCCGGCGGAATAGGCCGCGCATGGCCCAGCTCGTCATCGTCTCCTGGCGGGACATCCCGGCCCAGGTCATTGTCGAGAAGGGCCGCGGCCGCCGGCGCGAGAGCGCGAAGGTCGAGTTGCCGAAGCGGTTCATCGCCGCGATCGACGCCGCCGCCATGCGCGATGGCGCGGAAGGCGCTGACGACTACCTGGAGGAATGGCGGCGGTCCGACCCGGTCGAGGTCTCCGATGCCGATATGGACGCGACGGCGGCGGCCAAGGCGGCGGAGATCGAGGCCGCCTATCCGGCCGAGCGCCTGCGCGACCTGATCGCGGCGGGAGGGACCGAGGGCGGCATCGAGGAGGGCAGCGGCAGCTGACCGATTGCCGCGCGCGCATCGGCGCGGCAGACTGCGCGCTCTTTTTTCCTAGACCGGACCGTCCCCGATGACTGCGCCTGCGACCGCTCCACCCGCCCCGTCCCAGGACACGCTCGACAAGCTGCGTGCCGTCGGCACCGCCACCGTCTCGATGCAGCTTCTCAAGCGCGGCCTGCGCCATGTCTCGATCGACGGGGTGAAGCCTCTGCGCCCGGATCAGGGCTGCGTCGTCGGGCCGGCCTATACCCTTCGGTTCCTGCCTCTGCGCGAGGACCTGTCCGATCCCGCCGTGCTCGGCGCGCCCGGGTACGGGCCCCGGGTCGCCATCGAGGAATGCCCTGAGGGTGCCGTCATGGTGGTGGAGGCGCGCGGCATCGCCACCACCGGCACCATCGGCGACATCCTCACCGCCCGGCTGGCCAAGCGGGGCGTTGCCGGCATGGTGGTCGACGGGGCGGTGCGAGACGGCGCCGGCGTTTCCGCGACCGGCTTCGACATCTGGTGCCTGGGCGCGGCGCCGCCCGCCAGCATCACCCAGCTCTCGGGTGGAGACGTGCAGATCCCGGTTGCCTGCGGCAACGTGACGGTGTTTCCGGGCGACGTGATCGTCTGCGACGGCGACGGGGCCGTGGTGATCCCGGCGGGCCTGGCGGCGGAGGTCGCCGAGGACGCGGTCGAACAGGACCGGTTCGAGGGCTGGGTCCAGGCTCGGGTGGAGGAGGGGCGTGCGACCATCGGCCTCTATCCGCCGAATGCCGAAACCAAGGCCGAGTACGAGGCCTGGAAGACAACCACCGAACACCGCTCGGACGAGTACCGATGACCCCGGACCCCGCGACCCTCCTGCGCCGGATGATGGATGCGGCGATCGCCGCCGCCGACCCGGCCCAGTGTCTGCCGCCGCATCTTCTCCCCCTCGCCCGCACCCCGCATGCGGGGCGGACCGTCGTCATCGGCGCCGGCAAGGCGGCGGCATCCATGGCGGCGACGGTCGACCGTCTGTTCGCGACCGAGGCGCCGGACTGCGCGTTGGAGGGGCTGGTCGTCACCCGCTACGGCCATGGCTGTCCGGCCGGCCGGATCGAGGTGGTGGAGGCCGCCCATCCGGTTCCCGACGCGGCCGGCCGGGCAGCGGCGGGACGGATTCTCGATCTCGTATCCGGTCTCGGCGCCGACGATCGGGTGATCGCGCTGATCTCCGGCGGCGGTTCCTCGTTGTTGACCCTGCCCGCCGACGGCGTGAGTCTGGAGGACAAGCAGGCTGTGAACCGGGATCTGCTCCGGAGCGGAGCGACGATCCACGAGATGAACGCCGTGCGCAAACATCTCTCGGCGATCAAGGGCGGGCGTCTGGCCGCGGCGGCGGCACCGGCGGCGCTGCACGCGTTCCTGATCTCCGACGTGCCGGGGGACGATCCCGACGTCATCGCCTCCGGTCCGACCGTCGCGGATACGAGCACGCTGACCGATGCCAGGGCGGTGCTGGAAAAATTCGGCATCGCGCCGCCGGACAGTGTCGCCCGGGCCCTGGACGATCCGGCACGGGAGACACCGAAGCCGGGGGATGCCGTTCTCGGCAAGGCGGAGACGGTCATGGCCGCCCGGCCCCAGGCCTCCCTCGAAGCGGCGGCGGAGATCGCCCGCGCCGCCGGTATCACGCCGGTCATTCTTGGGGATGCGATCGAGGGCGAATCCCGTGACGTCGCGACGGTCATGGCGGGGATCGCCGCCCAGGTCGCGCGCCACGGACAGCCGGCCACGACCCCCTGCGTCCTGCTGTCCGGCGGCGAGACGACGGTGACGGTACGGGGCGACGGCCGGGGCGGGCGCAATGCCGAGTTCCTCTGCGCCTTCGCCGTCACCGTCCAACGCCGCATGCCGGAACTGGCCGACCGTATCGCCGTTCTGTCCTGCGATACCGACGGAATCGACGGGACGGAGGACAATGCGGGCGCGCTGTTCGTGCCGGGCGACTTGGCGCGGGCCGAGGAGCTGCGCGTCGACCTCTCCGCCCGTCTGGCGAACAACGACGGCTACGGCGCCTTCTCGGCGCTTGACCGGCTGATCGTCACCGGCCCGACCCTCACCAACGTGAACGATTTCCGGGCCGTGCTGATCCTCTGACTCAGAGGACCCAGCGTTTGGCCGGCGGCAGCAGTTTCGCCTGCACGCCGCTCGCGAGTTCGAACTCGATCAGGGAGACGATCTGGTCGCGTCCGTCGGCGGCGCGGAGCGGGGCGGCGATCTGCTGGACCGACCGGCAGATGCTGCTCTTTCCCACATAGGGCATCGCGCAGCCGGTGAGCGACCGGGACCGTAGGGTTTCCAGATACAGCGTATGGATCCGGTTCCCGGGACCGTGCCCCTCGATCTCAGACGTCCGCAACCCGGTATAGGGGCGCCGGGTGAACCAGTCGACGCCGGTGCCGAGCAGCCGGTAGCGGAACTCTTCGCCGCCGAGATGCTCGACCAGGATAATGTTGGCGAGGAGGTCGACCACCGCAGCCGGGTCGAACCGGTCGCGCTCCGGTACGCCGCCGGCGGCCTCCGCCAATGATAGCCAATAGCGACCGAAACGCCCGATCCGGTCGCCTCGGAGATCGTCGGGCGACATGGGAGCCGGCGCGTCGTTCGGAACGCGGGACCGTCCGGAGTCGTTGGCATGTGAGCCCGCCGCGATCATCGCCTCCCCATCTGCTTCTGCCGGCATCTTTCCGGTCGAGTCCTGAGCGGGTGCCGGTCGGTCCGTCAGAGACGCTCGATCAGAACCGCCATACCCTGGCCGGCGCCCATGCACATGGAGAGGATAGCATGGCGCTGCCCCGTTTCCTCCAGGTGCTGCATCGCCACCAGGGCCATGCGCACGCCGGTCGCGCCCGGCGGGTGGCCGATGGAGATCCCGCCGCCGTAGAGATTGGTGACATCACGGGGAACGCCGAGTTCCTTCTCCGCGTGGAGATTGACGACGGCGAAGGCCTCGTTGATCTCGTAGTAGTCGATGTCGGACGCCTTGAGACCGCGTTTCTCCCAGAGTGCGCGGATCGCCGGCACGGGGCCGCAGCCCATGATCCGCGGCGGCACGCCGACGATCGTCCAGTCGACCAGCCGGGCGCGCGGCTGCACACCCTCGGCTTCCAGGGCGGCCCGGTCGCCGACCACGACCCAGGCGGCACCGTCCGTCACCCCGGAGGAGTTGCCGGGCGTCACCTGCCCGCCCTTGCGGAAGACGGGTTTGAGGGCGCCGAGCTTCTCCACCGTGACCGAGGGCCGGGGGAACTCGTCCGCCTCCATCAGCCGGGTACCCTTGCGGCCCTCCGGCACCTCGATCGGGGCGATCTGTTTCGCCAGGAAGCCGCTCTCCATGGCGGCGCCGGCGCGCTGCTGGGACATGACGCCCCAGGCGTCCATCTCCTCGCGCCGGTACTGAAAGTCATCCGCCAGGTTCTCCGCTGTCGCTCCCATCAGGCCGTGGCCGAACGGGTCGGAATAGGCCCACTCCACCGTGTCCTCCAGGCTCTGCCGGCCGCGGGTCACGCCCCAGCGCATCCCGGTCTGGGCGTAGGAGCCACGGGAGAAGTTCTCGCCGCCGCCGGCGATGGCGATGGTGGAGTGGCCGGACATGATCTGCTGGGCGGCGGTCAGGATCGCCTGGGTTCCGGAGCCGCAGGCCCGGTTGACGCCGAGCGCGCAGCTCGTATCCGGCATGCCGATGTTCAGGGCGGCGACGCGGCCGACATAGTACCCGTCCGGGTCCACCGGCAGGACATTGCCCCAGACCGCGTGGTCGATCTTCTCCGGCGACAGGCCGGCCGCCTCGACGCAGGCGGCCGCCGCGTGGGTCGCCAGGGTCGACAGCGGGATATCCTTCAGAGACTTGCCGAAATCGCCGAACGGGGTGCGCTTGCCGCCGGCGATGACGATTTCCTGTGCGGGCATTGTTTCCTCCATGCGCCAGATTTGCCGCAGAGTGGCTTGGCGGCGGCCGGAGGACAAGCCGATGGGGCGGTCAGGCCTCGGTGTTCCGCTTGGTGGGGCGGCCAAGGGCGGTGCGGATGTCGTCGTAGAACATCTCGCCGAGCACGAAGCCGGTGATCGCCAGGATGGCGAGGAGCTGGGGCAGGGTGATGGTGTCGCCAAGGATGAAGAAGGCGAGGAACGCCGCGATCACCGGTTTCAGGAAGAACAGGTAGTTCCCGCGGGCCGGGTCGGGAACGTTGCCGAGCCCCCAGAGCCACAGGATGAAACCGATGCAGGTGTTCCAGATACCGAGGGTCAGGAGGGCCGCCGCCTGATCCGTCGGGCGGTCGAACAGCGTCGCCGGGTCGACCCAGATGCCCCAGATCAGGCCGGCGACGAACCACATGGCCACGGCCCCGAGGGCGAAGGTGTAGGTGGTCATCCGGATCGCGCCATATTTCTTGATCAGCGGCCGGACCAGAACGAGATAGACGGCACCTACGACCGCGCAGCCGACCGCGAGCAGGATACCGGGCAGGGAGCTGCCGCCGCCGTCGAGCCGGTCGAGCACCCCGTCGGTCAGCAGGAACAGGCAGCCGAGGAAAGCGCCGATGCCGCTGACCAGCTTCGGGCCGGTGATGGGGGTTCCGTCGACGATGCGCAGCACGAAGACCACGAAGATCGGCATGGTGGTCACCATGGTCGCCACCTGGACCACGCTGGCGTAGTCGAGCGCCCAGTGGAACAGGAACTGGGCGAAGGCCATGCCGAAGATCGACAGGCCGACCACCGGCAGGAAGTCCTGGCGCAGCGGCGTCACCAGATCGCGGGTCTGCCGGCGGGCGAGGGAGACCAGAACCAGGGCCGCGCCGCCCAGCATGAAGCGCCAGACCGTGACCTCGGCCCCCTGGAGCTGCGTCAGCTTCACCACGAATTCGCTGGAGGCGTGACCGCAGACGCCGGCGAAGGCGGCGAGATAGGCGAGCAGGGCAAGGGAGCTCGACGGACCGCTCTCCGTTGCGCCGGACTTGGACGCGCCGTCGTTCGAGGTCATGGGTTTCTCCGATCTCATTCGTTGCCTAGCAGACTATAAGACGGGCAACGAAGATAAAAGCCTGCTTTGATGGTGCTTTTGCCTCCAGTGGCGACGTCGTTATGCTTACGTTTGTCATCAATCCATGCGATGTCTGGGGCCATGAGACGTTTCCGCAGCACCAAGATCGTCGCGACGCTGGGTCCGGCCAGCTCCGACGCCGACATGATCCGTCACCTGTTCGAGGCAGGGGTGGATGTATTCCGCTTCAACTTCTCCCACGGAAGCCACGAAGACCATCAGAAGCGCTGCGACATCGTGCGCGCGCTCGAGAAGGAAAGCGGCCGGCCGATCTCGATCATGGCCGACCTGCAGGGCCCCAAGCTCCGCATCGGCACCTTCCCGGACGGGCCGATCGAGTTGCAGGCGGGCGACCGCTTCAGGCTGGAGCTGAAGGACGGTCCGGGTAACCGCGAGCGGGTCACCCTGCCCCACCCGGAGATCTTCGCCGCCTTGGAGGCCGGCACCGACCTGCTGCTGGACGACGGCAAGGTCCGCCTTCGGGTCCTGAAGTGCGACGATAAGTCGGCCGATACCAAAGTGGTGACCGGCGGCCCGCTGTCGGACCGCAAGGGCGTGAACGTGCCGGGTGCGCTGCTGCCGCTGTCGGCGCTGACGCCGAAGGACCAGGACGACATGCGCTTCGCCCTCGACATGGGGGCGGACTGGATCGCGCTGTCCTTCGTGCAGCGGCCGGAGGACGTGGCCGAGGCGCGCAAGCTGATCGCCGGCCGGGCGTCTGTGCTGGTCAAGCTGGAGAAGCCGGCGGCGATCGACCAGCTCGAGCAGATCGTTGAGATCGCCGACGCCGTGATGGTGGCCCGCGGCGACCTCGGGGTCGAGCTGCCGCCGGAGCAGGTGCCGCCGATCCAGAAGCGCATCGTCCGCCTCTGCCGGTCGCTCGGCAAGCCGGTGATCGTCGCCACCCAGATGCTGGACAGCATGGTCAACGCCCCGTCGCCGACCCGGGCCGAGGCGTCCGATGTGGCGACCGCCGTGTACGACAACGCCGACGCGGTAATGCTCTCGGCGGAGACCGCGGCCGGCAAGTATCCGATGGAATCGGTGACGATGATGAACCAGATCATCCGCACCGTGGAGAGCGACGACTTCTACCTGTCCGCCGCCCATGTCGACCAGCCGATCCCCGACCGCACCGTGTCGGACGCGATCACCCTGGCGGCCCGGGAGGTGGCGGAGTCGATCGATGCCGGTTGCATCGTCACCTACACGACCTCCGGCTCGACCACGATCCGCGCCTCGCGCGAGCGGCCGACGGTGCCGATCCTGTGCATCACCTCGTCCATGAAGACGGCCCGGCGGCTGGCCATGGCCTGGGGCGTGCATGCCGTCGCCATCGCCCAGGAGGAGCGGTTCTCCGCCATCGTCCAGCGGGCTACCGAAGTGGCGAAGAGCGAAGGGTTCGCCGGGACCGGCGACAAGGTGGTGATCACCGCCGGTGTGCCCATGGGCAAGCCGGGCTCGACCAACGTCCTGCGGGTCGAACGGATCCCCTAAGCTCCGGCTCACCAACAGCCGTCATCCCGGTGGCGCCCGGACGTGATCCGGGAGCCGGCCGGGACCCAGCGTGCGATCGGTTCGGGCCCCGGCGACCTCCGGACCAGGCCCGGAGGTCACCGGGATGACGGAGAGTTGTTTAAGAAAGGCAGGGCCCCCGAGCGCGGCTCAGCTCGGCTTACGGGCCGTCATCACCCGAGTCATGCCGGGGATGAGGTCGTCGTCGATTTCGATCGTGAAGCCGGCCTTCTTGAGGTGCTTCTCCACGAAACCGGGGGTCATGCCGACGCCGTCGGGCGTGTAGACCATGTGCTGAAGCTGCCACAGGGCGGCGAGCGCGGGGCCCTTGCGGTCGTCGGTGACCATGAAGTCATGGATCGCGATCAGGCCGCCCGGCTTCAGCACGCGGAACGCATCGTCGCAGAGCTTGTCGATGGCCTCGCCCGGCACCCCGGAGAACAGGTAGCTCATCAGGACGATGTCCTGATCGGTCGGCCAGTTCGCGTTGGTGCCGTCTCCGGCCACGAAGTCGACCCGGTCGGTCATGCCCTCCTCCTCGACGAAGGTGCGGCCGACCTCGATCACGTTCGGGAAGTCCAGAACGGTGGCGTGCAGCTTCGGGAAGCGCTTGCAGAACATGATCGAGAAGGCGCCCGATCCGCCGCCGACATCGAGCATGGAGCTGACGTCTTCGGAGACCGCACCCTCCTTCATCAGCCGTTTCGCCAGCACGGCGCCCGGGCCGAGCGAGCCGGAATGTTGCGAGCGGCTGAACAGTTCCGCGTGGTGGCGGTCCGACATCCAGGACGCGTAGTCGGGATACTCGACCTCGTCCATGTCGCCGCGCAGGACCTTGTCCAGGTTTTCCATGAACGGATACATCTGGCGGTCGATCTGGAACCGCAGGTAGTCGCCGAAGTAGTTGGTATTGTCCCGCACCAGATAGGCGTCGCTCGCCGGGGCGTTGGCGATCTTGTCGCCGTTGCGGGTGAGCAGCCCGACCGAGACCAGGGCGGTCACCAGCGTCTGCATCCGCCGGGCCGGGACCTTGGTCTTCGCCGCCAGGTCCGCGAGCGTCTTCGGGCCGTCTGACAGGGCACCGAACACGTCCACATGCAGGGCCGCGAACAGAGCCTTCGACGCCATGAACCCGAAGGCGAGCTCGGAGATGTCCTCGGCGGATTCGATCGGTTTCACGGGAGATACCTCTTTGGCAGTTGAGACGAAAATCGGGGGATGCGCTTGCTGCAGCGCAGCAGAACCTTACCCGATGCGGGGCCTTCGCCAAACCCCGAATGTATTGAAACCGACATCTCCCCTTGGGATCGTCGCAAACGGGACAGAAAACGCGGACCGGACCCGCCTGCGGTCTCTGTCCGCCGCACCGGCCGAAGGGGCGGCTGCTTGAGAAACCGCGACGGCCCCACATGTCGGTACCAGTCCAGAACCCGAAACTGTCACAGGGAGTGATTGTCATGAGAATGCTGGCCACCGCCGCTCTTGCGGTTCTTCTGCCCGTCTCGGCGTTTGCCGGGGAGCAGGTCGAGTACACGGTCGATGGCGAAGCCTTCACCGGCTACCGCGCCGAGGCGTCGGGCGAGTCCAAGGGTCTGGTGCTGATCATCCACGACTGGGACGGCCTGACGGATTACGAGGAGAAGCGGGCGGAGATGCTGGCGGAGCTCGGCTACGACGCCTTCGCGGTCGATCTCTACGGCAAGGGGAACCGCCCGGTCGAGACCGGCGCCAAGAAGGCGGAGACCGGCAAGCTCTATCAGGACCGGGAGCGGATGCGCGCCCTGATCCTCGGCGGCTTGGCGGAGGCCCGCAAAGCGAGCGACGGCGCCACCGTGGTCATGGGCTACTGCTTCGGCGGGGCGGCGACGCTGGAGCTGGCCCGGTCCGGCACCGCGGAGAACGTCGCCGGCTACGCCACGTTCCACGGCGGCCTGTCCACGCCCGAGGGCCAGAGCTACGCGGCCGACACCGCGCCGATCCTGGTCGCCCATGGCGGCGCCGACGCGGCGATCCCGATGAGCCAGGTCGCGGGCCTGTCGGAGGAGCTCGAGAAGGCCGGCGTGACCTATGAGATCCAGGTCTATTCCGGCGCCCCGCACGCCTTCACCGTGTTCGGCAGCAACCGCTACCGCGAAGTGGCCGACACCAAGTCCTGGGATGCGTTCACCGGGTTCCTGGCGACCAATCTCGGCGGCTGATTGGCAGGGGCTGATTGGCAGGGGCTGATTGGCAACGGGCCGTCCGCGCGCTACGGACAAATCCAGCTTATGGGGCTATGAGATTGTCTCGCGCGCGCGGGCGGACCGTTTGCGCCACCATGACAGCGACTTCGGGAGGAGAAGATATGGCCTACGGATACGTCATCGTTCAGGTCGACGTTCAGGACGCGGAGAAGTTCGAGGAGTACCGCGCCCAGGTGCCGGCGACGATCAAGCAGTATGGCGGCGAGTATCTCGTGCGCGGCGGCAAGTTCGAGAAGCTGGAAGGCGCCGAACCGCTCGGTCGCATGGTCGCCCTCCGGTTCCCGAGCTACGAACAGGCGAAGGCCTGGTACGACAGCGAGGAGTACAAAGGCCCCAAGGCGATGCGCCACGCATCCAGCCGGGCCAACGCGATCCTCGTCGAAGGCGTCGAATAAAGGCGTCGAATAACAACGGAGCAGAACATGTCCCGACAGCCCGGCCGTCAGTTCCTGAACATCCCCGGCCCGACCAATATCCCGGACCGCGTGCTTCAGGCGATGCACCGTCCCGCCCTCGACTTCATGACGCCGGAGTTCTGGGACGTGCAGGTCGAGTGCAAGGAGAACCTCGCCAAGATCCTGAAGACCGAGGGCGAGATCATGGTCTACGCCTCCTCGGGCCACGGGTCCTGGGACGCGGCGATGACCAACACCTGCTCGTCGGGCGACACGGTCCTCATGTGCGAGACCGGGCGGTTCTCCGAATCCTGGGGCGAGATGGCCGAGGCGGTCGGACTCAACGTGGTCACGCTCGCCAACGACTGGGACCGGGCCTTCGATCCGGCGCGGGTCGAGCAGGCGCTGCGCGAGGACAAGGAGCGCAAGATCCGGGCGGTCTGCGTCGTCCATAACGAGACCTCGACCGGCATGACCCATGACGTCGAGGCGATCGGCCGGATCATCCGGGAGCTGGACCACCCGGCCCTGCTGATGGTCGACACCATCTCTTCCTTGGCCTCCATGGACTTCCGCATGGACGAGTGGGGCGTTGACGTGGCCGTGGCCGGCTCGCAGAAGGGGCTGATGCTGCCGGTTGGGCTCGGCATCTCCGGGGTCAGCGAGAAGGCGATGAAGGCGACCGAGACCGCCATGCTGCCCCGCAAGTATTTCGACTGGAACGGCATCAAGGCGCTGGAGAACGGTCGGCTCCGCTTTGCCGGCACCGCGCCGAGCCATCTGTTCTTCGCCATGCGCGAGGGGCTGCGGATGCTGCTGGAGGAGGGACTGGACAACGTCTTCGCCCGCCACGCCCGGCTCGGCGAGGCGACTCGCCGCGCGGTCCGGGCCTGGGGGCGCGGCAACGGGCCGGGCCTGTTCGGCCGGGACGAGGCGGCGCTCTCCAATTCGGTGACGGCCGTGCGCATGCCGGACGGGTTCGACGCGGACGCGTTCCGCGGCAAGGCCCTGTCGGAGACCAATTTGGCGCTCGGCGGCGGGCTGGCGCGGCTCTCGGGGAAGGTGTTCCGCATCGGCCACCTCGGCGACCTGAACGAGCCGATGATGCTGGGCTGCCTCGCCACCGTTGAAATGCAGCTCAAGCGCCAGGGCATCCCCCATGGCGAGGGCGGCATCGACGCGGCGGTATCCTACTTGGCCGAGACCCGGTAGGCCGCGCCCGCCACTCCCCCCGAACCAAACACCCTCACTCCCCGGACCCGTTCCGGGGCCTAGGTGAGGGTGTACACGTGCGTTCGCCGAATACCTCGACCGAAATACTCGCGGCCGCCGTGGGCCTCGGCACGAGGCCGGGGAGTGAGGAGGAGGGATGGGGCGATGGCATCGGCTCTCCCAAGCGAAACACTCTCCCTCCCCGGACCCGTTCCGGGGCCTACGCCAGAGTGTGCACGTGTGCTCGCCGTGCACCTCGAACGATGTAGTCGCGGGCGCCGTTGGCCCCGGAACGGGTCCGGGGAGTGAGGTAGAGGTGGAGGGGGCTTAGGATCCCTCTCCCGGGCCCCGGCCGATCTCCGGGTCGAGCCCGGATCTCGCCGGGATGACGGTGTTGTCGGGGTGATTGAAGTGAAAATCGTCATCCCGGACGTGCCCGGACCTGATCCGGGGGCGGGCCGGGACCGGGCGTCGTCGCCTGACCAGCCCGCGATCTCCGCGCCCCAATTCCATGGCTTGGCCCGGCGGGAAACATCGCTAGCATCTCCCTGAACATACGGGAGAGAGAGAATGACCGACTACGTGCCGGGCGCCGGCGACGACTGGGCGCGGATCGAGGCGGCCGAGGCCGGCGCCGACGCGGCCGCGCTCGACGACGCCAGGAGCTTCGCCGTCGAGCACGAATCCAAGATGAACCGCGACATCGCCAAGGCGCTGGAGGGCGGGCACTTCTCCGAGCCGCCGCCGCTGGGCGACATCATCGGACCGACCGCCCCGCGCGGCCCGGCCTCCGGCATCGTGCTCCGGGGCGGGAAGATCCTCGCCGAATGGGGCCCGACCGACCGGGCCGACATCACTTTCTCGGTCACGAAATCCTATCTCTCGATCATGGCGGGACTGGCGGTCGACGACGGGCTGATCCCTGACGTGCACCAGCCGGTCGGCGATCTGGTCGACGATGGCGGGTTCGACGCGGCGCAGAACCGGACCTGCACCTGGCACCATTTCCTGCAGAACACGTCGGAGTGGGAGGGCACCCTGTTCTCCAAGCCCGACCTGGTGGATCGCAACCGCGACCTGTCCCTGCCGCCGGGCACCCCGTCGAAGAAGGGTACCCACCGCGATCTCGCGGCTCCGGGCGATTTCTGGGAGTATAACGACGTCCGGGTGAACCGGCTCTCCCTGTCGCTGCTCAGAGTCCACCGCAAGCCGCTGCCCAAGGTGCTGAAGACGCGGATCATGGATCCGATCGGCGCGTCCGACACCTGGAGCTGGAACGGTTACATCAATTCCTGGGTCGAGGTCGACGGACAACCCATGCCGTCGGTCTCCGGCGGCGCCCACTGGGGCGGCGGGCTGTTCATCTCGGCCCGCGACCACGCCCGCGTCGGCCTGCTGATGCTGCGCCGGGGGATGTGGGGCGACGTGCCGCTGCTTTCGCCCGACTGGGTCGATGCCTGCACCACCCCCTGCGCGCTCAACCCGAGCTACGGCTATCTCTGGTGGCTCAACGGCGACGGCCGCCATGTGCCGAGCGCGCCGCGCACCAGCTTCTTCGCCATGGGCGTGGGCTCGAACGTCATCTGGATCGACCCGGTCCACGATCTGGTCTGCGTCCTGCGCTGGATCGACAAGCCGTCGCTCGACGGTTTCGCCAAGCGCCTGATGAAAGCGATCGGCTAGGGAGAGGCATATGGCGGGCTCAGACGACAAGCCGGGCGTGATCGCGCCGCCGCCGGTGCTCTACGGCGGGGCGCTGGCGGTCGGGGCCGGTCTCGACTGGCTGATCCCGCTGCCCCTGCTGGCGCCCGGCGCGGGGCAGGCGCCGGGTGTCGCGCTGATCGCGGCCGGTCTGGCGCTGGCGCTCTGGTGCGTCCTTCTGTTCCACCGGGCCGGAACGGCGGTCGAGCCGTACAAGCCGAGCACGGCGATCGTGTCCGCCGGCCCGTACCGGTTCTCGCGGAACCCGATCTACGTCGCACTGACGGCGGTCTCCGTCGGTATCGGGTTGTGGGCGAACAGCGCCTGGATGCTCGGCCTGCTGCTGCCGACGCTGGTGATCATGCGGATTGCCGTGATCGGCCCTGAGGAACGGTACCTGGAGGCCAAGTTCGGCGCGGAGTACCTGGACTACAAGGCGCGGGTGCGCCGCTGGCTGTAGACCTCTCGTCCCCGCGCCGGGGCGGCGTCAGATGATCTCGAAATACCGGGCCAGTTCCCAGTCGGTGACGTGGCGACGGTACTCCCGCTCCTCCCACATCCGGCTGGCGGCGAAGTGGTCGACGAACCCGTCGCCGAACAGCTCCCGCGCCGCCTTGGACCGTTTCAGCCGTGCCGCCGCCTCGCCGAGCGACCCGGGCAGGGCCGACTTCGCCGGAAACTTCTTCTCGTAGGCGTTGCCGACGACGCCGTCGCCGGGCTCGATCTTGTTCTCGATGCCCCAGAGGCCCGAGCCGATCGCCGCCGCCATGGCGAGGTAGGGGTTAGCGTCGGCCGCGGCCACCCGATACTCGACCCGCTGCGATTTCGGCGATCCTTCGATCACCCGCAGCGAGGTGGTGCGGTTGTCGGCCGCCCAGTTGGCGTGGGTCGGCGCCCAGAAACCGGGGATCAGCCGGGTGTAGGAGTTCACCGTCGACGCCGTCATGGACAGCAGTTCGGGCATCAGCGCCTGCTGGCCGCCGACGAACCACCGCATGGTGTCCGACATGCTGTGGGTGCCGTTCGGGTCGTGAAACACCGGCGTTCCGTCCTTGCCCACCAGGGAGGCGTGGATGTGCCCGGACTGACCCGGATAGTCCATCGACCACTTGGCCATGAAGCTGGCCATGATGTCGTGGCGCTGGAAGAACACCTTGGTGAAGGTCTTGAACAGGGAGGAGCGGTCGGCGGCGACAAGCGCGTCGTCGACCTTGATGGCGGCCTCCATCACCCCGGGGCCGGTCTCCGTGTGCAGGCCCTCCAACGGGAAATCCATCAGCTCGCACATCTCGAGGAACATCAGATGCAGGTCGGCGTGCACCGAGGAGCGGATGCCGGAATAGCCGAAGAATCCTGGGGTCAGCGGCTTCAGGTTCCGGTAGCCCTTCTCGCGCACCGAATGGGGCGTCTCGTCGAACAGAAAGAACTCGTACTCGGCCGCCGCCTTCACGGCGAAGCCCATGGCGTCGGCCCGATCCAGCACCCGGCGGAGCGTGCCCCGCGGACAGACCGCCTCCCATTTGCCGGCGAACTCGCCCAGCACCATCACCATGTCCGGTTCGAAGGCCACGTCCCGCGCGGTATGCGGCAGCAGGCGGACCTCGGCGTCCGGATAGCCGGTGTGCCAGCCGGTGACCTCCACCGGCGGATCCTCGTAGAGCTGGTCGTTGCTGTCCCAGCCGAGGACCACGTCGCAGAAGCCGAAGCCGCCCTTCAGCGCGCTGGCGAACTTGTCGCGCGCCATCCACTTCGCGCGGAAGATCCCGTCGACGTCGAATACGCCGACCTTCACGTGGGTCAGCGCCCGCTCGTCCACCAGGGCCAGCGCGTCCTCGGCGGTTTTGACCTGGTTCGCCTCCATGCGGCACACTCCTCTCGCGCGTTGTTCGACGCGGCCACTCTAAAGACAACGAACGGCGGATCGGAAGCCGCCTGTGACAGGGAGGGACGGATGGCGGATCTCGCGGATCGCCTGCTCGGTTGCTACGCGAGCGCGGTGCACGACGTGCTACGGGCCATGGGGCACGGCAACCAGGTGCTGCCGCCGACGATCCGGCCGCTGGACCCGACCAAGCGGGTGGCGGGCGAGATCTACACCATCTCCGGCCATATCGATCAGACTCTGAGCCGGCACGAGACCCTGCTGCGCTGGAGCCGGGTGCTGTCCCGCGTGCCGGGCGGCAAGGTCCTGGTCTGCCAGCCGAACACCAAGGCGGTGGCGCTCATGGGCGAGCTGTCGGCCCAGGCGCTGACCGTGAAGGATACCCGCGGCTACGTGGTCGACGGGCATTGCCGGGACACCGATTTCATCCTCGATATGGGTTTTCCGGTATTCTGCGAGCTGAACACCCCGGCCGACATCGTCGAGCGCTGGACCTACGACGCGCTGGGCGAGCCGGTGACGATCGGCACGGTGACGGTGCGCTCCGGCGACTGGCTGATCGGCGACCGGGACGGGGTGGTGATCATCCCAGGCGAGATCGCCGAGGAGGTCGTGTCGGAGACCGAGAAGGTCGTCGCCACCGAAGGCGACATGCGCAAGGCAATCCTCGGCGGCATGGACCCGGAGGAGGCGTATCTGAAATTCGGGAAGTTCTGAGCCGAGCCGCTCCGGCACGCCCCGCCGCTGGAGACAGGGCGGCGCGTGGGATACACTTGCGGTCGGGACGAGAGGGACGAAAGACAGGGAGGACACCCGTCCGCATGCGCAAGCGTCCCCTCCTCACGGCTGTCCTGACCGGCGCCCTGGCAGTTCTGTCGATCGTCCTGACGGCTGCCGATGCGGCGGCGGATTTCCCCTGGTTCGGATCTTCCGACGAGAAGCGCTCCCTCTCCGTCGTGGTCGAGGACAATGTCCGCGGCGGTTGCTGGCGGGACCGCAAAGGAACAATCGACCATATCGCCCGCACCCTCGACCGCTACGGTATCGCCGTCGAGGAGCGCGCGCCGGTCAGTCTCGTGCTCTACGCCGTCGGCCACCCCTCGGCGTCCGGCCCCTTCGCCAAGAGCCTCGCCTGCATCGGCGTGCTGCAGGTCCGGGTGAGTTCCTTCGACAGGGCGGCGGGCCGGAGCCTCGCGGCGACCAGCCTTTACGAGCAGGAACGGCTTCTGGTCTCCCACCATCTGCTCGACCGCGCCATCGGCACAACGGCGTTGGAACTCGTCGACAACTTTTCCCGCCGCTACGCCGACGGGCTGGAGTGACCGGGCAGACCGGCCAACCCCTCCTCACGCCCCGGCCTCCATCGAACCGCCGCGGCCTGCATACATACTCTATGCGCACTCCCCGGCCTTGTGCCGGGGTGAGGCTGGGGGCATGCGCGGTTGCGTCCGGTCACGCGGACGGGCTGGCCCCGGCACAAGGCCGGGGAGTGAGGGGGGAAGGGCAACGGATCATCGCCAGACTGAGACCGCGACCGTCCTCCATAGAACCGCAGCGCCCCTCTCCACACACTCTCTGCGCACTCCCCGGCCTCGTGCCGGGGTGAGGCTTGGAGCATGGGCGGTTGCGTCCCGTCACGCGGACGGGCTGGCCCCGGCACAAGACCGGGGAGTGAGGGGGGAAGGGCAACGGATCATCGCCAGACGGAGACCGCGACCGTCCCCTCGTCGAACCACAGCGCCCCTCTCCACACACTCTCTGCGCACTCCCCGGCCTCGTGCCGGGGTGAGGCCTGGAGCATGCGCGGTCGTGTCCCGTCACGCGGACGGGCTGGCCCCGGCACAAGGCCGGGGGGGAAGTAGCGGTAGGGTTGGTCGGCTGGGACCGCGACCGGCCTCCATCGAACCGTGGCGGCACCCTACACACTCTCTGCGCACTCCCCGGCCTTGTGCCGGGGTGAGGCTGGGGGCATGCGCGGTCGTGTCCTGTCACGCGGACGGGCTGGCCCCGGCACAAGGCCGGGGATTGAAAGGGAAAGGAAACGGTTGGCCTTAGAGGGGGCGCACTGCGGACGTCCTGTGGGAGGGCGCGGCGCCAGTTCTGCGAATCCCGGTCCCGCGGATGCCGCTCCTGGGCTGCGCTCCGAACGCTACTTGATGATCTTCCAGTAGGTGTCCTTCTTGGTCACCTTGCCGCCCTCGAACTCCCAGAGATCGCAGCCGAGATAGGCGAAGGGCGCGCCGCCCCCGGGCGTTCCCTTCACGACCCATTCCGAGATCGCCTTGCTGTCGTCGACGATCCAGTGGCGGATGTCCTCCCAGCGCATGTCGGGAATCTGCGCATAGCGGTCGCTCAGCACCTGGCCGATCTCTTCCTTGCCGTGACAGACTCGGCCCTCCGGCGGGGTCGGCCCGCTCGCCATGACCCAGACGCAGTTCTCGGCGAAATGGGAGAGGATGCCGTCGACGTCGTGGCGGTTGAAACCGTCCTGGATCTCGTCCAGCAGCGCGATGGTGATCAGTCTGGCCATGCGGGTCTCTCCTCTCGTTGCGGCCCGCCTTCCATCGGCGGGAGGAAGGGTCAGCGGTGTCCGACCTCGTTCAGGTCGAAGGGCGTGGTCTGGTAGATCTCGTTGATCCAGTTGCAGAACAGCAGATAGGCCTGACTGCGCCAGCGGTTCTCCGGCGGCAGTGACGGGTCGTTGTTCGGGAAGTAGTCGTGGGGCACGTCGATGGGCTTGCCCGCGTCGACGTCGCGGAAATACTCCTCGCCGAGGGAGCGGGAGTCGTACTCGATGTGGTTGAACATATGCAGCGAACGGTGCCGCGGGTCGTCCAGCAGGCAGAGCCCGGTCTCATTGGACTCTACCAGCACCTCCATGCCGCTGTCGGCAGGGATGTCCTCGGCCCGCACCTCGGTCCAGCGGGAGACCGGGATGACGAAGTTGTCGGAGAAGCCCCGCAGGTAGCGCGACGTCGTGTCGACCGCCCGGTGGCGGAACACGCCGAACGCCTTGCGCGGCAGGTCGTGCTTCGGCATCCCGTGGAAATGGTGAACCGCGGCCTGGGCGCCCCAGCAGATGTTCAGGCAGCCGTGCACGTTGGTCTGGGTCCAGTCGAAGATGCGCCGCATCTCGTCCCAGTAGGTGACCTCCTCGAACTCCAGCGTCTCGATCGGCGCGCCGGTGACGATGAATCCGTCGAACCGCTGGTCCTGGACGTCCTCCCAGTTCCGGTAGAACGAGATGATGTGATCGCTGGGCGTGTTGCGGGCCACATGGTTCGTGATCTTGACCAGGGTCAGCTCGACCTGAAGCGGGCTCGCGCCGAGCAGCCGGGCGAACTGGGTCTCCGTGCGGATCTTGTTCGGCATCAGGTTCAGGAGACCGATCCGCATGGGACGGATGTCCTGTCGGATGGCGGTGGTCTCGTCCATGACCATCACGCCCTCGGACTCGAGTTGCGTGCGCGCTGGCAGGTCGTCGGGAATCTTGATGGGCATCAGCGACCCCCGCCGTCAGCTGGGGCCGCTTGGGCGGATGTGACACGATCCGGTGTCGGCAAAGACAATTTCTAACTCCGTTCCACGTTGCGGCCGCGTACCGGCACGCCGAATTCCCGATGACAGATCTCGGCGAGCCGGGCCACGCCCTCTCTGATCGTCTCCGCCGGCGGATGGGCGAAGCAGATGCGGATGCGGCGCCTGCCGGGTTCCGGATCCGCCGACCATTCCGCGCCGGGGTTCACCGCCACGCCCTCGGCCGCCGCGACCTGGGCGAGGCGCGTGGTGTCGACCGCCTCAGGGAGGGTTACCCACAGGAATATACCACCGGTCGGCCGCGTGAACTCCGCCGCCGTGCCGAATTCCGCCTCCAGAGCCTCGACGAGGGCGTCGGCCTTGCCCTTCAGCGTCTTGTTCAGGGCCTCCACATGGCCGTCGAACTCCTTGGCGAACTCCGCCAGCAGCATCTGCTCGACGGCGCCGGTGCCGCCGTCCGACTTTTGCGGGATGATCCGGCTCAGGATCGGCCAGTCGGCGACCACGTAGCCGACCCGGAGAGCGGGGGCGATCGACTTGGAGAAGGAGCCGCAATAGACGACCCGGCCGCTGTCGTCGAGCGCGCGGATCGCCGGGGGACGCTTGGCGGCATAGGGGCCGTCGAAGATCAGGTCGCAGTAGCAGTCGTCCTCGAAGATCGCGATCCCGTGCTGCTCCGCGAGCCGGAGCATCTCGTGGCGTCGCTCAAGCGACAGGACGGTGCCGGTCGGGTTCTGCACGGTCGGGATGGTGTAGATGAACTTCACCCGCTTGCCCGCCGCCTTCAGGCTGTCCAGCGTCTCGGCCAGCGCGTCCATGCGCATGCCGTCTGCGTCGACCGGCACGCCGACCCAGTCGACGCCGAGCTTCTTCAGCTTGGTCATCGCGCCGCCGTAGCAGGCTTCCTCGATGATCACCGTGTCGCCGGGCTCCAGGAAGGCACCGTTGACCAGGTCCATGGCCTGCAGCGAGCCGCCGGTGATCAAAACCTCGTCCGGATCGGTCTTCATGCCGGCCCGGCGCTCCAGGATCTTCGCGACCTCCTCGCGCAGCGGACGGTAACCCTGGGGGCCGCTCTGCATCCCGTAGGTCGCCAGCGTCTCGCCTTCGCGCAGCAGGGCGCGCGTCACCGCGTCGGCCAGCGTCTGCACCGGAATGCTGCCGCCGTCGTTGTGGCCGCCGACGAAGTTGTACTTCGGAAAGCCGCCGAACTTCCCGGCGGCCGGCGGCAGTTTCGGGTTGAGCAGCGGGGCGAAATCAAAAGGCATCGGGTTTCCTCCGGGAGGGTGTGTCGGTTCTTGTTCGTTATTTGCTGGTGAAGCTGCCGCCGCGCGAGCCCTGGCCGCCATCGACGGTCACGACCTGACCGCTGAAATAGGTTGCCCGGTCGCTGACCAGGAAGGCCACGGTGTCGGCCACCTCGGGCACGGTGGCCGCCCGCTGCATCGGCATCCCGGCCATGTAGCTCTGCCAGTTGTCCTCGCTGCCGCCGTCCTGGACCGCGCGGGTCTTCAGCAGGCCGATCAGCCGCTCGGTCTGCACGGGGCCCGGACTGACGGCAAAGACGCGGACGCCGTATTCCAGGCTCACTCCGCCGATCGCCTTGGTGAAGGCGTTCAGCCCGGCATTGCCGGTGGTGCCGGCGACGTAGTTGAAGTCGGTCTTGTCGGCGGCGAGGCCGGTGACGTTGCAGATCACGCCGTGGCCGCGTCCCTTCATGGCGGCGAAGAACCGCCGGGTCATGTTGATATAGCCGAAGACCTTCAGCTCCCAGGCGTCGCGCCAGCGGTCCTCGACCATGGCCTCGATATCGCCGGCCGGGATCGCGCCGGCATTGTTGACCAGGATGTCGGGAATGCCGCCGTCCGCGAGTTCATCGATCACGCCCGGGTCGGTGATATCGCAGGGATGGACGCTGACGGTCACGCCGTGGATGTCGCGGATCTCGGCAGCGGCCTGCTCAAGCAGGTCGGTGGACCGGGCCACCAGACGCAGGTTGCACCCTTCCGCGGCAAGGCTGTCGGCGACGCCGCGGCCGATCCCCTTCGACGCGCCGGTGACCAGCGCCGTCTTGCCCTTCACTCCCAGATCCATTGCCTGCCTCCCCGACATTGACGATCGCCACGCTGCGCGGCGTTCGGCCGGCAAGAATGGCAAAGGCGGGCGCCGCTGATAAGCGCCTATCCGTGACCGTGGTCATGCGTAGGGGTCATTCGTGGGGGCATTCGTGGGCGACGCGGGCCGCCGCCGATCCCTATCGCCCGGCCAATCCGTCCACCCAGTCGAGGTACGGGTCGAGATCTTCCGGCCGGGGGGGCTCACCCGTAAAGGCCTTCACGTAGTGCCCGGCAAGCTCCTTGCGCCGCGCCAGGGTCTCGCCCAGATCGAGCGCGTAGTAGCCGATCTGCATGAAGTACAGGACGCGGGCGCGCACGAACGCCTCCGTCTCGGGCCAGCCGTGCCGACGGAACAGATCGGCGATGGCGGCGACGCGGAGATCGTCGGCGCGGCGGAGCTCCTCGCGCACCCTCTCGGAGCGCCGGGCCCAGTCGCGCACGGCGAAGTCGAGCCGAGGATCGAACAGCCGCTCGTCGATCCAGCAGCGGAAGACGTTGGTCACCCCCTGGCCGATCGAGGTCGCCGGCGCGTTTGCCTGGGTCACGATTCCCCGCGTGTTGGTGTCCTGCCAATGGGCCAGCAGGGCGTCCAGCAGTTCCTCGCGGTTCTTGAAGTACCAGTAGAAACTGGAGCGCGAGACGCCGAGCCGGTCGGCCAGGGTGAGGACCTTCACGCTGTCGACACCTTCCGACACCAGCATCTCCAAGGCGGCGGCGATCCAGTCCTCGCGGGTGGCCTTGGTGTGGGACGGTGGCGACGGCGGTGTCTGATCCTGTTTTGCCGCCATTCTCAGGATACCGGCGGGGCGCCGCCTTCCTCGCGGCGCCGGGCGATGAAAGCGTCCAGCGCCTCGACGGTCGCGGGATCGACCGGCGGCGGAACGAAGTCTGCGAGGCGCTGCTTCCAGATGCCATTCGCGCGCGTAGAGGCGGTTTGCGATCCGGCGTCGGTCCACTGGCCGAAGTTGCGCCAGTCGGACAGCATCGGTTCGTAGAACGCGGAGCGATAGCGGGTCATCGTGTGCGCGGCGGAGAAGAAATGCCCGCCCGGCGCAACTTCGGCGATGGCGTCGAAACCGATCTCGTCGTCATCCGCCGCCAGCGGCACCAGGGTCTCGGCGAAGATCTGAAGCATCTCGACGTCGAGAATGAACTTCTCCATCGACGCGGTCAGACCGCCTTCGATCCAGCCCGCCGCATGCTGCCACCAGTGCGCTCCGCCGAGCAGGTTGCCCCACATGGACATCAGGGTCTCGTAGGTCGCCTGTTCGTCCGGCGCGTTGGAGGCGGTGCCGACCGAGCCCCGCCAGGGGATATCGATATGCCGCGCGAGCTGTCCCGCGCCCAGCGCCGCCTTCACGAATTCCGGGGTGCCGAACGCCGGCGAGCCCGACTTCATGTCCACGTTGGAAGTGAACGACCCGTAGAGCACCGGCGCGCCGGGCCGCACGATCTGGGCCAGAGTGATCCCGGCCATCGCCTCGGCATGGGCGAGGGTGAGGGCACCGGCCATGGTCACCGGCGCCATGGCCCCGGCGAGGGTGAACGGGGTGATCAGGCTCGGCTGGCCGGCCTCGGCGAAATCCATGATGCCCTGGCACATCGGGATGTCGAGCTGGCGCGGCGAGTTCGAGTTGATGACCGTGAAGCAGTACGGGTCGGCGGCGAAGGCTTCTGCCGACAGGCCCCGGGCGATGCGGATCATCTCGAAGCAGTCGAGGGCCTGCGGTCGGCCGCGGGCGTAGACGAAGGGCGGCTTGGTCGCGAGCGTGAGTTGGGCGCGGCTCATCTCGTAGTGACGGATGTGCGTGTCCACGTCCTGCGGCTCGACGTTTGGGGCGAGGATGTGGATGACGTCGAAATCCTGGGCCAGCCGGATCAGGTTGGCCGCGTCCGCCATGGTGCCGGGCCGCTTGCCGCCGTCGAGGTCTGAGATGTGCGGCGCGCCGCCGACCCCGACGAAGGCGATATCCGGACCGCCGAGGCCGACCGCGTCCTCAGGCCCGGCGCCGTGCAGGGTGATGTGCGAAGGCGCGGTGCGGATCGCCTCCTCGACCAGGCCGCGGTCGAGGCGGACCATCCAGTCGCCGTCGACGGCCGCGCCCGCCGCCTTGAACCGGGCCCGCGCGTCCTCGTTCAGGACCTTGATGCCCAGCTCCTCCAGCACCCGAAGCGCGGTTTCGTGCATCGCCGCCACCCGGTCCTCGCTGAACGCCGGTTGGGGCGCGAATGAGTTCCTCAGATGCCGGTAGCCTGTGGCCAGCTTCGTCTCTTCGACCGCCTCAGAGGCCCCGCGCCTGCCGCGCCTGCCCCGCCGTTCCCGCTCGGTCATGGCTCTCCCCTCACATCCGTAGCCGGGCGCCGCCCGGGTCGTAGGGGCTGTCGGCGATGATCCGGGCCGACCTCTTGGCGCCGACCACGTGCAGATCCACCGCCGTCCCCTCGACCGCCACGTCGGTATCGACCAGCGCCATGGCGAGGCTGGTTTCCACCGTGTGGCCGAAGCCGCCCGACGTCACGAACCCCACTCGACGGTTGCCGATCCAGACCGGCTCGAAGCCGCTCGCGTCGGCGTCCTCGGCCTCCACCGCGAGGGTCACCAGCTTCTGCGCCGCTCCCATCTCCTTCTCCCGGAGTGCGGCATCGCGGCCGATGAACCCGGTCTTGTCGAAGGCGATCCAGCGGTCCATCCCGGTCATGCCGGGCGTGTAGGCCTGGGTGAATTCGGTGGACCAGACCCCGTAGCTCTTCTCCAGGCGCATCGTGTTGGCGGCATATCCGCCGATGGGGGCCAGGCCCAGCCCGTCGCCGGCGGCGATCAGCGCGTCGCGGAGCATTCTGTGCTCCGGGGCCGGCACGTTGATCTCGTATCCGAGCTCTCCCAGGACCGACAGCCGTCCGACCCGGGCGCGGGTGAGGCCGATATCCATCTCCCGGCAGGCCATGAGGCGGAACTCCTCCGGGGCGACGCTGTCGTTGACGACCAGGCGCTCGACCACACGGCGGGCGTTCGGCCCGGAGACGAGCCACCCTACCCAGGCATCCGATATGTCGCGCACGCCGACATCGGCTTCGGCGTGGCTGTCGAACCAGCGCATGTGCCACTGGCGCAGGTAGTAGGAGCCCATCAGCCAGAAGGTGCCGTCGCCCCAGTTGAATACCGTAAGGTCGCCCATCATCCGGCCGGTCGGCGACAGCATCGGCGCCAAGCGCGCGCGGCCGGGCGCTGGCAGACGGCAGGCGAGCACCCGGTCGAGCCACCGGACGGCACCTGGCCCCGAGACCTCGTAGCGGGCATAGCCCGAGGTATCGAGCAGACCGGCTCCCTCCCGTGTCGCCCGGGTTTCGGCGGCGACGATCTCGAACGCGTTCGAGCGTTTCAGCGTCGGTGTCTCCGCGAAGTCCTTGGACGGCGCGAAGAACAGCGGCGTCTCGAGCCCCCAGCTGACCCCGAACCGCGCGTTCGCCGCCACGTGGGCGTCGTGGCTCGGCGAGACCCGGAGGGGGCGGCCAGCGGGAAGCTGCTCGTTCGGATAGGCCATGACGAACCGGCGCGAGTAGAACTGGCCGGTGGTCTGGCGCAGGTATTCCCGGTTCGACGCCCACCTGCCGAAGCGGGCGATATCCATGCCGTAGACGTCGGCCTCAGGCTCGCCGTGGACCATCCACTCGGCCAGCGACTTGCCGACGCCGCCGCCCTGGCTGAACCCGGCCATCACCCCGCAGGCCAGCCAGTAGTTCGCCACGCCGGGCACGGGTCCGACCAGCGGGTTGCCGTCCGGGGCGAAGGTGAAGGCGCCGTTGACCCATTTCTTGATGCCGGTGTCGTTGAGCACCGGATAGCGCTCGAACCCTTTGGCGAGCTCCGGCGCGATACGGTCGATATCCTCCGGAATCAGCTCGATCCCGTAGTCCCAGGGCGCGCCTTCCATGTTCCAGTGCTTCGGCGTCAGCTCGTAGACCCCGACCAGTAGCCCGCCGCGCTCCTGGCGCGAATAGGTGAAGCCTTCCAGGTCGGTGAGCATGCACATCTCGCGATCCCGGCCCTCGAGTTCCGCGATCGGCTCGGTGACGAGGTAGTGGTGCTCCATGGGCGTGACCGGCAGGTCGACTCCGGCCATCAGCCCGACCTGCTTGGCCCAGAGGCCGGCAGCGTTGACCACGTGCTCGGCGACGATGGTGCCCTGCTCGGTCACGACGTCCCAGCCGCCGCTCCCGCGCCCGTCGTCCGATCGCGGGATCAGCTCGATCACCCGGTTGCGCAGGATCACGTCGGCTCCGCGCTTCTTGGCTGCGCCGGCATAGGCATGGGTGGTGCCGTAGGGATCGAGATGCCCCTCGTGCGGGTCGTAGAGGCCGCCGATCACGTCCGACAGGTCGGCGATGGGATTGAGGTCGCGGATCTCTTCCGGCGTCAGCAGCCTGGCCTCCTCGACGCCCATGGTCTGGAACACCGCCCAGGCGGACTGCAGCCATTCCCAGCGCTCGGGCGTGGAGGCGATGCTGACGCCGCCGGTCATGTGGACGCCGACGTTCTGTCCGCTCTCCTCCTCGATCTCGCGGTAGAGCTTGATCGTGTAGGCCTGAAGTGCGGCGATGTTCGGGTCGGCGTTGAGCGGGTGGAACCCTGCCGCCGCGTGCCAGGTCGAGCCGGCGGTGAGTTCCGATCGCTCGATCAGGGCGATGTCGGTCCAGCCGAGCTTGGCCAGGTGGTAGAGGACGCTGGCGCCGACCACGCCCCCGCCGATGATCACCGCGCGATACTGCGATTTCATCCCTCACCCTCCCGGACCGATGGCGGACCGGGGAAGGCTAATCGGACCGCGCCGCCGGAGTCTAGACAGTTGTGTCCAGATCAATCTCCAAAATCGACTCCGCGGACCGGGAAAGCCCCAGAAGCGCCGGTTCCGGATGGGTGATCAGGCGGGTAGGGATCGGGTCGAGATAGCCGGCGAGGCGCCCCTTGGCGGTGAACCGGCGGCGGAAGCGATCGCCGTCGAACAGCGGCCCGAGCTTGGGCACGATGCCGCCGGCGATGAACACGCCGCCGCTGGCGCCGGCGGTGAGGGCAAGGTCGCCGGCCACGGTTGCCAGGAAGTCGGTGAACAGGTCGAGCGCTTCGCGGCACACCGGATCCTTGGCGGCTTCGGCGGCGATCAATGCGGCGTCCAGGCGCCGGCCGGGCTTGCCCTCGACCGCGCGCAGAGCGTCGTGCAGGTCGGCGAGCCCGGCGCCGGACAGGGCCCGTTCGGCCGACACGTGGCCGTGCAGACCGCGCAGGTAGCTGATGACCGCGTCCTCGCGCGCGCTCTGCGCCGGCAGGGTGGCGTGGCCGCCTTCGCCGGGAACGACACGGATGCCCGAGCGGTCCGGCACCACCAGCCCGACGCCGAGGCCGGTGCCGGGACCCAACACCACCATCGGACCCGGTCTCGGCGTGCGCTCGCCGCCCACCGGCCGGTAGTCGGCCGTGCCGAGATGGGGCAGGGCGTAGGCGACGGCGGCGAAATCGTTGATCACCGCGAGCTGGTCCAGCTCGAAGCCGTCGCGTAGTCCGGCAACCGATATGCTCCAGGTGCGGTTCGTGAAGGCGATGGTCTCGCGGTCTGGCGGCCCGGCCACGGCGAAGATCGCCTTCCTGGGGCGGTCACCGGCCGCTATGCCGTCCAAATACGCCGCCAGCGCATCTTCCAGGGCATCGAACCTGTCGGCCTGGAGCGAGGTCTCCGCCCGCGCGGTTGCACCGTCGGTCACGGCGAACCGGAGGTTTGTCCCGCCGAGATCGGCGATCAGAATGGGCCCGGTCGTCATGCCGTCGCCTCCACGGTTGGGCGGGAACCATGTGTCGTCGGACCGGACGCCCCGCCACGCCGGATCCTTCCTAACGCCTGGAGCGTGGATCGATTTGGCGCTGAATATCAAGCGGCGTCGCGTCCGGCATGGCGGTGCGGCCACCGGTTTCTGCGCCTTTGCCGATTTCTCTTGCATTCCTCACGGCAGGCCCCATGTTGCATTGCAAGAGACAGCGCTGCGCGTGGACAAGACGGAAATCCGCATTGGCAGTGACGTCGGATGGACTCCCTTTTTGAAGCGGTAAGGCCATCACCTCGCGTCTTCGGTCTTAAGACGCATCATCGGCCGGCTGTTCCGCGCATGCTTGCTTACAGGAATTCACGTCGACGGATCTGATCCGATGGATCAGGACCGGGCGGCGACCACGAAAGTTTTGATTTGACAGACTTCACGACCCTCGGCCTTGCCGAGACCGTCCTTCGGGCCGTAGCGGCCGAGGGATACGACACTCCCACTCCCATCCAATCCAAAGCCATCCCGCCGATCCTGGAGCAACGCGATGTCGTCGGCATCGCGCAGACCGGCACGGGCAAGACGGCCGCGTTCGTGCTGCCGCTGCTGAGCCGGCTCGCCGAGCTCGGCGGAACGGCGAAGCCGAAAGGCACGCGCGTCCTGGTGCTGACGCCGACCCGTGAACTGGCGGCGCAGATCCACGACGCGGTCCGCGCCTATGGCAAGAATGTCCGCCCCCGTTCGACGGTGGTCGTCGGCGGCGCCAAGCCCGGGCCGCAGATCCGGGCGTGCGCCCAGGGTCTCGACATCCTGGTGGCGACACCCGGCCGGCTGCTCGACCATGTGGCGTCCGGCGCGATCAAGCTGACCGACACGGCGGCTGTGGTCCTCGACGAAGCCGACCAGATGCTGGATCTCGGCTTCATGCCGGCTGTGCGCCGGATTCTCGCGATGACGCCGAAGACGCGCCAGACGATTCTGTTCTCGGCCACCATGCCGACTCAGATCCGGGCGCTCGCGGAAGACTTTCTGGCCGATCCGGTGGAGATCGCCGTGGCCCCGGCCTCGACGCCCATCGAGCGGATCAAGCAGAGTGTCGTCGCCGTGCCGCGCAGCGAAAAGCGTGACGCGCTGGCGAAGATCCTGTCCGACCCGGCGGTGCGCCGGGCCATCGTCTTCACCCGGACCAAGCGCGGCGCGGATCGCGTCGCCCGCAACCTGGGCAACGCTGGGCTGGCCAGTGAAGCGATCCATGGCGACAAGAGCCAGGGTCAGCGGGAACGGGCGCTGGACGCTTTCAAGAGCGGCCGGTCGAACATCCTCGTGGCCACCGACATCGCCGCCCGCGGCATCGACGTGGACGGGGTCACCCATGTTGTGAACTACGAGCTGCCGAACGTGCCCGAGAGCTACGTGCACCGCATCGGCCGCACGGCCCGCGCCGGCGCCGAGGGTGTGGCCGTTTCTCTGGTCGATCCGGAGGAGCAGGAGCTGCTTACCGATATCGAGCGGCTGATCGGCTGGTCCCTGACCACCGGCGAGGCGATCGACCGAGACGCGCCGAAGCCGCGCGGAACCGGGGCCGGCAAGCCGAAGGCCAAGCGCAGCCGCCGCCGGGGCGGATCCGGCGGTCGCGCACCGCAGGCGGCGACCGAGGCGCGTCCGGCGCAGTCCGGCAAGGGCAACGGTCGTCCGAACCCTGAAAAGGCGGATAATCGGGCGCGTGCGAAAGCCGGCGAGAAACGCGGCCATGACGGACGCGGCGGCGAGGGACGGGGCGGCGACGCCCGACCCAAGCGCGCCGGCGCCGACAGCCGCGATCGTGGCGAAGCGCTCGATGCGGGCGTCGCCCGGATCGCCGGCGGAGCGCCGCGCGCCAACAAGGACAAGAGCTTCCGCTCTCCGGCGCCTGTGCGCGCCTGAGAAGCGGACGGAATACCAGTAAACGTCAGTAATGAAAGGAGCGACGTTATGGCCACCGGTACGGTGAAGTGGTTCAACACCACCAAGGGTTATGGGTTCATTCAGCCGGACGATGGCGGTGCGGACGTGTTCGTGCACATCAGCGCCGTTGAGCAGTCGGGCATGCACAGCCTGAACGAAGGTCAGAAGATCGAGTACGAGCTTCAGTCCGACCCGCGCCGCAACAAGGTGTTCGCCGGCAATCTGTCGGCCGCCTGAGCTCTCTAGAGCCACGGTCCAAATGACGAAGCCCCGCCGGGAGATCGGCGGGGCTTCTTTCGTTTCGACCTTCATCCGTCATCCTGACGCAAGTCAGGATCAAGCCTCCGGCGCTATCCGCTCACGCCGTCATCCTGACGCAAGTCAGGATCGAGTTCCCGGCGCAGCTGCACCGCAGATCCTGATTTGCATCAGGATGACGGGAGGGGCGGTTCTCACACGTCGAAGAACACCGTCTCGTTCTCGCCCTGCATGTGGATGTCGAAGCGGTAGGTGTTGCCCTCGCGCTCGGCGATCAGCGTGCCGCGGCGATCCGCCGGCACGGCGCCCAGCACCGGGTCCGCTGCGTTGGCCGCCTCCTCGTCGGCGAAGTAGATCCGCGTGTAGACGTGGGTCAGCAGCCCGCGCATGAAGACGATGACGTTGAGATGTGGCGCCTCGCCCTCGGCGGCGGATCCTGGCTTGATCGTATCGAAGACGAACCGGGCCTTCGGGTCCGTTCCGGTACCGAAACGCCCGAAGCCGGTGAAACCGGTGTTCGAGTTGCGTGGATCGGCCGGATGGGCGAAGCGGCCCTGGGAGTCGGCCTGCCAGATCTCGATCATCGCATCTGGCACGGGAACGCCGTCGCCGTCGAGCACCCGGCCCTCGACGCGGATCCGTTCGCCCTCGACATCCTCGCCCGCCATCGCACCCTCGGCGATCGAGGTGTGAGGGTAGTTGTACTGCCGCGCCGTGAGCCCGTAGGCGAAGTAGGGACCGACGGTCTGGGAGGGGGTCTGCCTGTACCCGGTCATCGGTCGGCCTCCATCGGCGTTTCCTTCGGGCCGCGCAGCACGATGTCGAAGACGTAGCCCAGCGCGAACCCTTCCTCGGTGACGTCCAGGGAGAAGGCGCTGACCAGCCGGTCGCGTGCCGTCTCGGGCGTGCCCAGGAAAATCGGGTCGAGGGCCAGCAGCGGGTCGCCGGGGAAGTACATTTGGGTAACCAGCCGGCTGGCGAAGGTCGGCCCGAACAGGGACAGGTGGATGTGGTTGGGCCGCCAGGCGTTCGCGTGGTTGGGCCAGGGATAGGCGCCGGGCTTGATCGTATAGAACCGGTAGCGGCCCTCGGCATCGGTGACGGTCCTGCCGCCGCCGAAGAAATTCGGGTCCAGCGGCGCGTCGTGCCGGTCGTTCTCGTGGATGTAGCGGCCGGCGGCGTTGGCCTGCCAGATCTCGATCAGGGCGTTGGGCTGCGGTCGGCCCAGCTCGTCCAGGACCCGGCCGGTGACGACGATGCGCTCGCCGAGGGCCTCGCCGTTCTTCGCGCCGTTCCTGGTCAGGTCGTTGTCCAGCGGCGCCAGGGAGTCGTGGCCGTAGACCGGTCCGGACAGTTCCGACAGGGAATGGCGGATCGGCACCAGCGGTTTCGTCGGGCCGCGCTTGACCGTCGACTTGTAGGGGGGATGGATCAGCGGCGGGTGCGCGGCCCAGTCCCGGGGGGTCACGGTATCGGCGTCAGCCATGGTTCACCTCCTTCAACAGCGCCAGCAGATGGGAGACGACCGCGTCCGGCGCCTCGAGACTCGGCAGATGGCCGACATCGGGCAGTTCGACGTAGCGGGCGGTCGGGATGGATGCGGCGAAGGCCGAGACGACGTCCGGCGTGGTCGCCCCGTCCTCCGCGCCGCAGATCACCACGCAGGGAACGGCGATCGCGGATGCCCGGGCGGTGAGGTCGGCGTCGCGGATGGCGGCGCAGGCGGCGGCGTATCCCGCGGCCGGCGTGCGGGTGAGCATCTGGCGGTAGCCGGCCAGGTCGACCGGACGATCGCGGTGGAAAGCCGGAGCGAACCAGCGTTGCAGGACGGTATCCGCCATGGCGTCGAGCCCGTCGCTGGCGACCATGTCGATCCGCTGCTGCCAGGTATCGGCGGTTCCGATCCGGGCCGCGGTATCGCACATCATCAGGCCGGCAAAGGCGTCGGGCCGGGCGGCGTAGGTGGCCTGGGTGATCAGGCCGCCGATCGAGACGCCGACCATCACCGCCCGCTCGACGCCGAAATGGTCCAGCACGCCGAGGGCGTCGTCGGCAAAGCGGTCGATGGTGATCGGCGCCTCGCCCAGGGCGGACAGACCATGCCCGCGCTTGTCCATGCGGATGCAGCGCCATCGGTCGCCGAGCGATTCGACCACTGAATCCCAGATCCGCAGATCGGTGCCGAGCGAGTTCGAGAAGAGCAGGGCCGGACCGTCCGCGGGTCCGTCGACCCGGACGTGCAGGGCGCAGCCGTCTATGTCGACAAACGTCGATTCCATCAAACCTCCCTTGGTCGCACGGCTCGGCGAGCGCGGTGCGTCGCGCTCCGGGTCCGTACCGTCGCCTCCATCCTGCCGCCCCGCGGGAGGTCCGTCGAGAGTGCGCGCTCAAAACGCCGATGCCCCGATCGGGCGCGATCGAGGCATCGGGTCTGTGGTTCGGTGTCGGCCGTTCGGACGGCGGTCCCGCCGTTCGCCTGCCGGGGCTAGAAGTTCAGCGAGATGTTGCGGTGCGCTGAATTGCACGACGCCACGTGGAGCGCGATCTCCCGCGGCAGCCGCGGCTGCTGGCGCAAGCCGATCGTATCGTCGATCGCGTCCTCGTAGGCCTCGACCTGAGGCAGAAGCCTGGCCGCCACATCGGTTCGCCACGCGATCTCCGACTCCAGGACCTCGACGGCCGCGGCATGTTCCTCGAGAGCCTGCGCGACATCGGGTTGACGCGTGTTCGTGGTCCGCAGTGCGCGCCGGGCCTTGGACAGGGCAGAGCGGATGTCCCCGGCACCCTCGATGTCGTTCACCTGGCTTTCCAGAGCCTGGATCCGCTCCATCGCGGCCTCCGGATCGGTCGCCCGAATGACCTCGGCAAGGCCCTTGATCTCGCCCTCGAGTGCGGCGAGACCGTCGGCGCCCCGAAGGACCCGCATGAACTCAAGGATCGGCTCGTAGGCGTTGTCGACCACCCGGCGGTAGTTCAGATAGGCGCGCTTTTCGGCGGCGAGAAGCTTCTTGAACTCCGCATGCGCTTCGTCCCAGTTAGCCGGCATGGCGGCTTCGAGCTCGGCTTTTTCGGCCTCCAGCACCTCCGCACGCCGCTGCAGGCGCTCGATGGTCTCGACCTCGTCCGGCGCCTGACGCTGAAGCTGACCGATGCGTTGCCGTGCCGCTTTCAGCTCCTCTTCGTGACGGCGCAGTTCGGCCTCGATCCGACGAACCTCGGTCCGGGATCGGATCGTAGACGCCGGCGGCCTGATCGATCGCCGCGCTGGCTGCCCGTGCCTCGTCGAGGGCCTGGAAAGACTGCCCGGCGCCGTCGATCGCGCGCGTGACGTCGCCCGAGATGTTGCGCGGCACGCCGGACAGATCCCAACCCTGGGCCCGCTGGATGGCGGCGCGGATGTCGTCGCCGTTGTCCTGGAAGGCCACGTGGACGTAGTCCTCGATGCAGGCCTGCAGTCGCGGGTTCTGCGGCGGCGGGGCGGTCTCGCCCAGCAGCGAGAGGCGGGTCGGCAGGTAGTTCACCAGCGGCGGATTGAGGCCGACGATGACCAGGGCGATCAGCTGCAGGAAGATGAAGGGAACGACGCCCTTGTACATCTGCAGTGTGCGCACCGCCGCCGGCGCGACGCCGCGCAGGTAGAACAGGGCGAACCCGAAGGGCGGGGTGAGGAACGACGTCTGGATGTTCAGGCCGATCATGACGCCGAGCCAGACCGCGGTGATGTTCGCGGACGGATCGGCCAGCAGGATCGGGGCGACGATCGGCACAACGACGACGGCGATCTCGATGAAGTCGAGGAAGAAGCCGAGGACGAAGATCACCGCCATGACGATGATGAACTGTGCCCAGAACCCGCCCGGCATGCCGAGAAGGAACTCCTTCACCAGCTCCTCGCCGCCGAACCCGCGGAAGGCGGAGGTCAGCATGGCGGCGCCGAGAAGGATGATGAACACCAGCGACGTCGTCTTTGCCGTCTCCATCATCACGCCCTGCAGCGTCTCGTTAGTCCGGTAGGTCCGCAGGAGGCTCCAGATCACGCCGACCAGGAAGATCGCCGTCGCGATAAACGCGAGCACGACGCCGAACTGCTCCGATGGGCCGTGGATGGCGCGGATGTTGATGTCCCAGACATTGGTGATGACCAGGATGGCCACGATCGCGCCGCCTGTCAGAAGCGCCGGCCAGAAGGCCCCGCGCTTCCCCTCGTAGAGCCGGTAGCCGGCCATGACGGTCGCGCCGATGGCGCCGATGGCGCCGGCCTGGTTGACCGTGGCGATGCCGGTGATGATCGAGCCCAGCACGACGAAGATCAGGGTGAGCGGCGGAACCAGCGCCAGGGTCACGCGCATCGCGAACTTGCGGTCGTAAGAGCCCTCGAACGGTACCGGCGGGGCGATGTCGCGTCGGATGAACGACACGACGAAGATGAAGAGCATGTACAGCCCGACCAGGACCAGGCCCGGCACCAGGGCGCCCATGAACATGTCGCCGGCGCTGGTCGAGGAGACGGCGAACTCGCTCGGCATCGAGAACTCGCCGGTTGCCGCCTTGTACAGGTTGGTGCGCAGGCTGCTCGCCTGGTCGACGGCGTTGGAGAGCTGGTCGGCCAGGATGATGAGGACGATGGACGGCGGGATGATCTGGCCGAGGGTGCCGGACGCCGCGATGGTGCCGGTGGACAGCCAGTTCGCGTAGTTGTTCCGCATCATCGCCGGCAGCGAGATCAGACCCATCGCGACCACGGTGGCGCCGAGGATGCCGGTGGTGGCCGCCAGCAGGGCGCCCACGAAGACCACCGAGATCCCGAGACCGCCGCGGATCGGGCCGAAAAGCTGCGCCATGGAGACCAGCAGATCCTCCGCGATCTTCGAGCGCTGGAGCATGATGCCCATGAACACGAAGAGCGGGATCGCTATGAGCGTGTCGCGTTCAACCTCCCAGTAGATCCCTCGGAAGTTGGTCACGCCGGCGCTCAGCCAGTTGGTCGGCCCGCCCTGGGCGAAGAAGGCGTCCGGGTTTCCGGTGAAGATCGCTCCTGCCGCGGCCGCGAGCAGGATGCTGATGATGGCCGAGCCCGGCAGCGCGAAGGCGACCGGAAAACCGGAGGCGAGGGCTCCCGCCATGAGGAGCACCAGAATGACGACGAAAAGGACTTCCATGACGCGTTGGCTTTCCTGAGTCCGGGGCTATCGGTATCCGGGTCCGAGACCGCGGGCTGTCGGGTTGTGGGCGGCCTGTGGGGCCGCCGAACTCGTCTTAGGTGGCGGAGCTGGGGATGATTTCCCGCGCGCCGGGTTCCTCTCGGAAATTGGCGATGCTCTCCAGAATGAAACTGGCGAACTGGATGTTCATCGTGACCGCGAAGATCGCCAGGAAACCGGCCATCCAGTACTTCACGTACATCCCGAAACCGGACTGCGAGACCTCGTAGGCCAGCAACGCACTGTTGATGATGCTGGACTGGCTCCACATCCCGAAGATCAGGATCGTCCAGCAGAGGGTCAGCCCGAGAACGGTCGCGCCCACGGCGTTGCACAGGCCTTTGGTCTTCTCGGAGAAGCCGGCGTACAGCACGTCGACGCGGACATGCCCGTCCTCGAAGAGCGTGTAGGCGCTGGCGAATAGGAACAGTGCGCCGTACCAGAACCGCACGAGGTCGCCCTGGAAGGCCTGCTCGTAGGAGAAGACGAACCGGCTCAGGACGATGGCGAGCTCGGAGAGGACGACGAGAAGCGCCAGCCACTGGAAGCCCAGGGACTTGCTGCGCATCGCGATGACGAGGGCGATGACGAGCATCGGCGCATGAACGTACGGGCCGCGGAAGCGCGAACGTCCGAGCTCGGTCGCGAGGTTCTCGCCGAAGAGCGGAACCAGAAGGTCTTCGACGCGAAGAAAGGAAATAACGGCGTCGACCAGCCCGATCAGGAACACGCTCCAGAAAGCGACGCGCACGATGAAATTCGCGATGCCGGCCATTTTCATGGCGTCGGTCCGAAGGGTGCGCGCCATGCTGCGCTGCACCCCGATGACCGCGAGGGCGATGCCGACCAGGTAGATGACGACCTGGATGAGCGCCAGGGTAAGATCCGACCCCTCCAGGGGTGGCGCGGAAGGCAACAGGGCGAAAACGCCTGGCCATCCCTGCCAGAAGCACAGGTAGTTATTGATGATGTAGGCGAAACTCATCGCGATTGAGATCCAGCCCAACATCCGGATCGTCGCGGTTCCCGGCCGGTAGACGTCTCCGTCCATGGCGTCGGTATAGGCGCCGTCAGTTGCCGTGCTCATCATTCACCCTTGCGAAGGATAGACCGCATCAATAGCTGCGCCGGTGGTCGCCGGCGTCAAAAAAGGGCAGGCAGACGGGACTCGCGCCCCGTCTGCCTTGGCATGTCCGTCTAGTCGGCCTTAGAGACCGAGCACGCGGTTGCGCTGAGCGTAGTAGGCGCCTTCCGACAGCTTCATCCAGGCACCGACATCGGCGCGCGCGGCGGCGAAGCTCTCGTGGATGCGGTTCGCCAGGTCGGAGTGGGCGCGGGCCTCCTCGTAGACCTCGGCGGAAGCTTCACCGAAGGCGTCGTAGACGTCGTCGTTGAATTCCTTCAGCTCGACGCCGTGCTCGTTGATGAGCCTGGAGAGGAAACGGCCGTTGTTGGCGTTGTACTCGGCCATCATGACCTGGGCCTCTTCGTAGGCGCAGGCCTGGATCAGGAGCTGGTCGGCCTGCGACAGGCCTTCCCACCAGGTCTTGTTCATGCCGAGCGAGTTGAATCCGCCCGGCTCATGCATGCCCGGGTAGTAGTAGTACTTCGCCGCCTCGTAGAACTTCAGGAAGTAGTCGTTCCACGGACCGACCCACTCGGTGGCGTCGATGGCGCCGGAGACCAGGTTCTCGTAGATCTGGCCGCCCGGCAGGGACACCGGCGAGGCGCCGAGCTTGGCCATGACGTCGCCGCCCAGGCCCGGAATACGCATCTTCAGGCCCTTGAGGTCTTCCGCCGAGTTGATCTCGACGTTGAACCAGCCGCCCATCTGCACGCCGGTGTTGCCGGATGCGAGGCACTTGAGGCCGAACTCACCCGCCAGCTCGTCCCACAGCTCCTGGCCGCCCATGTGGTGGATCCAGGCGCCCATCTCGTTCTCGGTCAGGCCGAACGGAACCGACGTGAAGTACGCCCAGCCCGGATGCTTGCCTTTCCAGTAGTAGTCGGCCGCGTGGTACGCCTGCGCGTTGCCCGAGGCGACTTCGTCGAACACGTCGAACGCGCCCACGCGCTCACCGGCGGCGAAGTATTGAACCTGGATGCGGCCGTCGGAGACGTTCTGGATCCGCTGGGCAAGGCGCTGCGCGCCGGTGCCGAGACCGGGGAAGTCGCGCGGCCAGGTCGAAACGATGACCATTTCGATCCGGTCCTGTGCGATGGCCGGCGCGGCCAGCGTCGTCGATGCGGCAGCACCGCCGACGGCGGCGAAGCCCGCATTCTTGATGAAATCACGACGTTTCATGTTTTTTGCTCCCTGCTTAAGGTCGTATTGGGACGGTTTATCGGATTGAAAGCGTTTGCCCCACTTAAGCTTTCTGGGGGCGATCATACTCAGCGTCACATTCAGGTAAAGCCTGAGTGTGCACTGCGCCATGACGCTCTGAGCGTTCACGCAAACCGCGTCCCCCGGCTTGGCGACTTCTTGTTGCCGCCGTGTCTACCATGATCGCCGGGGTGTAGCGACTGACAGATTGACCCTGGCGGAACCGGGCCGTCGGGGCGCCGATCGGCCTACCGGCGCTGCATGTGCGAACGACTCCCTTGGACCCCTCGCCGTCGGCGTTTCTCTTGACCTTCCCGGCGCTGCGTGCAACGTGGCGGCCGTTTCCCGCCACGCACCGTTGACGCCATGCACCGCTATCGCACCCACACCTGTTCCGACCTTCGCGACACCCATGTGGGCGAGACCGTCCGCCTGTCCGGCTGGATCCACCGCCGCCGGGACCACGGCCAGCTCGTGTTCCTGGATCTCCGCGACCACTACGGCATCACCCAGTGCGTGACGGATGTGGAGGACCCGGCTTTCCAGCAGGTCGAGAAGTACCGGCTGGAGAGCGTCGTCTGTATCACCGGACGCGTGGTGAAGCGCAGCGACGAGACCATCAACACCAAGCTGCCGACCGGCCAGATCGAAGTTCGGATCGACGACTTCGAGGTGCTGTCCGCCGCCGACCAGGTGCCGCTGCAGGTGAATTCCGACGAGGACGCCGGCGAGGAGACCCGTCTGCGGTATCGCTATCTCGACCTGCGCCGCGAGCGGGTGCACAACAACATCGTCCTGCGCTCCAAGATCATCGCGTCGATCCGGCGCCGGATGATCGAGCAGGGCTTCACCGAGTTCCAGACGCCGATCCTGACCGCCTCCTCGCCGGAGGGCGCGCGCGACTTCCTGGTGCCGTCCCGCCTGCATCCGGGCAAGTTCTACGCGCTGCCCCAGGCGCCGCAGCAGTTCAAGCAGCTCATCATGGTGTCCGGCTTCGACCGGTACTTCCAGATCGCCCCCTGCTTCCGCGACGAGGACAGCCGCGCCGACCGCTCCCCGGGCGAGTTCTACCAGCTTGACCTGGAGATGAGCTTCGTCGAGCAGGAGGACGTCTTCGCCGCCGTCGAGCCCGTGCTGGCCGGCGTGTTCAACGAGTTCTCCGACTGGACCGTGCCGGATCCGTTCCCGCGCATCCCCTATCGCGAGGCGATGCTGAAATACGGTTCGGACAAGCCGGACCTGCGCATTCCGATCGAGATCAGCGACGTCAGCGAGATCTTCCGCGGCTCCGATTTTGCCATCTTCGCCAAGCTGGTGGACGGGGGCGGCGTGGTCCGCGCCGTGCCGGGCCCGAAATGCGGCAGCCGAGCGATCTGCGACCGCATGAACTCCTGGGCCCAGGAACAGGGCGCACCGGGCATGGGCTACATGATCCTCGGCGACGGCGAGGCCCGCGGCCCGATCGCCAACCGCCTGCCGGCCGAGAAGATCGAGGAGCTGAAGCAGCTCACCGGCATGGGCGACGGCGACGCCATCTTCTTCGCCGCCGGCAAGGAGCTGGAGGCCGCCAAGCTGGCCGGCCAGGCCCGCCTGAAGCTCGGCGCCGATCTCGACATCGTCGAGCAGAATGTGTTCAAGCTCTGCTGGATCGTCGACTTCCCGATGTACGAGGCGGACGAGAAGACCGGCGAGATCGACTTCTCCCACAACCCGTTCTCGATGCCCCAGGGCGGGCTCGAGGTGCTGGAGACGATGGATCCGCTGGACATCCTCGCCTACCAGTACGACGTGGTCTGCAACGGCGTCGAGCTGTCGTCGGGCGCCATTCGGAACCATCGCCCGGACATCATGTACAGGGCGTTCGAGATTGCCGGCTACGGCCCCGAGGTCGTGGACGACAAGTTCGCCGGCATGATCAACGCGTTCAAGTTCGGCGCCCCGCCGCATGGCGGCATCGCGCCGGGCATCGACCGTATCGTCATGTTGCTGGCGGGCGAGCAGAACCTGCGCGAGGTCATCCTGTTCCCGATGAACCAGCGGGCCGAGGACCTGATGATGAACGCGCCGAGCGAGGTGCGGCCGGAGCAGCTCCGCGATCTGCACATCAAGCTCGCCCTGCCCCCGAAGGTCGCACCGAAGGCGGAGGGGTAACGGGGCGGTGGCCGGCCGCGACTACGTTCTGCAGGAGCAGATCGGCCACCTTCTGCGCCGCGCCCATCAGCGGGCCACCCAGATCTTCCTGGAGACTTTCGAGGAGGCCGGCCTGACGCCGACCCAATGGGCGGCGCTCGCCATGCTGGCGGAGGAGGGCTCGGCCAGCCAGAACGCGCTCGGCCGCATGACGGCCATGGACCCGGCGACCATTCAGGGCGTCATCCGCCGCCTTGAGGAGCGCGGCCTGATCACCCGCGAGCCGGACCCGGACGACAAGAGACGCACGACATTGCGCCTGTCGGACGATGGCAAGACGCTGGTGCGCGAGGTCACCGCGCTTGGAGCGCGGGTGACCGAGCGAACGCTGGAGCCGCTCGACGCGGAGGAGAGGCGGGCGTTCCTGGAGATGCTGGCCCGGCTGTCCTGATCGGTTGTCTCCGTCCGGTCGAACACCCCATCCCTCCAGCTCACGTTGACGCGGGCGCGCGGGAGCACTAGCTTCCGCGCGCTTTTTCGCATCCACCGTCCCTCCGCTCGAAAGGAGCCGATCCGATGTCCGCCGATCCGTTGAACGCCCTCGCCACGAACGCCCGCGCCTGGCCGTTCGAGGAGGCGCGCAAACTGGTCGAACGGTACAAGGACGCCCCGCCGGAGAAAGGCTTCGTGCTGTTCGAGACCGGCTACGGTCCGTCCGGCCTGCCGCATATCGGCACCTTCGGCGAGGTCGCCCGCACCACCATGGTGCGGCGCGCCTTCGAGATGATGAGCGATATCCCGACGAAGCTCGTCGCCTTCTCCGACGACATGGACGGGCTGCGGAAGGTGCCGACCAATATCCCCAATCAGGAGGCGTTGGCGGCGCACCTGAACAAGCCGCTGACCCGCGTCCCCGATCCGTTCGGTACCCACGAGAGCTTCGGGCACCACAACAATGCCCGGCTGCGCGGCTTCCTCGACAGTTTCGGCTTCGAGTACGACTTCTACTCGGCGACCGAGTGCTACACGTCCGGCCGGTTCGATGCCGCCCTGCTGCAGGTGCTGCGAACCTACGACAAGGTGACCAACGTCGTGCTGCCGACCCTCGGCCCGGAGCGGCGCGCCACCTATTCGCCCTTCCTGCCGGTCTGCCCGCGCACCGGCCATGTGCTCCAGGTGCCGATCGTCGACCGCGACGTTGAAGCGGGGACCGTCTCCTACGACGATCCCGAGACCGGCGAGCGCATGACCGTCCCGGTCACCGGCGGAAACTGCAAGCTCCAGTGGAAGTGCGACTGGGCCATGCGCTGGTACTCGCTTGGCGTCGACTACGAGATGGCCGGCAAGGACCTGATCGATTCCGTCAAACTGTCGTCGCAGATCACCAAGATTCTCGGCCGCCCGGCGCCGGAAGGCTTCAACTACGAGCTCTTTCTCGACGCCGACGGGCAGAAGATCTCCAAGTCCAAGGGCAACGGCCTGTCGGTTGAGGAGTGGCTGACCTACGGGCCGCCCGAGAGCCTGTCGCTGTTCATGTACCAGCAGCCGCGCCGGGCCAAGCGCCTCTACTTCGACGTGATCCCGAAGAACGTCGACGACTACCTCACCTTCCTCGCCAAGTTCCCGGACGAGGAGACGGAGAAGCGGATCGAGAACCCGGTCTGGCACATCCACCACGGCCAGCCGCCGGCGCCGGAGACGTCCGGCCTGTCCTTCTCGCTGCTGCTGAACCTGGCCAGCGTCTGCCACGCCGAGGAGAAGAGCGTTGTCTGGGGTTACGTCAGCCGCTACGCTCCGGACGCCAGTCCGCAAGCGAACCCGCTGCTCGACACCCTGATCGGCTACGCGGTGCGCTACTACCAGGACTTCGTGCGCCCGGCGAAGGAGTACCGCGCGCCCACCGATGCGGAGCGGGCGGCGCTCGAGGACCTGAAGGGCGTGCTCGCGGGCATGGCGGCGGACAGTTCGGCCGAGGACCTGCAGACCCAGGTTTACGAGGTCGGCAAGCGCCACCCGTTCGAGAACCTGCGCGACTGGTTCAAGGCGCTGTACGAGATCCTGCTCGGCCAGTCCCAGGGCCCGCGCTTCGGCTCGTTCATCGCGCTGTACGGCGTGGAGGAGACGGTGACCCTGCTCGACAAGGCGCTCAAGGGCGAGGACCTGGCGGCGTAGGCCTGCCTCTCTTTAAACTACCTTCTCCATCGTCATCCCAGACGCTCCCGGACCCGATCCGGGGGCGGGCCGGGGCCGTGCTTTTGCCGCCGGCCCTGGGTCCCGGTCTCGCCCCGGGTCAAGCCCGGGGACGAACCGGGATGACGGTTGTTGGTGGTGGAGGCGTGCCCGTCGGTTGACCGATACCATCCCCTACCAGCAGCGGGAGTCCTGCGTGCGGGCGCCCTGCGGGCAGAGGATCGGCTTGCTGCGGTCGAGCTTCGTGTCCTCGGCCCGCTTCTCGATGCCCTCGTCGATGCAGCGGGTGAGGCCGCGGCGCACGGCCTCGTTCTCCCAGGCGTCGGGCATCCGGCCCTTGTAGGCGAAGGTCGAGAGGTAGCCGCAGACGTCCTCGTCGGACAGGGCGGCGATCTCCTCTTGTGGCATCTGCCGGGCCGTGTTCAGGCCACTGCAGGCGGTGAGCGCGAGAAGGACGGCGGCGGCGGCGACGATAGGGGCGAGGGGGCGGATCATGCGTGGCCTTCCAGGCTGCGGGTATCGGGGGCGGCGGCCGGATCGACCGCGCGCAGGAGGTAGCCGTCCATGATCTCGCGCCACCGCTCCCAGGCATGCCGCAGATCGGCGACCGGGGTCGGCGAGTTGTCGATCCGCAGGTCGACGGTCGGGAAGGTATAGGCGGGGTCGCAGACGACGAGGGCCGCCGACTGCAGCGGGTCGAGCTCGCCCCCCGCCGCCTCGCCCTCCTCCAGCCCCTGGATCAGCCGGTCGGCCAGCTCGGCCATCGGGTCGGTCTCGAACCCGGCGGCGATGGCGGCGATCACCGCCTCGCTCTCGACCCAGTTGCCGATCACGAAGCCGTCGTCCAGCACCATCCCGTCCGCCGGCTGGGCGCAGCTCGCGCCGGTGAATACGGCGGAGTCGCCGTCGGCGGTCAGGGCGCCGAGCTGACGCCACGCGCTGTGCGGGGTCGAGGCGACGATCCCGGACACGGTCTCTGCGGCGGTTCGGCCGGCCCGCAGCAGGTCGAGCCCGACCGGGCCGAGGCGCGGATCGGTGCGCGCCTGGGTCACGACCAGGCCGAGGCCGGGCGCGACATGGGGACAGCGGCCTCCGGCGCCGATCGAGGAGGTGGACAGCGCGGTGCCGAACTGGCCGCTGCGCCGGCACGTTCCGGCGACGGTGAAGGTCATGGCCGGGCCGTCCCCTCAGGCGTCGCCATGGGCGAAGGCCCAGTAGAGCTCCCGCGCCCGGGCGGTGATCGGTCCCGGCTGCAGGTCTCGGTCGACGATCCGGGTGACGGACATGACCTTGCCGTGGTTGCCGCAGGAGAAGATCTCGTCCGCCTCCATCAGCTCGCGCGGGGTGACGACCCGCTCGTGGACGGTGTAGCCGGCCTTACTCAGCAGCTTGATCACGCGCTGGCGGGTGATGCCGTTCAGGAAGGTGCCGTTGGGGATCGGCGTGTGGACCTCGCCGTCCTTGGCGAAGAACAGGTTCGCGGTTGCCAGTTCGGCGACGTTGCCGATCGGGTCGAGCACCACGCAGTTGTCGTAGCCCGCCTCGTGCGCCGCTTTGAGCGCTCGGCCGGCATTGGCGTAGAGGCAGGCCGCCTTGGCATCGGTCGGCGCTGCGGTCGGCATCGGCCGGATCTTCTCCGAGATGTTGACGCTCGTCCCGGTGTCGTCCGGCAGCGGGCTCTCGTAGATCGTCAGCATGAAGCGGGTGGTGTCCGGGTCGGGGTAGATCCAGCCGCCGTCGGCCCAGAACATCGGCTTGATGTAGAGCGCGGTGTCGCCGGAGAACTTCGACACCCCTTCCTTGACCAGCTCGACCATCTCCTCCGGGCGGATCTTCGGCTCCAGCAGCATGTTCCGCGCGCTGGTGCAGGCGCGGGCGCAGTGCCGGTCGACGTCGGGCATCGTTCCCTCGAAGAATCGCGCGCCGTCGAAGATCAGGCTGCCGAGCCAGGTCGACTGGGTCATCGGTCCCATAACCATGGGATTACCCTCGTGCCAGGCCTTGTCCTGGTCCACGTAGGTGAAGGCCTTGGGAGGCGTGGCCATCGGAAGCTCCGTCGCTGAGGTCCTTGATCGGGCCGACCTTAGCCTGCCGCAGGACCGGTTGCCAACGCGCCACAGCGTCCCGGTTCTCGTCGAACGACCCCTCGATACGGACGCTTGTGAGCGGGCGGAGCACCGACTACCGTCTCGCGACATGTCGATCTTCGATCTCGCGATGCCGCTGCTGCGCGGCCTTGACCCGGAAACCGCCCACCGCGCGACCGTGCGGGCGCTCGCCGCCGGATTCGGGCCCGTCGACCGGTCGTCGCCGCCGCCCGAACTGGCCCAGACCCTGATGGGCCTGTGGTTCCCGCACCCGGTCTGTCTAGCCGCCGGTTTCGACAAGAGCGCGGAGTGCTGGCACGCGCTTCTGCGGCTCGGCGTCGGCGCCGTCGAGGTTGGCACGATCACCCCGCGCCCCCAGGCCGGTAACCCGCGCCCGCGGCTGTTCCGGCTGCCGGAAGACGCGGCGGTGATCAACCGCAACGGCTTCAACAACGACGGTCTGGACGCCGCCTCGGCGCGGCTGACCGGCCATGTCTCCAGCACCGGGGTGCTCGGCATCAATATCGGCGCGAACAAGGACACGCCCGACCCGGTGGACGACTACGACTACGGGGTGCGGATGCTGGCCCCGCTCGCCGACTACGTGACCGTGAACGTCTCCTCGCCGAACACGCCGGGACTGCGCGATCTCCAGGGCGAGGGCGCGCTCGGCCGGTTGCTCGAGACGGTGATGCGGGCGCGGGAGACGGCCTGCGGGTCGGCGGGACCGCCGGTGCTGTTGAAGATCGCGCCGGACCTGGCGGATGGTCAGCTCGAGGCGATCGTGGAGACGGCGGTGCGTGCCGGCGTGGCCGGGCTGATCGTGTCCAACACCACCATCGCCCGTCCCGAGTCGCTGCGCGGGGCGGCCCGCTTTGAGGTGGGGGGGCTGTCCGGCCGGCCGCTGTTCGGCCCGTCGACCCGGCTTCTGGCCAGGGCCCGTTTGCTGGCCGGCGACCGGCTCGTTCTGGTCGGTGTCGGCGGCGTCGAGGACGGCGAGACCGCCTATGCCAAGATCCGCGCCGGCGCCTCCCTCGTGCAGCTTTATTCGGCACTGGTGTATAACGGTCCGGGGCTGTTCCGCCGCATCCGCGACGATCTGGCGTCCCGCCTCAGGGCCGACGGTCACGCGTCCATCGGCGAGGCGGTCGGGGTCGACGCCGCGGCGCTGGCCGACGGCTGACCGACGCAGGGGCGCGGCGGATACATCGAGAGGCGAGGGAGCGGGTCATCATCGGTCACAGTCTGATCGCCGTTGTCTATTTCGGCGCCGCCGGGGCGGCCGCCTGGGCCGCCGAGACCTACGCGCTCGCGTCCGGGCCGGTGGTCTTCGTGTTGCTCGCCGGGATCATGCTCTCCCTCCATGTCGCAGTGGCCAGCCGCCTGAAGGCGGGGCTGACAGAGAGGCGCCTGCGCGAGGTGGTGCGCCGGGTCGCGCTGCTTCAGGAGGAGACGGACCTCGCCCGGTCGGAGGTCGAGGCGCTCCGCGCCCGCATGGACGACCTGCCCGACGCCGAGCGCCTGTCCGGCGAACTCAAGGTTCTCCAGGGCCTGCTCAAGCAGCTTGCTGAGCGTAAGGATCAGGCCGGCGGGGCAACCGCGGCGATCGCCGGGCCGGAACGGGAGGCAGGGGTCGTTACCTCGGGCCGGCGCGGTGCCGCGGTGGTCAGCATGGACGGCGAGGAACTGCTGGCGGCGATCGAGGAGGCCCTGCGGGACGAGGCGGTGGAGCTGTACCTGCAGCCGGTGGTCAGCCTGCCCCAGCGCAAGCGGCGCTTCTACGAGTGCTTCTCCCGGATCGTCCTGCCGAACGGATCGGTGATCACCCCGGAACAGTACATCCCGGTCGCCGAGCGCGCCGGCCTCGTCGCGGCGATCGACAACCTGCTGCTGGTGCGCTGCGTCCAGCTCGTCCGCCGGGCCCGGCGCGATCATCTGGATGTCGGTTTCTTCTGCAACATCTCGAACGCGTCGCTCACCGACGTGGATTTCTTCCAGGACTTCATCACCTTCATGGCGGAGAACCGGCAGCTCGCCGAGACCCTGGTGTTCGAGTTCGACCATTCAAGCGTCGCCGCCGAGGACTACATCACCCGCATGAACCTGCAGCGCCTGCGCGGCGTGGGCTACCGCTTCTCCCTCGACCAGGTCCACGATCTCGATCTCGACCTGGAGGATCTGGCCCGTCAGGGGTTCCGTTACGTGAAGGTGAACGCCCATCTGCTGCACGAGATGGCGCGGGGCGACGATCCGGTGCTCGACATGCGGTCGTTCAAGGGGGCGCTCGACCGCAACGCCATGGACCTGATCGTCGAGAAGATCGAGAGCGAGGACATGCTGCTCGACCTGCTGGAACTGAAGGTCGATTTCGGACAGGGATACCTGTTCGGCGAGCCCCGGCCCCTGGTCGACAAGCAATAGCCCCGATACTCTGGAGAGACCGATATGTCCGATAACGCGGCGGGATCGCGTGCCGAGGTGCTGACCGACGGTGTGGCGGCGCTGGCCGGGCGCTACGACGGCTGGATCCTGGACGTCTGGGGGACGATCTATGACGGCGGCGCCGTGTTCGATGGCGCGCGCGGGGTCCTCGAAGCCCTGGCGGAGCGCCGTATCCCGGTCGCCATCATGTCGAACTCGCCGCGCCAGGCCGCCGTCGTGGAGGACCGTCTGAGCGGCCTCGGCCTGTCCCCCGACCTGTACGCGGTGGTCATCACCTCGGGCGGCGAAACCCGACGCCACCTGATCGAGGGGCTCGACGCGTTCCATGCCTGTCTCGGGGCCCGCGTCCATACCTTCGCGCCGGACCGGTTCGGCGACATCCTGCCCGGCACCCGCTTCACGGCGGTCGACGACGTGTCGGAGGCGGAGTGGATCCTAAATGCCGGGCCGGCCGGTGATTTCGATCAGGTCGCGCTCTACGAGGAGCGGCTGGCGGCGGCCGCCGCCCGCGACCTGCCGATGATCTGCGCCAATCCCGATCTCGCGGTCTACGACCAGGGCCGGCTGAAGATCCATGCGGGGGCGCTTGCCGCCCGCTACGAGGCCCTCGGCGGGACGGTGCGCTACCACGGCAAGCCCCACGCGCCGGTGTTCCACCGGGCCGCCGAGTTGCTCGGCCTGCCCCTGGAGCGGCTGATCATGGTCGGCGACAACCGGGACACCGATATCGCCGGGGCCGAGGCGGCGGGCATGGCCTCGCTGCTGCTGGCCGACGGCATCCATCACGAGCGCCTGCTCGCCGGAGGGGGGCTCGACCGTCCGGCCCTGGACGCGTTTCTGGCCGAACCGGGCGCCGCGCCGACCCACGTGGCCGTGCGCCTGTCCTGGTAGGGGTTCCCAGACAGGAGGTGTCGGGGCCGGTCAGTCGGCGTAGCCGGCGGCGCTCTTCTGTTCGGCGTGGAACCGGTCGAGGGTGGCGTCGAGAAGGCCCGGGAAGGCTGCCTGCGGGCCCTGACCCAGTCCGGGCTGACCGCCCGGCGCCGACTCCAGCCGCTCGGCGGCGTGGCGGTAGTAGGTCAGCAGAAAGACCCGCAGGGCCGACGACATGGACGACTCGACGCGACGTCTCTCCACCGCGGTGCAGAGCTGGTCCAGGCCGACTTCCTCCCGGCGGCAGACTTCGGTGAGGCCGTCCCAGACCTGTTCCTCCAAGCTGACGCTGGTCCTGCGGGAGCCAAGCGTCACGTTTCTGCGTTGCCGGTTACGGCTCAACTCCCTCGTCACGTCCTGTGTCTCTTTCCGATGATGAGAATAAGGATGGCAGGCAATGGCTCGAACCGCCGGACCAGGCATCGTCCGCCGGCGTGTTGCACACTGACGCATACGATGTTGCACACCCGCGCGTGCAAGCCGCACACGATTGCATGATGCCACCAAGGGTGCAATCCGATTTTTGAATTACGCGGGATAAGGGTTGTTGCCGTTTTTCATGCCGATCTTTCCCGTCGTCTGCAGCCGATATCGCCCGGACGGCTTGGTGGGGCGGGCCGGGCTCATCCGGAGCTGATCCGGGGCGTCCGCGCTCCCGTGCTTGCCGATCGGAAGGGAGTCGCGTATTTTCCAACGGCTTGAATTTCATGAATACTTGCCGGCCGCCGACAGGCGATGAGGCGGGTCAGAACAGCGGGATATGCCGATGGCCGGTGATGTAGAGGCGCAGCTGGACAAAGTCGGGTGGCAACTCCTGCGGGTGCTGCAGGAGGACGCGCGGCTATCCTACAGCGAGCTTGGCCGCCGGGTCGGGCTGTCGTCGCCGGCGATCGCCGAGCGGGTGCGCCGCATGGAGGACACCGGGGTCATCACCGGCTACCGCGCCATGGTCGACCCGTCGAAGCTCGGCTATCCGACCACCGCCTTCGTGCATCTCAAGACGATCGGCGAGAACCACGGCCGGATCGCCACGGTGGCCCACACCCTCTCCGAGGTGCAGGAGTGCCACCACATCACCGGGCAGGACAGCTACATGATCAAGGTCATCGTCTCCTCGATGACCCATCTTGAGCATGTGATCGCCCAACTGCGCACCTACGGCGAGACCACCACGTCGATCGTGCTCTCCTCGCCGGTGAAGTCGAAGATGGTGCTCGCCGGGCCGAGCGTGCGGACCGGGCCGATGCTTCCGCCCATGGCTTACGAGCAGACCGGCTGAAACCTGCCCGCGTGACCGCGACGGCGCTTGACGCATCCCGCCGCCTCACGTATATCCCGCGCCTCGCGTTGCCTTAGAGAGGGCGACGCTGCTGTTTTACGTCGGCCGATCGCCACCGGAACGTCTCCGAGGCGGGGCCAGGAAAGAAGTCGAGGAACGTGTCATGGCTCGTCGCTGCGATCTTACCGGCAAGGGTGTGCTGACCGGGAACAACGTCAGCCACGCGAATAACCGCACCCGTCGCCGGTTCCTGCCGAACATTCAGGAGACCTCCCTGCTGTCCGACGCGCTCGGCGAGATGGTGCGTCTCAAGCTGTCGACCGGCGCCCTGCGCACGGTCGAGCATCGGGGCGGTCTGGACGCCTTCCTCAAGGCCTCGCGGGCGTCCGAGCTGTCGCCGACGGCGCGTCGCCTGAAGAAGCGTATCCTCGCCGCCGAGGCGAAGGCCGCCGCCTGATCCCTCTCCGATACGCCGTCGAGCGCGCCCGCCTGAAAAGGCGGGCGTTTTCGTGTGCGGTCGACGCAGCGCCGGCGTTATGCTGCCCTGCGTCCCATCGCCGCCGATAATCCACGCCGTCCGCCCGCCGAGCCGAGAGTGCCCCGATGAAGACCGATCCCGCTTTCCCGAACCTGTTCGTCGTCGACCATCCGCTGGTGCAGCACAAGCTGACCATCATGCGGGAGAAGGAAACGTCGACCTCGAAGTTCCGGGTGCTTCTCAAGGAAATCGCGCTGTTCCTAGGATACGAGGTCACGCGCACCCTGGAGACGACGAGCCGGGAAATCGAGACGCCGGTGGCCACCATGTCGGCCCCGACCCTGGCCGAGCCGCGGGTGGTGATGGTCGGCGTGCTGCGCGCCGGCCTCGGCATGGTCGACGGGCTGCGCGAGCTGCTGCCGACCGCCTACGAGGGCCATGTCGGCCTGTACCGCGATCCCAAGACCCACGAGCCGGTCGAGTATCTCGTCAAGCTGCCCGCTGCCGAGGAACGGGTCTTCGTGCTGGTCGACCCGATGCTGGCGACCGGCAATTCGGCCAGCCACGCGGCCGACGTGCTGAACAAGCACGGCGTTCCCGACAGCCGCATCCGCTTCATGGCCCTCGTCGCCGCCCCGGAAGGCGTGCGCCGGTTCCACGAGGACCATCCGGACGTGCCGATCTACGTCGCGGCCCTCGACGAGAAGCTGAACGAGAAGGCGTACATCGTTCCAGGCCTGGGCGACGCCGGCGACCGGCTGTTCGGCACCACGGAGTAGGCGCCGGCCGCGCCTCTCAGACTGGGCTGCCGTTCAGATTGGGCCCCCGTTCAAACCGGGCCCCACTTCAGACCAGGCCGCCGTTCACGTGGATGAGCTGGCCGGTGACGTAGCCGGCCTCCGGCGACAGCAGGAACACGATCACCGCGGCCACTTCCTCGGACGATCCGAGCCGCCCCATGGGAATCTGCGCGGCGACCTCGGCCGTCGCTTCCGGCGTGACGGCGCGGTTCGTGCCCGCATCCTTCTGAATGAAACCCGGTACTACGGCGTTCGCGGTCACCCCGTCCGCCGCCAGTTCGAAGGCGAGAGACCGGACATGGGTCTCCAGCGCCGCCTTCGCCGCGGCGGTTGCCGGGAAGGTCATGACGCCCGGCCGGTAGACATGCGGCCCGAACGCGGACACCGCCACCACCCGGCCGCAGGGGCTGGCCTTGAGATGCGGCGCTGCGGCCTGAGCCATCAGGGCGAAACCCCGGGCGATGGCGTCGACCGGCGCTTCCAGCTCCTCCATCGACGACTCGAGCAAAGGCACCTTGCGGGCCCAACCGGCGTTGGCCACCAGCGCGTCGAGCCCTCCGAACGCCGCGGCCGCCGTGTCGACCAGGGCCGCCGGCAAGGCCGGATCCGCAAGATCGCCGAGCAGGGTCTCAACGGTCGACCCCGCCGCCCGGGCCTCCGCGGCGACCGCTTCGAGCCGGTCGCCGTTGCCGCGGGTGTGGAGCAGTAGGGCGGTTCCCGGACCGGCCAGACGCCTGGCGGTGGCGGCGCCGATGCCGGAGGCGGCACCGGTGATCAGGACCCGGCGGGTGGTCTCGGTCATCAAGGGATCCTTTCGTCAGCCGAAAGCATAGGCGTCCATGGCGAGCACGGAGAAGGTGGTGCTTGTGTGCAACCGTCTGCCTTTTCCCCCACCGCCGGCGCCGAGCGCGGCGAAGATCGGCAGGAAGTGCTCTTCGGTCGGATGATTGCGCACCGCTTCGGGTGCCCGGCTCCGATAGTGCAGGAGATCGTCGGTCCGGCCCTCCTCGATCGCCGCCGCCGTCCAGTCGACGAAACGCGCCACCCAGTCCGGTGCGTCGAGCGGGGCGGTCTCGCCGCGCCGCAGTTCCCCAAGGTTATGGGTGAAGGCGCCGGAGCCGAGGATCAGCACGCCTTCCGCGCGCAGCGGGGCCAGCGCCTCCCCGAGGCGGCGGTGGTGGTGCGGACCGGCCTCGGGGTCGATGGAAATGGCGACGACGGGGATGTCGGCGTCCGGATACATCAGCATTAGCGGGACCCAGGTCCCGTGATCGAAGCCCCAGTTCTCGTCGCCCTCCGCCTCTAGGCCGGCGGCGCGCAAGCGGGCGACGACATCGGCGGCGAGATCCGGTTCCCCCGGCGCGTCGTAGCGCATCTCGTAGAGCGCCTGGGGGAAGCCGTAGAAGTCGTGAATCACGCGGGGTCGCGCGGCGGTGTTCACCCGGACGCCCCCGGTCTCGTAGTGGGCGCTGACGACGATGATGGCGCGGGGGCGGCCCAGACTCTTGCCGAGGCCGGACAGGAAGTCGTGGGCCGGCACGTCGTTCAGAACGAGGGTGGGGGATCCGTGGCTGACGAAGATCGCGGGAAGCGGTGTCATGGCTCTCTACCTCCTAAAGAAAAGGGGCCCGGCCGTCGAGCGGTCGGGCCCCGGATCACGTGGCCGATGTGTCGGCCGCCCGGTCATGCGGCCCGGTCATGCGGCCCGGCTCAGGCCGAGCCGGGCCGCAGGGCTGCCGGGAGCGGAGGCTTCAGGGCAAAGGCGCCGTTGCCGAGCCCGGCCTGCACGAAGAGCAGCGCCGTCCACATGGCCGGGAATTCCCAGCCGCCGCCCTGGCTGCTGAACAGCCAGCCGTTGCCGGCATGCTGGATCAGGGCGCCGATCATCACCGGAACGAGCAGCAGGGCGATCAGCCGCGTGTAGGCGCCGGCGATCAGGGCGAGGCCGCCGCCGAGTTCGGCCAGAATGACCAGATAAGCGAAGAAGCCGGGATAGCCGATGCTCTCGAAGAACGAGACGGTGCCGGGGATGGTGAAGACGAAGATCTTCAGGCCGGCATGGGCCAGAAAGGCGATGCCGAGGGTGACGCGCAGGATGAGCGCGGCATAGGGGGCGGTGCGGGTGTCGATGCCGGTCGGATCGGTCATGGTGTCCTCCATCTCTGGTCTGGGCCCCGGATTTCCGTCGGGCCGCCGATGCGTTTCGTTGACCAGAGATACGGTTTTCTTCAGAAGAAATAATTGACGAAAAACGAAAATTATTGTCTCATAAATGTATATAATGGATCGGCTTGCCCACATCGCGACCTTCGTCGCCGTCGCGGAGACGGAAAGCTTCACCGTCGCCGCGGAGCGGCTTGGCCAGTCGCGGGCCATGGCCAGCAAGCACGTCCAGGCGCTGGAGGACCGTCTCGGGGTCAAGCTGCTTGAGCGGACCACCCGGCGGGTGCGGCTGACGGATGCCGGACGGCGGTATCTGGAGCGCGCGAGGCGTCTGTTGCAGGACCTGGACCTCGCGGATACCGAGGCGCGGGGCGAGAGGCTGGCGCCTGCGGGGCTGCTGCGGGTGAACGGGCCGGTCTCGTTCTCCCGCACCCATCTGGCCGCGGCGATCGCCCCGTTTCTCAGCACCTATCCAGAGCTTTCCGTGGACCTGACGGTGAACGATCGGGTGGTCGATCTGCTGGAGGAGGGATACGACGTCGCCGTGCGGATCGGCCGGCTCAGCGATTCCTCGCTGGTTGCGCGGCGGCTGGCGCCGGTTGCGATTCATCTCGCGGCCTCGCCCGACTATCTGGCGCGACGGGGCAAGCCGGCGCACCCGTCCGATCTGGTCGACCACGCCTGTCTCGCCTATGCCTATTCGAGCGAGGGGCTCGTTTGGCGGCTGACCGACGCGTCTGGAGCCGAGGTCCCGGTACGGCCGCGGGGGCCGATGTCGGCCAATAACGGCGAGATCCTGACCGAGGCGGCGGTGGCCGGAGCCGGGATCGTGCAGCAGCCGGACTTCGTCCTCGGCCCGCATTTCGCCGCCGGCACCCTGGTGCGGCTGCTGCCCGACTGGCGCGCCCCGGACCTGGCGGTTCATGCCGTCCATCACCAGAGCCGCCATGTTTCCGCCAAGATCCGGGTCTTCATCGACTATCTGGCCGAGATCTGGCGCACGCCGCCGTGGCGGATCGATGCCGGCTAGCCGATTGCGTCTGTCGGCGCGTGCATTCAGGCCCGACCGGCGTCGGACGAGAGCAGGGAGGCGCTGATGCCGAGCTTGGCCAGCGCCTGTTCCCACTTGTCGTCGAGCGAGGATCCGAACACCAGCTCGGGATCGCTGTCGACGGACAGCCAGGCGTTCTCCATCAGCTCGCCGTCGAGCTGTCCCGGCCCCCAGCCGGCGTATCCGAGCGCCAGAAGGGCCCGCTCCGGCCCCCGGCCGAGGGCGATGTCCCGTAGAATGTCGACTGTCGCGGTCAGCGCCAGGGTGTCGTCCAGCTGCATGCTGTCGTCTGAGAGATAGTCCGAACTGTGCAGCACGAAGCCGCGTCCGGTCTCCACCGGTCCGCCGAAATGCACCGACGGAAAGTGGGACGTATCGACCGGAGCGTCATCGAGATCCAACTCCTCGAGGAGGTCGGCGAATTTGATGGAGCCCACCAGCCGGTTGATGATCAGCCCCATCGCGCCTTCGTCGTTGTGCGCACACATGTAGATGACGCTGCGCGTGAACCGGGGATCGCGCATCGCCGGCATCGCGACCAGCAACTGGCCGGACAGGTAGCCCTCGGCGCCACCGTCCGCGTCCTCGGCCTTCCGGTCGTCGTCCTGCGAGAAGTCGTCCGGGTCCATGATCCTCCTCCGCGCCGCGCGACCTTTGGTCCCGCGGTTGTGACGTTTCCCGTGGCGCCGCCCTACTATATTGGAGGAGCACAGACACTACAAAAGTAAGGGGTGTCCTCAAAGTGACCGGGACCGAGACGCGATGAGGCTTCACGCCGTCCTCTTCCTCCTGCTTGGCATTGCCTGCGGCGTCGCGTCCACGGGACCGGTCGCGGCGAAGCCGGCCTCGGACTGGGTGAGCACCGAGTTCGCCGATGTCCGTCTGATTGCTGCCGTTTCCGGAACGGCGGGGCGGGACACCATTCCGCTCGGCCTGGAGTTCCGGCTGGCGGAGGGGTGGAAGGTCTATTGGCGCTCCCCGGGAGATGCCGGCTACCCGCCCCAGATCGACTGGAGCGGGTCGGACAATCTCGCGGCGGCGGACACCCAGTATCCGGTCCCGCATCGCTTCTCGCTCTTCGGGCTCGAGACCTTCGGCTACGACGATCAGGTCGTCTATCCGATCACCGCGCGGCTCGCCGAAGCAGGCGGTTCCCTAAAGGTCGATGCCGCGGTCAACGCGCTTGCCTGCAGCGAGATCTGCGTCCCACTCGACGCCGCCCTGTCTCTGTCCCTTCCGGCGTCATCGGCCGAGCCGACCGCCTACGCCCAGCTTCTGAGCCGCTGGACGGCGCGGGTACCGCGCGACCTGCCGGGTCTCGGGCTCGACATCGCGGCCGCGCGGGCGGAGGGCGATCCGGCCAGCCCGACCCTGGTGCTGACCGTGACCTCCGACGTTCCGCTCGACGCGTTGGACGTGTTTCCGGAAGGTCCCGACGGGCTGTCGTTCGGCAAGCCCGAGGTCACGCTCTCCCGCTCCGCCACGGCGGCGACGGTCCGTGTCCCGGTCGGCACCCGTGGCGAAGCCCGCCTCCAGGGCACCGACCTTCGACTGACCGTCGTCGACGGCGAGCGGTTTGCCGAGCGCCCGGTATCGGTTGCGACGGTCGGCGTACCTGCCGAGGCGGGCGGCGACCGCCTGTGGCTGGTTCTCGGCTTCGCGCTGCTCGGTGGGCTGATCCTCAACCTGATGCCCTGTGTCCTGCCCGTGCTGTCGCTCAAGCTGGTCTCGGTGCTCGAATACGGCGGCGCCGAGCGTGGCGCGATCCGGCGCGGGTTCCTGGCGACGGCGGCGGGCATCGTCGTGTCTTTCCTGGCGCTGGCGGCCGCGCTCGCTGGGCTGAAATCCGCCGGTGTGGCGGTCGGCTGGGGCATTCAGTTCCAGCAGCCGTTGTTCCTCGCCGGCATGACCGCCGTGGTGCTGCTCTTCGCCGCCAATCTCTGGGGCTGGTTCGAGGTCGCGCTGCCGCGGGCTCTGGCCGATCTCGGCGGGCGGCTGCCGGCGGCGGGCGGTCCGGTCGCGACGCCGGGGACGCCCCGGAACAAGGGGCTCACCGGGCACTTCCTCACCGGTGCCTTCGCCGCGCTCCTGGCGACCCCGTGCTCGGCGCCGTTCCTCGGCACGGCGGTCGGCTTCGCGCTGTCGCGGGGCTGGCAGGAGATCGTCGCCGTCTTCGCGGTGATGGGCATCGGCTTGGCGCTGCCCTATCTCGCCGTCGCCGCGATGCCGTCGGTCGCCCGGGCTCTGCCGCGTCCGGGACGCTGGATGATCACCTTCAAGCGGGTGCTGGCCCTGGCCCTGCTCGGGACCGGGGTGTGGCTGCTGACGGTGTTGGCGGTCCAGATCGGCGTCCCCGCGACAGTCGCGCTCGCCGGGCTGTTCGCCACCGGTGCCTTGGTGCTCGCCGCGCTGCACCGCTCGCAGCGCCCCGGCGCCGGTCTCACCGGCGCGGCGGTCTTCGCCGCGGCTCTGACGGTCGCCTGGCTGGTACCGCCAGGCGGAGCCGGAGACGGAGCGCCGTCGGGCACCTCCCCGTCTGCCGTAGCCGTCGTCTGGCAGGGTTTCGACCGGGCGGGCATCGAGCGGCAGGTGGCCGAGGGCCGGGTTGTGCTGGTCGACGTCACCGCCGAGTGGTGCATCACGTGCAAGGTCAACAAGCGCCTCGTGCTGGAGGCGGATCCGGTGGCCGCCGCTCTGGCCGGCGCGTCCGTCACGCCGATGCGGGCGGACTGGACCAATCCGGATCCGGCGATCGCGGACTATCTCGCCTCGTTCGGCCGCTACGGCATCCCGTTCAACGCGGTCTACGGTCCGGCGGCGCCCGACGGCATCGCGCTGCCGGAACTGCTCACTTCTGCCGCGGTGATGGAGGCGATCGATCGCGCCGGCGGGGCGGATCGAACGGCCGGCTTGGACTCGCGCTAGAACCGGCTTATTTAGGGGTGAGCAGTTTCCAAACGGGCCGGCTGAGACCGGCCCTGTTCCATACAGGGAGAGACCGAGATGACCATCAAGGTTGGCGATAAGCTTCCGGATGTCGGATTGCAGCACAAGACGGCGGAGGGAATCGACACTCTGGACAACGCGGCGCTGTTCGCCGGCAAGAAGGTCGTCCTGTTCGCCGTCCCCGGCGCCTTCACCCCGACCTGTTCGGCCCAGCACGTGCCGAGTTTCGTGAAGAACGCCGACGCGCTGAAGGCGAAGGGCGTCGATGCCGTGGCCTGCGTGTCGGTCAACGATCCGTTCGTCATGGGTGTGTGGGCCAACGATCAGGGCTCCGACGGCAAGGTGATGATGCTGGCCGACGGCTCCGCCAAGTTCGCCAAGGCCATCGGCCTCGAGCTCGACCTGACCGAGCGCGGCCTCGGCGTCCGCTCCCAGCGCTATGCCATGGTCGTCGAGGACGGCACCGTCACCCAGCTCTTCGTCGAGGAGCCGGGTGCATACGACGTGTCCAGCGCCGAGAACGTCCTGGCGCATCTCTGAACTGATCCGCGTGATCGGGTGACGGGGGCGGCCTTTCGGGCCGCCCCTTGTCATTCAGACTTTATCGTTCAGACGATGCCGTTTTCACGGTAGGGACGGTTGGCCGGGATGCGGTCCCAGGCGAAGCAAGAGAGATCGAGGCTGCCGAACCGGCCGTCGAGGATCAGCTCGGCGACCGCACGGCCGGCCGCCGGCGCGTGCATAATTCCGTGGCCGGAGAAGCCGGTGGAGATGAGTACGTTGGTGCAGCCGTCCGACCATGGGCCGATGATCGGCGAATAGTCGAGGATGCTGCGCGCGTAGTGTCCGCGCCAGGAACGCACCAGCCTCAGCCGCTCCATCTTCGGCACCCGGCGGGCCAGCGCCGGCCAGACCACGCTCTCGAACCGGTCGGGGTCCAGCTCGAAGTTCCAACCCGCCGGCTCCGACCAGTCTGGAATCCCGCCAACGAAGCCGTCCCCCTCGGGCCGGATGGCGAGGTCGGTCTCGCTCTTGAGGAACGGCAGGGGTTCGATGTCCGCGTCCGCCTTGAAGACGTAGCTCTCGCGCGACATCGGCTCCACCGGAAGATCGAGGCCGATGAACGCGGCGACGTCGCGCGACCACGCTCCGCAGGCGAGCACGTAGGTCTCCGCCTCGACCGTCTCGCCGCCCGCCAGCCTCACCGCGCCCGCCTTCCCGACGGTGGAGTCCCAGCCGGCGATCTCGCCCTTCACATAGTCGACGCCGAGCGCGCGTGCCTTCGCCCGAAATCCCATCAGCGCGGAGTACGGATCGATCCAAGCGTCGTTCGGCGAGTAGACGGCGAGATCGACATCGTCGACGGCGATCGAGGGGAATAGCGCCTGCACACCGGCCGGATCGAGCAGTTCGGCCTCGACACCATGGGCGACCTGGACCGCGTGGTTCGCCTCCATCTGCGCCGCCCCGCCGTTGTCGGACAGGAAGAGATAGCCCTGACGACGGAAGGCGATGTCGGCGGGGGTGCCGTCGACCGCCATGCGCTCGGCGAACCCCGCATAGAAGTCGCGGCCGTAGCGGGCCATCGCGATGTTCTCAGGCAGGCTGAACAGCAGCCGGATGCCGCCATTGGCCCGGGGCGTCGCGGCGAACTCGTAGGTCGGATCGCGTTCGATCACCGCGACCCGTCCAGCCCGGCCGCTACCCGCCAGATGGTAGGCGATGCTGGAGCCGATGATCCCACCGCCCAGGATGGCAATATCTGTGCGCATCGCTATGCCGTCCTCTCGACTTGGCCAGGACGGGTTAGGAGTTCGAGAACGCCGTCAATTTCCGTAACGCCCCCGTCTGACGTCCGCAGTTTCCCCAGGGGGGCCACGCGTCGCAGGGCGGTGTCGAAGCGGCTTCGGAAGGGGTAGTCGTCAGCGCCGAAATCGTGCGGGTCCCGCGCGGTCAGTCGGTTCAGGTGGAACACGTGACCGATTTCCAGGGACTCAAGGGCGTCGCCGTACCAGGCGAGATTCTGCGCGTCCATGTGTTGGAAAGACAGGAAGTTGGCTGCTACCTCGATAGCACCCGGAATGCGGTCCAGACGCCAGGGAGCGACCAGGTTGATGCGCGCCTGCGGGTCCACATCCTGGTCCGGTAGCAGGCAGAGGTTCACGGCGTCGCCGAAATACTCCTCCAGATACCGGGCCTGGACGATCAGATTGAACGGCAGGTCGGTCAGAAACAGCCGGGTGTCGGGCATGAACAGGGCACAGTCGCGGACGAATTTCCCGTGCCCGCCGCCGATCTCGAGGACGGAGGCCGGGGCGCGTCCGAGCTCCGCCGCCAGACGCGGCGCCCGCCAACTCACCCGCGCGGACTGGCTGGAGACCCGGATCGGCGGGGTGGCGGAGTTGAGGTCTAGATAGACGCCGCCGATCCCGGCCGGTTCGTGAATCAATGCGGCCCACTCGGTCTCGTACCGCTCGAAGTTGCTCCGGGCGTTCACCGTCTCGGTTTTCACCCACTGCAGGGTCTGCTTCAGGGCCTCGTGCACCGCCTCCGGCGCCTTGACGATCTCCGGGGCGAGATCGCTGGCGGTCGGCCTGGTGGCGAGAAAATCGTTGCCGACCTCGAAGCCGATGCCGCCATAGGCGAAGTCGGCGAAGCGTCTCAGCCGGTCGCGATCGAGGGTGAACCTGTACTTGTTGTTCTCGCCGCCGGCCGGACGCCAGCCCAGGTGGTGGTTGGCGGCCGCTTCCGTGAGCAGGGCGTCGTGCAGGTCGAGCAGGGCGTCGAGCCGCTCGTCCGTCGGCGGATCGAGACGGGCGTAGCCCGCGTGGATCTCGCCGGCACCGGCCAATCTCGTCATCCGGCGACTCCCTTTTGGACGCTGGCGTGAATTGCGCTCCGAAGACTAGCGAATGTCGCCGCTATTGTGAAAGCTCGGCACGGCGGTGAGGCGGCTCGGGTCCGGTGCCGTCGGGCCGCTGCGCGCCATCGACAGCTTTTGCGCATTGCGTTTCGCCCATCGCGGCGGCAAACCTGTGCGCCTCGTACAACCCGCCTCGGAGCACCTATGAGCACCGCCGCCACCCGCGACAACGAGCCCGTCATCGACCAGGAAGAGATCGTCGACGGCATCGTCGAATGGGTCGAAATGGAGACGCCGACCTACGATGCGGCCCGTCTCAACAAGCTGGCCGACAAGATTCAGAGCCAGTGGGAGGGCACCGGCTGCTCGGTCGAGCGGATCGCCGGCACCGAGGGTTTCGGAGACCACCTGGTCGTGCGGACCCCGGACTGGACCGAGGACGCGCCGAGCATCCTCGTGCTGAGCCACATGGACACGGTGCATCCGGTCGGCACCAAGGACGACAGCAACAAGGTCCGCCGCGAGGGCGACAGCCTGTACGGTCCCGGCGTCTACGACATGAAGGCGGGCGCTTATCTGCCCTACTACGCCTACCGCCACCTGCGCCGCATGGGGGCCGGCACGGCGCTGCCGGTGACCTTCCTGTTCGTCTCCGAGGAGGAGGTGGGCAGCCCGACCAGCCGGGCGGTGATCGAGGCCGAGGCGAAGAAGGCGAAATACGTGCTGGTCACGGAGCCGGCCCGCGACGGCGGCAAGCTGGTCACCGCGCGCAAGGGTGTCGGCCGCTTCGAGATGACCATCACCGGCCGCCCCGCCCATTCCGGCGCCAAGCACGAGGACGGCCGCAGCGCCGTCAAGGAGCTGGCGCACCACATCCTGGAGATCGAGGGCTTCACCGATTACGGGCGTGGGGTGACCACCAATGTCGGCCTGGTGAGCGCCGGGACCGGCGTGAACGTGGTGCCGCGGGTGGCGAAGGCCGAGATCGACCTCCGGGTCGTCTCCACCGCCGACGGCGAGGAGTTCACCGCCAAGATCCTTGACCGCAAGCCGCGCGATCCGGACGTGACGATCGAGATCACCGGTGGCATGAACCGCCCCCCCTACGAGCTGAACGACGCCAACTGGGGCCTTTTCGAACTCGCCAAGGAACTGGTCTCCGAGACCGGCATGGTGCTCGAGAGCACCGAGCTGACCGGCGGCGGGTCCGACGGCAACTTCACCTCGGCGGTCGGGATTCCGACCCTGGACGGCCTGGGGGCGGATGGGGAAGGCGCCCATACCCTGAACGAACAGGTCTATATCTCGTCGCTCGTGCCGCGGGCGAAGATGTGGGTCAGGCTGCTGGAAGGGCTGACATGACGGTCGAGTTCGCCAAGCAGGGCGAGACGCACGAGGTCGAGGAGGGCAGCGCGCTCGCGCCGGAATTCGGCCCCGACGGGCTGATCCCGGCCGTCGCCGCCGACGCGGAAAGCGGCACGGTCCTGATGATGGCGTGGATGGACGCGGCGGCGCTGGCCGCGACCATCGAGAGCGGCGAGGCGCATTACTATTCCCGGTCCCGCAAGGCCATGTGGCGCAAGGGCGAGAGCAGCGGCCATGTTCAGCGGGTGAAGGAGATCCGCCTCGACTGCGACCAGGACACCGTCCTGCTCCTGGTCGAGCAGGTCGGGCCGGGCGCCTGCCATGTCGGTTACGAGGGCTGTTTCTATCGCCGCGTCGTCCGCTCGGGCGACGGGGTCGCGCTCGAGGTGGTGGGCGAGAAGACCTACGATCCGCACGCGATCTACGGGGAACACTGATGACGGGGTGCCGCCGATGGCCGGCCGGGTGACGCTTGTCCTGCCGGCGGTCCAGCGGCCGGAAGCGGCGACCCCGACCCCGCTCGGCCGGCTGACGGTGCCCGGGCGCGCGATCCCCAAGAAGACGGTCAGCATCGACCCGGAGGACGTCACCCGGCTGCGCGATGCCGCCCGGGATGTGGCGACACGGGCGCATGCGCCGTATTCCCGCTTTCGGGTCGGCGCCGCGCTGATCATGGCCGACGACCGGGAGCGCCGGGTTATCGCCGGCGCGAATGTGGAGAACGCCAGCTATGGCGGAACGATCTGCGCCGAGCGCACGGCCCTGACCCAGGCGGCGTCGCTCGGGTTCCGCCGGCTGGAACTTCTCGTGGTGAGCTGCGTGGCGACCCTGGACGCGCCGCTGTCCGACCGCTCGCCCTGCGGCATCTGCCGCCAGGTGATCCACGAATTCGGCTCCCGCGATCCGGAGACCCTGGTGATCGTCGATTCCGGCGGTGAGGGAGCGCTGGGCGACGTGTTCGACCTGGACCGGCTGCTGCCCTACGGGTTCAGCCTATCCATCTGAGAGTCTTCTGTTCTGACTGTCTTCCGTCCTGATAGTCTTCCGTCGGCCTCTCCCCCCACCGTCATCCTGATCCAAATCAGGATCTGCGGTGAACGGGCGCCGGTTCGGAGGCGCCGGTCCGGACGCGCTGGCGGCAGGGTCCTGAATTGACTTCAGGACGACGGGAGAGACGGATGGCGCGTTGGTTTGCCGTCCCTAAACCCGTCGCAGCCTAAGCTACTCGCCGGGTCACACCAGCTGCTGGCGGACCAGACCGGAGGCCTTGGAGAAGTCCATGCGGCCCGGATAGCGCTGCTTCAGGGTCGACATGATCTTGCCCATGTCCTTGAGGTCGGCCGCGCCGATCTCCTTGATGGTGCTGTCGATCGTCGACTCCAGCTCCTCGCCCTCGAGCTGCGAGGGCATGAAGCGGCGGATGACGTCGATCTCCTCCTGCTCCTGGGTGGCGAGCTCGCAGCGCCCGCCCTCCTCGTAGAGCCGGATCGATTCCTGGCGCTGCTTCACCATGGTGGCGAGCATCGACAGGATCTCCTCGTCGTTTATGCCGTCGAGGTTGCCTTTCTCGCGCGCGGCGATGTCGCGGTCCTTCAGGGCCGCATTGATCAGGCGCACGGTGGCCACGGCCCGCTGATCCTTCGCGAGCATGGCATCCTTCAAGGCAGTCTTAAGCTGTTCGCGCAACATTCAGTTTCTCCCCAGAAACCGAGTGAGTCCGGCACTTTGGCCCTTAAACTGGCGGTGGCCGTGCCGGCCGTCGTCGCCTTTTCTCCGTTCATCCCGTGGCCGGATCGAGCCGGCAGGTCGGGTACGGAAGCGGCGACAATATACGATCCGGTTTCGTGTTGCAACGCCGAGACGATTTTCTAACCGACTGAGTTTAAACACTTTTTCGGCCATCTTCCGGCTTGACGTCGGTCCGTTCCTCGCGTATCACCCGGCCAATTTACCGATTGGCCGCCTGTGTCTCTCGCCGTTTGGGCGCCCCCGTTCCAGGGGGTATAGTCCTGCGGCACGACGGGTGGCGACCACCCTTCGGTAGCCGCCTGACCCGGAGACACCGCATGACCGATCCGACCGCCATCCCCCCGGCTTCTTCCAAGGGCGCAACGGCGGTTCTGGTTCTGGCGGATGGGACGGCGATCTTCGGGCGCGGCTTCGGCGCCGCCGTCACCAAGGTCGGCGAGGTGGTTTTCAACACCTCGATGACCGGGTATCAGGAGATCCTCACCGACCCGTCCTACGCCGGACAGATCATCACCTTCACGTTCCCGCATGTGGGCAATGTCGGCGCCAACGTCAACGACCACGAGACCCAGTCGCCGGTAGCCCTCGGCTGCGTGCTGCGGGCCGATATCACGGACCCGTCGAACTACCGCGCCGAGCGTGGCCTCGACGACTGGCTGAAGTCGCACGACCTGCCCGGCATCGCCGGCGTCGACACCCGGCGGCTGACCCGGCGGATCCGCGATATCGGTGCGCCGCACGGCGCCCTCTGCGTCTCCCCCGACGGCACGTTCGACCTGGAGGCCCTGAAGAAGCTCGCGGCCGAGTGGCCCGGCCTGGAGGGCATGGACCTCGCCAAGCAGGTCTCCTGCACCCAGACCTACACCTGGGACACCACGCTCTGGGGCTTCGCCGACGACGGCCGCAGCGACGGCTACGGCACGATGACGGCACCGACCAAGCACGTGGTCGCCGTCGATTTCGGCGCCAAGCGCAACATCCTGCGCAACCTGGCGGCCCAGGGCTGTCGGGTGACGGTGGTGCCGGCGACCGCCACGGCGGACGAGATCATGGGCCACGCCCCGGACGGCATCTTCCTCGCCAACGGCCCGGGCGACCCGGCGGCCACCGGCGTCTACGCGGTGCCGGAGTTGAAGAAGCTCATCGACTCGGGCAAGCCGATCTTCGGCATCTGCCTCGGCCACCAGATGCTGGCTCTGGCGCTCGGGGCGAAGACCGAGAAGATGCATATGGGCCACCGGGGGGCGAACCATCCGGTCAAGGACCTGGAGACCGGCAAGGTCGAGATCACCAGCCAGAACCACGGCTTCGTCGTCATGGAGGCCAGCCTGCCCGACGGCGTGACCGTCACCCACCGCTCCCTGTTCGACGGCTCGGTGGAAGGCCTCAAGGTCGAGGGCAAGCCGATCTTCAGCGTGCAGTACCATCCGGAAGCCTCGCCGGGCCCGATGGACAGCCATTACCTCTTCGCCCGGTTCCGGGAGCTCCTCGGCTAATGCCTAAACGCACAGACATCTCCTCCATCCTCATCATCGGCGCCGGGCCGATCGTCATCGGTCAGGCCTGCGAGTTCGATTACTCCGGCACCCAGGCGTGCAAGGCGCTGAAGGACGAGGGCTACCGGGTCATCCTGGTGAACTCGAACCCGGCGACGATCATGACCGATCCGGGCACGGCGGACGCCACCTATATCGAGCCGATCACCCCGGAAATGGTCGCCAAGGTCATCGAGCGCGAGCGTCCCGACGCCCTGCTGCCGACCATGGGCGGCCAGACCGCGCTGAACACCGCCCGCGCCCTGTCCCATGACGGCACGCTGGAGAAATACGGGGTCGAGCTGATCGGCGCCGACCTGAAGGCGATCGAGAAGGCCGAGGACCGCCAGCAGTTCCGCGAGGCGATGACCGCGATCGGTCTGGACACCCCGCGCTCGCGCCTGATCAACGACTTCGCCGATGCGGCCGAGGCCCTCGACCATGTGGGACTGCCGGCGATCATCCGCCCGTCCTACACGCTCGGCGGCCAGGGCGGCGGCATCGCCTATAACCGCGAGGAATTCGAGCAGATCGTCCGCAACGGCATCCGCCTCTCGCCCTCCAACGAGGTGCTGATCGAGGAAAGCGTGCTGGGCTGGAAGGAGTTCGAGATGGAGGTCGTCCGCGACAAGGCGGACAACTGCATCATCATCTGCTCCATCGAGAACGTCGATCCGATGGGCGTGCATACCGGCGACAGCATTACCGTCGCCCCGGCGCTCACCCTGACGGACAAGGAATACCAGCGGATGCGGAACGCCTCGATCGCGGTGCTTCGCGAGATCGGGGTGGAGACCGGCGGCTCCAACGTGCAGTTCGCCATCGACCCGGCGACCGGCCGCCAGATCGTCATCGAGATGAACCCGCGCGTGTCGCGATCCTCGGCCCTGGCGTCGAAGGCGACCGGCTTTCCGATCGCCAAGATCGCCGCCAAGCTGGCGGTCGGCTACACGCTGGACGAGCTGGACAACGACATCACCGGCGTTACCCCGGCCAGCTTCGAGCCGACCATCGACTACGTGGTCACCAAGATCCCGCGCTTCACCTTCGAGAAGTTCCCCGGCGCCGACGCCCGGCTGACCACCTCGATGAAGTCCGTGGGCGAGGTCATGGCCATCGGCCGCACCTTCCACGAGAGCCTGCAGAAGGCCCTGCGCGGCCTGGAGACCGGGCTCTGCGGCCTCGATCCGATCGCGCTCAAGGGCATGGAGAACGGCGACATCGACCGCCAGGCGATCATCGCAGAGCTGACCGAGGCGACGGCCGACCGTCTGCTGAAGGTGGCCCAGGCCCTGCGCGTCGGCCTTACGGTCGAGGAGGTCCACCGCGCCTGCTACATCGATCCGTGGTTCCTCGAGCGCATGGCTGAGATCATCGCCGCCGAGAAGGCGGTGGAGGCGGACGGCCTGCCGGGCGAAGCCGCCGGCTGGCAGCGGGTCAAGGCCCTCGGATTCTCCGACGAGCGGCTCGGTCAGCTCAGCGGACACGACGAGGAGGTGGTCGCCGCCCGGCGCCGCGGTCTCGGCGTCCGGCCGGTGTTCAAGCGCATCGACACCTGCGCCGCCGAGATCCCGTCGCAGACCCCCTACATGTACTCGACCTACGAGATCGGCATCGGCGGCGGCGCGCCGGAGAACGAGGCCGAGCCGACCGACGCGAAAAAGATCATTATTCTCGGCGGCGGCCCGAACCGGATCGGCCAGGGCATCGAGTTCGACTATTGCTGCGTCCACGCCGCCTATGCCCTGTCGGCGGCCGGGTTCGAGACCATCATGGTCAACTGCAACCCGGAGACCGTCTCCACCGACTACGACACCTCCGACCGGCTGTATTTCGAGCCGCTGACCGCTGAGGACGTGATCGAGCTGGTCAACGGCGAGCAGAACAACGGCCAGGTGATGGGCTGCATTGTGCAGTTCGGCGGCCAGACCCCGCTGAAGCTGGCGGCGGCGCTGGAGAAGGCGCAGATCCCGATTCTCGGCACCTCGCCGGACGCGATCGACCTCGCCGAGGACCGCGAGCGATTCCAGAAACTGCTCCAGCGCCTCGACCTGAAGCAGCCGGCCAACGGCACCGCGACCTCGACCGAGCAGGCCGAGGCCATCGCCGAGGATATCGGCTACCCTGTGGTGATCCGCCCGTCCTACGTGCTGGGCGGCCGGGCCATGGAGATCGTCCACGAGCCCGAGGGCCTGCGGCGCTACATGCGGAACGCCGTGGTGGTGTCCGGCAAGAACCCGGTGCTGATCGACAGCTTCCTGCGCAACGCCACCGAGATCGACGTGGACGCCGTCGCCGACGGCGAGACCGTCTTCATCGCCGGGGTGATGGAGCATATCGAGGAGGCGGGCATCCATTCGGGCGACAGCGCCTGCTCGCTGCCGCCGGTCTCGCTCGACCGGGCGGTGATCGACGAGGTGAAGCGCCAGGCGGTCATGCTGGCCAAGGGGCTGAACGTGGTCGGCCTGATGAACATCCAGTTCGCCGTGCGCGGCGACGAGGTGTTCATCCTCGAGGTCAACCCCCGGGCGTCCCGCACCGTGCCGTTCGTCGCCAAGGCGACCGGCGTGCCGATCGCCAAGATCGCCAGCCGGGTCATGGCCGGCGAGAAGCTGTCGGCGTTCACCCTGCCCGAGGGCGACCCGGAGCACGTGGCGGTGAAGGAGGCGGTGTTCCCCTTCGCCCGCTTCCCCGGCACCGACATCATCCTCGGCCCCGAGATGAAGTCGACCGGCGAGGTGATGGGCATCGACCGGACCTTCGAGCGGGCCTTCGCCAAGTCGCAGCTCGCGTCGGGAACGGTGCTTCCCGAAGGCGGCACGGTGTTCGTTTCCGTGAAGGACGCGGATAAGGCGGCGATCGTCCAGATCTCCGCGGCACTCCGGGATCTTGGCTTCGCGATCATGGCGACGGTCGGCACGGCCGACGTGTTGAAGGACGCTGGGATCGAGAGCCACCGGGTCAAGAAGGTGCTCGAAGGCCGCCCGCATATCGTCGATAACATGCTCTCGGGCCATGTGGATCTGGTGATAAATACCACCGAGGGCGCCCAGGCCATTCGGGACAGTTTCAGCTTGCGTCACACGGCCCTTACGCACAACATTCCCTACTACACGACCGTAGAGGGGGCGCGCGCGGCGGTCCGGGCGATCGCGTCCATGCGCGACGGACACCTTGAAGTGGCCCCTCTGCAGACCTACCTCACCGGATCGTTCTGACGATTGCGGGGGGCGCGGTCGGGAAACCGGTCGTTGTTTCCGATCCAGGCTGAGCCCGACGTGGCGTCCGGAACGGATGATGGGATTGGTTTGAGCAGGCGAAGAGCCGATGGAAAAGGTGCCGATGACCGCAGAGGGGCATGCCCGTCTGACGGAAGAACTGAAGACTCTGAAGTCCGTGGAACGTCCTGCGGTGATCAAGGCGATCGCCGAGGCGCGTGAGCACGGCGATCTCTCCGAGAACGCCGAATATCACGCCGCGCGGGAGCGGCAGAGCTTCATCGAGGGCCGGGTTGCCGAGCTTGAGGATGTGATCAGCCGCTGCGAGGTGATCGATCCGAAGAAGCTCAAGGGCGAGACCGTCACCTTCGGCGTGACCGTTGAGGTCGCGGACGAGGAGACCGACGAGGAGACGGCCTACACCATCGTCGGCCCCTACGAGGCGGACATCGCCCGCGGCTTCATCTCGACGTCGTCACCGATCGCCCGGGCCCTGATCGGCAAGCGCGTCGGCGATTCCGTCGAGGTCACCACACCGAAAGGCTCGAAGAGCTTCGAGATCCTCTCGATCGCAATCCAGTGACGGGCGCGATCCAGTGACGGGCGCGATCCAGTAACGCAACCGTATTGCCGGGGCGGCATCCCGCCGCCCGGCATTTCGGTTGTTACGCTTCTTCAGGCTCCCCCTCTTCCTCGTCTTCGTCCGGCGCCTCGTCGATCGGCACGCCCGGAAGCCGCTTCTTGGTGCGGATCACCAGCGCCGTCTTGACGTTCGAGACGAGCGGGGCCGGCGTGAGCTTGGAGGTCAGGAACCGCTGGAAGGCGTCCCAGTCCTTGGCGACGATCTTCAGCAGGAAATCCGCCTCGCCCATCAGCATGTGGCATTCCCGCACTTCCGGCCACTGGCCGACCATTTCCTCGAACCGGGCGAGATCGCCTTCGGCCTGGCTGGTCAGGCCCACATGGGCGTAGATCGTTACGGTGAAACCGAGGTGTTCAGGGGCCACCTCGGCATGGTATCCCCGTATGAAACCGGCTTCCTCGAGGGCCCGCACCCGGCGCAGGCAGGGCGGGGCGGAGATGCCGGCCCGATTGGCCAACTCGACATTGGTCATGCGACCGTTGTCCTGAAGGTCGCGCAGGATTCGGCGGTCGATGCGATCAAGTTTCACACGTCGCATGTGGGCTCCGGGGGAACGGTTGAACTGTCCGGCAGTCGGCGCGTGGCCGTCGATGAGCGTATAGCCGATTCCCGTTTCGCAAGCAAGATCGTTGCGTGATTGTGACATTTTCTTTCGATATCTGACGAGATGAGCGTTCCTTCTGACACGCAGACGTTGTGCTGGGTGCTGACGGACGGAACCGTCGGCATGCGGATCCAGTGCCTCGGTCTGGCGGACGCGGCCGGGCTGACGCCGCTGATCAAGCGCATCCATCCTTCCTGGCTCCTGCGTGCGGTTCCACAGGCCGGACGGTGGCCCGGCGTGCCGGCCACGGCGGGCGGCGATCCGATCGCCGCGCCCTGGCCGGACGTGGTGATCTCCTGCGGGCGGCGCACGGCGGGGGCGGCGCTGGCCGTGCGGCGGCTGGCGTCCCGGGACGGCGCGGTGCCGTTCCTGGCGCATATCCAGGATCCGCGGATCGACCCGGCCCATTTCGACATGCTGATCGTCCCGGAGCACGATCCGGCACGGGGCCCGAACGTCGTCACGACGGTCGGCGCGCTGAACCCGCAGGCGCCGGAAAAGCTCCGGGAGGCGGCACGGCCCTGGCTCACCGAGACCGCCGATCTTCCCCGGCCGCTCGTCGCCGTGAACGTGGGCGGGTCGAACAAGCGCTACGACTTCTCACCCGATGCGGTCGCCCGGTTCGTCGAGGACCTGAAGCGGCTGGCGCAAAACAGCGGCGGGTCGCTGCTCGTCGCCTGTTCGCGGCGCACGGACGACGCGACCCGGGAGGCGCTGCGGGCCGGACTGGCGGACGTGCCGGGCATCGTGTGGACCGGAAAGGGCGAGAACCCGTATCTCGCGTTCCTGCACCTGAGCGACGCGCTCGTCGTCACCTCGGACTCGGTCAACATGGTCTCGGAAGCCCTGGCCACCGGCAAGCCGGTCCATATCGCCACCGTGGAGCCGGAAAGCGGCCGGCTTGCGGCCTTTCACGCCCGGCTGCGGGAGGCGGGCTACACCCGGCCTTTCGCGGGGCGGCTCGACGCCTGGTCCTACGCGCCGCTGACCGAGACGGCACGGGTCGGCGCCCTCCTGGCGGAGCGGCTGGCGGCGCATGTCGGCGGGTCGCCGGATCGCGCCGGCGGATCGGAGCGATAGGGCGGGCCGCATTGCCGATCCCGGGCGGTTCGGCTATGTCGGAGGCGTATCGGGACATCCTGCAAACAGCGACGGCGAGCAGCCATGGCGCTCAAGATCGACACCTTCTCGAACCAGGTCGGCGGTTTCAGCTTTTTCAAGGCGGTCGGGCACCCACTCACCGCGGAGAAGATCGCCGTCCTGCTCGCCGATCTGGCGGCCGGCGGACCGGTGGCGCTCTACGACCCGCTCGGCCATCTCGAGACCTTCGCCGAACTGCACGACCTGTCGGATCTCGCCGTCGACGCCGTCTACGTGCAGGCCGTCGAACGTCTGGACAGCGATGTGCTCGGCCATCCGGCGCGACCGATCACCGAGATCGGCGCCAGCACCACCCGGGCGCTGCTGATCCCGGCCTTCGACACGGGACGCCTGGTCGACCATATCCGCCACCTGCTGCCCGAGGGCATGAAGGTTGTCACCCTGGACGATGCCCGGCTGCCGGACGCGATGCTGTCGAATCCGCGCAAGTATCTCGATCCGCTGAACTTCGCCATCAACCACGGGTTCCTGCGCGACGGCGGCGGCCGGCACACCCGGCTGGTCACGGCGAACTATTGGAGCGGTTACGGCGCCCGGGACATGCGGCTTTGGCTCCGCCTGTTCGACGCCGACGGCGAGGCATTGGTCACCTGGGAGCAGGATCTGCCGAACGGGCCGGCGGGCATCGTCATCGACAGCGCCGAGGTCCGGGCGCGGTTCGACCTGGGCGATTTCGCGGGCACCCTGTTCATCCACGCGATCGGCGCCCGCGGCCACGACGTGGTGAAATACGCGGTCGACACCTATGGCGACGCGCCGGAGGAACTGTCCTGCACCCATGACGCCAACGCCTGGCCGGCCGACTTCTACGCCGGCCTGCCCGCCGCCAACCCCGGCGAGCGGATCGTCCTGTGGCTGCAGAACGCCCACCCGAACGCGGCACCGGCCGGGGCGATGGCGCTCAACCTGATGGGCAGCGACGACATCCGTCCGATCGACCGGGAAGTCGCCGGTTTCGGCACGATCTCCATCGATCCGGCGGACCTGTTCCCCGACGCGGTCTGGCCGGCTCAGTTCGAGCTGCGCGCCGGCAAGCACGTGGTGCGGCCGCGCTACGAGGTGGTCGCCGGCAACAGGCGCACCCGCATCGCCCATGTGAATGTCGAGCGCACCGACCTGAAGGGCGACCCGGCGATCGCGCGGGCAATGAAGCATCTGGGTAAGGGCTACATCCTGCCGGCGCCGGTCCTGCCCGTGGACCGCTACCGGACTTTCGCCCTGCCGACGCCGATGTCGACCGGTCAGCGCAAGCTGCCGATCGCCGCGCTGCTGATCGACGCCGACGGCAGCGAGGTCGCCCGCAAGCCGCTGGGGGTCCTGGACCGTTCGGACAGCACCGCCATCGAGGCGGCGGCGCTGACCGACGGCGCGACCCTGGCGTCGGGCTACGGGCACCTGGAGCTCGTCTACGATTTCAGCGACGGCGGCGAGGACGCGCCGGACGGCTGGCTGCACGGCCTGTTCCGCTACGAGGACACGGTCAGCGGCCATGCCGCCGATACCAGCTTCGGCGCCCATGTCTTCAACGGTCTCATGACGTTCAGGGGCGAGCCGCAGAGCTACGGCGGACCGCCGCCGGGTCTGTCGACCCGGCTGTTCCTGCGTCTCGGCAACCGCATGCCGGGCTCCGCTAACAGCAGCGCCGTCGACTCGCTCTGCCATCTGATCTATCCGGCCTCGACGCCCTGGCACGAGACGTCGGAGACGGAGCTGATCCTGACCGGGGCCGACGGCGGCGAGATTGCCCGCACGGATCTCTCGATCCCCTGCGGCGGCTCGCGCCTCTGGCGGGCCGCGGAGATGTTCTCGGAGGCCGACCTCAGCGCGGCCGGCGACGGCGGCTACATCCTGATCCGCGACACCACCTGCCGGCTGTTCGGCTATCACGGGCTGATCCGCGACGGGGTGTCGTTCTCGTTGGACCACATGTTCGGGTTCTGAGCACGGTCCGCCGGAGTCGCGCGCCGGGTCGGTCGCGCGTGCGGGCCGGCAGGGTGGCGACGCCCGCCCGAACCCCCGACCTGCCGGGCGCCGGCGGTGCGGCCCGCCGTCACGGTTGAGGCCGGGGCCGCCGCTGCCTATCTTGCACCCATCGAGACAGGGAGGATGGCATGGCTGAGCATCGGGTGAAGGTTCTGATCGTGGGCGCGGGCGCCGCCGGGCTGACCGCGGGGATCTATACCGCGCGGGCGAACCTGTCGCCGGTGCTGCTCGCCGGCCTGCAGCCGGGCGGCCAGATGACCATCACCTCCGACGTGGAGAACTACCCGGGCTTCGCCGACGTGATCCAGGGCCCGTGGCTGATGGAGCAGATGCAGAAGCAGGCGGAGCATGTCGGGACCAAGATCGTCTACGACATCGTCACCGCCGTCGATTTCTCGACCCGTCCCCTGCGCTGTACCACCGATCAGGGCGACGTCTACCTCGCCGACAGCGTGATCCTGGCGACCGGCGCCCAGGCCCGCTGGCTCGGCCTGCCAAGCGAGCAGCATTTCAACGGCCGGGGCGTCTCCGCCTGCGCCACCTGCGACGGGTTCTTCTACCGCGACAAGGACGTGGTGGTCGTCGGCGGCGGCAACACGGCGGTCGAGGAGACCCTGTATCTCGCGAACATCTGCCGGTCGGTCACCCTGGTGCACCGGCGCGACAGCCTGCGGGCCGAGAAGATCATGCAGGACCGCCTGTTCCGCCATCCCAAGGTCTCGGTGGTCTGGGACAGCGTCGTCGACGAGGTGCTGGGCGGCAGCGGGCCCATGGACGGGGTCGAGGCCGTGCGGGTGAAGAACGTGAAGACCGGCGAGACCACCGATATCGCCGCCGAGGGGCTTTTCGTCGCCATCGGTCACGACCCGGCGACCGCGCCGTTCCGGGGGCAGGTGCCGCTGGACGACGAGGGCTATCTGATCACCGAGGCGGGCGCGACCCGCACCGCGATTCCCGGCGTGTTCGCCGCCGGCGACTGCGTCGACAAGGTCTACCGCCAGGCCGTCACGGCGGCCGGCATGGGCTGCATGGCGGCGCTGGAAGCCGAGAAATACGTGGCGGAACTGGAGGACGCGGCCCAGGTGGCGGCGGCCGAGTAGCCCGCGGCGCGTTCCTTCTTCGCGCCGGATCGTGTAGACAGGAACGCGGGTTGGGTCGAATGGCGGTCGGGCAATGGACTGGGACAAGCTCAGGGTTTTTCATGCCGTCGCCGAAGCCGGCAGCTTTACCCATGCAGGCGAGACGCTGAATCTGAGCCAGTCGGCGGTCAGCCGACAGATCAGCGCGCTGGAGGAAAGCCTCAAGCTGCCGCTGTTCCACCGCCATGCCCGGGGCTTGATCCTCACGGAGCAGGGCGAGGTGCTCTACCAGACCGCCCGCGACGTGTTCGCCAAGCTCGCCACCACCGAGGCGCTGCTGTCCGAGGGCAAGGACAGCCCGAAGGGCCCGCTGCGGCTGACGACGACCGTCGCGCTCGGGTCGAACTGGCTGGCGCCGCGGCTCGCCGCCTTCCTGGACCTGTACCCGGAGATCGGCCTGTCGGTGATCCTCAACGACAGCGAGCTGGACCTGTCCATGCGCCAGGCGGATGTGGCGATCCGGCTCACGCCGCCGCGTCAGCCCGATCTGATCCAGCGCCACCTGAAGACCATCAAGTTTCACCTCTACGCCGCGCCGGACTATCTGACGAAATACGGTCTGCCGAAGACCCCCGCGGATCTCGCGAGCCACCGGCTGGTCATCTACGGGGAAACCGCCCATCCGCCTTTCCCGAACGTGAACTGGCTGCTGGACACCGCCGCCGGCCATCGCGGAAGACATGTTAACGTGGTCCGATTGAACAACTATTTCGCGATATACCGTGCAGTGCAAACCGGTCTCGGCATCGCCGCCCTTCCGGACTACATGGCGCGCGAAGACGTCAGCCTGATCCGCGTGATCCCGGATCTGGAGGGGCCGCAGGTCCCGACCTATTTCGTGTATCCGGAGGAGCTCCGGCACTCCAAACGCATCATGGTGCTGCGGGATTTCCTGATCCAGGAAGTGGCCAACTCGCAATTCTGAAGAATCTGCAAACCAAGCTATGCAAAAACCGCATGGCGGGACTGACCAAATATATGTGGTCCGCAAGGCGGCAAATGCCTATTTCATGGTCATCGCGATGTTGCGTTGCAGCATCGCCTCCGAGCCCCCCGCTCGGAGCAGGGTCCTCCGGGATCCTACGTCTCCCAGACGTGAAGCCTCCCTGTTCAACTTGCCGGGAAACTTCGTTTCCCGGCAATTTTTTTGCCTGCGCGGCGCTGATGCGCGGATTCCGGGCGCCGGCGCGCGGCTAACGGTTTTTTCATACCTGGCTGTTAAACTTTATAAACCGCCGAACACGTCTGTCTCCACCGGTTGCCGAGACGCCGGCGGTCGAGCCGCCCTTTTTCCGAAAGCCGCGGATCGCCTTTCGACCAGTCGGAATGTGCCGCCATGGGACCGCTCCAGAAATTGGATCACGCAAAGGAGGCGCTGCGCGAGAGCTGGCCCGGCGCGTTTCGGGTGCGCCAGCCCGTGGGCGACCTTCGCCGCGAGGCCATGCGCGCGGCCGACGAGTTGACGGCCGGAACCCGCCGGCGGATCGACCGGCTGTTCGATCTCATCGAAAGTGACCTGCCGGATCTCGCATGGTCTCCCGCCGAGGCGGATCTCGTCAGCGCGGAGCTGTCGTTTCTTAGGGGGTACTGGATGGAGCGCCGGCAGGGGGACCTTCCGCCGCCGGCCCGGATCATCGATGCCCTCGATCTGAAGCCCGCGCTCGGCAGCCTGATGTTGCTCGAGCCGGCGGCCGACGGCGGCGACTTCCGCTACCGCGTCTATGGAAGCCGGATCGTCGGCTACTCGAAAGTCGAGATGACCGGGAAATGCGTCTGGGACGTTCCGTCGCCCCATGTCGCGGCGTTCTTCGTCGCGACCTACCGGGCGGTGGCGCTCCGCCGCGAGCCCCTGCATGCCGGGCACCGCACCCTGCTCGACCGGAGCCATGCCTACTGGGAACGGCTGATCCTGCCGTTCGTCGACGACGCGGGGACGGTCACCCGCCTCCTCGTCGGCAACGTGCCCACGATCGGACGCTGAGCGCGCCTCAGGCGGCGTGCGGGGTGAGGATCTGACGGATCGCCTCACCCGAGGTCAGCTTGTCGAAACCGGCATTCACCCCGGCAAATCCCACATGCTCGCCGATGAGCCGGTCGACGGGCAGGCGGCCCTGGCGGAACGCCTCCAGATATCTCGGGATGTCGCGGATCGGCACGCAGGAGCCCATATAGCTGCCCCGCACGGCGATCTCCCGGCTCACCAGGTCGGCCGCCGGGATCGGGAAGTCCTCGCCCTGGGGCGAGAGGCCGACCGTCACGAGCTGGCCACCGGTCTTCAGACTGTCGTAGCCGGTCTTCAGGGCCGGGATCACGCCCGCGCCTTCGAGCGACACGTCCACGCCGCCGCCGGTCAGGTCCCGGATCTGTTGAACGTGATCCGGCTCGCGCGCATCCACGGTGTGATGGGCGCCGAGCTGCCGGGCAAGGCCGAGCTTCGCCGGGTTGATGTCGACCGCGATGACCTGGGCCGCCCCGCCGAGGATCGCCCCGAGCATGGCCGAGAAGCCGACGCCGCCGAGACCGATGACCGCCACCTTGTCGCCCGGGGCGACCCGGGCCGCGTTCAGGGCGGCACCCACGCCGGTCATCACGGCGCAGCCGAAGATGGCGGCGGTCTCCAGCGGGATGTCCCGGTCGATCTTCACCACCGAGCCGCGATCGACCACCGCGTATTCCGCGAAGCAGGACACGCCGCTCTGGTGATTGATGGGCAGGCCCCGGGCGTCCTTCAGGCGCTTGCCGCCGCCCATCAGCTCGCCCTTGGCGCGCGCCATCGCGTGGGTCTCGCAGATCTGCGGCCGGCCCTCCAGACAGCGCACGCAGCGGCCGCAGGAGGCGGAGAACTGGAACACGATCGGGTCGCCCGCCTGGATGTCGCGGATACCGGGGCCGACCTCTACCACCTCGCCGGCTCCCTCGTGGCCCAGCACCACGGGGAGCGGCCGGGGGCGGGAGCCGTTGATCACGGACAGGTCCGAGTGGCAGAGACCCGCGCCGACGATCCTGACCAGGACCTCGCCCGGCCCCGGCGCCTCCAGTTCGACCTCCTCGATGGCCAGGGGTTCGGACGTCGCATAGGGCAGTTCGGCGCCGATCTCGCGCAGGACGCAGGCACGCATCTTCATTTCGGTCATTCCTCCCGGCGTCGGACGCGCCGTCTCTCTCGCTTGGGTGGCCCGTGAAGCACCGTATCCGAGCGTATCGCGGCTCGGACGGCCCGGCCAGACGCGGAACGCCGCCCAACCGGCGATGCCTGCCGTCCCTAGCCCACGATCTCGCGCAGATACCCGGCGATGCCGCGGCCATGCTCCCACTGCCGGGGATAACCGAGGGAGACCTCTTCGAAGCGGGTGCCGTCCCTCATGTCGGTGCGGCGCGTGTGCAGGTGCCCGCTGACCACCGCATGGGCGTTGAACCGCCGGTGCCAGTCCCCGGTCCGCACCGTCCCGCACCATGGGGTGAAGCGCGGCACCCGGGGGATGCGGACCAGGTCCCGGCGCAGCGGCCAGTGGTTCACCAGAACCGTCCGACTGCCGGCGTCGAGCTCGTCGGTCAGCCGCCTTTCCGCTTCCGCAAGGCGGGCGTCGCACCAGGCGATCCGGGACTCGAACGGGGCGGGCGAGAGCAGGAGTTCATCGCTGCAGACGTTGTGGGTCTCCTCCGCCCACTCCACGACCCGCTCGATCGGGACGTCGTCCGGCCGGAAGCTGTAGTCGTAGAGCAGAAACAGCGGCGCAATGACCAGCTTCGCGACGCCCGCGGGCAGGGGGCCGGGCCAGGCCGGGAAGGGATCCTCCGGCGTGACCACGCCCGCGGTTCGGGCCCGGGCGACCAGCGCCTCGTAGCGGGCGACCCCCGCCGGCTCGTCCAGGCTGGTCCTCGCCCAGAGCTCGTGATTGCCGGGTACCCAGACCACCTTGGCGAAGCGGGCGGCCAGGAGCTCGAGCGCCTCCGCCACAGTGTCTATCCGCTCCGCCACGTCGCCCGCGACGATCAGCCAATCGTCGGGGTGGGGCGGCAACGCGTCGAGCGCCGTCCGGTTGACGGCACTGGCCAGATGCAGGTCTGAGATCGCCAGCAGGCGCATGGCCGGCCGTCCCCGGTCAGCGGTAGGGGTCTTCGGAGGTGAGGAACCCCTTCACGTAGCGCCGGACCCCTTCCTCCAGGGTGGTGAACTGGTCCGGATAGCCCGCCTCACGAAGCCGATCCATGCGGGCCTGGGTGAAGTACTGGTAGCGGTCGCGGATCGCATCCGGCATCTCGATGAACTCGATCCGCTCCTCCTGGCCGAGGGCGGCGAAGACCGACCGGGCCAGGTCCGCGAAGCTGCGGGCGGCGCCGGTGCCCAGGTTGTAGAGACCGTTCACACCTCTGGATTCGAGCAGCCAGAGCATGACGCGCACGCAGTCGTCCACATAGACGAAGTCGCGGAGCTGACCGCCGTCCGGGTAATCCGGGTGATGGGAGGTGAACAGCTTGGCCGTCTCGCCGGCGACGATCTTTGGGGTGATCTGGGCCACCACGCTCTTCATCGATCCCTTGTGGTACTCGTTCGGGCCGTAGACGTTGAAGAACTTGAGGCCGACCCATTGGGGCGGATGCACGCCCGAGAGGGCGAGCCGGATCGCGCGCCGGTCGAAGGCGTGCTTGGACCAGCCATAGGCGTTCATTGGTCGCAGCCGGGCGAGGGCGTCGGGGTCGGTGTCGTCGTCGAAGCTGGCGCTGCCGTCGCCGTAGGTCGCCGCCGAGGAGGCGTAGATGAGCCGCGTGCGGTTCTCCGAACACCAGTGCCAGAGGCGCAGGGGCAGGGTGATGTTCTCGCGCACGATCAGATCGGCGTCGCGCTCCGTGGTCGCGGAGATGGCGCCGAGATGGAAGATCGTCTCGACATCGCCGCGGTGGCGTTCGAGGAACTCGAAGAAATCCTCCGGGGGGACGATCGCGGCGAGGTCGCGCTTGGCGATGTTGCGCCACTTCTCGTCGGTGCCGAGCCGGTCGACGACGACGATGTCGCCGCCCACGGCCTGTTCCAGGCCGGCGACGAGATTGGAGCCGATGAAACCGGCGCCGCCGGTGACGATGATCATGGGCAGACGCTCTCCTGCTGGGCGGGTCCGAGGTGCGGCGACACGCTACACGAAGCCAGGAACGCACCCAACGGTTTGAGCGCGCGAGCGGAACCCGCCGCACCTGCTGCGGCATCGGCGTCCTTGATCGCGGCCGTCGCCGGTGACATATCCAGGTCTACGCAGGAGGTGAGCCATGCAGACCCGCAGCCGGATTTTCGACGATATCGCCCGAGTCGCCAACGGTGCCATGAGTGCCGCGGCCGGTGTGCGCGCCGAGGTCGAGCAGCTCGTCCACCAGCAGTTCGAGCGGTTTCTGGCGGATCGCGATCTGGTGACCCGCGAGGAGTTCGAGGCCGTCGAGGCGATGGCGGTGAAGGCGCGCAGCGAGCAGGCGGCGCTGGAGAAGCGGATCGCGGAGCTTGAGGCGAAGCTGGTCGACGCGAAGAAACCGGCGCCGAAACGCAAGGCCGCTACGGCCGACCGCCGCCGCGCTGCCGCCCGACGGACCGCCGCGCGCAGCAAGACCAAAGGCGACGACGCGGCGCCGAAAGACGACTGAACCGGCGTCCGGCCAGACCGGCGGGCCGCAGGGGTGATTCGGGCCGGTTTTCCCAAACCCCGCCACGAGGAGGCGGACGGGCTGTTCATTCCCCTCCCGTTTCGGGATTTGGCTTTTCCCCCGATATCAATACCTTCCATCGAACACTGAATATCGAGTGTGAAACTTAGGTTTCCCTCAAAATCTTGTGTTGAACCGCCGACTCCAGTTTGTGAGTCTAACCTTTGTGGTGATTTGGCGGCCCACACCACAAGATGTGGCCGACCTGAGCGGATTGTCGGCCAATCCACCCGGTACCGGGCCGCACCGACGCGCCGGCCAGCGCGCCCAAGGGGGAAGGTCCCGACATGTCGGTCACCTATGTCGACTCCACCGTCGTTCATCAGAACCCGCTCGACCTGCTCGAAGAGCTCGTCGGCGAAAACGAATGGGCTTTCGATCGGGCCGGCTCCGACGAGATGGCCGTCGAGATCGCCGGCCGCTGGTGCGACTACCGCCTCTACTTCCTCTGGCAGGAGGATCTGGGCGCCCTGCATTTCTCCTGCCTGCTGGAGAGCAAGGTGCCGGCGGAGAAGCGCCGCGAGGTCTGCGTGCTGCTGACGCTGCTGAACGAGAAGCTCTGGCTCGGCCATTTCGATCTCGGCTCCGAGGACGGCGTGCCGATGTACCGCCATACCCTGCTGGTCCGCGGCACCGGCGGGGTGTCGGTCGAGCAGATGGAGGATCTTGTCGAAGTCGCCCTCAACGAGGCCGAGCGGTTCTTCCCGGCCTTCCAGTTCGTGATCTGGGGCGGTAAGACGGCGGAGGAGGCGGTCGCCGCCTCCATGCTCGACGTGGCGGGAGAAGCCTGACAGCCTCTCTCCTCGCAGGCTGACTTCCAAGAGGCTGAGGATATGACGAAACCCCTGGTGCTCATCGGCTGCGGCAAGATGGGCGGAGCGATGCTCGCCGGCTGGCTGGAGAGCGGCGAGGCCGATGGCGGCGTGCACGTGGTCGAGCCGAACCGGGACGCCATGGGCGATCTCGCCGAGCACGCCAAGGTGACGGTCCATGCGTCCGCCGCCGATCTGCCCGGCGACCTGGCGCCCGGCGTGGTGATCCTCGCCGTGAAACCGCAGATGATGGATGACGCCCTGGTGCCGTTGGCGACGCTGACGGCATCCGGCGCCTATTTCCTCTCGATCGCCGCCGGCAAGACCATCGGCTATTTCGAGGGCCGCTTGGGCGCGTCGGCGCCGATCGTGCGCGCCATGCCCAACACGCCCGCCGCGGTCGGCCGCGGCATCACCGCCTATGTGGCGAACCGGCATGTGAGCGACGACCAGAAAGCCCAGGCCCACAGGCTCCTCGAAGCGGTCGGCGAAGCCGTCGAGGCCGAGCAGGAGGCGCAGATCGACGCGGTCACGGCGCTGTCCGGCGGCGGTCCCGCCTATGTCTTCCTGCTGATCGAGACCCTCGCCGCCGCCGGCGTGAAATCCGGCCTGCCCGAGGACATGGCCATGCGGTTGGCGCGATCGACGGTCTCGGGTTCCGGCGAGCTGGCCCGCCAGTCGACGGAGGCCGCGGCGCAGCTCCGGATCAACGTCACCAGCCCGGGCGGCACGACCGCGGAGGCGCTGAAGGTGCTGATGGACGAGAAGACGGGGATCCAGCCGATCTTCGACGCGGCCATCGCCGCCGCCACCGCACGCTCGAAGGAGCTGGCGGGCTGAGCCGGTCTTATAAAGGCGGTGTCTTGATGACGGTCGGCGCGGCGACATATTGAAGTCATGACAGACTCTTCCAACACGCCGGACATGGCCTCCACCGCCGCGGACGCGCTTGCGGCCGCCGCCCTCGAGATCGCCGGGGCGGAGGGGTGGCGCGCCGTCACCCTTGCCGGCGCCGCCGAACGGGCCGGGATCGACCCGGTCACGGCGCGGCGGACCGTGCGCTGCAAGGCTGGCCTGCTCGCCGCGATCGCCGACCGGGTGGATGCCGCCATGCGGGCCAGCCTCGACGAGGACGCGACCGACCCGGCCATCCCGGTGCGCGACCGGCTGTTCGAGGCGCTCATGGCGCGGCTCGACGCCCTCGCCGAGGACCGGGAGGCCTACCGCTCGATTCTCGAGGATCTTCCGCGCGATCCGGCCGCCGCCCTGGCGGCGCTGCCCAGCCTAGGCCGGTCGATGGCGCGCACCCTGGAAGCGGTGGGCGAGCGGACCGCGCCGCCGTTCGGGCCACTGAAGGTGAAGGGCCTGGCGCTGGTCTGGTTGGGCACGCTACGCGGCTGGAGCCAGGACGACAGCCCCGACATGGCCGCGACGATGAAGGCGCTGGATGGTTATCTTGCGCGGGCGGAAGAGATGGCGAACACCTTCCTGCCGGGCGCCCGGGTGGTTAACGGGCCGTCGGCGGCCGGTGAATCGGTGTAACCGAACCGACTTCTACCTTGCGGGCCGCCGTGACGCTGGGTAAGGTCGCGCCGCTTCGCCCAGGGGGCGCCGCCGCCCCGCCCGCCACCAGGTCGGACACACCATGTCGACACGCGCCCCGAAGATCCTGGCCTGCAACTCCAACAGGCCCTTGGCCGAGGCCATTTCCGCTTATTTGAACCTGCCGCTGACCAAGGCGGATATCCGACGGTTCTCCGACATGGAGGTCTTCGTCGAGATCCAGGAGAACGTCCGCGGCGAGGATGTGTTCGTGGTCCAGTCCACGAGCTACCCCGCGAACGACAACCTGATGGAACTGCTGGTCACGCTGGACGCGCTGCGCCGCGGATCGGCCCGGCGGATCACCGCGGTCATTCCGTACTACGGCTATGCCCGCCAGGATCGGAAGTCGGGTCCGCGCACGCCGATCTCGGCCAAGCTGGTGGCCAACCTGATCACCAAGGCCGGCGCCGACCGGGTGCTGACCATCGATCTGCACGCCGGCCAGATCCAGGGCTTCTTCGACATCCCGACCGACAACCTGTTCGCCGCGCCGGTCTTCATCGACGACATCAAGGCCCGCTACGGCGACGAGCCCCTGGTCGTCGTGTCGCCGGATGTCGGCGGCGTGGTCCGCGCACGCGCCGTGGCGAGCCGCATCCATGCCGACCTGGCCATCATCGACAAGCGCCGCGAGCGCGCCGGCGTGTCCGAAGTGATGAACATCATCGGCGACGTGGACGGTCGGCGCTGCATCCTGGTGGACGATATCGTCGACAGCGGCGGAACCCTCTGCAACGCCGCCGAGGCGCTGATCCAGGCCGGCGCCACCTCGGCCGACGCCTACATCACCCACGGCGTGCTCTCCGGCGGGGCGGTCGCCCGCGTGACCTCGTCGCCCCTGACGTCGCTGGTCGCCACCGACTCGATCCAGGCGACGGAGGCGGTCCGGGTGGCCCACAACATCCGCAAGCTGACGATCGCGCCGCTGCTGGGCGAGGCGATACAGCGGATCAGCGAAGAGCGCTCGGTCTCCAGCCTGTTCAACTGAGCGGTCTTCCGGCGCACACCATCGTTTGGACTGGCGTTTCGCGGGGATTCGCGCTATACGCCGCGCCCTATCCGCCCGGCACCCCTGGAGGCCGGGCTTTTCACAGGAGATGAGCATGGCTGACGTTATTACGTTGAACGCCAGCGTGCGCGATCGGGTCGGTAAGGGGTCCGCCCGGGCTGCGCGTCGCGAGGGGTTCGTGCCCGCCGTTATCTACGGCGACAAGAAAGATCCGCTGCCGATTCAGGTTGAGAAGCGGGAACTCGACAAGATCCTGGCCAAGCCGGGCTTCTTCTCGCATCTGATCGATCTGAAGGTCGGCAAGGACAGCCATCGCGTGCTGCCCCGCGATCTGCAGCAGCATCCGATCACCGATTTCGCCTGGCATGTCGACTTCCTGCGGGTGTCGGCCACCAGCGAGCTGACCGTCGAGGTTCCGGTCGAGTTCATCAACGAGGATGAGGCGCCGGGCCTGACCCGTGGCGGCGTGCTGAACGTCGTGCGCTACGCCGTCGAGCTGAACTGCCGCGCCGACAACATCCCCGAGAAGCTTGTCGTCGACCTGACCGGCCTCGAGATCGGCGATTCCGTCCACATCTCCGCGATCGCCATTCCGGATGGCGCGACGCCGGCGATCGACGACCGCGACTTCACTGTCGCCACCATCGCCGCGCCGACCGTCGTCGCCGAGGCCGATGCCGAGGAGACCGCGGCCGCCGAGGAAGCCAAGGCCGAGGCCGAAGGCGAGGATGCCGAAGAGGCCGAGGGCGAGGAGGAGAGCGAGGAGAGCTGATCTCCGCGCCCTTCGAACGACTTTCGGCGCCCGCGATCCAGACCCCGGATCGCGGGCGCTGGTCTTTCGGGCGCCCGGATGGCATCCCGTTCCGATATCCGAGAAGCGCGAGGGTTCCCCATGCTGCTGTTTGTCGGCCTCGGCAATCCCGGTCCGAAATACGAGGGCAACCGCCACAACATCGGCTTCATGGCGGTCGAGGAGATCGCCCGGCGGTACAGTTTCGGCCCCTGGCGCGCCCGCTTTCAGGGCTTGGCCAGCGAGGGCGTGATCGCCGGCGAGAAGGTCATGGCACTGAAGCCGATGACCTACATGAACGAGAGCGGCCGGTCGGTCGGCGAGGCGGTCCGGTTCTTCAAGCTGCCGGTCGACGCCGTGACCGTGTTCTACGACGAGCTCGACCTGACCCCGGGAAAGATCCGCATGAAGCGCGGTGGCGGCGCCGGCGGCCATAACGGCATCCGCGACATCGACCGCCATATTGACAAGGACTACCGTCGGGTCCGGCTCGGCATCGGCCATCCGGGCGATAAGAACAAGGTGCACGGCTACGTGCTGTCCGACTTCGCCAAGGCGGAGAAGACGGCCTGGCTCGACACCCTGATCGACGCGCTCGCCCGCGAGGCCGAGGAGCTGGTGCGGGGCGACGAGGCGCGGTTCATGAGCCGGGTGGCCCATGCCGTGTTCCCCCCGCCGCCGAAACCGGCTAAACCCGCCGCGGACGACGCGAGCGACCCTTCGAAGACCTCTCCAGCCAGCGACGGAGCGTAGGCCCATGGGCTTCAACTGCGGCATCGTCGGCCTGCCCAATGTCGGCAAGTCGACGCTCTTCAACGCGCTGACCGCAACCGCGGCGGCCGAGGCGGCGAACTATCCCTTCTGCACGATCGAGCCGAATACCGGCCGGGTCGCGGTGCCGGACCCGCGTCTGGACGCGCTCGCGAAGATCGCCAAGTCGGCGAAGGTCCTGCCGACCCAGATCGAGTTCGTCGACATCGCCGGTCTGGTGAAGGGCGCGAGCCAGGGCGAGGGGCTCGGCAACCAGTTTCTCGCCAACATCCGCGAGACCCACGCCGTGGTCCATGTGCTGCGCTGCTTCGAGGGCGAGGTGACCCACGTGGACGGCTCGGTCGATCCGATCCGCGACGCCGAGACCGTCGAGACGGAACTGATGCTGGCCGATCTGGACAGTGTCGAGAAGCGGATCCCGGCGCTCGAGAAGCGCGTGCGCGGTCAGGACAAGGAGGCCAAGGCCCTCATGCCGCTGGCCGAGAAGGTGGCTGCCGTCCTGCGCGACGGGAAGCCGGCCCGCGTGATGCTGCCGGATCTGGACGCCGAGGAGACGCGGCTGTTCAAGCAGATGCAGCTTCTGAGCGCGAAGCCGGTGCTCTACGTCTGCAACGTGGAGGAAGAGAACGCCGGGACCGGCAATGCGCTGTCGGCCAAGGTGGCGGAGAAGGCGGCGGCCGAGAACGCCGAGGCGGTGGTGATCTCGGCGGCGATCGAGGCGGAGATCGCGCAGCTCACCGATCCCGAGGAGAAACAGGAGTTCCTGGACAGCCTGGGGCTGGAGGAGCCGGGCCTGACCAAGCTGATCCGCGCCGGCTACAAGCTGCTGGATCTGCTGACCTTCTTCACGGTCGGCCCCAAGGAAGCCCGGGCATGGACCGTGCGCCGGGGCGCCAAGGCGCCGGAGGCCGCGGGAGAGATCCACACCGACTTCCAGCGCGGCTTCATCCGGGCGGAGACGATCTCCTACGACGACTACGTCGCCACCGGCGGCGAGCAGGGGGCCAAGGATGCCGGCAAGATGCGGGTGGAAGGCTCCGAATACGTCGTGCAGGATGGCGACGTCTTCCATTTCCGCTTCAACGTTTGATCACTGATATCCGGGGGAACCACATGGCCGACACGCTCAAGCTGAAGGCATCCGACGGGCACGCGTTCGACGCCTATCTCGCCCAGCCGTCCGGCAAGCCGAAGGGCGGCCTCGTGGTGATCCAGGAGATCTTCGGCGTGAACAGCCACATGAAGAGCGTGGCTGACGGCTTCGCGGAGGACGGCTATCTGGCGATCTGCCCGGCGCTGTACGACCGCTACAAGCCCGGCATCGAACTCGGCTACGACGAAGACGACGTCACCGAGGGCCGCGAGATCCGCGCCAAGGTCGGTAACGACGACCCGCTGCTCGACATCGCCGCCGCCGCCGACGCCGTGCGCTCGGCCGGCAAGGTCGGCGTCGTCGGCTACTGCTGGGGCGGCACCCTGACCTGGCTGGCCGCGACCAAGCTGGACGGTTTCACGGTCGCGTCGAGCTACTACGGCGGCGGCATCGGCGGGCTGGTCGACCTGCAGCCGTCCTGCCCGGTCATCTTCCATTTCGGCGAGCAGGACCACGCCATCCCGATGGACGAGGTCAAGAAGCTGCGCGAGGCGCATCCGGACCTGCCGGTCCATGTCTATCCGGCCGGCCACGGCTTCAACTGCGACGCCCGCGGCAGCTTCGAGCCGAAGAGCGCCGAGATCGCCCGCGAGCGCACGCTGGAATTCTTCAAGCAGCATATCGGCTGACGGCGCGAGAAACCCGCCGGCACGAGAAACGGGTCGTTCCCGTCCCAAGACCGCTCTAGAATCGGGGGATGGGGAGCGACGCCGAGGACGGCGGGTGGCCGACCGAATGCACGCGCTGCTTCGGTCTGTGCTGCATCGCGCTGGCGCATCAGCCGTCCGCTGGTTTTCCGGCGGTCAAGCCGCGCGACACCGCCTGCCGTCACCTGGCCGCCGATTTCCGCTGCACCGTCTTCGACCGGCTCGAGGCGTCGGGCTTTACTGTCTGCCGTCCCTATGACTGCTTCGGGGCGGGTCCCGCGGTGGCGGACCGGATGCGCGCGGAATGGGGGCCCTGGACGCCGGCCATGGTCGCGACCGCGCGCCATCATCTGGACGGCTTCCGCGATCTCGCCCGGCTGCGCATGCTGATCGTCGCCCTGCGCCGGGAAGGCTCCGGCGATGCCCACGCGGTCGCCGACCGCCTCGAGCCCGCCGCCGAGGCCTTTCGCCGGACCGGGCGGGTGGAGATCGACGCCGACACGGCGCAGTTCATGCGTTGGCACGAGGCCCTGATCTCGTCCATCCTGGCGCCGCTCGAAAAACAATCGTCACAGGGGGAGGACCATGAGCGGTCTTGACGGCAAGGTCGCCGTGATCACCGGCGCCACCAGCGGAATCGGTCTCGCCGCGGCGGAGGCGCTGTCGGCACGCGGCGTGAAGCTGGTGCTCCATGGCCGGCGGCGCGAGGTGCTGGAGGCGCATGCCGCGCGGTTGCCGAACTGCGCCGTCCTGTCCGGCGACATCGCCGATCCGGCGACCCCCGACGCCCTGGTCGCCCTCGCCCTGGAGAAGTTCGGGCGCCTGGATATCGCCTATGCGAATGCCGGCCTGATCGCCAGCGGCCCGATCGAGGGGATCGACCTGGAGGCGATGTCGGACATGCTCCGGGTGAACATCGACGCCACCTTCCGGTTCGCCTACACCGCCCTGCGCCACTTCAAGGCGGCGGGCGGCGGCGACCTGCTGTTCACCGGCTCGGTCCTCGGCACCAAGACCCGGCCCCAGGCCGGCGCCTATGCGGCGACCAAATACGCGGTCGAGGCCCTGGCCGAATCCCTGCGGATGGAACTCGCGGGCTCCGGCGTTCGGGTCGCGGTGGTCGAGCCCGGCCTGGTCCGCACGGACCTGCACCGGGACTACGAGGTGCGGCCGGAGGTGAGTCAGGGGGTGGCGGAACCGCTGACGCCGGCGGACGTGGCCCGGGCCGTGGTGTTCGCCGTCGAGCAGCCGCGCTCCGTGCTGATCCCCCGGGTCATGGTCCTGCCGTCGAGCCAGAACGTCTGAAGGCGCCCGCGATGAAGATCACCGGCCTGCGCACCCGCGCCATCGAGATCCCCTTCGACGCGCCCATCGGTACCGCGATCCACCGGATCGACGGGGTTGCCGGCCTATTCGTCTGGCTCGACACCGACGAAGGGATCACCGGCGAGAGTTATCTCTGGGCCATCGGCGCGCACCGTCTGCCGGTTCTGGAGGCGATCACCCGGATGCTGGGCGAACGGATGATCGGCCGGGACCCGCGCGACACCACCGCCCGGTTCGACGAGATGTGGGGCGAGATCAACTTCCTCGGCCACAAGGGTGTCTCCCTGTTCGGCATCGCCGCCATCGACTGGGCCTGCTGGGACATTCTCGGCCAGTCCCTGGGCGCGTCGGTCTCCCGGCTGCTCGGACGGCGGCGCGACCGGGTGCCGGCCTACGCGTCCGGCGGGCTCTGGGCCTCGATGACCATCGACGAGCTGCAGGCGCAGGCGCGGGACTTTCTGGACCAGGGATTCCGGGCGATGAAGATCCGCATCGGCAAGCCTGATATCGGCGAGGATATCGACCGGGTCGCCGCCGTCCGCGATGCCATCGGGCCGCATATCGGCCTGATGGCGGACGCCAATCAGGGACTGTCCGTCGCCCACGCCATCCGGCTCGGCAGGCGGCTCGAGGAGTTCGGTCTCGTCTGGTTCGAGGAGCCGGTCCAGGCCTACGACCTGGAGGGATCGGCCCGGGTCGCCGCCGAGATCGACACGCCGATCGCCAGCGGCGAGACCGAATACGGTCGCTACGGGTTCCGCGACATGCTGGAACGCAAGTCAGCCGACGTTCTGATGCCCGACCTGGAGCGGGTCGGCGGCGTCACCGAGTGGGTCCGCGTCGCCAACATGGCCGCGTCCTACGACGTGCCGGTCAGCCCGCATCTGTTCACCGAGCACTGCCTGCAGCTCTGCGGCGCGGTCTCCAATGTCAGCTACGCCGAGCATATGCCGTGGTTCCGCCCGCTCTTCGCCGATCCGATCGAGATGGTGGACGGCGATCTGGTGATCCCCGACGTCCCGGGCATGGGCTTCCGCTTCGACCCGGAGGCGGTCGAGCGGTATGCACTGGACCGCCGGGCCGGGCGATGACCAGGATATCCGAACCCGACGGCCTCTCCGTCGGGAATGAAAATCCGCATCTGGAGGAAACGGACGCATGAGTGGCGTCGAGAAGGAATGGGTGGGCGACGTGCCCGGCGCCCTGGACGGGGTGCGTGTCCTCGACATGTCCCGGCTGATTGCCGGCAATGCGGTGACCCACCTGCTGGCCGATCACGGGGCCGAGGTCATCAAGATCGAGAAGCCGGGCACCGGCGACGACTTGCGCGCCTGGAACACGGCTGGCGTGACGACCCACTGGAAGGTGCTCTGCCGCAACAAGAAGAGCGTCACTCTGAACTTCCGCCAGGAGGGCGCGGTCGAGCTGATGCTGGACCTGGTCGCCTCGGCGCGGGTGCTGGTGGAGAACTTCAAGCCGGGCACGCTGGAGAAGATGGGGATCGGCCCGGACGTGCTGCTGGCGCGCAACCCGAACCTGATCATCATCCGCATCTCCGGCTGGGGCCAGGACGGCATGTGGTCCCACCGCCCGGGCTTCGGCAGTCTGGTCGAGGCCATGAGCGGGTTCGCCGCCATGAACGGCTTCGCCGACCGGCCGCCGGTGCTGCCGCCGTTGGCACTCGCCGACATGATCGCCGGCCTGTACGGCGCCTTCTCGGCCATGGTGGCGATCCGCGAGATCGAGGTGAAGAAGGGGCCGGGGCAGGTGATCGACCTCACCCTGTTCGAGCCGATCCATTCGATGCTCGGCCCGATCGTCGCCAACTACGACCTGACCGGGGTGGTGCCGGAACGCACCGGCTCGCTCTCCAACCAGTCGGCGCCGCGCAACGTTTACCAGTGCAAGGACGGCAAATACGTGGCGCTGAGCGCGTCCATGCAATCCATGGCGGAGCGGCTGCTGCGCGCCATCGGCCGCGAGGATCTGATCGACGACCCCAAGTTCCGCACCAACACGGACCGGGTCGCCAATCGCCACGAGCTCGATCCCATCGTCGGTGCCTTCATGGCCGAGCGGACCCAGGCGGAGAACCTGGAGATCTTCGAGAAGGCGGGAGTCACGGTCGGCGCGGTGCCGGATGTGGGCGAACTGGCCACACACCCCTATCCGGTCGACCGCGAGGCCATCGTCTCCATGCCCGATGCCGATATCGGCCGGATCGCCATGCACAACGTGATCCCCCGCATGTCGGGCAGTCCGGCGCAACTTCGGATGCCCGCCCCCGAGCTCGGCGAGCACAATGCCGAGATCTGGCCCGTCCTCGGCCACGATCCCGAGATCCTGCGTGCAGGAGGACTGATCTGATGACCGGTGGCTCTTCCCGGCCCGCGCCCCTGTGGCGGTCGCTGCTCTACGTTCCCGCCTATGCCGGGCGGTTCGTCGCCAAGGCGGCGGACCGCGGCGCCGACGTCGTGATCCTGGACGTGGAGGATTCCATTCCGCCCGACCGCAAGGCCGATGCGCGCGCCGCGCTGCTGGAGGCCATCGCCACCGTCGCCAAGGCGGGAACGGTCGAGGTCATGGTGCGCATCAACCGGCCGTGGCGCCATGCCATCGCCGACCTGGAGGCGGCGGTGATCCCGGGGCTCGACGCGCTCTGCCTGCCGAAGGTGGACAGCGCCGACCATATCCTGGCCATCGACGAGGTGGTGGGCGAGTTGGAGGCGGAGCGCGGCCTGCCCGCCGGGCACGTGCGCTATGCGGTCCTGGTGGAGACGGCCAAGGGCGTTCACGAGGCCCGGGCCATTGCCAAGGCGAGCCCGCGGGTGGCGGCGATCACCCTCGGCGGCGAGGACATGGCGGCCGATCTCGGCTTGCCGGAGCCCGATCCCGCCGTGCTCGATCCCTACGATGCGATGGTGCGGCTGGCGGCGCGGGAAGCCGGGATCACCCCGCTCGGCTATCCAGGCTCGATCGCCGAGTTCACCGATCTCGACGCGTTCCGGCGCGGCGCGGAGCAGGGCCGGCGCAACGGCTCGGAGGGCGGGATGGGAATCCACCCGGCGCAGATCCCGGTCCTGAACGCGGCCTTCACCCCGAGCGACGAGGAGATCGCCCATGCCGAGGGTCTGCTGGCCGCGTTCCGCGCGGCCCTGGCCGAGGGCAAGGGCGCGGTGGCCTACCAGGGCAAGATGATCGACAAGCCCATCGTCGACCGGGCCGAGCGGATCGTGAGCGTGGCCGAACGGCTCAGGCGCTAGCTCACCGTTTCGCACGGCTGCTCAATCCGGTCTGCGGATATCCGCGCGGAAGGCGTAGCCGCGGAAGATCGGGCGGATCTCCACGTCGGCCCGACCGGAGTCCTTCAGCTTCCGGAGATAGTCGAGCAGCTCCGGGCGCACATGCACGCCGAACAGGTCGAGCCAGCGGAACAGGAATCGGCGGAACCAGCCTGGCAATCCGGCCTGCTCGCCGAAATCGACGATATGGACCCGGCCCCCCGGCTTGAGTGAGCGCAGGGCGTGGTCGATCGCCTCCCGCCAGGGCGGGATCATCGACAGGGAATAGGAGAAGACGATCCGGTCGAGCGGCGCATCGAGGCCGAAGGCGTGGCGCGGGTCGAACCGTTCGGCAAAGCCCTGCACCAGCGGCAGCCGGTCCCCGAGCCCTGCCCCGGCAATCTTGGCCTCCGCCGAGCGCAGCATCTCCGTCGAGGCGTCGAGTCCCATCAGCCGGGCGTCGGGATAGCGCCGGGCCATTAGCACCAGATTGCGCCCGGTCCCGCAGCCGATCTCGCACACGGTCTCGCCCGGCCGCAGGTCGAGCTCGCGGATCAGCAGATCGCGGCCGAGCAGGTAGTAGGCGCGGGTCAGGTCGTAGATGTGACGCTGCACGCGGTACATGTCGTCCATCCGGCGACGGACGCCATCGGTATCCCCGTCTGCACCGGTCGCGCCGCGGACGTCGTCCGCCATGGGCTCAGTCCCTGAGGGTGTAGAGGTGGAAGCCGCCATAGATCGACGACCGGTCGGCGGCGGTATGGGCCTTGCTCTCCGCCTCGTGATACTCGAACCGGTCGAGCATCTCGTTCGGAATGCGCCCGGGCAGGATGCTGTCCTCGCCGGCGGTGCGGAAGATGACCCGCGTGCCCGGCTTGCCGGTCCGCAGGATCTCGCCCCATAGCTCGGTGAGCTGCTCGGCGGTCATCCAGTCCTGGGCGTCCAGCAGGACGTAGCGGTCGAGGGAGGCGTCGGGCTGGGTCTGCAGCCAGGCCGTCACCGAGGTCTGCTTGAAGTCCACCCGGTCGAGGTTGCCCTGAAGCTTCTCGTAATACCGCTCCTGCAGATAGCGCGGGACGGCGATGCGATCGACCTTGTCGTAGCCGCGCCCGAAGGCCTGCCAGGCGAAATAGTTGTCGGTGAACGGGAAGTCGCAGGCGAGCCGCTCCAGCCGGGAGCGCATCAGATCGGCCATGTTCCCGCCGGACGAGGCCGACAGCTCCTGGAACTGCGCCGGCGGGATGCCGAGGCCGAAATAGCTGACCGGCAGCCGGCAGATCGCCTTCATCGCGCGGGTCTCGAAGATCGGCTCGATCAGGGTCTCGAACAGCCAACGCTGCTCGTCGAGATTGCGGGCCGTCAGCAGGCGCTTGGGATTCTTGCCGCTGAGCCGGGCCACCAGATGCAGCAGGCCGATGAAGCGGCCGAGCACGCCGTGCTTGTAGATGTTGCGGGCGAACAGGTTGATCCGCCGGCCGGTCAGGCCCCGGCGCATCCAGTAGGCGTGGGTGTCCGGGTCGAGGTGGTCGCGCACGTGCTTGTGGAAAGCGCGGACATTCCCCTTCTCGTCGGCATAGCCGAACAGCCGGAAGAACGCCTCGTAGCTCGGCAGGTGCCGCAGCGCCGCGGTCTTCAAGTGGCAGAGGGCGATATGATGCGGGTTGAGATCCACCGCGGTGACCCGTTCCGGCGTCTCGGTGAGGTAGTTCAGAACGTTGCAGCCGCCGGACGCGATCGTCAGGATGCGGCTTTCCGGGGTCAGCCGCAGCGCCTTCAGGTCGACCTCGGGATCCTCCCAGATCTGCGGATAGACCAGGCCATGGAACATGGCGATGAAGGCGCGGTCCAGCAGGCCGCGCTTGGTGAAGCGCCGGTGCGGTGTCACGGCGTCGGACAGCAGGGGGTTCTTCTTCATCGGTCACGCCTCCACGGAGCAGCGGCTCACACTAGCCGAGCATGGCGGCGGCGGCGTAGGGTCGAGGGTGATTTCACCAAAACTTCATCCGAGCCGCCGAAAAACGGCCGCCTGCGGTCGTTCTCGCGCTATTTGCCGGCCGCCTTAGGCTTGTCGGCCTTGCCGACGGTGCCGCCTTCGACCGGATAGTACCCGATCCTGAGCGCGAATCGATTGCGGATCGACTCCAGCACCTTCTCGCTGTCCCGCGGCATGGGGATCTTGCGGTCCAGCGCGAACAGCAGCAGCGCGCCGACGATCTCCTGGGGTTCGAACTTGAACTGCACTTCCTGACCGCTGTCCGGGAGCAGGCGCAGCAGACCGCGCGGCGGTTCTTCGCCGGCGACTCCGCCGACCGGCTCGGCGCCGACCACCGTGGCGATCGGCAGCTTGCGCCCGCTCTTCTGGCAGAACTTCACGAGCGCCTGCGCGGCTTCCTGCGGCGTGAACAGGATGAAACGGAATTCGGCTGGCATCGAGCGGCTCGCGTCGGGGACAGTGGATTCGTCTCAAAGTTTATCGGTCAAATCGTTAACATCACCATAATGCGGGTGCGGACACGTCCGACCCCCGCCCTGCCTCATCCCACGTGTCTCACCCCCGCATTGCCGCACCCCCGGCCGATGGGCTAGAACCTGCGCTGATCAATCCACGCTCCGTCAAAGGATCGCGCCGAATGGCCTCCTATCAGTACATCTACGTCATGAACGGGCTCTCCAAGGTCTACCCCGGAGGCCGGGAAGTCCTGAAGGATATCCGCCTGTCGTTTCTTCCGGGCGCCAAGATCGGCGTTCTCGGCGTCAACGGCGCCGGCAAGTCGACCCTGCTGAAGATCATGGCCGGGGTCGATACCGAGTATCAGGGCGAAGCCTGGGCGGCGGACGGCGTGAAGGTCGGCTACCTGCCGCAGGAGCCGCAGCTCGACACCGATACCGACGTGCAGGGCAACGTCATGCGCGGCCTCGGGCCGATCAAGGATCTGGTCGACCGGTTCAACGAGGTCTCCATGCGGTTCGGCGAGGAGATGACCGACGACGAGATGAACGAGCTGCTGGCCGAGCAGGCGGAGCTTCAGGAGAAGATCGACGCGGCCGACGCCTGGGATCTCGAGCGCAAGGTGAACATCGCCATGGACGCGCTGCGCTGTCCGCCGGGCGATGCCGACGTCACCAAGCTGTCGGGCGGCGAACGGCGCCGGGTAGCGCTGGCCCGCCTGCTGCTGTCCCAGCCGGACATGCTGCTGCTCGACGAACCGACCAACCACCTGGACGCGGAGTCCGTCGCCTGGCTGCAGCGGATGCTCGCCGAGTATCCCGGCACCGTGGTCACCGTGACCCACGATCGATACTTCCTGGACGAGGTGGCGGGCTGGATTCTCGAACTCGATCGCGGCCGCGGTATCCCCTACGAGGGCAACTATTCCGGCTGGCTGAAGCAGAAGCAGAAGCGACTGGAGCAGGAGGGGCGTCAGGAAGCCGCTCGGATGCGCACCCTCAGCAACGAGCTGGAGTGGATCCAGCAGGGGGCGAAGGCTCGCCAGGCGAAATCCAAGGCGCGCGTGCAGGCCTATGAGGAACTGCTGGCTCAGAGCAAGGAGAAGGCACCCGATACCGCTCAGATCGTCATCCCGGCCGGACCGCGCCTGGGCGACGTGGTGATCGAAGCCGAGGGCCTAGACAAGGCGTTCGGCGACCGGCTGCTGATCGAGGACCTGACCTTCAAGTTGCCCCCGGGCGGCATCGTCGGCGTGATCGGCCCGAACGGTGCGGGCAAGACCACCCTGTTCCGGATGATCACCCAGCAGGAGACGCCGGATGACGGCGTGATCCGTATCGGCGACACGGTGAAGCTCGGCTATGTCGACCAGAGCCGCGACAGCCTGGACCCGAACAAGACGGTCTGGGAGGAGATCTCCGACGGTCTCGACGAGATCGATCTCGGCCGGCGCAAAATTCAAAGCCGCGCCTATTGCGGCCAGTTCAACTTCCGCGGCGGCGATCAGCAGAAGAAGGTCGGCCAGCTCTCCGGCGGTGAGCGCAACCGCGTCCATCTGGCGAAGATGCTGAAATCCGGCGCCAACGTGCTGATGCTCGACGAGCCGACCAACGATCTGGACGTGGACACGCTGCGCGCACTGGAAGAGGGCTTGCTGGACTTCGCCGGCTGCGCGGTGGTGATCAGCCACGATCGCTGGTTCCTCGATCGCGTGGCGACCCACATCCTCGCCTTCGAGGGCGACAGCCATGTGGAGTGGTTCGAGGGCAACTTCGAGGCCTACGAGGCCGACAAGAAACGCCGCCTTGGCGAGGAGTCGTTGCAGCCGCACCGCATCCGCTACAAGCCGGTGGTGCGCGCCTGACGGCGACCGGGCACGGGGGGCCGATCCTGGGCGCCGGGTGGCGCCGGTCGGACTCGCGTGCGGGCCGGTCCCCTTCAGGAGAAGTGGTTAGCCGCCCGAGGCGCGGATGCCGGACATCTGACGGTTCAGCGCGTCGATGAGCGCCTGGACCCGGCCGCCGTTGCTCTGGATCACCGAGGCGTATTCCTGGCGCTGGGTGACGCTCATGCTGACGCCTTCGATCACGATGTCGACGACCTTGAAGCCGCCTTCCTCGTCGATGACGCGCCAGTCCAGGCGGTACTCCTGCGGGCTGGCGGGGTCGACGATGCGGCTGGACACGATGTCGAAGCGTCCGTCCTCGCGCACGCCGTCGATCGTCAGCTTCTGGCCGTCGTATTCGTTAAAACGCCGGGCGTAGGTGTAGACGATGTTCTCGGTGAAGGCCTTCAGGTAGGCATCCTGCTCAGCGTCGGAGGCCGTGCGCCAGTAGCGGCCGAGCAGAAACCGGCCGATCCCCGGCATGTCGAAATAGGTCTGGACCAGGTCCGCGAACTGCTCGCGCCGTTCCTCGGTCGACAGGTCCTTGTCGGAGACCAGGGAGATCGCCTTCTCGGCGAATTCCGACACGAACTCGCCGGGGTCGGACGCCGAACGCGCCGGCACAAGCGGCACCGAAATCAGAACAATTAGAACAAATGCCCTGAATAGACTGCCCATGGACCGATCCCCGTCTTTCACTCGAGTTTCTTCAGGCTGTCAGGTTGCTGCAGGTCCGGATCAACCGGCCGATGGCACAATCAATCGGCGGAGCGACGTCCGCTCTGCTCGATGGGCGCGTTGGACGGCCGATACTCGTCGAATTCGCCCGACGACGAGGGCGCGCCCACCGCGGGCGGCGTGTTGTTCCGGATCAACGCCTCGCGCCGCTGCTGGTAGATGGTGCGGACACGGGCGTAGTAATCCACGGACGTCGCCTTCAGATCGTTGATCTGATCGAAGAACTCCGCGCGTAAGGAGACCGCGCCGACGACCCGGCGCGCGATCATGTAGCGCTCGCGCTCGTCCTCGTTGCCGAGGTAGTTCAGCGGGTCCATGAACTGGTCGGCGACCAGGCCGGCGGTGTCCCGGACGTTCGACGGGCCAAGCAGCGGCAGCACGAGGTACGGGCCCGAATCCGCGCCCCAGACGGCCAGCGTCTGACCGAAGTCCTCCGGCCGCCGCTCCAGGCCGAGACCGGTCGCGTTGTCGACCAGGCCGAACATCGGCGCGTTGGCGACGAAGCGCGAGGCGTTGTGCTCAAGCCCTTCCAGATCGCCCTGAAGGGCGCTGTTCGCGATATAGACAGGGGAGCTCAGCCAGTCGAGGAAGTTGCGCACGACCTCTCGCACGCCCGCCGGAACCACTTCCTTGTAAACAAAGGCGGTCGGCTGCAGCACCATCGTATCGACGGCGTCATTGAACGCGAAGACCAGACGGTTCGCCGGCTCGATCGGGTCGTAGACCGCGCCTTCCTCCCTCTCGCCCTGCGATGCGCAGCCGGCGAGGAGAAACAATGCCAGAGTGGATCCGATCGCTACCCGACGCATTGAGGCCATGCCCTTTTCAAACCGCGCGGCTGAAATCCGCGCTCATAACCACTGCAAGCGAACCTGTGTCGTCTTCGTCAGCGTCGACGCGACGGCTCCTTGGCAACGTGTAAGTCGAGTATCATAAGGGGCGTTGATTGACCAGTCCGAGGCACGGGAGGGCACCGGCTTCGTCGGGGGTGTTGCAGAAATGTCGCGCTCGCTGCCCGCTTCTGTGGGTTACCTCACGCGGCGCGCCAGGCCATGGGCTTTGCGCTGCCATTCGACCGCACCGACAGCGCGATAAAGGCGTCCCGCCTGCACCAGCAATGCCGCCGCGGTGGCGTTGTCCCGGTTGACCGCCAGCAGGCCGATCTGCAGGGCGGCGTCCGCCTCCGACAGCCGGTCGCCGACGCTCTGGAACAGAATGCGGGCCTCTGCATAGGCCTGCTGGGCCTGTTCGAGGCGCCCCTGGGCCGATTCAAGATCGCCGATCGCCCGCACTGCGGTGGCCTCGCCATGGGGGTCCTGCAGCTTGGCGTACATGCCCCGGACCTGGGCGTAGTTGACCCGGGCACGGTCGAAGTTCTCCATCAGCATATCGAGCTGGCCGAGATCCATCAGCGCCTGGGCCGCGTCCCGCGCGCCGCCGGCATTCTGGTAATGGCCGTAGGCTTCCTTCAGGACTTCCCGGGCCGACCGCTTCTGGTCGCGGGCGATATCGACATGGCCGCGGCCCTTCTGGGCATCGGCCAGAACCAGCAGGTCGCTGGAGTTCTTGGACTGGGCGATCACCCGGTCGAACAGGCCGCGCGCCTCCTCCAGGTTCCCGGCCATCCGCTCGAGCTCGCCCATGCCGATCATGATGCGGCTCTCGCTATCGCGCTCCCCGGTCTCCACGAACAGGTTGCGCGCGGCGTTGCCATTGGCCCGCGCCCAGTCGAAGCGGACGCGGGCGCGGCGGATGTCGCCCCGGCCGGCGATCAGCCCGCTGTTGCCGAGACGGCGGCCGGCCTGCTTGAAGCGGATGCACGCTTCGAGCGCGGTTTCCCGGGCGTCGCTGCCGCGCTGCATCCGACGATAGGCGTCGGAGAGGCAGAGCCGGACCATGCCCTCGCCGACATAGTCGCCGGTGCGCCGATACAGGGTGAGCGCCCGCTCGAAGCGGTTCTGGGCCTCGGCGCCGTTGCGCTCCAGGCGGAACAGCTCGCCGCGGGCGTAGAGCGCGTGGGCCTCGCCGATGCGGTCGCCGACCTGACTGAACAGGAACCGGGCCTGGTCGAAATGGCTGCCCGCCTCCTCGTGTTTCGTGACCTTGAGGCAGGCCTCGCCCAGGCCGAGCAGGGCGCCCGCTTCGCCGAACCGGTCGGTATCGGCCGAGAACGCCTGGCGGGCATCTTCGAACTGTTGGCGGGCCGCCTCATAGCTTCGGCGCTGGAGGTTGATGCCGCCGAGCCCGGCCAGCGCCCGCCCCTCGCTGCGGATGTCCTTGGTTTCCTTCGCCTCGGCCGCGGCCTCGGTGAAATGGCGTTCGGCGCCGTCGAGATCGCCGGTCTCGGCCGCAAGCTCGCCCTGGCTCAGCTTGACCAGGATCTCTCCCGCCTTGTCCTTGGCTTCGCGGAACAGGGCCGCCGCCTCGCCGAAGTTCTTTCGCGCGTCGTCGGAAAGCCCGCTGACCCGGAACCCCTCGCCCTGGGCCCACAGACGTCCGGCCGTCGCCGCCGGCCCCGTGGACAGGACGCCGCCGGACCGCATTGCCTGGACGCCGCCGGAGCGCTTGATGTCGCGGCTCACCCACCAGTCGATCGTGATGACGCAGACGCCGATGAGGAGCACCGTCACGGCGGCCATATGCTGGTAGTTGACCTGGCTGTCGGCTGTGAAGATGTAGCTGGCGCCGGCGGCCAGCAGCGTGAGGCCGATCAGCACCAAACGGCGGCGAAGAGCACCCAGATTCCCGCGTCGGCGGGCACTGTCGATCGCTCTCACGGTTTGCGTTCCCTGTGGTTACGCGCCGCGCCGGCGAACGGGCGGCTGATCGTCGGGAGGCTGCGGTGCCGTCCGGTCGGGAGCCGGCAGCGCCCGCTGATCGGGCACCGCCGCAGTATCGCCGATTCTCGTCCGTCCTCCAACCGCGACGGCGCCTCTAGGCACCGTATTTCCGATACACAGGACGCAGTAGCGCAGGCAGCAGGTAGATCGGGAACTGCAGGATCGCAAGATAGAGGAAGACGTCGGGGTGGAAGGCCGCCGGCGCGGCGCCCAAGACGATCGCCATGTTCCGGTTTCCGGCGATCAGCGCGACGGTGGTCGCCATGCGCCGGCCCCAGGCGAGGAACGCCACGAACCCGATCGCCTGCAGGATGAGGCTGACGGCGAAGACCAGGGCGACCATGCCGGCGATCTTCGCCGGGTCGGCGACCGCCGCGGCCGTGACCCCGTCCATGACGGCGACGGCGAACAGCAGCATGATGAGGACGAAGGCGCCGTCGATCGCTTCGGAGTGCCGCTGGATCCGAGCCTCGCCGGCCGCCCATCGGACGGAGACGGCCAGCACGCCGGCGACCGCCAGCATTCCGGTCAGCCGAAGCATCAGCTCGACCACGCCGATCTGCAGGTCCAGCCCGATCAGGCCGAGCACAAGCGGCGGCAGGGTCAGCGGCATCAGCAGCCCGCCCAGCGTCATGACCATGAGCGCGAGCGCGCCGTCCAGGCCGAGGATCGTCGCCAGGGCGGTGACCGAGACCAGGGGCGGCGACGCCGTCCAGACTACAACCGCGACCGCGACACCGATGCCGAACCAGTGCTCAAGGTCCAGCAGCGTGACCCCGGCCTGACCGATGGCCGGCGACAGCAGCAGCACGAAGCCGACGACCGGCAGGACCCGGCCGGGGCTGCGCGCCGCGGCGGCGATCGCCGACGGCTGCAGGCGCAGCAGCGAGAAGACCAGCATCACGACGATGGTGGGCACGAGCAGCGGGCGGGCCAGGGTCGCGAGGTCGGGCAGCGCGAGGCCGACGAAGACGCCGGCGGCGAGCAGAGCGGTCGCGTGTTTGCCCATCCAGGCCAGCGCGGTCATGATCCGCGGCACGATCATTGATGGACAACGGGACTAATGGAGCAGGGCATGAGCGACGCGGGATGGTTCAACTCGGGGACGGCGACCGTGCGCCCGGACTGGATCGACTACAACGGCCATATGAATGTCGGCTACTACCTGGTCGCCTTCGACATGGCGACCGAGGCGGTCTGCGTTCATCTGGGGGTGGGCGAAGCCTACCGCCGGGCCCGGGACGCGTCGATCTTCGTTCTCGAGGCCCATGTGACCTACGACCGCGAGGTGGTCGAGGGTGCCCCCCTGGCGTTCCGGTCGCGCATCGTCGACCACGACGCCAAGCGGTTCCACCTGATCCACGAGATGGTCCATGCCGAGGAGGGATTCCTCGCGGCGACCAACGAGCTGATGTGCATGCATGTCGACCTGACGACGAAGCGCTCGGCCCCGCTGCCGGAGGACGCCCTGGCGAAGGTCGCTGCCCTTCACGCCGAGCACCTGGCCGCCGAGAAAGCCGCCGGGGAGCTGGAGGGCGTCGGCCGCCGGATCGGCATCCGCCGCCGGAGCTGATTGCCGCGCCTCTCCGCTCCGGCTAGCCGGCGCCGGTCAGCGGTTGGCGCTCCAGACCTGGCGGTAGAGTTCCACGATCTCGCCGTGCTCCGGCACCCGCGGGTTGTTGGCGTGGGACCCGGAGGCGATGCACTGGGACGCCATGGTGTCGAGGACGGCATTCCACTTCGCCTCCTCGATCCCGTAGGCGGGCGGGGTCGGCACCTGCAGCTCCTCGTTGGTCCGGTAGAGCCAGTCCAGCAGCTTGTTGGCCGCCGTTTCGTCGTCGTCGCCCGCCTGTGCGGCGCCGATCAGACGCCCGGCCTCGGCGTAGCGGTCGAGGGCCGAGTCGAGCGAGAACCGGGTGACCGCCGGCAGCAGCATGGCGTTCGACAGCCCGTGCGGCACGTGGAAATGGGCGCCGATGGGTCGGCTCATGCCGTGCACCAGGGCGACCGACGCGTTCGAGAAGGCCATGCCGGCCTGGGTCGCACCGAGCATCATCTGCTCGCGCGCCGCCCGGTTGTCCGGCTCGAGGCAGGCGGTCTTCAGGTTGGCGCCGATTCGCGTCATCGCGGCGATCGCCATGCTGTCCGAGAACGGGTTGCACTTCTGGCTGACGAACGCCTCCAGCGCGTGGGTGAAGCTGTCGATCCCGGTATCGGCGGTCAGGCGGAACGGTTTCTTCATCGTCAGTTCGTAGTCGACGATCGCCGCGTCCGCCTGTCCGGCGAGGCACATGACCAGCATCTTCTCGTCGGTCGCGACATCCGTGATGACCGTGCCGCGGGTCACCTCGGACCCCGTGCCGGCGGTGGTCGGAATGCAGAGCAGCGGGACGGCGGCGGTATCGACGCCGTTGGGCACCTTGTAGTCGCGCATCTGCCCGCCATGGGCGGCCAGGATGTTCATGGCCTTGGCGGTGTCCATGGGGGAGCCGCCACCGAAGCCGATCAGCGCGTCGAAGCCGCCGGAGCGCAGCCGCTGCGTACCGGCCTCGACGACGGTGGTGGTCGGATCGGGCACGGTGTCGGAGAAGATGTCGTAGGCGATCCCAGCGGCGGAGAGCGGGGCGGTCAGCGCCTCGATCATGCGGGAGCTCACCATGAACGGGTCGGTGACGATCAGCGGCCGGCTGACCTGGAGCTTCTCCAGGACTTCGCCCACCCGGCCGATCGCTCCGCCGCCGACCAGCATAATCCTCGGCCCAAAGATCGTGGCGCTCATGGCGCACCCCCCCGTTCGTGTTTGATGTTTCGTATTGGTGTGGCGCGCACGATACGCGAGGCACGGAAATCGCCGCAAGCGGAGCCGGACCGTCGGCCGGGCCACCATGCCGCCGCGCAACCGTGCTACGATTGGTGCGCCGCAGCGGAGCGGCCGGCAGCGCGGGATCGGGTATGGCGGGAATTCAGGACACGGTGGTCTTCCTGACGGCGGCGGTGATCGCCGTTCCGGTGTTCCGCAAGCTCGGTCTCGGGGCGCTACTGGGCTATCTCGGCGCCGGGATCGCGATCGGCCCGTCGGTCCTGGGCCTGATCTCCGACGTTGAGGCGATCCTGCACTTCGCCGAATTCGGCGTGGTCCTGCTGCTGTTCATCATCGGGCTCGAGCTGATGCCGGCGCGCCTGTGGGCCTTGCGCCGGCCGATCTTCGGGCTCGGCACCGCCCAGGTCGCGATCAGCGCGGCGCTGATCGGGCTGGCGTCCTACGCCTTCGGCTACAGCGTCCAGACGGCCGTCGTGATCGGTCTCGTCCTGGCGCTCTCCTCGACCGCTTTCGCGGTGCAGACGCTCGCCGACCGCGGCGAGCTGCGGACCCAGCACGGTCGTGCCGCGTTCTCGATCCTGCTCTTCCAGGATCTTGCGGTCATCCCGCTGCTGGCCGTCCTGCCCTGGATCGCCGAGGCGCCGCAACTGGCGGGGGACGGGGCGGCGGAAGCGGCTCTGGCGGACACGGACTACCTGTCTATCGGCTTCTCGATCGTCACCGTCGTGCTGATCATCGTGGTCGGCCGCAAGCTGCTGCGCCCGCTTCTGCGTATCGTCTCGGCGACCGGGGTGCAGGAGCTGTTCACCGCCGCCGCACTGCTGGTGGTGCTGGGCATGGCGCTGGCCATGGACCGGATCGGCCTGTCCATGGCGCTCGGGGCGTTCCTGGCCGGCGTTCTGCTGGCCGACAGCGAATACCGCCACCGCCTGGAAGCGGATATCGAGCCGTTCAAGGGCCTCCTGCTCGGGCTGTTCTTCATCGCCGTCGGCATGTCGATCGACCTCGGGAACTTCTTCGAGGCCCCAGTGACCGTGTTCGGGGCGGCGCTGGGCCTTGTCGCGATCAAGTGCGCGACCCTGTTCGGTCTGGCCCGCGCCATTGGCATGCGCTGGGAGCCGGCGCTCGCCCTGGCCGCCGTGCTGCCCCAGGGCGGCGAGTTCGCGTTCGTCCTGTTCGGCGCGGCGATCAATGTGGGGGCGGTCGACCGGGCGACGGCGGATTTCCTGATCCTGGTGGTCGCCATCTCCATGGCGATGACCCCGTTCACCGTGCAGCTTGCCGACGTGATGCGCGGACGGTTCTCGAAGAGGGCCGTCGCCCAGGCGACCATGGAGGACATGGGCGACCCGGAGACCCAGGTCATCATCGCCGGTTTCGGTCGGTTCGGGCAGATGATCGGCCGCATGCTGAACATGCGCCGCATCAAGTTCGTGGCGTTGGACAGCGACCACGACCGCATTGCCATCGCCCGACGTTTCGGCAACGAGGCCTATTTCGGCGATGCCTCGCGTCTGCAGATCCTGGAGGCGGCCGGGGCTGGGCGGGCGAAACTGCTGGTCATCGCGGTGGACGACCCGGAGCGGGCCGACAGCGTCGCCCGGGTCGCGGGCATGCACTTCCCGAATCTCAAGCTGTTCGCCCGGGCCCATGACCGCTTCCACGTGTACCGGCTGATGGAGCTCGGCGTCGACCAGGTGGTCCGCGAGTATTTCGACTCCAGCCTCGACATGGCCGGCCGGGTCTTCCGCGAACTCGGTGTGCCGGGCCGCAAGGCGGACCAGATGGTGAAGCACTTCAAGGAGTACGACGAGCAGCTCCTGCGCGAGCAGTACGCCATCCACCGCGACGAGGCGGAGATGATCCGCACCTCGAAGGAAGCCGCCGCGCATCTGGCCAGCCTGTTCGAGCACGACCAGGAAGTGGCGGAGCAGGAATCCGACCCGGCCGGCAAGGACCGGTCGCGTCAGGCCGCGGAGTGAGCGGCGCGCGCGGGCGCGGGGGTCAGGCGGCGGTGCGGTAGGCGTCCCGCCCGGCGACCAGGGTGGCCAGCACCTTCGCCGGGGCGCCGTCGCGGCTTTCCACGACCACGAGATCCGCGCGCTGGCCCGCCGCGATGGCGCCGCGGTCGTCCAGGCCGGCGGCCCGGGCCGGGTTGGTGGAGACCATGGCCCAGCCGGTGGCGAAGTCGCAGTCGCCGTCCGCCTCCAGGCGGAACGGCGCCTGAACCAGGGCCGGGTAGTAGTAGTCCGACACGAGGATCGTGCAGCGGCCCTCCCGGACCTCGGTCGCGGCCCGCACGCCGCGCGTGCCCATGTGGCTGCCGCCGCGGATGATGTTCGGCGCGCCGCAGATCACCGGATCGCCAAGCGCCACCGCTTTCTCCGCCGTCGGGGTGTTCATCGGGAATTCGGCGATGCGGCAGCCCAGGCCGTGATACCAGCAGCGCAGTTCCGGGGCGTCGTCGTCATGGCTGGCCAGCGCCACGCCGTGGTCCAGCGCCGCCGTCGACAGCCGCTCGATGGAGGCCGTCACGTCCGGCTGGCGGGCGCATACGTCCCGCAGCAGGTCCATGAACTGGTCGTGGCTGAGGCCGGTGCGGCCGGTATAGGTCGCGGTCGACTTGCCGTTCTGCTCGATCTCGCGAAGGCTCACATGGCTGTGGTCGTTGAACGCCAGCAGATCGACGGTCCCGTCGGCGAGCCAGTCCATCACCTCGGCCTCCGCCGCGAGATTGTGCGTCTCGTGCCGCAGGTGGAAGCGGGTGTCGCAGCCGAGATGTGGGCGCCCGGCCTCGATGGCCGCCTTGACCTTCAGCGTCGACTCCCGGCCCCGCAGTCCCGGCTCCCAGGAGTAGGTGACGCCGTGATAGGCGGTGGAGATCCCGTTCGCCAGCATCTGGGCGTCGGTGTCCTGAAGGGCGAGATCCAGCGGAAAGTGAACTCCCGGCCGCGGCATGATCTGGCGCTCGAAAGCGTCGCCGTGCAGGTCGATCACGCCGGGCAGGACCCAGGCGTCGCCGACATCCCATACCTCGCCCGGACCCTCGGCGCCGATGGCGGTGATCATGCCGTCCTCGACCGAGATCACCGTGTCCGCGACCGTGCCGTCGGAGAGCAGTATGCGCCGGCTCGCGATCCGTCGTTTCATCGCCGTCTTCTCCTGTGCGGGCGCGCATGCCATAACCGGCGCGCCGTAAGGGCTGTACGGTCTAGATACCCGGTCGGAGCGGGTCCGCGCCATATCCCTCAGCGAAATTCACCGGAGTGTCACATGGTCGACTTTCCGAGCTTTCCCGACGGCTCCGGTGATGAGCCGGACCCCGCCGCGCCGCGATACGCGCTGTATGTGGCGCCGGCGCCGGGCTCGCCCCTGGCCGAGTTCGGGGCCGACTGGCTCGGCCGCGACTGCGCGACCGGCGAGACGAGGCCCCAGCCGTCGGTTGCCGGCGTCGAGGCCGGGCGTCTGGCCGACCTGACGGCGAGCGCCCGGGGCTACGGTTTCCACGCGACCATCAAGCCGCCCTTCTACCTTCGTGCCGGCCGCAGCGAAGCCGAGCTGGTCGCCGCCTTCGCCGCCTTCGCCGCGTCCCGGGAAGCGTTTGACGTGCGTCTCGGCCTGCGGTCGCTCGGCGGTTTTCTGGCGCTGATGATGACGCCGCCCGATCACCGCATGAACGCGCTCGCCGCGGACGCGGTGCGGGAGCTCGACCCGTTCCGCGCGCCGCCGAGCGCGGCCGAACTCGACCGCCGCCGGGCCGCGGGGCTCTCGGCCCAGCAGGAGACCCTGCTGCAGCAATGGGGCTACCCTTACGTGATGGGCGAATTCCGGTTCCACATGACCCTGTCGGCGCGCCTGCCGGACGGTCCCGAGCGGGATGCCGTCGTCGCCGCTCTCGCCCCGCGGGCGGAGACGGTGACGGCCGAGCCGTTCAGGGTCGACGCGGTGGCCCTGTTCAAGCAGCCGGAGAAGGGGGCGGACTTCGTGCAGGTGCAGCGGTTCGGGTTCCCGGTGTAGACGACCTTGCCTGCCTGCTAGGGCGCCGTCGCCGCCGCTGACTTTGTCAGCCCGTTGACCACGGCGCAGAACGGGTCGGACGAGACCAGGGCTGCGTCCGGAACGCAGGCCGCGAGGGTCTCGCGCACCGAGGGCAGGAGTGTGGTACCGCCGGTCAGCACGAGATGATCGATCTCGCCCGCCCGCACCCCGGCAAGCTCCAGGGTCCGCGCGACCGCCTGCCTCAGTGCCTGACGCTCGGGCGCGATCGCCCGGCGCAGCCTTGCGTCGTCCATCGCCGGCGGGGTCGCATCCGGCAGGCCCGGCAGCGTCACCGCGAGGCTGCCGGCGGTGCCGAGGCGGATCTTGAGATCCTCCACCCGTGCCGCCAGACGGTGGCCGAGCCGGTTGTCCATGACATGGAGCAGCCGGTCGATTTTCTCCGGCTCCAGGGCGAGGCGACGGATATCGGCGATCTCCGCGCGGTTCTTCCGCGAGTAGAACAGGTGGATCTTGTGCCAGCTCGCCAGGTCGCCGAAATACGACGCTGGGACGGGCAGGATCTCGTCCGAGGTCAGGCTGCGGGTTTGCGAGCCGAGTCCGAGCTGCGGCATCACGGCGTCGAGGGATATCCGGCGGTCGAGGTCGGTGCCGCCGATATGGACGCCGTGGTTGGCCAGGATCTCGAAGCGGTCGCCCGGTGCGGCGGAGCGCCCGGCACGCGCCCGGGCGACCGTGAAGTCCGAGGTGCCGCCGCCGATATCGGCGACCAGCACGAGATGCGGCGCCTCCATCTGCGCGCTCGCGTCGAGCAGGGCGGCGACCGGCTCGTACAGGAAGCGGATATCGGCAAAGCCGGCATCCCGCAGGATATCGCGCAGATAGGCTTCCGCCTCGGCGTCCCGGGCATCGTCGTCGCTGAACCGGACCGGTCGGCCGGCGACCACGCTGGACAGTGTCACCCCCTCGCGCCGCTCCACATCCGCCTTCAGATACCCGACGAAGCGCTGCAGAAGTGTCCGGAACGGCCAGGGTCGGCCGCCGAGGATGGTGCGCTCCTCCGTCAGGCTGGTGCCGAGGATGCTCTTCAGGGCGCGCAGATACCGGCCGTCATCCTCCGCCATGAAGCAGGCCTCGGCCTCGGCGCCGAACAGCAGCCGGTTCTCGTCGTCGCTGAAGAACAGCGCGCTCGGCACGACGGTGCGGCCGTCGTCGAAGCGGTGCAGCGTCGCCTGGCCGTCGCGCCCGAAGCCGATGGCGGAGTTCGAGGTGCCGAAATCCAGACCGGCCGCGACCGGGTGCGCCATGGAGATCTCCTGTCGGGCGGGTTGCGCGGCGGTTGGCTGAGGCGGCGGACCCTAGTCGATCCGGCGTCCGGCTGTCATCGCGAAAGCGGGGATGCGTCAGGCCTGGCCGGCCACTACCGGCGTGCGGTCGGCTGCGGCGCCGGTCCGCGCATTGCCGGTGACGCCGCCGATCGCCCGTTCGGCCCGGGGCGTGCGCCCGAAGCATTCGCGGTAGCACTTGGAGAAGTGGCTGGCCGACACGAACCCGCAGGCCAGCGCCACCGAGAGGATCGACATGGACGTCTGGGTCAGGAGCTGGCGGGCCCGGTGCAGGCGCAGGGTGAGGTAGTACCGCGTCGGCGTTGCGCTGAGGTATTTCCGGAACAGCCGCTCGAGCTGGCGCGTCGACAGCCCCGCCCGCTCGGCGAGATCGGTCTGGGTCAGCGGCTCCTCGAGATTGCCCTCCATCTCGCTGATCACGGAGATCAGCTTGGGATGGCTGACGCCGATTCTGGCGCGCAGTTCCATGCGCTGATGGTCGTGCGGCTCACGGATGCGGTCGTGGATGAACTGCTCCGACACCTGATTCGCGAGGGTCTGGCCGTGCTGCCGGCCGATCAGGTGAAGCATCATGTCGAGCGAGGCGGTGCCGCCGGAACAGGTGAAGCGGTCGCGGTCGATCTCGTACAGGTCGGAGGAGACCTCGATCTCCGGGAACTCCTCGGTGAACCCGCCGAGATTCTCCCAGTGGATCGTGCAGCGCCGGTCGTCGAGCAGGCCGGCCTTGGCCAGAACATGGCTGCCGGTGCACAGCGCGCCGACCGCCCGGCCCTGGCGCGAGGCCCGGCGCAGGAACCCCAGCACGCGCTCGTCCTCGAACTTCTGAACGTCGACCCCGGCGACCACGGCGACCACCTTCTCGCGGTCGAGGTCGGCCATCGGCGCGTCCGGCACCACGTCGATGCCGTTGCTTGCCGTGACCGTCTTGCCGTCGACGCTGTAGACCCGCCACTCGTACAGGGTCTCGTTCGCCATGCGGTTGGCCGAGCGCAGCGGCTCGACGGCCGAGGCGAAGGCCATCATCGAGAAATTGTTTACGAGCAGAAAGCCGATGCGCGTCGGAATCTCGTTCGGATCATCAAACATCTCGAGACCGCACTCCCAGCTAGCCTCTGTGGCCGCTTCGACGGCCCCGGTGCGGAAGCATCGGGTGTCCACGGCAGGTTACTGCGATTCTCCGACCGCACGCATTCACAAAATCGTTCGGGGCTCGGAACCGTTTGAGCGCCGTATACACCCATCGGCCGCCGGCGCAAGCAGCAAAGGATCGGATCGGGCTTTCGGGCCGCCGCTCGGGTTGACCGGCTTCGCGGCCTACAGGCCGGTGTCGCCGACGAGGCCGCGCAGCAGGTGGCCGACCGCGTAGGCGAGCCCGGCGGCGGCGAGGCCGATCGCCAGGGTCTCCGCGCCCGAGCGCCACCACGGGCTGAGCGACCAGCGCGACTTGGCCGAGCCGATGGCGAAGAACACGGCCGCGGTCATCGCCGTCGACAGGGCGAATCCGCCGCCCAGGATATAGGGGATCAGCGGCACCAGCCCGCAGACCGCGAAGGCGGAGAAGGTGACCCAGGCCGCCATCCAGGGCGAGCGGGTGACCGGGGCCAGGTGGTGCTCCTCCACCAGCATGGTCTGGACCCATCGGTCCTTGTCGGCGGTAATGGTCTCGACCGCGCGTTCCAGTGCTGCGCCCTCGAAGCCCTTGGCGGCGAAGATCTGGCGGATCTCCTCGCGCTCGCCGTCCGGCTCGGCGGCGATGTGGCGGCGCTCCATGGCCAGCACCCGGGCGGCGTCGTCCTTCTCCGCCTTGGTGCCGGAATAGTTGGCCGCCGCCATGGAGAACCCGTCGGCGATCAGGTTGGCGAAGCCGAGGATCAGGATCACCCCGACCGACAGCTCGGCCCCCGCGACCCCGGCGACGATGGCGAAGGTCGTCACCGCCCCGTCGATCCCGCCATAGATCCAGTCGCGCAGATACATCGCCTCCGGCCGCCCGGCGATGCGGGCTCGGATTGAGGCGGGGTCGTGGTCGTGTTCGAGGGTCATGGGCGGAGTTTAGCGGCGATCCCGCGACAGCGCGACGGCGGTGCCGTCGATGAGGATATGCACGTTTCGCGCGCGGACCGGGTTGGGGTAGGGTTTCCGGGATCGGCGGGGGGATCATGGACGCTGAAAAGAAAAGTGGGATCGTGAGGCGCTGGGCCAAACCGATTCTGGAATTGGTCAACAAGGTCACGGGACTCCCGGTCGATAAGTTCGCAGATGCGGTGACCGAACAGGTCGAGGAGTTCCTGAGAAACACCGAGACCCCTCCCGGACCGGACGCAGTCCGGGCCAGCATCTTTCGCTCCAAACCGAAATTCGCTCCGGCTCTCGCCGGATCGGAAGGAACCCTGTTACGGGCCGAACGCGGCATCGTCCCTTTCGGCCAGAGGGATGCAGACCTGATCCGGTTCCGCGACTGGTTCAACGATGACATGTCCTTGCGATGGTGGCTGATGACCGGGCCCTCGGGGCGGGGCAAGACCCGCTTCATGCAGCACATCGTCGATACGTTTGAGCCGTTCGAGGGCCGCCAGCTCTTCGCCGGGTTCATAGACCTGTCGGCGCTGATCGACGCGCCGGAAGTCTACGGGGCGCTGATGTCACACACCGGAGACATCCTGTTCGTCGTGGACTATGCGGAAAGGGCGCGGGCGCAGACGGAAGCGGTGCTGCAACTCTCCCTGATGCTGTGGGAAGCGGCGCGGGAAGGCCATGACATCCGGGTTCGAGTGGTCTTGATCGCCCGCAGCCGATCCGAGGTCTGGAACGATATCGGGAGTAAGAACGAAGCGATCGGCAATGTGCTGAACGCGACGGGCGGCGAGTTTATCGAAGCCGCCCTACCACCGCTCGCGGATAGCGAGGAGGAGCGGCGGGCCGAGTTTGCCCGCGCCTTTCGGGCGTTCGACCAGGCGCTCGACGCCGACTCGACGGCGGGCGGACGCTGGCCGGAAGAGCATCAGATCCCGGATTTGGCACCGAGGCAGGGCCGCGACGACTTCAAGGAAGCGGTGATGATCCATCTCGCCGCGTTGGCGGCCGTACGTGGAGCCATGTCCGGCTCGGAGATGACCGACGCATCCCTGCTCAAGTGGATCATCGGGAGGGAGCGGGAGGAGTGGTACCGGCGTGCGTCAGGTCTGCTCGGTCTCAAGTCGCCAGCGCTTGAGCGAGCCTTGGACGAGGCGGTCGGCGTCGTCACGCTTGCAGCGACCGCTTCGCAGGAGCCGAGCGAGGCCAGGACCGTCGAGTTACTGCGGACCTGCCCACACCTCCAAGCCTGCTCGGATGACGACTTGGAAGCTCTGGCCGAAAAACTCGCCGAACTCCACCCCGGCGAGGCCGGGCCGGACGGCGAGGCCGGGCCGATCGGGCTCATGCCCGACATCGTTGGGACCTACTTCCTTGGGGACCGGCGCCTGGATGAGGCGTTCTATAGGGCGGTGTTGGGCGCGCTGAACGAACAGGAAGCTCGGAACGCCCTCACGAAACTGAACTGGCTGGCGCAGAACTGGAAAGAGCCCGACCAGCGCGCCAATCCCGACGGGGAGGCGCGCATCCTCGCAGCGATCTCAGGCAACGCTGAACTCGCCCTGCCGGTCGTGATCGATGTGGCGCAGCAGTCCGGCGATCCGATCGGGGCGATTGCGGCAGGGCTTGTCGAGGGGCGTGACGACGCCGACTTGGCCAGGTACTTGGAGCAGGTCCGTGGGTTCCCGCAGCAAACAGTGGCCCTGAGAGAATTGGCCGTGGCGGTCGAGACGATCTTGTTCCGCGCGGAGGCCGACGAGAAATCCGATAACGGACGAAGCCGCCGCGCGGCGCGGGCGAATGACCTGTCGGTCCGTCTCTCTGCTCTTGGCCGCTGGAAGGCGGCGCTGACGGCGATCGATGAAGCGGTGGACCTGTACCGCACCTTGGCGGCAAAACGGCCAGACACGTTCACCCCCAGTCTGGCGCGGTCGCTTAACAATCTATCCGTTAGTCTATCTGACCTCGGTCGTGAGGATGAAGCACTCGAAGCGATCGAAGAGGCGATTGCTTTGTACCGCACGCTAATTCCTCCTTATACTAAAATACTCACTTCAAGTTTGGCGAACGCTCTCAATAACCTTTCAAATATACTTGCTAATGAGACTCGATCGGAGGACGCCTTAACGGCCATCGAAGAAGCTGTAGAATTATTTAAGAAATTGGCGCAACATGATCCAGATTTATTCACACCCGAACTGGCCGATTCCTATAATACTCTGTCTAGCCGGCTGGCGGGTCTTGATCGTAGAGAAGAGGCGTTGAGTGCAGCGCAAGAGGCCGTGGGAATTAACCGTAAACTGGCCTTGGAGAACCCGGACGCGTTCATTCCTAATTTGGCATCTTCCCTAAACAACGTGGCAGGCGAGTTAGCGGCTCTCGGTTACCACAGTGCGGCTATCGACTCGGTCGATGAGGCCATTGCCCTTTACAATGGTCTAGCTGAAGTGCGTCCAAATGCTTTCAGAGATGTTTTAGCAACCTCGTGGGGCAGCCGAGGGGAAGTCCTTCTATTGGGAAACCGACCTGACGAAGCTGCAGAGAGTTTCAACAAATTCCTCTCGTTGATCGCTCCATTAATTGAGGAGTTTCCTCAGGCGTTTGCGAGGCAGGCCATAGGTAATACCCAGCATTATGTCGCCGCCTGCGAAGCCGCGGGCATCGAGCCAGACATGGATCTCCTCGGCCCGATCCTTCAAACCCTCGAAGAGCACGGTCTCATCGAGCTTCCTGACGACACCGACGACCCCGACACTCGCCCCGACTCCGCCCCCTGACGCCCGCAAGCCGGTCGGTGTCGCAATTCGGCAACCACAGCCCGGCGCGTTGCCGCTAGTCTCCGCCCATAGCGTCAATCGACCCATCGACGGAACCGATGGGGATCGCCCGAAGGGAGGGGCCGGCCATGGTGAAGTCCGATATCGAGATCGCCCGCGAGGCCAAGATGCAGCCGATCCTGGAGATCGGCGCCAAGCTCGGCATCGCGCCCGAGCACCTCATGCCCTACGGCCACACCAAGGCGAAGATCGATCTCGGCTATATCGACAGTCTGGCCGCCAATCCCGACGGCAAGCTGATCCTGGTCACCGGCATCAACCCGACGGCGGCGGGCGAGGGCAAGACCACCACCACCGTCGGCCTCGGCGACGCGCTGAACCGGATCGGCCGGAAGGCCGCCATGTGCCTGCGCGAGCCGTCGCTCGGCCCCTGCTTCGGGGTCAAGGGTGGGGCGGCCGGCGGCGGCTACGCCCAGGTGGTGCCGATGGAGGACATCAACCTCCACTTCACCGGCGACTTCCACGCCATCGCCGCGGCCAACAACCTGCTCGCCGCGCTGATCGACAACCACGTCTACTGGGGCAATGCGGTCGGGCTCGACCCGCGGCGCATCGGCTGGCGCCGGGCCGTGGACATGAACGACCGGGCGCTGCGCGCCATCGTCAACTCGCTCGGCGGCGTGGCCAACGGCTTCCCGCGCGAGGACGGGTTCGACATCGTCGTCGCCTCGGAGATCATGGCGATCCTGTGCCTGTCGACCTCGCTCGACGACCTGAAGCGCCGGCTCGGCCAGATCGTCGTCGGCCAGACCCGCGAGCGCGATCAGGTCTTCGCCCGCGAGCTCGAGGCGGACGGGGCGATGACCGTGCTGCTGAAGGACGCCCTGTCGCCGAACCTGGTGCAGACCCTGGAGAACAACCCGGCCTTCATCCATGGCGGGCCGTTCGCCAACATCGCCCATGGCTGCAACTCGGTGATGGCGACCAAGACGGCCCTCAAGCTGGCCGACTACGTGGTGACCGAGGCCGGGTTCGGCGCCGATCTGGGGGCGGAGAAGTTCTTCGACATCAAGTGCCGCAAAGCCGGCCTGTCGCCGGCAGCCGCCGTGGTGGTCGGCACCGTCCGCGCGCTCAAGATGCACGGCGGCGTGGCCAAGGAGGACCTGGGCGCGGAGAACATCGCGGCGGTGCGGGAGGGCGTGTCCAACATCGCCCGCCACGTGGAGAACACCCAGAAATTCGGCGTGCCGGTTGCCGTCGCGCTCAACCGCTTCATCACCGATACCGACGCCGAGATCGAGGCGGTGCGCGAGGAGCTGTCGTCGCTCGGCGTCGACGCGATCGAATGCACCCACTGGGCCGACGGCTCGGCCGGAACCGAGGCGCTGGCCCATCACGTGGTCGGGTTGGTCGAGGGCGGGACGTCGGCGTTCAAGCCGCTCTACGGCGACGATCTCGGCCTGAAGGACAAGATCCGCACCATCGCCAAGGAGATCTACCGGGCCGACGACGTCGCGTTCGAGGGCAAGGCGTCCACGGCCATCGCCGATATCGAGAAGAACGGGGGCGGCTCCTACCCGGTCTGCATCGCCAAGACCCAGTACAGCTTCTCCACCGACCCCAACGCCAAGGGCGCGCCGACGGGCCACACCCTGCCGGTGCGCGAGGTGCGTCTTTCCAACGGGGCGGAATTCGTCGTCGCGGTCTGCGGCGAGATCATGACCATGCCGGGCCTGCCGCGCGTTCCGGCGGCGAACAAGATCACGCTGAACGACGCCGGCCAGATCGAGGGCCTGTTCTAGAGCAAATCACGACCAGATGGAGACATCTGGTCGTGTGAATTTGCTCTATCGTTATTGAGTTAGAGGGCGATTCACGTTTCAGATCGATCCGATCTGAAACGATCGCGCTCTAGAGACGGGAGGGGCGGGCGTCACCCGGTCCACGGCAGGACGCCCGCCGCCGCCAGCCGCGCTTGCAGCCAGAGGATCGCCGGGTAGCTCGCCACCCAGATCCAGACGAACCGGTTGAAGCCGAACAGCAGGAAGTTGGCCACGTGGAACGCCGCCGCCATGGCGAGGGCGACGACCAGTGCGTCGCGGTGGAGCAGGGCCAGCGGGAAGGCCAGCTCGAACAGGATCACCGCCCAGGACATCGGCGCCAGCAGGGCGGAAACCCGGAACCGGGCGCGGACCGCGTCGGAGACCGGGTAGGCCGAGAAGTCGAACACGTCCCGCAGCGCCTGGCCGCTCCACCAGTCCCGATGGATCGCTTTCGACCAGCCGGACTTGAAGTAGGACAGGATCGGCTGGAGCGCGAGGTAGGCGAGCGCGTAGTCCCGCCAGACCGGATCCGGCGCGGCATGGGCGAGGCAGAGGCAGACCAGGATCAGATATCCCAGCAGATCGCTGCCGCCGTTATAGGGCCCCTGGAAGCGGTGCAGGATGAACAGCGCGTTGACCAGCAGCGCGTAGCAGACCAGATCGCTCTCGATCCCGGTCAGCAGCAGCAGGCTGAGCGCCGCCAGCGGCAGGAAGTATCGGCGCTCGTCCGGCAGGCCGACGCAGTGCTCCACGCTCTTCTGGAGGAAGGCGAGCGCGAGCAGGATCTCGGTCAGGCGGATCGCCGCCTCGGCGCTCATGACCCGGCTCCGTCGACAGTCGGATAGGCGGGCGAGGTGAACACCACGTCGCGCCGCACCCGGCCGTCGTGGCGGCTGAGCAGGGCGATGCGGAAGCGGAACCACGGCGCGGCGGTACCGTCCGCGTCCCGGTTCAGGTCGGCGCGCAGCCGGTCGCGGATTTCGCGGAGCGTGTGATCGCTCTCGTCGCGGATCACCCCCTCGGCGCAGGTCACCAGGAACAGCGTTTCGTTCCAGCGCGGATTGAAGAAGAAGGTGCGCAGGTAGCCGGCGGCTCCGAGGCGATCGGGTCGCGGGCGCACCGCCCGCCAGGCCGTGGCATCGTCGTCAGGATGGCTCAGGGCCGCGACCTCGATCCGGGGCGACGGGCCGATCACGTCGAAGAAACGCCAGGACGGAAACAGGGCGGGCAGCAGCAGCCTGAGGCTGTTGAGGGCGGCGGCGGCAAAAGACCTGATCATACGCTCCCCGTTGCGCAACCTGTGTCGGCGCCCGAAGTCTGCCCCGAACCCGGCCGCCTGCCCACCATCGGCCGTCAGCTCCCCGCCGCCCGGAGTTCTTCGAGGAGCAGCGCGATCGCCGGCGCAACCTCCGCCCGGTCGCGTTCGATCAGGGCCACCCGGCGGCGCACCGGTGGATCGCCGAACGGGACGGTGCGGACCGTCTCGCGCAGACCGTCCGTGATCGATCCTGCGGGCGCCACGGCGACGCCGAGACCGCGCGCGACCATGGCCAGGATCGCCTCGATCGAGTCGAGCTCCATCGCTTCGGACACGACGATCCGGCGCTGGCGCAGGGCTGTGTCGATGACCCGGCCGACGCCAGTGCGTCGGTTGAACCGCACGAAGGGCAGGGTGCGCAGCAGATCGCGGTCGCTGCGGCCCGCGGCGCCGATCGGGGCGGCGACCACAAGTGGCTCCTCCTGGATCGGGTTCAGTACGAGGCCGCGCTCCAGGCGCGGGGTCTCGGTGACCACCGCCGCATCCAGCGCGCCCTGGGCGACCCGCCGCACCAGATCGACCGAGAGGCCGGACTCGACCCGGATGCGCAGGTCCGGTGCCCGGACCGCGAGTCGGGCCAGCGCCGCCGGCACCAGGCCGGTCGCCGCCGTCGGGATGATCCCCAGACGCAGCCGTCCCCGCGCGGTGCCGCCGCCGGCGACCGCCCGGATATCCTCCGACAGCCGGACCAGTTCGCGGACCCGCCCAAGGAGCCCGTCGGCGGTCTCGTTCAAGACCGGAGGCCGGCGGGTGCGGTCAAACAACGCCGCGCCGAGTTCCTCCTCCAGGGTCTTCATCTGCATGGAGACGGCCGACTGGGTGACGCCGACCCGGTCGGCGGCGGCGGCGAAGCTGCCGCTGTCGGCGATGGCGAGCAGCGTCTCCAGGTGGCGAATGTTCATGCTGTAAAATAAGAGACTCTAAAGAAGATGATCAATTTTATTCGTTTGCCTGAAGATGGGCGGGTGGCGAGGATGGTTCACGCATCCGTGAGGGAGGATATCCATGAGCTTTGCCCTGACCCCCGCCCAGGAGGACCTGCGCGCCCGGGCCCGCGATCTGGCCGAGACCGTGATCGCGCCGCGCGCCGCCGAGGTCGACCGCAGCGAGCAGTATCCCTGGGACAACGTGAAAGCGCTGACCGAGGCAGGCTTCATGGGCATGACCGTTCCGCCTGAGCTCGGCGGCAAGGGTCACAGCTTCCTCGACGTGGTGCTGGTGATCGAGGAGATGGCGGCCCAGTGCGGCGTCACCGGGCGCATCGTGGTCGAGGGCAACATGGGGGCAATCTCCGCCCTGCTGCAGTACGGCACCGACTGGCAGCGCAAGGTCGCCGCCGAACACGTGCTGTCCGGCGACAAGCTGGCGATCTGCATCACGGAGCCGGATGCCGGGTCCGCCGCGACCCAGATGACCACCCGCGCCGACAGGCGGGGCGACACGTACGTCCTCAACGGCAAGAAGCACTGGATCACCGGCGGCGGTGTGTCGAAGCTCCACCTGATCTTCGCCCGCGTGTTCGACGAGGCCGGTGAGGAGCTCGGCATCGGCGGCTTCATCGCCTTCCGCGACGAGGACAAGGGGCTGGTGATCGGCACCCGCGAGCCGACCATGGGCCTGCGCGGCATCCCGGAGACCGAGGTGCTGTTCCAGGACCTGGAACTCTCCGCCGACCGGCTGGTCATGCCGCCGAGCGGCCTTAAGCGCGGCTTCGCCGACCTGATGAACGCCTACAACGCCCAACGTGTCGGGGCCGGTACCGTGGCCCTCGGCCTGGCCGAGGGTGGCTATCGCCGGGCGCTCGCCTTCGCCAAGGAGCGCGAGCAGTTTGGCCGTCCGATCGCCGAGTTCCAGGGGCTCCAGTGGATGCTCGCCGATATGAGCGTGCAGATCGAGGCGGCCCGCGCCCTGATCTGGCGGGCGGCGGCGACCGAAGGCACCAACGGCAGTCCGTTCCCGGATAGCCTCGCGGCGGCCCAGTCCAAGATCTTCGCCTCCGAAATGGCGATCAAGGCGACCACCGACGCCCTTCAGGTGTTCGGCGCGCGCGGCTACTCCCGAAACTACCCGATGGAGCGGATCCAGCGCGATGCGCGGATGTTCACCATCGGCGGCGGCACCGCGCAGATCCTGCGCACGGTCGTCGCCTCGCGCCTGCTGGAGCGCAAGCTGCCGCAGACCCGCGACGGGTACGCAGCGCTCGAAGCGGCGGGCAGACTGCCGCAGTCCCGTCCCTCTTCTCAGGCCGCCGAGTAAGCGAGGATCCATGACCGAAACGGTTCGCGCCGCCGACCTGCTCGCGCGGCGCCTCTACGAGGCCGGTTGCCGTCATGCGTTCGGCATTCCCGGCGGCGAGGTCCTGACCATCGTCGACGCGCTGGAAAAGGCGGGGATCTCCTTCCGCCTCGCCAAGCACGAGAACGCCGCCGGCTTCATGGCCGAGGGCGTGCATCACATGACCGGCGCGCCCGGGATTCTGGTCTGCACCGTCGGTCCGGGGGCGGCGAACGCGGTGAACGTGGCGGCCAATGCCGAGCAGGACCGGGTGCCGCTGATCGTCATCACCGGCTGCGTCGACGAGGACGAGGCGGTCACCTACAACCACCAGATCTTCGACCACCAGCAGGTGTTCCGGCCGGTCACCAAGGCCAGCTTCCGGGTCAGCGCCGGCGCCGTCGACGCGCTCGCCGACAAGGCCGTGGCCATCGCGCTCGATCAGCGGCCGGGCCCGGTTCACCTGGACCTGCCGATCGCCGTTGCCGCCGCCGAGGTATCGGTGCCGATGCGGGCGACCCGCCGGGTTCCGGACATGGCCGCCGTCCCGGCCACCGGCCCCGATCTCGATACGGCCCGCCGGTGGCTCGCCGAGGCGGAGAAGCCGGTCATGGTCGTCGGCCTCGACGTGCTGACCCAGGACTGCGCCGACGAGGTGCGGGCCTTCGCCGAGCGGTTCTCCATCCCGACCGTCGCCACCTACAAGGGCAAGGGCGTGGTGCCGGACGACAGTCCGCTCTCGCTCGGCGGGGCGGGGCTGTCGCCGGTCGCCGACAAACAGATCCTCCCCATCCTCAGAGCCGCCGACCTGATCCTGCTGGCCGGCTACGACCCGATCGAGATGCGGGTCGGCTGGCGCGATGTCTGGGATCCAACGGTACAGCGGGTGGTCGACATCACCGCCGCCCCGAACACCGCCTACATGCATCAGGCCTCGCTCGCCTTCGTCGGCCATGTGGGCAAGACGCTGTCGGTGATCGGCGAGGGGGTGACGGCGCAGCCGACGCGCTGGCCCGGCGGCGAACCGGCGGCGGCACGTCAGGCCCTGGCCGGCGCCTACGGCCAGAACGAGGCCTGGGGCCCGGCGGCGATCGTGACCACCGTGCGCAAGGCGTTGCCGCGCGACGGGGTCATCACCATCGACAGCGGCGCCCACCGCATCCTGGCGAGCCAGGTCTGGGAGAGCCTGGTCCCCCACGCGGTCCTGCAGTCCACCGGCCTTTGCACCATGGGCTGCGCCCTGCCGCTGGCCATCGGGGCGAAGATGGCGGCGCCGAAGCGCGGCGTGGTCGCCTTCACCGGAGATGCCGGGCTGGAGATGATCCTGGGCGAACTGGTCACCCTGCGCGACGCCGGGGTGCCGGTGGTCGTGGTGGTGTTCGTGGACGCGTCCCTGGCGCTGATCGAGCTGAAGCAGCGCTCGATGACCTACGCCAATGCGGGGGTGGATTTCGCGGAGACCGACTTCGCCGCCATCGCCACGGCACTCGGCGGCCGGGGCGTGGTCTGCGAGGACCGGGAGAGCCTGGAGCAGGCGGTGTCGGACGGGCTGAACGCGGATACCTTCACCGTCTGTGCCTGCCGCATCGACCGCAAGAGCTACGACGGCCGGATCTAGCGCCGACGGGCGCGCGGTACCGGGCGACACCCGTTCGCCCGGTACGCGGTCCGTCGTTTGGTCCGCATGCCGGGGGCCGGATCGGCCCTTCCGCTCCGTGCGACGTTTCGAGTAGGGAGAGGTTCTTCCCAAACCGGCACCCCGGACGCACCCACCGGGATGCGTAACCGGAGCGTTGCATGGCCGATCCCGCCTGGACCGAGGACACGAGCGCTGCCTTCCGCGACCTCTCCCACTACGCGGTCCCGGAGCGGGAGATCCAGCTCGAGACCATCCTCGACCTGATCCCGGAACCGGAGGGAGACGCCCTGGCGATGGAGATCTGCTGCGGGGCGGGAGAACTGACGGCGTCGATGCTGGCGCGGTTTCCGACGCTTCGGGTCATGGCCCTGGACGGCTCCGAGAGCATGCTGGAGGCGACCCGCGCGGCGGCGGGCACCACTGCGGACCGGTTGCAGACGGCGCGCATCGAGATCGCGGAGACCGGTTGGCGCGTCCCGCCCGAGCCGTTGCACGCGGCGGTCTCGTCGCTGGCCATCCATCATCTGGACGGGGCCGGGAAACAGCGGCTCTTCGCCGACATCCACGCCGCGCTCAAACCCGGCGGCGTCTTCGTCATGGCGGATCTGGTCGAGCCCGCGACGGCGGCCGGCCGACGGGTGGCGGGCGATGCCTGGGACGTCGAGACCCGGCGCCGGGCGCTGGACACCGATGGAACGCTCGACGGCTACGAGCGGTTCGTGGCCGAGGACTGGAACTACTACCGCCTGCCGGGACCGGACCCGGTCGACAGGCCGTCGAGCGTCGCCGACCTGTTCGACTGGATGCGCGCGGCCGGCTTCGCGGGTGTCGACCTGCACTGGATGACGGCCGGCCACGTGATCATGAGCGGGCTGCGGGCATAGGATCGCTGCAACACTTGGACCGTCATCCCGGCGAGCTCCGGGCATGACCCGGAGATCGGCCGGGACCCCGAGGCATGAGGCTTGGTCCCGGCCCAAGCCCGGGTCGAGCCCGGTCTTGTCCGGGATGACGGCGGTGGGGAAGGCGTGGGCGGGGAAGGCGGCGGTGGGAAAGGCAGGGAGGGTCTACGCCGTCGGTCGCGTCGCGATCAGGTGATGCATCTCGCAGGTCATCACAACGTCGCCGTCCTGGTTGGTGGTGGTGTAGGCGAGCCGGACCCGGCCGAAGGGGCGGGAGGAGGAGGGGATGAGCTCCATCACCTCCGCCGTTGCCGACAGGGTGTCGCCGGGGCGCACCGGGCGCGGCCAGCGCAGCTTGTCCATGCCGGTCCCGCCGACATTGGTTTCCTGGTGCGGGCCAGCCTGCCAGATCAGCCGGAAGGTCAGCGCGAGCGTGTGGAAGCCGCTGGCGATCAGGCCGCCGAACATCGTGTCCTCGGCATCCGGCTTGGAGACGTGGAACGGCTGCGGGTCCCACTTGAAGGCGAAGTCGACGATCTGGCTCTCGGTCACCGTCGCCCGCTGGCCGGTCAGCACGTCGCCGACCCGGAAGTCCTCGAAATACTTCTTCTCGCGCACGGCTTTACTCCGTCAGGACATCGAGGCTCTTGAGCCCGTTGCCGGTCATCACCACCACCGTGTCGTCCGCCGCCGAGATCGTGCCGTCCGCGACGAGCTGGCTGTAGCCGGTGGCGGCGAGGGCGCAGGACGGCTCCACCAGAACGCCCTTGGCGGCCAGCATGCGCACGGCCGGCAGGATGGTCTCCTCGGCCACCGCGACCGCCTCGCCGCCGGTGTCCCGCAGGGCGGCGACGCACTCGGCCGTCCGCACCAGTTTCGCGGCGGCAACGCCCTCGGCGACGGTCGGCTTCGGCGTGAAGTCCACCGGCTCGTCGGCATTCGCCTCGAAGGCCCGGACCAGGGCGCCCACATTTGCCGGCTGGGCGGCGAACAGGCGCGGCACCCGGTCGATCTCGCCGCGGCGCTTCAGCTCGTCGAAGCCGATCCGGCAGCCGAGCAGGTTGGAGCCGTAGCCGACCGGGATGACGATGTTGTCCGGCACCCGGAACCCCGACTGCTCCCAGATCTCGTAGGCAAGGGTCTTGGTCCCCTCGATGAAGAACGGCTGCCAGTTGTGGGAGGCGTAGAACACGCCCTTCTCGGCGAGCCGGAGCGCCTTGGCGGCGACGTCCTGGCGGCTGCCTTCCACCAGGTCGACGACGGCCCCGTAGGCGCGTATCTGCGCCACCTTGGTCGGCGAGGTGCTGGCCGGGACCAGAACCCTGCACTTGATCCCGGAAGCCCCGGCGTAGCAGGCCAGTGCGCCGGCGGCATTGCCGGAGCTGTCGAGCATCACCTCGGTGATGCCGTGCGCCTTTAGGTAGGCGATCAGGACCGCCATGCCCCGGTCCTTGAAGGAGCCGCTCGGCATCAGGGATTCGAGCTTCAACCGGACGTCGCCGCCCGGCAGCGATACCGGGATCAGCGGCGTCCAGCCCTCGCCGAGCTGGACACGGGCCGCCTTGTCCACCCGGATTGCCTTGGCGTAGCGCCACAGCGACCGCTCCTCCGTGTCGATCTCGTCGCGGCCGAGACCCTCGCAATCCGTCAGGTTCACCGGCGCTCCGGTCTCGGGGCAGCGCCAGATCGGCGTGTCGACCGGATAGCGGTGCCGGCCGTCCCGGGTGACGTAGTCGGTCACTTCACCGCCGCCGCGATGGCGTCGCCCAGGTCTTTCGTCGCCGCCTGGCCGCCGATATCCGGCGTCTTCGGCCCGGCCTCGGACAGCACGGTCTCGATCGCCGTGACGATGTCGTCCGCCGCCGCCTGGTGGCCCAGGTGTTCCAGCATCATCGCCCCCGACCAGATCTGGCCGATCGGGTTGGCGATGCCCTTGCCGGCGATGTCTGGGGCCGAGCCGTGCACCGGCTCGAACATGCTCGGATAGTCGCCTTCCGGGTTGATGTTGGCCGACGGCGCGATGCCGATGGAGCCGGCCACCGCCGGACCGAGATCGGACAGGATGTCGCCGAACAGGTTGGAGCCGACCACCACGTCGAACCAGTCCGGATGCAGCACGAACTGCGCCGTCAGAATGTCGATGTGGAACTTGTCGGTGTCGAGGTCGGGGTATTCCTTGGAGATCGCCTCGAAGCGCTCGTCCCAGAACGGCATGGTGTGGATGATGCCGTTGGATTTGGTGGCCGAGGTCACCTTCTTCTTGCCGACCCGCTGGCAGAGCTCGAAGGCGTAGCGCATGACTCGGTCGCAGCCCATGCGGGTCATGACCGTCTCCTGCATGGCCATCTCGTTGTCCGTGCCCTGGAACAGCCGGCCGCCGATCTCGGAGTATTCGCCCTCGTTGTTCTCGCGCACGACCCAGAAGTCGATGTCCTCGGGACCGCGTCCGGCCAGCGGGCACTTCATGCCCTTCATCATCCGCACCGGGCGCAGGTTGATGTACTGGTTCATAGACCGGCGGATCGGGATCAGCAGCGACCAGAGCGAGATGTGGTCAGGCACGCCGGGAAAGCCGACGGCGCCGAGGAAGATCGAGTCGTGGGTCTTGAGCTGCTCCAGCCCGTCCTCCGGCATGAAGGCGCCGGTTTTGTGGAAGCGCTCGCAGCTCCAGTCGAACTCGGTGAAGTCGTACTCGAGCCCGTGCTTGGCGCCGACCGCCTCCAGCACCTTGATTCCCTCCGGCACGACCTCCCAGCCGATGCCGTCGCCCGGAATAACCGCGATCTTCAACTTCTCGGCCATGGCGACCGTCCTCCCGCGTCTCTTTTGGCATTCGATGGTCTTGAGCGCGGTTATAGAGGGCGGTGCGGGAGGGCGGAAGGGCCGGACTGCCGGCGCCGCCCGCGGGGCCTTTCAGACCGGGATGTTGTCGATCAGCCGGGTCTCGCCCAGACGGGCAGCGGCGAACAGCCGGGCCGGGCGCGCCTCCGTCCCGGTCGCGGTGACCTCGGCCAGGGTCTCGGCGTCGCGCAGCTCGATGTAGTCGATCGGGCCGAATCCGTCGGACTCGAGGGCGGCGACCGCATCGGCGCAGGCGGCGGAGACGTCCCCGTCGCCTGAGCGGATGCGACGGGCCGCCTTCACCATCTCCTGGTGCAGCCGCGGCGCCTGGGCGCGTTCGGCGGCGGAGAGGTAGGTGTTGCGCGACGACAGGGCGAGCCCGTCGGCCTCGCGCACTGTCGGGCAGCCGATGACGGCGATGGGGATGTCCAGATCGGCGGCCATGCGTCGGACGACCAGCAGCTGCTGGTAGTCCTTCTCACCGAAGAACGCCCGGTCGGCACCGGCCTGCAGGAACAGCTTGGCAACGACGGTCGCCACGCCGTCGAAGAAGCCGGGCCGGGCGATGCCGTCCAGACAGTCGGTCAGGCCGGAGACCGAGACGGTGGTGGCATGACCGGCCGGGTACATCTCCGTCGGCAGGGGCGCGAACACCGCATGGGCGCCGGCCTCGCGCAGGGCCGCCAGGTCGCTGTCCCAGGTGCGCGGATAGCTGTCCAGGTCTTCGCCGGGCGCGAACTGTTTCGGGTTGACGAAGATGGAGACGATGGTGCGGTCGCAGGCCGCCAGGGACTCGGTGACCAAGCTCAGATGCCCGGCATGCAGCGCGCCCATGGTTGGCACGAGCCCGACGGAAAGACCGCCTCGGCGCCAGCCGGCGACGGTGGTTCGGAGATCGGCGACGGTGCGGGCGACGACCGGCTCGGCGTCATGCGAGCGGGAGGCGGCCCCGGAGGCGGGAGTCTGGATCATGCCGCCCGTCTAGCAAACCGGTCGCTGCGGGACCATACGCGGACTGCGCATGGCCCCCTGCACGCGATCGCATGCCGCCCCGGCGCGTCGGTGGGAACGGTGCCGTGGCGGCGCTCGCCGACGGGCGGTCAGTGATGGGAGTGGGTGGCCGGCGGCCGGAGGTAGGCGCCGAGGGCGCGCAGAGCGGTGCCGGGAAGCCGGAAGAGGCCGCCGAAGACCCGCCGGACCTCCTGGGCGCGAATGCGCTCGCCACGCCGCATGTGCATGCGAATGACGGCGTCGTCGATCTGCGCGACCGGCTTGGGGAGGGGCGCGGAGGGGGCTGGGTCGCCGTGGTGGCCGGACAGCCACTCGTTTTCCTGCGCGGTGTAGGGATGCATCGTGGATCACCTTGGCAATGTGAGCGGGCGTCCACCTCCCGGGTCGGGCCTATTCGTGCCCTTGAGGCCACCGTTTCTCGGCGGTCCGCGCGATTAAGTTCGCCAACCACTGTAATCTCTTTGCTGCGTCGCACAAGAAAAATTGTTGCGGCGCACAAATTTCCCGAGGCGCGATGCTGGGCCGCCCTTCCGTCTCGGAGCCGTCGGCGCGGTCGGGGGCGGGTTGTCTGGTGCGTTGACAACGCGGCGACGCGGCGACGATAACGGGTGACGGTGATCGCGGCTCCGCGCCGCACGGGCCCGTAGTTCAGCGGTCAGAACGCGCCGCTCATAACGGTGTTGTCGCAGGTTCGAATCCTGCCGGGCCCACCATCTTCCCGCGAATCGCGCCGCCGCCTCCCCCGCCCTCGGAGACCCTGTCATGACCCTTCCCGACCGTCGGACCCTCGATCTCAGCCATGGCCGCGTCTCGTTCCGGCAGACCGGCAGCGGGCCGGATCTTGTCCTGCTGCACGGCTTGGCGGGCAACTCCCGAACCTGGGAGGAGCAGTTCGAGGTCTTCTCCCGCGGGTGGCGGGTGACGGCGTGGGATGCGCCGGGTTACGGCGAGTCGGATCCGGTGGCGCCGACGGTCGACGGCTACGCGGCGGCCCTGGAGGCGCTGGTCGCGGCGCTGGATCTGCCGCCCTTCGTCCTGCTCGGCCACTCCATGGGGGGCGTGGTCGCCGGACGCTACGCCGCCACCTACCCGGAGCGTCTTCGAGCCCTGGTGCTGTCCTGCACGCTTCTCGGCCGCGGGCAGCCCGCGGGATCGCCGCTGGGCGAGAGCTATCGCGCCCGTCTCGCGGACCTGGAGACCCTGCCGGCGGAAGAGTACGGACGCCGGCGGGCCGAGGCGATGGCGGCGCCGGGCTGTGACCCCGAGGTGCTCGACCGACTCGCGGCGATCGCCGCCGAGACCCGACGCGACGGACTGGAGGGCGCCATGCGGGTGATCGCCGAGGCGGACAACGCGGCGGCGCTTGCCGGCCTCGCCCTTCCGGTCCTGGTCCTTATCGGCGCGCTGGACCGGACGGCCACGCCCGAGCTGACCGGCGCCGTGGTGGACAGCCTGCGTGCCGGCTCCGCCCGGGAGGACACGGTGGTCCTGCCCGACGTGGGTCATGCCCCATACCTTGAGAATCCGGGGGCGTATAACGGCGCGCTCGGGGCGTTTCTCGCCGATCTCTGACCCGGCCGCTATCCGTCGGTGCCGGCCCGGAACTGCTCGATCTGATCCTGGGTCTCGGAGATCACGCTCGCGATCTCCGTCGACAGCGCCGCCGAGCGCGATGCCAGCGTCTTCACCTCCGACGCGACGACGGCGAAGCCTTTGCCGACGTCCCCGGCCCGGGCCGCCTCGATGGTCGCGTTCAGGGCGAGCAGGTTGGTCTGTTCGGAGACGTCGGAGATGTTGCTCGCCGTCTCGTGGATGCGCTGCAGCACCTCGTCCATGATCTGCCGGGTCTTCTCGACCGACAGGCGGCTGGCCGTCGTGTCGGTGGCGTAGACCACGATCCGGTCCAACTCTCCGTTCACGACGCGCAGCGGCTGCACCGTCGCGGCCAGATAGAGCTGTGCCGTGTCGTCCAGGTCCACGCATAGTTCCCGAACGATCGCCTCGCCGGCGTTGAGCCGGGCCCGGGACCCCTCGTCGAACAGGGTTTCGTAGGCGAGCGTTTTCATCTTGCGCGCGTCCTCGAGCGACGCCGCGCCCAGCGCGCCCAACGCGAGACCGTTGGCGGCGGCGAGCCGGCCGTCGCTGGCCCACTCCAGCACCACATTCGACTGCTCGATCGCGGTGATGCGGGCGCCCGCCTCCAGCGCGCGCAGCTTCGTCCTGGTGATGTCGACCTGAACCGAGACGAAGCGCGAGATACGCCCCGTCGCGTCGAAGACCGCATTGATCGCCAGCGAGATCCAATGCGGGTGACCCGTCTTGGTGTAGTTCAGGATCTCGACGTCGAACGCCCGGCGCGACGCCAGGTTCTCGCGGATCGTGCGCACGGTGTCGGGATCGGTGTTCTCGCCCTGGAGCAGGTGGCCCGGCGCCTTGCCGATGGCCTCCTCGGCGGTGAAGCCGGTCATCCGGGTGAAGCCGTCGTTCACGTACTCGATCAGGCCCTGGGGGTCGGTGATGATGACGCTGTTGTCGGTTTCGTTGGCGACCAGGGAGAGAATGTTGAAATGCGCTTTCTGCCGGACGTCCTCGGTGATGTCGGTGGCGTATTTCACCACCTTGAATGGCCGTCCGTTCATGTCGAGGATCGGATTGTACGAGGCCTCGATCCAGATCTCGCTTCCGTCCTTGGCGATCCGCTTGAACTGCCCCGACCGGTAGGTGCCGCCCGCCAGGGTCCGCCAGAACTCGGCATAGGCGGCGCTCCCCACCTCCTCCGGGGTCACGAACATGCGGTGATGCTTGCCCACGATCTCGTCGGCCGTGTAGCCCACCGCCCCCAGGAAGTTCTCGTTCGCTTCCAGAATGGTGCCGTCCAGGTCGAACTGGATGACCGCCTGCGACTTGTTGATGGCGTCGATCTGGCCCCCGAGATCCGCCGAGTGGAGCTTCGCGTCGGTGACCTCAGAGGCGAACTTGACGACCTTGTAGGGCCGCCCGGCCGCGTCGAGGATCGGATTGTAGGTCGCCTGGATCCAGATCTCGCGGCCGCCCTTGCCCTAGCGGCGGAACTCGCCGCTCTGGAACTCTCCGCGCCCCAGCGCCTCCCAGAACCGCTTGTACGAGGCGGACTCTCGCTCCGCGGGCTCGACGAACATGCGATGGTGCTTGCCGACGATCTCGTCGGCCGTATACCCCATGGCCGCAAGGAAGTTCTCGTTCGCTTCCAGAATCGTGCCGTCGAGGGCGAACTGGATCACTGTCTGGGACCGTCCGATGGCATCGACCTGTCCCCGGTACTCGGCCGCCCGCGTTTTCTCTGCGGTGATGTCGGTCGCCAGCTTTACCACCTTCACCACGCGACCGCCGAGGCCGACGACGGGGTTGTAGGAGGCCTGCAGCCAGATCTCGGAGCCGTCCTTGCGGAACCGCCGGAACTCGCTCCGCATGAACGAGCCGCCGGCGAGCTTTTCCCAGAATTCCCGGTACTCTGGCGACGCGGCGTAGTCGTCATCCACGAACATCGAGTGATGCTGTCCGACGACCTCGCCTGACCGGTAGCCCATCGCCTCAAGGAAGTTGCCGTTCGCCCTGAGGATCTTCCCCTTCGGCGAAAATTCAATAATAGCCTGAGACTTGTCCAGGGCGCTCAGCATTGCTCGGGTGGACCGCAGTCCAAAACCATCGCGGATAAATTCAAACATGCACTCTCCTTGCTTGAGGCACTCCGAAGCGGCCTCTTTGCCTGGTCGATTTCTCAATTTTTCTGAAAAAAGTAGAGATAAACCGTCCGAGAACTCCGTGGGCACTAACACCCAGCATTATCTTGGGGAACCGAAATTCGCATACACACTGGTTCAGTATGCTTACTCACGCAGAGAAACAGCGAAGCAATAATCTGCCCGTCCCGAGAGAAGACCTCAGAAAAAAATGGTTAATGCTTTTTCGGATCGGGCCGACTCTTTTTTCGAAAGGCCGGCCGGATCGGCGATGCTCGACAGGATGATCGTCGCCGTCGCCATCGCTGCCTTGTGAGCGGTTGCGGCCCGGTGCCCGCTGCTCTACGAGGCAAAGGCCTAGATCCCGCCGCCGAGGTTCAGATGCCGAGTTCCGACAGCTTTCGCGACGCCCGGGTCGTCATCACCGCGGGCGGATCGGGTATCGGGCGCGTCTTCGCGCAGCGCTTCTCCGCCGCCGGAGCCCGTGTCGCCCTCTGCGACAGCGACCCCGCGGCGGTCGAGGCGGCGGGGCGCGACCTGACGGGAGGCATCGCCGTCCCGGCCGACGTGACCGACGAGGCGCAGATGACCGGGTTTTTCGATGTGGTGGAGGATCGCTGGGGCGGCGCCGATATCGTTATCGCCAATGCCGGTACGGGCGGCCCCGCGGGCGGCATCGAAGATCAGACGCTGGCGGACTGGCGGGCCTGCCTGGCGGTCAATCTGGACGGCGCCTTTCTGACCTGCCGCTGGGCGGCGCGGGTCCTCAGACAGGCCGGTGGTGGCTCCCTCATTCTGATGTCGTCCTCCGCCGGTCTGCACGGCTATCCCAACCGCAGTCCCTACGCGACGGCGAAGTGGGGTGTGATCGGTCTGATGAAGACGCTGGCGATGGAACTCGGCCCGGACGGAATCCGGGTCAATGCGATCTGTCCGGGCTCCGTTGAGGGCGACCGCATGGACCGGGTTCTCGCCAACGAGGCCAAGGCGACCGGCCTCACCGAGGCGGAGCTTCGGGCGCGGTACGTAACGGGCGTCTCCCTCCGAACCTGGGTCAGCGCCGACGATATCGCCGACGCCGCGCTCTTCCTCGCGTCGCCGGCCGGGGCGAAGATCTCCGGCCAGGCGTTTTCCGTGGACGGCCACACCCATTCGCTGGCCTGATCGGAGGCGCCATGTCCGCCGCGCTGCCGCTCGATCCCTACAAGGCCGACTGCGCCCGGTGCCAGGGCCTTTGCTGCGTGGCGCCCGGTCACCGCGCGGGCGACGGTTTCCCGCGGCCGAAGCCGGGGGACCGGGCGTGCGAGAACCTGGATCGGCGTACCTTCCGCTGCCGGATCTTCGAGCGGCTGGAGGCCGAAGGCTTCACCGTTTGCCGCGGCTACGAGTGTTTCGGTGCCGGCCCCCAGGTCGTCCGATGGCTGGGGGACGACTGGCAGGAACGCCCGGCGGAGGAGGCCGCGGCTCGGTTCGACGATTTCCGCCGCCTGTCCCGTCTGCGCTGCCTGGTCGCGTACATGGAGCGCCGGGCGGATCTGGCGGATCATCCGCTGTATCTGGCCCTGGCCGGGATCGTCGTCGAGTATGACCGCAGTGGGCGGCTGCCGCCCGCCCAGGCGATCGGCGCCCGCCTCGCGGCCTATCCGGACCTCACGCGGGAGGCGCTTCGGGCCGTCGGCTACACGGGATCGGGCTGAACCGGACTGCGGATCCGCGCGGCGGTCTCGCCGGGCCGGGGTTCCGGTCCTCGAACCGAGGAGCAGCAGGCGACACCGCAGTCGACCGGTCGACCGCATGCCTTGCGGGCTGTAGAGTCCGCCGATCGCTCGCACGGGGGTGGGGGCGGCACGCCATGAAAAGCGAGAGAAAACATGCGCACACTGCTTCTGGGGCTTGCCCTCGCGCTTATGCCGCTCGTCCCGGCGGGGGCGCAGGACGCGGGCTCGGCGATCGGAACGGTCAAGGTCTCCAGCGGCGACGCCGTCGTCGAACGGGACGGGGCCGTCCTCGCGGCGAGCGAGGGTGTCGATGTACTGCGGCGCGACCGTCTGCGGACCGGTGCCGACGGGTCGCTCGGGGTCACCCTGAACGACGGAACGCTGATCTCGCTCGGTCCGAACTCGCGGTTCGAGCTGTCCTCCTTCGAGTTCGCCCCGCAGCGGGAGGCCTTCGGTTTTCTCGGCCAGATCCTGCAGGGCACGATGGTCTATCAGTCGGGCCGTATCGGTAAAATCGCGCCGGAGAACATCGAGATCCGCACGCCGCTCTCGGTGGTCGCGGTTCGGGGAACCAGGTTTGCCGTGCGCGTGCCGGCCGGAAGCGGGGAGTAGGACAGATGAGGATTGGTCTCGATCGGCTCCGCACCGCCGCCGGCCGCCTGCGCGCCGCCGGATCCGCCGCCCTGCTTCTGACGCTGGCCGCCTGTGCGACCGGCCCCTATGACGCCGACGCGGTTCGGGAGCTTCCGCCGCAGGACTCCTCGTTCCTTGCCGAACTCAGCCGCGAATACGTGGCGCTGGGCGATCTGGAACGGGCCGAATACGACTGGCGCGACACGGCGGCCTTCTACGGCCGCGCCCTCCGCGCCGCCCAGGGCGAGGTTCTGGCACCCGAGGCCTTGGACGACCGGGATCTGACCCCGGAGGCCCGCGAACAACTCGCCGAGGCCCGGACGCGGCTGGTTGGGTTGTTCTCGGCCGGCGCGCGGTCGATCGCCGGCGGCGCGAGCGCCCGCGGGCAGGCCGGTTTCGATTGCTGGATGCAGGAGCGCGAGGAGGGCCATCAGCCAGCCGATATCGAGGCGTGCCGGGCTGCGTTTCTGGCCGCCGTCGCGGAGATCGAGTCGATGGTCGGTGGCGCCCTGATCGTGCTGCTTCCGGACACCGACGGCGAGGTCGGGGTGATCCAGGTCCGCAATCCCCAGGGAACCGTCGATCTGGCGAGCGACCGGGCGAGTGCCGTGACCGATGCGGACGCGGCGCCGCAGGCGGCGGGAACTTTCCTGGTCGAGGATGTCGACGCCGTCTTCGGTGAGGCGCTTGCCGCGTCGCCGGAACCGCCGATCGTGTTCCTGCTGTATTTCGAGCAGGGGTCGGACGTGCTGACCGCCGAGTCCGCCCGGAAGATGACCGAGGTTCTGGAGGCGGTCGGCCGCCGCGCCCTGCCGCAGGTCGAGGTGTCCGGTCATACGGACACCAGCGGATCGGCGGCGTTCAACGACCGCCTCGCGCAGGACCGTGCCGAACTCGTGGCCCAGGAAGTGCTCGGTCTCGGCGTGCCGGAGCGGGTGGTCACGGTGATCTCCTACGGGGAGCGCGACCCGGTGGTGCCGACCGCCGACGGCGTGTCCGAACCGCAGAACCGGCGGGTCGAGATCGTCATCCGATAGAGCGGATCCGTTCCGGACCGCACGACCGCTGAGGGCCAGATGAAAGGCAGCACTCCGGAAAGTGTCGGGCGAACGGGCGGGTCGGGTGACCTGCAATGGCTCGACGAACCGGAGGACGGCCGGCTGTCCATGCTGCAGCGGCGCGGCCGGCTGATCGCGACGCTGCTTCTCGGCCTGCTGCTTTTCCTGAGGGTGGTCGATGCCGGTCTGGTCGAGCTCCCGCGGCTCTGGGGGTTCGACCTGCAGATGCAGATGCGCGAGCCGGCGGCGGAGCCGTCGCCGGTTCTCGCCATCGACGTGGACGACGCGAGCCTCGCCGCGTTCGGCCAGTGGCCCTGGCCGCGCCGCCATCTGGTCGACCTGGTGGACCGGCTGGCGGCGGCCGACGTCCGGGTCGTGGCCTTCAACATCCTGTTCGCCGAAGAGGACCGCATGTCGCCGAGCGTCCTGTCGCGGACGCTCCCGGATCTGGACGCGGAGCTTCGCCGCGGGCTTCACGCTCTCGAAGGCTATGACGAGGCGCTCGGCGCCGCGATGCGTCAGGTGCCGACAGTGACGGCCGTTGCCGCGCTGGATCGGTCGGCCGAGCCGGCGCCGGCGGCCGTGACCCCGGGCCGGATCGCGGTGCGCGGCAATCCCGATATCGCCGACCTGCCGGCGATTGCGGCGGTTCTCGACAGCGTGGCGCCGATCAGCCGGGCGAGCGCCGGCAGCGGGATCGTCAACCTGCTGCCGGAGCCCGACGGAACGGCCCGCCGGGTACCGACCGTCTTCCGGCTCGACGATGGGTCGCTGCAGCCGTCGATGGCCCTCGACGCCGCCCGGGTGGCGCTGAGGCTGCCCAACATGCTGGTGGAGGTCCCGTCGCCACTCGGGATCGCCGGCGTGTCCGTCGGCCCGCTCTTCGTGCCGACGGACGATACCGGGCGCATGTGGGTGGACACCGCCGATCCGCAGAGGGTGCCGATCGTTTCGGCGGCCGATGTGCTGCAGGGACGCGTGCCGGCGACGGCGCTGACCGGCCGGATCGTGGTGATCGGGACGTCCGCCGCCGGCCTCGGCGACCGGCTGCGGATCGGTCCCGGCGAGACGGTGACGGGCCTGCAGTTCCAGGCGCTGGCCATCGATACGATGGTCACCGGACGCGCCCCGCACCGGGACAGCCTCTCCGGGTGGCTCGAGCTCGCCGTCACGGCGCTGGCGGGCCTGCTGCTTATCTGGTGGCTGCCTCGGCTCTCGGTCCCCGCCAAGCCAATCGTGGCGCTTGGACTGACGGCGCTTGCGGTTGGGATCGCAGCCTATGCGCAGATCGCTGCCGGCGCCCTGGTGGACCCGACATTCTTCTCCGCCACCGCGATCCTGATCGCCGGCAGTTTCGCCATCGGCGACTTCCGGGCCGAGGCGCTGCTGCGCCGGCGCCACGAGGTCACGCTGAAACGCCACGATGCCTATATCCGCGAAGTGGTTGACGCCAGTTTCGACGCCATCGTCACGATCGGCGACGACGGCCGGATCCGCACCGCCAACCGGGCGGCCTGCACGCTGCTGGGCGCCACCGCGGATGTTCTGGTCGGCCAGCCGATCGCCCATCGGCTCTCGGGGGCCTGGGCGGAAGCGCTGGCCCGGGACCCGTCGACGGCGCTGCGCGACGCTGCGGCCCGTCCGGATACGATCGAGGCCGAAACCCTGGAGGCGGCGCCGACGGAGATCACCCTGGCTCAGTCCGTGACCGGCGCGGAGCGGGTCTACGTGCTCGTTCTGCGCGACCTCAGCGCCCGCAGGGCGGCGGAGGACTGGGCCGCCCGCTCGACCCAGCGCCTGCACGAAGCCGTGGACTCCATCTCCGACGGGTTCGCGCTGTTCGCGCCGGACGGGCGGCTGGTGCGCTGCAATGTGCCCTACCGGGAAATGCTCGACGCGGCGGTGGAGGAGTCGGCGGGAACGCCCTATGCAGCGCTCCTGCGCGCCTTCGTGTCCGGCCGCCATTGCCCCGCCGAGGCCCGCGGGCGAGAGGACGAATGGGTCGACGCGCGGCTCTCGGTCTTCGCCGCCAGGAGCCAGCGCTACGAGATGGAGACCGCCGGCGGCCGCTGGTACCGGGTCGAGGAGCGGCGCACGGGCGAGGGCGGCATGGTCTGCATCTACTCCGACATCACCCGGATCAAGCAGCGCGAGGACGAGCTCCGGAGCGCCATGGAGCAGGCGGAGAGCGCCAGCCTCGCCAAGTCGCAGTTCCTGGCCAACATGAGCCACGAGCTGCGCACGCCCCTGAACGCGATCATCGGCTTCGCCGACATGCTGCGCAGCGAGCCTTTCGGGCCCCTGGGGAACGAGCGCTACCGCAGCTACGCCGACGACATCTCCGGCAGCGGATCCCGGCTCCTGAAGATGATCGAGCAGATCCTGGAGTTCGCCCGGCTCGAGCGGCTGGAGTCGCGGATCGACGAGTCCGGTATCGACGTGACCGCGACCCTGCTGGCGGCGGTCACCGACCTCACGCCGGCCGCCCGGGAACGCGACATCCGGATCGTCTCCGACGTGCCTCCGTCCCTGCCGGCCCTGCGGGCCGATCCCCAGATGCTGTACCAGATCATCCAGAACCTGATCGCCAATGCCGTGAAGTTCTCCGGGCCGGGGATGGAGGTTCGCGTTTCCGCCCGGCTGGACGACCAGCGCCGGATCGTCCTGCAGGTGGAGGACGCCGGCGTGGGCATTCCGGGCGACCTGATCGAGCACATCACCCAGCCCTTCTGGCAGCGCTCCAACGCCATGACCAGTTCCCATGACGGGGTCGGGCTGGGCCTTGCGATCGTCAGCGGCCATGTCGAGGCGCACGATGCCGACCTCTCGGTCGAGAGCGTTCCCGATCACGGGACGACGATGACGGTGGTGTTCCCCTCCTACCGGACCGTCTGAGGGTCCTGCACAGGAAATAGGTGTCCTTGCTGACGTGCCGCGCCGCGACGGCGACATAGTGTGTGAACGGCGCCGCCAATTCTGCTAAGTGCAGGGCCTTGGCGGAAAAAGCGACGTGGCCCACCGGCGATGAAGTTCAGATACAAGATCATGGGAGCGTTGCTGGCGGCGGGTATCCTGCCCATGCTCGTGACGTCCGCGCTCGACATCTCCCGGATGAATTCCATGGCCGACGAGGCGGCCCGCGCGGAGATCGCGTCCGTCATCGACCTGAAAGGGGAGATGGTCGAGACCTATTTCGGCACGCTCCTCAGCATCGCCCGCACGCTGGCCATCGATCCGTTCGTCACCGACGCCACGCGGGACTTCACCGCCGCGGTCGCCGAGCTGGAGGCGTCGGACGGTCCCGTTGTGAACCAGCGGAACCTGCGAGAGCGCTACGTCTACCAGCAGGAGAACACCGCCGGGGCGACCCCCGACGACCTGGCCCGCTGGACGGAGATCGACCCGGTCGCCGAGAAGCTGCAGCACCTCTACATTTCGGCCAATCCCCAGGAAATCGGCGAGAAGCACCTGCTGATGACGGCCGGGGATTCGAGCCTCTACTCGAGCCTGCACGAGGCCTATCACCCGTTCTTCAAGGCGTATCTCGAAGAGTTCGCCTTCTACGACATTTTCCTGTTCGAACCGGAAGAAGGCCGCATCGTCTACTCGGTGTTCAAGGAGCTCGATTACGGCACGTCCTTCGTCGACGGACCGTATAGCGGTTCGGCCTTCGGCCGCGCGGTCCAACAGATCATCCGCGACCGCTCGGAGGAACTGGTCTTCGTGGATTTCGAGCCTTACGAGCCGTCGTACAACCAGGATGGGGCGTTCCTGCTCGCGCCGCTGTGGGACGAGGGCCGCCTGATCGGCATCATCGCGTTCCAGATGCCGGTCGATCGCATCAATGCCATCGTGAACAAGGACATCGCCGGTTTCCGGACCGCCGAGACCTTCCTCATCGGGTCGAACGGGCAGCTCCGCTCGGTCCCGGAGAATGCCGGAGGCCTCGCGGTCGGCTCCTCCCTGTCCAGCGAGGTGGTCACGGCGGCCCTCGACAGCGCGGAGGGACTGATCGCCGCGGAGGACCACAAGGGAGTGCCCGTGATCGCCGGCTTCGAGCAGGTCAGCCTGCCGGGGCTCGACTGGAAAATCATCCTCTCGGTTTCCGCCGAGGAGGCGATGGCCGAAGCCAATGCCTCGATCCGGGCCGCCCTGATCGGCCTCGGCGTCTTCAGCCTGCTGATCCTCGCCTGCGGCTACGGGTTGGGCGTCTACCTGCTGCGTCCCGTCCAGGCGCTCGGCCGAGATTTCCGCGACAGCGTGGTCGGCGCGATGCAGGCCCTGCAGGCGGCGTCGGAGCAGTCGAAGATCGCGGCGGGCTCCATGGTCGCGACGGCCGAGGCGACGAGCCGTCAGGGCTCCGTCGTCAAGGAAAACTCCGTCGCCGCGGCGGAGAACGTCTCGGCCGTGGCGGCCGCCATGGATCAGATGGCATCGTCGATCGACGAGATCGTCAAAGGCGTGACGAAGACCTCGGGACTCACGGACGACGCGTCCGAGCGGGCCAGCGTTGCCACGGAGTCGCTGGAGCAACTGGAGATCGCGACGCAACGGATTACCGGCGTGGTGACCCTGATCAAGGACATCGCCAACAAGACGAACCTGCTGGCCCTGAACGCGTCCATCGAGGCGGCCCGGGCGGGGGACGCCGGGCGCGGGTTCGCGGTCGTCGCCGAGGAGGTCCGCAAGCTCGCGACCCAGACCACCAGCTCCACCGAGGAAATCAGCGTCGAGGTCGACAGCGTCATGCAGGCCGTGCGGGACAACGTCGCCGCCATCCGCGGCATCACGCAGTCCATCGTGCTCGTGCGCGACCAGGCGACGGCCATGTCCACCGCGGCGGAGGAGCAGGGGGCGGTGACGTCGGAGATCACCGGCAGCATGGCGAACACGGCGGAGCGGGTGTCCGCGGTCGACAAGAACATCGGCGGCGTCGAAGCCGCCTCGGCCGACGCGGCCGTCGCCGCACGGGATGTGATGCGGCAGATGCAGAGCGTCGACGAGGCGGAGAAGAAAGTCACCGAGGCGGTCGACGCTTTCCTGAGGAAGTTCAAGGACATCTGACGGGACGCCCGGTCGCATGCGACCGGCGCACGTGACCCCTGCGGGCAGTGCGCGACGTGCAGCGGTCTTGTGTTCAGGTGTCGTGAAATGTTGGTCGGGGAGAGAGGAGCCGACAGGCCTTCACAAAACATAAGCGAAATCAGTATATTGCGCGTGAAGCGGTCAGTGTGTGTAGCACGCTGGTGTAGCACCATCAATAGTCAGAACAAGCGACTTCTATACCTGAACTGGGATCTCGAGTGTAGGCCGGAGCGGCTCAAGCTGGGTCGCATATGCCCGAACAATTTGATCGTATAGGTCCGCTACACCGCGAGCCTTCACGCTTACAATTAGAGCGTATGGCAGCGTTGCGTCTGGAGCGAAATTGCGTCCCTCCAGCCGAGCATTGTAATGCAGATCAAATACTGGATTTCTTAGAGACCGGCCCCGCATCCTTTTGGTAGCATGAAGGCAGTTTTCCCATTTCCAAGCATCACGTCGCAACTCGTCTTCAGTTGCTCCAGATTGAACCGATCCAAAAAACGATGTCGTATTCGGGTGAAGTTGGTCGTCCCTTGAGAATTTTCCATCATGTGGACGGAACGCGATCTCCAGTCCTGATTGAGTATAGTTTCCGGGATGATGGGGGTCGGTTTGTGATTTGTAGCAAACAGTAGCTTTAATATTCACCATGCTACTAATTTGTGCCGGGGGCATGGGTACTTTTACTCTGACGTATTGGGCAGGCGATATTTCACCCTGATAAACTACTCGATACTCGTCATCAGCACACAGAACAATATCGTTTAAGTCTTGTGCGCAACGCCCCCAGCCGACCTCATGTAGGTCAAGGTCACTGGTCTCTGCCATATGAACAAGAAGCGCACGAATTGCTAGGTGTCCTAAGTCAGCGCCGAAATGCGCTCTAACGCCAGTGCCCATTCTCAACACGCTGGGGGTAGCGAATGATGTGCCAGCTGTTGTGGTTAGCGTGGGGCTAGTTTCTGGGCCTAGAACAATGAATGGGCGTGCGAGGGAACCCCCAAAACCTACAAGATCGGGCTTTACTAGACCCGGGCTGCGTCCCGGTCCCACAGAGCTATATGAGGCGCGCACCCAATTCGCATCGGTAGTATCGCACGCTCCGATCGCAAGAGCGTTTACGCAATCTGATGGTACTTGAACCCTGTTCAGCCCGGTAGCTGCGTCACTTTCACCGTCATTCCCTACTGCAATCATTGCAAGTGTATGGCTGCGCGATAGTCGATCATCCAGTACAGCAGTCCAAGCGTGGACGTCGTCATCCTCTATGGGTAGGTACGGCCCGATGCTGAGATTGATAAAGTCATACTCGTGCTCTGAGAGCACGCCTTCTATCCGTTCAAGAACTTCATACAGTTCATGGACGTTCTGACCTGGGTCTTCGTCGACGACCCTGTAGTGGTCTATCGCTGCGAAGGGTCGGGGAAAGGGATTTTGAGGGTCTAGATGCCCAAAAAGTGCGGCGGATGTGACCGCTACGCCGTGTTCGAGAAGTGCAGGGCTGGCTGGCGACATACCCTCAATCTCATATGGCGTCACCCATTGAGTAATGGGATGTTCGTCGGGTACTCCACCGTCAAAAACCGCGACGCGGGTTTGATCTGATATGGGAGGTTCATCGGGAAGCGTCGGACTTGTCGTTGGAATGGCTACCGTCCGAACAGTTGGGCGGAGCACTCGCAAATCTGGCATTCTCCTCAAGGCGCGAACTGACGAGAATGTAGCAATTTCTTCAGCTTGCTCTGAAGGTCCATCTATTTCAATGAAACACAAGCCTCTCGCATAGAACCGTCGCCCGAAGTCTCGACTTATCCCGCGAGCTTCGAGGAACCGGCCAAATGCGTCTAGCAGTTCGATCTCGCCCTCAATTCCATTCGCATGGAGAACGACCTCCATCGCTAATGTGCCCTCGTCTGGCAGGCCTCCTTTGATCTTTGCACGCGGATTAGGAGCCGAGATTTCCTCGATAGAAACGAGTTCCTCGGCGCTCCGTCGGGTCGATGACCAGTTTGGGAGGCTCTCACTCCACCGACGAAATGCGCTGCGAGACCCGCGCGCAAACAGTTCGGTAGTTACTGTCTCAGAAGGCACACGATCCCTTGAGCGCTTCTGGGGCGTCACTTTACGTGGACGACTGCCGACCACATCCATCCCAACATCGCGAAGCAGTTCCATTGGAAAGTATGACTTCGCAATGTATTCGGGGTTCAAGGTCAAAGAAAGGATTGCTTCATCATGGGGGCAGGCATCGTCTGGCAGTTCGTCCAAAGAGCCAACGGCAGTGGTTAGCATTGGCGTTAGCCGAGTTCGGGCCTCGCCAAATGTATAAGGAGCCTGCTTGGGCCCGCCTCCAGAACGAACTGTTACCGGCTCCGTAAGTCGTTCGCCTCTGCCAAGAAGGAAGTTCTGTTTCGCCATCGATAAGTCAGCTTTCGGCAGGGTGAGCCTTGACGTGCTCTCTTATTGTGTCGCGAGCAACGCCAGTAAGCTCATGCGCTCTGCGCTGTGATGTGAGACCGGACTGAACAAGCTGGACTGCCATTCTTATGCGATCTGATTTTGAAAGTGATTCTCCTGATGGTAGCGAAGATAGATGGTCGTTTAAACCCTTCCCATTCAGCGCGGCAGAACGGCGGGCCCTATTTAATGTTCGCTCTACGTCGCTAAATGACAGCCCACCGAAGGCGACGGACAAAACGTCCGACCAATCATCTGCGTTTTTGGTAAATGGATCGAGCTGCGACTTGATGAAAATCTTTGCTGCTTCCTGAGAAGGAAGATTGAATTCGACCAACTCCTCAAATCGCCTCCAAATTGCCGGATCAAGAAGTTCAGCATGATTAGTTGCAGCTATAAGAATGCCACTTGAGGGCCAGTCATCTAGTTGCTGAAGTAAAACCGTTACGAGGCGCTTGAGTTCTCCTATTTCTCCGCCGTCATCACGGCGTTTTGCTATCGCATCCAGTTCATCTAGAAGCAAAATCCCGTCAATAGATTTTGCGTAATCAAGTACGTGACGAAGATTTGAGCCGGTTCGTCCCAGATAGCTGCTCATTACTGCGGAAAGATCGAGTATCAGTAAGGGGCGCTCAAGTTCACGGGCCAACCACCGGGCAGCCATAGTTTTGCCTACGCCCGGGGGGCCAGTGAACAGAACTGTCCGAGTTGGCTCCAAGCCAACATCTGAAAGCGCCTTTGTGCTAGCGCGTTCTTCCATCAGACGTTCAAGTATTCCGCGTACATTCTCGTCAAAAACAGGTTCGTGGGGTAGCTCAGGTGTTTCTTCAATGCGTATCAATTGAAAGCGCGTATCGGTGTCTACTGGTACGGGTAGCTCGGTGTTTCGACGCAAAGGCGATGAACGGGTCGGACGCTTCCTTAATAGCTCAACTAGAGCCGTGGATAGAGCCGCGCTCTCCGTGCGCTTTGCGACACGATGCAAAAAGGTCTGAACGTCCTGAGGCCGCCCGGATAGTGCTATCCTGGCTAGATGGACGAAATTGTCTTCAATATCAAATTTATCGGCCATGTTAGGCTTCGCATCCCCTTTAACGAGGGAATCATTGAATCATGATGTGGAAGAAAATTCAATAAGAGGATGGAAAAATCGTCCATTGGCTACGAGTGGTAGCCATTGACAGTGCCTGCTCGGGCTGTTGCTCTCGCTCGGTGACGTGTGCAACTCGTTGCACAAAATCACCGGAACTGGCGGCGATCGACCCCCTCAAGGGCGGCGGTTAAGGCTAATCCATAGGGTTCAGCAAGGATGTATCGAGGTTCTCTTGTGCGCTGGTCAGGTCGGGTGAGAACCAGAATGCCATCACGCAAGAGCTGGATGATCATTTGATCGATCCGATCGTCGCCGGTCGGAGAAATGCCCCCATTCATCAATAAAAGAAGCAGAACTCGTTCAACCGCGAATGGGTTGCCTGTTCCTGCGCGGGCGACCGCAGCAATCGCTGAACTGTAGAGATGTAATGGGTTGTCGAGGCGGAGGCTTACGTCTGGAAGCGCCGACAGCAGTCGTTCTAGACGCTCTCGTGCGTCATTGCGAAGGAAATCGAGCATAGTGACCAATCCGTCGAACGAAGTGGCAAACCGGCTTTGAGTCGCCCTACTGCCAAATATTTGGCGGACATTCCTCAAATACCGAACTTCGAACCTCAATCGGTCATATTCCTTGGCGTATACAGCTATTTCGACGTACCGGTTGTTTGTGGTCGCGATGACGGCGATTGCATTTCTCAACTGACGCCAACGGCCACGCCCGGGCTCACGATAAGGGCGGGCCGGCGGCAAGTCGTAGTCGGTAGCTAACGTGTCCTTGGATACTGCGAACAAAGCCGGGCGTAGGTGATGGACAAAGGAAATCGCATCAGGGACACGATACTCCCAAAAAACTTCGCATCTGCGCATGATCCAGTTGGACCACGGCAGGTCGACTAAAGCATCAAAGTCGCCAAGCTCAGCGGCTGAACGAATGCGTTGATCGAATGGCTCAGCCAATATGCTTGGCGGGAGACCGTCTTCGCTGCTTACCGTTTCAAGCAGCTCGGAAAATCCGTTGAGAAGATTGGACAATGCGTTGACGCTAGCAGGGAAGAATGGGCGTAGGGCTCGCCATTGCTCCAGTGGAAGAAAGTTATCGGAGCCATCCAATGATAACGCAGAAAGCCGCTCTGTGATTTCCGGATGCCTAAGCAGAGTGCTTACGGCTGTAGCTTCTTCGGAAACTGTGTCATTTGGGGCGTGAGCGAGAAGCCTTGTGAGGCTCACAACGAGGTCAACCGAAGTGCGAGCGCGCTCAATCGAAACAGTTTGTCGGTCAGTGTGACGCTCTACGGAAAGGTCAACTGCCCCGGATGTGCTTAGCTTGAACGAAGCAACAGCGTCACTGTTCGTTTTAACGGATATCCGCTGCGCATTGTAGCGAGGTATCTGAAAAGGTCCGGTGCCTGCGAGAAGCTCAAGAAAACCTCGCCTTGAGGACGGAGACGAAAAGGCAATGCCCCCACTGTTGAATTGAAGGTCGATACGGTCGAATTGGGCTTCGTCTAAAGAGGGCGTTATACCAGCTTGAAAGGGAGTGATATTTGGTCTGGGTCGATAACGGACGCGTCTTGCCATTCATCCTCTCGGTTCTGCGCCTATACCCCTTGGTATCCCTCTGTAGAGTGGACGTTACCCTAGTGCAATCCCAGCCGAGTGACCAACCTTCTAACGGTCGTGCGCTGCCAAGTCTTACCGGTGCTGGTTGGTATCTGACGCTCGTTTAGCGCCTGCGCCAGTGCCTCGTAGCGTGTTGCGCCATGCCGCGCGACGAGGCGCTTTAAGATGGGGGCCATCTCGCAAGCGAAAGCATCCGCCGCTGCGCGGTTCTCCCTCGCACGGTCGATGCCGGTCGCGCCTAGGGTCACGCCCCTTGCCTTCGCTGCCGCCAATGCTGATTTAGTTCGCGCGCTGATCATCTCCCGCTCGTGCTCGGCGAAGGCTGCGAGCATGTGCACCATGAGCCGATTGGCATGGGGGTTATCGGTCGCCACGAAATCCACACCGCTTTCCATTAGGCCGCTGACGAAGTGGACGTTTCGTGCGAGGCGATCCAGCTTCGCGATGACGAGTGTTGCCTTTCTGCGGCGGCACATCGCGATTGCCGCACTGAGTTCCGGGCGGCCCTTACGCTTGCCGCTCTCGACCTCAGTGAATGTCTCGATCAGGTCGCCACCGTCCGCCGAGACGAAACGCTCCACGGCTTCCCGCTGCGCTTCCAACCCAAGACCGGACTGGCCTTGTCGATCCGTGCTGACGCGGAAGTAGGCCACGAACCGCTTGCTTGATCGCCTCTCCGTGCCATCCGGTGACAAGTGAAGGAACGATCTTCTGTCACCAGAAGTCCTGTTATCCGCATTGGCCTCGATCTTTGTGCTGCTATCCAAGGTCTGAAAGCTCCAACTGCGTGCACCGGGGTGCACACGCGTCGATATGCTCTGGCACAGCGGGGAACCCTTCATACCTGTCCTCATGGCTCCCATACCCGTCCAGCCAACCCTCCCGTACAAGCCAACGCTTGGGGCGCAGGTAGGTGAAGACCTCGCGTACTGGCCGCTCGTGCCAGCCGATGTTGAAGGTCCCCGGCGAGGTGAAGAACGTAAGGCGATGGTACGGCAGGTTGTCATGCACCCACCAAGCCATCTGGCTTGAAGTCTCGGCCCACCGTCCGTGATCGACCAGCCACGGCACGGTGATGCAGGCTGCCGCACCTCGGTGTCCCTGATCGTCCAGCAAGTCCCAGCAGTGGTACGCCGCATTCTTGGGGTTGCCCGCGCACTTGAGCCGCCGCTTAGCACCAAACTCGTTCAGTGAGGGCGAGCGGTAGCCCGACCTGACGATGATCGGCCCGAACGTCTCCGTGATCGGCTCAAGCATCGTCTCGCATAGCCGACGCCCGTTCTCGATGGCGAGGTCGGGGTCCACTGGGACATTCGGGAGCCGGAAGAACGCGGCGATCTCCGAGTGCAGAAACTGGCGCATCTGGAAGTGCTTGGACAGCCGTACACGCCCCAGTCGCTCCAGATCGTCGAGCCCCTCAATGTAGTGCATCACACGCTCCCTCGGTACCATGTATAGTACCAAGGGAGCAATCTTTCGTCAACAAAATACTCGTGAAATCAATGACTTATGCTCTATTGTAGCTCCTTAAGCACTGCTGGAATGTCAACCTGCGATCCGGTGTACGATGCAACAGTGACCTGCTGCTCGCCCTGCTTGAGCTGAGGCATTCCCTCAATGTGCGTCATGGCCGTACCGTTGATCGGAGCAATCAGGACGGACCCATCCGGGTTCTTTCCCACCGCATACACCCCCATGCTCCCGCGCTCTGAGAGACTGATTGGCTGACAGCCGACAAATCGGGTTGAAGCTACCGTATCCCACGTGCATCGGATTGCGTTGTACCGACCTTTCCCGAACAGCGGATGCTCGTCGCTGTTCAGCCGGAACACATAGTAGCTCTCCAAGAGGTCTCTCGCGCTGGAAGCGTCCGAGCGAGTGGCTGAGGTTGCTTCCGCTGTGTCGAGGAATGGCTTTCCAGCTTCAATCGCTCGGCACTTCAAGTTCCACCGGTGTTCGGTGGCAAGGTAGATGATCCTGTTCCAATCCAGTCCGAGCTCTGCCACAAGTTCTTCGCGGAGTGGCTTAAGTTGCTCCTCCTCCCACTCACTGGCCTTTCGTGCTTGGTCTAGGATCGCATCTTTGCTTGCGCTAGCGGATAGGGGTGGAAACTTCTTCTCACTTTGCCGCAGGACAGAGACCGTCTTTGCCTCATTGGCGCAATACTTCGCCATAGCGCCTTCCGGCACCTCGATTGCTGGCTTGCTTGCCGCCGTTGGAACCGGCTTCGCCTTCGTCGCACCCTCGGCAGCGATCTGGGAACCAGTAGCGGCAGTTTTGGTTCCGGCAGGCTTATCCGCCTCCGCCTTCTGTACATCAGAACCAACGGGGCGTTCGGCGGTCACGCCTACGATCACAAAGCCAATGGCTGCAGCGCCAACGCCCATGAAAAACAGGTCCCGTCGCTTGGGTACCTGCCCCTTGCGCCCGAACAACGACGGGCGGATCAGCCCAACCACGGCGACGAGCAGGCCAATCGCGAGTAGAAGCATTCCGACAGCAGGCATGAACGTCTCCTTGGTTGACGATGTAATCGTAGAACGAGAACAGATGTATTTCTGTCGTCGTTTTAGCCCATTCGTTGTTTGGATGCCAACGCCGATCCTGTGTCCATGGACATCAGGAAAATCATCGGCTTACGGATCGCTGCATTGCGCAGGCAGAAGGGACTGACGCAGTCGCAGCTGAGCGAACTGATCGACCTAACTCCTCAGGCGGTTAGCAAACTGGAGCGCGGGACGCATCAGCCGAAGCCGACCACCCTTGCACTGCTTGGTAGGGCGCTCGACGTGCCGCTCAGTACACTATTGGAGGACCCGCCAACCGACCCCGGAGCGGTCGAGCGGGAGGCGCAGCTTCGGGAGCTATCCGCCGCCGCGCGTCAACTGTCCACCGCGCACCTTTCGGCGGTGCTTGGCCTAATCGAAGCTCTCCTGCGCGCAGAGGATGAACGAGAGACAAGTACAACCGGCAAGGTACGCCACCGGGATAGGCCGCGTCGGACACAGTAGAGTTCAGTTTGACTTTGACCAGCTAGGAGGCTCTCTGAGAGCCCTCTTTGCTATGCCCCCTTGGTCTCCCCTCGCTGTAGGGCTTGCGGCTCTCTGAGTGCCCTGGGCGCGCTCAGATGCAGGATCGAAAGTCGGGTCCCAACATCCACTACGAGATCAATGGGGCTTGGAGCCCGGAGGCAGGCATGGCGAAGCTCCGCGTGAGTAAAAAATTGGCCCAGCAGTCTCACCCACGAGACCACAGCAGTCTCACCCATGAGACCGCACCCGTCTCACCAGTGAGACTACATAAGAGAACACTTCTTCAAGAGAGCACTTCTCAAGACGACTGGCGCGGCGAAGCCGCACCGGACGTGGCTGACGCCGGGGTTTCCTCCGGTCTCTCCGCAGCGATCCGATCTCCGGGGCGTTAGAGCTTACGCGGCAGCGCCGCGAGGAGAAGCTGGAGAAGCGGCGCGGGAAGGCCACGGCGAACGCGGGCGACTTCGGCAACTGAGGAGCGGAGCTGGCGCTGGGTGACGCCACTGCGTCAGAGGCTCTCTGAGTGCCCTCATGCACTTGCCCCCTACGTTCTCCCTCCGCAATCGTGATCTAGGGCTCTCTGCGTGCCTCGGAGGCGCTCGGGTACAGGTGCGAGAGGTCGAGGCCGGGGTACTCGATCAGGGCCACCAGCTTCGCCAGTTCATCAATTGGGTAGTCGCCGCCGTACCGGCTCGCCATTCCCTTGCCGTCACTCCAACCGAAAACGTCGTCGATCTTTTCGTCCGCGCGGTGGCCCGCCTCTCGAAAGAGGTCGGCTCGGCGAAGTGCTTGCCGGGCCGTATGCCGAAAAGAGTGGAAGTCCACGTTATTACCAGCGACGCCGACAGCCTTGCGGAAGGTCCGGTAAAGCTTGGAGAACCGGTAGCTTGGCTTCTCACCCTCGATCAACATTTCGGGAAAAAGGGGGCCATCACCGGATCGTCGGCAGTGTCTGACGAACTCAAGGAACCCCAATTTCACCAACTCTGGATGAACAGGAACGTCGCGGATGGCGTTCCGTGTCTTCACGGACATCCATTCTTCGTCGTTGCGGATCGATAGGTATGGGGTGCCCGCTTCGGTCGCTCGCACGTCCTGTGCTCGAAGCTGGCAGAGTTCACCAGCACGGGCTCCAGTGAAAAGCCCGAGTAGGGGGAGCCAGAACCGGCCCCGCCTCGGTTGGTTGGGGCCGGGTCTGTTGAACCCGTACTCGTCGTCGCGGCATCCGGTGTAGAGCGGTGAATTGAACAACGCGCGGAGGTCTTCGATCTCGTAGGCGGTACGATGCTTCCGCCTTCCATCCTTTGGGCGTGAGGGTTCGATCAACTCGAATGGGTCGCCAGTCATTAGTTCGTGTCGACGGCACCAGCGAACGAACCGCCTCAGCTCGCGTTCGTAGTCAACTCTGACACGTTCAGATATTGGCTTTTGACCGTCCCGTTCAGCAGCGGCAACCGCATCGGCAATTGACAGGTTCGGGTACTTCTTGCGGCGGTTCGTCGGAAGTCTGGCGGTCAAGCTTAGGAAGGCCTCGACATCCCGAGCTTTCATGTCGCCGACTTCGAAGGTGTCGCCGAAATGGCTGCGGATTACCTCGTGCCACGCAGCGACCTTTGCGGTCTGCTCTTTGTCACTGGGCGAGCGCGACGCAGCAGTCTCACGAGCGAACTGTTCAAGCGCGTCCTTGATGTTTTTACCGGATGTCCGTCTTACGGTTCCGGGTTTTCGCTCTGGCTCAAACGGAGAGTCATTTCCGAACAGGTGATCCCGGATCGCCTGATCCTCGCCGGTCTCAAGTGTCTGGAGGTGCCGACGCTCCAGCTCCAGCATCGCTTGGCGCAGAAGCTCGGTCAGGTGGTCATGTTCTGGATCGCCAACACTGCCCGCATACCCATGCTCGGTAAGTAGCGCGTTGGCTGTATCTTGCGTCGAGGCGAGCGTTCCGCTGTCGTCGGGATCGGAAAGCTGAGCCAGCGACGCGCGAGCATCGTCGATCGCCTCGTCGAGATGCTCTGGCGTTCCCGCCCAGCGGTCTGCCAGCTCCTGTCGATACCACCGCCGCGCAAGTTCGGTTGCAGCCGAGCGGGTCAGGGGAATGAGCTCCCTGCTCTGCAATGCCTCTCGACGTGTCCGCCTCAAGCGTTCTTGACGGGTCGGCGCACGTTGACGAACGCGTACGCCGGGATTGTCCAACTCGAACTGCTTGCGCTCGAACTCGTCGCGCCATTTGGCGGAGGCCTCATACCAAGCACGTTCCGCTTCCGCCCGATCCTCTGTGCCAAGCGACACCCAAATCTGCGCCTTGCCATAGACGTCTCGGAGGCCACGGGGCACGGTCGCGCGGTAGTACCACTTGCGCGAGCCTTTGCGGGTCATCAGACCGGGAAATTTTGCCACGTCTTCCACGCCTCTGGTGTAGCACAACACCGGAACACGCGCAGTTTGTAAGTGGCTGACTTCGCTTGCTTCCTAATGAACCCAAGCGTTTCCGCGATGCTCAAGAGGTAGCTAGAAGTGATTGGTCGGGGAGAGAGGATTCGAACCTCCGGCCCCTGCCTCCCGAAGACAGTGCTCTACCAGGCTGAGCTACTCCCCGACCGGACCTGAGGACGGGCCGCAGGACGGCCCGCCGGGAGGCGAGGGCGTGATATAGCGGAGAGGCTTCGGCGCATCAAGAACGAACTCATCCGATTCCGCACTTAGATGCCGGACTTGGATGCCGGGCCGGCGCTGCGGTACCAAGGTCCAAGTGGCGGATCGCATGAAAGCCGGATGAAGAGCCGGGGGTTCCACCGGCCTGCCGGCTCTGCTTTGCTGGCGGCGGGTCGGCGCACCGCCGGCCGTATCCTCTGCCGGCAATACGGAGACCAGCCCATGTCCAGCGGCGACAGCGCGACCGTCACCCTGACCCTGGATGAGGTGCGCGACCTCACCATCCGCTGCTTCCTCGCCAACGGTTGCGACCGGGCCAATGCCGAAGCGGTGGCCGACGTCGTCCACAACGCCGAGCGCGACGGGGCGAAGAGCCACGGGTTGTTCCGCGTGCCCGGCTACATCAAGTCGCTGAAGAGCGGCAAGGCGAACGGCCGCGCAAAGCCTGTCCTGGAGGAGCTGGCGCCCGGCGCGATCCGGGTGGTCGGGGACGGCGGGTTCGCGCCGCTCGCCCAGCAGCTCGGCCGAGTCCCGCTGATCGAGCGGGCCCGCGCCCAGGGGGTTGCGGCGCTGTCGATCACCGATATCCACCATTTCCAGGCGCTCTGGTACGAGGTCGAGCCGCTGGCTGAGGCGGGGCTCTGCGCCTTCGCCTTCACCGCCGCCTTCCCCTATGTGACCCACCCCGGCGGCCGCAATCCGATCTACGGCACGAACCCGATGTCCTTCGGCTGGCCGCGGCCGGGAAAGGCGCCGATGGTGTTCGATCAGGCCTCGTCGGCGCTGGCCCGGGGCGAGATCATGATCGCGGCGCGCGACGGCCACAGCGTGCCGCCGGGCACCGGCATCGGCAGGGACGGCAACGAAACGACGGACCCGAACGCGATCCTCGAGGGTGGCGCCCAGCTTCCCTTCGGCGGCTACAAGGGGGCCGCCATCGCGATGATGGTGGAACTGCTGGCCGGGGCGCTGATCGGCGACAAGTTCAGCTTCGAGGCCTGGGAGAGCGACGCCCGGGACGGCGGTCCGCCGAACGGGGGCGAGTTCATGCTGGCGATCGACCCGGCCCGGCTCGGCGACGCAGAGGGCTGGGCCGCCCATGCAGAGCTGCTGTTCGAGCGCATCCTGGCCGAAGAGGGGACCCGCCTGCCCGCCGGCCGCCGCCACGCCAACCGGGCCAAGACCGCCACGGAGGGTGCGGCGATCCCGGCGCCGCTGCACGCGGAGATCGTGGCGCTGTGCGGGTAGTCCGCCCGTCATCTTGACGATCGTCAGGACCAAGCTTCCGTTGCTCGGTCCCGGCCGACCTCCGGATCAAGCCCGGAGGTCACCGGGATCACGGACAGTTCTTTGACTATTCGATCCAACCGTCATCCTGACGAAAGTCAGGACCAAGCATCCGTTGCTCGGGCTCGGTCCCGGCCAACCTCCGGATCAAGCCCGGAGGTCACCGGGATGACGAACGGTTTTTTTCTTTTTCACTCTAAGCGTCATCCCGGACGGCCCCGGACTTGATCCGGGGACGGGCCGGGATCCGGGGCCGACTGTGCGCTCACGGCAGCCCGTTGCGCCCGTGCGTCAGGTAGGCGGGGCGCTCGCTCAAGGTCTCGTAGTAACGGGCGACGTTCGCATAGTCCGGCTTGTCGTCGAAGCGCAGGTTGAACCAGCGGTTCACCACCAGGCCGATCGGAATGTCGGCGAGGGTGAAGGCGGCGCCGGTCATGAACGGGCCGGTCTCGGCCAGATGGGCGTCGAGCTGGCCGACCTCCTTGGTGATCAGCCTGCGGCCCTGGCCGACGAACCACGGATTGTTCCATGGCGGCTCGTCCAGCTGGCCGCCGAGAAAGGCGCCGCGCAGGGAGATCGAGGTCTCATAGTTGGCCCAGTCCATCCACTGCTCGACTCCGGCCCGGGCGAGCGGGTTGCTCGGGTAGAGCGTCGAGGCGCCGGAAACCGTCGCGAGATAGCGGATGATCGTGTTGCTCTCGCGTAGGACGGTGCCGTCCTCGAGCACCACCGCCGGCACCAGGCCGATCGGGTTGATCTCTTGGAACTCAGGGTCGGTGGTCGGCCGGAACCCGCGGCCCCAATCCTCGCGCACGAACGGCACGCCGATCTCGTCGCAGGCCCAGAGTACCTTGCGCACGTTGAAGGAATTCGCCCGGCCAAGGATGCGGAGGGTCATGGGGTATGCCTTCTGCGTCACGATGGGTCAGTACGCCCGGTCGACGCAGAAATCGATGACCTCCTCCATCGCCCGGCGGTGGGCGGTGGGCGCGAAGAGGTCCAGGTCGCGATGGGCGGCGGCTGCGTAGTCGCGGGCGCGTTCCAGGCTGCTGGCCAGGGTGCCGTGCTTGGCCATCAGGGCTTGGGCATGCGCCAGATCGCCGTCACGCTGGTCCAGATCGCCGATCACCCGGGCCCAGAACGCCCGCTCCTCCGCATTGCCGGCGGCGTAGGCCAGGATCACCGGCAGGGTGACCTTGCCCTCGCGGAAATCGTCGCCGACGGTCTTGCCGAGGGCCGCCTGCTCGGCCGAGTAGTCGAGCACGTCGTCTACGAGCTGGAACGCCACGCCGAGATTGCGGCCGAACGATTCCAGGGCCGTCTCCTCGCTCTCCGGACGGTCGGCGACCACCGCGCCGATCTGCGAGGCGGCGGCGAACAGCACCGCCGTCTTGCTCTCGATGACCTCGAGATAGGCGGCCTCGGTGGTCTCCACGTCGTTGGTGGTGACGAGCTGGTGCACCTCGCCCTCGGCGATCACGGCGGACGCGTCGGACAGGATCTTGAGCACCTTCAGCGAGCCGTCGGCCACCATGAGCTGGAAGGCGCGGCTGAACAGGAAGTCGCCCACCAGCACGCTCGCCTGGTTGCCCCAGACGGCGTTGGCGGTGTCCTTGCCGCGGCGCAGGGCGCTCTCGTCGACCACGTCGTCATGCAGCAGGGTTGCGGTGTGGATGAACTCGACGCAGGCGGCGAGGCTGATGTGGCGCTCGCCCTCGTAGCCGACCAGGCCGGCCGAGGCGAGGGTCAGCATCGGGCGCAGGCGCTTTCCGCCGGACGCGACGATATGACCGGCCAGCTGCGGAATCAGCGCGACCGGGCTGTGCATTTCCCGGATGATCGTCTCGTTGACCTTGGCCATGTCGGCGGCCACCAGGTCGCGCAGGGCGTCGAAGCTGGGCCGGCGTTCGGCGCTGTCGCTGCCGGTATGGGAAACCGATGCGGAAACGGACACGGTATCGCTCCTGCGGCGTTTCTTGACGCCTCTGTGTGCTGTGCCAGCATAAGAAGGACTGTCGGCGGGCGAAGTCAACCGGTCTCGCCCCGAGCCCGAGGAAGGTGACCCGGCGTATGCGCGAACTGTTGCGGACCAACGATTTGGTGCGGTTGTCCTATCTCGACGCCCTGCTGCGCTCGGAAGGGATCGACAGCGTGGTCATGGACGGCGGCATGAGCGTGCTCGAGGGCAGCGCCGGGGCGATCCCGCGCCGGCTGATGGTGCTGGACGAGGATTTCGCCGCCGCCCGGTCGCTCCTGGAGGAGGCGGGCGAAGCGCCCGACCTGAAATAGGCCTTCGATGCCTCCCCTCATATCCTAGTCACTTCCCGGATTCATTCCGGGATCTACTTGTGAGGTTTCCGGGTGCGGGAGTTCCATCACTAGCGTTCAGTTCTGCTCTTGGGGTGGGCCCCGGAATGAATCCGGGGAGTGATCCGGGGTGGCGGAGTGACTACGGGTAGGGGCGTTTCCTGGGACCGGCGCGTGTGGATGACGTATCGTGGTGAGGCAGGAATGAGCGGCGTGGCGGAGATGGAGACCACCGAGGACCTGCTGCTCGACGGACAGGTCCGGCTGATACAACAGAAGTCGGGCTACCGCGCCGCGATCGACCCGGTCCTGCTCGCGGCGTCGATCCCCGCAAGGCAGGGTGACCGGCTGGTCGACCTCGGCTGCGGCGCCGGCGCGGTGTTCGCATGTGTCGCCGGCCGGGTCGACGGGGTCGAGGTGATCGGCGTCGAGCGCGACGGGGCGATGGCGGAACTCGCCCGGCGGACGCTGGCGTTGAATGGTCTCGCCGGCCGGATCGAGGCGGCGGATCTGACGGCCCTTGCCGGAACCTGGGAGGCGGGCGCGATCGATCACGTGGCGACGAATCCCCCCTATCTGCCGGCGGACCGTGCCGATCCCTCGCCCCATCCCGGGCGTGCGGCGGCCGGGGTCGAGGACGGGTCCGATCTCGCCGCCTGGGTGGCGGTCGCCCGCCGGTGCCTGCGGCACAAGGGCACGCTGACCGTGGTGCACCGCGCCGACCGGTTGGGGGACATCCTGGCCGCCTGCGACCGTGGGTTCGGCTCCGTCACCGTGTTCCCGCTCTATCCGAAGGCCGGCAGGGATGCGGGCCGGGTCCTGGTCCGGGCCGTGCGAGGCGGCCGGGCGCCGCTGCGCCTGGGGGCGGGTCTGATCCTGCACGGGCCGGACGGCGGCTATACCGAGGCGGCGGACGCGGTGCTGCGCGGCGCGCCCCTCGATCTTTAGGGCGCCCGACCTTATTTATCGGCCCATGGCATTCTTCGATCCCGTTCTCGACCGGTTCCGCAAAGCTCCGCCGACCGTGTCCGTCGTCCCCCTTCGCGGTGTGATCGGTGGCTCCGGCCCCGGCCGCCGGGGCCTGTCCATCGATACCCTGGCGCCGGTGCTCGAGGCGGCGTTCAAGCCGAAGCCGGTCACCGCGGTCGCGCTGGTGATCAACTCGCCCGGCGGGTCGCCGGTGCAGTCGGACCTGATCGCCCGCCGGATCCGCGACCTGTCCGAGCAGTACGAAAAACCGGTCACCGCGTTCGTCGAGGACGTCGCGGCGTCCGGCGGCTACTGGATCGCCTGCGCGGCCGACGAAATCCTGGTCCGTCCGGCCTCGATCGTCGGCTCCATCGGCGTGGTCAGCGCCGGCTTCGGCTTCGTGGAGGCGATGGACAAGCTTGGGATCGAGCGCCGGGTCCACACGGCGGGAGCCCGCAAGGCGCTGCTCGATCCGTTCCGCCCGGAGCGCGACGAGGACGTCGCGCACCTGAAGGCGATCCAGGTCGAACTCCACCACCAATTCATCGACTGGGTCCGCGACCGGCGGGGCGCGAATCTTAAACCCGGCGAGGAGCCCGACCTGTTCGAGGGCAAGTTCTGGACGGGCGCCCGCGGCATCGAATACGGGCTGGCGGACGGCGAGGGCGAGGTGCGCCGGACCATGCGCGACCGCCACGGCGACAAGACCCGGTTCCGGACCGTCGAGAGCCGCCGCTCGCTGATCGAGCGCCTTCGCTTCGGGGCTTCCGGCGACCCGGCCGCCTGGGGCGAGGGCATGATGGCCGCGGTCGGGGAGCGGGCCCTGTGGTCCCGGTACGGCCTGTGAGTGTGCCGGCGGCCGCGTCAGCCGCCATACAGACGGAACGGCTGATCCTGGAGCCTGTCGCCGAGGCCCACCGCGCCGATTTCATCGCCTTTCTCGGCGATCCGGCGGTGATGTCGGTCCGCAAACTCGGGGTGCTGGATGCGCCCGCCGCGTCCGCGGTCGTCGTTCGCATGATCGCCCAGTGGCCGGCCTACGGATACGGCATGTATGCAGTGATCGAGCGGGAGAGCGGCGCGTTTATCGGCGAATGCGGCCTGCGCGCGCCGGATCAGGGGACCGCGCCGGAACTCAGCTACGGGCTGCTGACGCCGGCGCGGCGGAAGGGCTACGCGCGTGAAGCGGCAACGGCGACGATCCGCCACGGCTTTGAGACGCTCGGCTGTGATCGTTTGGTCGCCTTCGCCCGCGGCGACAACGCGATCTCCCGCAGTCTGCTCGAATCCCTCGGCTTCTCGCTCGTGGGCGAGCGGCCGAAGAACGGTTACACGGTGGTGCAGTACGCGGCGGAGGCGGCGGTAACGCACTGACCATCGCTCTTGCGCCGCACCGGTCCCTCGGTCAAATCTAGGATCATGTTCAGTATCTCGAAACTCGTTACCCTCGCCGCCATCATCGCCATCGTCTGGTTCGGCTTTCGGCTGATCGGCCGACTGGACGCGGCGCGCAAGGCGAAGGTCGGGCAGCAGGAGGCGGGAACCGGCCAAGGTCCGGACAGCCGCGACCGCGCTGGTCGGGAGGGCACCCACGGCCGCGACGACGTGGTCGATCTGGTGCGCGACGAGCGGACCGGGGAGTACGTTACCCGCGATCGCCGCGACGACCGGGCCTGAGGGCCGTGGGCGAACTCGGCATCCGGCCCTTCGGCGATGCCGAGTACGACGCCCGGCTGACCGCCGCCCGCCAGCGCATGGCGGCGGAAGGGCTCGACGCCCTGGTCCTCTTCGCTCAGGAGAGCCTCTACTACCTCTTCGGCTATGACGGCGGCGGCTACGTCTTCTTCCAGTGCGCCGTGCTGCATGCGGAGGACCGGCCCACGACCCTGCTGTGCCGCCGGCCCGACGTGGCCCAGGCCCGCGACATCTCCCGCATCGAGGAGATTCGGGTCTGGCTGAACGCCGAGGATGCCGACCCGGCGCGCGATCTCGTCGACGTTCTGATTGAAGGCGGTCTGGCGGGCGCCCGTGTCGGGATCGAGACCGACAGCCATTCACTGACCGGGTTCAACTGCCGCGCCGTTTTCGACGCGGCGGACGGCGTCGTTGAACTGGTCGAGGCCAGCGATATCGTCCGGGGTCTGCGCGTGGTGAAGTCGCCCGCAGAGCTCGACCTGATGCGCAGAGCCGCGGGGCTCGCGGATGAGGCGGTGACCGCGATCCGCGAGGCGGCGGGGGCCGGGGTGCTCGACAGCGCCCTGACCGCCGCGGCAATGAAGGCCATGCTGGACGGCGGCGGGGACATGCCGCCGGCCGGACCGCTCGTGAATTCCGGCTCCCGCGCGGTCTACGGCCGCGGCGTCGGTGGCGCCCGGGGGCTGAGCGACAGCGACCTGATCATGGTCGAACTAGCCGGCACATACCGGCGCTACAACGCCTGCATCGAGCGCTGCGTGACCGTCGGCCCGGTCTCGGACACCCAGACGGGCATGCACGCCCTGGTGCGCGACACCCTGGAGGAGATGCTGGAGGCGTTCCGTCCGGGTGAGTCGCTCGGCCGGGTCGACGAGATCCACCGGGCCCGCCTCGATGCCGCGGGATATGCCGAGGTGCGCTACGCCGCCTGCGGCTATTCCCTGGGCGCCACCTACCGGCCGAGCTGGATGGACGTGCCGCCAATGATCTACGCCGGCAATCCTCTGGAGCTTCGCCCGGGCATGGTCTTCTTCCCCCATGTGATGCTCGGTGACACCCGCCGCGGTCTGGCCATGGGTTTGGGCGAGACGGTCGTGGTGACCGACGGCCACCCGGAGACCCTCAGCCGCCTGCCGCTGGACCTCCTTCACGCCTAAGGGCGTCGTGCGGGCCCGCAATACTGCTCGTCTCAAACGAACCCGTGACCGCGTTACCGTCCGCGCGCCGCCCAGTCTCCTCTTGCAGGATCTCCCACAGGAACCAGTTCAATTAATAATCGTGGGAACACAGAGGTGGCTTAATGAACGCCTGGTCGGTTGCCATCATCGATAGCGGGGTCACGGACGAACTGGAGGCCACCTACGGAGCCAGCAGGTTCGCCTACGACTACTATCGTGGTCATGCGGATACGGACGGCGGCCGAACCACGTCGCATGGGTCGTGGGTCGCCGAGTCCATCGAGTTGACCAACTCGCGGCTGGAACGGGTCGACCTTCAGATTTCGAACGACGCCCAGACGATCCTGCCGAGCTGGGCGGTCCGGGACGCGCTCACCCAGGTGATCAACCTTGATGATGCCGGCTGGTCGATCGGCGCGGTCAACATGAGCTTCAGCGGCGGCGGCGCGGGGACGATCCGGACGTACCGCGACTACATCGATGAACTGGTCGATCGTGAAATTTTTATCGTGGCATCATCCGGAAACGGTGGATCGGCCAATCGACTGGAGAACGCAGGCTATCCGGCGGCGGCGGATTCGGTGATCTCCGTGGGCAGCCACGACGGACAAGGAAACCCGAGTTGGTTCTCCCAGTCTGGGCCGAACTCCGTTCATCTCTTGGCGGACGGGGAGAACTTCCCCTCGGAAAACCTAAGCGGAACTAGTTTCTCCGCGCCTAGCGTCGCCGCCACGGTCGCTACGGCTCAGGCCCTGGTTGAGGGGGTGACCGGCGACCGCCTCTCGTTCTCGGAGGTGATTTCAGTACTCAATCAGGGGGGCGCCGGGCCCTTATCGAATCCGGACCCCGCCGACGGCGCCACCCGCTACTTCCTGCACGATCACGATGCAAGCATCACCTACACGATCGCGAACCACATCAATCCGAACTTCAGCGGTCTCGAGTACATCGCGTCCTACGCCGATATCGAAGCGACCTTCGGTTGGAACGCGGATGCAGGTTTGAGCCATTATACGGAAGCAGGCGTCTATGAAGGGCGACAGGTCGACTTCGATGCCCTCGACTACATCGCCAGCCACGGTGATCTGATCGCCACTTTGGGTGCCGATCGCGCCGGCGGTGCTCTGCACTACCTGAGCTCCGGCCGTGCAGAAGGACGGTCCGCCACATTCGAGGCGGAGGCTTATCTCGATGCGAACCCGGATGTTCGGGTGGTGGTCGGCGACAATTTGGCGGCCGCGTCGCAGCACTACATATCGCATGGCTACGCCGAAGGGCGCAGCACGTCGATCGAGCAGGGTCCGCCTGACGTAATCGATACGGACCTCCCCGCGACGGTGCAGACAAGCGGCTACCTGGCCGTCGGTGCGTCGGTCACCGGCGTCGACGACGATCGCAACGACGTGGACTGGTTCCGGACGGAGCTGGTGGCTGGAGAGACCGTCCTGATCGAGGCAAAGGGTTTGACCAGCGACTCCGGTACGCTCTGGGATCCAGAGCTTCGGGTATACGATACGATCGGACGATATCTCGCCAGGGGTCGTGACGTTCGGTTCGGGCGGGACGACTACCTTGAATACACGCCGCGTACCACCGGCACCCATTTCCTTGAGGTCTACGGGTGGGGGCGTCGGACCGGCACCTACACTCTCCAGATCACGCCTGTCGGTTCAGGGCAGCAGACGACGTCGAGCGCAGCGGCCGGCACGGAGAACCTCCTTGCCGCCTATGAAACTGGCGGGGACCCGTTCGGACTGACCTGACATCCATCCGCTGCCGGCGCCATCCTCACAGGATAATGCAGGTCGTCGTGGCATGGGCGTAGACCTTGCCGTTGGCGTCGACCAGCTTCGCCTCCGCCGTCGCCGTGCGCCGGCCCCGATGGATGACGGTCCCCTCGGCGCGGAGCGTGCCGGCGTCGGGACCGACTCCGCGGGTGATGTGAACCTTGTACTCCAGGGTCGTGTAGCCGGTGCCGGCCGGCAGGGTCGAGTGCACCGCGCATCCCATGGCGCTGTCCAGGATCGTCCCGTACCAGCCGCCGTGAAGCGTGCCGGCCGGGTTGGTCAGGTACTCCTGCCAGGCCCCTTCGAACACGGCCCGTCCCTCGGACACCTCGGCGAGGCGGAACCCCATCGTCGCGGCGATGCTCGGTGCCGGCAGTTCTCCGGACGCCACCTTGGAGAGCAGGGTGAGGCCGTCTAGCTCCCGCGTCGCGTCGGCCAAGGGTGCTGGGTCGTTCCAGGAATAGCTGCGGCTGCGCTCGCTCATGGGTCTGGGTCCGGTGCTGGTGGGGGGCGGCGTCGGTCGGTCCGCCTTCCTCTGCCCCAGCCGTCCCGGCGGCGCAATGCCTTCCTCGCGGCTGCGCTTCCGGCGGCGCTTGTCGCATTTGAGATTGAGGATGACGAGATGCGGCAATCCGACACGCGGGGAAAGCCTCATACAGGAGGGGCGGCCGCATCGCGGCCTGCACGGAAAAGGGGGACATGCATGGCACCTGCGACCGAGCGTGACGTGATCGCCCTGATGCGGGGTTTCTCCGTCGAGACCACCCCCGCCTCGGCCGCCAGGGTCGCGTCCTTCGCCGAACATCTGGCCCCGGGAACCACCGTCAACGTCACCTTCCTGCCCGGCAGCGAGATCGACGACACCATCGCCGTCGCCACGCGCCTGCGCGCCGAGGGCTTCGAGCCGGTACCCCATCTCGCCGCGCGGTCGGTGACCGACGCGGCGATGCTCGACCGCACCCTCGGCCGGCTCCGAGACGAGGCGGGCGTGACCCAGGTCCTGACGATCGCCGGCGGCCTGGAGCGCCCGCTCGGACCCTTCGCCTCGTCCATGGACATGCTGGCCACCGGGCTCTTCGAGGGGCGCGGCATCATCCGGATCGGCGTCGCCGGCCATCCCGAGGGAAGCCCGGACATCGACGAGACCGGCCTGCGCGACGCGCTGCTGTGGAAGAACCGGTTCGCGGCCGAGCGGGGTATCGATATGTATATCGAGACCCAGTTCTGCTTCGACGCCGCGGCCATCATCGCCTGGGACAGGCGGATCCGGTCCTGGGGCAACACCCTGCCGATCCATCTCGGCGTCCCCGGCCTCGCGACCCTGAAGACCTTGCTGAAGTTCGCCCAGATGTCCGGCATCGGCCCGTCCATCCGCGTGCTGACCCGGCAGGCCCGCAACCTTGCCAAGCTGATGCTGGTGCAGGCGCCGGACAAGCTGATCCTGGATCTCGCCACCTACAAGGCGACCGATCCGGATTGCGGCATCGAGAGGCTGCACTTCTATCCCTTCGGCGGGCTGGCCAAGACGGCCGAGTGGGCGAACTCGGTCGCGGCCGGCGACTTCGCGGTCGACACGCGGAGGGCCGCCATCCTCCTGGGCGTCGCCGACCGGGCCCGCACGGCCTCCTGACCCCGACACATCGCATCCGGAGACGCGCCCCATGGTCGACACCATCGTCAGTTCCGCCACCAAGGAAATCGCCATCGGGTTCGAGCGGCCGTTCTGCGTTATCGGCGAACGGATCAACCCGACCGGCCGCAAGCTCCTGGCGGCCGAGATGGCGGCCGGCGACTTCAGCCGGGTTGAATCCGACGCCCGCGCTCAGGTCGAGGCGGGGGCCACCATGCTGGACGTCAATGCCGGCATCCCGCTCGCCGACGAACCGGCCATCCTGGCCCAGTCGATCAGACTGGTGCAGTCGATCACAGATGTCCCACTCTCCATTGACAGCTCGATCGTCGAGGCGCTGGAGGCGGGGCTCGCCGTCTACCAGGGAAAGGCGCTGGTCAACTCCGTCACCGGCGAGGAGGAGCGGCTCGAGGTCGTGCTGCCGCTAGTGAAGAAGTACGGCGCGGCCGTGGTGGCGATCTCGAACGACGAGACCGGCATCTCCGAGGATCCCGACATCCGCTACGAGGTGGCGAAGAAGATCGTCGAGCGCGCCGAGGACTTCGGCATTCCGCGCGCCGACGTGGTCGTCGATCCGCTGGTCATGCCGGTGGGCGCGCTGAACATGGCGGGCCATTCGGCGATGCGGCTGATCCGCCGGCTGCGCGACGAACTCGGCGTGAACACCACCTGCGGCGCCTCCAACATCTCCTTCGGTCTGCCGAACCGCCACGCCCTGAACGCGTCGTTCCTCTCCATGGCCATCGGCGCCGGCATGACCTCGGCGATCATGAACCCGCTGCACGCGGAGGAGATGGCGGGCGTCATGGGAGCCGACGTGATGATGGGCCACGATCCGGAATGCCGCCGCTGGATCAAGCGCTTCCGCGAGCCGGCGGCCGAGGGGCAGGAGGCGCTCGGCGCAAGGGGCGGCCGCGAGCGCCGTCGCCGCCGGGCCTGAGCCCCGAAGAGCGTCGACAGACGGAGGGCCGTCGACAGGACATGGACGACGCCAAGATCACCGCCGGACCAATCGGTGCCGCAGCCAACGAGGATGCGGGCGAGGCCTTTGTCGTCTTCACGCCATCCGGCCGTCGCGGAACCTTTCCCGTGGGAACGCCGGTGCTGCAGGCCGCGCGGGCGCTCGGCGTCGACATCGATTCCGTGTGCGGCGGACGCGGGCTCTGCGGGCGCTGCCAGGTCACCCTGAGCGAAGGCAATTTCAGCAAGTTTCAGGTCGACAGCCGAAGCGGCAACCTGAGCGAGCCGGCCCGCAACGAGCTGCGCTACCGCGAGAAGCGCGGCCTTGCGCCGGGGCGCCGGCTCTCCTGCTCGACGCGCCTGCTCGGCAACGCGGTCATCGACGTGCCGGAGACCAGCCAGGTCCACCGCCAGATCGTGCGCAAGCGCGCCGAAGTCCGGGCGATCGAAATCAGCCCGATCCACAAGCTGCACTATGTCGAGGTCCGCGAGCCGGACATGCACGAGCCGTCGGGCGACTTCCGCCGCCTGTGCGAGAGCCTGCGCGCCCAGTGGCCGGGGTGGGATATCGCCGACGACGTTACCTGCGATCTGCCGGTGCTCAGCTACCTGCAGAAGGCGCTGCGCGACGGCGATTGGAAGGTGACGGTCTGCCTGCGGGAAGGTCGCCGGGTGACGGGGGTGTGGCCCGGTTTCAAGGCGAAGATCTACGGCCTCGCCGTCGATATCGGCTCGACCACCATGTCGGCGCATCTCTGCGACCTCGCCACCGGCGACGTCCTCGCGTCGAGCGGGGTGATGAACCCGCAGATCCGCTTCGGCGAGGATCTGATGAGCCGGGTCTCCTACGTCATGATGAACCCCGGCGGCGAGGTCGAGCTGACCAAGGTCGTGCGGGAGGCGGTGAACCACCTGTCCTCCCAGGTCGCCCAGGAAGCCGGGATCGAGGTCGAGGACATCGTCGATCTGGTCTTCGTCGGCAATCCGATCATGCACCACCTGATGCTCGGCATCGATCCGACGGAACTCGGCGGCGCGCCCTTCGCCCTGGCCATCGATACTGCGGTGAACGTGCATGCGAGCGAGCTCGGCATCAGTCTGCACCCGGACGCCCGGGCCTATGGTCTGCCGTGCATCGCGGGGCATGTGGGGGCCGACACGGCGGCGGTCATCCTATCCGAAGGACCGTACCAGCAGGACGAGATGTCGCTGATCGTCGACGTCGGCACCAACGCGGAGATCGTCCTCGGAAACCGCCACCGTCTCCTCGCCGCGTCGTCGCCCACCGGCCCGGCCTTCGAGGGCGCCCAGATCGCCTGCGGCCAGCGCGCCGCGCCCGGTGCCGTCGAGCGGGTACGGATCGATCCGGAGACCCTGGAGCCGCGCTTCAAGGTGATCGGCGTCGATCTCTGGTCCGACGAGGAGGGGTTCCAGTCCGAGATCTGGCGCACCGGCGTCACCGGCATCTGCGGTTCCGGCATCATCGAGGTGTTGGCCGAGATGCTGCTGGCAGGGTTGTTGAAGACCGACGGCACCATCGACGGCGCCATGGCCGCCCGCACCCCGCGGATCGAAAGCGACGGGCGCACCTTCTCCTACCGGCTGTCACCCGAGGTGGTGATCACCCAGACCGACGTGCGCGCCATCCAGCTGGCCAAGGCCGCGCTCTATGCCGGCGCGGCCCTGCTGATGGACAAGATGGGGGTCGAGACCGTCGACCGGATCATCCTGGCCGGCGCCTTCGGAAGCCATATCGACACGAAATACGCCATGGTGCTCGGCATGATCCCGGACTGCAGGCTCGACAAGGTCTGGTCGGTCGGCAATGCGGCCGGCACCGGCGCGCGCATGGCGCTGCTGAACGCCAAGGCCCGGCGCGAGATCGAGCGGGTGGTGCGCCAGGTGGAAAAGGTGGAGACCGCGGTCGAGCCGCGCTTCCAGGAGCATTTCGTCGACGCCATGGCCTTGCCGCACCGCACGGCGCCCTTCCCGAACTTGTCGGCGGCGGTGACCCTCCCGATGCGGCCGGGTCCGGAGGATGCCGCCGGTGGCGACGGCGAGGGCCGACGCCGGCGCCGACGGCGGGCGGGCTAGAGCAAATCACGACCAGATGGAAACATCTGGTCGTGTGAATTTGCTCTAACGTTAATGAGTTAGAGGGCGATTCACGGTTCAGATCGATCCGATCTGAACCGTTCGCGCTCTAGGGATTCGGTCCGGGCACCCGGTTCGTCACAATCCGCTCAGCTTCCGCGTCAGCTTCACCGAACCGCGGCCAAGATCCTCGATCTCGATCCAGCCCTGAGCCCGGTAGAACCGGTCGGCCCGGGTGTCGCGCGCCGTGACCAGCCAGGCACTGCGGTGGCCGAGGCGGATCAGGTCGTCGAGACAGCGCCGCATCAGCGCCCGGCCCACGGTCTTCCCCTCCTGCGCCGGATGGACGTAGAGCATCTCCACCGATCCCGCCCGCCCGTCCACGGCGGTGAACCCCGCGATGTCCGGGCCGATCGACAGCACCCAGCAGAGACCCGCCTTGATGAAGGGGGCCGCCGCCGACTCGAAACCGGCGAAGGTCTCGAACTGCCTGTTCTCCCGAGCAGCGGAGAGAATCGCATAGAGGGCCGGAAGGTCGGCCGACCGGCCGCGCCGTGAGCGCGCCGGTGTCGGCGCCGCCGCAGTCTTCCGTCCGATCGGTCCCATGGCGCCGACGATAGCGCCGTGTCGCCGGGTGGCAAACCGCCCGTCGCGTGACATCTTCCCGGTATCGCGTTCCTGGAGAGTCACCGCCATGCCCGATCTTCCCGCCCCGGCCATCGATCCCGGTCACATCTTCTTCTTCGGTCTCGGCTACACCGCGCTCCGCCTCGCCCGGCGCATGCGGGACGCCGGCTGGCGGGTCTCCGGCACCGTCCGGTCGGCGGAGAAGGCGGCGGCCCTCGCGGCGGCGGAGGGCATCACGGTCCATGCCTTCGACGGCATCGCCCCGATCGCGGGCGGGAGCCCGTTCGCCGGGGTCACCCATGTGGTCGACACCGTGCCGCCGCGCGATGTGCTGGTGCCGGCCCTCGCCTGTCACGGCGACGACCTCCGGGCCTGCGGCACCCTGCGCTGGGTCGGATACCTCTCCACGCCGGCCGTCTACGGAGATCGCCAGGGCGGGGTCGTGACCGAGGACGAGGCTCCGACGCCCGGCAGCAAGCGCGGTGAGTTGAGGGCGGCGGCGGAGCGCGCCTGGCTCGACGCCTTTCCCGAATCAGACGTCGCCGTCCAGGTCTTCCGGATCGCCGGCATCTACGGTCCGGGGGAGGGGCGCAATGCCCTGGAGCAGCTGAAGGCCGGGCGGGCGCGGATCATCGAGAAGCCGGGGCAGGTGTTCAACCGCATCCACGTGGACGATATCGGCTCGATCCTGCTGGCGTCGATGGCGCGTCCGCGCGACGGCGGGATCTACAACGTCGCCGATACCGACGCCTGCCCGCCGGGCGATCCCATCGTCTTCGCCGCCGGTCTGCTCGGCATCGACCCGCCGGCGCCGATCCCGTTCGACAGCGCCGACCTGTCGGAAATGGCGCGGAGTTTCTACAGCGAATGCAAGCGCTTGGACACGACGCGCCTCGCCGCCGAACTCGGGGTGACCCTGACCTATCCGACCTATCGGGAGGGCCTGCGGGCGATCTCGGCGGGCGAGCCCTGATCGCGAGTCGGCGTCGGGACAGTTCTGGTCGACCGTGGACGCAATCAGCTCTTGCCAAAATAAACACATAAAGATATCCTTATGTCGTTATCGGAGGTGATGACATGGATACAGTGCTGTCAGGACTGAGGGCGATCGCCGAGCCGACGCGGTTGCGGATCCTCGTTCTGTGCGCGCGCTCGGAGCTGTCGGTCACCGAACTGGTCGACATTCTCGGACAGAGCCAGCCGCGCGTGTCCCGGCACCTGAAGCTGATGGTCGAGGCCGGCGTGCTGGAGCGGAACAGTGAGGGCGCGCGCGCCTACTACCGTCTGGCGGAAGGCACCCACGGCGGCGATGTCGCCCGGGCGCTGACGCCGCTGGTGCCGGTCGACGACGCGACGGTGGAAACCGATCTCGCCCGTCTGGAGACGGTGCGCGCCCGGCGCTCCGAACGGGCAACGGCGTATTTCCAGGAGAACGCGGCCTACTGGGAGGAATTGCGCGGTCTGTATGTCGACGACGCGCTGGTCGACGCCAGCCTGATGGAGGCGGTCCGGGCCGAACCGGTCGACAGCCTGCTGGACATCGGCACCGGCACCGGTCGGGTTCTGGAACAGCTTGCGGACCACGTCACCAGCGCCGTCGGCGTCGACAACGCCAAGCCTATGCTTGAGATCGCCCGCGACAAGCTGGATCGGGCGGGGCTGAGCAACTGCCAGGTGCGCCTCGCCGACATGTACCATCTCCCCTTCCCGGCCGACCGGTTCGACGCGGTCACGCTGAACATGGTGCTGCACTACGCCGAGGTGCCGGAGGCTGTCCTGCGCGAAGCGGCCCGGGTGCTGAAGCCCGGTGGCCGCGCCATCGTCGTGGACTTCGCTCCGCATGACTTGGCGGAGTTGCGGGACCAGCACACCCATCGCTGGCTCGGCTTCTCCGAGGAGGAGATCGCCCGGATGGCGGCGGCGGCCGGGCTCAGCCTGGAGCCGTCGACGAGCCTGGCCGGCGACCCGCTGACCGTTTGCTTCTGGCACGCCCGCAAGGCCGAAACCAAGGACCTGACCACCGGAAACACCGACGCCGCCCCGTTGCGCGCGGCGTCCTGAGGGGATGAGCAGCATGACCGATACTCCAAGCGTGAGTTTTGAGTTCTTCCCGCCGAAGGACGAGGAGGGGGAGGCCAAGCTCTGGCACACGGTTTCCCGGCTCGAGCCCTATGGGCCGTCCTTCGTCTCCGTCACCTACGGAGCGGGCGGGAGCACGCGCGAGCGCACCAGCCGGATCGTCAAGCGTCTGGCGCGGGAGAGCGATCTGACGCCGGCGGCGCATCTGACCTGCATCGGCGCGACCCGGGAGGAGATCGACGAGGTTGTGCGCGACTGGCAGGCGGCCGGTATCCGTCACATCGTGGCGCTGCGGGGCGATCCGCCCGCCGGCTCCGAGAAGTACGAGCCGCATCCCGGCGGCTACGCCAACGCGGCCGAGCTGACGGCGGCGCTGCGCCGGATCGGCGATTTCGAGATCTCGGTTGGCGCCTATCCGGACGTGCATCCGGACAGCCCGTCTCCCGAGGCGGATCTCGACAACCTCAAGCGTAAGATCGACGCCGGCGCGACCCGCGCGATCACCCAGTATTTCTTCGAGGCCGACACCTTCCTGCGGTTCCGCGATGTCTGCGACAAGGCCGGGATCACCGTCCCGGTGGTGCCGGGCATTCTGCCGGTGACCAACTTCAAGACGGTGGTGCGCTTCTCAAAGGCCTGCGGTGCCGTGGTCCCCGACTGGATGGCGGAGCTGTTCGATGGCCTGGACGAGGATCCCGAGACCCGGCAGCTGGTCGCGGCCACCACGGCGAGCGACCTGTGCATGAAGCTGATGGAGGAGGGGGTCGAGGACTTCCACTTCTACACCCTCAACCGCCCCCAGCTTACCGCAGCGATCTGCCGGCGCCTCGGTCTGCGGCCGGAAATGGAAGTGGCGGCATGAGGTTCCCGGCGACGCGCGCGACGATGCCGTCCGCCGCCGGCCCTGCGCTGGTGTCGGGCGGATTCGGAGGGCTCTCCGGCCTTGCCGGCGCGTCGTGTCTTGAGGAACTGAACATCACGGCGCCGCGGGCGGTGGTCGACCTGCACCGCCGGCATATCGAGGACGGCGCGGATATCCTGCGCACGAATACCGGCGGCGCGTCGCCGGAACGGCTCGACCGTTACCGCATGTACGACGAGGCCTTCATCGTCTCCTACATGGCGGCGGAGCATGCCTCCAAGGCGATCCGGAACGGCGGCGGCCGGCAGAGGGTGATGGGCGTGGCGCGAGTCGAGGCGCTTGCCCCGCTGGTCGGCTTCCTGCCGCTCGATCGGGTGGAGGCGGCGTCGCGCACCATGGCCTCGGGGCTCGTCGGCGGCGGCGCCGGGCTCCTGCTTCTGGAGACCGCTCAGTGTCCGGCGCGGATTACCGCCGCCATGGAAGGCGCGCGGCGCGGCATGGCCGATGCCGGTTGGTCGGTCCCGGTGGTGCTAAAGCTGCGGTACGAGACGCGCCTGGGGTCTCTGGCCCGGGCGACGGTGACCGACGATCTGGCCCGGGCGGCGGCCACGGCGGCCGGCATCGGCGCGCAGGCGGTCGCGGTCGCACCGGACAACCTTGACCGTCCGTTTGCCGAGACGCTGGGTCGGGTCGCCGACGCGTTCGGCGGGCCCCTGTTTCTCGACCTGCCGGCGACATCCTCGCACCGGGCCGGCGTCGGAGCCCTGCGGGATCGAATCGTTTATCTGGCGGGCGGGCCTCTGGAAAGCGACGCGGCGCCGGACGCCGGGCGGGTTCCGGTCGCCGCCAATGACGTGGGGTCGCACGGAGCGGCCCGCCAACTGACTGACCTGGTCAACTGACCGATTTGGAGACGTTCATGACTGCAGCGGCCACGACTGACGCGGCCCGGGAACTGTATCGCCTCGCAGACCAGCGGGTCGTGATCCTGGACGGAGCCATGGGCACCATGATCCAGGGCCTGAGCCTGACAGAAGAGGATTTCCGCGGCGATCGCTTCACGGATCTGAACCACGATCTGAAGGGCGACAACGACATCCTCAACCTGTCCCAGCCGGAGAAGATCGAGGCGATCCATCTCGAGTATTTCGAGGCGGGTGCCGATATCGCCCAGACCAATACGTTCAACGCGACCTCGATCAGCCAGGCCGATTACGGCCTCTCCCATCTGGCGCGCGAAATCAACGTGGAGGGCGCGCGGATCGCCCGGCGGGCAGCCGACATGGTGCGCGAGGAGGAGGGCCGTCCGACCTTTGTGGCAGGCGCCCTCGGTCCGACCAATCGCACGGCGTCGATCTCGCCGGACGTGACCGATCCGGGCGCGCGCAACACCAGCTTCGACGAGCTGCGCGAGGCCTATCTGGAGGCGACCCTTGGCCTGATCGAGGGCGGCGCGGATATCATCCTGGTGGAGACGATCTTCGACACTCTGAACGCCAAGGCGGCGCTGTTCGCCGTGGACGAGGCGTTCGATCAGGCGGGCGTCCGTCTGCCGATCATGATCAGCGGCACCATCACCGACCGCTCCGGGCGAACCCTGTCGGGGCAGACGCCGGAGGCGTTCTGGAACTCGGTGCGCCACGCCAATCCGTTCAGCGTCGGCTTCAACTGCGCGCTGGGTGCCAAGGACCTGCGCCCGCATATCGCCGAGCTGTCGCGCGTCGCCGACGTCCGGGTCTCGGCCTACCCCAATGCGGGCCTGCCGAACGAGTTCGGCGGCTACGACGAGAAGCCGGAACAGACGGCGGACCATCTCGGCGGATGGGCCGAGGACGGGCTCGTGAACGTTGTCGGCGGATGCTGCGGCACCACGCCGGCCCACATTGCCGCCATCGCCCGACAGGTGAAGGCCGCGGCCCCGCGGGTCGTGCCGCAGCTCTCGCTTCGCATGCGCCTGTCCGGCCTGGAACCCTTCGACCTCAGGAGTGCATTTTGACCGACCAACCGACCACTGAGAGCCGAAGCATCTTCGTCAATATCGGCGAGCGGACCAACGTCACCGGCTCCGCCCGGTTCCGCAAGCTGATCGCCGACGGCGACTACGAGACCGCGCTGGAGGTCGCGCGCCAGCAGGTCGAGAGCGGTGCCCAGATCCTCGACGTGAACATGGACGAGGGTCTGCTCGACAGCGAAGCGGCGATGACCACCTACCTGAATCTGATCGCCAGCGAGCCGGATATCAGCCGGGTGCCGATCATGGTCGACAGCTCCAAGTGGAGCGTGATTGAGGCCGGTCTGAAATGCCTCCAGGGCAAGGGCATCGTGAACTCGATCAGCCTGAAGGAGGGCGAGGATCCGTTCCTCGAGCAGGCCCGCCTGGTCCGGCGCTACGGCGCGGCCGTGGTGGTCATGGCGTTCGACGAGGACGGCCAGGCGGAGACCGCCACCCGCAAGTTCGAGATCTGCAAGCGCGCCTACGACCTGCTCGTGACCAAGGTCGGCTTCCCGCCCGAGGACATCATCTTCGATCCGAACATCTTCGCCGTCGCGACCGGCATCGAGGAGCACAACAACTATGCCGTCGACTTCTTCGAGGGCACGAAGCTGATCAAGGAGAATCTGCCGCACGCGCTGGTCTCGGGCGGCGTGTCGAACGTCTCCTTCTCGTTCCGCGGCAACAACGCCGTGCGCGAGGCGATGCATGCCTGCTTCCTGTACCACGCCATCAATAACGGCATGGACATGGGCATCGTCAACGCGGGTGCCCTGCCGGTCTATCAGGACATCCCGGAGACCCTGCGGGAGCGGATCGAGGACGTACTGCTCAACCGCCGCGACGACGCCACCGACCGGCTGCTGGAGATCGCCGACGAGTATCGGGGATCCGGCGGTGCGGCCAAGGTGATCGATGACAAATGGCGCGAGCAGCCGGTCGAGAAGCGCCTCGAGCACGCCCTCGTCCACGGTATCGGCGACTATGTCGAAGCCGATGTCGAGGAGGCCCGGCAGAAGGCGGACCGTCCGATCCACGTGATCGAAGGCCCGCTGATGGACGGCATGAACGTGGTCGGCGACCTGTTCGGCGCCGGCAAGATGTTCCTGCCCCAGGTGGTGAAGTCGGCCCGGGTGATGAAGAAGGCCGTCGCCGTCCTGCTGCCCTTCATCGAGGCGGAGAAGGACGACTCCCAGGGCGCCAAGGGCAAGATCCTGATGGCGACCGTGAAGGGCGACGTCCACGACATCGGCAAGAACATCGTCGGCGTGGTCCTGCAGTGCAACAACTACGAGGTCATCGATCTCGGCGTCATGGTGCCCGCCGCGAGGATCCTGGAGGTCGCGGTCGAGGAGAAGGTCGACGCGATCGGCCTGTCCGGCCTGATCACGCCGAGCCTGGATGAGATGGTCTACGTCGCCGCGGAGATGCAGCGGGAGGGCATGACCCTGCCGCTGCTCATCGGCGGGGCGACCACCTCGAAGATGCACACCGCGGTGAAGATCGACCCCGCCTACGCCAACGGGCCTGTGGTTCACGTGGTCGATGCCAGCCGCGCCGTCGGCGTCGTCCAGGAACTGCTGTCGCGTGAGCGCCGCGAGGCCTTCGCCGAGGGCATCCGCGCCGACTATCGCCGCATGGCCGAAGGCCGGCGCAAGGGGCGGGTCGACCGGGCCCGCATCTCCATCGCCGACGCCCGGGCCAACAAGGCGCCGATCGACTGGTCCGACTACACGCCGCCGAAGCCGGCCTTCGAGGGCGTGAAGACCTTCGAGGACTACCCGCTGGCGGACCTGGTCGAGCGGATCGACTGGCAGCCGTTCTTCGCCACCTGGGAGCTCCGCGGGCGGTTCCCGGACATTCTCGACGACCCGAAGGTCGGCGAGGCCGCCCGTCCGCTGTGGAACGACGCGCAAGAGATGCTCAAGCGCATCGTCGACGAGGGCTGGGCGAAGCCGCGCGCCGTCATCGGCTTCTGGCCGGCGCAGGCCGATGGCGACGACATCCGCCTGAAGACCGAGGCGGGCGACACCGTGGTCCACACCCTGCGCCAGCAGATGCCCCGGGGCGAGAGCGCCGAGAACCGGAAGGCGAACCTGGCACTGTCAGACTACATCTCGCCCGAGGGCGGCGACTGGCTCGGCGGTTTCGCGGTCACCTCCGGCCCCGAGATCGACCGGAAGGCGAAGGAGTTCGAGGAGGCGGGCGACATGTACAACTCGATCCTCGTCAAGGCGCTCGCCGACCGGCTCGCCGAGGCCTTCGCGGAGCACATGCACGAGCGCGTGCGCCGGGAGTTCTGGGGCTACGCCGCCGACGAAACGCTCACCAACGAGCAGCTCATCGCCGAGGCGTATCGCGGCATCCGCCCGGCGCCGGGCTATCCCGCCTGCCCGGACCACACGGAGAAGGGCACGCTGTTCGAGCTTCTGGACGCGCCGAGTGCGGCCGGTGTCGAGCTGACCGAATCCTTCGCCATGCTGCCCGCCGCGTCGGTCTCGGGCTGGTACTTCTCCCACCCGGAGGCCCGATACTTCGGGCTCGGACGCATCGAACGCGACCAGGTCGAGGACTATGCCCGGCGCAAGGGTATGTCCGTCGAGGAGGTGGAGCGGTGGTTGGCCCCGTCGCTGGCCTACGACCCGGAAGAGGAAGCGGCGAAGCGCGAAGCCGCCTGACGACCCCGCGTCCCGGGTATCCGGGACGCGTCACGGGATCTGGGTCCCGGATCGTCTCAGGGCTCCGGCGGGAGAGGGGAACGGCCTCACCTTTCCACCCCGCCGGCGGCTCGACGGTGCATCCGGGACCCGGTGCCTGCTTCGGGCACCCAAAGACACCTCCCCAAACACTCCCCGGCCCTGTGCCGGGGCCAACCCGTCGGCGTGACCGACAGGCATTCGAACGCCCGTGTCGCTGAAGCGTAGGCCCCGGCACAAGGCCGGGGAGTGTTGGGAGGGGGGGTAAGTCGCTGCCGCCTGACGACTCTGCGGTCGGGCATCCTGGCTGCGCCCTGGGATCTGGATCTCGGATGGTCTTAGGACTCCGGCGGGAGAGGGGAACGGCCTCACCTTTCCACCCCGCCGGCCGCTCGACGGTGCATCCGGGGCCCGGCGCCTGCTTCCTTCGGGCACCTAGAAACACATCCCCTTACACTCCCCGGCCTTGTGCCGGGGGCCTACCGGTCGGCGTGATCGACAGGTGCTCGAACGCCCGTGTCGCTGAAGCGTAGGCCCGGCACAGGGCCGGGGAGTGTTGGGTGGGGGGTAGGTCACTGCCGCCCGCCGTTCGCCGGCGGTGCCGATGATCCGGGCGCGGTTGCCCATCCGTCTTGCGGCTCCGCGGCCGGCGTGGTTGAAGGGCGCCTCCACCGAAGGTCGCCTCCCGCCCCATGTCCCGCATTCCGCCTCTCCTCGATCGTCTCGGCACCGCAGCGCTCCCGCTCAGCCGGGGACGGGTCTTTCTCCTCGCCGTCGCGCTCTACTACGCCGTCGCCTGGATGATCCGCATGGGCCTGCTATCCGGCTCTTCCGGCGACGAGGCGCAGTTGATGCTCTACGGCCAGGGCTTCGCGCTCGGGTACGACTTCGGCAACCCGCCGATCGCTGGCTGGATGTCGGCCCTGGCGGACCGTGTCTTCGGGCCGAGCCTCGGGGCCGCCGTCGCCATCCGCTACGGCCTGCTCGCCGCGTTCTTCGCCGCGATGCTGCTCGCCGCGCGGGAGGCGATCGACGATCCCCGTCTCGCAGCGGCGGCTGCGTTGTCGCCGGTGGCGTTCTGGTTCCTCGGCTGGGCGTCGCTCACCGTCTACATGGACAGCCTCGCGCTGATCGCGGCCCTGGCGGCCACGGTCTGGCTGCTGCTCCGTCTCGCGCGCCTTATCGATACCGGCCTGCCGATCACCGGGACGTATGTGGCACTGGTCCCGGTCCTGGCGATCGGCCTGCTCGGCAAGTTCAGCTTCGCGCCGGCGGTGGCGCTTCTGGCGCTTTCGGCCCTGGCGGTTCCTGCCCTGCGACCGGCGGTGTCCGACCGGCGGTTCTGGCTGGCCGTGGCGGCGGCGCTGATCCTCGCCGCGCCGGCCTACGCCCACGTGATCCTGCGGATGGAGACCTGGCTCGCCGTCGCGGAGGCTCGCATTCTTGAGGGTGCCGTGTCCGATGCCCCGCCGGACGGCCCGATCGAGCGGGGCCTGCTGGCGTGGAAGGCCGCGTTCGACTTCTCGCTGCCGCTGCTGCCCCTGTTCCTGCTGATCTTCGCGCCGGCGCTCTGGCAGTTGCGCCGGCTGCCGGTCCCGGCCGGTCAGCGGCCGGTGATTCTTTGGCTCGGTCTCTGGGTTTTCCTGGTCATGACCGCCTTCGCCGTCGCGATGGCGGTCGCGGGCGTCGACAAGCTGCGCGAGCACTATCTGTTCGTCCTGGTGCCGCTGCCGATCCTGCTGTTCGCGCTGATTCCCGCCGGGGCGGCGGGGCCGCGGGCGACCGGCGGCTATCTCGTCCTGCTCTGTTCCCTGGCGGTCGTGGCCCTCGGTGCGCTGGCGGCTCAGGCCGTGGTCCAGCCGATCCAGTGCACCAAGTGCCGGCTCGTCATGCCCTGGCCGGACTACGCGGCCGGGTTGCGGGCGGCCGGGTTCGACGGCGGGACGATCGTCAGCTTCGACTCGCCCTCCACGGATGCAGGCCCGAACCTGCGGCGCCATATCGACGGCGTGCGGGTCTGGTCGAACAAGCGGCCGTTCTATTCCCCGCCGGCGCTGGCCCGGCCCGGTGGCTGCGTGGTGATCTGGAACGAGACCCGCTATCCCCAGACGAGGCAGGTGATCCTGAGCGCGGAGGTGCCGGAGATCGGCGGGCCGGTGCCGGCGGACGCCGTGTTCGGACGCCTGGAGGCGCAGCTCCCGCTGACGGGACGGCCGGCGCCGGTGCTCGGCTACGCGCTCATCGCCGAGGGGATCGGCGGCTGCCGGTAGCGGTTTTCGCGGGCGCAGTGGACGAGCCTGGAGAAGACTGAGCGATGCCGGGCGCTCCACGGCAGCAGTTCCGGGTGCCATTGCACGCCAAGGCGCATCGGACCCTCGCTCGCTTCCACCGACTGGATGAAGCCCGCGTCCTCGCGGGCGCCGACGACCAGCCCGTCGCCGATCCGGTCGACCGCCTGATGGTGCAGCGCGTTGACCTTTAGCGGATGGGGGCCGGCGACCGTCGACAGCAGCGTGGCATCCGTGATCTCGACCATCTTGCACGGCAGGATGGACCGCCGGTTCCGGTAGTCCGGCTGGGCCGCGACGACGTCACGGAATAGGGAGCCGCCCCGGTGGACATTGAGAAGCTGCATGCCCCGGCAGATCCCGAGGATCGGCGCCCCGACCGTATCGGCCCAGTTGATGCCGGCGAGTTCGAGCGCGTCCCGGTCCGGGTCGTAGGGCCACTCGTCGCTGGTGTCGACGCCGTAGAGCCGGGCTTCGATATCGACCCCGCCGCCGATGATCAGACCGTCCAGACCGTCGAAGGTCTCCCGGATGCCGGGGCCGATGGTGACCGGCCAACCGCCGGCCAGCAGCACGTTGAACGCGTTGGCCAGCCGCATCGCCCGGCCCTTGCGTCTGCCGGTGGTGATCCCGATCCGAGGGCGCATCAGATCCGTTCCAGCCAGGGCCTGGCACGTTGGCGCGCCCAGTCCGCGACCCGTTCGCCGAGCCGGCGATCGTCGATGGCCAGCTTCTCGACCGTCAGCCACCGCTTCCACTCGTGCGACACCGTCCAGTGCGGGTTCTCCAGATCGGCGTTCGGCAGGCGCCAGTGGAAGGTGGGTCGGGACGAGATCTTTTGGTCGTGCAGACGACTCCGCACCCGGTCGCTGTCGATGTGGGCGAACAGCGGCAGCATGTCGAGCTCGCGGTTCCGCGTCGGATTGAAGGTGATGTAGTCGTCGATCAAACGGTCCATCGTCGGATCGTAGGCGGGGTCGATCACATGGCGCATGTAGTCGTCGCCGAACGCGGCGACGAAGGGCAGGATCGACCGGGTGAAGTCGACCTGGATGTCGCGGCGCAGCTCGGGCGACATCAGCAGATAGGCCTGCAACACCCGGAGCAGCGTGCCCGCGTTGAGATCCGCGTCCCAGACTTCCGGGTTGAGATGCAGGCCGAACCCGTTCAGGAGGCCGGCGCGGGTTCCCTTCGCCCCGTTCTCCGCCAGCCCACGAACGAGGCAGTCCAGCTCGCCGAGACGGTCCGCCTCGAGCGGCGGGGCGACGATCTCCGTTGGAACGACGTCGCGGCCTAGATCGGCGAGGATTTCCTTCGTCTGGTCGATGATCCCGCCGTCGTCTCCGGCCTCCTGCATCCAGGACCAGTCGAGTTCGACCGACACGTCGCCGATCCGGGTGTCGCGGACCGTGGCAGCGTAGGGGGTGGCGCCATCGATGGAGCCGCCCAGGCGATCGTGGATGATCCGCGCCGTCTCAAGGGTACCCACGCCGCCGAACTCGATCTCGACGCCGACCTTCCGGCCGTCGCTCTGTCCCAGCGCTGAGGTTGGCGTTTCTGGCATCACTTGAAGATGACCTTTCGGCCCGGCATGTCAACCATCGGGGCAATGTGCCAACAGGCGTTTGACAGGGTACCGGCCCCGCGCTACCGCAACAGCGATGGTCGAGCTCTCCGCACCCCCCAGGTCCCCTACCGCCCCCGCCTCCGCCGCGCCCGCGGCGGTAGCGTCCTCCTCCGCGTCCGAGCGGGCGGCGGAGCGGCGCCGCGTGACCTGGCTCAAGCGGCTCTGCACCGGCCAGCGGGCTACGCTCGCCTGGATGGTCGCGGCCGGATTCGCCGGGGCCGCCGTGGCGGTGGCGCAGGCCTGGGTGGTGGCAACGCTGATCGTCGGGGCCCTCGACGGGGCGGGTCTCGACGACCTGATGCAGCCGGCCCTGCTGGCCCTCGGTTTGATCGTGCTGCGCGGCGCCATCTCGGTCGCCTCCGACGCCGCCGGCGCCCGGGCGGCGGACCGGATCAAGGACGCGGTCCGGGCGCAGGTGCTCTCCTCCGTCGCGGCACTCGGGCCGGCCTGGCTGGACGCCCGGGCCAGCGGGGCGGTAGCCGCCACGGCGGTCGACCAGGTGGAGGCCCTGGACGGGTTCGTCTCCCGGTTCTATCCGGCGCAGATCCTGGCGGCGGCGGTGCCGGTGATGCTGCTCGTGCCGGTCTTCTGGGTCGATCCGCCCTCCGGCTGGATGCTGCTGGCCGCCGGCGCGCTGACGCCGGTGATCATGGGCGTTGTCGGCTGGCGCACCGGTGTGCAGGGACGGGCGCAGATGACGGCGCTGCGCCGGGCGAACGGCTATTTCCTGGACCGGCTGCAGGGGCTCGCGACCCTCAAGCTGTTCGGCGAGATCGGCCGCGAGCGCGAGCGCATGCGGTCCGTCTCCGACGACCTGCGCCGGCGCACCATGAGCGTGCTGCGGCTCGCCTTCCTGTCCTCCACGGCCCTCGAGCTGCTGTCCTCCGTCGCCCTGGCCCTGGTCGCGGTTCATCTCGCGGGCGGACTGTTCGGCGCGGGCGGCATGGAACTGACCCAGGGGCTGGTCCTGCTGATCCTGGTGCCGGAGATTTTCCAGCCCCTGCGCCGGCTCGGCGCCCATTATCACGACAAGGCCGCCGCGGTCGGTGCCGCCGAAGGCGTGCTCGAGATCCTGGAGGCCGCCGAGGACCTGCCGTCCGAGGCGGCGATGCCCGAGCTCCAAGCCGCCCCCGCCGTGCGGTTCGAACGGGTGTCGCTCGGCTACCCGGGGGGACGGCGGCTGGCCCTGGACGGCGTGAGCTTCGAGGTCGGGGCCGGAGAGACCGTCGCCCTGGTCGGGGAGAGCGGGTCCGGCAAGTCGACCGTGCTCTCCGTGCTGCTGGGCCTGCACCGGCCGACCTCCGGACGGGTTGCGGTCGCTGACGTCGCCGTCGAGGGCCGGGCGCTGGTGCCGTCCGTCGCCTGGGCCGGGCAGCGGGTGCGCATTCTCTCCGCGTCGTTGCGGGACAACCTCACCCTCGGCCGACCCGGCGCGGACGAGGCGGCGGTGGCGTCTGTCCTGAAGGCGACCGCACTCGAACCGGTCGTGTCCGCGCTGGCCGAGGGCCTCGACACGCCGATGGGAGAGGGCGGCCGTGCGCTGTCCGGCGGCGAGGCGCGCCGCGTGGCCCTGGCCCGCGCTTTGCTGCGGGACGCGCCGCTGGTGTTGATGGACGAGCCGACCGCCAATCTGGACCGCGACAGCGAGGCGGCGGTCCTGTCGGCCATCCGAACCCTGTCGGCGGGCCGCACCGTGATCGTCGCTACCCACTCCCCAGCGGTCATGGCCATGGCCGACCGGGTGATCCGGCTTGAGCGGGGCCGGGTCGTCGCCGAGCCGTCAGCGGAGGTCGACGCCGATGGCTGATCTCCTCTTCTTCCTGCGCCTAACCACACGCCGGGCCGGCTGGATGCTGCTGGGTGCCGTCTTCGCGGTGCTGGTGGTCGCTCTCGGGCTGGCGCTGCTGGGGCTGGCCGGTGCGGTGGCCGTCGGCGTGGCCGGCGGCCTCGCATGGTGGCTGCGCCCGGTCGCGCTCGGACGGTCGGCGGCGCGGTATCTCGAAAAACTAACGACCCACGAGGCGACCTTCCGCATTCTGTCCGATATCCGGATCTGGTTCTTCGACCGGGTCTCGCCGCTGGTCCCGGGCCGAATCGATAGCGGCCGGGGCGGTGGCAAGGGTGGCACGGTATCCCTGCGGGCGGGCGATCTGCTCTCCCGCCTGGTCGGCGATGTGGACGCCCTGGACGGCCTCTACATCCAGCTCGCGGTGCCGAGCCTGGTCGCCCTGCTGACCGTTCTCGCGCTGGCCGCCGTCCTGTCGGCGGTGGCTCCCTCGGTGGCGGTCGCCGTGCTGGCCCTGCTTCTCGCCGGCGGGCTCGCCGTTCCCGCCCTGGCCGAACGGGCCGGCAGGGCGGCGGGACGGCAGCAGGTCGAGCGGTCGGCGCGGCTGCGCCAGCAGGCGATCGACCTGACGCAGGGGCTGACCGACCTGATCGCGCACGAGGCGGTTTCGGCCGCGCTCGCCGGAGCGGGGCGGGCTTCGGCGCGACTCGGCGATGCGGTCCGGCACCAGGCCCTGGTGGCGGCCGTCGGCGCGGCCGCGACGCAGATGCTGACCCAGGCGGCGCTGATCGCGGTCCTGCTGGTCGGTGTGGCGGCGGGCGCGGACGGCGAGGCGGTCGGACCGACCCTGGCCATCGCCGCCTTCGTCACCTTGGCGGCGTTTGAGGCGATCGCGCCGCTGCCGCTCGCCTATCAGATGTTGGGAAGGACCCGTGCCGCCGGCCGCCGCCTGCGGGAGGTCGCGGAGACGCAGCCGACGGTCGTCGACCCGGCCGAGCCGACGGTGCCGCCGGCGGGAACGGATCTCCGTGTCGACGGTGTCCGCTTCGCCTATCCGGGGGCCGACAGCGTGGCCCTGGACGGGGTCGACCTGACGGTGCGGGCGGGCGAGAAGGTGGCGATCGTCGGGCCGTCCGGATCGGGCAAGTCGACGCTGCTCGCCCTGCTCCTGCGGTTCTACGATCCCGATGCGGGGGCGGTGCGGATCGGCGGCGCGGACCTGCGCGACCTCGCCCAGGACGACCATCACGCCCGCCTCGGCGTGCTCTCCCAGGGCACGGCGATCCTGGCCGGAACGCTCCGCGACAACCTGACTCTCGGGGCACCGGACCCGGACGCGGCAAGCCTTGACCGGGCGCTCAGGATCGCCGGGCTGGACCGGTTCGCGGCGGACCTGCCCGACGGGCTCGACACTTGGCTCGGCGAGGCGGGTGTCGCGGTATCCGGCGGCGAGGGGCGGCGGATCGCGCTGGCCCGGGTCATCCTGCGGGACGCGCCGATCCTCCTGCTGGACGAGCCGACCGAGGGGCTGGACGCGGAGACCGAGCGCGCCGTCCTGGCGGCGCTGGCGGAGGCGACGGTGGGCAAGACGGTGGTGATGATCACCCATCGCGACGCCGTGGCGCAGGCGATGGACCGGGTGGTTCGGATGGAGGCGGGCCGTCTGGTGGAGTGACGGCCGCTTCCGCCGACCGCCGCCACTCTCGACCGGCGCCGGTCCGTCCGGACCTAGAGCGCGATCGGTTCAGATCGAATCGATCTGAACCGTGAATCGCCCTCTAACTCATTAACGATAGAGCAAATTCACACGACCAGATGTTTCCATCTGATCGTGATTTGCTCTAGTCCCAGCCCTTGAAGCCGGAGACC
>JAVKFT010000008.1:0-133224 GCA_040223655.1 Thalassobaculaceae bacterium | reverse complement strand
ACCTCGTCGAGCGCCTGTGGTGCCGCCTCAAGGACTGGCGACGCATCGCCACCAGATACGACAAGCTCGCTCGAAACTTCCTCAGCTCCGCACTCATCGCCGCTATCGTCACCTATTGGATCAATTGAGTCCGGACCCTAGGCCGGATCAGACGACGAAGTTCAGCAGCCCGTTGCTCTGGGGCAGGATCGAGCCGATCTGGCTGGCCAGAGCGCTGTCCACGTTGAAGTTCTGATCGACACTGAAGCCCTGGGCCTCCAGGTCCTTCTGGATCAGGTAGCGCTCGATGAACTTCTGCGCCTCGTCGGTGAACTCGATCGGCTTGAGGAAGTCGCTGGCGTTGCCGCCGTCGCCCTCGATCGCGATTTTCTCTTCTCTGATGATCTCCCGCTGGATCCCGAGCGCGTAGGATTCCGCCTTCAGCCGACCGAGAGTACCCTGAGCGTAGAACAGGGCGTCATTCAGCGCGCTGACCCGCGCGGTATCGTCGCCGGCGGTGAGGGCCACATAGTCGAAGCCGCTGACGGCCGAGCGGAAGTTCTCCTCGAACGAGGTCTGGGCGTCGATGGTGATGGTCGAGGCGAGCGCTCCCAGCGACAGCTTGATGTCTTTGGCGAACTCGCCGAGCAGGTTGTCGCCGTCGGAGTCCGCACCCGCGATCAGCTCGTCGAGCTCGACCCGCAGGTTGCGGACCTCGGTATCGAGCTTGCCGCGGGGATCCATGGACTCGAGCGCATAGGATATGACGGTGCGGTCGCGGGTGAGCTGGTCTGTGACCGTCTTCAGCGCCGGGCTCAGGTCGTCGTCGAGCTGGGTGACCAGCGCCTCGCCGGCGGCCGCGTCGGCGATCGACGCCGGCAGGAGATCGTAGATCGAGGCGCCGAGGTCGCCGCCCTCGGCCCGGGCCTGGGTCGTGTCGAAGACCGTGTAGTTCACGGTCCCGTCCGCCAGCAGGTTGTCGAAGGCCTGCGAATTCGTCCCGTCGCTCGCCTCGCCGGGCGTGTTGATGAGCTGGTCGAGCTCGCCGAGCCGGGCGGTGTAGTAGGCGTTGATCTCGGTGAGGTCGGCGCCGTCCTTCTGCGCGTCCTTCGCCAGGGTGCGGATATCCGACAGAACCCGCTCGATGGTCGTCGCCCGGTCGAGGCTGTCGTCGATCGACAGCACGCCGGTCGTCAGCGACTGGGTGTCGAGCTCCTTGGCGAAATCGACGTTGTTGAGCGCATTGGTGATGCTGACGACGTTGATCGCGTTCTGCTGCTCCGCCGTCTTGAAGGTGGCGTTCGCGGTATCGAAGCTGGCATCGAGGGTATCGACGTCGTCGGACCGGGTGGCGTAGGTGGCGCCCGCCGCCGCATCGCGGGCGGCCTGCAGGTCGGTCAGGAACCCGGCCAGGTCGGTCGAGCGGGTGATGGCCTTCGTCCCGTCGGTGGCCACCTCTGTGTTGATTTCGGCGGCGACCGCGTCGGTGCCCGCCGGCAGAGCGCCGCCGGTCCCGTTCCGCAGCAGGTTCTGGGTCTGGCCGCTGGCCGGATCGAAGAAGGTCGCGGTGTTGATGAAGCCGTCGTCGCCCAGGATCTTATCGGCATAGTCGAGATACGTGGTCTGGAGCGCGTCGAACGCCTCCTGGTCCTCGGCGTTGCGCATCTGCAGGGAGAGCTTGTCGAGCTCGTCCAGCACGATCCGGGTGTTCAGTGTCGCCTGGTTGGCGACGGCGACGAGACCGCGCTGGCGCAGCAGGTCGGGGATCGCACCTTCCTGCACGGCGATCTCGGCCGCGTTGATGCCGGCCGGATCGGTGATCGCGGCGAGGTCCTCGTATCGGGTGCGCACCGAATCCAGGCTGTCGACGATGCTCGACAGCGTATCGATGGCGGCGTTGATCGCCTTCGACCCTCTGGAGACGGCGGTCAGGTCGGTGTTGAGCTGCTCGAGCCGGTTCAGCTCGCTGGCGGAGGACCCGCTCAACTTGAATCGTTCGAGGTCGACACCCGCCTCGATCAGGGAGGCCTGTTTGTCGACCGACTGGTTGGCGATCTGCGGCGGTAGGTTCAGCGCGTCGGTGACGATCGCCCGCAGGGCGGAGTCGCCCAGGATCTCGAACGTGCTGCCGACGGAATTGATCCGGCGCAGGAAGAACAGCGCGTCGCGGGCGGCGGAGTTCTGCGCGCCCAGGGTCCGCTCGAACTGGACCGTGAGATACTTGTCGATGATCTCGGTCTGCTTGTTCGAGATCTGCAGGTTCTTGACCCCGAACTCGACCGTGTCCAGGAACTTCGCCAGTTCACCGTAGCGGCTGTCGGCCAGCCGGTTGGCGAAAGAGTTGATGTCGTCCGGATCGCTCTCGATGACCCTGCGGACTTTGCCCGGATTGTTGACGTCGGCGTCGAGGCCGAAGGCGGTCAGCAGGAACTGGAAGGTGTCCCGGTCCTGGAGGAGGTCGTCGACTGTCTCCAGCTTGGCCGCACCCTTCTTGAAGTCGTCGAGGGCGGTTTGGACGTCGGAACGGTCGAGGAAGGCTTGGCGCGCGGCGACCTGGTCGCGCTCGTAAGTGCGCCACGCGGCGATCGCGGAAATGGTTGAACCGCCGCCGGACGCGGCGCCAAGAAGCCCACCATTGCCCCCGGATGCGCCTCCGAGGATGGCTGATGCGGCTGCGAAGTTCGTCACGGCGGAAAACTCCCGTTTTGCCGTAGATCCGACGGGCAACCCGGCGGACCGATCGTTTCTCGACCACCTTGCAGTATACGCGGCTCGTTGCCGATAAACAACGAAGTTCGCGTGGCCCGCGCCGGCGGTCTTTAGGTTTCGGGACGGCCGCCGGGCAGTTCTTGCCGGGCGCTCGCCCCCGCTTCTATAGTGTCGGCCAATCCCTTGCGAAAACCGTTCCAAGAGTCTGCGCCATGTTCACGACGCGCCCGGAAATCCGTGGCACCTTCGGTGTCGTCGCCTCCACTCACTGGCTGGGGTCCGCCGCCGGCATGCGGGCGCTGGAGCGCGGCGGCAACGCGTTCGACGCGGCGGTGACCAGCGGCTTCGCCCTTCAGGTGGTCGAGCCGCACCTCAACGGTCCGGGCGGCGATCTCCCGGCGCTTTTCTACAGCGCGAAGACCCGCAAGCTCGAAGCACTCTGCGCCCAGGGGCCGAGCCCGGCGGCGATGACAATGGACGCCATTCGCGGCCTCGGGCTCGACCTGGTACCCGGCAGCGGATTCCTGCCGGCGGTCGTGCCGGGCGCGTTCGACGGCTGGCTGCGGCTGCTGCGCGACCACGGCACCATGTCCCTGGCGGAGGTGCTCGAGCCGGCGATCGACTACGCGGTGAACGGCTATCCGGCGGTCGGCCGGATCGCGGCGACCATCAACACCGTCAAGGACCTGTTCGAGACCGAGTGGCCGACCTCGGCGGCGATCTACCTGAAGAACGGCGAGCCGCCGGCGCCGGGCAGCCTGTTCGCCAACCCCAAGCTGGGCGAGACCTACGCCCGCATCGTCAAGGAGGCCGAGGCAGGCGGCGGCTCGCGCGAGGCGGTGATCGACCGGGCCCGCGACATCTGGTACCGCGGCTGGGTCGCCGAGGCGATCGATGCCTATTTCCACGCCGCGCCGATGATGGACGTCACCGGCCGCCGCCATCTCGGCCTGCTGACCGCCGACGATCTCGCAGGGTGGGAGTCCCATTACGAGGAGCCGGCGACCTACGACTGGGGCCGCTATACCGTGGCGAAGTGCGGCCCGTGGAGCCAGGGTCCGTCGATGCTTCAGCAGCTCGCCCTGCTGGACGGCATGGGCGTCGGCGACATGGACCCGACCGGACCCGACTTCGTCCACAGCGTGGTCGAGGCGATCAAGCTCGCCATGGCCGACCGGGAGGCGTTCTACGGCGATCCGGACTTCGCCGATGTGCCGATGCAGACCCTGCTCTCCCCGGAATATAATGCCCAGCGCCGGGGACTGATCGGCGACAAGGCGTCGATGGATCTTCGGCCCGGGACGATCGAGGGCTATCTCGGCTCGATCGACGCGGCGCTCGGCGTCGACGTCGCCCTCGACCCGCGCGAGATGGAGCGCATGGGCATCGGCGAGCCGACCGTCTCCAAGAGCGGGGCGATGAAGGGCGACACGGTCCATATCGACGTGATCGACAAGGACGGCAACATGTTCTCCGCCACGCCGAGCGGCGGTTGGCTGCAGTCCTCGCCGATCATTCCCGAGCTCGGCTTCTGCATGGGCAACCGGGCGCAGATGTTCTGGCTCGACGAGCGCTCGCCCTCGGCACTGGGGCCGAAGCGCCGGCCGCGCACCACCCTGTCGCCCAGCTTCGCGCTCCGTGACGGCGAGCCGTACATGGCCTTCGGCACGCCGGGCGGCGACCAGCAGGACCAGTGGCAGACCCTGATGTTCCTGCACCACGCCGAGCACGGCATGAATCTGCAGGAGTCGATCGACTGCCCCGCCTTCCACAGCGAGCACTTCCCGAGCTCGTTCTGGCCGCGCGGCCGCAAGCCCGGCAAGCTGGTGCTCGAGGGCCGCTTCCCCGAGGCGACGGTCAAGGAACTCCAGCGCCGGGGCCACGACGTCCAGGTCGGCGAGGACTGGTCCGAGGGCCGGCTCAGCGCCGCCGTGAAGGATGGCCGTATGCTGAAGGCCGGAGCCAATCCGCGCGGCATGCAGGGTTACGCCGTCGGGCGGTAGCGCGGGGTCAGAAACCCGGCTTCGACGCTAGTCGGGCATGCCGATGGTGGCGAGCGCGTTGGTCAGGTATTCGCGGAGGTAGAACGCGGTCTCCGGGGTCAGCTCGACCAGGGCGACCCGGCCGTCGTCCCGCTTGATCTTGAGCAGCAGGTTCTCGTCGGCGAGTTCGATGATGAACGACTCCGCCTTCGCCGCCGCGCCCGGCGCGCGCTCCTCCGGGCTCACGCTCGGCTGGGCGCGGGCGAATTTCATCCAGTCGCTTTCGGCGGGCTTGGCCATGGCAAATCGGAACGATCGATCCTCGTGTACGGTCGCGATCCATGATTATATAGAATTTGAAGGTGTTTGACGCGCATTTCCTGCGGAACCGGTCGAGGGCGATAGCCGAGCCGTCATGAAGAAACTGCTGCTCTTCGTCCTGCTGCCCCTGGTCCTGCTGATCGGCGCCGGTGCCGGCGCCTTCGTGGCCGGGCTTATCCCGGGCTTCGGTGGTCCGGAACCGGAGATGACGGCAGAGCAGAAGGCGGAGATGGAGCGGATCGCCAACACCGCGCCGTCGCCGGCCCAGCCGAGCCCTGCCGGTGCAGTGTTCCACACTCTCGACGAGTTCGTGGTCAATCTGCAGTCCAACCGCAGCTATCCGGTCTTCCTGCTGCTCAGCCTGACGATCGAGCTGTCGAATGAGGGGGCCGTGGCGGCGATCGCCGAGCAGGAACCGCGGATCCGCGACGGCCTCATCGTCTACCTGTCCAGCCTAACGCCGCAGCAGCTCAACGGCTATGACGGCATCCAGAAGGTGCGCAACAATACCTGGCGGCTGTTGCGCGATCTGGTCGACCCGGATTTGATCGTGAACGTCCAGGTCGCCAAGCTCACCATCAAGTAACCCCTTATCCACCTAGCCCGTCCGCAAGCCCCCACCTCCCAGGGAGAATCCGATGTCTCGCATGCTGGCCGTCGCCCGCGAAAGCTGGCCGATCCGCGGAGTGTTCCGCATTTCCCGTGGCGCCCGCACAGAGGCGGAGGTGGTCCTCGTCACCATCAACGACGGCGAGGCCGTCGGGCGCGGCGAATGCGTGCCCTACGCCCGGTACGGCGAGACGGTCGAGAGCGTGATCGGGCAGATCCAGGGCGTTGCCGAGGCGGTCGCCGGCGGGGCCGATCGCGAGGCGCTTCTCAGCCTGCTGCCGGCGGGGGCGGCGCGCAACGCGGTCGACTGCGCGCTGTGGGACCTGGAAGCGAAGATGCGGGGACAGCCGGCCTGGCAGATCGCCGGGCTCGCGGCTGCGCCGCAGCCGGTGACCACGGTCTACACCCTGTCCGTCGACAGTCCGGACGCCATGGGCGAGGCGGCGCGCGAGAACGCCCACCGGCCGCGCCTGAAGCTGAAGATGACCGGCGACGGCGACGATCTTGCGCGGGTCTCGCGCATCCGCGAGAACGCGCCCGGCGTCGATCTGGTCGTCGACGCCAACGAGGCCTGGGACCTGGCCACCTATACGGAGATCGCGCCGAAGCTGGCCGAGCTCGGCGTGTCGATGATCGAACAGCCGCTGCCCGCCGGCGACGATGGGGCCCTGGTCGGCGCGCCGCGGCCGACGGCGGTCTGCGCCGACGAGAGCTGCCACGACACCTCCACCCTGGATGCGTTGACCGGCAAGTACGACATGATCAACATCAAGCTCGACAAGACCGGCGGGCTGACCGAGGCGCTTCGCCTCAAGGCCGAGGCCGAGACGCGCGGGTTCCGGGTCATGGTCGGATGCATGATCGGCACCTCTCTCGCCATGGCGCCGGGGATGATCGTCTCCCAGGGTGCCGAGGTGGTGGACCTGGACGCGCCGCTGCTCCTCGCCCAGGACCGTGAGCCGGGTCTGGTCTACGACGGCAGCACGGTGATGCCGCCGGAACCGGACCTCTGGGGCTGACCCGGTGAGCGGCGTCGCCGAACACTACGGCCGCAGCGGCCTGTTCGATCTGCTGATCCGGCGGCTTGCCGAACACGGCATCGAGACGCCGGGCCGGGCCGATTTCTCGGTCATCGACCAGATGCACATGCGCGGCCAGACCGGCACGGAAGACGTGATCGCGGCGACCGGGATGGCGCAGGGGATGACGGTCGCCGATCTCGGGTCCGGCCTTGGCGGCTCGGCGCGGATCTTCGCCGATACGGTTGGTGCCCATGTTACGGCGGTGGACCTGACGCCGAGCTTTTGCGCGACGGCGCAGGCGATCAATGCGGCCGTCGGCCTCGCGGACCGGATCCGGGTCGTGGAGGGCGACGCCACGGCGACCGGCCTGACGGCGGGGGCGTTCGACATCGTCACCACCCTGCACGCCTGCATGAATATCCCGGACAAGGAGGGCGTCTATCGCGAGGCTTTCCGGCTGCTGAAGCCGGGCGGGCGGTTCTGCTTCTACGACGTGGTTCTGGGGCCGGGGGGCGATCCCCGTTATCCGACCCCGTGGGCGGAGCGGCTGGAACTCAGCCATCTCATCCCCGCGGCCGACATGCAGCACCTTTGCGAGAGCGTCGGCTTCCGCACCCTCGAGCTTCGCGATCTGACCGGGGAGGCCAAGGCCGGCTCGCGCGCCCGGCGGGAGGAGGCCCGGCGCCGCGCCGAGACCGGCGAGCCGGCGCCGCTGCAGGCGGGCGACATTCTCATGGGCGAGACCGCCGGCGAGAAGATGCGCAACATGGCGCATAACTTCGACGGCGACCATGTGGCGGTCGCCCTGGGCGTCTTCGAGAAGCCGTAAAAAAAAAGAGCCGCGGTAGGGGGGCCGCGGCTCTTCCGACATGTCCGCTAGGGACGGAGGAAACCCAGGGTGGACCTCGGTCGTTGATGTATCCTACCGATAGATAGCGTCATGTGTCAATCGATACGCGTATAGCGTGTTAGCATGTCGGCGCCGCCATCACTCGACCGGGTAGGGGCCGTCCTCAAAGACCGTGTCGTGATAGCCCTTGCTGCCGACCGTGCGGGCGAGCGGGCTGCCGATCGGCACACCCCGCGAGAGCTGGTCGAGCACCCGAGCGAAATCGTAGTCCGGTTTCCAGCCGAGCTCCCGCCGGGCCTTCGCATTGTCGTAGACCCGGTCGATTTCGTCGAACATCCGATAGCCGAGGCGCCCGTAGATCTGGGCGAAGTCCGGATAGAGGGAGGCGACGACCCCGGTCGGATCCGAGCGCAGGCCCGGCAGATCGGCGCGGGAGAACGGGGTGGTCGCGCTGACGATGTAGCGGGCGAACCCGATGTCGGCGGCCCGGTCGAGGGCGCAGAGATGGGCGTCGACCGCGTCGGCCAGATCCACCCGGCGGAACAGGTACTCGTTGGCTTTCGCGTTGGCATCGGCCCAACGGGTGCGCCGCTCCCGGTTGTCGTCCTCCTCCGGGAAGAAGCGGGAGGTTCGAAGCACGAGGCAGGACAGGCCGTGCCGCCGGTGAAACAGCTCGCACAGGTCCTCGGCCGCGGTCTTGGTCACGCCGTAGATGTTTTTCGGCGCCCCCCGCACGGTCTCGTCGATCCAAGCGGCGGGCGCGCCCGGCGGCGGTGTCAGGGCGCCGCCGAAGGCGCTTGTCGTGCTGGTGAAGACGAAGGCGGACAGGCCGATCCGCACCGACTCCTCCAACAGCGTGAGGGTGCCGGTGATGTTGGTGTCGACGAAGTCCTGGCGGCGGTGGGTGCCGACATGGGGCTTGTGCAGCGTGGCGGTGTGCAGCACGGCGTCGACGCCGTCCATCGCCCGGACCACCGTGTCCGCATCACCGACGGAGCCGACGATGTGGGTGTAGGGGCTCGGCTTGACGTCCAGGCCGACCGCCTGATGGGCGCTGCCGGCGAGGACGCGCATGAGCCCCTCGCCGAGATGCCCGGCGCTGCCCGTGACGAGGATGCGCATGTTGTCTCCCGGCTTTACCCTGTGGCTGCAGAGCCGGGAACCTGACCGTCGATACCGCCGAAATCCAGATCAATTCCGGGACGCTCAATACCCGACCTGGGCCTCCCAGAGTTCGTCGTTCAGCTCGCGCATGGTGCGGTCGTGGGCGCCTTCCAGGCAGCCGCGCAGGGTGAGCTTGAAGCCCATCTCGGCGAACTGACCGCAGCGGTCCAGCTCGCTCCTGGCGCGGGCCACGCCCTCTACCGAGAGACCGTCCACGCCGCCGGAGTCGGTGACGCTGGTCCACAGGGCCGCCCGCTTGGTCGGATCGACGGCGTTGGGATCGACCCCGCCGGAGAGGGTGGCGGGCAGACGGTCGATCATCCGGGTCAGTGTCACGGCGGAGTCCGGCCGCGTCTGTCCGGGCTGGAAGAAGCCGGAGGCGATGAGCCGGGGGGCGCCGAAGGCGGTCTCGGCGTCCCGTTCGGCCACGGCGGCAGGTACCGGCGCGTCGGTCAGCGGCACCAGGGAGACCATAGGCGCTATGCGGACCGACACGTCCGTCGCCCCGAGAGAGGCGAGGCGCCCGCTGTCCATGGAGATCCGGGTGCGGGTGAAATGTCCGTCGCTGGTGTAGCTCAGCAACCCGGTCGCCGAAAATTCGCGGGTGGGGCCGTCGCTCCGGCGGACGACCAGGGTGACGTCGCCGGCGCCCGCCGTGTCGTAGGCCTGGCCGTCGCTCGGCGGCGGCCGGTCCTCCTGCAGGCAGAATGACGATACCAGCGCCTGGCAGCGGCCGTCGTCGCACTGGAGTGGGATCGGCGTCATATGGGCGACAAGGCCGAGCACCTGGGGCGGCAGGGACTTCGGCGTGGTGTCGGCCGCGGCAGGGCCGGAGCCCCATATCGGGGCCATCAAGGCCGCGAAGCCTGTCAGGACGGCGGCGAAACGCATCGGGCGCGTTGAGCCCATGGGACCTCCCTCGGGCGGATCCGACGGGCCGTCGCTCCGCCCTTTCTGTCGGTTATGGGAAAAGTATGCGGCCGTCTCCGGCGCCCGGCAAGGCTCGTGGTGCCAGTGTCACAGCGATGTGCGTTGGTCCAACTCCGACTTCTTCTTGTCGCGCGCGGCGCAGACTCACGGGAACACGGGCGCAGAATTGCCTGACATCGCGGTGTTGGAGGCGACCATGAGCGAAGAGCTGGCCGGGACTGTTGGCATGGACGGCGCCGATGCCGAGGCGGGAGAGGGCGGCGGAAGGCGGGAGCGCCGGGGTCGCGCCGGCGGCGGTGGTCGGGACGCGCGGCGGGCGGCCCGGGGCAAGTCCTCGACCCTTTACAGCCCTTTCATTTCTAGGCAGATCGCGACCTTCGACGTGCTGTCGGAAGAGGGGTTGGAGATCATCGAAGCCAACGCCGAGACGATCCTCCAGGAGATCGGCATCGTGTTCCGCGACGACGCCGAGTCCCTGCAGATGTGGCGCGATGCCGGAGCCGATGTCGACGGCGAACGGGTGCGGCTTCCCAAGGGTCTCGCCCGCGACCTGATCAAGACGGCGCCCGCCACCTTCACCCAGCACGCCCGCAATCCGGAACGCTCCGTCGAGATCGGCGCGGGCAACACGGTCTTCGCCCCGGTCTACGGTCCGCCCTTCGTCAGCGACATCGACGGCGGACGGCGCTACGCGACGATCGAGGACTTCCAGAACTTCGTGAAGCTGGCCTACAGCCATGCGGGCCTGCACCACTCGGGCGGCACCGTCTGCGAGCCGGTCGACCTGCCGGTGAACAAGCGGCACTTCGACATGGTCTACGCCCATATCAAGTATTCCGACAAACCGTTCATGGGCTCGGTCACCCATCCGGACCGGGCGCTGGACACGCTGGAGATGGCGAAGCTCGTGTTCGGCGCCGAGTTCGTCGACAACAACACGGTCCTGGTCTCGCTGATCAACGCCAACTCGCCGATGACCTGGGACGCCACCATGCTCGGCGCCCTCAAGAACTACGCCCGCAACAACCAGGCGGTCATCACCACGCCGTTCATCCTCGCCGGCGCCATGTCGCCGGTCACGGTGGCCGGCACCCTGGCCCAGACTCTGGCCGAGGCGATGGCCGGCATGGCCTTCGCCCAGCTCTGCCGGCCCGGCGCGCCGGTGATCTTCGGCAGCTTCGCCTCCTCGATCTCGATGCAGTCCGGGGCGCCGACCTTCGGCACGCCCGAGCCCGCCCTGGTGCTCTACGGCTGCGCCCAGCTCGCCAGGCGCCTGAACGTCCCGTTCCGCTCCGGTGGGTCGCTCTGCGGCTCCAAGGTGCCGGACGCCCAGGCGGCCTATGAAAGCGCGAACACCCTGCTGCCCACGGTGATGGGGGGCGTGAACTTCGTGCTGCATGCCGCGGGCTGGCTCGAAGGCGGGCTCGTCAGCTCCTACGAGAAGTTCATGATGGACGCCGATCAGTGCGCCATGATGCGCACCATGCTGGAGGGCGTGGATCTGAGCGAGAACGGTCAGGCCATGGACGCCATCCGCGAGGTCGGTCCCGGCGCCCACTTCCTCGGCTGCACCCACACTCAGGCCAATTTCGAGAAGGCGTTCTTCCGGTCCTCGATCGCCGACAACACGACCTACGAGCAGTGGGTGTCGGAGGGCGGCAACGACGCGTACCGCCGCGCGGCCGGGCTGGTGAAGAAGACCCTGGCGGAGTACGAGGCTCCGGCACTCGACCCGGCGGTGGACGAGGCGCTGGTCGACTTCATGGCGCGCAGGAAGGCCGAGTTCCCCGACAGCAACGTCTGACCGCCCGGCTCCGCGTTGTTCGGTCAGAAGAAGTCGGCCGGACGCTCTATGGGCGCGTTGTCGGACAGGCGGAGCCAGCCCTTCACCACCCGGTAGATCAGCCACAGATAGGCGAAGCCGATGAGCAGGAAGCCGAGGCCGAGCACCCACCAGGTCAGCCCGCCGATCACGGTCATCAGCAGCCAGAGCCAGAACGTGCGGATCTGCCAGCGCACATGGGTCTCAAGATAGGTTCCCTCCACGTCGCCGCGCTTCAGGTAGGCGATGACGACTGCGAGGATGATCGGAATCTGAAAGACCAGGTTGGCCGCGTACAGCGCGTAGACCACGTGTACCGCCAGCCGGTCGTTCTCCGGCGCGGAGAGCTTGAAGGGCAGATTGCGGCGCTGCACGGCGCGTGTTTCGGACATCCGGTCTTTCTCCTCACTCGATCACCGCTTTAAGGTGTGAACGCATCGCGCGTTTCGCAACGTTTCGCCCCCTCATCCGGAGACGCCCCATGGTCTCGTCCAATCCGACCGCCCAGCCCCGCGTGAACCTCCACAGCGACACCGCCACCCGCCCGACGCCGGACATGCGCAAGGCGATCGCCGAGGCGGAGGTGGGGGACGAGCAGGCGGGCGAGGATCCGACGACCATCCGTCTGCAGGAGAAGGTGGCGGAGCTGCTCGGCAAGGAGGCGGCCGTGTTCCTGCCGAGCGGGACCATGTGCAATGAGATCTCCTACCGGGTCTGGTGCGACCACGGCGACGAGATCATCCTGGAGGAGAACAGCCACGCCCTGCACTACGAGGTCGGGGGACCCGGTGCGCTCGCCGGCGTGATGACCCGCACCATCCAGGGCACTCGGGGCTGGTTCACCGCCGATCAGGTCGAGGCGCTGATCCGGCCGAAATCGCGCCACATGCCGCGCCAGAAGTTGGTCTCCGTGGAGAACACCGCGAACATGGCGGGCGGCACGATCTGGCCGCTCGACACCCTGAGGGACGTGGCCGGCGCGGCCCGCAAGCATGGCATGCGCGTGCATATGGACGGCGCCCGCCTGCCCAACGCGGTGGTCGCCTCGGGCGTGTCGTTCGCCGAGTTCGCGGCACCCTGCGACAGCGCCTGGATCGACCTGTCCAAGGGGCTCGGCTGCCCCATTGGCGGGGTGCTGGCCGGCGAGCGGGACTTCATCGAGGAGTGCTGGCGCTTCAAGCACCAGTTCGGTGGGGCGCTGCGCCAGTCGGGCATCGTCGCGGCGGCCGGGATCTACGCCCTTGACCACCACGTGGAGCGGCTGGCCGATGACCACGCCCATGCGAAGCGCCTGGCCGAGGGGATCGAGGACGTGGACGGCATCTCCGTCGATCCGGCCTCGGTCGAGACCAACATGGTGTTTTTCGACGTCTCCGGCACGGGCATAGATGGGCCCGAATTCTCCCGCCGCCTCATGGCCGAGCACGAGGTGAAGATCAGCGCGGTGCAGCCGACCATCCTTCGGGCGGTCACCTATCTGGATATCGACGACCGGGATATCGAGACCGCGATCGCCGCGATCCGGCGGGTGGCGATGGAAGCTTAGGATCGGGCGGGATAGGGCGTCTCCGCCGCCGCGTCAGTTGGACTCGATCGTGCCGGGAAAGGTCCGGATGGTGCCCGGTCGCGGGTCGATGGTGCCGATGGGCGGTTTCGGCCTCTCGGGACGCTGCACGGGATCGCGGGGTTCGATCGGCTCCGGCGGGTCGGGCGGATCCTTCGGCTGGAGCCGCGGCGCCATGGTCGGCTGGCGGGAACGGCGCTCGACCGGCTCTTTCGGCGGTACCGCCGGACCGGTCACCGGCGCCGGCCGTTCGGCGTCGGGCTTGGGCGGCACGATCTCGCGCAGGGGCGTTCCCTCCGACAGCGGATGACGGGGCGCGGCCGTTTCGGCCGAGGCGCTGGCCGCCACAAAGAGACCGAGGCAGAAGGTCGCGAGAGCGGCCGTTCGGCGCATCGCCCGCCGTCCCCGTCAGACCGCGCCGCGCGCGATGAAGTGTCCGTTCCGGAAGTCCGGCTTCGCGTAGTCGAAGGGGGAGCCGTCGAACTTGGTCATCGACCCGCCGGCGGCGAGCAGGACCGCGTGGCCGGCGGCGGTGTCCCATTCCATGGTCGGGCCGGTGCGCGGGTAGAGATCGGCATCGCCTCTCGCGACCAGGCAGAACTTGAGGGCGGAGCCCCGCGAGACGCTTTCCTTCACCGTCATGGTGTCGATATAGGCCTCGAGCTCCGGGTTGCGATGGCTTCGGCTGGCGACGATGGTGAGGCCGTCCGGACCGGGCTTGCGCACAGAGATCGGCGTGCGCACGCCGTCGGCCGTCTCCTCCCAGGCGCCGTGGCCGAGCGCGCCGCCCCAGACCATGCCGTCGACCGGGGTGTGCAGCGCGCCCAGCACAGGCACGCCGTCCCAGATCAATCCGATATTCACCGTGAAGTCGTTGCGTTTGTTGATGAATTCCTTGGTGCCGTCGAGCGGGTCGACCAGCCAGAATCGGCCGCCGGAGACGTCGGGGATGTCGCCGGCCTCCACGCTCTCCTCTGCCACCACGGGGATGTCCGGGGTCAAGGCCTTCAGCACCGGCACGATGTGGGCGTCGGCGGCGCGGTCGGCGGCGGTCACCGGGCTGCCGTCTGTCTTGTCGATGACGGCGATCTCGGCCCGGTAGTAGGGCAGGATAATCTCTCCGGCCTCGCGGGCCAGAACGGCGACGGCGTCGAGCAGGGCGATCCGGTCGGCCGGATCGACCGCTGTGACTGAAGGCATGAAGTCTACTCCGCTGCTGCCGCCGGCCGTGCCGCCTGGATGGCCGCCCAGATGCGGTCGGGCGTGGCCGGCATGTCGATGTCGGTCACCCCGACCGGGGCCAGGGCGTCGAGAACCGCGTTGATCACCGCCGGCGGCGCGCCGATGGCGCCGGCCTCGCCGCAGCCCTTCACGCCGAGCGGGTTGGTGGCGCAGCGGGTCGGGCTCATGGAGAAGTGGACCGGCGGCACGTTGTCGGCCCGGGGCAGGCAATAGTCCATGAGCGAGCCGGTCACAAGCTGCGCGCTCTCGTCGTAGACCGTGCGCTCGAACAGGGCCTGCCCGACCCCCTGGGCCACGCCGCCATGCACCTGGCCTTCCAGCAGCAGCGGGTTCACCACCTCGCCGAAATCGTCGACCACGGTGAACTGCACCAGATCCACGATGCCGGTCTCGGGATCGATCTCGACCTCGCAGATATGGGTGCCGTTCGGGTAGGTGGAGGCGGCCGGCTTGTACATCTCCTTGGCCTCGAGCCCCAGCTCGATCCCCTCCGGCATCTGCGCCGGGTCGTTGGCGGCGGCGGCCAGGTCCCCGAGGGTGATCGACCGGTCGGTGCCGACCACCGTGAACTTGCCGTCCGCGAGTTCCAGGTCCGAATCGGCCGCCTCCAGCAGGTAGCTGGCGAGCATTCGGGCCTTCGCCGAGACGCTCTGGATCGCCATGTGCAGCGCCGATCCGCCCGCCGGCAGGGAGCGGGAGCCGTCCGTGCCGGAGCCGTTCTCGATGGCGGCGGTGTCGCCCTGGATGATCCGGACCTTGTCGTTGTCGACGCCGAAGGCTTCCGCGACGAGCTGGGTATAGGCGGTCTCGTGGCCCTGGCCGGTGGAGCGGGTCCCGATCGGCACGACGATGGTGCCGTCCGCCTCGATCCGGATGTCGGACCACTCGGGCCCGCCGCCGCCGCAGGCCTCGACATAGGTGGAGATGCCGATGCCGCGCCGCTTCCCGGCTCCAGCGCTCTCCGCCTTGCGGGCGTCGATCCCCGCCCAGTCCGCGGCGGCCAGCGCCTTGTCCAGATGGGCGGTGAAGTCGCCGCTGTCGTAGGTCTCGCCGAGCGCGGTGGTGAAGGGCATGGACTCGGCCGGAATGAAGTTGCGGCGGCGGATCTCGTCGCGCGGGAGGCCGGCGACCTTGGCGGCCACGTCAACCAGCCGCTCGACCAGATAGGCCGCCTCCGGCCGACCGGCGCCGCGATAGGCGTCGACCGGCAGGGTGTTGGTGAAGTAGTTCCGCACCCGGACATGGATCGCCGGGGTGGCGTACAGACCGGCCAGCATCCCGGAGCCGGCCACCGTCGGGATCGCCGGGCCGTAGAGCGAGAGATAGGCGCCGAGATCGGCTTTGGTGTCGACGGACAGGGCCAGGAACCGGCCGTCGGCGTCCATGGCAAGGCGGGCGTGGGAGACGTGGTCGCGGCCCTGGGTATCCGACACGAAGGACTCGCCCCGCTCCGCGATCCATTTCACCGGTCTGCCGAGCTTGCCCGCCGCCCAAAGCACCAGGGCATGCTCCCGGTAGGGGAAGATCTTCATCCCGAACCCACCGCCGACATCCGGGGAGATGCAGCGGATCCGGGCCGGCTCGATGTTGAGGACGCCCGCGATCACGTCGCGGACGCCGTGCGGCCCCTGGGTCGAGACGTAGAGGGTGGCCTCCCCGGTAGCGGCGTCGACCAGGCCGACGGCGCCGCGCGGCTCGATCGAGTTCACCACGATCCGGTTGTTCACGAGATGCAGCTCCGCGACCTGGGCGGCCTTGGCGAAGCCGGCCTCGACGGCGGCGGCGTCGCCCGTCTCCCAGTCGAGGCAGAGGTTACCGGGCGCCTCATCCCAGACGGTGGCGCCGCCCTCGACCGCGGCCAGGCCGGGCACGGCGGGGCGCTCGGAATAGTCGACATCGATCAGTTCCGCCGCGTCGCGGGCCTGATCCATGGTCTCGGCCACGATCAGCGCCACCGCGTCGCCCACATGGCGCACCCGGTCACTCACCAGCAGCGGATAGTCGGGACCGACCGCCTTCTTGCCGTCCCGGCCCTTCAGCAGCGCGCCGCAGGGCAGCGGCTTGATCCCGTCAGCGGCGAGATCCGCGCCGGTCAGCACGGCCTTCACCCCCGGGGCCGTCCGCGCGGCGGAGACGTCCAGGGACGTGATATCGGCATGGGCGACGGGGCTGCGCAGCACGTAGGCCTTCAGCGCGCCGTCGAACGGCAGGTCGTCGGTGTACTGACCGATGCCGGTGAGGAAGCGCTGGTCCTCCAGACGCTTCATTCCCTGTCCGATGCCGAACTTCGCCATTGCCTGCCTCGCCGGTTCGCGGTTGGTTCGGGGGATCGTAGTCCGGGGGAGGCGGGGGCGCCAAGCGGTGCCGCGCGATATCCGGACGGTAAGGCGGGAGCCCGCGAAGGAGGGGCGGCCATGTGCGGCCGGTACAGCATCACAACGGCACCGGACGCCATGCGCCGGCTGTTCGACGTCGACACGGCCCTGAACCTGGAGCCGCGCTGGAACATGGCGCCGACCCAGGCCGCGCCGGTGATCAAGCTGATGGACCACGGCCCGGCGAAGGGCCGTCGCGTGCTGGCGATGATGCGCTGGGGGCTGGTGCCCTCCTGGGCGAAGGACATCGATATCGGCGCGAAGATGATCAACGCGCGCTCGGAGACGGTGACCGAGAAACCGGCTTTCCGCGGCGCCTACCGATATCGGCGCTGCGTCGTGCCTGCCGACGGGTTCTACGAGTGGCGGACAGAAGCCGGGGTCAAGCAGCCCTACCGGGTGGTGCGCCGGGACAGGGCCCCCTTCGCCTTTGCCGGGCTGTGGGAGCTGTGGGAGGGAACCGGCGAGGGCAGCGCGCTCGAGACCTTCACGATCCTGACGACCGAGGCGAACGAAGCGATCGCCCATATCCACCACCGCATGCCGGTGATGCTGTTCGAGAAGGACGCGTTCGCCACGTGGATGGAGGGTGATCCGGCGGCTGGCGCCGATCTCATGCGGCCCTGCGACCCGGCGCTGATCGAGGCCTATCCGGTGGACCGGCGGGTCGGCAACGTGCGGAACGACGATCCGGGGTTGGGTGAGCCGGTGACCCTCGACCGGCCTGAGGAAGCGCCGCCGTCGCCAACCCAGGGGTCGCTGTTCTAGCCGCTATCCGGCGACGAACCAGGTCGCGAGGATGTTGAGCGCGATCATGGTCGCCGACGCCGCGGAGGCCAGGGCGGCCCGCTGGTTCAGGATCGCGGCCCGCTGCAGGGCGACGACGATCCGGTTGATGTCCGCCGCGTCGAGTTCCTCGTCCTTCGTGACCCGTCGGGGCGGGCGCTCTCCCGCTTGATACCAGAACCAGGCGGCGACCAGGGCCGCGGCGATGGCCGCGACGTCCATGATGGTCAGGATGGCGATGTCGCTCATGGGCGGCCTTTCCGTTCATCTTCCCGTCAGGCCAGGAGCGCGTCCTCGAACGGAAACTCGCTCAGGAGTTCGATACCGGTCTCGGTCACCAGGATCTGCTGCTCCAGCTTCACCCCTTCGCCCCCGTCGTTGTGGCCGATGAAGCTCTCAACGCACAGGGTCATGCCCGGTTCGATGATCCCGTCGTACCCGGCGTCCGGGAAATCGGCGCGATGGTAGAGGTAGGGATACTCGCCCGACATGCCGCAGCCATGGGCCGACAGATAGTACCGGTGGTCGGCGTATTGCTCCGGGATGTCCCAGGCGAGGTCGGAGTACTCGCGGAACGAGAGGCCGGGTCGGATCACGGCCATGTTGTGGTGGACCTGCTCGTAAGCGGCCTTGTACAGCGTGCGCTGATGGGCGCTCGGCCGGTCCGGCCCGGCGTGGAAGGTGCGGGAGAAGTCGCTGTAGTAGCCGTGGCACCCGACCACGTCCGTATCCAGCGCGATCAGCTCGTTCGGAGCGATGGTCTTCGACGACGTCTCCTGAAACCACGGATTGGTCCGGGTACCGGAATTGAGAAGCCGGGTCTCGCAGTAGTCGGCGTTCGCGGCGATGACCGACCGGTGCAGCACGGACCAGAGTTCGGCCTCGGTCAGGCCGGGACGGATGGCCGCGCGCAGGTCGGCGACGCCCGCCTCGGTAGCGCGAAGCGAGGCGCGCACGCACTTCATCTCCTCGTCCGACTTGATGCAGCGCGCCATCTCGACCGGTTCCTGCGCGTCGACCAGCCGGAGCCCTTCGGCGGCCAGGGCGAGGGCGGTCCCGGCGTTCAGACGCTCAACGCCGACAACGGGTGCGGCGCCGCACAGCTCCCGGAGCGTCGCCGCCATTTCCCGCGCCCAGGCCCGCTCGCGATCCGCGATGCCGGTGCCCGCGGCCACGAAACTGGCGGTGCTGCTCGGCCGCACCTCGTCCACGGTCTCATAGCCCTCGGCTAGGTGCGTGGCGCCGGTGAACTCGAAGAGGATCGACCGGCCCGCAGTCAGCAGCAGGTACCGTGACGGCTGATTGCGGCTGGTGAAGACCTGCATGTTGCGGGTGCCGGTGGCGTAGCGGATGTTGATCGAATCGCTCAGCAGAAGGGCGTCGATGCCGCGTTTCGCCATTTCCCCGCGGACCCGGTCCCGGCGGTAGAGGCGCACGGCCGCCAGATCGATCCCCGCGCTCTCCGGTGCGCGGTCGAGGAGGGCGAGATCGGGATGCGTGCCGCGGTCGGCATGCCAGTCGAGAGCGGCCATTGGGGGCTCCGTTGACGCGCGCCTGCGGCCGGTCAGGCCGAGCAGCGGCTGAAGACTTCGGAGGTGCGCTGGGTGAAGCCGTCGGCCGAGGTGTCGCCGATCAGCTGGATGTCGTCCGGCCCGAGCTTCTGATAGTGCTCGATCAGGCTTTCCGAGCGCCGGACGTACCACGTGTATTCGTCCTCAAGCGTCTCGGACACCGCCACGGGCGCGTAGGGCGCGCTATCCGGCGCCTTGACGACGTAGCTGTCGTCGCGGAACTCCACATACTCGATCTCGCAGTCGCCGGCGGACCAGCGGCCCTGGAGGCCGTCGGCGACCCCGGCATGGCGCACCGTGTCGCCCGCGGTCTGCGGCATGACCGCCGTGTCCGACATGGCGCCGGTGCCGCCGCCAGCCGCCGCCCCGCTTCGCCAGTCGCGCAGCATCTCGATGTAGCGCGGGGCCGGGTCGACCTTGAAGGCGACCATCAGCGCCGCCGCGGCGCCGAGGATCAGTACGAGGGCGATGAGGACGGTGCCGATCATGAAGAACGCGCGCCCGCGGCGCCGGGGCTCCGGGCGGAAGTCCGGCGGCGGACCAATCGGCTCTTCGTCGTCGTGGGAGGCCCGCGTAAAGCCGAGGGAGCGGAGATCCTCGCTGGTGGCCTGGTCCTCGGCATAGTCCGCGCGGCGGCGCAGGGATGGCTCCTCCTGCGACGACGTGTCGATCTCGGACCGGTCCTGCCGGTCGGAGTCGGTCCGGTCCGCTTCGTTCTGGGCCGCATGGATCGCGTCGGCGAAACTGCCGCCGGGGCCGCCCTCCATCGTCTCGGCGGGTTCCGGCGCGTCCCGCTCGACGGCCGACCAGGCGGTCGCGGGGGGCTCGTCGTCCTCGTCCGCCGGCTCTCCCAGGGAGAGGTCGATGGACGACCGGTCGACGAAGAAAATCTGGCTGAACTCCCATTCGCCGATCGTCTCGTTCCAGTCGCCGGCGACCACGCGCAGCTCGGCGTTCTCCTCGCCGTCGAAGGCCCGGACCATCGAGGAGACCAGGACCGATGCGCTCTGGGCGCGCTCGAGGGTCTCCCACCCGGTCGCGTCACGCTTCTGCAGGAAATACACGTCAAATCGGCGCATCGCGTCGAGCCTCTACCAGCTTCTGTTCTCGCTCAGCAGCCGCTCGACGCCGGCGACGTCCACGGGCGGTGAGAACAGATAGCCCTGGGCGAAGCCGCAGCCGATGGCCCGCAACTGGGCGAGCTGTTCGGGAGTCTCGACGCCTTCGGCGATCACGTCCAGTCTCAGGTTCTGGGCGAGCAGGGAGATCGTGCGCACGATCTCCAGATTATGGCGGTTCCGGCCCATGTCCTGCACGAAGGACTTGTCGATCTTCAGGGTGTCGATCGGGAACGTGTGCAGGTAGCTCAGCGAGCTGTATCCCGTGCCGAAATCGTCGACGCAGATCTGGATGTTGAGCGACTTCAGGTCCTGGAGCATCTGAGCCGAGAGATGGGCGTTCTCCATCAGCGCGCTCTCGGTGATCTCCAGCTTGAGACCGCCCGGGTCCATGCCGGTGCCTTCGAGACTGCCCGTCACCATGCGGACCAGATCGTACTGGTTGAACTGCCGGCTGGACAGGTTGACGCTCATCTCCAGCGGGCCTGTGCCGGCAAAACGCTTGCGCCAGCTCACGGTCTGCTCGCAGGCCTGACGCAGGACGAACTGGCCGAGCTCGACGATCATGCCGGTCTCTTCTGCCAGCGGGATGAAGTCCGCCGGGGAGACCTCGCCGCGCTGGGCGTGCATCCAGCGGGCGAGTGCCTCGAACCCCTGAATACGTCCGGTGGCCAGGGAGATGATCGGCTGATAGCGCAGGGCGATTTCGCCCCGTTCCAGCGCCCGGCGCAGGTCGGTTTCCATGTCGAGCGGCGTGACCGTGTTGCCACGCATGTTCGGGTCGAAGGCGACGGCCTGCGCCTTGCCGAGTTCCTTCGCCTTGTACATCGCGAGTTCGGCATCGCGCAGGATGTCTTCCGGCCGACCGTAACCCTCGGAGGCATGGGCCGCCCCCATGGAGGCGGTGGTGAAGATCTCCTTGCCGCTGAGGGTGAACGGCGAGGCCAGGGCCTTCTGCAGCATGTCGCAGACCCCGAGAGTCTCGCTCTTGTCGGCGACGTCCTCCAGCAGCATCGCGAACTCGTCGCCGCCGAGCCGGGCGACCGTGTCGCCGAACTTCAGATTGTGTTCCAGGCGCCGGGCGGCGGAGATGATCAGGTCGTCCCCGTGGATGTGCCCCAGGCTCTCGTTGACGACCTTGAAGCGGTCGAGGTCGAGATAAACCACCCCGAACGTGGCCGTCGGATTTCGCCGGTGTCGGGCGAGCGCCTGACGGACCCGTTCCAGGAACAGCGTCCGGTTCGGCAGGCCTGTCAGGTTGTCGTGCAGGGCGTCGTGGATCGACTGCTCCTCGACCCGCTTGCGGTCCGTCACGTCGGTCATCGAGCCGGCGATCCGATAGGCGTGCTCGGCCTCGTCGCGCACCGCCAGACCGCGCACCAGCATCCAGCGATACGTCCCGTCGCGGTGGCGAACCCGGTGCTCGCTCTCGAAGTTGCTGACCGCACCGGACAGATGCGCGTCGAGCTGGGCCGTCACCCGCTGCACGTCCTCTGGGTGGATGCGGCTGAACCATTCCTCAGCACCGTCGCCGACGTCGTCGGGGGTGTGGCCGAGCATCTCCTTCCAGCGCGGGGAGAGATAGATCGTGTTGGTCGCCAGATCCCAGTCCCACAGGCCGTCGTTGGAGCCCGCAGCAGCGAGGGCGTAGCGCTCCTCGCTCTGCCGCAGCGCGCGCTGGGCGTCTTCGCGGGCGGTGATGTCGTCATAGACGATCACGCTGCCGCCGTTCTCCAACGGGGTTATGCGGACCTCGACGAGCCGACCGTGGCGGGTGCGCCGTTCGTACTTTGCGTCGGGCGCCGAACACACCCTTTCGATCGCTCGCGCCGTCAGGTCGTCCGGGTCTCCGTCGCCGTACTCGCCCTCTGCCGCGAGATACCGCACGATGTCGTCCATCGGCGTCCCGGTGCTCGCGAAGGTGGTCGGCAGATCCAGCAGCTCGAAGAACCGGGAGTTCCAGGTCACAAGGCGCCGTTGACCGTCATAGGCGCAGATCCCCTGGCTAATGTTCTCGATCGTACTGTGCAGCAGGGCTGTGAACTTGGTGGCTTCCTCGACGTTGCGGCGGTCCTCGGTCACGTCGCGGTAGTGAACGATCCGGCCGCCGTCCGCGGTCGTGTGATCGATGGTCCGAACCCACCGGCCGGTGGAGAGCCGGCCGTCGATCCGGCCGTGCGACAGGGCGTGGACGTCCATCCGCCGTTCGCGCCAGGAATCCGCCTCGCCGGGAAACCGTGACTGACGCTTGGCGTCGACGTCGTGCTCTACCAGGTCGGAGAACGCGACGCCGGGGCGCAGGTGATCCTCCAGATGGGGGAAGAAGCGCAGGACGGGTTCGGTGAACCAGACGACCCGGTCGCAGGCGTCCAGCAGCAGAAATCCGTCGTCGATCGGATCCAGCACGGATGGATCGAACGGCGCGGCCGCCGGCATCGGCTTCTCGGCCGTGCTCATGGCCGAACCGCCCGCCGGAGCCGGTCGATGGCGACCGACCGCCCGCAGCGGCACCGTGCCGCCGTCACCGGCCTATGCCTTGTCCCGTACACGTCCCCGGCTTCCAAACGCATTCATAAAGACTTTTACTGAAATCCAAGAGTATCAGACGGCTCGCCATGCGGCCAGTTAACTCGGCGGAGCGGTCGGCGCGTCACCCCTCGGTTCCGAGGACCGCAACCCCACGCCGCACCCGGTAGAGACGCCAGATCAGATGGGCGGCTGCGCTGCGATACGGCGACCACGAGAGGGAAACCGCATCGGCACCGGCGACGTCCGGCCGTTCCGGCAGACGTCTTACCATCCGTATCCCCTCGCGCAAGGCCACATCGCCAGAAGGGAATACGTCGGGATCGCCGAGGGCGAACATCCGGTAGATCTCCGCGGTCCATCGACCGATGCCGGGCACGGTGGTCAGGGTCGCATGGGCGCCCTCGGGATCGCCGGCTGACAGGCGCTCCAGATCCAGCGAGCCGTCGAGGATCCGCTGGGCCAGAGCCCGGCCGTAGCGCATCTTGGCGCGGGAGAAGCCGACGGCTCCGAGCGCGGCGTCGTCCATGGCGAGGAACCGGGTCGGGTCGAGACCGCCGGCATCGGTCAGCCTGGCTAGGATCGCGGCGGCCGAGGCGGTGGAGACCTGCTGGCCGACGATGATCCGGATCAGGGCGGGGAAGCCGGGCTCCAGCACCCGCACCTCCGGCATACCCGCTTCCTGGAGAGAGGCGGCGATATCCGCATCCCGGTCGGCCAGCGCCCGCAGACCGGCGTCGAGCGTCGCCTGCCGCGTCATTCGTCGGTTCGGCCGCCGACCGGACCGAGGCGCGCGGCCGCCGCCTCCGCAACGTCTCCCATGGTGGCGAACTCGGCGCCGCCGGCGCGCACATGCCGGATCAGCGCCTCCATCGCCGTCATCCGGTGGCCGCGCCCGGACACGAAAGGATGAAACGTGTAGGTGGTGACGCCCCAGTCTTGGGTGCGGACCATGTAGTCGAAATCGGCCGTCCAGTTCTCCAGCACCGCGCGCCAGGACATCAGGCCCGGATTGAGGGTGCCGCCTGACATCACGCTCCATTCGTAGTGCGTGTAGTCATCCAGGCTCCAGCTGACCGGGAGTTCGATCAGGTCGACGGGCTCGCCGAACCGTGCCGGCTCCAGCAGGGGAACAGCGTCGCCCCGGCGCGGCCGGTAGGGTAGGTAATCGTGGCCCATCAGGCTGGAATCGTAGGAAAATCCGAGATCGAGCAGGAGGTCGAGCGTGTTCTCCGACAGGTCCCAGGACGGCGACCGGTAGCCGCGCGGGGCGTGACCTGAGACCCGCTCGATCGCCGCCTTGGCGCGGACCAGCTCGTCGCGCTCCTCGTTGCGGGAGAGGGCGGAAGGCCGACGGTGGGTCCAGCCTTGGCAGGCGATCTCGTGTCCGTCCTCGACCAGCCCGAGCACCGCGTCGGGGAAACTCTCGATCGTGTGCCCCGGCACGAAGAACGTCGCGCGGATGCGGTGCGCCTTCAGCAGACGACGGATGCGGTCGATGCCGACCAGGCCGAACTCTCCGCGGGAGAGCGGCGTGGGGGTGAGCGTTTCCTTGGCGATCGGCAGGGACAGCGCGTCGAAATCATATGTCAGACATACGATGTGGCGTGGCATCCGGTTCTCCGGCGGGATACGGTGGCCAGAGGCTAGAGCCCACCATGACCACCGGCAAGACGGATCGGGACCGGCTACCTGTGTTGAGACAACGCGCCCTCACCACCTCGCAGGTGACCAGACAGGCGTTGAGCGAGATCGAGGTCTCCACCCGCGGCGCGGGTATGGAGGACATCACCGAGCGGGTGCGCGGCTTCGTCGGCGAGTCCGACGTGACCGATGGTCTGCTGACCCTGTTCCTGCGCCACACCTCGGCCTCGCTGCTGATCCAGGAGAACGCCGATCCGGATGTTCAGGCCGACCTGGAGCGGTTCTTCGCCCGGCTCGCCCCGTGGGACCCGACCCTGTACCGGCACGCGGCCGAGGGGGCGGACGACATGCCGGCCCATATCCGAACGGCATTGACCCAGACCAGCCTGTCCATTCCCGTCGCCGGAGGCCGGCCGGTGCTCGGCACCTGGCAGGGGGTCTACCTCTACGAACATCGCGAGCGCCCGCACCGGCGCCACATCGTCCTGCATCTCATGGGAGCCTAACCCGCATGACCGACGCCCCGCACCGCCTTGGCGCCCTGGAGGCCCTGCGTGCCATCGAAGGTGGAAGCCTGACCCCGGAAGCGCTGATGGAGTCCTGCCTGGAACGCGCGGCGGAGCGCGACGGCGCGGTTGGCGCCTTCATCCATCTCGATCCGGAACAGGCCCGCGACGCCGCCCGGGCCTCGACGGCCTCGGGCCCGCTCGGCGGGGTGCCGGTGGCGGTCAAGGACATCATCGACACCGCCGACATGCCGACCGGCTACGGCTCGTCGATCTATATCGGCCACCAACCGGACGAGGACGCGGCGGTTGTCGCCCGCACCCGCGCCGCCGGCGGCGTCGTCATGGGCAAGACGGTCTCGACCGAGTTCGCCTGGCGCAATCCGGGCAAGACGCGCAATCCGCATGGTCTCGACCACACGCCTGGCGGCTCGTCCAGCGGCTCTGCGGCTGCCGTCGCCGACTTCATGGCGCCGCTCGCCTTCGGCACGCAGACGGCGGGATCGGTGATCCGGCCGGCCGCCTATTGCGGTGTGGTCGGCTTCAAGCCGACCTTCGGCACCCACGACCGGCGGGGCGTGAAGGAGCTGTCGCGCTACCTCGACACGGTCGGCACGTTCGCCCGGTCGGTCGCCGATATCGCCCATTTCGACTACGCGCTCCGGGGTGAGCCCGCCCCGCGCCTGGACGGGTTCGACGGCGCCGCGCCCCGACTCGCCTTCCATGTCCCCTTCGCCGAGAAGATCGAGGAGGACGCCGGCGAGGTGCTTGAGCGGGTGCGGATCGCGGCGCAGACGGCCGGTGCCTCGGTTGTGGGGCTGGTCGACTGGACGGCGTTCGAGAAGATGGACGAGGTCCATATGCGCCTGATGACGGCAGAGGCCGCCCGCGCGCTTGCCTGGGAATACGACAATCACGCCGACAAGCTGAGCGCGTTCTACCGCGAGACCATCGCGGCCGGGCGGGAGATCGACGACACGGATCTCTATCAGCTCCAGGCGGATGCCGACAGTTTCCGCAACGACGCCGCCGCCCGCCTGGACGGGATTGACGCCATTCTGACCGTGCCGGCCTCCGGCGAGGCGCCGGCCGGTCTGGAGTTCACCGGCGACCCGCTGTTCAACAAGATCTGGACGATGCTGCGCTGGCCCTGCGTGACCATCCCGGCGGGCACGGGCGACCAGGGACTGCCGCTGGGCGTCCAGATCGTCACCGGCTACGGCGAGGACGCCAAGGCGCTGGCCGTCGCCGACTGGCTCGAGCGGGCGCTGCAGGCGGACCAATAAAGGGGCGGCGACGAGGCCCCCCGTTCGGTGGCTGTGCCAACGGGCGAGAGAGTTTGAGGAGGAGTAGAGAATGCGACTGCAACTGATGACCTGGATGGAAGTGGAAGCCTATCTGAACGACAACAGGGGCATCATCATTCCCATCGGCTCGACGGAGCAGCACGGGCCCAACGGACTGTTCGGCACCGACGCGATCTGTCCGGAGGTCATCGCCGACCGGGCGGCCGAGACGCTCGGCTGCATCGTCGGCCCGACCCTCTCGCTCGGCATGGCCCAGCACCATCTCGCCTTCCCGGGCACCATCGCCCTGCGGCCCTCCACCCTCATGGCGGTGGTGCGGGACTGCGTTCTGTCCCTGGCGCGCAACGGTTTCGAGCGGTTCTATTTCCTGAACGGCCATGGCGGCAACATCGCGACCGTCTCGGCCGCCTTCAGCGAGATCTACGCCGAGAAGAGCCTGGCGATCGGCGCCAACCAGCCCCATGTCCGCTGCAAGCTGGCGAACTGGTTCGCCTTCCCGGCCGTCAAAGAGATCAGCGAGGAACTCTATGGCGACCGGGACGGGAACCACGCCACGGCGTCGGAGATTTCGGTGACCCAGTATGCCTTTCCGGACCACATCAAGAAGGTGGACATGGAGCCGGCCCCGCCGCGTCCGCGGCCATTCTACGATGCCGAGGACTACCGCCTGATCCATCACGACGGCCGGATCGCCGCGGACAGTTTCCTTGCCACGCCGGAAGCGGGGGCCAGATTGGTCGAGGCGAGCGCTGCGGGCGTCGTCGGGGACTACCGCGCGTTCATCGCCGAAGCCTAGATCGGAGCCTGGGATGGGGGAATACGACGGCAAACGGACGGATCGGGTGGAGGTCCGGGTATGGGACCGGCCGACGCGGCTGTTCCACTGGGCGCTGGTCCTGTGCCTCGCCGGGTCCTGGTTCACCGGCGACCAGGGGATGCTGGACTGGCATGAGAGGTTCGGCCTGACGGCCCTCGCCCTTGTCGTCTTCCGGGTCGTCTGGGGCATCGTCGGCGGCGAGTTCGCGCGCTTCTCTTCCTTCGTGCGCGGTCCGGGGTCGATTTTCCGTTACCTCCGCTCGACCGCGGCCGGTCGCCATCAGGAGCATGCCGGCCACAATCCCCTGGGCGCGCTCGCCGTGGTCGCGCTTCTGCTGCTGGTCGGCACCCAGGCGACCCTCGGCCTGTTCGCCAGCGACGACATTCTCTACGAGGGGCCGCTCTACCATCTCGCGGGCTACGATCTGTCGTCCACGCTGACCAGCTGGCACCACCGCATCTTCGACCTCCTGCTGATCGCGGTGATCGTCCATGTGGTGGCGGTCTTCGCCTACATCATCTTCCTGCGCGACGACCTCATTCTGCCGATGGTGACGGGCATCAAGCTGCTGGCGCCGGAAGACGCGCCCGACCGCATCCGCCGCACGCCCTGGTGGGTGGCGGCCATCGTCCTGGCCCTGTGCGCCGGCGGCGCTTACGGAATTTCCCTGGCCGGGTAGCGGAAAAGGCCGGCCCCGCAGGGCCGGCCCGGTATCAGAAAGCCGTCGGAAACCGATCAGTCTTTCTTCGCCCGGTAGTCGTCATGGCAGGCGCCGCAGGTCCCGCCGGTCGCCTTGAGCTGCGCGCCCAGCTCGGACGCGTCGCCTGACTCGGCCGCGGCCAGCAGCTTCTCGACCGCGGCGACATGGTCGGAGGCCACTTCCTCGAATCCGTCCCAGTCCGACCAGATGGCCGGCAGCGCCGCGGTATCGCCGCTGCCCGAGCCTTCCGGGAACAGGTCCGGCACGGTCTTGGCGAACACCACCATATCGCTGGCCGGTGTCACGGCGGCCGAGGCGTTGCCGCTCTCAACGGCGGCCTTCACCGCCTTGAGGTTCTCGAGATGCTGCTTGAAGCCCTTCTGCCGGTCGTCGATGACGTCGGCGGAAGCGGCTCCGGCAACCAGGGTCAGGCCGAACAAGGCGGCGGCAAGCGTCGTCATTGATTTCATGGGGAGTCCTCTCTTGTCGTCGGCCGGTTCATGGCGCCGGCAGGCAAGAGCCTAACGCGAATTGGCGTCTCGCGAGAGCCGCGTCTTCGGGTTCTCCCCCTGTCGGCTTCACGTCTCACCGCAATGTGAAGTTCCGCTCGATGGGCCCGACAGGCCGTCCTCGATGTCGACAGAGTGACCGCGACTCCTTAGAATCGGAGCGATTCGGGTCGGGCACAGCTTTTCAGTGGAGAGGGGAAAGGCATGACGGATGACCGTGTGATTCCCCTGCGGCCGGCGGGACGGGCCGCCGCGACGGACGCGCCGCTGGATGCCCCGGTGGATGCTCCGCCGGCGCCGCAGCCCGAGACCGCGCGCCTGACCGTCGGGGTCGAGCTGCCGGCCGACCGACGGTCGGTTCTGATGGTGCAGACGATCGCCCAGCTCGCCACCCTTGCCAAGGAGGCCGGCGTGCCGCTGGACGACGGTCTGGCCGAAGGGGCGGAACGCCTTGCCCGGAACCTGCGCGGCGCCGGGCTGGCCCTGCCGCCCCATCTCGAGGACGCGCTCGAGGAGATCACCCTCGCCCTGTCGCCGCCGGAGCCCGAGAGGGACGGCGGGATCGTCGTCCCGTTCCGGGCCGGTCCGAGCGACGACTGACCCTGGCTGTCTTTCGGACGCGTCTGCCGGACCTGTGCGCCGGCTTATCCTGCTGACCCTACCTGCGCCCTGTCCGGTTACGGATTGTCCGGCATGCCCGGGTCGTGCCTCGACACCGATCCTGGCGTGGCGTAGTTAGCGGAGAACGGTCGATCAACGGCCGAGAGCGATAAAGACGAACGGGAGGACGGGAGATGCTGCAGGGCCAGATGATGGACCGGCCGCTCATGATCTCCGACATCATCGCCTATGCGGCCGAGATCCGCGGCGACCAGGAGATCGTGTCGGCCCGGGTGGAGGGCGACCGCCACCGCTACACATACGCCGATCTCGCCGGCCGCGCGGCGCAGCTCGCCCACGCGCTCCGTGGCCTTGGCATCGGGATGGGCGACCGGGTCGCGACCCTGGCCTGGAACGGCTACCGGCACCTCGAGCTCTACTACGGCGTGTCCGGCATCGGTGCGGTCTGTCACACCATCAACCCGCGCCTGTTCGCCGACCAGATCGTCTACGTGATCGGTCACGCCGCCGATCGGATCCTGTTCCTGGACGCCACCTTCGTTCCCCTCGTGCAGTCGCTGCGCGACCGCCTGCCGGCGGACCTGCGCTACGTGGTGCTCGGGGAGGACGCGGGCGGTCTGGAGGGCGCGATCGCCTATGAGAGCCTGCTCGCGGATCAGCCGGCGGCGATCGACTGGCCGAGCTTCGACGAGCGCACGGCCAGCGGTATCTGCTACACCTCGGGCACGACGGGCCATCCCAAGGGCGTGCTGTATTCCCACCGGTCGACCCTGCTCCACTCCTACGGGCTGCTGGCGGTGGCGTCGGAGGTCGGTCTCACCCCGGCCGACAGCATCCTCCCCGTTGTCCCGCTGTTCCACGTCAACGCCTGGGGCCTGCCCTACGCCATGCCGCTGACCGGCACGCGGATCGTCATGCCGGGGCCGAAACTGGACGGCGAGAACCTGTTCCGGCTGATGGACGAGGAGACGGTAACCTCGGCCTGGGGCGTGCCGACGGTCTGGCTCGGTCTTCTGGGTGAGATGCGCAAGCAGGGCCGCAAACCGGACGGTTTTGACCACGTGGTGATCGGCGGCTCGGCGGCGCCGGAACCGATGATCCGCGAGTTCGAGGTCGATTTCGGCGTCCGCGTCGTCCACGGCTGGGGCATGACCGAGATGAGCCCGGTCGGCACGCTCACCACCATGGGGCCGGACCTGAACGCCAGGCCCGAGGCGGAACGCCGGGCCTTCAAGATCAGCCAGGGCCGGCGCATGTTCGGCTGCGAGCTGAAGATCGTCGACGAGGCCGGCAACCGGCTGCCCCATGACGGCCAGGCGTTCGGCGAACTGCTGGTGCGCGGCCACGGGGTGATGAGCGGCTATTTCGCCGACGACGCGGCCGGGGCGGGCGCCTTCGACGCCGACGGCTGGCTGCGCACCGGCGACGTGGCCAGGATCGACGAGCACGGCTTCCTTTACATCGTCGACCGGACCAAGGACGTCATCAAGTCGGGCGGCGAGTGGATCAGTTCCCTCGACCTGGAGAGCGCTGCCCTCGGCCATCCCGCCATCGCCGAATGCGCGGTGATCGCGGCGGCGCATCCGAAATGGGGCGAGCGGCCGCTGCTGGTCGCCCGGCTCGTGGCGGGAGAGGAGACGACGCCGGAGGCGGTGCGCGGCTTCCTCGCGGACAAGGTGGCAAAGTGGTGGTTGCCCGACGACGTGGTTTTCGTCGACGATCTTCCCCATACCGCCACCGGCAAGCTGTCGAAGCTGACGCTGCGCGAGCGGTTCAAGGATCACGTCCTGCCGACGGCCGCGGAGTAGGCGGCGTCGGCCTCCCGAGAAGGCCCGATGGGACCGACAGATGAGTGACGACGCGGCGGCGAGCGCCGACCCCCCGGCGCCGCCGATCCGCTGGGCGATCCTGTTCGGCGTCTGGACGGCGTATTTCTGCTTCGGTCTGACCATCGCCGGTCTCGCTCCCCTCATCGGTCCGATCACCCGCGACCTGGAGATCAGCCACACCGTCATGGGCGGCGTGCTGGGGATCTGGCAGCTCACCTACATCGTGGCGGCGGTCCCCTGCGGCAGCTTCCTCGACCGGGTCGGCACCCGCCGGGCGCTGTTCCTCGGCGCCATGATCGTCGCCCTGTCGGGCCTTCTACGGGGCGTCGCCGACAGTGCCGCCATGCTGTTCGTAGCGGTGGCGATCTTCGGGATCGGCGGGCCGATCGTTTCCGCCGGGGCGCCCAAGGAGGTCGCGCGCTGGTTCAAGGGCAGCGACCGCGGCTTCGCCATGGGGATCTACATCACCGGTCCGGCGATCGGCTCGATCGTCGCCCTGGCCCTGACCAACTCGGTGCTGATGCCGTATTTCGGCGGGGATTGGCGGGCGGTGCTGCTGCTGTGGTCGGCCGTATCGGCGCTCGGCGCCTGCACCTGGTTCGCCATCGCCAGCCTCCCCGCGGCGCGCCGGCATGACCCGCCGGCCTCGGCCGCGAAGCCGCGGCCGCAGAAGGAGGTGATCGGCGAGCTTCTGCGCCTGCCCGCCGTCCGCCTCCTGCTGGCGATGAGCGTGGCGATCTTCGCCCTCAACCACGGCCTCAACAACTGGCTGCCTGAGATCCTGCGGGTCGGCGGCATGACGCCGGTCGAGGCGGGGTACTGGGCGACGGTGCCCACGGTGATCGGCATCGCCGCCTCGCTGACGATTCCCCGTCTCGCCACGCCCAAGCGCCGCCATCTGGTGCTGGGGCTCTTGGCGGCGGGGGCGGCGCTGGCCTGTCTGCTGCTCTGGGTCTCGGGCCAGCCGGCCCTGACCATCGGCCTGGCGCTCCAGGGCATCGCCCGCTCGTCGCTCATGACGGTGGCGATCCTGACCCTGGTCGAGACCAAGGGCGTCGGCGAGGAACGGGCCGGCACGGCGAGCGGGCTGTTCTTCTCGGCGGCCGAGGTCGGCGGCGCCGGCGGCCCGATCCTGCTGGGCCTGGTCTACGACGCCACCCACAGCTTCGACCTGTCGCTCTGGATCCTGGCCGGGGTCGCCGGCTTCCTCCTCGCCGGCACGCTCCGCCTGAAGGCGCTGCAGAGCTAAGCCCGGTCCTCTCCCTCACTCCCCGGCCTTGTGCCGGGGAGTGAGGGAGAGGACGTGTCGAAGGGTAGGCCTACCCGTAGCTCTTCGACATGCCGATCGCCGGGTCGGCGAAGGCGCCGAAGGGCGGGTAGGGGTAGCGCAGGCCGTTTTTCGACAGGCCCTTGAGGCCCTCGACCCCGCGCAGGAACTCGTCCGGCGGACAGGCCATCAGCAGCTCGTCGTCGGCCACCCCGCCGTAGCGGCGCTCCGCGTAGCAGGGGATCGAGAGGCTGGTCTGCTTCGTGCTCAGCGCCCGGCCCCAGCTGTCGGCGCAGGCGCTCTCACCGGTGACGGTGAAGTCGTAGCGCCGGTACTCCTTAAACTGGAGACCGTTGATGAAGAGAATCATCTGGCCCGGCGAGGCGTAGAACAGGCACACGTCCGGCGGGTCGAGGCGGCCGGTGCGCAGCGGTGAGGCGCAGAGCCCGGAATAGCGTCCGGGCGCGACCCGGGGCATCTCCGCCTGGTGCTTCCTCGCAGCCTCCTGGTTGTCGAACCACACCCCGGTCATCTGCTCGCCCGAGGCCAGACGCTCCGGCACCTCTTCCAGCCCGATATTGGCGCCGCAGCTCGCACCGGGCCGGAGGTTGTCCTGCACGATGCCGAGGGTGAAACCGGCGGTCCGGACCTGGGTGACGAGCTGACAGGTCGTGAACGGGATGCCGTCCATGGGGGTCCGCACGCCCGGCACCGCTTTCATCTCCTCCACGGTCTCGAACAGCTTCATGCCGAACGGAAAGGTGCGGAGCTTGAGCAGATCGGACAGCTCGGCGGAAGCCTGCTTCAGGCTCTCGCCGGTGATCGGTTGCGTATCGACGGTCGGAGTGTCGGTCGGAGTGTCGGTCGGGGCGTCGGTCATGGCGGTCTCCCAAAGCGATCTTTTTCTCGTTGCCCGCGTCCCGGAGCAGCCATGGGAGGTGCCCGGACGAAGATTTCCGCGCTAGCGTGCTGGCTGCAGGTCCGGGCGGCAAGACCCGGCGAGAAACGGGAGGATACGCGTGGCGAGAGCGTTCGAGGGAATCCGCGTCGTCGACTTCACCCAGGTCCTGTCGGGGCCCTACATGACGTCGCTGCTGGCCCAGGAGGGCGCCGACGTCATCAAGATCGAAGCGCCGGGCGCCGGCGACCAGATGCGCAACCGCATGATCCCGAGCAAGTTCACCGAGATCGACATGGGCTCCGCGTTCCTTGCCCTGAACCCGGGCAAGCGCAGCGTCGCCATCGACCTGAAGTCGGAGGAGGGGCGGCGGATCGCGCACCGGCTGGTCGAGACCGCCGACGTGGTCGCCCAGAACTTCCGCGGCGGCGTCGCCGAACGGTTGGGCCTTGGCTGGGAGGACGTGCGGGCGATCAAGCCGGACGTCGTCTACTGCCAGATCACCGGCTACGGGGCCACGGGGCCGCGCTCGAAGGAGGGTGCCTATGACGGGGCGATCCAGGCGGCCTCGGGGATGATGTCGACCAACGGCTCGCCCGAGACCGGGCCCACGCGCACCGGCTATTTCCCGGTCGATCTCTTCACCGGCGCATCGGCGGCCTATGCGGTCGCCGCCGCCCTGTTCCGCCGGGAGCGAACCGGCGAGGGGCAGTATCTCGACATCGCCATGCTCGATGCGGCACTGAACATCCAGGCGCCGTCCATCGCCCAGTGGACGGTGGACGGGAACCCTGGCGGGCTGATCGGCAACAGCTCGGCCACCCACCTGCCGACGGCCAACAGTTTCGAGTGCTCCGACGGCACGGTGCTCATGGCCGCGACCATGCAGACCCATGTCCAGGCGCTGTTCGAGGAGATGGGGCTGGCCCATCTGCTGGAGGATCCGCGCTTTGCCGACAGCAAGGCCCGCATCGCCAACCGGGAGCTGGTGGACCGGACTCTCCGGGACGCGTTCCCGGCGGACACGGCGGGTAACTGGGCGAGGCGCCTCGGCGCCCGCGGCGTGCCGATCAGCCGGGTGAACTCGATCCCGGAAGCGGTGGAGGAACCTCAGCTCGCCCATCGGGGCAGCCTGGCGGAGGTGCCGGCGCCGCGGGGCTTCGACGCGCCGATCCGGCTGGCGATGGCGCCCTACAGAAGTGCGGCGGACGGTCCGACCATAGACCGTCCGCCGCCGGGATTGGGGGAGCATACCGAGGAGGTGCTGCGCGAACTCGGCATCACCCTCGGCGAGACCGGCTGATCCGGCTTACCAGGAGCCGGTGTTCTCCATCGAGGCCCAGGGCTCGGCCGGATCCTTCGGACCGTCGGCATTGAGCAACTCGATCGAGATGCCGTCCGGCGACTTCACGAAGGCCATGTAGCCGTCGCGCGGCGGACGGTTGATGGTCACGCCGTTGTCCATCAGCTTCTGGCAGGTCGCGTAGACGTCGTCGACCCGGAAGGCCAGGTGGCCCCAGGCGCGGCCCTCGACCTTGTAGTCCTCGGGATCCCAGTTGTACGTCAGCTCCAGCATCGGGGCCTTCTTGTCCGAGGCGGCACTCTCCTTGTCCTCGGGAGCGGCCAGGAAGATGTTCGTGAATCGGCCCTTCTCGCTGTCGTAGCGGCGGATCTCCTCCATGCCGAGCAGGCCGCAATAGAAGTTCAGGCTCTCGTCCACGTCTTTGATGCGGACCATGGTGTGGAGGTATTGCATCGGGGCTCTCCGTTCGTGCGGGGCTGGTGATTGGTGAGGCACAATTGACCCCTGGGCCGGGCGATGACAACCCCTTCCGCCGCCTGACCAGCAGCGCCGGGCTGGACTGCGGTTCCCATCGGCGGCGGCGTTCAGTAGCCCCGGCGCTCCAGCCAGGCGATCACATCTTCCGGTGTGGGCGCGAGGAACCGCAAGGGCCGGGCGAAGGCGCCGACCAGCCCGGCATGGGCGACCTTCGAATAGGTGACGACCGTGACGTCGCCGCCTGCGGCGTCGACGGCTTCGGCAAGGTTTGTCGTATTCCTCGGCCGGACGGTGGTGTCCGCCTGGCCGTGGACCAGCAGCAACGGCGGCGCGTCGCCCCGGACATGGGTGATCGGCTGGCTCGGCTCCGGATCGCCGCCGGGCGCGAGGATCGGCTGGAGGTTTCTCGACAGCGGCAGGAAATCGTAGGGGCCGGCGAGGCCGATCGTGGCGGTTACCATCCGGTCGACATCGATCCCATCCGCGGCCAGCCAGCGCCGGTCGAGCGTGAGCATCACCGCGATATGGGCGCCGGCGGAGTGGCCGATCAGGATGACCGGCCGGTCGAGCCGCCGAATGATCGCGGCGACCGCCGCCGCCCCGTCCTCGACGAAGGCCGGAAAGGTGACCTCCGGGTACAGCCGGTAGTCGGGGATGGCGACGGTGTGTCCGGCCTTGGCAAGGGTCTGGGCGACGAAGCGGTACTTGTCCTTGTCGCCGCTCTTCCAGCCGCCGCCGTAGAAATAGACGATCACCGGCGCGTCGCGGGCCGTGCCCGTGGGCTCGTAGAGGTCGTAGGTCCGGCGGGGCCCCGTGCCGTAGGCGATGTCGCGCGTGCGCTCATAGCCGGTCGTCGGGGTCAGGCGATCGACGACCCCAAGCGGCGAGCAGGCGGCGAGAAATGAAAACACGAACAGTCCAATCCATCGGCTCATGACCCTTTCTACGGGGCAGCGGGTGACATGGACCTGTCGGCGCCGGGCCGGCATACGGGTTCGCCCGGATCACGAAACGAAATTACCGGGGATATATCGTTTCCGTACGGGCAATAGTGCGATGCGAAAAGACCTTGGCCCGTTTATTGCTTGTTAATCCCAAGAGAGTAGGTTTGTGAGCATCATTCATCCGCCCGCTCCCGCAACCCGAACCTCGGCCCGTTTCCGATGACAGTCCTCTCCCTGATCTCCCGCCTCCGCAACGACCTTTTCTCCTGGTGGGGCAAGCGCGCCTATCACCCCGAGAAGCGCTACATGCGTGGTGCCCGCGACGCCTGACCGCCGATTGTCGGCCATTGCTCATTCGGCGCCGTCGAGGCGGAACGGTCGGATTTAGCCTGTCTGAGAAGGCGTCGCTCCTTTCCGGGGCCGACGCCTGTGGTTTCCTCTTTCGATTGAATCCTGCGGCCATTGGTGAAATCCTTGCGGTTATTAGACCGCAATCCCCGCGCGGGCCTTCAGGACGGAACCGCGCTTCTTCGGAACGGCTTCCTCTCCAGAAATCGCCTCTGCCAAAGCCTGCGGGCCGTGCCATTCTGAGCGTCGCTCGGAACCATAGCGCATGATGAGGTAGGAAACATGGAAGTACGGCTCGACGGGCGCTCCGCCCTGATCACCGGTGGCAGTCTCGGCATCGGACGGGCGATCGCGACGCGCTTCGCGGAGTCGGGTGGGCGGGTCGCCATCGTCGCCCGTCGCCAGGACGTGCTCGACGAAGCGGCGGCGGCCATCAAGGCGGCCACCGGCGCCGATGTGGTGCCCATCGCCGGCGACGTCTCGACCGCCCAGGGCTGCGAGATCGTGTGCGACATCGCCCAGGCCCAGCTCGGCGCGGTCGACATTCTGGTGAACAACGCCGGGTCCTCGAAGCGCGGGCCGTTCGCCAGCCACGACGACGCGGTCTGGCAGGCCGATCTGGATCTGAAGCTGTTCGCCGCCATCCGGCTCTGCCGGCGGCTCATGCCGGAAATGCAGCAGCGGCGCTGGGGCCGGGTGATCAACATCCTGAACACCGGGGCCAAGGCGCCGCCGGCCGAGGGCGCGCCGACCGCTGTGACCCGGGCCGCCGGCATGGCGCTGACCAAGGCCATGGCCACCGAGTACGCGCCGCACAACGTGCTGGTGAACGCGCTTCTGGTCGGCCGGATCGAAAGCGACCAGTGGGTGAAGCGCCATGCCGCCGAAGACCGCGACCGGTCGCTCGAGGACTACTACACCGAGATGGGCGAGATGATCCCCATGGGTCGGGTCGGCACCGCCGAGGAGTTCGCCAACGTGGCCACGCTGCTGGCCTCGGATGCGGGCGGCTATGTGACCGGCACCGCCATCAATATCGACGGCGGCCTGTGTCCGGTCGTCTGACGGTCAGACCGCGCTTGTGTGCCAGATGAAGGGGAGTCGCGCGTGACAGTCGGGGACGCCGTCCGGAAGGGCGGGTCATGACGGAGGCGGCGGGCGTCCCCTTCGACTACGTGCCGCTGCTCCTGGCGACGGCAGCGGCCATGCTGTTCGCCATCGGCTCGCAGTGGCAGCACATGGGCCTCGGCACGATCGACGGGCGGACCGGGGCCATGGTTTCGATCACCGCGGCGGCGGCGACGCTCTGGCTCGTCGCCCCGTTCTTCATGCACTGGTCCTACTGGCTGGAACCGGCGGTCCTGATCTTCGCCGCGATCGGCCTGTTCCGGCCGGCGCTGTCCGCCAATCTCGCCGTCGCCGGGCTGCGCTATCTCGGCCCGACGCTGGTCAGCACGCTCGCTTCGACCTCGCCGCTGTTCGGCACGGCGATGGGCGTGCTGATCCTGGGCGAGATGTTCACCCTGCCGCTGGCGATCGGCACCGGCGGCATCGTCCTCGCGGTCCTGCTGCTGTCCAAGCGGGGCAAGATCGCCGTCGACTGGCCGTTCTGGGCGCTGTTCCTGCCGATCGGCGCCGCTTTCCTGCGGGCGCTCGGTCATGTCCTCTCGAAGATCGGCATGGAGTCGGGCATCCCCGACCCGTATTTCGCCAGCATCGTCGGCTTCACCGTCTCCGCGATCCTGACGTGGTCGGTTCGCGGGGTGCGGCGCGAGCCCGTGGTGGTGGACTGGCGGGCTCCGGGCGTGAAGTGGTTCGCGCTCGGCGGTGCGACGACCGCCGTCGCCATCGTCTGCCTGAACACCGGTCTGCTGCGCGGCGATCTGGTGGTGATCGCCCCCATCGTCACCACCTCGCCGCTGTTCACCATGCTGCTGTCGGTCATGATCTTCCGGCGGGAGAAGCTGACCCTGAAGATCGTGGTCGCCACGCTGATCGTCGTCGCCTCGGTGATCGTCATCGCGCTCGGGCGGTGAGCGCGCTACTCTGAGGCGGTGACAGTCGAGGAGGCCCCGATGAACGTCCAATCCCCGATCAACGCGCCGGAGCGCGCCGCCGATCCGCGCGAGGCCCGTCGCCTGATCCGCGAGGGCGCGCATACCGGACACACCGCCGGTCTGGCGCCGGGGTATCTCCAGGGCAATCTGGTGATCCTGCCGGCGGCCAACGCCCTCGACTTCTTCCGGTTCTGCCAGCGCAATCCGAAGCCGTGTCCGCTCGTCGGCGTCTCGGACACCGGCAATCCGGACCTGTTCACTCTGGGCACCGATGTCGACATCCGCACCGACGTGCCGTCCTACAACATCTTCCGCGACGGCGTGCTGACGGAGTCGGTGCCGGACATCAGCGATCTCTGGGGCGGCGACTCGGTCGCCTTCGTGATCGGCTGCTCCTTCACCTTCGAGCAGGCGCTGGTGACCGACGGCATCCGGCTGCGCCACTGGGACGAGGACACGACCGTCTCCATGTACCGCACGAACATCGAGACCACGCCGGCCGGCCCGTTCCGCGGCGAGATGGTGGTGTCCATGCGGCCGATGACCATGGCGAACGCGATCCGGGCGGCGGCGATCACCGCCCGCTTCCCCCACGCCCATGGGGCGCCGGTGCATATCGGCGACCCGGCGGCGATCGGCATCGCCGATGTCGCCAAGCCCGATTTCGGCGAGCCGACCCGGATCGAGGAGGGGGAGGTGCCGGTCTTCTGGGCCTGCGGCGTGACCCCTCAGCGCACGGTTCTGGAGGCGAAGCTGCCGCTGGTGATCACCCATACGCCGGGGCACATGCTGGTCACCGACATTCCGGGATACGAGGCCGGCGGCGGCTGATCCCGAACACGGCCCACACGAAAACGGAAGCCCTCTCTCCGGCGCCGGAGAGGGGGCTTTTTCGTGGGTCCGGTTGGCCGACGCTCGATCAGTAGAACAGCGACGGCAGCCAGAGGGCCAGGTCCGGGAAGCCGACCAGCAGGGCGACCATGGCGAACATCGCCAGCAAGAACGGGATGATGCCGATCATGACGTCGGACATCGGTCCGCTGCCCCGCACACCCTGAACCACGTAGAGGTTCACGCCGATCGGTGGCGTGATGAGCGCGGTCTCCAGCATCACCATGAGCAGGATGCCGAACCACACCGGATCGTAGCCGAGGCCGACGATGATCGGCGTGATGATCGGCGCGGTGGTGATCAGCATCGACAGCGTCTCCATGAAGCAGCCGAGCACCAGGTAGAACACGATCACCGCCATCAGGGTCTGGAACGGCGTCAGGCCGAGGGACGTGATGAAGGAGGCGAGCGCCTGGGTCAGGCCGATCATGCCGAGGACGAAGTTCAGGAAGATCGCCGCCATGATGATCAGCATGACCATGGCCGTCGTCTTCATCGTCCCTTCGATCGCCACCCGCAGCATCGAGAACGAGAGCGTGCGGTAGCAGGCGGCCAGCACGAGGGCGGCGACAACCCCGAGGGAGGCCGCCTCCGTCGGGGTGGCGATGCCGGCGTAGATCGAGCCGACGACAACGAGGAAGATCGCCAGCGGCGGCAGCAGGTCCGGCAGGACGCGCACGCGCTCCGCCCAGGAGGTCTGGACTCTGTCGCCGTCCAGGCTTGGCCGGAAGACGCAGAACAGCACCACCGCGACCATGAACAGGCCGGCCAGCATCAGGCCGGGAATGAAGCCGGCGAGATACAGTTCCGGCACGGAAGTATCGGTGAGAAGGCCGTAGACGATCAGGTTGATCGAGGGCGGGATCAGGATGCCGAGGGTGCCGCCGGCGGCCAGCGTGCCGAGGAAGAGCCGCTCGTTGTAGCCGCGTTTCTCCACTTCGGGCAGAGCCACCGTGCCGACCGTCGCCGCGGTCGCGACCGAGGAGCCGGAGGTGGCGGCGAACAACGCGCAGGCGCCGATATTGGAGTGCATCAGGCCGCCGGGTAGCCACGACAGCCACTGGACGAGGGCCGCGTACATGCGCTGGGCGATGCCGGCGCGCAGCAGGATCTCGCCGAGCAGCACGAACATCGGGATCGCGACCAGCAGGAACTCGATCGAGGTCTCCCAGGCGTTGAGCGCCAGGCCGCGCCACAGGAAACCGCCGGAATAGATCTGGTCGAGCGCCAGGCCCAGGGTGCCGAGCGCGGCGGCGATTGGAACGCTGAGGGCGATCAGAACAAGGAGGATGATCAGCGTGGTGCCGAGCATGACGTCTCCATCTCCAAGAAAAATGCGCCCGGGGCCGGGCATGCTTTACGGGGCGGCATCATCCGGCGTGACCGCCGTCGCTGCTCTGCATCTCTTCGTCCAGGGTCGGCACGCCGGCGACGTCGTGAACGCCGGCCATGTCGCCGCGCAGGAATCGCGTCAGGGCGACCAGGAATACCAGAAGGATCGTGAGGCAGAAGACCAGCATCCCGAAGAACCAGAGGGTCTGAGGGATCGCGAGCGGCGTCTGGAGCGGCGTGATGGACTTGGTCCAGAACTCGTAGCTTTGCTGGAGCATGCCCCAGATCTGCCAGGTCAGCGGGAAAAAGAACACCGCGAGCACCGCCAGGGCGATCAGATCCAGAAACGAGCGGAGCGGCCCGGGCAGGGGAATGTACAGGGCGTCGATCCGCACGTTCGCCCGGTGCAGCACCGCGTAGGGGAAGGCGAACGCCGTCGAGACCGCGAAGATGTAGCCCGAGATCTCATCGGCGCCGCCGAGGGTGATGAGGAAGACGTCGCGCAGGAAGACGTCGAGCGTCACCATGAACGCGGCGCCGATCAGGGCGACGCCGCCGATCCACACCATCACGCTCGAGAGTTTGAAATTCGCTGCGAGGAGTTTGTCCAGCACGGCTCAGGCCCTTCCGCTCATTGCGGGGAAGAAGCCGACCCGGGGCCGATCGGGCACCCGGGTCGCGCTTCGGGAGTTGTGACGCCTTACGGCTTCGGCGCGGTCACGCCGGTGACCTTGCCGACCGTGGCGTTCCAGTCGTCGATGCACTTCTCGCCGGCCTTCTCGACGCACCGCTCGGCCCAGCGCTTCAGCACGACCTCTTCGAGCGCCTTCTTGCGGGCGGCGCTGTCGGCCTCGGAGAGCTCGACCTTCTTCATGCCGCCGGACTCGCCCGCGGAGCAGGTGCCGCCGACGCCGGTGTTGCAGATCACGCCCATCTCGTCTTCGGCGATGATGTTCTCCCAGGCGGCATTCTCCCAGTCGGCCATCGCCTTCTCGACGAACGCCTTGGTCTCGTCGCTCATCCGGTTCCAGGTGCCGAGGTTCATGGCCGCGAAGGACGCCGAGTAGCCGACCTTCATGGTGAAGGCGTGGGTGGCGACCTGGTACCACTTCGCCTGATAGGCTGGCATGGTGCCGGTGATGCCGCAATCGACGACCTTCTTCTCCAGGGCCGGGACGACCTCGGCGAAGGCGATGGTCACGGACGTGGCGCCGAGACCCTCGACGATGTCACCCATGGAGGTGGTGTAGACGCGGACCTTCTTGCCGGCCAGGTCCTCGACGCTGTTCACCTCGGCGTTGCACCACAGCATCTGGCTGGGGAACGGGTAGGTGGCCAGCAGCTTGGCGCCGTAGGTCTCCTCGAAGCGCCGATCCATGATCGGGCGGTAGGCGTCCATCGCCGCCCGGATCTCTTCCCAGTTCTGGGCCACGCCGGCGATGTCGATGCCTTCGACCACCGGATCCTCGCCGGCGATGTAGCCGACCACGCCATGGGCCACGTCGAACACGCCGATCTTCAGCATGCGCATGACCTCGAAGCCCTTGATGCCGACATCGGTCTGCGGCACCGCATCGGCCGTGATCTTGCCGCCGGAAAGCTCCGGCATCTGCTCGTTCCAGAAGGGACCCTCGTTCACCTTCCAGTTTGACAGGTTGCCCCAGGTGCCGACGACCTTGAGATTCATGGAATCCAGTTCAGCCGCAGCGGGCCCGGCCATCAGGCCGACCGACAGCAGAGCTGCACCGAATACCGTTTGGGCCTTACCCATTCATAGTCTCCTACCATGCAAGCCGCGCATTGAATCTGCGCGAGTGTCTTGTTGGCCAGCGCGTGGCTGAACGGCAGTCAACACCAACGCCCCAGACAGGTCAAAGGGGGCGAAAACCGTACTTTTTCACCGGTTATCCGTCCCAACCCGTTCTGGAGATTGATGATATCGTCCAGCTGTGGCCAACTCCCGAGCACATTGTATACACAGCCAACCTTCACGATCCATCCAGGAGATGACCCATGGCCCGCGTGCGGGATGTCGAAATCGACGAGGTACCCGAGGACGTCCGTCCGGTTTACGAGCGGTTCGCGCGGGACTACGGCCCGTTCCTCAACCAGGTGAAGGTCTTCGCCCACCGGCCTCCGGCGCTCCGTCACATCATGGGGCTGCTGCTGGACTTCGCCGACGAGGCCGTCCTGCCGAAACGCTATCTCGAGATCGCGCTGGTCGTGGTGTCGAAGCTGAACGCCTGCGAGTACTGCGTGATCCACCATGCTCCGCGTCTGGTCGAACAGGGCGTCTCGGCCGAGGCAGTCGAGCACATCCTGGACGAGACGGTTCCCGGCTTCGACGCGGTGGATCACCTGGTGCGGGACTACGCGGTCAAGGTCACGAACGACTTCAACCGGGTCCGCGACAGCACGTTCGACGACCTGCGCAAGCACTTCACCGAGGAGCAGATCGTCGAGCTGACGCTCCGGATCGCGCTGTGCGGGTTCTTCAACCGGTTCAACGACGTGCTGCAGATCGGCGTCGAGGAGAGTGCGATGACCGACATGCTGTCGAGCGCTGTCGCCAAAGGTGCCGCGGCGGAATAGCCCGCCCGAATGCAAACGGCCCCGGCATCGCGCGATGCCGGGGCCGCTCTTTTTGACTGCGAAGGCCCTCAGGGCTTCGGCGCGCTGACGCCGGCCACCTTGCCGATGGTGGCGTTCCAGTCGTCGATGCACTGTGCGCCGGCCTTGGCGGCGCAGCGCTCGGCCCAGCGCTTCAGGACGACATTCTCAAGGATCTCCTTGCGTTTGGCATCGTCGGCCGCGCTCGGCTCGACCTTCTTCATGCCGCCGGATTCGCCCTCGGTGCACTCACCGCCCACGCCGGTGTTGCAGATGATGCCCATCTCGTCCTCGGCCATGTTGTTGTCCCAGGCCATCTTCTCGAACGCGGCGTACTGCTCCTCGAAGAACGCCTTGGTCTCGTCGCTCATCCGGTTCCAGGTGGTCAGGTTGATCGCGGCGAAGGTCGCGGTGTAGCCGACCTTCATCAGGTAGGCGTGGTTGGCAACCTGCCACCACTTCGCCTGATAGGCGGGCATGGTGCCGGTGATGCCGCAGTCGACGACCTTCTTTTCCAGGGCCGGAACGACCTCGGCGAAGGCGATGGTCACCGACGTGGCGTCCAGCCCTTCGATCAGATCGCCCATCGACGTGGTGTAGACGCGGACCTTCTTGCCGGCGAGATCCTCGGCGCTGTTCACGTCCGCATTGCACCAGAGCATCTGGCTCGGGAACGGATAGAGCGCCATGAGCTTGGCGCCGTAGGTCTCCTCGAACTGGCGGGCGACGATCGGGCGATAGGCGTCCATCGAGGCCTTCGCGTCGTCCCAGTTCTGGATCACGCCGGCGAGGTCGACGCCCTCGACGACCGGGTCCTCACCGGCGATGTAGCCGACGACGCCATGGGCCACGTCGAACACGCCGATCTTCAGCATGCGCATGACCTCGAACCCCTTGATGCCGACATCGGTCTGCGGCACGGCGTTCGCGGTGATCCGACCGCCGGACGCCTCGGGGATCATCTCGTTCCAGAACGGGCCCTCGTTCACCTTCCAGTTGGACAGGTTGCCCCAGGTACCGACCATTTTCAGGTTCATCTGGTCCAGTTCGGCCATGGCCGGCGACGCCAGCAGGCCGATCGACAGAAGGCCAGCGCTAAGCGCCGTAAGTGTCTTTCCCATCGTGTTCCTCCAAAGAGTGTTCGTTCGGTTGCCGGCGCATTCTTCTGAAGGAATGCTTGCGACCGGCTTTCGCCGCGTGAAGTAGACCCGATAGATATCGGCCGGTAAAGAGCAGTAGACGCACTGCGGGACGGTCCGGGAGGGTCCGAACCGGACCGTTGCGCCGACCGGGCCTATGCCGCCGCGCGCGCCCGGGCGTCCTCAAGGATCAGGTCGGCGCCTTTCTCGGCGACCATGATCGTGGCGGCGTTGGTGTTCCCGGACACCAGCGTCGGCATGATCGAGGCGTCGATCACGCGCAGTCCGTCCATCCCGTGCACCCGCAGCCGGTCGTCCACCACGGCCATGCGATCGCTTGCCGGGCCCATCTTGGCGGTCCCGGCGATGTGGTAGAGCGTCTGGCCGGTTTCGCGGGCGTACCGTTCGAAATCGGCGTCGGCGGTGCAGTCCGGGCCGGGGGTCATCTCCGGACCGCGATAGGCGTCGAGGGGGCCAGCGCCGGCGATCCGGCGGCCGATCTTCATACCCTCGACCAGGGCGTCGACATCGATCGGGTTGGACAGGAAGTTGCCGACGATCGCCGGCGGCGTGGCCGGGTCCGGCGATTTGATGTGGATCGTCCCCATGCTTTCCGGCCGGAGCTGGCAGACGGCAAGCGTCATGCCCGGCTCCTTTTCAAGCTTGCGGGTAGCGGCGTCGGCATAACTCGCATGGGCCAGATGGAACTGCACGTCCGGCGCCTCCATGTCGGGCCGCGACTTGACGAAGCCGTGCACGGCGCCGGCGCCGTAGGTCAGGATCCCCTCGCCGAACAGGGCGTAGCGCGCCAGCTCCTTCACGAAGGGCAGGCCGCGGGTGAGCTGGTTCAGGGTGACCGGCTGGGTGACGCGCCAGCGCATCCGCGTACCGTAGTGGTCGCGGTAGTTCTCGCCGACGCCGGGCAGGTCGTGCACCACCTCGATCCCATGGCTTTTGAGTAGGGAGCCCTGGCCGATGCCCGAGAGCTCCAGAAGCTGCGGCGACTGCACGGCCCCGGCGGAGAGGATCACCTCGCCGCGCGCCCGCGCTTCCCTGGCCCGACCGTCGACGGTGTAGCGGATGCCGACCGCGCGGCGCCCGTCCAGAATGAGGCCGGTCGCGAAGGCGCGGGTCTCCACCGTCAGGTTGGCCCGGTCCATGACCGGATGCAGGAAGGCGCGGGCGGTGCTGGCCCGTTTTCCCCGGCGCATGGTGAGCTGGTAGTAGCCGAAGCCCTCCTGGTCGCCGTCGTTGTAGTCCGCGTTGCGCGGGTAGCCCTCGGCCTCTGCGGCATCCACCCAGGCGTCCAGCAACGGATGCTTCTCGGTGGTGGTGGTCACCGACAGGGGACCGTCCGTGCCCCGGCTCCCGTCGCCGCCATCGACGAAGGTCTCCGACCGCCGGAAGTAGGGCAGGACCGACTCGTAGCTCCATCCCCGGTTCCCGAACTGCGCCCAGGTGTCGTAGTCGAGCGGCTGGCCGCGGACGTAGAGCAGCCCGTTGATCGACGACGAGCCGCCGAGGGTCTTGCCGCGCGGGGTGGCGATGGCCCGGTTGCCGGTGCCGGCCTCGGGCTCCGTCCAGAATCCCCAGTTGTACTCTTTGCTGGTCAGCAGCTTGTAGAAGCCGACCGGGATCGGGATGTAGGGGCTGTCGTCCTTGCGTCCGGCCTCGAGCAGCAGCACCCGGTTGGACGGATCGGCGCTCAGCCGGTTCGCCAGCACGCAGCCGGCCGAGCCGGCGCCCACGATGATGTAGTCCCACTCGGTGTCGCTGACGGACATGGCATTTCCTCACGCATTTTGCGCGCGAGTGTAGGCCGACCGCCGGGGGCGGTGAAGGCACGGAAATGCGCCGACACCCTCCGCCGAACCGCAGATCGCGGCTTCGTTGCAGAGCGAATGGGAGACAGGTGGGGGAAGCCTATCCCGCTTGCGATTCCCGCTGGGCGGTTTGCCAGTCCGGGGCGATCCAGACCTCGGCGTTCTCTGAGGCCGGCGCCGGGCGGTCGAGGATGAGATCGGCGGCCTTCTCGGCGACCATGATGGTCGGCGCGTTCAGGTTTCCGTTCGGGATCGTCGGGAAGATCGAGCTGTCTGCGACCCGCAGCCCGTCGACCCCGATCACGGTCAGATCGGACCGCAGGACGGTGTCCGGGTCCTCCGGGTCGCCCATGCGGCAGGTGCAGGAGGGGTGGTAGGCGCTCTCGACATTCGCCCGCACCCAGGCGTCGATCTCCGCGTCGCTGTTGACCTCCGCGCCCGGCTGGATCTCGTCGCCGCGATAGGGATCCATCGCCGGCTGGTGGATGATCTCGCGGGTCAGCCGCACCACCCGCCGCCAGTCCTCGATGTCCTGCTGGTCCTGCAGGTAGTTGAACAGAATGCGGGGCTTGGTCGACGGATCGCTGTCGGCGATGTCGATGCGGCCTCGGCTCTTCGGTTTGTTCGGACCGACATGGACCTGGAACCCGTCGCCGTCGAAGGCGGCGTTCCCGTCGTAGCGCATGGCACCGGGCAGGAAGTGGTACTGGATGTCCGGCCATTCGAGCCCGGCCCGGGAGCGGATGAAGGCGCAGGACTCGAAATGGTTCGTCGCGCCGAGGCCGCTGCGGAACAGCAGCCATCGCGCCCCGATCAGCCCCTTGCCCAAGAGCGTGAGGTGCCGGTTCAGGCTGAGCGGCTGGGTGCAGCGGAACTGGAAATAGACTTCCAGGTGGTCCTGCAGGTTGCCGCCGACACCGGGCCGGTCGGCGACCACGGAGATCCCGTGCCGCTTCAGCTCCGCCGCCGGGCCGATGCCGGAGCGCTGCAGGATGGTCGGCGATCCGACCGACCCGGCCGACAGAATGACCTCGCGCCGGGCCAGGGCCGCCCGCGACACGCCGCGCGTCGAATAGGCGACGCCGGTCGCCCGGCCGTTCTCGATGATGACGTGATCGGCCAGGGCGTGCTTGACCACCCGCAGGTTGGGCCGGCCCTGGACCGGGCGCAGGTAGCCGCGCGCGGTGGACCAGCGCAGGCCGTCCCGCGCGGTCATGTGCATCGGGCCGAAGCCCTCCTGGCGGCGGCCGTTGTAGTCCTCCGTAGCGCCGTAGCCGGCCTGAACGCCGGCCTCGATGAAGGCCTTGTACAGCGGGTTTCGCATGCCGTTGCCGTTGGAGGTCTTCAGCGGCCCGTCGCCGCCGCGATAGGCGTCGGCCCCGCCCTCCCAGTTCTCGGCGCGCTTGAAATAGGGCAGCACGTCGGCATAGCTCCAGCCGGTGGCGCCGTGCTCGACCCATTCGTCGTAGTCGCGGGGGTGGCCGCGGACGTAGACCATCCCGTTGATCGAGGAGGACCCGCCGAGCCCTTTGCCGCGCGGGCAGTGCAGGCGCCGGCCGTCGAGCCCCGGTTCCGGCTCGCTCTCGAAGAACCAGTTGAAGCGCTTCGTGTTCATCGGGATCGAGAGCGCCGACGGCATGGCGACGAAGATCGAGCGGTCGCTGCCGCCGCCCTCCAGGAGAAGCACGGTCGTGTTGCCGTCCTCGGTCAGCCGGTTGGCGAGGACGCACCCCGCCGATCCGGCGCCGACGATGACGTAGTCGTAGGTTTCTGACGTATCGCTGCGATTGGGCATGCCGCCGGATGCCACGGCCCACGGGTTCGTGCAAGGAAATCCGGACGCCGAGGGCTGGGTCCCGGCCGAGATCCGGATCAAGTCCGGACCTCGCCGGGATGACGGGGGTGGGGCCAGCGTTTCCGCGCGTCGTCATCCCGGCCGGTCCCCGGACCCGATCCGGGGACCGGCCGGGACCCAGCGAACTGAGTGTCGGCCTTACCTATCCAGGTCCCGGCTCGGGGGCTGGGGCGTAAAAGGGACGTTGAGCGTCCCTTTTACGTCTGTGCGCCGCCGTTGCTGGCGATCATCTGGCCGGTGATGAAGCCGCCGGCGTCGGAGCACAGAAAGGCCGTTAGCGCGGCGATGTCCTCGGGCCGGCCGAGACGGCCCACCGGAATCCGGTCGAGCTGGCTCTTGATGTGGTGGGTCATCGACGGGTCGGCGTGCTGGGTGTCGATCGGCCCCGGCGAGATGGCGTTGACCGTCACGCCCTCGGGCCCGAACTCCTTCGCCAGCGCCTTGGTGAGACCCCACAGGCCGTGCTTGGCGGCCGAGACCGGCGCGCGGCCGGCATACCCGTGGATGGCGTTCATGCCGGTGAGATTCACCACCCGTCCCCAGCCGCGCTCGACCATGGCGCCGCAGAACGCCCGGCAGAGGTAGAACGCGCTGTTGAGGTCGGTGTCCAGCACCCGATGCCAGTCGTCGTCCGTCATCTCCAGGAACGGTTTCTGGGGCCGGATCGCGGCATTGTTCACGACGATCGCGACCGGCGGCATCTCGGCCTCGACCCGAGCCCGCAGCGCCGCCACCTCCTCGGAGCGCCCCACGTCGCCCATGGCCACCAGCGCCTTGCGGCCGAGGGCCGCGACATCGGCCGCGACCGCGTCGCAGGCCTCCCGGTTGGCACGGCCGTTGACGACGATGTCGAAACCGTCGCGGGCGAGGGCGACGGCGATGGCGCGGCCGATGTTCTGGCCGGCGCCGGAGATGACGGCGGTAGCGGGTGAAGCGGGCATTGGGTCCTCCCTGTGGTGTGTGGCGCTCTGCGGCGGGTCGCCGGGGCGCCGTTCTGGTTGCCGCCAGCCTAGGGGATCGGCGGGGACATGGGAGCCCGGATTCTCCGCCTGCGCGTTCCCCCATGGCTCCGTTTGACCTGGATCAATGCCGGCGGTGGCCGGGTGGCGGACCCTTGCTCACCGACGTGGAGAGGGATCGAGCCTATGTTCATGCAGCGACACGCCACCGCCGCCCTGCCGCGCTACACCAGCTACCCGCCCGCCAACCGCTTTCAGGACGGCGAAGCGCGCGACCTGTTTCCCTGGTGGCTGGATGAGCTGACGGCTCAGCACGCGCTGTCGCTCTACGTCCATGTGCCGTTCTGCTCGCAGCTTTGCTGGTACTGCGGGTGCCACACCTCGGTCGCCAACGACCGGTCCCGGATCGACCGGTTCGTCGGGCGGCTGCTGCGCGAGATCGAGATCGTGTCGCACCGGATCGTCGATCCGGGGCCGGTCCGCTCCATCCATTTCGGCGGCGGCACGCCGACCATGATGTCGCCCGAGGCTTTCGGCCAGGTGCTGGCGACCCTGCGCGGGGCGTTCGACGTCCGGCCGGACGCGGAGATCGCCGTGGAGATCGACCCGCGGACGTTGGACGACGCCCATGTCGAGGTCCTGGCCGCCGGCGGCGTCACTCGGGCGAGTCTGGGTATCCAGGATGTGGATCCGGAGATCCAGCGCGCGATCAACCGGATCCAGCCGACCGAGCTCGTCGCCGACCGCATCGGGGCGCTGCGCGCCGCAGGTATCGTGAGCATCAACGCCGACCTGATGTACGGGCTGCCCGGTCAGACGGTCGATCACGTGTGCCGGTCCGCCGACGCGGTGGCGGGGCTGGGCGTCGACCGGGTCGCTGTGTTCGGCTACGCCCATGTCCCCTGGTTCAAGAAGCATCAGGGCGCCATCGACGCGACCCTGCTGCCCGGCGCCGAGGACCGGTTCGAGCAGGCCGAGGCGGCGGAGCGCCAGCTTGTCGCCGACGGGTACATGGCGATCGGGATCGACCATTTCGCCCGGCCGGAGGACGGTCTCGCGGTGGCGGCGCGGGAAGGGCGGCTCCGCCGTAACTTCCAGGGCTACACGGACGATCCGGCGGACGCCCTGATCGGATTCGGGCCGTCGTCGATCTCGGCATTGCCGGGCGGGTACTCCCAGAACGAGGCGCATTTGAAGCACTGGAGCGACCGGATCGACGCGGGGCTCGTTGCAGCCCGGCGGGGGATCGCCGTATCGGACGACGATCGGCTGCGCCGCGCTGTCATCGAACGCGTGCTGTGCGACGGGCGCGTCGACCTGAAGAGCGTGGCGGAGAGCCAGGGCCGCGCGCCCTCGGAGCTGAGCGACGCCTACGAGCGCCTGGCCCCGCTGGTCGCGGACGGTCTCGTCACCCTCGACGGGTGGCGGGTCGCCGCGACGGAGGCCGGTCGCCGGTACTGGCGCAGCATCGCGGCCTGCTTCGACAGCGGTCTGACACCGGCGGCGGGGCGGCACAGCGTCGCCGTCTGACCGGCGCCGAAGCCGCCTCTCCCCGGGACTTCGATCTCGCCCCATCCGACTTTCCCGACGACGCTTTCCCTGCCGTAATCCGGCCCCGCCTTGGCCCGGGCTTGGAAACCGCGCCCGAGCGGGGCATTCTGCTGCGCGAACCCGGCGGGAGCAGCCGGTCAGGACAAACGATCGCGCGAGCCAGGCTCGACAGGGAACTCGAAGGGAGAGGCATGATGCGTAGGGGAATCATGGCGGCCACGGTTGCTGCCGGGATGGCGGTTGCCGGAGCTTTCGGCACCGTTCAGGCGGCCGAGCCGCTGAAAGTCGGCATGGTGCTGACGCTGTCCGGTCCGCCGGCGGTCCTCGGCAAGCACATTCAGGAAGGCTTCGAGCTGTTCGTGGAACAGAACGGCGGGAAGCTCGGCGGTCGCGACGTCGAACTGATCGTCGTCGACGACGAGCTCAAGCCGGACGTGGCGCTGACCAAGGTCAAGGAACTGCTGGACCGCGATCAGGTAGATTTCGTCGCCGGCGTGGTGTTCTCCAACATCCTGCAGGCAGTGTTCCGTCCGGTGACGGAGAGCGAGACCTTTCTGATCGGCGCCAATGCCGGCACCTCGACCTTCGCCGGGCGCGCCTGCAACAAGTTCTTCTTCTCAACCTCCTGGCAGAACGACCAGATCCACGAGGTCATGGGCAAATACGCCCAAGAGAAGGGCTTCGAGAAGGTCTTCCTCATGGCGCCGAACTACCAAGCGGGCAAGGACAGCATCAACGGCTTCAAGCGCTACTACGAGGGCGAGGTCGTGGACGAGGTCTACACCAAGCTCGGCAATCTGGATTTCTCCGCCGAGCTGGCGAAGATCGCGGCGTCCAAGCCGGACGCGCTGTTCACCTTCATGCCGGGCGGCATGGGCGTGAACCTGGTGCGCCAGTTCAATCAGGCGGGGCTGAACGACAGCGTGACTTTCCTGTCGGCCTTCACCGTCGACGGCACGACCCTGCCGGCGACCAAGGACGCGGCACTCGGCCTGTTCTCCTCGTCCCAGTGGACCCCGGACATGGACAACGCCGCGAACCGCAAGTTCGTCCCGGCCTATGAGGCCAAGTACGGGTCGGTCCCGTCGCTCTACTCGAGTCAGGGCTACGACGCTGCCCAGCTCATCGACAGCGCGGTCGCGGCCGTCGGTGGCGACCTGAGCGACAAGGACGCGGTGATCGCCGCCCTCAAGAAGGCCGATTTCGAGTCGGTGCGCGGCGACTTCTCGTTCAACAACAACCACTTCCCGATCCAGGACTTCTACCTGGTCAAGGCGGTGAAGCGCGACGACGGCGCGTTCCACACGACCGTGGTCGAGAAGGTGTTCGACGATTACGGCGACGTCCACGCCAAGGACTGCCGCATGAAGTGACCGGCTTTGGCCGGACCGGGCGGGCGGGGCCTTCGGGCTCCGCCCGTTTCTGTTATAGGGGGGCCTCGCGCATGACCGAGGAGGTTGGGGGACGATGACGGCGACGCTGTTCGCGGTGCAGGTGCTGAACGGGCTGCAGCTCGGCGTGCTGCTGTTCCTGGTGGCGGCCGGCCTGACCCTGGTCTTCGGGGTGATGGACTTCATCAACCTCGCCCATGGTGTCCAGTACATGCTCGGCGCCTATCTCGCCGTGACCTTCTACGGACTCACCGGGAACTTCTTCGCCACCGTCGTCCTGGCGCTGGCGGCGGCGCTGGTGCTGGGGCTGGTGTTGGAGATCCTCGTCTTCCGACACTTTTACGACCGCGACCATCTGGATCAGGTGCTGGCGACCTTCGGCGTCATCCTGTTCCTGAACGAGGGCGTGCGCATCGTCTGGGGCGCCGCGCCGCTGAGCTATCCCGGGCCCGAGATCCTCGACGGCGCGATCCCGATCATGGAGGGCTTCGGCTACCCGATCTACCGCGTCGCCCTGATCGTCGCCGGCCTGGCCTGCGCCCTCGGCCTGTGGCTGGTGGTGACCCGCACCAAGGTCGGCATGCTGATCCGCGCGGGCGCCGCCAATCCCGCCATGCTGTCGGCCCTCGGCGTCGACGTCCGGCGGCTGTTCATGATCGTGTTCGGCTTCGGCGCAATGCTGGCGGGCTTCGCCGGGGTGATGGCCGGTCCGATCTTTTCCGTGGAGCCGGGGATGGGCGACGGCGTCCTGATCCTCGCCTTCGTCGTGATCGTGATCGGCGGCATCGGCTCGATCCGGGGCGCCTTCCTCGCGGCCCTGCTGGTGGGGCTGGTCGACACCCTCGGCCGGTCGTTCATGACCGATATCTTCAAGCTGTTCCTGGAGCCGTCCGCCGCCAATCAGGTCGGTCCGGCGATCGCGTCGATGCTGATCTACGTGCTGATGGCCGGCGTCCTGTTCTTCCGGCCGACCGGCCTGTTCCCCGCCGCGGGGCGCTCCTGATGCAGGAATCCGCGACCCGCGGGCGGGTGATCGCCGCCGTCCTGCTGATCTTTTTCGCCGCCCTGCCGCCGGTGGCGGAGGCGACCGGTCACGGCTATCTGACCGTCGTCGTGTCCAGGGTGATGATCTACGCGATCGCCGCGCTGAGCCTGGACCTGATCCTCGGCTACGGCGCCATGGTGAGCTTCGGCCACGCCGCCTTCATCGGGATCGGCGCCTACGCCGTCGGCATCTCCGCCGAGCACGGCCTCTGGGAGGGGGCGCTGACCGTCCCGATGGCCATGGCGGCGGCCGGGCTCTTCGCGTTGGTCACCGGCGCCATAAGCCTGCGCACGCGCGGCGTCTACTTCATCATGATCACCCTCGCCTTCGGCCAGATGGCCTACTACACGGCCTCCAGCCTCTCGGCCTATGGCGGCGACGACGGGTTGACCATCTGGGGCCGCAGCGAGCTGTTCGGCAGCCCGGTGCTGGAGGACGAGTGGTCGCTCTACTTCTTCGTCCTGGCATGCCTCGCCCTGTGCTGGTGGTTCGCCAGCCGGGTCGTCGGCAGTCGCTTCGGCCGCGTCATCGCCGGTGTCCGCGAGAACCGGGCACGCATGGCGGCGGTCGGCTTCGACCCCTATCGCCACCAGCTCGTCGCCTACGTGATCTCCGGCATGATGGCGGGCCTCGCCGGTGCGCTGCTGGCCAACCATTCCGAGTTCGTCAGCCCCGCCTACATGTCGTGGCAGCGGTCCGGCGACCTGATCATCATGGTCGTGCTCGGCGGCATGGGCACGCTCTACGGCGCGGTTCTCGGCGCCGTCGCCTATCTGGCGCTGGAGGACGTGCTGGCGGGGTTCACCGAGCACTGGCGGGTGATTTTCGGCCCGCTTCTGATCCTGATTGTGCTCTACGCCCGTGGCGGTATCGCCCGCGCCTTCCGCCGGGAGGCGCGTGATGGTTGACACCGTGCTGGAGCTCGCCGGACTGCAGAAGAGCTACGGCGCGCTCACCGTGACCGACGGCGTGAATCTCGCCGTCGAGGCGGGGGCGATCCACGCGATCATCGGCCCGAACGGGGCGGGCAAGACGACCCTGATCAACCAGATCGGCGGCCAGGTACCCCCCGATGGCGGCCGGATCATGCTCGAAGGCAGGGACATCACGGCGCTGCCGGTGCATACCCGCTCCCATCTCGGGCTCGCCCGGTCGTTCCAGATCACCAATGTGCTGCCCGGCTTCTCGACCGTGGACAACGTTGCGGTCGCCGCCCAGGCCCATGCCGGCCACAGTTTCCGGTTCTTCGGCGCCGTGGCGCGGGAGGCGGCGCTGACGGAGCGGGCCATGGCCTGCCTGGAGACGGTGGGCTTGGCCGACCGGGCACAGATCCGCGCCGGCACGCTGAGCCATGGGGAGAAGCGGCAGCTCGAGATCGCCATGGCACTGGCGACCGAGCCCACGGTGCTGCTCCTGGACGAGCCGATGGCCGGGACGACGCACGAGGAGACCGCCCGGTTGACCGAGACCCTGGAGGGGCTGCGCGGCCGTTACACCATCCTGCTGGTGGAGCACGACATGACCGCCGTCTTCGCGCTGGCCGATACGATTTCGGTCCTGGTCTACGGCCGGGTGATTGCCGAGGGGGCACCGGAGGCGATCCGGGCCGATCCGGAGGTCCGCACGGCCTATCTCGGCGAGGAGGAGATCCTGTGACCGCGCCGCTGCTCGAGGTCGAGGACCTGACCGCCGGTTACGGGCCGGTGCCGGTGCTGTTCGGCATGGCGCTGACCGTCCGCGCGGGTGAGGTGGTGACCCTGATGGGCCGCAACGGCATGGGCAAGACCACGACGATCCGGGCGATCATGGGGCTGCTGCGGCCGACCGGCGGGCGCGTGCTGATTGCTGGCGAGGACATGCGCGGCCGCAAGGCGCACGAGATTGCCCGCCGCGGCCTCGGGCTCGTGCCGGAAGGCCGGCAGATCTTCCCGACGCTGACGGTGGAGGAGAACCTGGTCGCCACCGCCGCCAACCGTGGCGGTACCGGCGCGCCGCGCTGGGGGCTGTCGGAGGTGCTGGCCCTGTTCCCGCGTCTCGGCGAGCGGCGGCGCCAGATGGGCGGCAGCCTGTCCGGCGGCGAGCAGCAGATGCTGGCGGTGGGCCGGGCGCTGATGACCAACCCGCGGCTGCTGATCCTGGACGAGGCGACCGAGGGGCTTGCCCCGCTGATCCGCGAGGAGATCTGGCGCGTGCTGGCGACGCTCAAGGGCGAGGGGCAGGCGATCCTGGTGATCGACAAGAACGTCTCGGCGCTCCTGGCCCTCGCCGACCGGCACACGGTGGTGGAGAAGGGCCAGGTCGTCTGGCAGGGCGACACCGCCGCCTTCCGCGCCGACGGGGCGGTGATCGAGCGCTATCTGCACGTCTGACGCTTCATGATGCGCTCCCCCTGGGTCCCGGATCGGCCCGTCGGGCACGTCCGGGTGGTGGTGGCTCGCCGTCTCAACGACTTCCCGGCCCTGAGCCGGCACCCAGGGGTGAGCGGCGTGGCGGCCGGGATCGGCTACCCCGCCCGCTTGCGCAGGTGATAGGTCAGCGCCAGCGCGACGCAGTGCTTCAGCGCTTCGCGCGGCAGCGCGTCGTCGGCGTCCAGCTCGATCGACCGGTCGCCGACGATGGTCAGCGTGTCGCCGTAGCGCTCGCGGTACAACTCCCCCAGCCGACTCTGGCAGTGGAAGAACAGCGCGATCCCGTCGTCCCGACCCTTGAGGGCGTCGATGCGCAGGGTGGTGCCGACCTTCGGGCGTTTCGGCAGATAAGCCGGCTGGCCCCATTTCAGGGTCTCCACCACCGGCCCGACCTCCGCCAGCCCCTGCGCCGTCTCCAGGATCAGCGACCGCAGGTCCAGCAACGCCGCGCGCACCGCCGGCGGATGGCCGCCGAACGCCTGCTCGACTGCCGGATCGGCAAAGGGTGGCCCGGTCACTGGGTGGACTCCGCCCAGCTCTCGCCCGGGAACAGCTCCCGCGCGGTTTCGGTCAGCGCCTTGACCGCCGCCGGGTCTGTCAGCTTGCGCAGCCGCTCGCTGATCAGGTCGACGATCACATCCTCGACGCCGGCATAGTCCGGCGGATTGCCGGTGCGGAGCAGCGCCACGTCCCCGACCAGGACGGCGCGCGGCATCGGCGCGTCCCGTCCGAGGCGGTCCGCCAGATCCAGCAGCAGCAGGTTGAACGGCCGTTCGCCGAGCTGCAGGATCGCGTCGTCGTCCGGGTACAGGGTGCGGCCCGCGCCGGCGGCCCAGAGCGCGGTTCTCAGCCGGTCGGTGGGGGAGTCCGGACCGGCTTCCGCAAGGCGGCGCAGGCGATCCTCCATGAGCGGCTTGGCGAGGGCGACGGCCGGCGGGCCGAGCGGTCCGTCGGCAGCCTTGAGGTCGAGCAGGGCGCGCAGGGCGGCCTCGTCACTCTCGAAATAGGCTAGGCCCGCGCGGCCGCCGAGCTCCAGGTCGCCCCAGACCCTTTCCAGATGGCCCGCCGCCGGCAGGTCAGGACGCAGCGCGGCAACGCCTGCGATACCGCCGATCCCGATCGCCGTCACCAGCAGGATCTTGGGCCAGAGCCACGGCCGTCGCCGCACGCCCCGCAGGAATTCGGTCATGGTCTTCGGCCGCGCTTTCCGCTCGAAGGCGAGGCCGGCCCGCAGCGTCTTCCAGGCGCGGGTCGGGATGCCGGCGGGGCGCGGCGGCCGCAGTCCACGCGTCTGCGCCTGGTCCGACGGCAGGCGCCCGAAGGGATGCAGGCCGGTCAGGAACTCGTAGGTGATGACGGCGAGGGAGAAGACGTCGTCGCGGATGTCCGGTTCCTGGTGTCCCAGCCGTTCCGGGCTGGCATAGGCGGGGGTCAGCGCGTCGAGCGCCGGTTCTGGCGACAGGCGCCGATGCGTGCGGACAGGGGTCGGACCGGAACGGGGGATCGGCTGATCCCGCGCGGCGCCGAAGTCCAGCACCCGCCAGAAACCGTCTTTCGTCTGGAACAGGTTGCCCGGTTTGAGGTCGCAGTGGACGATCCCGTGGCTGTGGACGGCGGCCAGGGTCCGGGCGACCGCCGCCGCGAAGTCGAGCGTCCGCGCCCAGCTCACGGGGCGGCCTTCCCGCATCTTCAGGGTCCGGGCGAGCGGTGTCCCGTCTAGGAACTCCATGGCCATATAGGGGCTGTCACCGTCGCGGCCCGTTGCGATCACCGCCGCCACGCCGGGATCGTCGAGGGCGGCGGTCCGCTCGGCCTCGCGCTCGAAGGCGTCGACCGCCGACGGACGGTCCAGAAACGCGTCCTTCAGCAGTTTCACCGCGACGGTGCCGCCGGTGTCGCGGTCGCGGGCCCGGTACACCGCGGCCATGCCGCCAACGCCGACCTGGGGGCCAAGCTCGAACCGGCCCGCGATCAGATCGCCCTCGCCGGGTGCGGGCTGTCTTCTCCCCTGTTCGTCGTTCTGTTCGTCGTTCTGTGCGTCGGTATCGTCCGGTGCGCCGCGGATCAGGGTCGGCCCGTCGGCCACCTCGGTCGGGTCGTCGCCGACCGTCAAGACCGGCCCCGGGGACGGTCGCTGCGGGCCCGGTAAAGCCGGACGAACTCGTCCCAGAGCCGAGCCTTGCGCTCGATCTCCAGGAGATGGCTGGGCAGTCTCAGACCGGCCTCGACGGCGTCCGGTGATAGTGGAACGTCCCCGGCCGATCCGGCGCCGATCAGATCGGCGATGCCTCTTGCCGGCAGGTCCGCCGGCATATCGGCTCTGGGCGGTGTTGGCTCCGGCCTGGCCTCTGGCCTGGAACCCAGCCCGGACTCCGCTCTGGGCCGGCCGACCGGCGGGTCTTGCCGGTCGGCGCTCGGCTGCCGTCGGCCGAGTGCGGGCGGAGGCGGCGGGAGCGGGACGCGGGAGGACGGCGCGGGCTCGGTCTCAGGATCGGCAGGGGTGTCGCCGATCAGTTTCTTCAGGTCGAGGTCGGCGATTGCGGCGTTGTACTCGGCCTCCAGGGTCGGCGTTTCGAATCCTTGGGCTGGGGCAGGCGTGTCGGGCCGCCTATCCGTCGAAACCGGGCGATGCGGCCTGTCAAAGGCAGGCGGTGCCGGCCTCTCTCGGCCGCCCCAGCGCGGCGGCGGAGGCGGAACTGTTGGGGGCAGGGGATCCCGGTCCGGGGCGATCGCGGTCGGGTTGGCCGGGCGGCGCGGCGGCGGGTTGAGAACGTCCGGGTCCGGAAAGGGCGGAATCCGGTCCGGTTCCGTGTCCTCGTCGTCCGGATCGGGGGCCGGTTCCTGGTGGTCCGCCTCCTGATCGTCCGTAAACTGGTCGTCCGGATCCGGTATCGCCGGTTCCCGGTCGTCGGGCCGGACGAGATCCGCCTCGCGGAGATGGGCGACGAGCTCGAAATCGCCCAGGGTCAGCCGGTCGCCGTCCTGGAGCGGTCGGCGCACGCCCCTGCCCAGGGGAGTCGCGGACCCGTTGACGAACAGACCGTTGGTGCTGAGGTCGGTGACGTGAAACCGGCTGCCGTCGAAGGCGATGTCGGCATGGGTCGTGGAGACGAAGCGGTCCGGGTCGGGCAGCCTCCAGTCACAGCGTCGGCCGCGGCCGATGACGCCGCCGGTCCCGTCGAACACGTGGCGGCTTTCCGATCCCATCAGGGAACGCTGAAAACTGGTGACCTCGAGGACTAGGCGCATGCAACCCTCCGCGGCCCGCTTCCGTCCGCTTTGTACCAGAGCATATGGCGTCTCTTGGCGGTTTTGCAGCCTTGGCGTCGCTCTGCCCTGGACCGTCGGTCGGACGGCCAGGACGGCTAAAACGCCGCATCGACGGGCCCGCGTGATGGGTATACTCGGGAAGATAGTGAGAAACCCGCGGGCCGAGTGCCCGCTTAAGACACTGAGGATCGCGGATCAATGGACATGCCGCTCGCGATCGATCTGGCTCGGTTCCAGTTCGCCTTCACCGTGTCGTTCCATATCGTCTTCCCGGCCCTGTCGATCGGCCTCGCCTCCTATCTGGCGGTGCTCGAGGCGCTCTGGCTTGTTACCGGGCGCCAAGTCTATATCGACACGTTCCGGTACTGGCTGAAGATCTTCGCCGTCGCCTTCGGGATGGGCGTCGTGTCCGGCATCGTGATGAGCTACCAGTTCGGCACGAACTGGAGCGTGTTCTCCGACAAGACCGGTCCGATCCTGGGGCCCCTGATGGGCTACGAGGTGCTGTCGGCCTTCTTCCTGGAGGCCGGATTTCTCGGGATCATGCTGTTCGGCCTGAAACGGGTCGGCAAGGGACTGCATTTCACCGCCACCCTGATGGTCGCCTTCGGCACCTTTTTCTCCGCCTTCTGGATTCTCAGCGTGAACAGCTGGATGCAGACCCCGGCGGGCTACGCCATCAACGATGTCGGCCAGTTCGTGCCAGTGGACTGGTGGGAGATCGTCTTCAACCCGTCCTTTCCCTACCGGCTGGTGCACATGGTGCTGGCGGCCTATTTGACCACCGCCTTCGTGGTCGGCGCGGTCGGCGCCCTGCATTTGCTGCGCGACCGCAGCAATCGACCGGCCAGGCTGATGTTCTCCATGGCCATGTGGATGGCTGCGGTGGTGGCGCCTCTCCAGGTGGTCGCCGGGGACCTGCACGGCCTCAACACGCTGGAGCACCAGCCGGCGAAGGTCGCCGCCATGGAAGGGCATTTCGAGACCCAGCGGGGCGCGCCGCTCTACCTGTTCGGATGGCCGGACATGGAGGCCGGCGAGACGAAATACGCGATCGGCATCCCGAAGCTCGGCAGCCTCATCCTGACGCACGAGCTCGACGGCGAGCTGCAGGGCCTCGACGCCTGGCCGCGGGAGGAGTGGCCGAACGCGACGGTCCTGTTCTGGACCTTCCGGGTGATGGTCGCCATCGGCTTCGCGATGGTGGCGATCGGCCTGTGGGCGCTGTGGCTGCGGTGGCGGGGAACGCTGTACGAGCCGGGATGGCTGCACCGGTGTGCCGTGGCCATGGGGCCGTCCGGCTTTGTCGCGGTCCTGGCGGGCTGGATCACAACCGAAATGGGCCGCCAGCCCTACACGGTCTACGGCCTGCTGCGCACGGTCGACTCCGCCTCGCCGATGGACGCGCCGGCGGTGGCGACCTCGTTGATCGCCTTCATCGTCGTCTATTTCCTCGTCTTCGGCGCCGGTACCTTCTACCTGCTGCGGTCGATGAACGCGGCGCCGCATGACAACGAGCCCGGCCTGACGCCCGGCGAGCCGATCCGTGCCGCCGGCGTGACGCCGGCCGCGGCCCTCGATCCCCGTCCGACCGCCGCGGAGTGACGGTCATGGAATTCGATCTTCCCCTGATCTGGGCCCTGCTGATCGCCACCGCGGTCCTGCTCTATGTCGTGCTCGACGGTTTCGATCTCGGCATCGGCATCCTGTTTCCCTTCCTGACCACCGATGAGCAGCGCGACGTGGCGATGAACTCGGTGGCGCCGGTTTGGGACGGCAACGAGACCTGGCTGGTGCTCGGCGGCGGCGGTCTCTTCGCCGTCTTTCCGCTCGCCTATGCGGTCGTCATGCCGGCCGTCTACGCGCCGGTCACGGCCATGCTGCTCGGCCTCGTGTTCCGCGGCGTGGCCTTCGAGTTCCGCTGGAAGACGGTGCGGTGGAAGCGGGTATGGGACTGGTCCTTCACCCTCGGCTCCCTGGCCGCGGCCGTCAGCCAGGGCATCATCCTCGGCGCCCTGGTCCAGGGGATCGCGGTGGAGAACCGGGCGTATGCCGGCGGCTGGTGGGACTGGCTGACGCCGTTCAGCCTGCTCTGCGGCGCCGCGGTCGCCATCGGTTACGCCCTGCTGGGGGCGACCTGGCTGATCATGAAGACGGAGGCAGATATCCGCGAGCGGGCGTTCTCGCTCGCCCGGCCGGCGGCGGTCGGCACGGTCGTCATGGTCGCCGTGGTCAGCCTGTGGACGCCGTTCCTCGATCCGGTGTTCATGGAGCGCTGGTTCACGGTGCCGGGCCTGTTTTGGACCGCGCCGGTCCCGATCCTGACCGGACTGACGGTGCTGAGCCTCGGGGTCGGGCTGCTGCGGCGCAACGACCTTCAGCCCTTCCTGTCTGCGCAGGCCCTGTTCGTGCTCTGTTTCCTGGGCCTCGGCATCAGCTTCTACCCGAACATCATCCCGCCCGGACTGTCGATCCACGAGGCGGCTGCACCTGACGAGAGCTTGAGCTTTCTGCTGGTCGGGACGGTCGTCCTGTTGCCGATCATCCTGGCCTACACCGCCTATTCCTACAGCGTGTTCCGCGGCAAGGTCCGGGCGGGGGAGGGCTATCATTGAATGCAACCCTGCGCCGGCTTGCCTGGTTCGTCGGCCTGTGGCTGGCGAGCGTCGCGGTGCTGGGCGCGGTCGGTTTCGCAATCAAGCTGGTCCTGGTCCCGTGAGGGGTGATTTCCTGTAGGCTTGACACCGGAGAGTTCGAAAAGACGGAAGCCGTGGCGGATATACCGATCTATCAGGCCGTGAAGGACGCCCTGCGGGCGCAGATCGAATCCGGCGCCCTCGTGGCCGGCGATCAGGTGCCGGGCGAGGAGCAGATCGCCGTCGCCTACAACTGCTCACGGCTGACGGCCCACCGGGCGATCCGCGAACTGGCGGACGAGGGTCTCGTGGTCCGCCGGCGGCGGGCGGGCACGCAGGTGGCCGCGCGCGATACCGGCGGCGTGCTGATCCGCATCCCGTCCGTCCGCGAGGAGATCGAGGGGCGGGGCTTCGCCTACCGTTACGAGCTGCTCACCCGACGGCACGCCGCGCCGGCCGCCGCGGTGGCGGACGCGCTCGCGGTGGACGCCGGCGAGAGGCACCTGAACGTCGTCGGCCGCCACTGGGCCGGCGGTCGGGTGTTCCAGCACGACACCCGCTGGATCAACCTGGCGCAGGTGCCGGCGGCGCTGGACGTCGATTTCTCCGAGGTCAGCGCCAACCAGTGGCTGCTGGAGAACGTGCCCTATTCGAGCGTCGACCACGAGATCTCCGCCCTTGCGGCGGATACCCGTGCGGCCAAGGCGCTGGACGTGGCCCCGGGCACGGCGCTCCTGCGGATCGAGCGGGTGTCGAGGCTGGGCGACAAGCCGATCACCCACGCCTCGATGCTGCATCCGGGCGCGCTGTTCTCGCTGAAGTCGGAGCGTCGGTAGGGTCTCGCCCACACCCCCGTCATCCTGACGCACGTCAGGACCGGCGCCCGAACGTCCCTCGTCATCCTGACGCACGTCAGGATCGAGCCCCCGGCGCCGGTGCACCGCAGATCCTGACGTGTGTCAGGATGACGGGGAGAGGGGGTCAGGCAAAATCGGATCCGCCGCGTTGACTCAAACCCGTCACCCTGACGGAAGTCAGGGTCTCAGTCGCCCAGGATCCCCGGCAGCCGAAGCTGATGCTCCCGCGCGCAGTCCAGTGCGATCTCGTAACCGGCATCGGCATGGCGCATGACGCCGCTCGCGGGATCGTTCCACAGCACCCGCTCCAACCGTCGGTCGGCGGCCTCGCTGCCGTCGCAGCAGATCACCATGCCGGCATGCTGGCTGAAGCCGATGCCGACCCCGCCGCCGTGATGCAGGCTGACCCAGGTTGCCCCTGATGCCGTGTTCAGCAGGGCGTTCAGGAGCGGCCAGTCGGAGACCGCGTCGCTGCCGTCCTTCATCGCCTCGGTCTCGCGGTTCGGGCTGGCGACGGAGCCGCTGTCCAAGTGGTCCCGGCCGATCACCACCGGCGCCTTCAACTCGCCGTTCCGCACCATCTCGTTGAAGGCGAGGCCGAGCTTGTGCCGCACGCCGAGGCCGACCCAGCAGATCCGGGCCGGAAGGCCCTGGAAGCTGATCCGCTCGCGCGCCATGTCGAGCCATTGGTGCAGGTGCGGATCGTCCGTCAGTTCCTTCACCTTGGCGTCGGTCCTGTAGATATCCTCCGGGTCCCCGGACAGCGCGCACCAGCGGAACGGGCCGACGCCCCGACAGAACAGCGGTCGGATATAGGCCGGCACGAAGCCGGGGAAGGCGAAGGCGTTCTCCAGACCTTCCTCCAGCGCCACCTGACGGATGTTGTTGCCGTAATCCAGCGTCGGCACCCCGGCGTTCCAGAAATCGACCATGGCGGCCACGTGCTCCTTCATGGAAGCGCGGGCGGCCGCCTCGACCTCCTTCGGGGCGGTCTCGCGCTTGGCCCGCCACTCGGCGACGGTCCAGCCCTTGGGCAGGTAGCCGTTGATCGGGTCGTGTGCGCTGGTCTGGTCGGTGACGATGTCCGGCCTCACGCCTCGGCGCACCAGCTCCGGAAAGACGTCGGCGGCGTTACCGATGAGCGCGACGGACTTGGCCTCGCCGGCCTTGGTCCAGCGGTCGATCATGGCCAGCGCCTCGTCCAGCAAATGGGTCTTCTCGTCGACGTACTTGGTGCGGAGGCGGAAGTCGGCGCGCGTCTCGTCGCATTCCACGGCCAGGCAGCAGGCGCCGGCGAACACCGCGGCCAGGGGCTGCGCGCCGCCCATGCCGCCGAGCCCGGCGGTGAGGATCCAACGCCCCGTCAGGTCGCCGCCGTAGTGCTGGCGCCCGGCCTCGGCGAAGGTCTCGTAGGTGCCCTGCACGATCCCCTGGGAGCCGATATAGATCCATGACCCGGCGGTCATCTGGCCGTACATCATCAGCCCCTTGCGATCGAGATCGTTGAAGTGATCCCAGGTCGCCCAGTGCGGCACGATGTTGGAGTTGGCGATCAGCACCCTCGGCGCGTCGGCATGGGTGCGGAAGATGCCGACCGGCTTTCCCGACTGCACCAGCAGGGTCTCGTCCTCCTCAAGGCTCTTCAGGCTGGCGACGATCCGGTCGAAATCCTCCCAGGTGCGGGCCGCCCGGCCGATGCCGCCATAGACCACCAGCTCGTGCGGGTTCTCGGCCACGTCGGGATGCAGGTTGTTCATCAGCATCCGCAGCGGCGCCTCGGTGAGCCAGGACTTGGCGGTGATCTCGGTGCCGGTGTCCGGGAAGACGTCGCGGATGTTGTGGCGGGGGTCGGTCATGACGGCTCCTCCAAGGTCAGATGGCGGGAAGGTCGACATCGGCGATCAGCGCGCCGTCGGCGATCAGGGCGGCGGCCGCCTCGATGTCGGGAGCCAGCAGGCGGTCCTCGATCACGGCGGGGATGTCGGCCCGGATCACGGCAAGCGCCGCCGCCAGCGCCGGGCTGGTCTTCAGCGGCGCACGGAACTCGATCCCCTGGGCGGCGCACATCAGCTCCACCCCAAGGATCACATTGAGGTTGGCGTTCATCTTCCGCAGCCGCCGGGCGCCGTGGGCCGCCATGCTCACATGGTCCTCCTGGTTGGCGGAGGTCGGCGTCGAGTCCGTCGTGCAGGGATTGGCCAGGTGCTTGTTCTCGCTCATCAGTGCGGCGGTGGTCACCTCGGCGATCATCAGGCCGGAGTTCAGGCCCGGGTCCGGAGTGAGGAACGGCGGCAGGTCGAAGCTCAGGGTCGGGTCGACCATCAACGCGACGCGGCGCTGGGCGATGGCCCCGATCTCGGCGACGGCGAGCGCGATCTGGTCGGCCGCGAAGCCCACCGGCTCGGCGTGGAAATTGCCGCCGGAGACGATCAGGCCTTCCTCGACCAGCACCAGCGGGTTGTCGGTGACGGCGTTGGCTTCGGTCTCAAGCGTGCGCCCGGCGAAGCGCAGCAGGTCGATTGCGGCCCCGGTGACCTGGGCCTGGCAACGGATGCAGTACGGGTCCTGAACCCGCGTATCGCCCTCCCGATGGCTCTCGCGGATCTCGCTGCCGGCCATGAGGACGGCCTGGGCGCGGGCCACGTCGATCTGGCCGCGATGGCCGCGCAGGGTGTGGATGGCGTCGACCAGCGGGGCGGTCGAGCCCATGATCGCGTCGGTCGACAGGGATGCCGAGACCACGGCGCCGCGCGCGTTGCGCCATGCGCCGAACAGACCGGTAAGGGCGAGGGCGGTGGAGAACTGGGTGCCGTTGATCAGCGCCAGCCCTTCCTTCGGACCGAGCACAACCGGCGCGAGGCCGGCGCGCGCCAGCGCCTCGGCAGCCTGCAGGGTCTCGCCCGCATAGACGGCACGGCCCTCGCCGATCATCGCCGCCGCCATATGGGCGAGAGGGGCGAGATCGCCCGAGGCACCGACGGAGCCCTGGTCAGGGATCACCGGGACGACGCCGGCCTTCAGCATGTCCTGAATGAGCGTCACCGTGCTCCACGGGACGCCCGAGGCGCCGCGGCCGAGCGACAGCAGCTTCAGCGCCATCATCAGGCGGGTCGTGGCCGGGTCGAGCGTGTCGCCGACGCCGCAGCAGTGGCTCAGGATAAGGTTGCGCTGCAGGGTCGCGGTATCGGCGGGCCTGATCTTGACCGTGGCCAGCTTCCCGAAGCCGGTGTTCACGCCGTAGACCGCGGCCTCCTCCGAGGCGGCCTTGCGGACCAGGGCGGCGGCGGCCTCGACGGCGGGGCGGGTGCACGGATCGAGGGCGACGGGCTCGGAGCTCCGCCAGATCGCTTCCAGCGTCCCCAGGGTGGCCTCGCCGGGAACGAGCGTGATCGCCATGACCTTCCTCCTGCGCAGCGTGGGGCGTTATGTCAGGAGAATAGGGCGGCTCGGATATTATGTATATACAAATAAACAGGCGACCGCCCTACCGTCATCCTGACGCACGTCAGGATCTGCGGTGCACCGGCGGTCGGACTTTTTGTGCACCGGTGCCTGCGGCTTGATCCTGACGTGCGTCAGGATGACGAGGAGGTTGGGGAAGGGGTGGCGGGGATGCGCCGGTGTGGGTGAGGCGCGCCTCAGTCGGCTGGAGCCGCAGCCTCCGCAAACCAACCGTCTTCCCGACGCGAAGCCGCTCCATCAATTCCCCCCAACGCACTCCCCGGGCTTGTCCCGGGGCCCGCGTGTCAGCAGCGAGACGGTCAGGTAGCGTCCCGATGACGTCGACGTGGGCCCCGGGACAAGCCCGGGGAGTGCGGGAAGAGGGGGAGAGAGAGCGGAGAACGGAGGAAGGAGAAGGGGATAAATAGAAGGACAAAGCAGAAAGGAGAAGCGAGCCCTACCCGATCTTCATGTGATGGCCGCCGTCGACTGGCAGGCACACGCCGTTGATGTATTTCGCCTCGTCGCTGGCGAGGAACAGGGCGGCGTGGGCCACGTCCCAGGCGTCGCCCATTTTTCCCGTCGGCGACATGGCGTCGCGCTCGCGGATCATCTCGTCGATATCGGCGTACTGGCCGGCGATCTGGGTGCGGATCAGCGGCGTGTCCATCAGGCCAGGCATGATCGCGTTGGCCCGGATGCCCTGGGCCGCGTGTTGCAGCGCCAGGCCGACGGTGAACTGGTTCAGCCCACCCTTGGAGGCGTAGTAGCTGGCATAGGGGTAGCCGACGTAGCGGAATCCGGCGACCGACGAGACGTTGACGATCGCCCCGCGCCCGGCCTTCAGCATGTGCGGCAGGACGTGCTTGCAGGCGAGGAAGACGCCGGTGAGGTTGACGTCCATCACCAGGTGCCAGTCCTCCTCGGACAGCTCCACCGGGCCGCCCATCTTGGCGATGCCGACGTTGTTGTGGAGGATGTCGACCCCGCCCCAGCGATCGACCATGCGCTCGGTCACGCCGGCGACCTGCTCGGAGACGGTGACGTCGCAGGCCTCGGCGATTGCCGTGCCGCCCTCGCTCTCGATGATGGAGACCGTCTCGGCCGCCGCGGCGGCGTTGACGTCGGCGCAGGTCACCAGGGCGCCCTCGCGGGCGAACAGCACCGCCGTCGCCTTGCCGTTGCCCCAGCCCGGCCCCGACGACCCGGCTCCCATCACCAGGGCGCGCTTGCCCTCCAGCCGTCCAGCCATCGTCATCCTCCCCCGTCGTGCGGCCCGTTGCTCCGTTGCCTTGTCGTCGACTTTGGGCAAGGTTCCAGGAGATGACAATCTCCGCTCTGAACCGGCGCTGGCGTCCGCCCGTGCTGCTCGCCATCTGGCTGTCCGCGCTCGTCCTTCTCTGGGTCGATATCGCCTGGCTCCACACGGTCGCCTCGGCGGGGCTCGGACTCGTGGTCGTGGGTTCGCTGCTGGATGCGCGGCGGGAGACGCTGGCGGTGTTCGCTCTGATCGCCGCTCTGGCCGGCGGACTGCTCTGGGCCGGGGCCGATGCCGGCGAGATCATGCGCGGGCTCGACCGCACGCTGGTCTTCGCGGGTCTCCTGCCGACCCTGGCGATGACCCGGACCGTAGCCCGCGGCCTGCCGGCGGTCCGCACGGCCCAGCACCGGATCGCGTCGCTGCCGGAGCGGCTGTCCGGCATCGGCCTGCTGTTCGGCGCCCATTCTTTCGGGGTCGTGCTGAATACCGGCTCCTTCGCCTTCATGGCGTCGGTGATCCCGGACGATGCGGACGCGCGCCAGCGCCGCTCGGCGGCCCTCGCGTCGCTGCGGGGCATGAACACGGTGGCGCTGTACTCGCCGTTCCTGGTCGGTTTTGCCGTTGCCTATACCTACGTGCCGGATGTCCCGGTCTGGCAGGCCTTTGCCCTTGGCGGGTCGATGGCCGGCTGCGGCCTGATCATTTCGCTGCTGATCTTCGCCCGGCCCTTGAGCCTGGACGCGGTGCGCCGCGGTCTGAGCTGTCTGGCGCCGATCGGCCTGCTCATGGGCGTGGTCGCGGCGCTGGTGATCACGGCGTCCCAGGTCCTCCCGATCAGCACCCTCGGCGCCGTCCTGGTGGTCATGCCGGTGCTGTGCGCCGCCCATCTGGTGCAGCGGCCGCACCGCGTCGCGGAGGTCTATCGCGAGACCAAGTTCTCCATGTCGACCATGGGCGACGACCTGCTGATCGTGTCGACCTCGCTGGTGCTCGGCACCCTGGCGGAGACGGCGCCGCCGATCCTCGACGTGATGGCGCCCTGGATCGCCGACCACCTGCCGGTCTGGGCGGTGTTCTCGGCGGTCGCCGGGTCCATGGTGCTGTTCGCCATCATCGGCGTACATCCGATGATCACCGGCACGGTGATGATGGTGGCGGTGACCACCAGCGACCTGGCGGTCGCCCATCTGCCGCTGATGACGGCGATGCTGTTCGGCTGGGGCATGGGGGCGATGAGCTCGATCAGCTCGCTGACCGTGGTGACGGCGGGCCGCCTGTTCGCCCTGCGTCCGCTCAGCCTGGCGATCAGCCCGAACCTGATCTACGTCGCCGTCTTCTTCGTCTTCACAATGAGCGTGCTGACTGCCCTGAACGCCCTGATGCTGCGCTGACGGCGGGGATTACCCCGGCCTCCGGGTCATCACCAGGAACACGGCCCCCCCGACGCAGACCAGGGCGGCGTAGTCGACCCATTGCGGCTGGACCGAGAAGATCAGCGCGTTGGCGAAGACGCCGACGACCGGCACCATCAGCGTGCCCACCGTCGAGGCGACCACCGGCAGCAGCGAGACGACCTTGAAATAGGCCCAGTAGCAGAGGATGCCGGTGACGGTCATGTTGTAGACCACCGCCATGGCCGGCCAGAACGAGACCTCGCCTACATTGTGGATATCCCAGCCGAGCGCGATCACCAGCACTGGGACGACGCCGATCAGATGCTGCCAGCCGCACACGACGGTCACCGGCTGGGTGAAGCCGGCATTCTTGACCACCACCGTTCCCGCACCCCAGCAGAACGCGGCGACGACCACCAGGATCGGCCCCAGCGGCGGCCCCGCGAGCGACTGGGCGTCGACGGAGAACAGCAGGGCCATGCCGGCGAGGCCGAGGGCGAGGCCGAAGATCGCCCGGTATCCCAGCCGGTCTTTCAGGACGAAGGCGCCGACCAGGGTCGCCCAGAGCGGCATCGTGTAGGCCAGGATGCCGGCGCGCCCGGCGTCCATCAGGTCGATTCCGTACAGGACCAGGATGTTCCACAGCGCCATGTTGAGCAGCGCCGACAGGATCAGCGGGCGCCATTTGTCGCGGGGGATGGCGAGGGAATGGCCGCCGATGCGGGCGACGGCGAACAGGCCGATGCCCGAGACCACGCTGGCCGCACCTCGGAAAACCCAGGGCGGCACCTCGGCCAGGCCGACCTTCATGATCGGCCAGTTGAAGCCCCAGAACACCGCCAGCAGCGCCAGAAGCCCGATCGCCAGCGGGGTCGAGGATCCGGGCGTCGGGGTCCGGGGCGCCGACAGGCTGGCCGGTGCCGGATCGACCGGCGCCGGGGGCGGAGAGGAACTGGACACGGGGATGGTCATCCGGTGAAGTGCGACTAACTCATTGCTAACCGAATTCGGCCTTGAGTGCGAGCGGGCAGGGTTCCTACCATGCGCGCGGACATCAGGGGCCGGCGGCATCGGGCAGAGCGATCTGGCCGCATGACCGTGACGGGGCCCGGACGGCAGACAGTACCAATTGGGTGACGGCGCCCCCGGCGGCCCCGCCCATTAAACCAATGTGCAGCGGAGACTGGCGACATGGTGAAGTTCGCGATCGGACAAGGCGTGAAGCGCGTGGAGGACAACCGGCTGCTCAAGGGCACCGGCCTGTACACCGATGACATTCAGGTCGACGGTGCCTTGGCCTCCTACGTCCTGCGCTCGCCGGTTGCCCACGGGGTGATCAAGAGCATCGACACCGCCGCCGCCAAGGAGGCGCCGGGGGTCATCGCCGTCTATACCGGCGAGGACGTGAAGGCCGACGGCCTGGGGGACCTGCCCTGCGTGCCGCCGGTGACCAACCGGGACGGCACCCCGCGCGCCGACACGCCGCGGCCGATCCTGGCGGTGGGCAAGGTCCGCCATGTGGGCGACCCGATCGCCTTCGTCGTCGCCGAGACCGCCGTCCAGGCGCGCGATGCGGCCGAGCTGATCGATTTCGACATCGACGAGCTCGAGGCGACGGTGGACACCGAGGGGGCGACCGCAGACGGCGCGCCGCAGCTCTTCGACCATATCCCGAACAACATCGCCTTCGACTGGGAGAGCGGCGATAAGGCGGCGGTCGATGCGGCCTTCGACGGCGCCCACAAGAACGTGCAGGTGCGGATCGTCAACAACCGCATCATCGTCAATTCCATGGAGGTCCGCCCGGTCGTCGCCGAGTATGACCCGCAGACCGACCGCTCGACCCTGTGGTCGTCGTCCCAGGGCCCGCACGTGTTCCAGACCCTGCTGGCCGAGAAGGTCCTGAACATCGATCCGGCCAAGCTGCGCTGCCGCACCACCGATGTCGGCGGCGGCTTCGGCATGAAGATCTTCCTCTACGCCGAGCAGGCGCTCTGCACCTGGGCCTCGCGCAAGCTGAAGAAGGCCGTGCGCTACCTGCCGGAGCGGTCGGACGCCTTCATGACCGACGCCCAGGGCCGCGACAACATCTCCTATGCCGAGGCGGCGGTCGATGCCGACGGCGTGATCCAGGCGCTGCGGGTGAAGACCTTCGCGGCCCTCGGCGGCTACCTGCACCACATGGGCGCCTTCATCCCGACCAATGCCGGCACCCACATGCTGTCGGGCGTCTACAAGATCCCGGCGGTCTACGTGAACGTCCTCGGCGTGTTGAACAACACGACCCCGACCGACGCCTATCGCGGCGCCGGGCGCCCGGAGGCGGCCTACCTGATCGAGCGCGTCGTGGATGTGGTCGGCCGGGAGATGGGCCTGACCCCGGACGAGGTGCGCCGGCGCAACTACATCCCGTCGGAGGCCATGCCCTACACCACGCCGCTCGGCAACGTGTACGACAGCGGCGAGTTCCAGACGCTGATGGAAGAGTGCATGGCCAAGTCCGACTGGGCGTCCTTCGAGGAGCGTCGCAAGGAGGCCGCCGCCCGCGGCAAGCTGCGCGGCATCGGCATGGGCTACTACATCGAGAAGTGCGGCGGCGGTAACCCGGAGACCGCGGACGTCCGCTTCACCGACGAGGGCCGGGTCGAGATCCGCATCGGCACCCAGTCCAACGGCCAGGGCCACGAGACGGCCTATGCCCAGATCCTCTCCGACACCATCGGCGTCGAGGGCGAGGACGTGAAGGTCATCCAGGGCGACACGGACGAGGTGCCCCCGGGCATGACCGGCGGCTCCCGCTCGGTGCCGGTCGGCGGCGCCGCGGTTCTGCTGGCGGGCCGGCAAATCGTCGAGAAGGGCAAGAAGATCGCGGCCAACGCCATGGAAGCGGCGGCGGCCGACATCGAGTTCAGCGACGGCACCTTCACCGTCGCCGGCACCGACAAGTCCATGACCATCATGGAGGTCGCCAAGGCGGCGAAGGATCCGGCCAACCTCGAAGACGGGATGACCCCGGGCCTGGACGAGAGGCACGAGCGCAAGCCCGAGGCCGCGACCTACCCGAACGGCTGCCATGTGGTCGAGCTCGAGATCGATCCGGACACCGGCACAGTGGCGATCGAGCGCTACACGATCGTCGATGACTTCGGCGTTACCATCAATCCGGACCTGCTCGCCGGCCAGGTGCATGGCGGCATCGTCCAGGGCGTCGGCCAGGCACTGACCGAGCTGACCGTCTACGACGAGGGCTCGGGCCAGCTCGTCACCGGGTCCTTCATGGACTACGGCATGCCGCGTGCCGATCTGGTGCCGATGTTCGACTTCAACGTCCACAACGTCCGCTGCACCACCAACCCGCTCGGCATCAAGGGCTCGGGCGAGGCGGGGGCCATCGGCGCCCCGCCGGCGGTGATCAGCGCCCTGGTGGACGCCCTGAACGAGTCCACGGGCGTCACCCATATCGACATGCCGGCGACGCCGCAGATTCTTTGGAACCTCATCCAGTCGGCGAAGCAGCAGGCGGCGTAGGCCCTTGCGCCTGAAAGACGATATGGCGGCGGCCTCCCGGTGGGGCCGCCGTTTTGTTTGGGCCTTCGTTGGGCTGATGGTTTGTACGCCGACGGTCGACGCCGCCGGGCTGACACCGACGGGCCTCGCCGAGGCCGGCCTCCTGACCCTTCCCGAACCCTGCGTCGTCTCTCGCGAGGAGCTGTTCCAGGCCGCGCCGGACGAGAATGTCTGGGTCTCGCCGCTGGGCGACGGGACATGGCTGGCGATCGCCCTCTGCGAGCACCACGCCTATCAGGCGACCGAGGTGGCCCTGCGGATCGAGGAGCGGGACGGGGCGCTGTCTTCCACTCTGCTCGCCTTTCCCCTGTGGCGGGAGAGCGAGGAGACGCCCTGGCCCTACATCGCCTACCAGCCCTGGCTGACCGGTCTCGCCAGCGAGGTCTCAGACGGCCGGATTTCCCTGGTCTACAAGGGGCGGGGCGTCGGCGACTGCGGCGAGCACGTCACCTACGACTTGACCAGGCCGGTGGTGCGCATCGTCGAGTACCGGGCGAAGGTCGAGTGCGACGGGGAGTGGATCTCGCCCGATACTTGGCCGCCCGTGCCGCAGCGGGTGCTGGACGCCCATGCCCCGACCCTGACCGGGGGACCGGCCGCCGCGCTGCTCGGCGAGGTGATGCTGCGCTGGCCGCGGGCCGACTGGATGGGCCATGCGATCGCCCGGGGCGATCTCGACCGGGACGGGGGCGAGGAGCTGTGGATCGGCGGCTACAGCCGCGACTGGGAGCGCGAGGAGACGCGCTATCACCTGGTCCGACGGCAGGATGGGACCCTGCGCCACTGGGACTTCCCGGTCGCCACCGAGGCGCAGACGGCGCTCTGCCAGCCGGCCGCGGGACTGGTCTTCGAGGCACCCGGCGTGCTGGCGATCGAGGACGGGCTCTGCGACCGCCTGCGCATCGGCTGGGACGCGGCGGCCGACACGATCTCGGTCGAGCGCAACTGACGTCAGTGGCTGACCGATTTCGAGAACACGTTGACGATGACCACGCCGGCGACGATCAGGCCGAGCCCGAGCAGGGCGGCGAAATCCAATGTCTGCTTGTACCAGAACCAGGCGACGAAGCTGATCAGCACGATGCCCATGCCCGACCAGATGGCGTAGACGATCCCCGTCGGCATCACCCGCAGCGGGATCGACAGGCAGTAGAAGGCCACCGCGTAGCTGACTACGGTAATCGCGCTCGGCCCGAGCCGGGTGAACCCGTCCGAGCGGGCTAGGGCCGTCGTGCCGATCACCTCGGCGACGATGGCAACGACAAGGAGCACGTAGTTGAGGGTCACGCGGGGTCTCCGAGGATCGCTTCGGGAGGGCTCTCGGCGGTGCGGACATAGGCCGCCCCGTCCGGTCTAGCAGGCTGCTGGATGCCTGTCTGTCCCGGCGTGTCCCTGGCGCCGCACGGACTGCCGCGCGATCGGCCGTGGCGCCCGCAGTTGTCGATTTGCAGGCCGCGCCATCTGCACTAGGGTCGGCCCCGACAGCCGCGGCGCCGCATCGGCGGAAGCCGCCTGAACCATCTCAACAGGGGGAAACACGATGATCGAACTCTACACCTGGAAGACCTCGAACGGCCGCAAGGCGTCGATCATGCTCGAGGAAATCGGGATGCCGTACAACGTCCACCCGATCCCGATCGGCCAGGACGTGCAGTTCACGCCCGAATACATCGCCGTCAACCCGAACTCGAAGATCCCGGCGATCGTCGATACCGACGGCCCGAACGGCAAGCCCTACACGGTCATCGAGTCCGGCGCGATCCTCATGTACCTCGCCGAGAAGTCCGGCAAGCTGATGCCCCATGACACCGCCAAGCGCTACGAGGTCATCCAGTGGCTGATGTGGCAGATGGGCGGCATCGGCCCGATCTTCGGCCAGGTCCACCATTTCGAGCGGGCGGCGAAGGTCGACGTGCCCTATGGCAAGGAGCGCTACGGCAAGGAGTGCCGCCGGCTCTACGGCGTGCTGAACGCCCGGCTGGAGGGCGTCGATTACGTGGCGAACAACGAGTACTCGATCGCCGACATCGCCATCCTGCCCTGGGTCGCCCGCTACGAGTGGCAGAAGGTCGACCTGGCCGACTATCCGAACGTGAAGCGCTGGTTCGACGCCCTCATGGCGCGCCCGGCGGTGCAGCGCGGCATGGAGATTCCGGGCGACGCCTGAGCCCGCGCGCTCAGCCGAGAAAACGCCCTGACCAAAAGAAAGCGGCCGCCCCTGTGGGCGGCCGCCTCCGTTTCCGGGTCTCGTCCGCGATCAGTCGGCGACGATGTTGCCGTTCGCGTCCATGGTGACCTGCACGAAGCGCTCTTCGTTGTACTGCTCGCGCGCCTCCAGTTCGGCCTTCGTGGCGCTCGCCAGCACGAAGTGATTGTCGGACTGGGTGAACTGGTCGGCCGGAATGGCGACCTCGCGCTCGCCGAGGCCGAGGAACCCGCCGACATCGGTCACGAAGTACAGGGAGTTATCGGACTTGCCGCGCACCACGTCGCCGATCTCGCCGATCGACTCGCCGTTGGCGTCGCGGACGGCGGTGCCCTCGATGCTCTCGATACGGTCGCCGGTCAGCCACTCGCGGATCTTGGTCTCGGTGGCGGTGGCGGCGTTGCTGGCCGCGGCGGCGACGGTGTTGGCCGTGTCCTTGGCGATCTTGCCGGCCTTATCGATGTCCTTCTCGATCTCGGCGCCGGTCTGGCCGTCGGCCTTGACCGCATCGGTCTTGACGGTCCCGTTCAGGTTGGTCTCCGTCGACGTGCTCTGGGCGAGCGCCGGGCTGCCTGCGATGGCGATCATGGAAGCGCCGGCGATCAGGCTCAGGGTCAGGGCATTGCGTTTCATCACTTACCTCCAGCTGACCTCTTGGCGAGGCCGTATGTGGGTTTTCGGCGGCGACCCTGTCGGGGGAACAAGTCGGGCAGGCCGGCCGCTTGTGGAGGTAAACGCCGGATGTGCGGGGCGGTTCCGGAGGGTGTCCGAAAAACCTCTCTGAGGATGTGGTCAACGGGCCGTGTCGCCCGCTCTATGCGTGGAGCTTCATTCCCTTAAGGGCCTTGTCGACCTCCTTGCGCTCGCCGCGCGTGGCGAGGCCCACCAGGTCCAGCCCGTCGGTCGGCAGGGCGGCGACCACGGCGCGGTTGTCGACGTCGTTGCCGGTTCGGAACATGCCTTCGGAATAGACGGCGAGATCAAGCCCGCGGTCCAGCGCCCGGCGGTGACCCTTGGCCAGCGCCTCGCCGCCGCCGGCCAGGATCAGAACCGGCTGGCCGAGGATCGGCAGGTACGTCTGGCCGTCGCCGTCGCGATAGACATCGCCGATCGTCTCGGGAAAGCGGGCGGCGATGGCGCTGGCCAGGAAGGCGACCACGTTCAGCTTCTGCCAGGTGGCCAGGTCGTCTCGGACGGCGATGGATATCTTTGTGTCGTGCATGGATCTGGAACCGGCTGCGTTGGATGACCGGGCAACCATGCCGTGGCGACAGCGGATCGTATTGAACGTTTGTGCGCGGCTCAGGCGGAGGCGGAATAGGCCGACTGGAACTTGCCCGGCGTGACCCCGTATGCAGCCTTGAACCGCCGGGTGAGATGGCTCTGATCGGCGAAGCCGACGGCGGCGGCCACCTCGGCCGGGGCCTCGCCGGCGGCCAGCAGGGCGCGGGCGTGCTCGAGGCGGATGTTGGTCAGGTAGCGGTGTGGCGGCAGGCCGGTCGCCGCCTGGAAGGCGCGGTTGACCTGGAACCGGCTGCGGCCGACCTCGCGGGCCAGATGGTCGAGGCGGATGTCACGGTCGAACTCGGCATGCAGAAGCTCGCGGATCCGGCCGACCGCGCCGGCGTCGCCGTCGGCGCCGATGCCTTTCGGCACGCTGGCCCGGCCGTGCCTGACCGCCAGCGCCAGGAACAGTAGATCCAACCGGCTCTCGGCCGCCAGGCTGTCGCGCGGCCGGGCGGTGGTGGTCGCGCGGGCCTGCAGGCAGGGCATGGTGGCGGCGAAGATGCGCGCCACCGCCGGATCGTCGAGCAGGGTATCGGCGAAGAATGGAGACGCGGCCCGGCCCGTCGCGTCCGCCAGCACCCGCTCCCACACGCCCTCGTCCGGGTACAGCATCCAGTAGGCGAAGCCGGACTCGTCCTCGGCCTCGCCGTCATGCGGGTCGCCCGGGTTGAAGGCGATAATCCGGCCCGGCGTGCTGGTGTGATGGCGGCCGCGGTGGTTGAAGCTCTGCCGGCCGCGCATGGTCACGCCGATCGCGAAGGTTGCATGGGCGTGGCGTTCGAAGGCGGGGCCGGAGAAGCCGGCGCGCAGCACATCGACGCCGAGTTCGGCATTCCGGTCGTACTCGAGGAAATCCGGTGCCTTGGTCAGGCTCATAGCCCCAGTGTCACTCCCGGCGCAGGATCCGGTCGACCAGGATCTTGGCCGCCCAGTTCTCCTTGAACGCGGCGTTCAGCCGGTCGCGGTCGTAGACGGTCTCGATCCATTCGCGGAAGCCGATCCCGGTCTCAGCCTCGGCCTTCAGGTACTGCTCGTAGAAGAAGTCGATCACCCCGGTCTTGGCCTGGCGGACGTGACCGTAGCGCAGGGAGAGCTGGTCCATCGCCTGGCGCAACGGAACGCCTCGGTGCTGCCAGAGATACAGGGTCGCCATGAAGCCCGTGCGGTCCGCGCCCGACTTGCAGTGCATGAGCACCGGGTATTCCAGTGTGTCCCAGAGATCGAGGGCGGCGAGCAGGGTCGGCCGGTCGAGTGCCGAGCGGGAGCGGATCGGGAAATCGACCAGGGTGAGGCCGAGCTCGGCGCAGGCTTCCCGCTCCAGCGTGTAGGGTCCGTCGTCGCGCGGTCCGCGCAGGTTGAGGATGGTCCGAAACCCGTCCTTCTCAGCCTTGCGCAGGTGGGTGGGGCTCGGCTGCGCGGCACGCCAGAGATCGTCATCGACCCGGCGTTTGTTGAGGAAGAGCGCGCGCAGGAAGCCGTGATCGACCAGCATGAGATTCCACCAGGCGGCCCGGCGGGCGGCGGCGGACAAGGACTCCGGCATCTCGGCGATCTTCGGCAGGTCGACCATCCGCGCCTGCTAGCACAGGCCGGGTGCAGCGGGAAGCCTCGGCAGCGGTCCGCCGGGCGACGGCGAACGGGTGCCGCGCTAAACAAGAGAGAAATTCACTAAAAAGCGAGAATTACGATCCGGGCGGTTTCTTGACCGAACACAAGCGGGTGTGGAGCATGGTTTTTACACGGGGGAATGGGGATATACGCTATGGGAGCGCGACTGCCGTCGGCGCATCTCGTTCCGGGGACGATGCCGGACGAGGAGCTTTTCTGGCACTGCAGAGCCGGCATTTCGCCGTATCTGGAGACCATCCCGCTGGTCGATCCGCGCGCACCGACGGTCCGGCCGGAGATGCACCAATATCTGCTTGGCGACATCATCTTCATCGAAAGCAATTTCCCGCGACTGCGCTTCACCCGGGACAGAAAGATGTTGGGCAGTCGGGACGCCTCCGACCATATCGGGCTGCAGCTTTTCCTGTCCGGCGGCAATCGGGTATCGAACGGCGGTCGGGATTTCAACATAACGCCGGGCAGCGTCTTCGCGATCAATCTGGCCTATGAAGTCGAGGCGGTGTCGGACGATGCGCATGTCCTCTCATTGATCCTCCCGCGAACCTTGGTCGAAGAACGGCTGCCGAAGCTCGGGAGCGCGCGCGGGCTGCTGTTCTCGGGCCATCAGACAGGCGGGCGGATCTTCGGCGATTTCATGCTGTCCCTGCGCGACCGGCTTCCCGGGGCGACGGCCGAGGACGGGCCCATGATGTCGGCCGCCCTGCTCGGCCTGCTTGACGGCCTGATGGGGGCGGAGGACCCGGCGGCGCGGGATTCCAGGGCCGGGATCTTCATGGCGCTGCAGCGGCATATCGAGGAGGCGCTGGACGATCCCGAGCTCGGCGCCGATGCGCTCTGCGCGCGCTTTCGCCTGTCGCGGGCCACGCTGTTCCGGATCTTCAAGCCCCATGGCGGGGTGCAGCGCTACATCCAGCGCCGCCGGCTGATGGCCTGTTTCCGGGCACTCTGCTCCCCGAGGGGCATGCACCGGCCAATCTACGACATCGCGCTGGATTGCGGGCTGACCAATCCCGGTTATCTCAGCGCCCTGTTCCGCCAGCATTTCGGCCTGTCGCCGAGCGAGGTGCGCGATGCCGCGCGCTACCGTCTTCGGGCCGGCCAGCAGGTCGAACCGGACCTGGGCGACACGGCGCTCTGCGACGCCGACCGGATGCGGCAATGGGCGCGCGAGATCGGCGCGTCTCCGGTTGCGGGCGCCGGGCCGGCCGCCGCCGATCCGCCCGCCCTCGGAGCACCGGCGCCGTGAAGCCGCCGGCCGAGTGATTTCCGGAAGCGCCCGGTGCCCCGCGCCGGGTGGTTGCGCCGGGTGGGTGCGCCGGGTGGGTGCGTCCAGGCGCGCGATGATGTATCAGGGCGCCATGTCCGAGGCGAAACCCGAGAAGACCCGCATCCCGCTGAACGACGACCGCACCGGTCCGCTCCTGCGCCGACTGTGGGACGCCTTCGTGCGCCCCCATGCGGGCTGGCTGGCGGTCGCATCGGTCGCCATGACGATCGTCGCCGCGACCACGGCGCTGACCGCCTGGCTGATGGACCCGGTGGTCGACAAGGTCTTCGTCGAGCAGGACCGCTCCATGCTCTGGCTGGTCGGCGGCGGAGTGATCGCGACTTTCGCCCTCAAGTCGGCGGCATCCTACTTCCAGGATGCGCTGCTCGCCCGGGTCGGCCAGCGCATCGTCGCCGACGTTCAGCTCAGGCTGTTCGGCCACCTGCTCGATCAGGACGTGGCGCTGTTCCAGAGCCGCGCCACCGGCGGCCTGATCTCGCACTTCACCTTCGACGTCCAGGCGCTGCGCCAGGCGGTCTCCAACGCCATCGTCGGCCTCGTCCGCGACGGGCTGTCGGTGATCTTCCTGGTTGCCGTCATGCTCTACCAGGACTGGCTGCTGTCGCTGATCGCGCTGCTGGTAGCACCGCTCACGGTGGTGCCGATCCAGAAGCTCGGCAAGCGGATGCGCCGGGTTTCCGGCGACGCCCAGGCGCGGATGGGCGAGTTGACGACCCTGCTCGGCCAGGCCTTCCAGGGCATCCGGGTGATCAAGGCCTACGCCATGGAGCGGGCCGAGATCCGCCGCGTCGGGGCCCTGGTGGAGGAGATTTACCAGCTCACCTACCGCCAGGGGCGGGTGCGGGCGGCGGTTCAGCCCATCATCGACGCGTTCGGTGGGATCGCGGTCGCCGCCGTCATCGTTTACGGCGGCTACCGGGTGATCGAGGGCGCGACGACGCCCGGCGCGTTCTTTTCCTTCATCGCCGCGGTCCTGATGGCCTACCAGCCGCTGCGCGGCCTCGGCAAGGTCAGCACGACCCTGCAGGAGGGGCTGGCGGCGGCGGAGCGGCTGTTTGTGCTGCTGGACCGCAAGTCCGCCATCGCCGAGGCGTCCGGCGCGAAGGCGCTCGACCGGGTGCCGGCGGAGGTGGCGCTGGCCGACGTTCGGTTCCGCTATGCCGACGGGACCGAGGCGCTGGCCGGGATCAGCCTCGCCGCCCCGGCGGGGAAAGTGACGGCGCTGGTGGGGCCGAGCGGGGCCGGTAAGAGCACGGTGCTCAACCTCATCCCGCGCTTTTTCGACGTCGACGCGGGGGCGGTGACCATAGGCGGGCATGACGTCCGATCCCTGACCCTGGCGAGTCTTCGGGACACGGTGGCCCTGGTGAGCCAGGAGATCGTACTGTTCGACGACACCGTGGCCGAGAACATCCGGTTCGGCCGGCCGGACGCGAGCGATGCGGAGCTGCGCGCCGCGGCCGAGGCGGCGGCGGCACACGGCTTCATCACCGCCCTGCCGGAGGGATACGACACCCGCGTCGGCGAGCATGGCACCAAGCTCTCCGGCGGCCAGCGCCAGCGCATCGCCATCGCCCGCGCCATCCTGAAGGACGCGCCGATCCTGCTGCTGGACGAGGCGACAAGCGCCCTCGACACCGAATCCGAACGCCAGATCCAGGCGGCGCTGGCCCGGCTGATGAAAGGCCGCACGACGCTCGTCATCGCCCACCGACTGTCGACGGTTCAGGGCGCGGACGTGATCCACGCCTTCGAGGCCGGCCGGGTGGTGGAGAGCGGCGACCACGCGGCTCTGGTGGCACGGGGCGGGACCTATGCCCGCCTGCACGCCCTGCAGTTCCGCGAACCGGAAAGCGCGGCGTAGGGGAGGCGAGGCCGGCTTCCTAAAAATCATCGACTTCCCGGACGCACACCCGTGAGATCCGGGACCGTGCCCCACCGTTCGAGCCTGGGTCCTGGATCGCGCAATTGCGCGTCCAGGAAGTCGATCTCTCTGGAGGAGAACAGGGAAGAGCAGGGAAAATCTGTAAGGGAGCAGACAGTCGCCCCGGTCCCGTCACTCCCCGTTCGGCCAGCGGCGGTGGACCCAGAGCCACTGCTCCGGACGCTCGCGGATCCAGCTCTCCAGCAGGTCGTTGAACGCCTGGACGGTGGCGGCGATGTCGTCGGCGGCCTTGCCGTCGCGCGCCACCTTCACGCCCTCATGGGCGGTGACGCGAAACCGCGCGCCCTCCAGCCGCTCGATCCGCACGGCGACGATCGGGCAGTCGAAACGCCGGGCGAGCTGGGCGAAGGCGGGCGTCGTCATCGCCTTGCGGCCGAAGAAGCGGGCCTCGATCCCGTCATTCATCTTCTGGTCGATCAGGAGGCCGAGCGGGCGGCCGTTCTTCAGGGCGGCCATGACGCCGCGCGCGCCGGCGGCACCCTTCGGGAACATGGTGGCGTCGGGGTGCGGCTTGCGCTTGTCGTAGAGCGAGGCGATCAGGGGGTTGTCCGGTGCCCGGTAGACCGCGTCGATCACCAGACCCACATGGGCGGCGGCGAGCGGCATGAGCTCCCAGTTGGCGATGTGTCCGGAGACGTAGATCGCCGGGCCGCCCTCCGCCATCGCCGCCAGCGCGTGCTCGGCGCCGACGATCTCCACCCGGCTGTCCATCTCCCGCAGCAGCGTGCGGATATGGGCGAACTCCCCTGCCGTGCGGCCGAGGTTGCGCCACATGCCGTCGAGGATGCGGTCGATCTCGCCCGGCGCCCTTTCCGGGAAGGCCCGTTCCAAGTTGGTCCGGGCAACCCTGTGGAGCCGCAGCATCGGGCCGACCCGCGCCAGGACTGCCGCCCCAAGGGCCGAGGCCGCGTCGATCGGCAGCAGGCGCATGAGCCCATAGGCGGTCAGGGCGCCGGCGGCCTCGAGCGGGTACAGCAGGCGCTTGCTCAGGCGGGATTTCCGTGGGCTCGACATGGCCGGTGGTATTCGCCGCCCATGCGCGGTTTGTCCAGTCCCGTGTCGCGGACGGTCCCGCCCGACGGCTCAGGTCGCCGGCGCCAGCCGGGCCAGGGGCTTCTCGTTGATCGGCAGGTGGATCACCGCTGCCAGAACGCCGAGGGCCACACCGGCCCACCAGACGCCGTCATAGGATCCGACGCTGTCGTACAGGTAGCCGCCGAGCCAGATCCCGGCGAACGAGCCGAGCTGGTGGCTGAGGAACACGAAGCCGAACAGGGTGGCCATGTACCGCACGCCGAACACCTGGGCGACGATCCCCGTGGTCAGCGGCACCGTCGAGAGCCACAGCAAGCCCATGGCCCCGGCGAACAGGTAGATGGTCAGCTCGGTCTTCGGTGCCACCAGGAGCGCGGTGATCACCAGGGCGCGGGCGAAATAGATCGTGCTGAGGCCGACCTTCTTGCTCCAGCGCTGGCCGGCCATGCCCGAGGCGAAGGAGCCGATGATGTTGAACAGCCCGACCAGGGCGAGGGCGTAGGCGCCGACCGTCGGATCGAGACCGAGATCCCCCACATAGGACGGGAAGTGCACGGTGATGAAGGCGACGTGGAACCCGCACACGAAGAAGCCGATGGTCAGCAGGATATAGCCGCGATGGGCGCCGGCCTCCGCCAGGGCCTGGCGGAAGGTCTGCTCGCTCGGGACCTCGCCCTTGCCGGTGGCGGTCGCCGGCAGAACGAAGGCGAGCGGGATGATCAGCAGGGCCGACGCGGCCAGGATCAGCAGTGCGGTCTCCCAGCCATAGGCGCCGATGAAGCCCTGGCCCATGGGCGAGAACACGACCTGGCCGAACGACCCGGCCGCCGTGCCGAGCCCGAGCGCCAGCGAGCGCCGCTCCGGCCCGACCACCTTCGCCATGGCCGCCATGGCGAGTGAGAACGCCGTGAACGCGACCCCGATTCCGGTCAGCACGCCGCCGAAGATGTGGAGCGACATGGCGCTGTCGGCCGTCGCCATGCCCCAGACCCCGAGCGTGTAGACGACCGCGCCCACGGCCAGGACCCGGGCCGGTCCGAACTTGTCGGCGATCATGCCGGCGATCGGGACGCCGATGCCCCAGAGCAGGTTCTGGATCGCCATCGCCAGGCCGAAGGTCTCCCGGCTCCAGCCCTTTGTCAGGGTCATGGGCTCCAGGAACAGCCCGAAGGAGGAGCGGACCCCGAAGCCGATCATCGCAATCAGGCATCCGGCGAGGATCACCACGAAGGGCGTGCGCCAGCCGGGGGAGGCGGGCAGGGCGGCGGTCGACATGGCGGGCTCCGATAGGGCGGTTGGCCGGTAGGGGACGGCGTGGTACATTTCGTGCAGGTACACTCGTGTAGATACACGGAATTGTCAATCTCGGGCCGTGCGATGGACTCCAGAGACGAAACGGATTTGGCCTGCACCTGCGCCGCCGTGCGCAGCGCCGCACGGCGTCTCACACAGTACTACGACGAGGCGCTGAAGGAAGCGGGGCTGAAAGTCACGCAGTTCGGTCTGCTTGCGAACATCGCCCGGATGGACAGGCCGTCGGTCACCGACCTCGCGGACAGGGTCGCCATGGACCGAACGACCCTGACCCGGAACCTCGCTCCCCTGCGGCAGGCGGGGTGGGTGGATCTGGCGCCAGGGCCGGACAGGCGCTCCCGCTCGGTCCTGCTGACCGACGCCGGCCGGCAGGTGCTCGACGCGGCGCGACCCTATTGGCGCGCGGCGGAACTGAGATTGCGGGAGCGGTCCGGCGGCGACGTGACGGCGGCGCTGCACGGCACGCTGGATCTCACCGTCGCGGCGGCGGACGGTTCAGAGCGTGGCGCCCCAGAGCGTGGCGCCGAGTAGGGCACCCGCCACGCCGTAGCCGATAACCACGGCCCAGGGCGGCGCCTTCCAGACGACAAGCAGCACATAGGCGAGCACGATGGCCGCCACGTCGAGCGGGCCGCGCACCGCCGCCGTCGCCACCGGATTGTACAGAACCGCCACCAGGAGCCCGACCACCGCCGCGTTCACGCCCGTGAAGGCGGCCCGGGCCGGCTGCCAGCCCCGCAGCCGGTCCCAGAACGGCAGCGCGCCGAACAGCAGCAGCGTCCCCGGCAGAAACACCGCAAGCAGGGCCACGACGCCTCCAGCGACGCCGGTCAGCGGCACGTCGGCGATGGTTCCGAGGAAGGCGGCAAAGGTGAAGAGCGGCCCCGGCAGCGCCTGCGCTAGACCGTAGCCCGCGAGGAAGGCGTCGCGATCGACCAGCCCGGTGCGGACCGTGTCGGCCTCCAGCAGCGGCAGCACCACATGGCCGCCGCCGAAGACGAGGGCGCCGGCCCGGTAGGCCGCATCGGCCACTGCCAGCGCCTCGGGCACCGCCAACAGCGCCGGCAGGGCGAGGAGGACGGCGGCGAGAGCCAGCATGGCCGCACCGAGGGCCGGCGGGACCGGGATCGCCAGGGGACGGACTGCTCCGCTTGCGGCCGAGACATTGCGGCAGAACACGAGACCGGCGGCGGCGCCGAGGCCGATGGCGCCGAGCTGACCGAGGATACCGGGCAGGGCGAGGGCCAGGCCGGCCGCGGCGGCAAGGATGGTCGCCCGGGTCGGGTCGGGCGCCAGGGACGTGGCCATCTGGCGGACCGCCTGGGCGACGACGGCGACGGCCACGATCTTCAGCGCCTGGATCGCGGCGGCGGCGGCAGCACCCTCGGCAAGGGCGACGACCCCGTAGGCGGCCAGGATCATCAGGGCGGCCGACGGCAGGGTGAACGCGGTCCAGGCCGCCAGCGCCCCCAGTGCCCCCGCGCGCCGGGCGCCGATGGCCAGACCGACCTGGCTCGAAGCCGGTCCCGGCAGGAACTGGCAGAGCGCCACCAGGTCGGCGAAGGCCGCGTCGTCGAGCCACTTGCGGCGCTCGACGAACTCGGTGCGGAAGTAGCCGATATGGGCGACCGGGCCGCCGAAGGCCGTCACCCCGAGCCGGGCGAAGGCGCCGAACACTTCCGCGGCGGTGCCCCGCGGCGTCTGATCGGTTTCCATCATGGTGCTGTCTCGGCTCCCCTGGTCCGGCTGTGCCTGACTAGCACCCGAACAAGACAGCCGGATGAAACCCTCCGGATGGGGCCGTGGGCAAGGTCTCTTGCGTTGCCCCACATCCGTCACGATTTCGCGGTTGAGTGCCCGTCGCCCTTGAGTTCGTCCCCTCGGACGCGTTAGGGCAAGGAAATTCCCCACCGGCCGGGAGCCGATGAATGACCGCTTTCCGTTGCTTCGCGATGGTTTCGACCGTCGCCGCCGCCCTCACGTTCGCCGCCGCAGGCCCCGCCGCGGCGGCGTTCAAGGTCGGCATCTGGCAGGGCGACGCCTACATCTCCGAGCAGGGTCAGTTCCAGCGATGCGCCATCGTCGGCGACTACCCCGGCGAGACCGACCTGGGGTTCGGGCTGTCCGCCAACGGGGTCTACGAAGCCTACCTGATCAACAAGACCTGGACCCTCGAGCCGGGCCAGACCGCGCAGGTGACGATCAGGGTCGATGACGGCCCGGAGATCGCCGGGGCATTCCAGGTCGTCTCGCGCGACACGCTCGGCACCCTGCTTCAGGATCGCCCGGAGCTGGTGCAGTCGTTCAAGGCGGGCAACGTGGCCCGGATCTCCGGCTTCTTCGGCACGCTGGAGTTCCCCCTCACCGGTACGGCCAAAGCCTTCGGGCAGCTCGAGGAATGCGTCCGCGAGGTGAAGGCCGGGGTGCAGAACGGCCAGCGCGTTGCCGAGGCCCGCTCCAAGGTGGCCGCCGTGCGCGGCGACGGCCTGTTCGAGCTTCAGCCCCAGGCCTTCGCCTGGCGCGTCCTCAACGATCTTCCGGCGGACAAGTTCGCGATTCCGAACGATGTCGAACAGGCGATGAAGCGCTGGAACGCGGCGCTCGTCTGGCGGATCGAGCGGGGCCTGGGACTGGTCCAGTCGGTCGGCGGCCGGCCGAGCGAGGAGGATCTGCGGGCCGAGTTGGTCCGGATCAAGTCGCCGAGCTGCGCCGGCGAGCTGAGCTCAGAGGCCGATCTGCGGGTGATGCCGGGCGCGGATACGATCCTGCCGCATGTGGAGCTGTCCTGCAGCGATGTCGGCAACGGCAGCCCGGCCTACGAGGTGCTGACCTTCTTCCCGCACGCCTCGGGCAATATGATCGCGGTCAGCCATATCGGCGAGACGCTGGAGATCGCCCAGACCGCCGACGCCACCTTCCTCAACCAAGTGGCCGTGATCGCCGGTCAACAGTAAACCCGGTCCCGTCGGGCGGCGCCTATCCGCAGGTGCCGTCCGCCGGGACGATCCGGATCAGGTCGCCGTCGCCCTCGTCTGTGAGCAGCCAGATCGCGCCGTCGGGTCCCATCCGGACGTCGCGCACGCGCCCGAAGCTGTTGCGGAACAGCCGCTCCTCGCCGACGATCTCGCCGTTCTCTACATCGAGCCGGACCAGCATCCGGTCCCGCAAGGCGCCGACCAGCAGATCGCCGTCCCAGGCTGGGAACAGGTCGCTGCGCACCACGGCCATGCCGGACGGAGCGATCGACGGGTCCCAGTAGAACAGCGGCTGCTCCATGCCCGGCGCCGAGGTGCCCTCGCCGATCGGCAGGCCGGAATAATGGCGGCCGTAAGAGATCGTCGGCCAGCCGTAGTTCTTGCCGGCTTCCGGACGGTTGATCTCGTCCCCGCCCCGGGCGCCGTGCTCGACCACCCAGAGCGCGCCGGTATCCGGATGACGGACCGCGCCCTGCGGGTTGCGGTGGCCGTAGGACCAGATCTCGCGCGCGGCCTCCCGGCCGTCGGCGAACGGGTTGTCGGCGGGGATCGCGCCGTCGTCCGCGATGCGGAGCACCGAGCCGGCATGGTCCTGCGGGTCCTGGGCGCGGGGCCGGTCGCCACGGTCGCCGATCGTGAACCAGAGCGTCCCGTCGCCCTTGAAGACGATGCGGGAGCCGAAATGCCGCGAGCCGCCGCTGGCCGGCGACATGGAGAAGATCTGGGTGAGGTCGCTGAGCGCGGTGCCGTCGGGAGACAGTGTGGCATGGGCGATCGCCGTGCCGGTCAGCCCGTCGGACCGCCGCTCCGAATAGGAGAAGTAAAGCCTGCGGTTCTCGGCGAAGTCCGGATGCAGGACGACATCGAGCAATCCTCCCTGGCCCGAGGCCTGCACGTTAGGCGCGCCGGAGATCCGAGTCTTCGCGCCGGTGTCCGTATCGGCGAGCCAGAGACCGCCGCCGCGCTCGGTGATGACCGCCTTGCCGTCGGGCAGGAACGCCACCCCCCAAGGATGATCGAGCCCACCGACCCGGGCGTCGGCGGCGAGCGTACAGGCGCCGGCGCGCTCGGTCTCCTGGGCCGTGGCGACTGTCGAGAGGGCGGCGGTCGAAAGGACGGCGGCGACGGGCAGGGCGGGCAGCAGGCGGCTCAGGAACGGACGCTTCAGAGTGGAGCGGCGGGTCGGGAGCATGGGGATCCTCTCGGCCGGATGACGGGGCTCGCTTTGAAGTGGGGGCGCACCCGGCCGGGTCAACGTCCGCCGCGCGGTCGCCGCATCGGCGCCATAGGCTCACCGCCGGTGAACCTGCCTTGACACCGCCGGGCCGGCGGGCTGCGATCTCCCCCGAACGCGATGAGGAGAGACGACCATGGCCGGACTGGATCGGTGCGACCTGAAACTCGCCGGCGGCGAGGTGATCGACGGGACCGGGGCGGCGCGGGTGCGGGCCGACGTCGCCATCGTCGACGACCGCATCGCCGCCGTGGGCGACCTCTCCGCTGTGCCGGCCGGACGCGAGATCGACGTGAGCGGCCGGATCGTCGCCCCCGGTTTCGTCGATGTGCACACCCATGACGACCGGGCGCTGCTGTCGAAGCCGACCATGGACATGAAGGTCAGCCAGGGCGTGACCAGCGTCGTGGTCGGCAACTGCGGCATCTCCCTGGCGCCGCTGGTGATGGACCGCCGGCCGCCGCCGCCGCTCGATCTGCTGGGCACCGAGGAGTGGTGGCGCTACGGCACCTTCGACGCCTTCCTGACCGCGATCGACGACGCGCCGGCCAGCGTCAATGCCGCTTTCCTGGTGGGCCATTCGACGCTGCGCGTGGGCGCGATGGACGACGTCTACCGCGCCGCCGAAGCGGACGAGATCAAGACCATGCGCGCCAGGCTCGAGGACTCCCTCGACGCGGGTGCCTGCGGGCTTTCGACCGGCCTGTTCTATGCGCCGTCAGAGCAGGCGCCGACCGAGGAGGTCATCGAGATCGCCAAAGCCCTCAAGAGCCATGGCGGTCGCTACGTCACCCATATGCGCAACGAGGGCGACGACGTTCTGAAGAGCCTGGAGGAGACCTTCCTGATCGGCCGCGAAGCCGGGGTGCCGGTGATCGTGTCCCACCACAAGGTCCACGGGAAGCAGAACTTCGGCCGGTCGAAGGAGACGCTCGAGCTGTTCGAGCGGTACCGCAAGAGCCAGAAGATCGGCCTCGATGTGTATCCGTATCACGCCTCCTCGACGGTTCTGAAACCCGATTCCATCGCCTTCTCCAACCGTGTGATGGTCACCTGGTCCGTGCCCCATCCGGAGCACAAGGGCCGGGATCTTCAGGACATCGCCGACGAGTGGGGCGTTGACGTCTACGCGGCGGCCGAGCGCCTGCAGCCGGCGGGCGCCATCTACTTCTCCATGGCCGAGGACGACGTGCAGCGCATCCTGTCCTACCCGCAGGCCATGTTCGGGTCGGACGGGCTGCCCCACGACGAGTTCCCGCATCCGCGCCTCTGGGGTACCTTCCCGCGCATCCTCGGGCACTACTCCCGGGACCTGGGTCTGTTCCCGCTGGAGGAGGCGGTGCGGCGCATGACGTCGCTCTCGGCGGACGAGTTCGGCCTGGTCGACCGGGGCGAGATCGCGGAAGGAAAATACGCCGATCTCTGCGTGTTCGACGCCCGCGACATCATCGACAGCGCGACGTTCGAGGACCCGATGACCCCCGCCGCCGGCATCGACACGGTGATCGTCAACGGCCGCGTCGCCTGGGCCGAGGGCCGCTCCACCGGCGAACGCTCCGGCCGCGCGTTGCGGCAGGGCCGGGCCTAGAATCCGAACGCTTTGCAGATCCGCCGGGCGCAGTCTTGCCGATTGAGCACGGCGGTATCGATGGTCAGGTCATAGCTATGCCCCCGATCCGCCCTGCCGTGCGAACGGTCTCTCGAACGGACCCAGGAATGGGAAGGCGGACGATGTTTCGGATGGCGGCTCTGGTCGCGTTTCTCGCCTGCCTGCCGCATCAAAGCTGGGCGGCCGAAAAGCTCGTCCACCTCGTCAATATCGGCTGGCACACGGGCATCGCCGTGCGCAGCGCCGACATCGATCGTGCGGCGATCCCGGAGATCGCCGATCTGCCCGGGGCTGTGTGGATCGAGTTCGGGTGGGGCGACGCCGCGTTCTACCGCGATCCGGACCCGGCGATCGCGACCTATCTCGGCGCGGCCTTCGTGGAAACGCCAGCGGTCATGCATCTCGTCGGCATGCCGATGGCGCCCGGCCGATACCTCCCGAGCGCGGAGATCGTCGACGTGCCGCTGGCGCCGGACGCGTTCGACGGGCTCATCGGCTTCGTCGCGTCGAGTTTCGCGCGGGCCGCGGGCGAGCGGCTGGGGCCGCTCGGGCCGGGTCTGTACTCCCAGAGCCTGTTCTACGACGCCCGCGGCACCTTCACCCTGTCGAACACCTGCAACACCTGGGTCGCTCGAGCCTTCGCCGCCGCCGGCCTCGCGGTCGACACGGATCTGCGCCGGGCCAGCACCGTCACCGCGCGGGTCCGGGCGGCGGTCGCCGGGCGCTGAACCGGGCGCTGAGTCGGGCGCTGAGCCGGATCAGAGCTTCGGCAGTTCGATCGGCATGACCGCCTCGAACGCGGCCGAGGCGGCGAGCACCATGTCCTCCCCCCATTTCGGGCCGACGATCTGCAGGCCGACGGGCAGGCCGCCGACCCGGCCGCAGGGCACCGTCGCCGCCGGCTGCTGGGTCAGGTTGAAGGGATAGGAGTAGGGCGTCCACTCGGTCCAGCGCTTCATGTTGGAGCCCGGCGGCACCTCGTGGCCCGCCTCGAAGGCCGGTTGCGGCAGGGTCGGCGTGAGCAGCAGGTCGTAGGTCTCGTGGAACTCGTTCATCGCCGTGCCCATGGCCTCGCGCGCCTTCACGGCGGCGAAGTACTCCATCAGCGAATAGCGCGCCCCGGCTTCCGCCACTTCCACCAGTCCCGGATCAATCACCGCCTTCTGCTCCTCGCTGAACGCGGTGAACAGGTTGGCGGCGCCGGAGAACCAGTGGACCGTGAAGGTCTCGTGGCTGTCGGGCAGCGGGCTCTCGATCTCCTCGACGACCGCGCCCAGCTCGCGGAACACCTCGACGGCTTTCGCTACCAGGGCGGCGACCTCCGGCTGTGCGGTGCCGCCGCCGAGATCCGGGCTGTAGGCGATCCGCCAGCCGGCGACGGAGGGACGCAGGGTGTTGCGGTAGTCGGCGCCGTCAAAGGGAGCGGCGTACCAGTCGCGGGCGTCCGGCTCGCTCATGACGGTCAGCATCAGGGCCGAGTCGGCTACCGTGCGGGTCATCGGACCGATATGGGCGACCGAGCCGAAGGGCGAGGCCGGATAGGCGGGCACCCGCCCGAAGGTCGGCTTGATGCCGTAGATGCCGGTATAGCCCGCCGGCATGCGGATCGAGCCGCCGCCGTCCGACCCCTGGTGCAGGGCGCCCATGCCGGTCGCCGCCGCCACCGCCGCGCCGCCGGAGCTGCCACCGGGCGTCTTGCTCGGGTCCCAGGGATTGCGGGTGATGCCGGTCAGCGGGGAGTCGGTGACGCCCTTCCAGCCGTATTCCGGCGTCGTCGTCTTGCCGAGCAGGACGGCGCCATGCTCCCGAAGACGGGCGACGAAGGGGGCGTCCACGTCCCAGGGCCCGTCCTCCTTCACAGCCTTCGAGCCGCGCAAGGTCGACCAGCCTTCGGTCAGCGACAGGTCCTTGATCGAGGTCGGAACCCCGTCGACCAGACCGGCGGGTTCGCCTTTCGCCCAGCGCGCCTCGGACGCCTTCGCGCTGGCCAGCGCCGCCTCGTGGTCGACCAGCCGGAACGCGTTGAGCGTGCCGTTCAGCGCATCGATCCTGTCGAGCGCCGCCCGTGTCGCTTCCACCGGCGAGATGGTCTTTCGGGCGTAGCCGTGCAGCAGGTCGGTAGCCGACAGCAGGGCGAGATAGGAGCTGGTCATGGCGGTGTCCTTGGTGGGAAAGCGTCGTCGCGGCGTAAACCAAACCTTAGGAACCTCGGCGGTAGCGTGTCGAGTGCGAACGGACCGTGCCCGGCTTCAGGAAAGGTGATCGAATATGGGTGTCGACGCGACCGAGCTTGGCCGGCCCGAGCTCAAGGAACTCTTCGGTTTCTGGCGGCAGGCGCGGCGGGGCGACGCGGTCCCTGTTCTCGGATCCGTCTCTCCGGTCGACGTGGCCCCCTATCTCAGCCAGATTGTGATGGTCGAGATCGAGCATCCCGACGACCGTGTCCGGTTCCTTCAGGTCGGCCGGGCGCTGACCCCGGTTCTGGGAGACGATCTGGAAGGCCGCTACCTGGACACGCTGCCCCGGGGGCTACGGGTCAATGTCGAGGAGACCTATCGGACCATGCTGGCCGAGCGGGCGCCCCAGCACGCGGAGTTCGAGATTGCCGGCGACGACTGGGTGGTCCTGTTCGAGCGCCTGATGCTGCCGTTCCGCGCCGCCCGGACCGATCGGATCGCCGGCGCGATGGTCGCGATCTACCCGCGGATTTCCATCACCAAGCGAGCACCGGTCAGCGGATCCGAGGTCGGGGCGCGCGACGCGGTCGTCGCCGCCTGACGGCGCGGCTCAAGTGACCGGCTTGGGCCAGGTCGGATCTCGGAATTCCTGGATCTCGAAACGGTAGTTCTCGATCCCGCCGAAGAACGCCGAATAGACGTTGAACCGCTCGCTCAGTTCCGGCGGCGCCTCGAACTCGACGCCGCGCGCCTTCAAGGTCTCGTAGGCGGCGTCCGCGTCGCTGACCACGAAGGAATAGGTCACCCCCGGATCGGCCGGCGCGGGGCGGTTGGTGCACACGCCGAGGAACGCGTTCGGCGCGACCTCGTAGATGTGGCACAGGTCGAACTGGTTCAGCGCCAGGCGCAGGCCCATCTTGTCGCGCAGGAAGGCGGAGCCGGCGGCCAGGTCCCGGGTGTAGAGGAAGGTGACCTGCTGCTGGATGGCGAAGGGGGACATCGGGTTCTCCGGAACGTGGGCCCGCACTGTAGGAACCGTGTCGCGGCGCTGTCGAGCCCCGTCCGGCCACCCGAGACCGTCAGATCCGACGCCGCCGAAGGTCGCGGATCGTGAACCTGTTCGGGTGAACCGCCTCCGCCACGGCGCGGTCGACCGGCAGCGGGTCCCCGAGCATCTGCGCCACCGTGAGTTCCGCCATGAGCGGAGCGGTGACGAGGCCGCGGGACCCGAGCCCGCACAGGACGTGGAGGCCTGGCAAATAGGGCGCCGTCCCGCCGTCCCGCCGTCTGGCATCCGTGCGCAGATGACCGTAGGCCTCCGCCAGGGTCGCGGCCTCGCAGACCGGCCCAGCGATCGGCTGGCGGTCCGGCGTTACCGCGCGGATCGCCGCCCGGCCGCCGAGGATCGACGGCGGGTCGGCGAACAGCCGGGCGACGGCGGGCGGCAGGCCGGACAGGATGCGGCGGTGGTCCTGGGGGCGCACCGGCACCGGCCAGCCCCGCGGCGCGATCCCGTCTCGGGAATAGGTGGTGCCCGCCACGTGCAGGCCGGAGATCGCCGGCGAGAGATAGCCGCCGAAGGCAAGCGGCGCCGCCAACCGCCGGCTCGCCGTCGTCGCCGCGAGACGGGTGAGCTGGCCCCTGACCGGTTCCAGCGGTATCCGGACATCCGGAAGCAGGGCGGCCGACCCGGCGGCGGACGCGACGATCACGGCGTCTGCCTCCAGCAGCACCCGGCCGTCCTCGTCCGTCAGCAGCCACCCGGCGCCGGCCTGAACGATCCGTCGGATATCCAGCCCCACCGGCCGCGCGTCGCCGGCGAGCGCCGCCGCCCAGGCGCGCGGATCGACCCAGCCCCCGGACCGATGCCACAGCGCCGGGCCGTCCAGAGGCAGGCCGGCAATGTCGGATGCCGCCTCCGGCCCGAGAAGCTCGGCGCCGATCGGCACCAGCCGACCGGCCTCCGACAGGACACTGAACCGCTCGACCGCTGCGGCGTCGGTGGCGAGCTCCAGCACGCCGCGCCCGCCGACCGGCAGGCCGGCGGCTCTCGCTTCGGCGCAGCCGAAGCGGAAGCAGGCGGCGCTCACCGCACCCTGCGGATCATTGCCGGCTGTCGCCCGCGCCATCATCAGGCCGCCGGGATTGCCCGACGCCTCCGCGGCGCGCCGCCCGTGCCGGTCCACCCAGGCGGTTTCCACGCCCCGGCGTCGGAGGGCACGGACCAGGGCGGCGCCACCGATTCCACCGCCGATGACTGCCACGCGCCCCGGGAGAAGACCGGGCGGCGGGGCGAACCATGGCGGCGCGTCGGGATCGGTGGGCGTCGGGGCGCCGCTGAAGCGTCCGGCGATGCAGTCGCGCTTTCGCCCGAACCCGGGGCGCTTGGCGATCTCGAAACCCACCGCCGCGAGGTCGCGGCGCACCTGGCCGGCGGCCGTGAAGCTGGCGATCCGTGCGCCCGGCGCCGACAGCCGGGCGACCTGACGCAGGACCTCCGGGCGCCACATGGACGGGTTCCGCGCCGGCGCGAACCCGTCCAGGAACCAGGCGTCGACCCGGGCGTCGATGGAGGCGAGCGCCGCCTCGGCCTCGCCGATCACCAGGGTCAGGCAGACCCGGTCCCGCTCGAACCAGATCCGGTGCGGTCCCGGCACCGGCGGGTCCGGGTACCGGTCCGCCAGACGCGCGGCCAGGTCCGCCAGCCCCGGAAACGCGGCGAGGGCGTCGAGCAGCCTCGACCGCGGGATCGGGAAACCCTCGACGGCCAGATAGTGAAGCACCCCGCCGGCCGGCCGCCGACGGCGCCAGAGATCCCAGGCGGCGAGGAAGTTCAAGCCGGTGCCGAAGCCGGTCTCCGCGATGGTGAAGCGCGTCCCGCCGCGCCAGGCGTCGGGGAGGTCGCAGCCCTGCAGGAACACGTGCCCGGTCTCCGCCAGCCCGTCCTCGCGCGAGAAGTACACGTCGTCGAAACGGGTCGAGACAGGCACGCCGTCGCGCAGGACAAGACCGGGGTCGTGGTTGTCGGGGGCAAGAGGCTCAGGCGTCTCGTTCATGGCGGCGACACTGCCACGGCGGGCCCGCGCCTGCCACGTTGCGGGTGACAGCACGCGGCTGCCGCGCTAAGCCTGCCGGACTGCGAGGACGCAGCCCACGGGCACACGCCGAGGCATGGAGGCCAGCATGAGCGACGACGAACAACAGCCGCCGATCCTGCCGGAGGACGAGCAGAAGCGCCTCGCCCTGCGGGTCATGCTGGAAGCCTGGGACGACGCGGTCGCCCAGGGAGCCTCGTCGGAAATCGTGGCGTCCTCGGCGATCTTCGCCGCGCTCACCGACATGATCGACATCTACGGCGAGGAGACCGTGGCGGAGATGGTCGCCGAATGGCCGGACCGCATCCGCGAGGGCGAGTTCACCCTCAAGCCCCAGGGCGAGTGACCGGGCGCCCGGTCGCTGACCGGGGCGTCCCGCACCGCCCGGCCACCGCTCCGGCGCGGCCCTAGAGGTCGAAGTTCTGGCTCCAAACGTCGCGCAGCGTCGACAGCCGCGCCGCCGGCAGGGGACCGGCCTCCGCCGCCTTGAGCGCGAGGTGCAGGTGCTCGGGCTCGGCCAGACCGATGACAACGCAGGACAGATCGGGGTTGGCGAGGGAGAAGCGGATCGCGGTCTCGGCCCGGCTCTCCCCGCTGGCGCCGGCCGCCTCCATCGCCGCCCGGGCGCGCTCGGCCTCGGCCTTCAGGTCGGCGGATTCCGGCGTGATCGCGACCTCGCGCCCGTGGCGCCGGTCGGTGGCCAGCACGCCGGCCGCGAAGACCCGGATGTTCATGACGCCGACGTCGTGGCGCCGGCACGCAGCGATGAGACCGGAGAAGTCCTGGGCCTCCAGTCCGTCGGGCTTCTCGTCCATGGCGGCGGTCGGGTTGAGCATATTGTAGTAGACCTGCGCGCTGTCGACCTTCCCGCTTTCGACGACCCGTATGCAGGAGGCGGCGTCCCCCAGGGCGGTGAAGCCGATATGATCGGTCAGGCCTTCCCGCCGCAGACCGTCGAGCAGATCGGCGATGCCGCCGTCGCCGATGACATCGTCCACGCCGACATGCTGGTCCGTCGCCTCCGGCTGCACCGGGTTGTGAAGCTGGAAAAGGCTGACCTTGTTCAGGCGCAGACGGTCGAGGCTGGTCTCGATGCCGCGCCGGATCTGGCTCTCGTGGCTCTCGTCGCTCGTCAGATCCAGGCGGACCTTGGTCGAGACATGCGGGCGTTCAGCGAGGTCGAGTTCCTCCAGGAGCCAACCGAGCGCGATCTCCGACTGGCCCTGGCCGTAATCGCCCGCGGTGTCGATCCAGTTGATTCCGCCGTCGATCGCCGTGCGGATCGCGGCGCGTTTAACCGCGTCGTCCTGGTGGATCAGGATGCCGCCGACCCAGCCGCCGCCGAAGACCAATTCGGAAATCTGCAGGCCCGTGCGGCCAAACCGACGTGTGTTCATCATCATTCCTCCCTGGAACTGATTCTGGGCTTTCCCCTAATATGTCTGTGGATGATCGTCTTAGCGCGATCTCGAACGAAACGGACAGGGGGTGGGAACGATGCTCTCTGCGCGCGCCTTCCGCCAGTTGATTTCGGTCGGTCACCTCACGCTGATCGACCCCGACGGCGAGCGGCACGAATGCCGGGGCTCCGACGGCCCCCGCGCCACGATCAGGATCACCGACCGGAGCCTCGACCGCCGGCTGCTGTTCAACCCCGAGCTGGCGATCGGCGAAGGCTACATGGACGGCGGGATCGTCCTCGAGGACGGGACGACCCTCTACGATTTCCTCGACCTCTGTATGGCCAATATCGGCGGGGTGAGCGAGGGACCCTGGCGCAAGGTCCTGGCCGCGCTGCGGGGGTTGCGGGCGGCGGTCAGGCACTGGAACCCTGTGCATCTCGCGCGGGGCAAGGTGTCTCATCACTACGACCTGAGCGACGAGCTGTTCGATCTGTTTCTCGACAGCGATCGCCAGTACAGCTGCGCCTATTTCCTGAATCCCGACGACGACCTGGAGACCGCGCAGTGGAACAAGAAGCTCCACCTCGCGGCCAAACTCAATCTGGCGTCGGGCCAGCGGGTGCTCGATATCGGGTCGGGCTGGGGCGGCCTCGGCCTGTTCCTGGCCGGGCTCGCCGACGATCTCCAGGTGGACGGCGTGACGCTGTCGCGGGAACAGCATGCGGTGTCGAACCGCCGGGCCGAGCAGGCGGGCCTCGCCGACCGGGTCAGGTTCCACCTCAGGGACTACCGCCGGATCGAGGACCGCTACGACCGGATCGTGTCGGTCGGGATGCTCGAACATGTGGGACCGAGCTTCTACGACGCGTTCTACCGCCAGGTGCACCGCCTGCTGAAGGATGACGGGACCGCGGTGATCCACGCCATCGGCGTGTTCAATCCGCCGGCACCGCAGAACCAGTGGATGGAGAAGTACATCTTCCCCGGCGCCTACACGCCGTCGCTCAGCCAGCAGTTCACCGCGATCGAGCGCACGGGGCTCTACACCACCGATGTGGAGATCCTGCGCCGGCATTACGCCGACACGCTGAGGTCCTGGCGGCTCCGTTGCGAGGCGCAGCAGGACAGGATCGTCGCGATGTACGACGAGCGGTTCTACCGCATGTGGACGTTCTATCTCACCGCCTGCGAGACCGCCTTCCGGCGCGGCAGTCTGATGGTCTTCCAGATCCAGCTCGCCAAGAGCCTCTCCGCCGTGCCTGAGACCCGGGACTACATCGCCGATTTCGAGCGGCGGTGGCGGGGGCGGGGGGCGACCACCCTGCGCCAGGTGGGCGGGTCGGACATGGAGCCGTCGCGGCGCCGGCCGGAGGTCGCCGGGGGCGACAGCGAGACCCGGCGGGCTTGAACTCCCGGCCGTTTCCGGTCATGTGATGGGCCGCCGCCCGGCTGACGGGCGACGCATTGCATTGGGGGCACCATGGCCGCTGACACACTTGCCGAAGATCGTCCGGCCGCGGGCGTGAGCGACGGCGCCCTGATCGCCGCGACGGCCGCCCAGGTGGGGACGCCGTTCTGGCTCTACGACGCGGCTCGGATCGAAGCCCAGATCGAGCGGCTGCGCGGCTTCGACGCCATCCGCTACGCCCAGAAGGCCAACAGCAACCTGCACGTCCTGCGGGTCATGCGGCGCAATGGCGTCAAGGTCGATGCGGTGTCCAACGGCGAGATCTCCCGCGCACTGGCCGCCGGGTACGAGCCGGGCGGCGACGATATCGTCTTCACCGCCGATCTGTTCGACCGCAGCACCCTGGAGCGGGTCGTGGCGCTGAACATACCCGTCAACTGCGGGTCGCCGGACATGATCGACCAGATTGCTGCGGTCAGTCCCGGCCACCGAATCTGGCTGCGCGTCAACCCGGGGTTCGGGCACGGCCACAGCAACAAGACCAACACCGGCGGCCCGTTCTCGAAGCACGGCATCTGGCACGAGGAGCTGCCGGCGCTGGCGCCGCGGATCAAGGCGGCCGGCCTGGACCTGGTCGGCCTGCACATGCATATCGGCTCCGGAGTGGATTACGGACACCTGGAGCGGGTCGGCGACGCGATGATCGACGCGTACCGCGCGCTCGGCCTGCCGGTGCGGGCGGTCTCGGCCGGCGGCGGTCTCTCCGTGCCCTACCGCGACGGCGGGGCGGAGATCGACACCGAGGCCTATATCGAGAACTGGAACTCCGCCCGGCTGGCCATCCAGCAGCACCAGAACATGCCGGTGGAGATGGAAATCGAGCCGGGCCGGTTCCTGGTCGCCGCGGCCGGGTGCCTCGTCGCCGAGGTGCGGGCGGTCAAGCGGGTGGCCGATCGGCACTTCGTCATGGTGGACGCCGGCTTCAACGACCTCGCACGGCCGTCGATGTACGGCAGCTATCACCGGATCGGCTTCGTCGATGCCGAGGGGAAGCCGGTGACGGGGGACACCCATCCGGTCGCCGTGGCCGGTCCGCTCTGCGAATCCGGCGACGTGTTCACCCAGGGCGAGGGCGGCGTGGTCGAGTTCCGCGATCTGCCCCTGCCGCGGGTCGGCGATTTCTGCGTCTTCGCCGATGCCGGCGCCTATGGTTCGGCGATGTCCTCCAACTACAACTCGCGGCCGCTGATACCAGAGGTGATGGTGGATGGTGGGGAGGTCCGTATGGCCCGCCGCCGCCAGTCCATGGAGGAGCTGCTGTCGCTGGAGGACGGCGAGCCGGTCTCGCTGCTGCTTTAAGGGCGCAATCGTTCAGTCCCGTCGCCTGGTCCGACAGGCCTATCCGCTCAGGAAAGCTGGCTCTCCGGGATCGTCAGCCGCACCGTCGTACCGACGCCGACCGTGCTCTCGACCGACAGCGTTCCGTCCATCATGCGGGCCAGGGACTGGCAGATGGTGAGGCCCAGTCCCACGCCACCGGCCGTCCGGGCGTAGGACGACGAGAGCTGGACGAACGGTTTCATGATGTCCCCCAGCCTCTCCTGGGGAATGCCCGGGCCATCGTCGATCACGGCGACCTCGATCCGACCGGCGCCGACCCGGCGGGCCGCGACCGTCACCGAGGCCGCCGACCCGGCGTATTTCAGCGCGTTCGTCAGGAGGTTGGTGAGGATCTGCAGGAACGCTCTGCGGTCGGCGCGGGCGACCATTTCCTCGTTCTCGGCGGAAACCGATAGGGCGGTGCCCTGGCTCTCGAACTCGACCCGCATGCGGTTGGCAGACTCGATGATCAGCGGCACCACGTCCACGTGCTCGATGGAGGCCGCCCGCCGCCCACTCTCGATCCGCGACAGGTCGAGGATGTCATCGATGATCGACAGCAGGAAGCGCCCGCTCTGGCGGATGTCGCTGACGTATTCGGGCGCCCTGTCCCAGATCCGGCTGTCGCGCTTGCTGTTCTCCAGAAGCTCGCTGAAGCCGATGATCGCGTTCAAGGGGGTGCGGAGTTCGTGACTCATGACCGCCAGGAAGGTCGATTTCGCCGCGCTGGCTTCCTCCGCTCGCTGCAGGGCCTCGAGGATTTCCCGGTTTGCGGTTGAGCGTTCCTGCGCGAGACGGAAACGCGACGTCTCCCAGATCGCATAGAACAGGAGCACCAGTCCAAGGGCCGGCAGCATTATGGGCAGATAGGTGAAGTAGGTCGGCCACCCAGCGCGCGGGGCGGCGAGGATCCGCCAGGAGCCGGTCGGGATCACCACGTCCAGGGTGACGGGCTCGTAGGACCGGATATCGCCGTCGCCCCAGATGATCTCGTCGCTGCGCGGGTCCCCGTCGCGTCCCACCAGGGCGATGCGGTAGTCGTCCTGGAAACGGCCGTAGCCGGCGTGTTCCAACAGGTCGGGAAAGTCGATCACCGTCGACGCGATGCCCCAGAGCGGCCGCTCGCCGCGTTCCGGAGTGCGGAGCGTGATCGGAAAGCGCGCGATCAGGCCGGTACCGCCCTGCACGAGATCGATGGGCCCGGCAACGATAACCCGGTCCTGCTTGATGACCCGCTCCACCGCCGGCCACTGATCCGACTGGGAGCGGTAGTCGAGGCCCAGGGCGCTCCGATTGCCCTCAAGCGGATACACGTGGGAGATCACGAGATCCTTCGCGAGGGCGATGTTGCGAACGTGGTCGGGGGCGCCCTCGAGGATATCCTGGGCGATCAGTGCGAACTCCTCGCCGGTCAGGTCCGGCTGGGCGCGGACGTAGCCGGTCATGCCGCGGATGAGTTGCACGTCCCGGCTCAGAACCTGCTGCAGGGAGGCACGCAGGCGGTTGATCTCGTCCCGGGTCCGGTTCTCGGCGTCGCTGCGCGCCAGATCCGAGAGCGCGACCTCCAGCAGTGCGACGACGACCAGCCCGGCGACCGCCGTGGCCAGAAGACGGCCGGCCAGGTAGACCGCCAGTTGTCGGTAGTATCTACCGCCGCTATCCTGGGGAGCGCTCATCGCATTGGCACTTTGCATGGGGGCCGGCCGCATGACGTGTGGACACTAACAGATCGGCATCCCCGTCGGGCAGGATGACGACACCAGGAAACCCCGCCAATGGTTAAAATTTCATAAGTTTTTGAACCTAGCGCACGCGGGCGCCGGTGTTTCACCCTCTATCGTCCCATTGGAGAGCTGTCCTATTCTGCGGAAAAAGCAAGTGAAGGGACGGAAATGACCGCTGAGGAAATCGCGCGCACGCTCGAGCGCCTGCCGGAACTGGTCAACGACAACGCGCCGCTGATTCGGCGCGGGCGGACGCTGACCGGGGAGTTCCTGGTCCAGGCCGACGCGGTGCCGGTGCATATCCGCGTCTGCGAAGGTCGGATCGACGCGGTGGAGACAGGCCCGTTCCGCATGCGCTCCTGGCGCTTCGCGATCAAGGCGGACGCGTCGGCCTGGGCCCGGCACTGGGAAGCGATGCCGGCGCCCGGCTACCACGACGTCATCGCCATGACGCGTCTCGGGGTGGCTCGCCTGGAAGGCGATCTGCAGCCGCTGATGGCCCATCTGCGCTACGTGAAGGAGGTGCTCGCCGCCCCGCGCGTCGGCGCAACCGGGACGGGAAGGGGCTGACCATGGCGATCCAGTACGAACCCATGACCGGCCGCTACGCGACCCTCGAGATCGGCGGGCGTCCCTGCCGGGTCTATATCGAGGAGGCGGGCCAGGGCATCCCGCTGCTGTGCCTCCACACCGCCGGGTCGGACGGGCGGCAGTACCGGCACATGATGTCCGACCCGGACATCACCCATGATTTCAGAGTCATCGCCTTCGATCTGCCCTGGCACGGCAAGTCGAACCCGCCGGTCGGCTTCCACGACGAGGAATACCGGCTGACGACCGGGCTCTACACCGATGCGATCCTGGCGGTCGCCGACGCGATGGAGCTCGACCGGCCGGTGGTGATCGGCTGCTCCATGGGCGGGCGCATCGTCCTGCATCTCGGCGCCCACCACGCCGACCGCTTCCGCGCGCTGATCGGCGTCGAATGCGCCGACCATCAGACCTCCTGGTACGACACGAGCTGGCTGCACCGGGGCGACGTCCATGGCGGCGAGGTCTGCGCCGCGATGGTCTCCGGACTGGTCGCGCCGCAGTCGCCGGACGAGTATCGCTGGGAGACGCTCTGGGGCTACATGCAGAGTGGACCGGGGATCTTCAAAGGGGATCTGTACTTCTATCGGGAGGATTCCGATTTCCGCGACCGTACCCATCTGATCGACACGGCCCGGTGCCCGCTCTACCTTCTCACCGGTGAATACGACTATTCCTGCACGCCGGAAGACACGGAGCGCACGGCGGCGGCGATCCCCGGCGCCGAGGCGGTGATCATGAAGGAGTGCGGCCACTTCCCGATGAGCGAGAACCCGGCCGTGTTCCGCGACTACGTCCTGCCGGTGCTGGACAGGATCCGCGCGGCGGCTGGATAGCCAGCAACCGCATCCGGCGAAACCAGCGACGAAGAGGAGGAGCAGCACGATGAACGACATGGCCCCCGTGAAGGTCGCCCGCCCGGCCGGCATCAGCGATGCCGAATGGGATCTGCGCGTTCAACTGGCCGCCGCCTACCGCATGGTCGACCATTTCGGCTGGGGCGAGCTGATCTACGGTCATCTGACGGCCAAGGTCCCCGGCCCCGATCTGCATTTCCTGATCAACCCCTATGGCCTGAACTACGACGAGGTCACCGCCTCGAACCTGGTGAAGATCGATGTCGAGGGGAACAAGATCGACACCGACAACCCGTATCCGGTGAACCAGGCCGGGTTCGTGATCCATTCCGCCGTCCACATGGCGCATAGCGACCTGCATCAGGTCGTCATGCACACCCATTCCCGCTCGGGCATGGCGATCGCGGCGGTGAAGGAGGGGGTGCTGCCGATCTCCATGGGCTCGACCGCCTTCGTCGACCGCATCAGCTATCACGACTACGAGGGCGTCAGCCTCTATCTCGATGAGCGCGACCGCATCGTCGAAAGCCTGGGCGACAACCATGCGATGGTGCTGAAGAACCACGGCCTGCTCACGACCGGGCGGACGGTTGCGGAGGCGTTCCTGTGGCTCTACCGCCTCGAGCGGGCGGCCCAGGTCCAGATCGACGCCGGATCGGCGGGCACGCTGAATTTGCTGTCCGACAACATCGCCAAGAAATCGGGCGAGGATGTCAACGGCTTCGCGTCCTCGGAAGCGGAATACGGCGCGCTCGAGTTCTCTGCGCTGATGCGCAAGATGGACAAGATCGACCCGAGCTATCGCGACTGATCCGGCGTGTCGGCAAAGACGGGGCAGGATCGGTTCTGGGAAACCAAGCCGCTCGCGCAGATGACCCGGCGCGAGTGGGAAAGTCTGTGCGACGGCTGCGGCAAGTGCTGTCTGGTGAAGCTGCAGGACGCGGAGACCGATGAGATCTCCTACACCGACGTCGCCTGCAAGCTGCTCGACTGCACGACCGCCCGCTGCTCGGACTACCCGAACCGCAAGAAGAAGGTGTCGGACTGCGTGGTGCTCAGCGTCAAGCTGGTGAACCAGCTCGACTGGATGCCGTCGACCTGCGCCTATCGGCTCCTGAAGGAGGGCAAGCCGCTCTACTGGTGGCACCACCTGGAATGCGGTGACCCCAACGCCGTGCACGATGCCGGGATCTCGGTGCGCGGCCGGGTAGTGTCCGAGACCTTGGTCGAGGACGCCGAACTGGTCGAGCACCTGGTCGACTGGCCGGCGTGACGCCGCCCCGCCAGCCCTGGCGTCCTGTGTCCCCGATCCCCATATACCGGATACCGGAAACTAGCCCACCAGAATGAGGACCCGATGAGCCGAGGCATGTGGATTCTGGCGGCCATCCTGGCCGTTCTCGTCATCAGTCAGATGTATATGTCGGGCACGGGCCAGCTCGACCGGCCCTGGGCCGAGTGCAAGGAAAGCCTGATGACCCAGGTTATCTCCGGCGAATGCACCCCGCGCGACGGCGGACTTGCGCCGCCCGCGACAGCTGGTGGCGGCCTGTCTACGGAGCCCGGCCAGCCGCCGCTCGATGACGGCGCCCCGAGGGTTGACCGGGGCCAGTAAGCATCGCCCTTATTAACGCTCAGACAAAGCTGTCGTCAGTAGCGATGCCATGTCTGTCAGTGCTGCTTTACCCGGGTTCGGAAGGGACCGAAATGTCAGATCAGACTGCTCAATGTAGCATCTGGACGTTATGTCGGTCGCCTCGAACATCGGCACTAGATGCGCATGAGCATGGGCGACATCACCTCCGGTGAAGAGCAAAGCGACGCGTTCCACCGCTAGGCAGCTCTTCTGCGCCTTGGCGAGCCGTTGGCCAAGCCCGACTATGCGGGCCGCAAGATCGCTCGGCAGGTCGTCAAAATATGGATAGTGGTCGACCGGAATGATCTGCAGGTGGCCCGGGCGGATCGGGCCGGTATCAAGAAACGCGACAACATGATCGTCTCGAAAGACTTCATGTGCCGGGACGTCGCCGCGCGCGATCCTACAGAACAGGCAGTTCTCTTCCATCCAATCTCGCCAAGCCATAGTGCCGCCGGACTGAAAAGGCCGACGGAACTTCTCAGAGCGCGCCGGCCGCTTTCAGTTCCTCGAGCCGCGTGTTGCTCTCCTCGAACAGGCGCACCAGCTTCTCGCTGTCGTAGGGCGCTTCCTTCAGCGTCTCGTCGTCCCACTCGCTGCGGCCGGGCGCGAAGAAGTCGCCGCCATAGACGTGCAGCGCGCCGGTCAGCTTGGTCAGCGGGTTGGTGACCGAGTGGATCGCCGTTTCGCCGAGCCAGACCGCTTCCTTCTCCCCCATCTCCTTCGCGCCGAGCTGCTGAAGCCCGCCGTCGGGTGTGCGGCGCCAGAAGGTGTTCTGCTCGGCCCCGGTATAGATGCCGATGGAGGCCCACATGTTGTGATTGTGGGGCATCAGGTGCATCTCCGGACCCCAGACCAGATTGAGCACGGTGAGCCGGTCGGAGCGGTGCAGGGTGTTGACCCCGGCCTGCTGCGGTTCGCCGATCGCCTTCATCACGGCGGCCGGATCCTCGACCGCGCGGGCGACGACCTCCTGGGCCGCGCGTTCCGGCGTCTTCTCGTCCAGCGCCGCGTAACAGTCCTCGATGAACCGCTCCAGATCGAACATGCTAGCCTCCCTCGAGTTTGTTGCGGCCATTATGCCGAAGCCGGCGGGGCGGGGGAATGCGACCAAGGGTGCTGATTGCCGGGATCTGGCACGAAACCAACACCTTCTCGCTGATCCGGACCGATCTCGCGGCCTTCCGTGCCTATCAATGGGCCGAGGGCGAGGGGCTGGCGCCACGCTACGCCGGCACCAACACGGAGATCGGCGGCATGCTCGCCGGCGCCGAGGCGGCCGGGCTGGCGGTCATCCCCGGTCTCTTCGCCGGCGCCATCCCCAGCGGCCCGGTCACCCGTGAAGCCTTCGAGGCGATGGCCGGGCGGATCGCCGGTCTCGCCGCCGAGGAGCGCCCGGACGGCATGCTGCTGGCGGTGCACGGGGCGATGGTGGTCGAGGGCGTCGAGCAGAGCGATGCCGCCCTGGTCCGGCGGGTGCGGGACGCGGTCGGACCCGACATCCCGATCGTCGCGACCTACGACCTCCACGCCAATATCGGTCCGGCCCTGGTCGATGCCTGCGACATGCTGATCGGCTACGACACCTTTCCCCATACCGACATGGGCGCGCGGGGCGAGGAGGCGGCGCGGCGGCTTGCACGGCTGCTGGCGGACGGCTCGCGCCCGGCGAAGGTCTTCCGCAAGCTGGCGATGATCACCGTCCCGCAGATGCAGGCGACGGCCGAGGCGCCCATGGCCGCGGTGATGGCGCGGGTCGCGGAGGCGGAGACGGTTCCCGGTGTGGACGTGGTCTCCGTCGCCCAAGGCTTCGCCTATGCCGATGTCGACCATCTCGGCGTGGCGGTCACTGGCTACGGCACGGACCCGGCGGCGGTGGAGCGCGAGGTGTCGGCGGTCGCGGACAGGATCGAGCGGGCGCGGGAGGGTTTCCGGCCGACGCTGGTCCCGATACCGGATGCGGTGAGCCGTGCGGCGGAGCCGGGCGACGGTCCCGTGGTTCTGGTCGAGCCGGCGGACAACGTCGGCGGCGGCGCTCCCGGCGACGGGACCGCCGTCCTGGCCGAGCTCGTACGGCGGGAGGTCGGCGGGACCGTCGTCCTGTGGGACCCGGCGGCGGCCTTCGTAGCCCTCGGACAATCCCGGTTCCGCGGGTCGGTCGGCGGTCGCACCCTGCCCGACCTGCACGGGCCGCCGGTTGAGATCGCCGGCGACGTGGTCTTTGCCGAGCCGTCGGTTCGCTACGTCCGGGACGGCGCATACATGACCGGCCAGGAGGTGCCGATGGGCGACGTCGCCGTCGTCCGAACCGGTTTCGGCCTGAATGTGGTGCTGACCGGTGAACGGGTGATGCCGTTCGACGACACCCACCTGCGCCGCGTCGGCATCGCGCCCGCGGAGGAGCCGGTCCTGGTGGCCAAGTCGGGCAGTGCCTGGAAGATCGCTTTCGAGGGGATCGCCCGCGCGGCGCTTGTGGTCGATAGCGGCGGCGTGTGCGCGTCCGATGTTACTCGGCTGCCCTATAGCCGTGCCGCGGTTCGGCGATGCTGGCCTTTCGTCGGGTAGCGGCGGAGGATGAGAGAACCGTCCCCCGCCCGTCCCTTAGAGCGCGATCGGTTCAGATCGAATCGATCTGAACCGTGAATCGCCCTCTAACTCATTAACGATAGAGCAAATTCACACGACCAGATGTTTCCATCTGATCGTGATTTGCTCTAGGCCGCCGTGGCGACAGGGACCGGGTCCGCGACCACCGCGAGGCAGGCGGCCGCCGCTTCCCGGCCCTTCAGGCGGAAATGATCCAGGAAGAAAGCCCGGTGCTCCGCCGACTCGTGGAACTGGTGCGGGGTCAGGACCGCCGACAGGACTGGAACATCGGCGTCCATCTGCGCCTGCATCAGGCCGGAGATCACGCTCTGGGCGACGAACTCGTGGCGGTAGATGCCGCCGTCCACGACGAAGGCCGAGGCCACGACCGCGCGGTAGCGGCCGGTTCGCGCCAGCCGTCGGGCCAGAAGCGGGATCTCGAAGGCGCCGGGAACGTCGTACACGTCGACTGCGAACGCTCCCGGCCGGTCGTTCCGAAGCGTCTCCAGGAAAGAGGTTCGGCAGGCATCGACGATCTCGGCGTGCCAGCGGGCCTGGATGAAGGCGATCCGGTCACCGTCCTGTTCGGTTCTGCTGTGGGTCTCGGTGCTCTGATTCATGCTGTCCTCCTTGGACATGGAACTGAACCAGGGCGTACGAACTCGCGAGCGGACGCCCGGCGCGGCGGCGCGGGATCCAGCTCTCTCCTTCGTTATCTTCCATCCGGACTGTGACCGTCGGCTCCGGGATCGCACCGGATCTGCTGTCCCCCCGGAGGTGACCCCGGAGGCGCTCGCGGGCTCGGCACCGGACCTGGGTCCGAAGCATCACCGCCGGTGGGGAATTCCACCCCGCCCCGATAACGTGCCGCATCACCGATGCGGCGCGGGAGACTACGGTGGCGGGGCAGTAGGTGTCGAGGGGAGTTTACGGCAGAAGCAAAGGATTTCCTTGGGCGTCCAGCCCGATCAGCCAGTCAAAGAATAAACAGATGAAATTCTCAGACGCAGCACTATATGCCACCAAATCCCGAGGGCGGCGAGAATTCAGAGTGATAGAGAACGTCTAAACGCGATCTACGAGCTGTCAATTAGCCGGTCCCGTTCGCCTTCACCGCCGTCACGCTGGCTGCGCCATAACTCGCCATGAAGATCTGGCCAGAGTTGAGAAAAGCTATTCCGAGGCCAATGATCGCCTCGCGCTTGTTAGGTTTGCCCGCAGGTAAATCTGGATCGGTGATGTTAATAAGCCAAATCAAAAGTGAGATCAGCAATGCAATAACATATCCGACAATGAGTAAATCTTGGGGGTTCTTGTCGGCCAATAATGATACGACGGCCCAGCTGCCCCATGCCGCCGCCGATGCGCCGGTAAAACTGAGAAGGGACTGCGGCGTGATGAAAGCAGGTGTTACATGGTTTTTGGACTCAGCGTCGTCTCCCGCTGCGGCAGGTTTCGGCACCCCACGTTGCCTAGACGCTGCTTCCTGCATGGAGGGCGGGTCATACTTATTGAACAGTCTGTAGAGCCAGCGTGCCAATGGCAGACCCTCCGAAAGAGAAACTAGCCCGCCACAAGTTGCCCGGTCACTCGGAATTCTACGGTGATATTCCGACTATCCGCCCACTGGCGAACTGCAGTCTCATCCCCAACAGAATGCGCCCGCATGAACATGACGAGTGGACCGTCTTGGCTCGAAAGGCCAACGCCCAAAATCTCGGTGTCTCCGATGAACAGCCTAGTCGCTTCGTTACGTGCGGCGCGAAAATCCACGGGATCCTCTTTCAGCGGCAGAGCTCGACCCCGAAACGGGCCAGTATCGGTTCGATGGGGTTGGCCAACGAAAAATCGGTATCTTCCGCAACAAAAGCTATCATTCCGACGGCTCGATTGTCTAGATCTACCACCAGAGATCCAGAATCGCCTTGCCGCGCGAATGGCTCAGTATCCCCAAATATCCCTATCTGATCGTGAAACAACGCTGACCCATGCCCTGGATAGTCACACATGAAGTTTGCTTCGTACAGCGCCGTGCCAGTGGTGTGGTCCGTTTCAGGGCCGGTCTTCTGAACGACAATCGGATTCAGATCGAAGCCGCGGTGGCCGTTAACCCGTCCGATATGACGGATCTCGGGAGTTGTGTCGTTTAGGTCGTCTGGCTCAGCAATCGCGGCGTCGATACAGTTCACGCTGAGACCGCCGAATCTAATCGGCTCGTAGTCCCGCAGAATTCCGATTTTCGAACTGTTGGCACCGCCGTGATGGCGTCCTGGTGCCCAAACTGCGTCAGCCCCTCGGATGCCCTGGTCCAGGCGTGCGATCACATGGTTGCATGTCAGAAGGTATTTTGTGCCGCAAAGCTCCTCGACCATGCATCCAACGCTGCCGCTTTGGCCAAATGAATTCCCCTCGCCGATGGAGTCACCACCATGGACCGGACGGGAAGCTACTACGATCGAGCCTGTCACCAACACTTCAAACTGGACGCCGGAGGCCCGCTCCGCCCCAACGACGTCGACGATCGCTTTCTTAAGCCCTTCGTGCGGAACGCGTGTGAGGGCCGTAATTGTAGGCACCCGCTGTTCCGGATCGACCGATGCCGCCAAACCGACGAGCGGGACGGAGTCCGTCGGAAGGTCGAGTGTTTGAGCGAACCGCGTCAGTGTTCCTGTAGACGCTGCCGTCGTATGCACCTTAGGAAGTTGAGGGCGAAGCAGCGCGTAGGAAAGCTGCCGCAAAAGCGCCTTCGCCGTATACCGCGGGTCCTCGGACTGAGAAGGTTGCAACACCTTAGTTCCTAAAGCCGCCTTCGATAGCTCCTACTTATGTGCTAGACAATTATATCCAGTAAATCTCGTCAAGATTGAATGTGATGGCTAGGCGAAAATTCTTGCGAGCCCTGTCTAGAGCTGAAACGGGCTTTCTGCTTGGGAAATGAAACCAGAGTGGGCATCGGTTGTTAAGAGCAAGGGCCTGAGATCTCTTACTGTCCTTGGTCTGCCGAACTGACGCTGACCCTCAGTTCACCCGCCAGCGGTCCAGCACGTCGCGGCGGATCTCGACGCCGAGACCCGGGCCGGCAGGGACATGGGCGAGGCCGTCGGCCACGCGCACCGGCTCGACCAGAAGGTCCTGGCGGAACGGGTGGGGCGTGCTGTCGTATTCCAGCAGCGGCTGGTGGGCGCCGAAGGCGGGAACGGTGGTCGGCAGCACGGCGAGAAGCTGCATGGCGGCGGCCAGGCCGATGCCGGTGCCCCAGACATGCGGGTTGTAGCGGGTGCCGTGGGTCCAGGCCATGTCGGCGATCCGTTTCGCCTCGGTGAGGCCCCCGCAGGAGGCGGTATCCGGCTGGATCACGTCCATCGCGCGCATCTCCAGGATGCGGCGGAAGTCGTGCCGGGTGAATGAGCACTCGCCGCCGGCGATCGGGATCGAGGTGCGCCCGCGCAGCTCGGCATAGCCCTCCACGTCCTCCGGTTCCACCGGCTCCTCGAACCAGCCGATGTCGAACGGCTCCATGGCGCGGGCGAGGCGGGCTGCCTGAACCCGGTCGCAGCCGTGGTTGGCGTCCACGAACAGGTCGATCCCGCCGCCGATGGTCTCGCGCAGCATCTCCACCAGCGCAATATCGTCGCCGAAGCCGAACCCGACCTTGGTCTTCATGGCGGTGAAGCCGGCATCGAGGTAGCCGCGCGCCTCCTCGGCCAGGAGGCGGTGGTTCTCCGTGCGGTCGTCGCTGCGCCGGTACAGGCCGGTCGCATAGGCCCGCACGGTCGAGCGGATCGGTCCGCCCATGAGCACATGGACCGGCGCGCCGAAATGCTTGCCCCGCAGGTCCCATAGCGCGATGTCGACGGCCGACAGCGCCTGGACTGGCACGCCGCGCTGCCCGTGGTCGCGCAGCCCGTTGTAGAGCTCCTCCCAGAGCGCATCGCCGGCCAGTGGCGAGCGGCCTATGAGGCGGGGCGCATAGTATTTCTCGATGACCGTCGCCAGCGCCCAGGGCGGCCCGTAGCCGTCGCCCCAGCCGGTGATCCCGGCATCGGTCTCGATCTCCACGACGAGCCCGACGCGGCGGTCGACCCAGGTCTGGCTGAACGCGAACCGGTCGGCGATGGGGGCTTCCAGCACATGGGCGCGGATGGCGGTGATCTTCATGGCGTTCCTCCCTGATCCGCGCGAACGGTACCAGCACCTCTCGGGCGATCACATCCGCGATGGCATGCCGGTCTGTTACCCGATAGGCCTTGCCGGCATTTCTCCCGGAGACGATCCTCTGACACGAACGGAGCGGGAGCGGCGTATGGGCCTTGCCAGCGCAGTCATTCTGATCGCCGAAGCCTATGCCTGGGCGGGCGCGGTCGTGGCGGCGGCGTTCCTCCTCTGGGGCGTCGACCGGATCGATCCGGCGGCCCGCGGGGCGTATCTGTTCCGCCTGCTGGCACTGCCCGGCGTCGTCGGCCTCTGGCCGCTGGTCCTTTGGCGCTGGCTCCGTCGGCCGGCGCCGGACGGTGGCACCGGGACCGGGGAGGCCGGCTGATGCAGGCTCCCCTACGCCGCGCCCATCGCCGGATCTGGCCGATCCTGACGCTCGTGCTCGCGCTCGGCCTTCTGCTCGGCGTTGCGCTCAAGCAGGAGCGGCCGGTCGAGCCGGGCTCCGTCGTCGGTGAGGTGCGGCAATGAGCGCGGCGTACCGGCCGGTTCAATGGAACCGTTTCAAGCTCGCCTACGATATCGCCCTTGGGCTTGGTGTCGCCGCCTATCTGATCCTCTACCTGCGCTTTGCCCCGGGATGGCTCGAGGTGCCGGGCATCGGCGGGGCGGAACTGCGGATGCGGGCCTTCGGGACCTGCGCCTTCTGGATGCTGACGGTCATCCTGTGTATCGGCCCGCTGGCGCGGCTCGACCGGCGTTTCCTGCCGGTGCTGTACAACCGCCGTCATTTCGGCGTCCTGACCTTCTTCGTGGTGCTGGCGCACATGTATGCGGTGCTGGGATGGTATGCGGCGTTCTCGCCGGTCGATCCGTGGACGGCGATGCTGACCGCCAATACGGACCTCACCTCCTTCATCGGCTTCCCCTTCGAGTGGCTTGGGATGGCGGCACTGGCCGTTCTCTTCGCCATGGCGGCGACCAGCCACGACTTCTGGCTTGCCTTCCTCGGGCCGAAGACCTGGAAGACGCTGCATATGCTCGTCTACCTGGCCTACGGGCTGATGGTGATGCATGTGGTCCTGGGGGTGGTGCAGGCGGAGGAGAGCGGCGCCTTCCCGACGATGGTGGCGATCAGCCTGGGCCTGGTCGGTGGACTGCACATCGCCGCCGGGCGGGTCGAGGATCGCCGCGACAAGGCGAATGCGGCGCTAGCGTCCGCAGAGGACGGCTGGATCCGGGCCTTGCGGATCGACGAGCTGGAGGATGGGCGCGGTCGAACGGTGACCTTGCCCGGCGGCGACCGGGCGGCGGTATTCCGGTACGGGACCAGGATATCGGCGCTCTGGAACGCCTGCGCCCACCAGAACGGCCCGCTCGGAGAGGGACGAATCCTCGACGGCTGCGTCACCTGTCCCTGGCACGGCTTCCAGTACGATCCGGAGACCGGCTGCGCCCCGGCTCCCTTCACCGAGAAGGTGCCGACGTTCCGCGTACGGCGGGACGGCGACTACGTGCTGATCGATCCGGTCGCCTTGCCGCCGGGAACCCGGACGCCGCCCATCGTTCTCGAGGAGGCCAAGCCATGAGCCGGCCCGGTTCAGGGAAAGACCCGTTCTTCGTCGGGTATGCGCCGACGCCGAGAGCGCTGATCGGATTTCTCGCCCTGGTCGCCGGTGCCCTGATCGGCACAGGCGTGGCGGCGGCGGCGGTCTTCGCCCTGGCCCAGGGGGATTGGGGGGCGGCGTCGTTCAAATGGGGCGACGGGTATCAGACCCGCACGGGCGTTTTGGCCGCCGCGCCCTATCCGGTGCTCTACGTGCCGCCGAGCCCGGACTACCCGCAGGGGCGCGCCGTCGTCCTCTCGGGTCAGGGGAAGCGAGGCGTGCGGCAGGTCGCCGCCGACCTCGACGGCCGCCCGGCGGACGTGGGCGGCATCGCGTTGGGTCGCGACGAGGTCGGAGTGGAGTTCATCCAGGTCGGCGGCGAGGTGAAACTGCGGCAAGCCGAGGATACGAGCCCCGTTCCCGCTGGCTGGACCCCGCCGGTGGAAGATCTCGGGCCGCGGACGCTGAAGGGCGAGATCGTCGACAGCAAGTGCTATCTCGGCGCCATGCGGCCCGGGCAGGGCAAGACCCACAAGCTCTGCGCCAATCTCTGCCTGATCGGCGACATTCCGCCGATGTTCGTGGTCTATCGCGAGGAGGGGGCGCCGTTGGTCATGCTGCTGGGCGATGCCGAAGGCGGCCCGATTCCGGACGACCTCTTGGACCACACGAGCCATTTCATCGAGATCTCCGGCCAGTTGGAGCGGCGCGCCGACCTGCTCGTCCTTCGCATCGATCCGGACTCGGTGAGGCGGCTGTGAGAACCGGGAGACCAGGGCCGGGTCCGGTCGATCGAGGGAGCGGCGCATGACCGGGCATCTGATCAGCCTCTCGATGACCGTGCTGGTGGGCGTCGCGCTCTGGAAGCTCTGGGTCGGCTTCGATGTGGAAATCCTGGATGTGGATATCGTCGCGTTCGCCGGTCTGCAGCGCCAGTTGGGCGGAACCTGGCTCTGGGATCTGCGGTATCCCCTGATTCCGGTCTACGCGGTTCTCGCGCTCTGGATCGCGGAGACGGTCGCGGCCCGGTTTCCGATTCGCCGGGGCTGAACGCTTCAGTCCTTCGCACCCCGCCGCATCAGCCGGAAGGCCGCCGGGGCGAGGATCACGATGAAGCCGATCCGGAAGATGTGGTGGGTGGCGACGAAGGCGACGTCTCGGCCCAGCGCCAGGGCGATCAGGCTCATCTCGGCCAGGCCGCCGGGGGCGTAGGCCAGCACGAGGATGAACCAGGGCACGCCCGTCAGGCTCTCGAGCGCCAGCCCGAACAGGACTCCCGAGACCATCAGGATCGCCGTCGAGCCGATGGAGATCTTCACGATGCGGGCGATCTCGCGCACCGGCGTGCCGGCGAAGCGGCAGCCGATGCCGCTGCCCATCACCACTTGGGCGCAGGCGACCAGCAGGCTCGGCGGGCTCGCCTCGGTAAAGCCGGCGAGATGGATCACGCCGGAGACTGCCATGGGGCCGACCAGGAAGGCGGCCGGGATCCGCAGCAGCTTGCCGACGATCGCGCCGACCACCGCGCACCCCGCGAGCATCGCCCAGTCCGCCGGCGCCAGATCGAGCCCGGCGCCCGGCGGCAGCAGGGTACCGGTGGGGGTGTAGTCGGCGAAGATCCGGAAGACGAAGGGGATCGTCATCACCACCAGCAGGATGCGGGCGGAATGGGTGAGGGCGATCACCCGGTCGTCGCCGCCCATGGCTCGGCCGACCAGCACCATCTCGTTCAGGCCTCCCGGCGAGGAGGCGAAGTAGGACGTCACCGGGTCGTAGCCGCCGACCTTGCGGAAGTACCAGGTGACCAGCGCGCCGGCAGTGACGGCGTAGACCAGCAGGCCGGCGATGGAGACCGCCCATTCGCCCGCCCGGTCGATCAGGTCGGGGCTGAACGCGCTGCCCAGCATGACGCCGAGAATGGCGATCATCGACATGCGCAGGCGGTACTCGATGCGGATGTTCGCGCCGGCGACCGAAGCGATCGTGGTGGCGACCATCGCCCCCATCATCCAGGGCAGCGGCAGCTGGGCCCAGGCGAAGAGCAGGCCGCCGCCCGTCCCGATCGCCAGGGCCAGGGGCATGGACCCGCGCTTGCCGCCGGAGGTCATCCGGTCGCCGCCGGGCTTGCCCTCGGTCTCCTCCGGGACTGCGCTCGTATCGTCGCCGTTGATCTCGCTGTCGCGTTTGCCGTCAGCCATCGACGACCCGCCCCAGCCGCACGGCCGTCTGTCCGGGGATCGTCCGCCGCGACGGCATGATCAGGATGCAGCCGTCATACGGGGTGCGGACCGGCTCGGCGCCGTCATGGCCGATCACCGTGCCGGCCTCCGGGATCTCCTCCATACCGAGATAGTCGTCGACGAAACGGAAGGAGTCGTTGCGGACGGTGACCGCCTCCGTCACTTGGACCACCCGCTGCGGCGGCGTCGGCCCGCGATGGGGCTCGGGCACGTCCTCGGACGCGAGCGTGCCGGTCGCCACCAGAAAGCGGTCGAGGGCTTCGCGGGTCACCGGGAGGGTATCGGCGGCCCAGTGCTGCCCGGCCTCCAGCAGCAGGGCGGTGCGGGGGTCGCCCGGATCGGCGAAGAAGGCGTAGTCCCGCATCCGCGCGCCGGCGGCATGGCCGGCATCGACGATGATGGTGGCCGGCGTGCCGACCTTTCGGGCCAGGGCAACGCCCTTGTCGCAGGCGCCGGCCAGCATCAGCGGCTCGACCGGGTTCGACATGGAATGGATGTCGAGCAGCAGGTCGACCGTCTCCAGCAGCGGCCGTATCGCGCGGGCGCGGGCCAGCTCGACGCTGGACCGGGGACCGTCCAGGGTCGCGCGGTCCCAGACCCGGTTCATGTCCTCGTCGACGAAGCGCGAGAGCGTCGGATAGGCGGTCTCGAACGAGAGACAGGCGGCGACGTTGCAGAAGCCGAGGGTGAGCCGCCCGGCGCGCGGCCGCCGTCCGGCCGCCAGAAACGCATCCAGGACAATCGCGCCGCACAGCTCGTTGCCATGGGTGATGGCGGTGACCATCACATGCGGCCCGGGTTCTCCTGAGTCGAAGGTCCAGAAGAACGGGACGCCGGTGTTGCCGGCGCGCCATCGCTCGATATCGGGGGCGGACAGCTCGACCGGCCAGGGCCGGGCCGGTCTGGTGCCTGGCGGGGCGGGGCTCACGCGGTCGCGCCGCCGGACATGCCGGAGGGCTGTTTCAGCAAGGCGATAAGCATTGGTTTTCGGTGGTTGTTGGGGCGGTTGTGGGGGCAGTTGTGGCGGCAAGGCTGGCGGCAGTCTTCGGGCATGCGACCGCGACGGTCTGCCGACGGATGCGGGAACCGCCGAAGCGACCCGGTCAGGCTAGGCCATGGCCGGGTCGATTGCCATAGGCGGCAGGCCGATATCACCCGGATGCGGGATTGTGCGGTGCCGGCATTTCCGCCATGCTCTCGGCTTCGCGCGTGCAACGACACGACTGCGCAGATCAATCAATCCCAATGCAGAAATGGAGGCAGGGATGAGTTTCATTCGTCGGCTGGGGGTAACGGCGGTCGCGTTGGCGGCTTTGACCGGCCCGGCCATGGCCGAGGACATCACCATCGGCGTCCGCTCGGAGCCGTCGTCCATGGACCCGTATTTTCACAATCTGGGTCCGAACAACGCCCTGATCGGCCACGTGTTCACGCGTCTGGTCGATTTCGACGCCAACCAGCAGCTCTTCCCGAGCATTGCGGAGTCGTACAAGGCGATCGACGACACGACCTGGGAGTTCAAGCTCCGCCAGGGGATCAAGTTCCATGACGGGTCCGACCTGACCGTGGACGACGTGATCTACTCGTTCGAGCGGGCCGACGGCTACACCGGCGGCAACTCGTCGTTCCGGATCTACACGAAGGGCAAGACCCTCACGAAGATCGACGACCACACGCTGCATGTCACGACCGAGAAGCCCTACCCGCTGATGCCGAACGATCTGACCACGGTCATGATCATGTCGTCCGAAGCGAAAGGCACCGGCAGCCCGGACACCAACAAGGGCATCGAGGCCAGCGACTTCAACGACGGCACGGCGACCATCGGCAGCGGCCCGTACAAGTTCGTCGAGTGGAAAAAGGGCGACCGGCTGGTTCTGGAGAAGTTCGACGGCTATGTCGGCCCGCTTCCCCAGCCCTGGGACACCGTGACGTTCCGCTTCATCCCGTCCGAGCCGGCGCGCGTCGCCGCTCTGCTGGCGGGCGACGTGGACATGATCGACAACGTCCCGACCTCCGACATCGCCACCCTTCAGAAGAACAAGGACGTGGCGCTGAGCGACGGCGTGTCGAACCGGGTGATCTACCTGCACCTGGACCAGTGGCGCGACAACTCGCCCTTCGTCACCGACAAGGACGGCAACCCGCTCGACAAGAACCCGCTGAAGGACGCCCGCGTCCGCAAGGCGATCTCCATGATGATCAACCGCCCGGCCATCGTCGAGCGCGTCATGGAGGGCGTCGCCCTGCCGGCCGGTCAGCTCCTGCCGGACGGTTTCTTCGGCCGGTCGCCGAACCTGAAGCCGGCGAAGTACGACGTCGCCGGGGCCAAGAAGCTGCTGGCGGAAGCCGGCTATCCGGACGGCTTCGGCCTGACGATCCACGGTCCGAACGACCGCTACATCAACGACGCCAAGATCGCCGAGGCGATCGGCCAGTTGCTGTCGGCGGCCGGCATCCCGACCAACGTCGTGACCATGCCGAAGAACGTCTACTTCTCGCGCGCGTCGAAGGGCGCGGACGGCAAGCCGGAGTTCAGCTTCGTGCTCGTCGGCTGGGGCTCGGGCACCGGTGAGGCCTCCTCGCCGCTGAAGTCGCTGCTGGCCACCCACGACCCGGACAAGGGCTGGGGTGCGTCGAACCGTGGCCGCCACACCGATCCGAAGGTCGACGCGCTGATCGGCGAGGCTCTGGCCACCGTGGACGACGAGAAGCGCGGCCAGCTTCTGGCCGAGGCGACCGACATCGCCATCGGCGAGAATCAGGGCATCATTCCGCTGCACTATCAGGTGAACACCTGGGGTACGCGCACCGGTTTGGCCTACAACGCCCGCACGGACGAGCGGACGCTTGCCTACGATCTGATGCCCGCCAACTGAGCGGACGTCACCCATGACGAGACGCGGCCGGCCCGACCGGCCGCGTCTCCCATATAGAAAAAGAATTTCTTTCGGCTTGCCTCGCGCGGGCCGGCCATGTGAGACCCGGCGCGGTTTCGGCTTTATGAGAGGTCGGTGATGACGGTCTTCATCATCAGACGGTTGATGCAGGCGGCGCTGGTCGTCCTCGTCATGTCGTTCCTGGTCTTTTCCGGCGTGTTCCTGGTGGGGGACCCGACCGAGATCCTTGTCGCCGACGACGCGGATCAGGCGGAACGCGAGGCCGTTATCGAGAGCCTCGGCCTCGATCAGCCGTTCCACATCCAGTATCTGCGCTTCCTGTCCAAGGCCGCCGAGGGCGACCTGGGCGAGAGCTTCGTGTTCAACGAGCCGGCGCTTCAGCTGATCCTCGACCGTCTCCCGGCGACGATGGAGCTCGCGATCGCCGCCCTGATGATCTCCATCGTGTTCGGCATTCCGCTCGGCGTGATCGCCGGCCTCAGGCCGGAGGCGGCGTATTCCAAAGTCATCATGACCGGTTCGATCCTGGGCTTCAGCCTGCCGACCTTCTGGGTCGGTATCATGCTGATCATCCTGTTCTCGGTGCAGCTCGGCTGGCTGCCGTCGACGGGCCGCGGCGACGAGATCTACTTCGTGTTCGGCTTCCCGACCTCGCTGCTGACCCTGGACGGCTGGAGCCACGTGCTGCTGCCCGCCGTCAACCTGGCGCTGTTCAAGCTGTCGGCGGTGACCCGCCTGGCCCGCGCCGGGACGCGCGAGGTGGTCCATCAGGACTACGTGAAGTTCGCGCGCGCCAAGGGTCTGACGGACCAGCGGGTGATCTTCGTCCACGTGCTGAAGAACATCTTGATCCCCGTCGTCACCGTGCTCGGCCTCGAGTTCGGCGGGCTGGTGGCCTTCTCGGTGGTGACCGAGACCATCTTCGCCTGGCCGGGAATCGGCAAACTGCTGATCGATTCGATCGGTCTCCTCGACCGGCCGGTGATCGTCGCCTACCTGATGATCATCGTGCTGCTGTTCGTCTTCCTGAACCTGATGGTCGACATCTGCTATTCGCTGCTCGACCCGCGGGTTCGTCTGCAGGACATCAAGGCATGACCGCGATCCAAGAAGAAACCGCCGTCGAGAAGACCGTCGCCGACAAGAAGGACGCGGCCGTCCAGAGCCCGTTCAAGCGGATCCTCTCCGACTTCATGGAAAGCCCGGTGGCCGTGTTCGGCGCCGTCGGCGTGATCCTGGTGATGTTCATCGCCCTGTTCGGCCCGTGGCTGGCCCCGACCGATCCCTACGACCTCGCCTCGGTCAGCTTCATGGACAACCTGCTGGCGCCGGGCGAGACCATGGCCAACGGGACGGTCGCGTGGCTCGGGACCGACGGCGCCGGCCGCGACCTGCTCAGCGCCATGATCTACGGCCTGCGGATCAGCCTCGGGGTCGGCATCGGCTCGGGCATCATCGCCCTGATCATCGGCTGCACCCTCGGCATGATCGCCGCCTATTTCGGCGGCCGCACCGACATGGTGATCATGCGCATCGTCGACATGCAGCTCTCGTTCCCGGCGATCCTCGTCGCGCTGATCCTGCTGGCGGTGGTGAAGGGCGGCCCGAACGAGCCCGGTTACTTCGCGGTGTTCAAGATCACCGCCGCGCTGGTCGTCGTGCAGTGGGCCTACTACGCCCGCACGATCCGCGGCTCGGCGCTGGTGGAGCGGCGCAAGGAGTATGTCGAGGCGGCGAACTGCCTGGCGCTCAGCAACGCGCGGGTCGTGTTCCGCCACCTCCTGCCGAACTGCATCGCGCCGATCATCGTGGTCGGCACCATGCAGACGGCGCACGCCATTTCGCTCGAGGCGACCCTGTCGTTCCTCGGTCTCGGCCTGCCTCAGACCGAACCGTCGCTGGGCAAGCTGATCTCGAACGGGTTCGACTACGTCATGAGCGGCAAGTACTGGATCACCGTGTTTCCGGGGCTCGCCCTGCTGTTCATGATCGTCAGCATCAATCTGGTCGGCGACCGGCTGCGCGACGTGCTCAATCCGCGCCTACAGAAGTAAAAAGGGGACACCGGTGGCCAATTCCGACGTTCCGACGCTCGAGGTCCGGAACCTTCAGACCCATTTCTTCACCCGCGCCGGCGTGGTCAAGGCGGTCGACGACGTCTCCTTCGCCGTGCGTCCGGGCGAGGTGCTCGGCCTGGTGGGCGAGTCCGGCTCGGGCAAGACCGTGACGGGATTCTCGATCCTCGGTCTCGTCGATGAGCCCGGCCGGGTCGTCGGCGGGGAGATCCTGTACAAGGGCGAGAACATCGCGAACGCCCCCGACGAGCGCATGCGCCAGCTCCGGGGCAACAACATCGCGATGATCTTCCAGGATCCGATGATGACCCTGAACCCGGTCCTGCGGGTCGACACCCAGATGATCGAGGCGATCCAGGCGCACGAGAAGGTGAGTCGCGAGGAGGCGTGGGAACGGTCGCGCGCCGCTCTGCAGCAGGTCGGCATCCCCTCCGCCGAGGAGCGCCTCAAGTCCTATCCCCACCAGTTCTCCGGCGGCATGCGCCAGCGGGTGGCCATCGCCATCGCACTGCTCAACAAGCCGGACCTGATCGTGGCCGACGAGCCGACCACGGCGCTGGACGTGACCATCCAGGGCCAGATCCTCTACGAGGTGCAGAAGCTCTGCGAGGAGACCGGCACGGCGATGATCTGGATCACCCACGATCTCTCCGTGGTCGCCGGGCTCGCCGACGAGATCTGCGTGATGTATGCGGGCCGCGTGGTTGAGCACGGGAGCGTCAACGACGTGCTCGACAATCCGGCGCATCCCTACACGCTCGGGCTGATCAATTCGGTGCCGAGCCGCAACAGGCGGGGCGAGCCGCTGGCCCAGATCCCGGGCATGACCCCGTCGCTGCTGAACCTGCCCAAGGGCTGCCCGTTCAAGACGCGCTGCCCCAGGGTGGGGCCGGACTGCGAGACCGAGCCCGCGATCACCCACCCGGTCGCCGCCCGCGACGTCCGCTGCCACTACCCGGTAACGGCGGGAGAAGCCGCCGCGCCGACGCCTGAGGTGACCGCATGAGTGCTGCCATGGAAACTGGCGCGACCGCTACCGCGTCTGCCGCCGACAAGCCGATCCTGGAGCTGCGGAACGTCTCCAAGCGGTTCGTGAAGTCGCTCGATGCCGCGGCCAAGATCGCCAACCTCTTCGGAGCCGGTCTGAAGGACGAGGTGGTGCACGCCGTCGACGACGTCTCGATGACCGTCGCCGACGGCGAGGTGGTCGGATTGGTCGGCGAGTCCGGCTGCGGGAAGTCGACCCTCGGCCGGGTGGTGGCGGGCGTCCACCCCGCGACCACGGGCGACGTGCTGTTCCGCGGCCGCGAGCTGTCGACCCAGAGTTCGGCCGAGGCGCGGGACACGGCGCTGAAAGTCCAGATGATCTTCCAGGACCCGATGAGTTCGCTGAACCCGCGTCTGCGGGTGCAGGACATCGTCGGCGAGGCGGCCCGGGTGCACGGCCTGGTCGACGCCAAGGGGATGGAAGACTACGTGGCGGAGATGCTGCTGCGGGTCGGCCTGGACCCGACCTATGCCCGGCGCTATCCGCACCAGTTCTCCGGCGGTCAGCGCCAGCGCATCGGCATCGCCCGCGCCCTCGCCGTCAATCCGGAGTTCCTGGTCTGCGACGAATCCGTCGCCGCCCTCGACGTGTCGATCCAGGCCCAGGTGCTGAACCTGTTCATGCGCCTGCGCGAGGAGTTCAACCTCACTTACCTGTTCATCAGCCACGATCTCGGCGTGGTCGAGCACCTGTCAGACCGGGTGGTGATCATGTATCTCGGCCGGGTGGTGGAGACGGCGAAGACCGACGACATCTTCTCCTCGCCGAACCATCCCTACACCCAGGCGCTGCTGGCCGAGGTGCCGCGGCTCGACACGCGCAAGCGCAAGTTCGTGCCGGTAAAGGGCGAGATCCCGTCGCCGCTGAACCCGCCCTCCGGCTGCCACTTCAATCCGCGCTGCCCGCACGCCCATGAGCGCTGCCGGGTCGAGCAGCCGATGCTGAAGGAGATCGCGCCCGGCCGCTGGTCCGCCTGCCATCTGAACGACGGCGCATGACGGCGCGGCCGGACGGCCCGGATCACGCGATTCCGGGCGTCCTGTGGCGCCGGGACCCCGAGACAGACCCGGTCCCGCTGGTGGTCGACAGCCCGCACAGCAGCACCGACTGGCCGGCGGACTTCGATCACATCGTCACCGAGGCGGAGCTGATGACCTCCGTCGACCGGTTCGTTGACGAGCTGTTCGGCCATGCTCCGGCGGTCGGCGGGACTCTGATCGCGGCGCGGTTTCCCCGCGCCTATATCGACGCGAACCGGTCGGAGGAGGATCTCGATCTCGCGCTGATCGACGGCGAGTGGCCGCTTCCGGTGAACCCGGGGGAGAAGACCGAGTTCGGCATGGGCGTGGTGCGGCGATACATCCTGAAGGGCCGGCCGATCTACGACCGCAAGCTCGGCGTCGGTGAGGTGCTGCGCCGGCTGGAGACCTATCACCGGCCGTACCATGCGGCGGTGGCCGAGGCGATCGCAGGTGCCCGCGCCCGGTTCGGCACCGCGTTCCACATCGACTGCCACTCCATGAAGCCGGTCGGCAACGCGATGAACGTGGACGCGGGAGAGCCGCGCCCGGATGTGGTGCTGAGCGACCGGGACGGGACGACCTGCGATCCGGCGTTCACCGATGTGGCCGCCGCGCTGCTGAGGGAGCGCGGCTATCGGGTGGCGATCAACCACCCCTACAAGGGCGCCGAGCTGGTCGCCCGCCACTCCGATCCGGCGGCGGGGCGCCATTCGCTGCAGATCGAGCTGAACCGCGCGCTCTATCTGGACGACAGGACCTTCGAGAAGACGGCCGGGTTCGGCGCGTTGAAGGCGGATCTTGACAGGTTTCTCGAGGGAATGGCGGTGTTTGCCCGAGAGCGGGTCGGGTCGGGGCGGGCCGGGTCGACGTAGTTCCTGAGTTTTCTCCACACGAACACTCCCCGGCCTTGTGCCGGGGTGAGGCGTCCGCGTGACGGACCGGACGGTGCGCGCGACGGGACCGCGCCGCGATGCAGGCGTCGTTGCGGAAACCTGGGCGATTTCGAGTTCGGCATTCCGCCTTGCTCAGGCCCAGCCCGGGCACAAGGCCGGGGAGTGCGTTGGTGGTTTGGGGAGGGTGAGGGGCGCTATGGCCGCCTTTGCCCGAGAGCGGGTCAGGTCGGGGCGGGCCGGGTCGACGTAGTTCCTGAGTTTCCTCCACACGAACACTCCCCGGCCTTGTGCCGGGGTGAGGCGTCCGCGTGACGGAGCGAACGGTGCGCGCGGCGGCGCCGCGCCGCGATGCAGGCGTCGTTGCGGAAACCTGGGCGATCTCGGGTTCGGCATTCCGCCTTGGTCAGGCCTAACCCCGGCACAAGGCCGGGGAGTGCGTTGGTGGTTTGGGGCGGTGCAGAACGGGCGGCGAAAAACGGGCGCCGCCGATCGCCGGACGTCAGATCGGCGTCCCCTCGGCCCGGGTCAGGGCCCGGTATTTCTCCATCAGCGCCGCGGTCACCAGGCCCGGTACCGGCTGCTTCAGCGGCCGGCCGTCGATCGCCTTGACCGGCACGAGCTCACCGACCGTGCCGCAGACGAACACCTCGTCGGCGGTGACGAAATCGTAGACGCTGAGATCCGCCTCCCGCGGTCCCCAGCCCTCCGCCCGCGCCAGGTCGAGCAGGATGCCGCGGGTGATGCCGACGACGATATAGGTGGGGTGCGGCGTCATCAGCACGCCGTCCTTCACGCAGAACATGGTCGTGGAGTTGGTCTCGGCGACGAAGCCCCGGTCGTCCAGCATGATCGCCTCGTCGGCGCCCTGCCGATTTGCCTCTATATTGGCGAGGATCTGGTTGAGCTGGTTGGTGTGGTGGATCTTGGCGTCCATCACGTTCGGCGAGGCCCGGCGCATGGTCGAGGTGACGAGCGTGATCCCGGCCTTGTCGAAGATCGGCGGCTTGTGGTCGACGAAGGCGACGATCGAGGCGGGGCCGATGTTCAGCATCGGGTTCATCCCGGTCATCCGCTTGCGCCCGCGGGTCACCTGGAGGCGCATGTGCAGGTCCGTCGTCAGCTCGTTCGCCCGGAACGTGTCGAGGACGATCCGCGTCATCCCGGCGTCGTCCACGCCCGGGTCGATGTCGAGCATGGTCAGCGCCTCGAACAGCCGGCGGATATGGGCCTCCAGGCGGAACACCTTGCCGTCATAGAGCCGGAGTCCCTCATAAGCGCCGTCGCCGTGGCAGAAACCGCTGTCGTAGATCGAGATCACCGCCTCCGACTTCCGCACCAGGCGGCCATTCACATAGACGATCGTATCGGTATCGGGGATCTGCATGGCTCGGCTCCCGGTTGAGGTCTGCTCAGGATGTCGCGGCGCGGCCGTTGTGACAATTATCACAAGCATACGGAGATGCTCGGGACGATGGGGCTCCGGAAATAGGCGATATTGAAATCGAGATATCTATCTGAAATATCTCGAATAAGTCTGTGTGGTCTCTGTCCGGCCGTGTGCTGCCAGCACAGTCTGGATCGACAAAAAAGCCCATTCTTGTGGGTGCGCGCCGTTTATGATTTTTGTAAACTCATGATAGCAAGAATATAACGGATTTTACCTAAAAGTGAGTGAGTGGCGAATGACGACAGCACCCAGTTGGTGGCCGAGCAGCGTCGGTACGACAATGGCAATCCTTCCGATGAACGGGTCGGTTCACGGATCGCTCACTTTCAACGGCGACTGGGACCTCGCCCAGGTGCAGTTCGAGGCGGGACACAGCTACGAGCTGACGGTCGAATCCGAGTGGAGCAGCGGCATCGACACCGTCCTGTACCTCGTCAATTCGTCGGGCATCATCGTCGACATAAACGACGACGGCGGCAGCGACAACGGACCCCGCGCTTTCGGCCGGAATTCCCTTATCAGCCATACCTCCGCGACGACCGACGCGTATTACTTGGCGGTGCGGGATTTCGGGCACAACGATACCGGCACGATCCTGTTCTCCGCCCGCATGACCTACGACCCGGACCCGGCGGCACCGCCGCAGACCTGGTCCTGGTGGAACGATGCCTGGGGCACGGCGGCCACCGCCCTGACCGTGGGGACTTCGACCGCCGCCGTGATCTCCTATGCCGGCGACTACGATGCGGGTCAGGTCAGCCTGACCGCCGGCGTGACCTATTCGGTGAGCATCCTCGCCGCCGGCAGCGCGGTGACGCCGCAGGTCGCGATCTACGATTCCAGCGGGACGCTGATCAGCAGCCAGCAGGTGGCGCAGGGGGCCGGAAGCGACGCGGTTCTTTACTATTCGGCCGCGAGCTCCGGCGACCACTACGTGGTGGTCGGCGATGTAGAGAACGACAGTGCCGGTTCCTTTGCCTACCGCGTCGACGAACTCGGCAGGGCAACGGTGCTGACGGATGGCGGTGACGAGCACACCCTGACCTCGTCCGGCGTGGTCAGCGGCGGGCTCGGCGGCGACGAGATCCGGGGGTCGACGGGCACCGACCTGATCTACGGCAATACCGACAACGACACCCTGTCGGGCGGCGGCGGAGAGGATGTGATCTATCTCGGCCAGAACGAGGGGCCGGCCACAGCCCATCCGGATCTCGGGACTGTCCGGCAACGGCAGGGAACGGAGGTCGCCTATGGCGGCGCCGGCGACGACATCATCTACGGTAATTTCGGCGCCGATCTGCTGTCGGGCGGGATCGGCGACGACGCGCTGTTCGGGGGGCAGGACGCCGACACGCTGATCGGCGGGATGGGCGACGACACGCTGCACGGCAACCGGGACGACGACAGTCTCGTCGGGGGCATGGGAAGCGACGACTTCATCTGGGTGCCGGATACCGGCGGCAACGACGTGGTCGCCGACTTCTCCGCCGCGCAGGGGGATCGCATCGGCATCACGGCGGGTCAGGCCTATTCCGTCGGGACCAGCGCGGACGGCTCCATACAGCTCCAGGCGGCCTCCGGCGGGGCGACGCTCACTCTGATCGGGGTGAACGACGCCGGATCCGTCACGGGCTCGATCTACCTGGTGTGAACGGGGCCGGCCGCCGGCTACGCGATCAGGCGCTGGTGTAGCCGTTCTCCCGGTCGAAGGCCTTCGCCTCCTCCGGGCGCTCGGCCGGGTCGCCGTATCCGCCGCCGCCCGCCGTCTGCAGGCGGAAGACGTCGCCCTGCCAGGCCGGGACGCTGGAGACCTTCGAGGGCAGGTCCTGGGTCTCGCCGGTGGCCGCGCGGGTGACGGTCAGCCGTCCGGGCACGCCCGGCTCGCCGCCGGCCAGCCCGTAGGGCGGCACCTTGAAGCGGTCCAGGTTCGCGGCGAAGGTCCCGGACGGCGTCTCCAGCCGGAAGGCGCGGGCGAGGCCGAGGCCGCCGCGGGTGCGCCCCTTGCCGCCGGTGTCGGGGACCAGTCCGTATTCCTGGAACTGGATCGGCAGGGTGTTCTCCAGCATCTCGATCGGCGCGTTGGAGATGTTGTGCAGCCCGCAGGAGAAGCCGCTGGCCCCGTCCTCGTCCGGATGGCCGCCCCAGCCGCCGCATTCCAGGTCGAAATACACCTGCCGGCGGCCGTCCTCATGGATGCAGTTCATGGCCATGGCGTAACTGACGCCATAATACGCGGCCGGCACCTTGCCCGGAATCGCCTGGTGGAAGGCGCCCATGACCGCGTTGACGATCCGGTGGCCGGTCGCCATCCGGTTCGCCACCGGGGCGGGATAGCGGCAGTTCACCACCGTTCCCGGCGGCGCCGTCACCGAGGCCGGACGGTAGCAGCCGGCATTGGCGGGTATCTCGGTGCCGAGGGACATGAGCACGCCGCACATGGCGGCCGAATAGGCCATGGCGTAGGTGCAGTTCACCGGGCCCTTTGCCTGCGGGCTGGAGCCGTCGAGGTCGATACTCATGGTCTCGCCGTCGACGGTCAGGGTCACCGCCACGCGGAGCGGCGTGTCCCGGTCGATGCCGTCGTCGTCGACGAAGTCCTCGAAGCTGTAGGTGCCGTCCGGGACGTCGCGGATCATCGCCCGCATGGCCGCTTCCGACTGGTCCTGGATGCGGGCCATGGCGGCGGAGAGCCGGTCCGCGCCGTAGCGGGCGACCACCCGCTTCAGGTTGGCGGCGCCGGTCTCCAGGGCGGCGAGCTGGGAGGCGAAGTCGCCGCCGACATTCGCCGGCTCGCGGGTCTGGCGGAGCAGCAGCTTGACCACCGCCTCGTTGCGCCGGCCGCGCTCGGCGATCTTCAGCGGCGGAATGCGGAAACCCTCCTGCTGGATCTCGGTCGCGCTTGGGTCGTAGGAGCCCGCCGCGCCGCCGCCGACGTCCAGGTGATGGACCAGGATGCCGGCTATGGCGATGCGCCGGCCCTCGTGGAACACCGGCCGGAAGGTCTGGATATCGGAAAGGTGCTGGCCGCCGGCATAGGGATCGTTGGTGATGATGATGTCGCCGTCCTCCCACTCCTCGATCGGGATGTGGTTCTCGAGGATCTCGGCGAGGCAGGAGGGCATGGAGTTCAGGTGAATCGGGATCGCCGTGGACTGGGCCACCGCGCCGCCGTCCGCGTCGAAGACGCAGGTCGAGTAGTCCAGCAGGTCGCGCACCACCGAGGACCGGCTGGTCCGCCAGATCGTCACGCCCATCTCCTCCGCCGCCGCCACCAGGGCGTTGCGGATGATCTCCACCTGGACCGGATCGAGGCCGTCCGTCGTCGCGGTCATGCCGCACCTCCTTCGGCGATCAGCGCGCCGCTCGCATGGACCGTCAGGCGCCAGCCCGGCGGGATCAGCAGGGTCGAATGGGCCTCCTCGACGATGGCCGGACCGTCCAGCGCGGCGCCGGCGCCGAGGGTGTCGCGGTCGATAATGGCGGTCTCGCGCACCGCACCGGCGAGGCGCACCGGGCGGCGGGCCTTGACCCTGACCTCCGAGCCGCCCTCGAACGGGCGCGAGGCCGGCTTGCTGAGGCGGCCGGTCGCCGCCATGCGCAGGGTGACGATCTCCGGCGTCACGTGGCGTTCGGCATGGGCGTACTGGCGCTGGTGGGCGTCGTGGAAAGCGTCGACGGTCGCCGCCAGGTCGCCGTCGAACGGGACGCCGATCTCGTAGGCCTGGCCCGGATAGCGCAGGTCCAGGGTGACGGGGTAGCCGCGTTCGGCCTCGGGGATGCCGTCGCGGGCCAGCGCCGCCTCGCCGTCGGCCCGCATGTCGGCGATCAGGGCGTCGATCTCGCCCGTTGCGCCCGGTTCCGCCGTCATCAGCCGGGAGCGGGCGATGTCGTGCACCACGTCGCTGAACAGCATGCCCCAGGCGCTGAGCGTGCCGGGATCGCGCGGGAAGACCACCCGCCGGGCGCCGATCTCGGCCGCCGTGTCGCAGGCGTGCAGGCCGCCGGCGCCGCCGAAGGAGATCAGGGCGAAATCGGCCGGGTCGAGGCCTTTCTCGAACAGCGAGAGACGGATGGCGGAGGCCATGTGGGTGGTGGCGATGGCGACCACCCCGTCCGCCGCCGGTCCGTCCTCCAACCCCAGCGGGCGGGCGACCTTCTCCGACAGCGCGCGGCGCGCGCCCTCGACGTCGAGCGACATGGCGCCGCCGAGGAAGAAGTCCGGATCGATCCGGCCCAGCGCGACGTTCGCGTCGGTGACCGCCGGGCGCTCGCCGCCGCGCCGATAGCTGACCGGCCCCGGGTTGGCGCCGGCGCTCTCCGGGCCGACCAGCAGCCGCCCGGTCTCGTCGACCTGGGCGATCGACCCGCCGCCGGCGCCGATGGTGCGGATCTCGATCATCGGCAGGCGGACCGGCAGGCCGTCGACCTTGCCCTCGGTCACCAGCCGGATCGCGCCGCCGTCGACGATGGAGACGTCGTAGGACGTGCCGCCCATATCGACGGCGATCAGGTTGCCCATGCCGAGTTCGGCCGACAGAACCTCGGCGGCCCGCGCCCCGCCGGCCGGGCCGGACAGGAGAAGCCGCGCCGGCTGCTCGCCCGCCGTCTCCGGCGTGGTCACGCCACCGTTGGACTGCACCAGGTACACCGGGGCGGCGATCCCGGTACTGGCGAGACGGCCGCGCAGGCGCGAGAGGTAGGTCTTCACCACCGGCATCAGCAGGGCGTTCAGCACCGTGGTCGAACACCGCTCGAACTCACGGATCTCCGGGCTGACCGCGTGGGAGCAGGAGACGTAGGCGTCGGGCAGTTCCGCCTGAACGATCCGCGCAGCCTCGATCTCGTGTTCGGGATTGGCGTAGGCGTGCAGGAGACAGATCGCGATGGCCTGGGCGCCGGCCTCGGCCGCGCGCCGTGCCGCGGCCCGAACGCTGTCGGCGTCGAGTGCCCGCTCAACGCTGCCGTCGGCCCGCATCCGTTCGGCGACGGCGTAGCGCCGGGACCGGGGCACGAGTAGGGCCCGCTCCTCCGCCTTGTTGGCGTAGACCAGGCTGCGGAAGTGCCGGCCGATCTCCAGGACGTCGGTGAAGCCCTCGGTGGTCAGCAGCGCCCCCGCCGGCAGCTTGCGCTCCAGGACCGCGTTGGTGGCGATGGTGGTGCCGTGCATGATCGCCCGGATGTCGGAAAGCGCGAAGCCGAACCGCTGGGCCGCCTCCGTGATCCCGCCGATCAGCCCTTCGGAGGGGTCGGCCGGCGTCGTCGGCACCTTGTGGGCGTCGGCCGCGCCCGTCGCCTCGTTCAGGATCTGCAGGTCGGTGAAGGTGCCGCCGATATCGACGGCGATGCGGATGGCTGGCACGGCGGGACCTGTTGGTGAGTCCGGAGGAGCGACCATGACAGGGGCGGGGTCGCGCGCCGTCAAGCCATGAACTGGCGGTACAGAAACGGCGCTCCCCGACCTTGGCAGCGGTCGCGCCGGGGCCTAATCTGCGGCTATCCATTTCAGGAGTCTTCCATGCCGATCGTCAACCGCATTGCCGATTTCCACGACCAGATGACCGAGTGGCGGCGCGCCATGCACGCCCATCCCGAGACCGCGTTCGAGGAGGTGTGGACGTCGGACTTCATCGCCAAGCGGCTCGAGGAGATCGGCGTCGATCACATTGAGCGCGGACTGGCGAAAACCGGGGTGGTCGCCACGATCAAGGGCAACGGCGGCGAGGGCGGCCGGATCGGGATCCGGGCCGACTTCGACGCGCTGGACATCCTGGAGGACACCGGCAAGGAGTGGGCCTCCACGATCCCCGGCAAGATGCACGCCTGCGGCCATGACGGTCACACCGCGATCCTGCTCGGCGCCGCACGGTATCTGGCCGAGACCCGCAACTTCGCGGGCGAGGTCGTGCTGATCTTCCAGCCGGCCGAGGAGAATGTGGCCGGCGGCCGGGTGATGGTCGAGGAGGACGGCCTGTTCGAGAAGTTCCCGGTAGACGCCGTCTACGGGCTGCACAACCGCCCGGGCCTGCCGGTCGGGAAAATCTGCATGCGCCCCGGCCCCTCCATGGCCGGCGCCGATATGTTCGAGATCACCATCCACGGCTATGGCGGCCACGCGGCGCGACCGCACAAGACCGTCGACCCGATCGTCGTGCAGGCGCAGATCGTCATGGGCCTGCAGACCATCGCCAGCCGCACCACCGATCCGCTCGACAGCGTGGTGGTCTCGGTCACCCAGGTGACCGGCGGCGACACCTTCAACGTGATCCCGGAGAAGGTGGTCCTGCGCGGCACCGTGCGCGCCTTCAAGCCCGAGGTGCAGGACGCGACCGAGGCGAAGATGTCGAAGATCTGCCGGTCCATCGCCGAGGCTTTCGACGCCCGCGTGGATGTGCGCTACGAGCGCCGCTATCCGCCGCTGATCAACGACGCCGAGCATATCGACAAGTGCGCCGCCATCGCCCGCGATCTGATCGGCGAGGAGAACGTGGACACCGAGGCCGCCCCGGTCATGGGGTCGGAGGATTTCGCCTACATGCTCCAGCACCGGCCTGGCTGCTACATCAACCTCGGCAACGGGATCGGCGACGAGGGCGGGGTGAACGTCCACAATCCCGGCTACGATTTCAACGATGCGGCACTGCCCTATGGCGCCTCGTTCTGGGCGCTGCTGGTGGAGAAGCTGCTGCCCAAGGCGGCGTAGACTCGGCGGGGACAACCTGACCTGTTGCGGCGCGCTCGCGGTCGTCGCAGGCTGACGGAACAGAAAAAGGCCGTCCGGACGCGCGCCCGCGCCCACCGGAACGACGGATAAGCGGAGGAAGAGAATGGCGAAGGCGTTCGCGTCCCAGGGGGATCTCGGGGAGAAGAAGATCAGTTTCACTGAGGTGGGCAAGGATCTGTGGGCCTTCACCGCCGAGGGCGATCCGAACTCCGGCGTGATCATCGGCGACGACAGCGTGATGATCGTCGAGGCCCAGGCCACGCCGCGCCTTGCCGAGATGGTCATCGCCAAGGTCCGCGAGGTCACGGACAAGCCGATCACCCATCTGGTCCTGACCCACTACCACGCGGTCCGCGTGCTGGGCGCCAGCGCCTTCGGGGACGTCCAGGTCATCATGTCGGACAAGGCCCGCTCCATGGTCGTCGAGCGCGGCCAGGAGGATTGGGACAGCGAGTTCCAGCGCTTTCCGCGCCTGTTCGAGGGGCACGAGAGCATCCCCGGCCTGACCTGGCCGACCACCACCTTCTCGGATTCGATGACGGTCTATCTCGGCAACCGCAAGGTCGAGATCAAGCAGATCGGCCGGGCCCACACCGCCGGCGATGCCGTGATCTGGGTGCCGGACGAGCAGGTCATGTTCACCGGCGACATCGTCGAGTACCACTCGGCCTGCTACTGCGGTGACGGCCATTTCGAGGACTGGGGCGGCACGCTCGACGCGGTGAAGGCCTACGACCCTAAGTCGATCGCGCCGGGCCGCGGCGACGCGCTCGTCGGCGTGGACAGGGTCGATGCCGGCCTGGAATCGACCCGCGATTTCGTGGAGAGCACCTACCGTCCGGCCCAGCGGGTCGCGGCCCGGGGCGGCAGCCTGAAGGACGCCTGGGACGCGGTGCGCGACGCCTGCGACGCCAAGTTCAAGGACTACGCCATCTACGAGCACTGCCTGCCGTTCAATGTCGCCCGCGCCTATGACGAGGCCCGCGGCATCGACACCCCGCGTATCTGGACCGCCCAGCGCGATCTGGAGATGTGGGAGTCCCTGCAGGGGTGAGAGTGGGAACTGCGGACTAATCTCCACTCGTCACGTGATCGACTTCCTGGACGACCGACGGTCGATCCAGGACCCAGGCGCGGTCGTCTGAACACGGTCCTGGATGACGCTCCGGACCAAGGCCCGGAACGCCTCCAGGAAGTCGGAAAGGAGGTGGGATCGATGCTTCAGGATCGCTACACGCTCGCCTTCCGGGAGTACCCCTACCGGCGCTCCGCCGACCAGGACGCGGCCGATCCGGTCCACCATCCCGTTGTGATCGTCGGCGGCGGTCCGGTGGGCATGACCGCCGCCCTGGAGCTCGGCCTCAAAGGTGTGCCGGTTCTGGTGCTTGACGACCACGAGGGCATCGGCATGGGCAGCCGGGCGATCTGCATCGCCAAGCGGGTCCTGGAGATCGCCGGCCGGCTCGGCTGCGGAGACACGCTGGTCGAGCGCGGCGTGGTCTGGAACCTCGGCAAGGTGTTCCACCGCGACCGCAAGGTGTTCGAGTTCAACCTGCTGCCGGAGGCGGGGCACCGGTATCCGGCCTTCATCAATCTGCAGCAGCCTTATTTCGAGAAGGTGCTGGTCGACCGCATCCGCGCCGCCCAGGCGGACGGCGCGCCGATCGAGATCCGCGGGCGGAACCGCGTCGAGGGCGTCCAGCCGGGGAAGGACGGCGTGACCCTGGAGGTGCTGACGCCGGACGGCCCGTACACCGTCGAGGCCGACTGGGTGGTCGCCTGCGACGGGGCGGCATCGCCGGTCCGCGCGGCCCTCGGCCTCGGGTTCGAGGGACGTGTCTTCGAGGACAGTTTCCTGATCGCCGATGTCCGCATGAAGGCCGATTTCCCGACCGAGCGGCGCTTCTGGTTCGACCCGCCGTTCAAGTCGGGCGCCTCGGCCCTGCTGCACAAGCAGCCGGACGACGTCTGGCGGCTCGACTTCCAGATCGGCTGGCATGTCGACCGGGAGAAGGAGCTGCGCGACGAGAACGTCCGGGCGCGGATCGAGGAGATGCTCGGCCCCGACATCGCCTACGAGGTGGTGTGGACGTCGATCTACACGTTCCAGTGCCGCCGGATGACCGGCTTCCGCCACGGCCGGGTGCTGTTCGCCGGCGACAGCGCCCATCAGGTCTCGCCTTTCGGTGCGCGCGGCGCCAATTCCGGCGTTCAGGACGCCGAGAACCTCGCCTGGAAACTCGATCTGGTGATCCGCGGCCTGGCACCGGATGCGCTGCTCGACAGCTACGCCTGGGAGCGCGAGGTTGGGGCCGACGAGAACATCCTGAACTCGACCCGCGCGACCGACTTCATCACCCCGAAATCCGAGGTCTCGAAGCTGTTCCGCGACGCCGTCCTGGACCTGAGCGAACGCTATCCCTTCGCCCGGCCGCTGGTGAATTCCGGGCGGCTGTCGCTGCCCTGTACCTATGACGGCTCGCCGCTCAACGGACCGGACGCGCTGCCCGGCGGCCCGGACCGCAGCCGCCCCGGAAGCCCGTGCCCGGACGCCCCGCTCGGCGACGGTTTCCTGCTGGACCGGCTCGACGGCGCGTTCCGGCTCCTGGCGCTTGGGGCCGAGGCGCCGGACGGGCTGACGGTGGACGGTATCGACGTGCCGTGCCTCGCCCTGTCCCCGGCGGACGATCCGAGCGGCGCGCTTGCCGACCGGTATCTGGGCACGGCGGGCTCGGCGGTCTATCTGCTCCGCCCGGACCAGCATGTGGTCGCCCGCTGGCCGGCCTACGACGCAACGGCAGTGCGAGACGCGATCCGCACCGCGACGGGAAGGACCTGACATGGTGGACCTCATCCTTACCCCGAACATCGACCGCCCGGACGACTTCTACGCCGAGCTGATCGCCGCCCACGAGACGATGGACAAGGAGCAGAGCGACGCGTTCAACGCCCGCCTGATCCTGATCCTGGCCAACCATATCGGCGACCGGTCGGTCCTCTCCGCCGCGCTCGCCGCCGCCCGACCGACCCAGGAGGACACGACCGAATGCCCGGATTGAACGCCACCCACGACCCGGCACGGCGCAGCTGGGTCGAGAGCGCCAACCGGCCCGGCGCCGATTTCCCGATCCAGAACCTGCCCTTCGGCGTGTTTTCCGAGGGCGACGGGCCTCGGCGGGTTGGCGTCGCGATCGGCGACATGATTCTGGACCTGACGGCCCTGGAACAGGCCGGTTCGCTGGTGCCGGCGCCGGGGGAGTGGGTGTTCGGCGACGGGGTGCTGAACCCGCTGATGGCGCAGCCGCAGAGGGTCTGGTCGCAGACACGGGCGCGGATCGCCGAGCTGCTCGACGCGGAGACCGGCGGGCCGGAGGGGGAGGTGCTGATCCCCCAGGCCGAGGTGATGATGCACCTGCCGTTCTTCGTGCGCAGCTTCACCGATTTCTATGCGTCGCGGGAGCACGCCAGCAACGTGGGCAGCATGTTCAGAGGCCCGGACAACGCGCTGATGCCGAACTGGCTGCACCTGCCGGTCGGCTACAACGGCCGGGCCTCGACGGTGGTGGTCTCGGGCACGCCGATCCGCCGCCCGAACGGCCAGCTCAAGGCGCTGGATGCCGACGCCCCCCATTTCGGCCCCTGCCGCCGGCTGGATATCGAGCTGGAGATGGGCGCCGTGGTCGGCACGCCGAGCGAGATGGGCCGGCCGCTGACCACCGAGGAGGCCTACGATGCCATCTTCGGCTACGTGCTGCTGAACGACTGGTCGGCCCGCGACATCCAGGTCTGGGAGTATCAGCCGCTCGGCCCGTTCCAGGCCAAGGCCTTCGCCACCACGATCAGCCCCTGGGTGGTCACCCGCGAGGCGCTGGAGCCGTTCCGGGTGCCCACACCGGACCGGGCGGTACCGCTGCTGCCCTACCTGCAGGAGAGCGCGCCGAACAACTTCGACATCCGCCTGGAAATCGACATGGCGCCGTCGGGCGGTCCCGCGACGACCATCAGCCGCACCAACTACCGGCACATGTACTACTCCTCGGCCCAGCAGCTCGCCCATCACAGCGCGTCCGGCTGCGCGATGTGTACCGGCGACCTGCTCGGCTCCGGGACCGTGTCGGGGCAGACGCCGGACAGCCTCGGCTCGCTGCTGGAGATCACCTGGAACGGCCGCGATCCGATCGACCTCGGCGGCGTGTCGCGAACCTTCATCGAGGATGGCGATACGCTGGCCCTGCGCGGCTGGTGCGAGGGGGACTACCGGGTCGGGTTCGGGAACTGCGCTGGAACGGTTCTCCCGGCGGTGCCGTTCGGGGAATAGCGACGGCATCCCGCCGGATTGGCATTTTCCCGGAAGTACTTCTCCGAAACAGCACTCCCTCGAAACACTTCCCGGAAACAACACTCCCCGACCTTGTGCCGGGGCCCACGGATGGGCCCGCCTGTGCGTCGCGCATCTGACTGATCCCTTCCGCATGCTGACGGGCGGGCCCCGGCACAAGGCCGGGGAGTGAGT